>NZ_JACJIA010000009.1:0-415778 GCF_014138665.1 Actinomadura kijaniata
TCCAGCGACGGCATGTCCATCGAGATGCGCGACACCGACGAGGACGTCTTCCGCGCGGCGGAAGAGCTCGGCATCGACCTCTCCCGCCGCCCCAATGAGGGCGCGATGAGCGTCGACGAGGTCTGATCAACTCAAGGGGAAACAAGTTGCTTGACGTCAACTTCTTCGACGAGCTTCGCATCGGCCTCGCGACCGCCGACGACATCCGCCAGTGGTCGCACGGCGAGGTGAAGAAGCCGGAGACGATCAACTACCGGACCCTCAAGCCGGAGAAGGACGGGCTCTTCTGCGAGAAGATCTTCGGCCCGACCCGGGACTGGGAGTGCTACTGCGGTAAGTACAAGCGCGTCCGGTTCAAGGGCATCATCTGCGAGCGCTGCGGCGTCGAGGTGACCCGCGCCAAGGTGCGCCGTGAGCGGATGGGCCACATCGAGCTGGCCGCGCCGGTCACGCACATCTGGTACTTCAAGGGCGTTCCGTCGCGCCTGGGCTACCTGCTGGACCTGGCCCCGAAGGATCTCGAAAAGATCATCTACTTCGCGGCCTACATGATCACCAGCGTGGACGCCGAGCGTCGCGACCGCGACCTGCCGACGCTGGAGGCCCACATCTCCGTGGAGCGCCAGCAGATCGAGCAGGCCCGCGACGCGCAGATCGAGGCGCGCCAGCAGAAGCTGGAGGCCGACCTGGCCGAGCTGGAGGAGGCCGGGGCCAAGGCCGACCAGAAGCGCAAGATCCGCGACGGTGCCGAGCGCGAGATGAAGCAGCTGCGCGACCGCGCGCAGCGCGAGCTCGACCGGCTCGACGAGGTCTGGAGCCGTTTCAAGAACCTCAAGGTCCAGGACCTGGAGGGCGACGAGCTGCTGTACCGGGAGATGCGCGACCGGTTCGGCAAGTACTTCGAGGGCGGCATGGGCGCCGCGGCCATCCAGGCCCGGCTCCAGAACTTCGACCTCGACGCCGAGGCCGAGAAGCTCCGCGAGATCATCCGCACCGGCAAGGGCCAGAAGAAGGCCCGCGCCCTCAAGCGGCTCAAGGTCGTCTCGGCGTTCCTCAACACCCGCAACAGCCCGCTGGGCATGGTGCTGGACTGCATCCCGGTGATCCCGCCGGACCTGCGTCCGATGGTGCAGCTGGACGGTGGCCGCTTCGCGACCTCCGACCTGAACGACCTGTACCGCCGCGTGATCAACCGGAACAACCGGCTCAAGCGCCTCCTCGACCTCGGCGCCCCCGAGATCATCGTGAACAACGAGAAGCGCATGCTTCAGGAGGCCGTGGACGCCCTGTTCGACAACGGCCGTCGCGGCCGTCCCGTCACCGGTCCGGGCAACCGCCCCCTGAAGTCCCTCAGCGACATGCTGAAGGGCAAGCAGGGCCGGTTCCGCCAGAACCTGCTGGGCAAGCGCGTCGACTACTCCGGCCGTTCGGTCATCGTCGTCGGCCCGCAGCTGAAGCTGCACCAGTGCGGTCTGCCCAAGCAGATGGCGCTGGAGCTGTTCAAGCCGTTCGTGATGAAGCGCCTGGTCGACCTGAACCACGCGCAGAACATCAAGAGCGCCAAGCGCATGGTCGAGCGCGCCCGCCCGGTCGTGTGGGACGTGCTGGAAGAGGTCATCACCGAGCACCCGGTGCTGCTCAACCGCGCGCCCACGCTGCACCGTCTGGGCATCCAGGCGTTCGAGCCGCAGCTGGTCGAGGGCAAGGCCATCCAGATCCACCCGCTGGTCTGCACCGCGTTCAACGCGGACTTCGACGGCGACCAGATGGCGGTGCACCTGCCGCTGTCGGCCGAGGCCCAGGCCGAGGCCCGGATCCTGATGCTGTCCACCAACAACATCCTGAAGCCGTCGGACGGCAAGCCCGTCACCATGCCCACCCAGGACATGGTGATCGGCCTCTACTGGCTGACCACGCTGAAGGAGGGCGCTCCCGGCGAGGGCCGCGCGTTCGGCTCGATCGCCGAGGCGATCATGGCCTACGACCGCGGCGAGCTGACGCTCCAGGCCAAGGTGCAGCTCCGCCTGAAGGACGTCCCGCCGCCGCGCGGCTGGCAGGCGCCCGAGGGCTACGAGCCGGGCCAGCCGTACCGCCTGGAGACCACGCTCGGCCGGGCGCTGTTCAACGAGACCCTGCCCGCGGACTTCCCGTTCGTGGACGCGGAGATCGGCAAGAAGCAGCTCTCGGCGATCGTGAACGAGCTGGCCGAGACCTACCCCAAGGTCGAGGTCGCCAACGCGCTGGACGCCCTCAAGAGCGCCGGTTTCCACTGGGCCACCCGGTCCGGTGTGACCATCTCGATCGAGGACGTCGTGACCCCGCCCAACAAGGGCGAGATCATGCTCTCCTACGAGGCCCGCGCCGACAAGGTGCAGCGCGAGTTCAACCGCGGTCTGATCACCGATGACGAGCGCAAGCAGGAGCTCATCGAGATCTGGAACAAGGCCACCGCGGACGTCGCGATGGACATGGAGAAGGCGTTCCCGAAGGAGAACCCGATCTGGATGATGATCCAGTCGGGCGCCCGCGGTAACCCGCTCCAGCTCCGGCAGATCGCCGGTATGCGCGGTCTGGTGTCGAACCCGAAGGGTGAGACCATCCCGCGTCCGATCAAGTCGTCCTTCCGCGAGGGCCTGTCGGTCGTCGAGTACTTCATCTCGACGCACGGCGCCCGCAAGGGTCTGGCCGACACCGCGCTGCGGACCGCCGACTCGGGTTACCTGACCCGTCGTCTGGTGGACGTCGCGCAGGACGTCATCGTGCGCGAGGAGGACTGCGGCACCGACCGCACCATCCCGTTCGAGGTGGCCGAGCGGCTGCCCGACGGCACCCTGGCCAAGCAGGCCGACGGCTCCCTGGTCAAGCTGGCGACCAGCGAGACCAGCCTGGTGGGCCGCACCATCGCCGAGGACGTCGAGGTCGACGGCACGGTCATCTTCCCGGGCGGCACCGACCTGTCCGACTCGGTGATCACGCGGCTGGTCGAGGCCGGGGTGGAGAAGGTCCGCACCCGCAGCGCCCTGGTCTGCGAGGCCAAGATCGGTGTCTGCGCCGCCTGCTACGGCCGCTCGCTGGCCACCGGCAAGCGCGTGGACGTCGGCGAGGCCGTCGGCATCATCGCCGCCCAGTCCATCGGTGAGCCCGGTACGCAGCTGACCATGCGCACCTTCCACACCGGTGGTGTCGCGGGTGGTGACATCACCCACGGTCTGCCGCGTGTCCAGGAGCTGTTCGAGGCCCGCATCCCCAAGGGTGTGGCCCCGATCTCCGAGGTCGCCGGCCGCGTCAAGATCGACGAGACGGAGAAGACCCGCAAGGTCGTCATCGTCCCGGACGACGGCTCCGAGGAGATCGCCTACCAGGTCCCGATGCGGTCCCGGCTGGCGGACGGCGTCCGCGAGGGCGCGCACGTCGAGGTCGGCCAGCAGCTGATCTTCGGTGCCCAGAACCCGCACGAGGTCCTGCGCATCCTCGGCCCCCGCGCCGTGCAGCTGCACCTGGTCCACGAGGTCCAGGAGGTCTACCGCTCGCAGGGTGTGTCGATCCACGACAAGCACATCGAGATCATCGTTCGCCAGATGCTCAAGCGGGTGAACATCCTGGAGTCGGGCGACACCGACCTGCTCCCCGGCGACCTGGTCGAGCGTCCCCTCTTCGAGGAGACCAACCGCGCCGTGGTCGCCGAGGGCGGTCAGCCCGCGGCCGGCCGTCCGGTGCTGATGGGTATCACCAAGGCGTCGCTGGCGACCGAGTCCTGGCTGTCGGCGGCCTCCTTCCAGGAGACCACCCGGGTCCTCACCGAGGCGGCCATGCACGCCAAGAGCGACCCGCTGCTGGGCCTCAAGGAGAACGTCATCATCGGTAAGCTCATCCCGGCCGGTACCGGCATGCCGCAGTACCGCAACGTCCGGGTCGAGCCCACCGAGGAGGCGAAGGCCGCGGTGTACTCGGTCGGCTCCTACGACGACGGCGCCGACTACTCCTTCGGCCAGGGGTCCGGCGAGGCCGTGCCGCTGGAGGAGTACGACTTCGGTCAGTACAACCGCTGACGCGTGACCCGCTGGGACGCGTGACCGGCTGAAGGGCCCCCTCCGAGGGATCGGAGGGGGTCTTCGGCGTTCCGGGGCCGGAACGGGACGTGGCGTTCGTCATGGGGAGAGCAAGGATTTGTGGGGCGGAAGGTGGACCCGGACGGAGAAGATCGAGATCATGGGGCGAGTCGGCCGCTCCGTGCCGGCAGGTGGTGATTTGCGATACCACCGGCTATCGGGGCAGGCTGGTAGACCGGTGGAACCGCCGGGCGGTCGCGTCCGTCAGGTGAGGAGACCGGTGACAGGGCCTGGGGACGGCGTTACGCGCCACGCGTCCCCGGGCGCAGAGACAGGCACGACCCGGGGCGGACGCCCGGGGCGACGGCGCTGAAGGAGCCCGACGATGACCGAGCACGACGGCACGCAGGGACCGCAGTGGCCGCAGCCCGACGACAAGGAACAGGCCACCGAGGGTCCGGCGCCGGAGCAGCAGGACCAGCCGGGGCGGCCGATGCGGCCGGCCGGTGACCGGACCGTGGTGTTCGGCGCGCCGCAGCTGGGCGGCGCCCAGCAGCCGCCCGCCCCGCCGCAGCACCCGGGCCAGCAGCCCGGCGGCCAGCAGCCTCCCGCGCAGCACGACCCCTACGGCGGCCAGCAGGAGCACCAGGCGCCGCCGCCCGCGACGCGCGTCGAGCCGACGCCGTACGCCGGGCAGCAGGACCAGCCGCCCGCGCCGCCGGCCGAGCAGTTCGCGCCGCCGCAGCCGGAGCAGTCGCCGTTCGCCCAGCCGCCCGCCTACGGGCAGCCGCACGAGCAGTACGGGCAGCAGCACGGGCAGCAGTACGGCCAGCAGCCCGGACAGCCGCATGAGCAGTACGGGCAGCAGCCCGAGCAGTACGGCCAGCAGCCCGCCTACGGGCAGCCGGAGCAGTCGCAGTACCCGCAGCAGCCCTACGCCCAGCAGGGCTACGGGCAGCCCGACCCCTACGGCCAGGGCTACGGGCAGCAGCAGCCGCCGCAGCAGGACCAGTTCCCGCCCGCGTTCCAGCAGCCGCCCGGCCAGCACCAGCAGCACGCGCCGCAGCCGGAGGGCGGGCCGCAGCAGGGGTCCGACGAGCGCACGATGATCGTTCCGGGTCCGGGCGCGGAGCCCGAGCGGCCCCGGCCCGTGGTGGACGACGAGGCCACGCGGCACTGGTCGCCGGGCACCGACATCCCCGTCGCCTCCGGTCCCGCGCGCGAGCACGCCGACCACCAGCAGCAGGGCCAGCAGGGGCAGCAGGGCCAGCAGGGTGGCGACAACGAGCGCACCATGATGGTCCCGCCGCCCGAGTCGGGCTTCGGCGCCCAGCCCGCCCCGCCGCCGATGGGCGACGAGCCCTCGCCGTTCGGCGCGCCCGAGCAGCAGGGTGAGGACGCCCGGCCCACGCAGGCGTTCGACCCGTCGGCGCACCAGCCGGGCGGCCAGGCGCAGGGGCAGGGCCTCGGCGACCAGACCCGCATGGACGTGGGCCAGCAGCAGTGGGGCGCGCAGCAGCAGTACGGCCAGGGCGAGGGCCAGCCGCCGCAGGCGCAGTACGGGCAGCAGGGCTTCGGCCAGCAGGACCAGTACGGACAGCAGCAGGGGTTCGGCCAGCAGCAGTACGGCCAGCAGCCCTACGGGCAGCCCGACCAGCAGCAACAGCAGCAGCAGTGGGGCGCGCAGCAGCAGTACGGCCAGGGCGAGGGGCAGCCCCCGCAGGCGCAGTACGGACAGCAGGACCAGTACGGACAGCAGCAGGGCTTCGGCCAGCAGCAGGCGTTCGGGCAGCAGTCCTACCCCGGGTACGAGAACGCCGCCCAGGGCGGCGAGTCCGGCGGCAAGGGCAACAAGAAGCTCATCATGATCGTCGCCGCGGTCGTCGCGCTCGTGGTGATCCTGGTCGTGGCCTTCCTGGCGTTCGGCTAGCAAAGGAACGAAAGATCTTCCGCCCGGCGGGGCGTGATCACGGGACGCCGACGGGTTCTCCGGTCTCCGGACGGGAACATCCGTCGGCGTCCGGCCGTTGGGAGTGGCGTGAAGATGGTTCGCCAGGGCCCCGTCGGCTTGCGCCGGAGGGCCCCGACGCGATAGTGGACGCTCCGCTTTGACCTTTCGCGCGACGGTCGGTAACCTTTCTACTCGTGCCCGCAGTATGCGGGCCGCTCTGCGTGCGCGTGGGCAGGACGCCGATTTGACGGCCACGCCCGGCGCCGCAACTTACTCCCCGGCTTGATTCGGCCCTGCATGGGCCGGGCGGTCCGTGTCAGGTCCACGACAGGACGACACGCCCGACCGCGTGGGTCGGAGAGGTCGGGAAACCGGCAGGTCACAGCCTCAGACGAGGTGGTGATGACGGGTCTCACGCCGTGAGGCCCAGGCAGAACAAGACTTACCGGCTCGGTACGAGGAAGACGGAGACGCGGTGCCCACGATCCAGCAGCTGGTCCGAAAGGGCCGCCAGGACAAGGTGACCAAGAACAAGACGCCGGCGCTCAAGGGCAGCCCCCAGCGCCGGGGTGTCTGCACGCGCGTCTACACGACGACGCCCAAGAAGCCGAACTCCGCGCTTCGCAAGGTCGCTCGTGTCCGGCTGACCAGCGGGATCGAGGTCACGGCCTACATCCCCGGCGTCGGGCACAACCTGCAGGAGCACTCGATCGTGCTCGTGCGCGGCGGCCGTGTGAAGGACCTCCCGGGCGTTCGGTACAAGATCATCCGGGGTTCGCTCGACACCCAGGGTGTGCGGAACCGCAAGCAGGCGCGCAGCCGCTACGGCGCGAAGAAGGAGAAGTAATGCCGCGCAAGGGCCCGGCTGGCAAGCGCCAGCTCATCGCTGACCCGGTGTACAACTCGCCGCTGGTCACCGCGCTGATCAACAAGGTGCTCCTGGACGGCAAGCGCTCCATCGCGCAGTCCATCGTGTACGACGCCCTGGAGGGTTGCCGGGAGAAGACCGGCAACGACCCGGTCGTCACCCTGAAGCGCGCGCTGGACAACGTCAAGCCGACCCTGGAGGTCCGCAGCCGCCGTGTCGGTGGCGCGACCTACCAGGTCCCGGTCGAGGTGCGTCCGGCCCGCTCCACCACCCTCGCGCTGCGCTGGCTGGTGCTCTACGCCCGGCAGCGTCGCGAGAAGACCATGACCGAGCGCCTGATGAACGAGCTGCTCGACGCCTCCAACGGCCTCGGTGCGTCCGTTAAGAAGCGCGAGGACACGCACAAGATGGCGGAGTCCAACAAGGCTTTCGCCCACTACCGCTGGTAACCCGGCGGTTCCTGACTTACGACGAGACGACGCGAGGACACAGTGGCTACCAAAACCGGTGTAGACCTGAGCAAGGTCCGCAACATCGGCATCATGGCCCACATCGACGCGGGCAAGACCACGACGACCGAGCGCATCCTGTACTACACCGGGATGAGCTACAAGATCGGCGAGGTCCACGACGGCGCGGCCACCATGGACTGGATGGAGCAGGAGCAGGAGCGGGGGATCACCATCACCTCCGCGGCCACCACCTGCACCTGGCCGGTCGAGGACGTCAAGCACACCATCAACATCATCGACACTCCGGGCCACGTCGACTTCACGGTCGAGGTGGAGCGCTCGCTGCGCGTCCTGGACGGTGCCGTCGCGGTGTTCGACGGTGTGGCCGGTGTCGAGCCGCAGTCCGAGACCGTGTGGCGCCAGGCCGACCGGTACAACGTGCCGCGCATCTGCTTCGTCAACAAGCTGGACCGTGTCGGCGCGGAGTTCCACCGCTGCGTCGACATGATCAAGGACCGTCTGCAGGCCACCCCGCTGGTCATGCAGCTGCCGATCGGTGCCGAGGCCGACTTCAAGGGCGTCATCGACCTGGTCCGCATGAAGGCCCTGGTCTGGAACGAAGAGGCCAAGCTCGGTGAGATGTACGACATCGTCGACATCCCCGACACGCACGTCGAGGCCGCCCGCGAGGGCCGCGACAACCTGATCGAGACGCTCGCCGAGGGCGACGACGAGATCATGGAGATCTACCTGGAGGGCGGCGAGCCCACCATCGAGCAGATCTACCCGGCGGTCCGTCGCGCCACCATCGCCGGCAACCTGACTCCGGTGCTGTGCGGCACCGCGTTCAAGAACAAGGGCGTGCAGCCCCTGCTGGACGCGATCGTGCGCTACCTGCCGTCGCCGCTGGACGTCGAGGCCATCGAGGGCCACGCCGTCCGCGACGAGGAGAAGGCGCTCGTCCGCAAGCCGAGCGAGGACGAGCCGTTCTCCGCGCTGGCCTTCAAGATCGCCTCTGACCCGCACCTGGGCAAGCTGACCTTCGTGCGCGTCTACTCCGGCGTTCTGGAGTCCGGGTCGACCGTGATGAACTCCGTCAAGGAGCGCAAGGAGCGGATCGGCAAGATCTACCGGATGCACGCCAACAAGCGTGAGGAGATCGACCGCGTGGGCGCCGGCGACATCGTCGCCGTCATGGGTCTGAAGCAGACCACCACCGGTGAGACCCTCTGCGACGAGAAGGACCCCATCGTCCTCGAGTCGATGAACTTCCCGGCGCCGGTGATCCACGTCGCGATCGAGCCGAAGACCAAGGCCGACCAGCAGAAGCTGGGCACCGCGATCCAGCGCCTGGCCGAGGAGGACCCCTCCTTCCAGGTGCGCACCGACGAGGAGACCGGCCAGACCGTGATCTCCGGTATGGGCGAGCTCCACCTGGAGATCCTCGTCGACCGGATGAAGCGCGAGTTCAAGGTCGACGCCAACGTCGGCAAGCCGCAGGTGGCCTACCGCGAGACCATCACCAAGAAGGTCGAGAAGGTCGAGTACACCCACAAGAAGCAGACGGGTGGCTCCGGCCAGTTCGGCCGCGTGATCATCGACCTCGAGCCGCTGGGCGAGGGGAACGACGGTTACGAGTTCGAGAACAAGGTCACCGGTGGCCGCATCCCGCGGGAGTACATCCCTTCGGTGGACGCGGGATGCCAGGAGGCCGCCGAGTTCGGTGTTCTCGCCGGCTACCCCATGGTGGGCGTGAAGGTCACCCTTCAGGACGGTGCCTACCACGAGGTGGACTCCTCGGAAATGGCGTTCAAGGTCGCCGGTTCCATGGCGTTCAAGGAGGCCGCCCGCAGGGCCGGGGCGACCATCCTCGAGCCCATGATGGCGGTCGAGGTCACCACGCCCGAGGAGAACATGGGCGACGTGATCGGAGACATCAACAGCCGCCGCGGTCAGGTCCAGCAGATGGACGAGCGCGCCGGCATGCGGGTCGTCAAGGCTCTCGTCCCCCTGTCCGAGATGTTCGGCTACGTGGGTGATCTGCGCAGCAAGACCCAGGGCCGGGCTGTTTTCACCATGCAGTTCGACTCCTACGCCGAGGTTCCCAACAACGTCGCGCAGGAGATCATCTCCAAGGCGCGGGGCGAGTAAGTACCCGGCCTGTCACAGATCACCAGGCAGCACATCGAAGCGGCCGCCAGTCGGCCGAGGATCGCAACAAGGAGCAACAGTGGCGAAGGCCAAGTTCGAGCGGACCAAGCCGCACGTGAACATCGGCACCATCGGTCACATCGACCACGGTAAGACCACCCTTACCGCGGCGATCACCAAGGTGCTGCACGACAAGTACCCGGACATCAACCCCTTCACGCCGTTCGAGGACATCGACAAGGCGCCGGAGGAGCGCGAGCGCGGTATCACCATCTCCATCGCGCACGTCGAGTACCAGACCGAGTCGCGCCACTACGCCCACGTCGACTGCCCCGGTCACGCCGACTACATCAAGAACATGATCACCGGTGCCGCCCAGATGGACGGCGCGATCCTGGTGGTCGCCGCGACCGACGGCCCGATGCCGCAGACCAAGGAGCACGTCCTCCTGGCCCGCCAGGTCGGCGTTCCCTACATCGTCGTCGCGCTGAACAAGTGCGACATGGTGGACGACGAGGAGATCCTGGAGCTCGTCGAGCTCGAGGTCCGCGAGCTGCTGTCCGAGTACGAGTTCCCGGGCGACGACGTCCCGGTCGTGCGCGTGTCCGCCTTCCAGGCCCTGCAGGGCGACGAGAAGTGGGCCGAGTCCATCCTCGAGCTGATGAACGCGGTCGACGAGAACGTCCCCGAGCCGCAGCGTGACACCGACAAGCCGTTCCTGATGCCGATCGAGGACGTCTTCTCGATCACCGGCCGCGGCACCGTGGTGACCGGCCGCATCGAGCGCGGTGTCGTGAACGTCAACGAGGAAGTCGAGATCATCGGCATCCGCGAGGAGCACTCGAAGACCACCGTCACCGGTGTCGAGATGTTCCGCAAGCTGCTGGACCAGGGCCAGGCCGGTGACAACGTCGGTCTGCTGCTGCGCGGCATCAAGCGCGAGGACGTCGAGCGCGGCCAGTGTGTCATCAAGCCGGGCACCAACACCCCGCACACCGAGTTCGAGGCGCAGGTCTACATCCTGTCCAAGGACGAGGGTGGCCGCCACACCCCGTTCTTCAACAACTACCGTCCGCAGTTCTACTTCCGGACCACGGACGTCACCGGCGTGGTGCACCTTCCCGAAGGTGTCGAGATGGTCATGCCGGGCGACAACACCGAGATGCGCGTCGAGCTGATCCAGCCCGTCGCCATGGAGGAGGGCCTGAAGTTCGCCATCCGTGAGGGTGGTCGGACCGTCGGCGCCGGTCGCGTCACCAAGATCCTCAAGTAACACCCTCGTGCAATGCGGCGGGCCCCGGCCGCCGGAAGATCGGCCGGGCCCGCCGCACCACGAAGTCCAGAAGTAACAGCGGCACTACCAGTAAAGGACACCGAGGCCACCATGGCGGGACAGAAGATCCGCATCCGGCTCAAGGCCTACGACCACGAGGTCATCGACACCTCCGCGAAGAAGATCGTTGAGACGGTGACGCGGACGGGCGCCAAGGTCGCGGGCCCGGTGCCGCTGCCGACCGAGAAGAACGTGTACTGCGTCATCCGCTCGCCGCACAAGTACAAGGACAGCCGCGAGCACTTCGAGATGCGCACGCACAAGCGGTTGATCGACATCATCGACCCGACGCCCAAGACCGTCGACTCGCTGATGCGACTCGACCTGCCGGCCGGCGTTGACATCGAGATCAAGCTCTAAGGGACGCACCCAGATATGAGTACGCAGAGGAAGGGCGTCCTGGGCGAGAAGCTCGGCATGACCCAGGTCTTCGACGATGAGGGCCGGATCGTTCCGGTGACCGTCGTCCAGGCCGGGCCGTGTGTCGTGACCCAGCTCCGCACCCAGGAGACCGACGGATACACCGCCGTTCAGATCGGGTTCGGGCAGATCGACCCCCGCAAGGTGAACAAGCCTTCCGCGGGTCACTTCGCCAAGGCCGGCGTCACGCCGCGCCGCTACCTGGCGGAGCTGCGGGTCGACGACACCACCGAGTTCGAACTCGGCCAGGAGATCAACGCCGGCGTCTTCGAGGCCGGCCAGAAGATCGACGTGACCGGCACCTCCAAGGGCAAGGGCACCGCTGGTGTCATGAAGCGCCACGGCTTCCGTGGTCTGGGCGCTTCGCACGGTACCCAGCGCAAGCACCGCTCGCCGGGCTCGATCGGCGGCTGCGCGACCCCCGGTCGCGTGTTCAAGGGCCTCCGCATGGCGGGACGGCACGGCAACGCCCGTACCACCGTGCAGAACCTGACCATCCACGCCATCGACGCCGAGAAGAACCTGCTCCTCATCAAGGGCGCGGTTCCCGGCCCCAACGGCGGTCTGGTCCTGGTCCGCGACGCAGTGAAGGGGACCGGCAAGTGACCACCAAGCTCGACATCGACCTGCCCTCCGAGATCTTCGACGCGAAGACCTCCGTCCCGCTGATCCACCAGGTCGTGGTGGCGCAGCTGGCCGCGGCTCGTCAGGGCACCCACTCCACCAAGACCCGGGGCGAGGTCTCCGGTGGTGGCAAGAAGCCGTACCGGCAGAAGGGCACCGGCCGCGCGCGCCAGGGTTCGACCCGCGCGCCGCAGTTCGCCGGTGGTGGCACCGTCCACGGCCCGCAGCCGCGCGACTACTCGCAGCGGACGCCCAAGAAGATGAAGGCCGCCGCCCTGCGTGGCGCCCTGTCCGACCGCGCCCGCTTCGGCCGGGTCGTGATCGTCGACAACCTCATCGAGGGCGACGCCCCGAAGACGAAGACCGCTCTGGCGAACCTGCGTGGCGTCACCGACGCCCGGCGCGTCCTGGTGGTCCTCGACCGTGAGGACGAGGTCACCTGGAAGAGCCTGCGCAACGAGCCGAGCGTGCACATCCTCGTCTCCGACCAGCTCAACACCTACGACGTGATGGTGAACGACGTCGTGGTCTTCACGCAGAAGGCCTACGACGAGTTCGTCTCGCGCGCGGCGAAGAAGTAAGGAGGGTCCGGAATGAACAAGATCGCCGACCCCCGTGACATCATCATCGCGCCGGTCGTCTCGGAGAAGAGCTACGGCCTTCTCGACGAGAACAAGTACACGTTCGTGGTCCGTCCGGACGCCAACAAGACGCAGATCAAGCAGGCCGTCGAGGCCGTGTTCGGCGTCAAGGTGACGAACGTCAACACGATCAACCGGCAGGGTAAGCGCAAGCGCACCCGGTTCGGCTACGGCAAGCGCAAGGACACCAAGCGCGCCATCGTCAGCCTGGCCGAGGGCGAGCGGATCGACATCTTCGGTGGCCCGGCCTAAATAGCCCGGCCCGCCCGGAGATCAGAAAAGGGATGAACGAAAAAGATGGGCATCCGTAAGTACAAGCCGACGACTCCCGGTCGTCGCGGGTCCAGCGTGGCCGACTTCGTCGAGATCACGCGCCGCGAACCGGAGAAGTCGCTGCTGCGTCCGCTCCCCAAGAAGGGCGGCCGTAACAACCACGGCCGGATCACCACCCGCCACCAGGGTGGCGGCCACAAGCGCGCCTACCGGGTGATCGACTTCCGTCGTCACGACAAGGACGGGGTCCCCGCCAAGGTCGCGCACATCGAGTACGACCCGAACCGCACCGCGCGCATCGCGCTGCTGCACTACGCCGACGGCGAGAAGCGCTACATCCTCGCGCCGCAGGGCCTGAAGCAGGGCGACCGCGTCGAGAACGGCCCCGGGTCGGACATCAAGCCGGGCAACTGCCTGCCGCTGCGCAACATCCCGACCGGTACGGTCGTCCACGCCATCGAGCTCAAGCCCGGTGGCGGCGCGAAGATCGCCCGTTCGGCCGGTGTCGGCGTCCAGCTGCTGGCCAAGGAGGGCAAGTACGCCACCCTGCGTATGCCCTCCGGCGAGATGCGCATGGTCGACGTCCGCTGCCGCGCCACCGTCGGTGAGGTCGGCAACGCCGAGCAGTCGAACATCAACTGGGGCAAGGCCGGCCGTATGCGCTGGAAGGGCAAGCGCCCGACCGTCCGCGGTGTGGCCATGAACCCGATCGACCACCCGCACGGTGGTGGTGAGGGCAAGACCTCCGGTGGTCGCCACCCGGTCAACCCCAAGGGCAAGAAGGAAGGCCGCACCCGCCAGGCCAACAAGGCCAGCGACCGGCTGATCGTCCGTCGGCGCAGCAAGAAGAAGCGGTAGGAGTAGCCCGACATGCCACGTAGCCTTAAGAAGGGCCCCTTCGTGGACGACCACCTGATGAAGAAGGTGGAAGTCCAGAACGACAAGGGGACGAAGAACGTCATCAAGACGTGGTCCCGGCGCTCCATGATCGTGCCGGACATGATCGGTCACACGATCGCCGTGCACGACGGCCGCAAGCACGTGCCGGTGTTCATCACCGACGCCATGGTGGGCCACAAGCTGGGCGAGTTCGCGCCGACGCGGACGTTCCGCAGCCACGTCAAGGAAGACCGCCGCAGCCGCCGAGGCTGAGCAGGCAGAAAGATCGTAGGAGAGAGGGAACAGCGATGGAAGCCAGGGCCCAGGCGCGGTTCATCCGCGTCACGCCCAGGAAGGCCCGCCGCGTGGTGGACCTCATCCGCGGCCTGCCTGCCGCGGAGGCTCAGGCGGTGCTGCGGTTCGCCCCCCAGGCTGCGAGTGAGCCGGTGGGCAAGGTGCTGGCGAGTGCCATCGCCAACGCCGAGCACAACTTCAAGCTCGACTCGGACACGCTCGTCGTGAGTCGTGCGTGGGTGGACGAGGGCCCGACCCTCAAGCGTTTCCGCCCCCGCGCCCAGGGCCGGGCTTACCGCATCAACAAGCGCACCAGCCACATCACGGTGGTCGTTGAGTCGCGGGACGAGGCGTCGGCGGCCGGCGGTAAGAAGACGAGGAGGGCCCGGTAGTGGGTCAGAAGATCAACCCGCACGGGTTCCGGCTCGGCATCACCACCGACCACAAGTCCGTGTGGTTCGCCGACAAGCTGTACAAGGACTACGTCAAGGAAGACGTCCAGATCCGGCGCATGCTGCAGAAGGGCATGGACCGGGCGGGCATCTCCAAGGTGGCCATCGAGCGCACCCGTGACCGCGTCGAGGTGAACATCCACACCGCGCGTCCGGGCATCGTGATCGGCCGCCGTGGCGCCGAGGCCGAGCGTCTCCGGGGCGACCTGGAGAAGCTGACCGGCAAGCAGGTCCGGCTGAACATCCTCGAGGTCAAGAACCCCGAGGTCGACGCCCAGCTGGTCGCTCAGGCCGTGGCCGAGCAGCTGTCCAGCCGTGTCGCGTTCCGTCGCGCCATGCGCAAGGCCATCCAGTCCGCCATGAAGTCCGGCGCCAAGGGCATCAAGGTCCAGTGCTCCGGTCGTCTGGGCGGCGCCGAGATGTCCCGGTCCGAGTTCTACCGCGAGGGCCAGGTCCCGCTGCACACGCTGCGCGCCGACATCGACTACGGGTTCTACGAGGCCCGTACGACCTTCGGCCGCATCGGCGTCAAGGTGTGGATCTACAAGGGCGACGCCGCGCAGACCCGCGCCGAGCGTGAGGCCCAGGCCGCCCAGCAGCGCGCCGCCGGTGGCGGTCGCGGTGGTGAGCGTCGCGGCGGCGAGCGCCGCGGTGGCGGCGGCGGCGAGCGTCGTGGCGGTGGCCGCGGCGGTCGTGGCGGTCGCGGCGGTGAGCGCGGCGGCGAGGGCGCGCCCAAGCAGCAGCAGAACACCGAGCAGCCGGCCCCCGCCGCTGAGGCTGCTCCGACTGGTGAGGGGAGCTGAAACCGATGCTGATCCCTCGTAAGGTCAAGCACCGCAAGCAGCACCACCCGAAGCGCCGGGGAATGGCCAAGGGCGGCACGAAGGTTACCTTCGGTGAGTACGGCATCCAGGCCGTCGAGGGCGCCTACGTGACCAACCGCCAGATCGAGGCGGCTCGTATCGCCATGACCCGCCACATCAAGCGTGGCGGCAAGGTCTGGATCAACATCTTCCCGGACCGCCCGCTGACCAAGAAGCCCGCCGAGACCCGCATGGGTTCCGGTAAGGGTTCGGTCGAGTGGTGGGTGGCCAACGTGAAGCCGGGCCGCGTGATGTTCGAGATCTCCTACCCGAACGAGCAGATCGCTCGGGAGGCGCTCACCCGCGCGATCCACAAGCTGCCGATGAAGTGCAAGATCGTGAAGCGAGAGGCGGGTGAGTCCTGATGGCCAAGGGTCTTACCGCCGACGAGCTGCGGACCGAGCCTGAGGACGTCCTGGTCACCAAGCTGAAGGAAGCCAAGGAGGAGCTGTTCAACCTCCGCTTCCAGGCCGCTACCGGCCAGCTGGAGAGCCACGGGCGGCTGCGCACCGTGAAGCGCGAGATCGCTCGCATCTACACCGTGATGCGTGAGCGCGAGCTCGGCATCGTCACGGTCGCCGAGGACGCCGCGGAGGGCAAGGACAATGGCTGAGCAGACCGAGAAGCGGAGCACCCGCAAGGTCCTCGAGGGCCTGGTGGTCAGCGACAAGATGGACAAGACCGTGGTCGTGTCCGTCGAGGACCGGGTCAAGCACGCGAAGTACCACAAGGTGATCCGCCGGACCACCAAGTACAAGGCGCACGACGAGGCCAACGAGTGTGGCGTCGGCGACCGCGTCCGTCTCATGGAGACCCGCCCGCTGTCAGCGAACAAGCGCTGGCGCGTGGTGGAGATCCTTGAGAAGGCCAAGTAATTACTGGTTCCGCCAGGCTGGGCCCAATCGATGAACCGAAGGCCCAGAACCGGTGTGACGAACAGGAGTTGACGTGATCCAGCAGGAGTCGCGACTCAAGGTCGCCGACAACACGGGTGCGAAGGAGATCCTTTGCATCCGGGTTCTCGGCGGCTCGGGTCGGCGCTACGCGGGAGTCGGCGACATCATCGTCGCGACGGTGAAGGACGCCCTTCCCGGCGCTGGCGTTAAGAAGGGTGACGTCGTCAAGGCGGTCGTCGTGCGCACCCGCAAGGAGCGCCGGCGTCCGGACGGCTCCTACATCCGCTTCGACGAGAACGCGGCCGTCCTGATCAAGGACGGCGGAGACCCCCGCGGCACCCGAATCTTCGGCCCCGTGGGCCGTGAACTGCGCGAGAAGAAGTTCATGCGCATCATCTCGCTCGCGCCGGAGGTGCTGTGATGAAGATCAAGAAGGGTGACGAGGTCATCGTCATCGCCGGCAAGGACAAGGGCGCGACGGGCAGGGTGCTGCGCGTCGACCCGCGCTCCGAGCGCGTTGTCGTCGAGGGCGTCAACATCATCACCAAGAACATCAAGGCCGACGCCGCACGGGCCGGCAAGGAGAGCGGCCAGGTCAAGGTCGAGGCGCCGCTGCACGTCAGCAACGTCGCCCTGGTCGAGGACGGCAAGCCGGTCCGCGCGGGCTACCGCGTCGACGAGGACGGCACCAAGGTCCGCGTCTCCCGCCGTTCCGGCAAGGAGATCTGACGATGACCGAGACCGTTACCGAGCGCCCCGTCCCGCAGCCGCGCCTGAAGCTTCGCTACCGCGAGGAAATCGTGAAGGCGATGCAGGAGCAGTTCGGCTACTCCAACGTGATGCTGGTTCCCGGTCTGACCAAGATCGTGGTCAACATGGGTGTCGGCGACGCCGCCAAGGACGCCAAGCTCATCGAGGGCGCCGTCCGCGACCTGACCGCGATCACCGGCCAGAAGCCGGCCGTGAACCGCGCCAAGAAGTCGATCGCCCAGTTCAAGCTGCGCGAGGGCATGCCGATCGGCGCCCACGTGACGCTGCGCGGCGACCGGATGTGGGAGTTCCTGGACCGTCTGCTGTCCACGGCCCTTCCCCGCATCCGTGACTTCCGCGGCCTGTCGCCGAAGCAGTTCGACGGCAACGGGAACTACACCTTCGGTCTGACCGAGCAGGTCATGTTCCACGAGGTCGACCCCGACAAGATCGACCGCGTGCGTGGCATGGACATCACCCTGGTCACCACGGCCAAGACCGACGATGAGGGCCGGGCGCTGCTGAAGCTCCTGGGCTTCCCGTTCAAGGAGAACTGAGCGAAATGGCGAAGAAGTCCCTGATCGCCAAGGCGGCCCGCAAGCCCAAGTTCGGCGTGCGCGCGTACACTCGTTGCTCGCGCTGCGGGCGTCCCCGCTCCGTCTACCGGAAGTTCGGCCTGTGCCGTGTCTGCTTCCGCGAGATGGCGCACCGGGGCGAGCTGCCCGGCATCACCAAGTCCAGCTGGTAAAGGGCGTGTTCGGCCCCCCGAACCGTGCTGAACGGCCAGGGGGGCCGCCCTTTGCAGCCTGTGTAATAACCACCGGGCACCTGACGAAGGTGCCCATGACCACGCCAAAGGTCCGACAAGGAAACCGTGGCGAGGGAGGGCCTGTAGGCCATGACGATGACCGACCCGATCGCAGACATGTTGACGCGTCTGCGTAACGCGAATTCGGCGTACCACGACAGCGTGGCGATGCCGTACTCGAAGATCAAGGCGCACATCGCCGAGATCCTCCAGCAGGAGGGCTACATCTCGGGCTGGAGCGTGGAGGACGCCGAGGTCGGCAAGAAGCTCGTGATCGAGCTCAAGTTCGGTCCGACCCGTGAGCGTTCGATCGCCGGTATCAAGCGCGTCTCGAAGCCGGGTCTGCGCGTGTACGCGAAGAAGGACAACCTGCCCAAGGTCCTGGGCGGCCTGGGCGTCGCGATCATCTCGACGTCCTCCGGCCTCATGACCGACCGGCAGGCCGGCAAGCGCGGCGTGGGCGGCGAAGTCCTCGCCTACGTCTGGTAGAGGGGAGGGCTTAACAAATGTCTCGCATTGGACGTCTCCCCGTTACCGTGCCCAGCGGCGTCGAGGTGAAGATCGACGGGCGTGAGGTCACCGTCAAGGGCCCCAAGGGCACCCTGTCGCACACCGTGGCCGAGCCGATCGAGGTGAAGCTGGAGGACGGTACCGTCACCGTCGCCCGGCCGAACGACATCAACACCGTTCGCGCCCTGCACGGGCTCACCCGCTCGCTGATCAACAACATGGTGGTCGGCGTGACCGAGGGGTACAAGAAGACCCTCGTGATCCAGGGTGTCGGTTACCGCGTGGTGGCCAAGGGGCAGAACCTGGAGTTCTCGCTCGGCTACAGCCACCCGATCGTGGTCGAGCCCCCGGAGGGCATCAAGTTCACGGTCGAGAAGCCGACCCAGCTCGTTGTCGAGGGCATCGACAAGCAGAAGGTCGGCGAGGTCGCCGCCAACATTCGTAAGCTGCGCAAGCCCGACCCCTACAAGGGCAAGGGCGTCCGCTACGAGGGCGAGCAGATCCGCCGCAAGGTCGGAAAGGCTGGTAAGTAGTCATGGCAGGCACCAAGACCCTGGCCGGCAAGGCCACGTCGGCGCGGGCCAAGTCCCGCAAGCGCCGGCACCTGCGGGTCCGCAAGAAGGTCGTCGGTTCCACCGCACGCCCTCGCCTGGTCGTGACCCGCTCGACCAAGCACGTGTTCGTCCAGGTCATCGACGACAGCAAGGGCCACACCGTGGCCTACGCCTCGACGATGGAGGCGGACCTGCGCGCCGACTCCGCCGACAAGACCGCCAAGTCCCGCAAGGTCGGCGAGCTCGTCGCCCAGCGGGCCAAGGAGGCCGGCGTCACCGCTGTGGTCTTCGACCGTGGCGGCAACAAGTACCACGGCCGCGTCGCCGCTGTGGCGGACGGCGCGCGCGAGGGGGGCCTGAAGCTCTGATGGGCCTCACGACCGAAGAGAAGAGGAACCACTGATGGCAGCGCAGAGGCGCGGTGGCGGTCAGGGTGGCGACCGTCGCGACGGCCGCCGCGACGACCGCCGCGGTGGCGCCGACAAGGGTCAGTCGTACATCGAGAAGGTCGTGGCGATCAACCGGGTCGCCAAGGTCGTCAAGGGCGGTCGCCGTTTCAGCTTCACCGCCCTGGTGATCGTCGGTGACGGCAACGGCACCGTCGGCGTCGGCTACGGCAAGGCCAAGGAGGTGCCCGCGGCGATCGCCAAGGGTGTCGAGGAGGCCAAGAAGCACTTCTTCAAGGTGCCGCGGATCCAGGGCACCATCCCGCACACCGTTCAGGGTGAGGCGGCGGCGGGCGTGGTCCTGCTGCGTCCGGCCGCTCCCGGTACCGGTGTGATCGCGGGTGGCCCGGTGCGCGCGGTGCTGGAGTGCGCCGGCATCCACGACGTGCTGAGCAAGTCGCTGGGCACCGACAACGCGATCAACATCGTGCACGCGACCGTCGCCGGTCTGAAGGCCCTCAAGCGGCCCGAGGAGATCGCGGCCAAGCGCGGTCTGCCGATCGAGGACGTCGCCCCCGCCGCGATGCTGCGGGCGCGCGCGGCCGGCTCCGAGCCGCGGCAGGAGGTCGCCGCCTCATGAGCCAGCTGAAGATCACGCAGATCAAGTCCGTGATCAGCGAGAAGCAGAACCAGCGTGACACGCTGCGCACCCTGGGCCTCAAGAAGATCGGGCAGAGCACCGTTCGCGAGGACAACCAGCAGATCCGCGGCATGATCCGGACGGTGGCGCACCTGGTCACCGTCGAGGAGGTCGACTGACATGGCGGACGCCAACGAGGGCACCCCCCTCAAGGTGCACGACCTGCGTCCGGCCCCGGGTGCCAACCGCGCCAAGACCCGCAAGGGTCGCGGTGAGGCGTCCAAGGGCAAGACCGCCGGTCGCGGCACCAAGGGCACCAAGGCCCGCAGCACCGTCCCCGTCGGGTTCGAGGGCGGCCAGATGCCCCTGATCCGTCGGGTCCCGAAGCTCAAGGGCTTCAAGAACCCCAACCGGGTCGAGTTCCAGGTCGTGAACCTGGACAAGCTCGCCGCCCTCTACCCCGAGGGTGGCGAGGTGACCGCCGAGGACCTGGCGGCCAAGGGCGCGGTTCGCCGCAACCAGCCGGTCAAGGTCCTGGGCACCGGCGAGATCTCGGTCGCGGTGCAGGTGAAGGCGCACGCCTTCTCCGCCTCCGCGAAGGAGAAGATCGCCGCTGCCGGCGGCACCGCCGAAGAGCTGTAAGCAACACCATGAAGCCGAGGCCGTGTTCGCCTTGCGCTGAGGGCCGAAAGGTCCGCGCGCCGGAGAACACGGCCTCGGCGTCATCTGCTGTTAGAGTCTCACCGGCGATGGTGCTCCCACCGACGGACTTCCGACGGAACCGCGCCGCCGCCTCTGGAATTGGAACCGGCCCCTCGGCTGCCATGGATACGTCAGTCGCGCAGGAGGAATGGTGCTGACCGCGTTCGCTCGGGCTTTCCGTACGCCCGACCTGCGTAAGAAATTGTTGTTCACGCTGTTCATCATCGTGGTGTTCCGGATCGGCTCGTTGCTGCCGTCTCCCGGCGTGAACACCAAGGTGCTGGCGGAGACCGCCGAGGCGGCCAAGAACAGCAACAACCTCTACGGCCTCGTCGACCTGTTCAGCGGTGGCGCGCTGCTCAAGCTGTCGGTCTTCGCGCTGGGCATCATGCCCTACATCACCGCGAGCATCATCCTGCAGCTGCTGACGGTGGTGATCCCGAGGCTGGAGGCCCTCAAGAAGGAGGGCCAGGCCGGGACGACGAAGATCACTCAGTACACGCGTTACCTGACGATCGGCCTGGCGATCCTGCAGGCGACCGGCATCGTGGCGATGGCCTCGACCGGTCAGCTGTTCCAGGGCGTGGCCGGCGGCGGTGACATCCTGTACAAGACCGACCTGTTCACCATCATCACCATCGTGGTGGTGATGACCGCGGGCACCTCGGTCATCATGTGGCTGGGCGAGCTGATCACCGACCGCGGCGTCGGCAACGGCATGTCCATCCTGATCTTCACCCAGGTCGTCGCCATCTTCCCCGCCCAGTTCTGGAGCATCTACACCCAGAAGGGCGCCTTCGTCTTCACGCTGGTGCTCATCGTCGGTCTGGCGATCATGGCGGGCGTCGTGTTCGTCGAGCAGGCCCAGCGCCGCATCCCGGTGCAGTACGCCAAGCGCATGGTGGGCCGCCGCATGTACGGCGGGACCTCCACCTACATCCCGCTGAAGGTGAACCAGGCGGGCATCATCCCCGTGATCTTCGCCTCGTCGCTGCTGTACCTGCCGGTGCTGGCGACCCAGCTGTGGCCGAACACCAAGTGGCTGCAGAAGGTCCAGCCCTACCTTCAGCAGGACAACCCGTGGCACATGGGCGTGTTCTTCGCCTTCATCATCTTCTTCACGTACTTCTACGTCGCCATCACCTTCAACCCCACTGAAGTCGCCGACAACATGAAGAAGTATGGTGGGTTCATCCCAGGCATCCGTCCGGGTCGGCCGACCGCCGAGTACCTCGACTACGTGCTGACCCGGGTCACCACCCCCGGTGCGCTCTACCTGGGACTCGTCTCGCTGATCCCCATGGTCGCGTTCGCCCTTCTGAAGGCGACCAACGACTTCCCGTTCGGCGGGACGAGCATTCTCATCATCGTCGGCGTCGGACTGGATACCGTGAAGCAGATCGAATCTCAGCTCCAGCAGCGCAACTACGAGGGCTTCCTCCGGTAAATGCGTATCGTGCTGGTGGGCCCCCCCGGAGCGGGCAAGGGGACGCAGGCCCAGTTCATCGCCTCGCATCTGTCGATCCCGAAGATCTCGACGGGTGACATCTTCCGCGCCAACGTCAGCGGCGGCACCGAGCTCGGCCGCAAGGCCAAGGAGTTCATGGACCGCGGCGACCTGGTCCCCGACGAGATCACCATCGAGATGGTCCGGGACCGGCTGGCCGAGGACGATGCCACCGACGGGTTCCTGCTCGACGGATTCCCGCGCAACGTGCCCCAGGCCGAGACGCTCAAGAAGATGCTCGCCGAGATGGACACCCGTCTCGACGTGGTGCTCGAACTCGTCGTCGACGAGGAGGAGGTCGTCCGGCGGCTGTCGGGCCGCCGGACCTGCGCCGGCTGCGAGAAGATCTGGCACGTCGACTTCGACGACAAGCAGGACGACATCTGCGACGACTGCGGCGGCCGGCTGTTCCAGCGGGACGACGACAAGGAAGAGGTCGTCCGGCACCGCCTCGAGGTCTACCAGGAACAAACGGCTCCGCTGGTGCAGTTCTACGCTGACGAGGGCATTCTGGTCGGCATCGACGCGACCGGCCCGGTCGAGGAAGTCACCCAGCGCGCTCTGGCCGCCCTGCGTCCGTACGAGAAGTGACCCCCTCGGCCCGCTACTGAGGGGGAGAGATGTTCCGACGCCGTAAGCCCGCCATCCAGATCAAGACGGCCGAGCAGGTCGAGCTGATGCGGAAGGCGGGCCTGCTGGTCGGTCAGACGCTGGGGCTGCTGCGCGACGCGGTCAAGCCGGGGATCACCACCCTGGACCTGGACCGCCTCGCCGAGGCCCACATCCGCGACAACGGCGGCATCCCGTCGTTCAAGGGCTACCACGGCTTCACCGGCACGATCTGCGCCTCGGTCAACGAGGAGATCGTGCAC
Source organism: Actinomadura kijaniata (assembly GCF_014138665.1). Lineage (NCBI taxonomy): Bacteria > Bacillati > Actinomycetota > Actinomycetes > Streptosporangiales > Thermomonosporaceae > Actinomadura > Actinomadura kijaniata. Next base: position 22,876 of record NZ_JACJIA010000009.1, read on the forward strand.
GGCATCCCGCGCCCCGACAAGGTGCTGGGCGAGGGCGACATCATCTCCATCGACTGCGGCGCGATCGTGGAGGGCTGGCACGGCGACTCGGCGATCACGGTTCCGGTGGGGGAGATCACCCCCGGGCTCCGCAGGCTGCTGGACGTGACCGAGGCGTCGATGTGGCACGGCCTGGCGGCCGGGGTCGCGGGGGCGCGGCTGACGGACATGTCGCACGCGATCGAGGCGTACGTCCGCTCGCAGGGCGACTACGGGATCGTCGAGGGCTACGGCGGTCACGGCATCGGCACCGAGATGCACATGGACCCGCTGATCCCCAACCACGGCGCCCCGGGCCACGGCCCGGTGCTGGAGGTCGGGATGTGCTTCGCGGTGGAGCCGATGGTCAACCTCGGCACCAAGGACACCGAGGAGCTGGACGACGGCTGGACGGTCGTGACGACCGACGGCAGGTACTCCGCCCACTTCGAGCACACCTTCGCCGTCACCGAGAACGGCCCCCGCGTGCTCACGGCCCTCGACGAGGGCAGCGAGTGGTTCGCCAAGCTGAAGGCGTGACGGCGTTTCGCGTGCTCGCGGCTCTTGACGAGGACCGGGAGTGGTTCGCGAAGCTGGGGTAAGTAAGAGCCACACCCTCCGAGCCACACCCCACCCTCCGAAGGGACCGGTCCATGGCACCGAACCCTGACATCCGGGCCTCGGACGCCGACCGCGACCGGGTCGCGTCGGCGCTCCGTGAGCACTGCGCCCAGGGCCGCATCACCATCGACGAGCTGAACGAGCGACTGGAGTCCGTCTACGCCGCCCGCACGCTGGGGGACCTGGAGGCGGTCACCGCGGACCTGCCCGAGGAGGACCTGTACCAGCTCCCGGTCCCGGCGGCGCAGAAGACCACCGGCGGGCTGCCGGCGCCGCGTTCCGGCGCGGGGGCGCTGGAGCGGTTCGGCGGGCGGGGCGCGTGGGCGACCTGGGCGGCGGTCAGCGGGATCAACCTGGCGATCTGGGCGATTCTGCTGGTGGCCGTCGGTCCGGTGTACCCGTGGTGGATCTGGGTGGCCGGGCCCTGGGGCGCGGCGCTGCTGATCGGATCGCTGCTGGGGTCCGGGCGGCGCGACTGAGACCGGACGCGGAAGGGCGGCGGGGAGGACCCCGCCGCCCTTCCGCGTTCCCGGGCCCTACTCCACGTCCATCAGCGGGCGGTAGTTGCCGGTCGGGACGAAGTGCGTGGTCGCCACCCCGGTGTCGGTGACCAGGTGGACGGCGAACCCCGCGGGCTCCCCGGTGACCGCGGCGCGGCCCGGCCGGGTCAGGTCCAGGAACAGCTGCCGGTAGGTGCTGGGGCAGGTGACGGCGGTGCGGCCCGCGACCGTGCCCACCGCGCCCCGGTGCACGTGCCCGCTGACCAGCCGCACGACCTGGGGGTGGCGCTCGATCACCCGCACGAACGCCGCGGCGTCCCGGAACCGCATGTCGTCGATGAAGCGGATGCCGATCGGGAACGCCGGATGGTGCGTCGCGATCACGGTCGGGACGTCGGGCGCGGCGGCCAGCGTCGCGTCCAGCCAGGCGATCTGCTCGTCGTCCATCGTCCCGTGCGAGCCGCCCCGCACCGAGGTGTCGCAGCAGACCAGGCGGGTCCCGGCCACGTCCACGGCGTACCGGACGGGCGCGTCCGGCGCGGTGCCGCTCTCGTGGACGGCCGGGTGGTCCTTGAACGCGGCGCGCAGGGCGTCCCGGTCGTCGTGGTTGCCGGGCACGGGGTAGACGGCCATCGGCAGCGGCGACAGCAGCGCGTGCAGCCGCGCGTACTCGTCGGGCCGCCCGCCGTCGGCCAGGTCCCCGGTCAGCACGACGGCGTCGGGCCGGGCGGGCAGCGACAGGAGGCTCGACACCGCCGCCCGCAACGCGCGCACCGGCCCGGAACCGTCGTCGACCTCGCCGTCGGGTCCCGCCGCCAGGTGGATGTCGCTGAGCTGCGCAATGATCGCCATTGATCCTCCCCCAAGGCCAAGCACATCACGGACCGCCGCTCAGGGCACCCCCGCCGCCGGGCCGCGCCGCCCCGGACGAGTGCTGGCACGATCTTTGCGCCGGATTGCCCCCCTGTCGACTCGCCGCCGGGGACAACAGGATCACTTGCTCCGGCGCGGCGCGGAGCCCGGAGGGGCCGGACGGGGGAGGCATGGCGAGCGGAGCGGGCGGGGCGAGCGGCGGGGAACGGCGCCCGCGATGGCGGGCGCGGCGGTCCCGGTACGCGCTCGTGGCGGTCGCGGGGGTTGTGGGAACGGCGCAGATGGTGTTCGGATGCGCGCTGATCGGCTCGCAGAGGGCCGCACAGCCCCGTTCGGGACTCGTGTTGCCCACCACGCCCGCCGCGCCGCTCTCCGGGCCGCAGAGCGCCGCGCCGGACGCGCCGCGGCCGTTGCCGGGGTTCCCGGGCCGGGCGCTGCCCACGTCGCTCTCCATCCCCTCGATCGGGGTGAACTCCCCGCTGGTGCGCGTCGGCCGGGAGGGGAACGGGGCGATCGCCGCCCCGCCGCTGGAGCGGCCCGGCGCGGCGGGCTGGTACGGGTACGGGCCGACGCCGGGGGAGCCGGGCGCGGCGGTGATCGTCGGGCATCTGGACACCCGCACCGGACCGGCGGTGTTCGCGCGGCTGGGCGAGCTGAGGCCCGGCGCGCTCCTGGGGGTGGCGCGGGCGGACGGGACGGTGCCGGTGTTCCGCGTCACCTCCGCCGAGCGGGTCCCGAAGAACGCGTTCCCCGCCACGCGCGTCCACGCGTCCGCCGACGGCCGCCCCGCGCTGCGGCTGGTCACCTGCGCGGGCCGGTACGACCCGCGGCGGCACCTGTACGCCGAGAACCTGGTCGTCTACGCGACGTTCACGGCGTCCTACCGCCTGGCGGACCTGGTCCCCTCCTGACCCGATCTTTGCGTCCCGCCGGTCTGCCCGGACCGCCCCGCCGGGGAGAACGAGATCATGATGCGCAGGCTGGTAGCGGCGGGCACGTGCGCCGTCGCGGCGCTGGGCGCGGGCGTCCCCGGCGTGGCGCTGGCGGAGGGCGGGGCCGTCACCGTGGCGCCGCGGTCGGTCCGCGCGGGGGACCAGGTCATCATCAGGGTCGGGATCGCCGACTGCGGTGACGGCGTGGCCTTCGCGAAGTCCCGCGCGTTCGCCGAGCCCGTCGAGCTCGGCCCGGCGGGACTCACCACGCTCACGGGGCTGGCGTCGGTGCGCCGCACCGCCGAGCCGAGGCGGTACGACGTCACGGTCGAGTGCCTTGAGGAGGACCTGAAGGGGTCCCTGCTCGTCCTGCGCGCCCCGAAGCCGAGGACCCGCACCGTGGTGCGGCACGTGCCCCGGCACGACGGGAGCGGCGGGCTCGACGGGAGCGGCGGGCTCGGCGACTTCGAGGGGACCGCCGACACCCACGTCGGTCCCGCGACCGGCGGAGGGGGGCTGGCCGCGCGGGAGAGGACGGACGGCCGGCCCGGCGCCGCCGCGCTCGGGCTGGCGGGGATCGTCGTGCTCGGCGGGACCGCGTTCGCGGTGCGCTCGGCGCGCTCGGCGCGGCGGCGGAACACCGGGGAGTGAGCCGGCGGGTCAGGCCACGTGGGGGATGACCGCGTTCAGCGCCGAGGTCACGTCCTCGGGCTTGGGCGCCACCGACGGGACCACGTCGCGCAGCGCCAGCCAGCCGTTGATCGCCTGGGCGGTGGGCTTGGCCTCCACCAGCAGGTGGTCGTCCACGCCGAACCATTCGGCGACCTTGGACCAGCGCCACAGCCGGTGCCCGGCGGTGGACAGCTCGGCCGCCGGGAACCCGCCCGGCCCGCGCGCCCCGGTGATCGACATGCGGACGAAGTCGGGGGTGCGCCCCACGCGGTCGGCGATGTCGCGGATCGTCAGCAGCGGATCGACCTCGACCTGGCGGACCCGCACGCCCTCGGCGGCGGTCTCGACATGCGCGACCACCTCCATGATCGCCTCGGCGAGGGTGTTGCCCTCCCAGGTGCAGGAGGCGTTTCCGGGGCGGTCGGCGTGCTGCGGCTCGGTGATGATCGAGACGGTGACCCGGCCCCGCGTCCGGTGCCACAGCGGGTCCAGCTCCTCCTCGTAGAGCGGACGGCTGAGGATCAGCGCGAAGTCATAGCTCGGCATCCGATCCTCCCCGGGGCGATTCCTTCTCCTGGAAAGGTACAACGCCCGAGCGAGGTATGCTGGTGTCGGGAGCAGTCTCCGGAACGGGCCATGCGTTGGTTTCGCATTAGGCGGTCCGGTGACGTACACTTCTGTGTCGGTCCGTTTTCGGCCGCCTTCATCCCTCTCGCACGACCCTCCTCCGGGAGGGGAGCGTCGGTTGTGGTGCGGCCGTCTTCCTCGGTTTCCCTCCATGGGTCTTCCGGGCGTATTCGGGCCGAGTCCAATGAGCCGACAGTGAAGCGCGGAGGACATGCCCAAAAAGGAAGGCGCCATCGAGATCGAGGGCACCGTCATCGAGTCCCTCCCGAACGCGATGTTCCGGGTGGAGCTCGACAACGGGCACAAGGTGCTCGCCCACATCTCCGGCAAGATGCGGATGCACTACATCCGTATCCTGCCGGACGACCGCGTCGTCGTGGAGCTGAGCCCCTACGACCTCACGCGCGGTCGGATCGTTTACCGCTACAAGTAACAGCCCACTGGGGTTGCCTCTCCCGTGCGTGGCGGCGCGGGGGTGACCCTGTGTCCATAGGAGACCCAGTGAAGGTCAAGCCGAGCGTCAAGAAGATCTGCAACAAGTGCCGCGTCATCCGCCGGCACGGCCGGGTCATGGTCATCTGCTCCGACCCGCGCCACAAGCAGCGTCAGGGCTGACGCTCCCGCAGCGTGATCCCGCCCCCGGGCGGGACGAAGATCAACGTATCGCAGCCTTCGCACGGTCGCCGTACGACACCGAACCGGCAGGTCGGGTCGTACGGCTTCACGTGTGAGGGGGCCCACCCCCGGAGCCGGAGGCCGGGGCCGCCACCCGCGAGGGTGTGTGCGGACGCGATGCGCCAATACCTCCGCACAACGAAGGGAACGCCAGCACATGGCACGCCTCCTCGGCGTCGATCTCCCGCGCGACAAGCGTCTGGAGATCGCTCTCACCTACATCTTCGGGATCGGCCGCACCCGCGCGCTGGAGACCCTGGCCGGCACCGGCGTGGACGGCAACCTGCGCGTCCACCAGATCGGCGACGACGAGCTCGTGAAGCTCCGTGACTGGATCGAGGCGAACTACAAGGTCGAGGGTGACCTGCGCCGCGAGGTCCAGGCCGACATCCGTCGCAAGATCGAGATCGGTTGCTACCAGGGCATCCGGCACCGTCGTGGTCTTCCCGTCCACGGTCAGCGCACCCAGACCAACGCGCGCACCCGCAAGGGCAAGAAGAAGACCGTGGCCGGCAAGAAGAAGGCCGGCAAGAAGTAGCAGTCCGCCCGGACCCGGTCCGGTACGGATCGACGACCTGAAGAGTAGAGAGAGCAGATGCCTCCTAAGAGCCGTGTCGGCGCCAAGAAGGTGCGCCGCAAGGAAAAGAAGAACGTCGCCCACGGGCACGCTCACATCAAGAGCACGTTCAACAACACGATCGTCTCGATCACCGACCCCAACGGCAACGTGATCTCCTGGGCCTCCTCGGGCCACGTGGGCTTCAAGGGCTCGCGCAAGTCCACCCCGTTCGCCGCGCAGCAGGCCGCCGAGTCCGCCGCGCGCCGGGCGATGGAGCACGGCATGCGCAAGGTCGACGTCTTCGTGAAGGGCCCGGGCTCGGGCCGCGAGACCGCCATCCGTTCGCTCCAGGCGACCGGCCTCGAGGTGGGCTCGATCCAGGACGTCACGCCCGTTCCGCACAACGGCTGCCGGCCGCCCAAGCGCCGCCGCGTCTGATAGCCGTAGGGGAGATCTAGAACAATGGCTCGTTACACCGGTGCGGACTGCAAGCTCTGCCGCCGCGAGAAGATGAAGCTGTTCCTCAAGGGCAGCAAGTGCGAGGGCCCCAAGTGCCCGATCGAGATCCGTCCTTACCCCCCGGGTGAGCACGGCCGCGGTCGGCCGAAGGAGACCGAGTACCTCCTGCAGCTCCGTGAGAAGCAGAAGGCCAAGCGCATCTACGGCGTGCTGGAGAAGCAGTTCTCCAACTACTACGTCGAGGCCAACCGCCAGGGCGGCAAGACGGGTGAGAACCTGCTCACCCTGCTGGAGCGCCGCCTGGACAACGTGGTGTACCGCGCTGGCTTCGCCAAGTCCCGTGACATGGCCCGCCAGCTGATCCGCCACGGTCACATCCGGGTGAACGGCAAGAAGGTCGACATCCCGTCGTACCTGGTCCGCGAGGCCGACATCGTCGACGTCAAGACCAAGTCCCGGGAGATGACCCCCTTCCAGGTCGCCAAGGCCGAGGTCGGCGAGCGTCAGGTTCCGGCCTGGCTGGGCGTGGACGGCGAGCGCATGCGCGTCCTCGTCCACTCGCTGCCGGTCCGCCAGCAGATCGACGCTCCCGTCCAGGAGCAGCTGATCGTCGAGCTTTACTCCAAGTAAGGCTCTCCGGGCCCGGCGACGGGCCCGCCTTCCATCGCCGGGCGGACGCGCAGCGATCGTGCGTCCGCTTCGGCGATACTGGGAAGAACTCCAACGCGGTCGTCATATAGCGGGCACCGCGGAAAGAAGGCAAACCCATGCTCATCGCACAGCGTCCCAATCTCACCGAAGAGCAGGTCGACGAGTTCCGTTCGCGGTTCACCATCGAGCCGCTGGAGCCGGGCTTCGGCTACACCATCGGCAACTCGCTGCGTCGCACCCTGCTCAGCTCGATCCCCGGTGCCGCCGTCACCAGCATCCGCATCGAGGGCGTGCTGCACGAGTTCTCGACCGTTCCGGGCGTGAAGGAGGATGTCACCGACATCATCCTGAACCTCAAGGAGCTGGTCGTGTCCTCCGAGCACGACGAGCCGGTGGTCATGTACCTGCGCAAGCAGGGCCCGGGCGAGGTCACCGCGGCCGACATCGCGCCGCCGGCGGGCGTCGAGGTCCACAACCCGGACCTGCACATCGCCACGCTGAACAACAAGGCCAAGCTGGAGATGGAGCTGACGGTCGAGCGCGGCCGCGGCTACGTCTCGGCCGCCCAGAACAAGCAGCCGGGCCAGGAGATCGGCCGGATCCCGATCGACTCCATCTACAGCCCGGTGCTGAAGGTCACCTACAAGGTCGAGGCGACCCGGGTCGAGCAGCGCACCGACTTCGACCGCCTCATCCTGGACGTGGAGACCAAGGCGTCGCTGCTGCCGCGCGACGCGGTGGCCTCCGCCGGCAAGACCCTCGTCGAGCTGTTCGGCCTGGCCCGGGAGCTCAACGTCGAGGCCGAGGGCATCGACATGGGCCCGTCCCCGACGGACGCCGCGCTCGCCGCGGACCTGGCCCTGCCGATCGAGGAGCTGAACCTGACGGTCCGCTCCTACAACTGCCTCAAGCGCGAGGGCATCCACTCGGTCGGCGAGCTCGTCGCCCGTTCCGAGCAGGACCTGCTGGACATCCGCAACTTCGGCGCCAAGTCGATCGAGGAAGTCAAGCAGAAGCTCAACGACATGGGCCTGTCGCTGAAGGACTCCCCGCCCGGGTTCGACCCGAGCGCGGCGGCCGACAACTACGGCGACGACGACGGCGCCTACGCCGAGACCGAGCAGTTCTAGCAGACACACCAAGTACCCGGGACGCGTTCCCGTCCCGGGTCCGCGACTGACGTCGGTACCTGACACGGCCGGCGCAGGAAGGACAGAGCAATGCCTCAGCCCACCAAGGGTGCCCGCCTCGGCGGCAGCGCCGCGCACCAGCGCCTGATCCTGGCCAACCTGGCCACGGCGCTGTTCGAGCACGGCCGCATCACCACCACCGAGGCCAAGGCCCGGCGGGTGCGTCCGCTGGCGGAGAAGCTGATCACCAAGGCCAAGAAGGGCGACCTGCACAACCGTCGCCAGGTGGCCCGGGTGATCCGGGACAAGGGCGTGGTGCACCACCTCTTCACCGAGATCGCGGAGCGCTACGAGAGCCGTCCCGGTGGCTACACCCGCATCACCAAGATCGGTCCGCGCAAGGGCGACAACGCCCCCATGGCCGTGATCGAGCTGGTGACCGAGCCGATGGCCGCGCAGTCGTCGGCCACCAAGGCCGAGACCCCGGCCGAGAAGCCCGCCGAGACCCCGGCCGAGGAGACCACCGAGGCCAAGGCCGAGGCTCCCGCCGAGGAGACCGAGCAGGCTCCGGCCGAGGAGAAGGCCGACAAGGAGTAGGGCTCCGGCGAAGGCCCGCCGTTCCGTTACGGGACGGCGGGCCTTTTCTTTGCCAGACTTGATCTCAGGTTGGTCTCGCCGCCCCGCGCGCGGCCGTCCACCCCTTCCTCCAGAACCCCTTCTTTCCAGGACAAGGACACCCCGCCCGCCATGACCGCACTGGTACGCCTCCGCCTCGACATCGGCTACGACGGGACGGACTTCGCCGGCTGGGCCCGGCAGCCCGGCCAGCGCACCGTCCAGGGGGTCATCGAAGACGCCCTGGGGCGGCTGCTGCGGCTGGACCCGCCGCCGATGCTGACCGTCGCCGGGCGCACCGACGCCGGCGTCCACGCGCGCGGCCAGGTCGCGCACGTGGTGGTGCCGGCCGCCGCCTACGCCACGATCAACGGCACCATGCCGCGCCGCCTGGCGGGCCTGCTGCCGCCGGACGTGCGCGTGTGGCGGGTGTCGGTGGCCCCCGAGGGCTTCGACGCGCGGTTCTCGGCGCTGTCGCGGCGGTACGTGTACCGGGTGTGCGACGACCCGGTGGGCGTGGACCCGCTGCGCCGCCACGACGTGCTGTGGTGGCCGCGCCCGCTGAACCTGGACCGGATGAACATGGCCGCCCGGCTGCTGGTCGGCGAGCACGACTTCGCCGCGTACTGCCGCAAGCGGGAGGGCGCGACGACGATCCGGGAGCTGCTGCGGTTCGAGTGGACGCGGGAGGCGCCGCGGCTGGCGGCGGCGACGGTGAAGGCCGACGCGTTCTGCCACTCGATGGTGCGGGCCCTGGTGGGCGCGCTGCTGGTGGTCGGGGACGGCCGCCGCGAGGTGGACTGGCCCGCGCAGGTGCTGACGGCCGGGGTGCGGGACTCGGCGGTGAACGTCGCCCCCGCGCACGGCCTCACCCTGGAGGAGATCGAGTACCCGACCGAGGAGACCCTGCTGGCCCAGCGCGCGCAGGAGACCCGGCGCGTCCGCACCCTGGCCCCCCAGCCGGAGCACTGATCCGGGCGGACGTCACTCGTCCAGGGGCGCCAGCATGTGCCGGATCCAGGGGGCGAAGCCCAGGCGCTCGTACAGCCGTATCGCGTCGCGGTTGGCCTCCACGACCCCGATCGACCAGTGCGTGACGCCGCGTGCGCGCAGCTCCCGCTTGCACGCCTGCAGGAGCGTCGAGCCGGTCCCGCCGCCCCGCGCCCGGTCGGAGACCACCAGGGAGTGGACCTCGCCGTGGGACGGGCCGAGGTCGAAGGTCGGCCCCGAGGGCAGGAGCTGGCAGAGCAGGTAGCCGATCAGCTCGCGCGTCCCGGCGGGGGCGGCGCGGTGCGCCAGGAACAGCAGGGCGCTCCCCTCCCCGAGCCAGGTCCGGTACTGCTCGGAGCACAGGGCCCAGGACTCGCCCGGCCCGCGCACCGGCCACCGCTCATCGGTCACCTCGCGGTGGTGGTCGAGCATGGCGAGCCACAGCGGCTCCAGGCCGGCGACGTCGTCCACGGCCCCGGCGGTGATCTCAACATCCATGATCACAACATAGGCCGACCGGGCCGCCCCGCGGTTCCCGCTCAGCGGCCCGCGCGGGTCTCCACCGAACGGGTCGCGTACCCCAGGACCTGCTGGGCCGCGGCCTTCAGGGCCGTGTCGCCGGGCTTGGCCTTCTTGCCGTTGGCGTACTGGGCGTAGGCGTAGACGAGGTAGCGGCCCCGGACGGTGCTGAGCGCGTAGCCGCCCGCCTGGTCGACCTCCGGGGAGCGCTTGCCCGCCAGCCCGCGGAACCACTCGTAGGCGCTGGGGTCCCCGGCGCGGCTCACCTTCCCGGCGGCGGCGCGGTCGGGCAGCACGGCGATGCCGGTGGTGACGGCGAGGGCGCGGTCGGAGTCCAGGTAGGTGGCGCGGACGACGCGGCGGCAGTCGTGCTGCTTCAGCGCCTGGGCCATCGCGCCGTTGGCGGTCAGCGTGCAGACGTCGTTGAGGGAGAAGCGGTCGCGCAGGTAGGGGCGCCCGCCGAGCGTGACCTGCCGGTCGGGGAACGCCTCGGGCACGGTGAGCGGCCGGGTGTCGCTCTTCTCGCTGTTGATGTCCACCGGCGCCGGCTTGACGGCCGTGGACGGCTTGGCCGGGGAGGGCGCGGCCGGGCTCCTGGTGGCCCGGGTGGTCTTCCCGTCGGCGTCGTCGCCGCCGCCCGCCAGGGCGAAGCCGGAGACCGCGACGACCAGCGCGACGGCCGCGCCCGCGCCGATCAGCAGCGGACGGCGGCGGTTGCCGGGGCTCTTGGCGGGGCCGTCGCTGAGCGGGCCGGTGCCGAAGCGCGGGGTGTCGCCGAAGCCGGGCACCAGCGCGTTGGGGTGCGTGGACGTGCCGTCGGCGGGCCGCGGCGGTGGGGGCTGGGGCGCGGCGGGCGGTGCGGGTGGCACGCGCGGCATGTCGACGACGGTCGGGGCGTCCGACCAGGGCGGCGGGGGAGCGGCGGGCCGTCCGGCGGCGGCCGGGGCGGGCGCCGGCTCCGGGGCCGGTTCGGGCTCGGGGGCCGGTTCGGGCTCGGGGATCGGCTGGGCCTGCGGGATGGGCGCCGCGCTGTCGGCGGGCGGGGTGACGCCCGGCGGCAGGTAGGCGTCCGGCGTCAGGACGGGCTCGGAGTCGGCCGCCTCGGGCTCGGGAGCCTCCGGCGCGGGCTCGGCCGGCTCGGGCTCGGGGTCGGCCGGTGCGGGGTCGGTCGCCTCTGGCTCGGCCGGTGCGGGGTCGGCCGGGGGCTCGGGCTCCATGACCGGGATGCCGTCGGGGTCGGTGTCGGGGAACGACGACACGGCGGGCCGGGGCGGCGGCGGGACCGCGCCGCGGGTGTCGACGGTGGGGGCGCCGCGTCCGGCCACCAGCGCGCCGGGGGCCGGTTCCGCCGCCGGGGCCGCGCCGTTGGCGCCGTCCTCGTCCTCCGAGGCCCACCAGGGCTTCTGGAGGGGCGGCAGCGGCAGCGGGGGCGCGGCGTCCTGCTCGGCGGAGGTCTCCTCCGGAGAGGGGGTCTCCGGCGTCGCCTCGTGGGCGTCCGCGCCCGAGCCGCCGAAACTGGGCGGGGCCGGGGAGGACGGAGCGGACGTCGCCCCGTCGATCTCCCCGGTGCGCTCCCGGGCCTCGTCAGATCCAGACATAGCCAGACAGAGTATTCATACCGCTCATTTTTTGAAGGGTTTGCCTTCGGTTTCCCGATAGGCCAGGGCGAAGCCGAGACCGCTGCCCTTGATCATTTGCTGGCCGAACGCCGAGACCAGCTTGTGCGCGGTGGCCGGGATCTTCTTGCCGTCCGGGCGCTGCACCCAGGTCATCACCAGGTAGTGGCCGCGGACCTCGGCGGTGCCGAGCGCCTCGCCGGTGCCGATCTTCTTGGTGATCCCGGCGCCGGGCAGCGGCTGCAGGAACGAGTCCTTGGCGAGCGCGGCGCGCTGGGCGTACTTGGCGTGGTTCTCGGTCTTGAGGTTCAGCACCCCGACCGTCCCGACCAGCTTGCCGTCGCCGCGCGCGTAGGTGGCGCGCAGCGTCTGCGTGCAGCCGGCCTTCTTCACCGCGGCGACCAGCTTGGCCCCGGTGACGGTGCCGGCGCAGCCCTTGGTGGCCCTCACGGCGGTCCGCGCGTACTTGACGCCGCCGGAGCCCTTGAACGCCGCCTTGGCGAACACCTCGCCCGGCGTGAGCGGCATCGGGTCGGTCTGGCGGCTCTGCAGCTTGACCGGCTCCAGCTTCGGCGCGGTGGGGCTCGGGGAGGCGGCGGGCTGCTTCGGCTTGGCGCCGTTGCCCGTGGCGGCCGTGCCCTTGGGGTCGGACTTCTTGGGCGGGTCGAAGATCCCGGCCGCGCCCGCGCCGATCCCGGCCAGGATCGCCCCGGCGAGGATCGCGCCGCCGATCACCAGCGGCAGGTTGCGTCCCCTCTTGGAACCGCCCTCGTCGGCGAGCGGCCCGTGGCCGCCGGGCCCGCCGGGCCCGTCGCCGAAGGACGCGTGGGGGTCGCCCTGGGGAGGCGGCCCGAACGAGGACCCCTGCTGGCCGAACCGGTCCTGCCCGAACTGCTCCTGCCCGAACTGCTCCTGACCGAACTGCCCCTGCCCGAACGCGGGCTGCTCCGCCCCGAAGGAGTCCCGGCCGAAGGCGTCCTGGCCCGGAGCCCCCTGGCCGAACGACTCCTGCCCGAAGCCGCCGCCCTGCCCGAAGGAGCCGGGGGCGGGCTGCGCCTGCTCGGCGGGCGGCTCGGCGCTCCACGTCCGGCCGGGGTCGCCGTACTGGTCGTTGCCGTACCGGTCGTCGTGGTGCGGGTCGTTGCCGTACTGCTGGTCGGAACCGCCGCCGAATCCACCGGCGTCGTTCCCGAACTCCTGGCCGGTGCCGCGCGGCTCGTGCGACGACGGCTCGGGGAACGCGCCGCCGGATCTGCCTCTATCGCCCGGGTAACCCATGGTTCTGGACCCTACCGTTCCTTCCTCAGGGCTCTGGACCGCCGGAACATCCACCATGACAGGGGGACGAACCGGGCGTCGGAGTTTCGCGGAAGGTCACATCCCGTTCGTCCGGTCAGTTCGTCCGGTCAGGTGGCGCGGCCGTCACTTCCAGCCGAAGTTCTGCGTCCACAGCGGTCCGCCGTTCCCGCCCGCCATGCCGACGCCGATGGCGCGCAGCTTGCAGTTGAGGATGTTGGCGCGGTGGCCGGGGCTGTTCATCCAGCCCTTCGTCACGGCGGCGGCGGTCGGGTAGCCCTTGGCGATGTTCTCGGCGCCGGGGCTGGGGTAACCGGCCTTCTCCATGCGGGCCCACGGGCTGGCGCCGTTGCGGGAGGTGTGGCTGAAGTAGTTGTTGGCCGCCATGTCGGCCGAGTGGCGGCGCGCCGAGAGGACCAGGCGGTTGTCGGCGCGCAGCGCGGGGCAGCCGGCCTTGGCGCGCTCCTTGTTGGTGAGCGTCACCACGGCGGCCTCGGAGGCGTTCATGCCGCCGGTCGGGACCGCGGGCGTCTTCGGCTTCGAGGGCCGGGTGGAACGCGTCGGGGTCGGGGCGGGCTTGCGCGTGGGCTGCGTGCGGACCGCCTTGGGCGACTTGCCGGCCGCCGGCCGCTTGGTCGGCGTGCCGGTCGGCCGGGGGGAGCCGGTCGGCGTCTCCCGCGGGGCCTGCTCGACCGTCTCGGTGGGGCTGGAGGAGGCGGTGGGGCCGCCCGCCGCGGTGGAGCGGGTCTCCGGCTCCGACAGCGCCAGCCGGCCGATGCCGACGCCCGCGCCGATGACCAGCACGCCCCCGGCGGCCAGCGCCAGGACGAGGGGGGACCGGCGACGGCGCGACGGCTCCCCGGGGCCGGGGCCGAACGGCTCGGAACCGGGGCCGAACGGCTCGGGCCCGGCGGCGGAGCCGAGGCGGCGGGGCGCCGGACGGCGGGACGGGGATCGGCGGGGAGCGGACAACGTGACCTCCGGAGGTGGGGCCAGCCCGGTGGCTGGGGTTCCGGTCGGCACCGCACCATACCTGCACAAGATCCCACAAGTGGGGCAAAATCCCGTAATCGCAGGTCACCGGGGACGCTCCGATGGACTTCCGCCCCGCCGGGCACGGGCATCGGGCCGCGTGAGGCATACTGTGAGGTGGCTGGGAGACTGTCACAACGTTCCGCTTTTGACCCGCGCACGCGTGCCTGGGTATCCTGCGGGTTTGTTGTATGCGATGACGCCTGCCCTGTGGGCGGCGCGTCGCAGGCTATGTGATCGGTGTGCCTGGATCCGCTGACTCGGCGGCTCCGGCCCCGGCCTCCCGGAGCGCCAGGTCGGACCAGATTCTGATCGGCGCGAACAGGAATCCGCTGAGTCGACAAGAAACGAAGGCCAACCACCGTGCGCACGTACACCCCTAAGCCCGCTGACGTACAGCGTCAGTGGTACGTCATCGACGCGACCGATGTCGTGCTGGGCCGGCTCGCCAGTCAGGTCGCGCAGTTGCTGCGGGGTAAGCACAAGCCGATCTACGCGCCCCACCTCGACACCGGTGACTTCGTGATCGTCATCAACGCCGACAAGGTGGCGCTGTCCGGCAACAAGCTGGAGCAGAAGCGCGCTTACCGCCACAGCGGCTACCCGGGCGGTCTCCGTTCGGTGGCCTACAGCGACCTGCTGGCCAAGAACCCCGAGCGCGCGGTCGAGAAGGCGATCAAGGGCATGCTGCCCAAGAACTCCCTCGGCCGGAAGATGTTCGGCAAGGTGAAGGTCTACGCCGGTCCCGAGCACCCGCACGCGGCCCAGAAGCCCGTGCCGTTCGAGATCACGCAGATCAGCCAGGTCAAGAAGTAAGACCGCCCGTACGGATCCCCGTACGTCGCGGCAAGCCGTGCCGATCGGCACGCATCCGAAACAGTGGCCGCCGGGGTGCCCGCAGACGCGGGTCCGCCTCCCTGGCTAGAAGACCCTCTGAGGAGAACCGTGGACGAGTCCACCGGCACCGAGACGCCCGAGGGCGTCGAGTTCGACTCGTACGAGGACGCGCCGTCCGAGTACAGCACCGAGACCCCCGAGACCGCCGGCGAGGGCCTCCTGGGCCAGCCGGTCGCCACCGGCCCCGCGGCCGGCACCGGCCGCCGCAAGCAGGCCATCGCGCGGGTCCGCATCGTCCCGGGCTCCGGCCAGTGGACCATCAACGGCCGCACGCTGGACCAGTACTTCCCGAACAAGGTCCACCAGCAGATCGTGAACGAGCCGTTCGTCCTGCTCGGCCTGGAGAACCAGTTCGACGTCATGGTCCGCGTCGGCGGCGGCGGCGTCACCGGCCAGGCCGGCGCCCTGCGCCTGGGCATCTCCCGCGCCCTGCAGACCGCCAACCCCGAGCACCGCCCCGCGCTGAAGAAGGCGGGCTTCCTGACCCGCGACGCGCGCGTGCCCGAGCGGAAGAAGGCCGGTCTCAAGAAGGCCCGCAAGGCGCCGCAGTACAGCAAGCGTTAATCACCACGGTACGAGCCGTCGCATCCCCGGACTTTCCCGCGGCCGACCCGATACGGTCGGCGGCACGAGGATGCGGCGGCTCGTCCGCTTCTTCACGGCTTTCGCGCACTAGATTCGACCGCGTGGAGCGTTCCGGGGGCTCACAGGCCTCCGACGCGTCCCCGCGGTCTTTCGCTTTCTCCGGGAGTTGAACTGTGGGTCGTCTGTTCGGAACCGATGGCGTACGCGGGCTGGCCAACCGTGACCTGACCGCGCCGCTGGCGATGAACCTGTCGGTCGCCGCCGCGCGGGTGCTGGGCGAGGCCGGGGCGTTCGAGGGGCACCGGCCGGTGGCGGTGGTGGGCCGCGATCCGCGCGCCTCCGGCGAGTTCCTGGAGGCCGCCGTGGTGGCGGGCCTGGCCAGCGCCGGGGTGGACGTGCTGCGGCTGGGCGTGCTGCCCACGCCCGCCGTCGCGTTCCTCACGCACGCGCTGGACGCCGACCTCGGCGTGATGCTGTCGGCGTCGCACAACCCGGCGCCCGACAACGGCATCAAGTTCTTCGACCGCAGCGGCCACAAGCTGCCCGACGAGATCGAGGACCGCGTCGAGGCCGCGCTGGGCACCGGCTGGGAGCCGCCGACCGGGTCGGGCGTGGGACGCGTCCGCGAGGCGCACGGCGCGGTGGAGCAGTACGTCGCGCACCTGCTGTCGACGCTGCCGGTGTCGCTGGACGGCCTGAAGGTCGTGGTCGACTGTGCCAACGGCGCCTCCTACGAGGTGGCCCCCGAGGTGCTGCGCCGCGCCGGGGCCGAGGTGATCACCATCGGGGCGGCCCCCGACGGCCTGAACATCAACGCCGGGGTCGGCTCCACCCATCTGGACGCGCTGAAGCGGGCGGTCCGGGAGAGCGGCGCGGACGCGGGCATCGCCAACGACGGCGACGCCGACCGCTGCCTGGCCGTCACCGCCACCGGCGAGGAGGTCGACGGCGACCAGATCATGGCGATCCTGGCCACCGAGCTGCGCGAGGCCGGGAAGCTGGCGGGCGACACGGTCGTGGCGACGGTGATGTCCAACCTCGGCTTCAAGATCGCGATGCGGGACGCGGGGCTGACCGTCATCGAGACCGCCGTGGGCGACCGCTACGTGCTGGAGGTGATGCGGGAGCGCGGCTTCAACCTCGGCGGCGAGCAGTCCGGCCACGTGATCATGCTGGACCACGCCACCACCGGCGACGGCGTGCTGACCGGCCTGCACCTGCTGGCCGCGATCGCCCGCCGCAAGCGCCCGCTGGACGAGCTGGCCAAGGTGATGACCCGCCTTCCGCAGGTCCTGGTGAACGTCAAGGGCGTCGACAAGTCCCGGGCCAAGACCTCGCCGGAGCTGACCGCCGCCGTGGCCGAGGCCGAGGCCGAGCTGGGCGACACCGGCCGTGTCCTGATCCGGCCGTCCGGCACCGAGCCGATGGTCCGGGTGATGGTGGAGGCCGCGACCTCCGACCAGGCGACGGCCGTGGCCGAGCGCCTCGCCGGGGTCGTCCGCACGGCCCTTTCCTGACCGGCCTCCCGAGCCGACGCGCGAGCCCCGCTCCGTCCGGAGCGGGGCTCGCGCGCTATTCGGTGATCTCCAGCTTGCCGACCTTCAGGTGCTTGATCTCCACGGTCCCGGCCTCGAAGTGCTCGACGACCGCCCGCTTGACCACCAGCTTCCCGATGGCCACGGCCCCGATCGCGAGCGCGCCCAGGGCCATGGAGCCCAGCGCCAGCGACCCGAACGCGTTGCCCAGCCGCAGCGAGAACCCGGTGGCCTCCGCCCCGGTCACCTCCGCCCCGGTGGCGCGGGCGCCCACGCCCCGCTCGGCCCGCACGCGCGGCAGCGCCTCCTTGCCCTTCTCGGCGCCGCCGTTCTCGGCGCCGTCGCGCTGTCCGTCCGGCGAGGGGCCCTGCTGGTTCGATTCGGTGCTCATGGGCTCAGACTACGCAGCGGCGCGCAGCCGGGGCGCGAGGCGTTCCAACTGGTCGACGGCCCCGGTCAGGTCGCCGGCCAGCGGGTGGAGGAGCACGTGGTCGGCCCCGGCGTCCAGGTGGTCGCGCAGCCGCCGGGCGACGGCGTCCTCGTCGCCCCAGGCGAGGACGGCGTCCACGAGCCGGTCGCTGCGCTCGCCCGCCAGGTCGGCGTCGCCGTAGCCGAGCCTGCGGTAGCTGGCGATGTAGGGGCTCCCGGCCGTGCCGACGGAGCGCATGATCGCGCGCAGCGTCTCCCGGGCGCTCCCGGGGTCCTCGTCGAGGACGAGGGCCTGGTGGGGGACCAGCAGCGGCCCGGAACCCAGCGCCTCGCGGGCGATCCGGGTGTGCTCGACCGGCTGGAGGAAGGGGTGCGCGCCGTCGGCGCTCTCCCGGGCCAGGCCGAGCGCCTTCGGCCCGAGGGCGGCCAGGACGCGCGGGTACCCCACCTCGGGCAGGATCGTCGCGGCGGCCCGGTCCATGGCCGCCAGGTAGTCCCGCAGGGCGGCGAGCGGGCGTGGCCCGCCCTGGCCGCCCAGCCCGAGGACCAGCCGTCCCGGGTACGCCTCGGCGAGCGCGGCCGCGCCGCCGTGCGCCGCGCCCGGCGAGCGCTGGGTGACGTTGGCGATGCCCGCCCCGGCGACGAGCCGTTCGGTGGCGGCCAGCAGGACACCGAGCTGGGTGAGGATCTCCCGGCTGCTGATCGGATGGCCCGCCGGGGTCTCCCCGGTCCAGAAGGACCCGTAGCCGAGCGCCTCGATCCGCGCGAACTGCTCGCGCTGCACGGCCACGGGCGTGGCCAGCAGGGTCGCCGGGGCGATCCACACGCCGAACCGCCCCAGCCGCCGTCGTACCTCCGTCACGGACATCGTCCCGCCTCCCCACGGTAAGCGGAGGAAGCCTCCGCTTGGATGTCCGCTACGATACGGAGGCAGTCTCCGGTTGGCAATCCCGAGGAGGAACGTGCGAGCCGACGCGCGGCGCAACCGCGAACGCATCCTGGCCGAGGCGCGGGCCGCCCTGGTCGAACGCGGCATCGACGCCTCGCTGGAGGAGGTCGCCGCCCGCGCCGGCGTGGGCATCGGCACCCTGTACCGGCACTTCCCCAGGCGGGAGGACCTGCTGGAGGAGCTGCTGCGGGAACGCTTCGACGCCGTCGCCGACCTCGGCCGCGAGCTGCTCGACGACCCGTCCCCCCGGGACGCGCTGGCCGCGTGGGTGCTGGCGTTCGCGGAGATGAACACCACCTACCGCGGGCTGACCGACGTCCTGATCACGACGCTGCGCGACGAGACCTCGGCCCTGCACGCCTCCTGCGAGGCCATGCGCGCGGCGGGGACGGCCCTGCTGCTGCGCGCCCAGGAGACCGGTCAGGTGCGCGCCGACCTCGAACCGACCGAGCTCCTGGTGCTCGTCTCCGGGGTCACCTGGGCGCACGAGAAGACGGCCGGGCAGGTGCCGCACCGCCTCGACCGTCTGCTGGGGCTGCTGTTCGGTGGGCTCAGCAGCGGCTGAGGAAGTCCTGCAGGGCGGAGTGGTCGGCGCGGGTCACCGGCAGGCCGTACTCGTCGGCGACCGCGACGTACCGCACCGCGTAGGCGCACTGGTAGCTCTGCTGCGGCTTCCACTCGCCGGGGCCCTTGTCGCTCTTCTGGCGGTTCGGGACGCCCCACACGGCCAGCAGGTTGTCCAGGTCGTTGGCGAACCGCTCGCGCTGGTCCCCGCTCCAGCGCGAGGCTCCCATCCGCCAGGCCAGCGCGAGCGGGTAGACGTGGTCGATCTGCACCTCGGCCGCCCTGGACTTGGTGAAGTCGATCCGCTTGCCGCTGTAGGGGTCGTCCAGCACGCCCGCCACGATGTCGCAGCGGCCCTTGCGCTGCGTCTGCCTCAGGTCGCGGGCGAGCACGTCGTTGCGCTGGCCGCAGCCGTTGCGGTCGACGTCCTTCCACCGGGAGCCGAACCTCTCGCGCTCGTACCCCGTGCGGCTCCCCTCGGCCGCGATCCGCAGCCCGGACAGGTCCCGCCGCGCCTCGGCGACCGCCTTCGGCTCGGGCCTGCGCTCCGGGGCGCCGGCCGTCCCGGTGTTCCGCTCCTGCCCGTCGCAGGCCCCCAGGAACGCCGCACCCGCCAGCGCGACCGCCACGGCGCCCGCGCGCCGTCCGGCCGAGTCCGCCCACCTCATCTGTCACCCTCCCTGCCCAGAAGACCCTATGCCCGGACTGGGGGGATTAATCGCGCCCCGGAGGGTCGTCCCCGGGCGCGACCGCCGGTGCGGCACGATGAGACCGTGCTGCACCTGAGAACGATCGTCCCCACGGATCGTACGGACGCGGTCTGCCGGCTGCTCGCCGACGCACCCGGCGTGACCAACGTCGTGGTGCTGCCGGGCGCCGCCCGCGCCCCCGCCGGGGACGTCGTCATGGCCGACATCGCCCGCGAGGCCGTGAACGAGGTGATCGACGAGCTCAAGGGGATGGGCCTGCGCCGCGACGGGGCGATCACCCTGGAGCACATCGACCTGGCGCTGTCGGATCACGCCGACCGCGCCGAGCGCGCCGCCCCCGGCTACGACGAGGACGCGGTCGTCTGGGAGGAACTCGACGAGCGCACCGCCGACGACGCGCGGCTGTCCTGGTCGTTCCTGGCGTTCCTGGCCATCGCCACCCAGCTGGCCGCGATCGCGGCGCTGACCGACTCCACGATCCTGGTGGTCGGCGCGATGGTGGTCGGCCCGGAGTTCGGCGCGGTCGCGGCGATCTGCTACGGGCTGCTGCGGCGGCGGCCGCGGCGGGTCGGCACGGCGCTGCGCACGCTGGTGATCGGGTTCGTGGTGGCGATCGCGGTGACGTACGTGTGCGCGCTGGTGAGCCGGTGGATCGGGGTGATCGAGCTGGACCGGCTGCCGACCCAGCGGCCCAACACCGCGTTCATCTACAGCCCGGACCGGTGGTCGTTCATCGTGGCGCTGCTGGCGGGCGCGGCCGGGGTGCTGTCGATGACGGCGGGCAAGTCGGCGGCGCTGGTCGGGGTGTTCATCTCGGTCACCACCGTCCCGGCCGCCGGGAACCTGGCGGTCGCGCTGGCCCTGAAGCACCGCAGCGAGATCGACGGCTCGCTGCTCCAGCTCGGCGTCAACCTCGCCGGGATGGTCATCGCGGGGACGGTCGTGCTGCTGCTGCAACGCGCCGTGTGGGCGGCGGTGCTGCGCGGCCGCCGCCGCCGGGCCGCCCGCGCCGGGACCTGAGCCCGCCGCGGATCCGGACCCACCCCCCTTGAGGGGGAGACGGGTCAGCCGTATGGCCGATGCCCGGACCGCCGTCAGGCACTAGGTTCGGACGCATGCCGATCATCGCTGCCCAGGGGCTGACGATGAGGTTCCCCGGCGTCACCGCGCTGGACGACCTCACCGTCGCCGTCGAACCGGGCGTCACCGGGCTGGTCGGGGCCAACGGCGCGGGCAAGTCCACCCTCATCAAGATCCTGCTGGGGCTGCTGCCGCCGACCTCCGGCGCCGCGCAGGTCCTCGGCCTGGACATCGCCCGCGACGGGGCGCGCATCCGGGAACGCGTCGGTTTCATGCCCGAGTACGAGGCGCTGCCGCCGGACGTGTCGGCCACCGAGTTCGTGGTCCACATGGCGCGCATGTCGGGCCTGCCGCCCACCGCCGCCCGCGAACGCGCCGCCGACACGCTGCGGCACGTCGGGCTGTACGAGGAGCGGTACCGGCCGATCGGCGGCTACTCCACCGGCATGCGCCAGCGCGTCAAGCTCGCCCAGGCCCTCGTCCACGACCCGCAGCTGGTGTTCCTGGACGAGCCGACCAACGGCCTGGACCCGGCGGGCCGCGACGACATGCTCGGCCTGATCCGCCGGATCGGCGCCGAGTTCGGCATCAGCGTGCTGGTCACCTCGCACCTGCTGGGCGAGCTGGAACGCGTCTGCGACCACGTCGTCATCATCGACGGCGGCAGGCTGCTGCGCTCCCAGGCCGTGGAGGCCTACACCGCCGCCAGCGGCTCCCTGGTCGTGGAGGTCGAGGAGGGCCGCGACCGGCTCGGGCAGCGCCTGCACGACCAGGGCGTGGCGGTGCGCCCCGAGGGCCGCCTGCTGGTGGTCGACATCGCGGACGAGGAGACCTACGACCGCATCCGCGACGGCGTGGCCGACCTGGGGCTGCGGCTGGTCCGGCTGGAGCAGCGCCGCCACCACATCGAGGAGGTCTTCGCCGTGGGGTCCGAACAGCCGCACCCGGTTCCGCAGGGGGCTCCCCGATGACCGTCAGCACCATCCACGACATCGGCTACCGGCACTACGAGGGACGCCGGCTCGGCCGCGGCTACGTGCTGCGCTCGCTGTTCGTGCACAACCTGCGCGCCGCGTACGGCCTGGGCCGCCCGGCCCGCGCGAAGGTGATGCCGTTCCTGCTGCTGGCGGTCATGATGCTGCCCTCGGTGGGCAGCGTCGCGGCGGTCGCGATCACCAAGGAGCCGCGCGGGCTGATCCCCTACGCCGCCTACGCCAACATCCTCCAGGTCGTCATCGCGATCTTCCTGGCGACGCAGGCGCCGGTGCTGGCCTCCCGCGAGCTGCGCTTCCACGTGGTCCCGCTGTACTTCTCCCGCCCGGTCGGGCACCTGGACTTCGTGCTGGCCAAGCTCGCGGCGATGACGACGGCGCTGCTGGCGCTGCTCACCCTGCCGGTCACGCTGCTGTACGTCGGCGGGCTGGTCACCAAGGTCCCCGACTCCGGCGAGCACCTGGTGCGGTACCTGACGGCGCTGGTCGGCTGCGCGCTGTTCGCGGTGGTGCTGGCCTCGATCGGGCTGGTGGTGTCGGCGTTCACGCCGCGCCGCGGCTTCGGCGTCGCCGCCGTGATCGCGGTCTACATGCTGACCAGCGCGTTCGTGGTGATCGTGCAGGGGCTGGCGGAGATGCGGACGAACTTCACCCTCGCCGGGTGGGTCGGGCTGCTGACGCCGTTCAACCTGGTGGACATCGTCCAGGTCCGGCTGCTGGGGGCCCCGAGGTCGTCGGCGGCGATGCCGGAGGGCACGCTCGCGGGCATGGTCGCGCTGGCGGTGTGCGTCGCGCTCGTCGCCGGGTCCACCGCCGTCCTGTACGCCCGGTTCCGGAAGGCGGGGCTCTCATGAGCGTGCTGACGTTGGAGAACGTGTCGCGCTGGTACGGCAACGTCGTGGCCGTCAACGGCGTCTCCATGACCATCGGCCCCGGCGTCACCGGCCTGCTCGGCCCCAACGGCGCGGGCAAGTCCACCCTCATCCACATGATGGGCGGCTTCCTGGAGCCCTCGGCCGGGTCCGTCACCCTCGACGGCACGCCGATCTGGCGCAACCCCGACGTCTACCGGCGCCTCGGCCTGGTCCCCGAACGCGAGAGCGCCTACGACTTCCTCACCGGCCGCCAGTTCATCCTGGCGATGGCCAGGCTGCACAAGCTGCCCGACCCCGACGCCGCCGCGCGGCGGGCCATCGACCGGGTGGAGATGGAGTACGCCGCCGACCGGCAGATCGGCAACTACTCCAAGGGCATGAAGCAGCGCATCAAGATGGCCTCGGCGCTGGTCCACGACCCGCCGGTGCTGCTGCTGGACGAGCCGTTCAACGGCATGGACCCGCGCCAGCGGCTCCAGCTGATGGACCTGATCCGGAAGATGGCCGCCGAGGGCCGCACGATCCTGTTCTCCTCGCACATCCTGGAGGAGGTGGAGCGGCTCGCCGGGCAGATCGAGGTGATCGTCGCCGGGCGGCACGCGGCCTCGGGGGACTTCCGGGAGATCCGGCGGCTGATGACCGACCGGCCGCACCGGTTCCTGGTGCGGTCCGGCGACGACCGGGCCCTGGCCGCGGCGATCATCGCGGACGGCTCGGCGCGCGGCGTCCACCTCACCCCCAAGGGCCTGGAGATCGAGGCGACGGACTTCCAGCGGTTCACCTGGCTGCTGCCGCGGCTGGCGCGGGACGCGGGTATCCGGCTGTGGGAGGTCTCCCCGTCCGACGAGTCCCTGGAAAGCGTCTTCTCCTACCTGGTAGCGCGGTGATCAGCACATGAATCCGACGATCGCGATGATCACGTTCCGGGCGATGCTGGGCCGCCGCCGCGCCCTGCTGCTGTTCGGGCTGCCGCTGGTGCTGCTGGCGATGGCCGCCGCGCTGCGGTTCACCGACCTCGCCGACCTGGACACCACCGCGACGATCCTGCAGCGCTTCGGCATCGCCACGCTGCTGCCGCTGCTGGCGCTGATCGCCGGGACGGGCGTGATCGGCCCGGAGATCGACGACGGCCAGATCATGTACGTGCTGACCAAGCCGATCCCGCGCCAGGTGATCGTGCTGACGAAGCTCGTGGTGGCGATCGTGCTGGTCACGCTGTTCGCGACGGTCCCGACGCTGGTGGCGGGCCTGCTGATGTCGGGGATGACGGCGCAGCTGGCCCCGGCGTTCGCGGCCGGGGTGCTGGTCGGCGGGATCGCCTACAGCGCGCTGTTCGTGGCCCTGGCGGTCGTCAGCCGCAACGCCGTCACGATCGGCCTGCTGTACGCGCTGGTCTGGGAGAGCCTGCTCGGCAACTTCGCCCCCGGCGCCCGCTCGGCGTCGGTCCAGCAGTGGGCGCTGTCGGTGACCGACGCCCTGACCGACGCGTCGGTGGTCCGCTCCACGGTGGACCTGCCGCTGGCCGCCGCGCTGCTGGCCCTGGTCACCGCCGCCGGAACGGCCCTGGCGGTGGTCCGCCTGCGCTCGCTGACCGTCGCCAGCGCCGAGTGACCCGTCAGGACGGGGTGATCGTCGTGCGGGTGCCGGCGGGCTCCTCGGCCACCACCCACACCAGCGGCAGGTAGGTCGCCGGGAACGGGGGCGTGCGGCGGGCCGGCCCCCGGACGTGCAGGAACGGGCGCGGGCCCCGCGCCTGGTGGTCGCCCAGCTCGCCCGCCGTCCGCAGCGTCGTCACCCCCGGGCCCGCGGCGGCCACCAGGTGCCAGCGGTCCTTCGCGAGCCACCAGACCGCGGCGGCCATGCCGGACTCCCCGGTGGAGTAGTCGCTGTTGGTGCCGCCCCGCTGGGTCAGGGTGCGGCCGGTGGGGGACAGCAGGACGGCCGAGCCCGGGGCGTTCCAGGGCGACTCGGTGTCCACGACCGTCAGCGACGCCGGGCCGCCCCCGTCGGGGAGGTCACCGGTCCACAGGCGGCCGACGCGCAGGTCGCCGGAGTCCGACAGCGACGCCGCGCCCTGGCAGGCGACGGCGTGGGACGCGATGTTCTGGAAGCGCTCGTCGCCGGCCGCCGCGCCCCGGAACCACACGCGGGGGGCCGCCGCGTCCGGGTTGTGGCTGGCGAACTGCAGGACCCGGCGCGGCCAGCCGCCCGTCACGGGCCGGTGCGTCATGCGGAACAGCAGGTAGTTCTGGCAGCGCGGCGTGAACCAGCGCCACTCCACCGGGTCGGTCAGGCCGTCGCGGACCGCCAGCGGCCGCCACTGCGGGGCCGCGCCGGGCACCGCCAGGGACGGGTCCATCAGCCACGGCGGGAGCAGGTAGCGCCAGGTGCCGCCCAGCATGATCAGGCCGCCGAAGTCGGAGTCGAGGCGGCGGACGCTCTCCACGCCGCGCGACAGCCGCCGTTCGAAGTACTGGGCGACCATCGGGGCGTCGCGGTAGCCGGGGGAGTCGCGCAGCACCACGACGGCCGCGCCGTCCACCGCGCCCGCGTACAGGACGACGATCGGGCCCGACGGCGGGTCGCGGCGGTGGGCCCGCCAGGCCGCGGCCGCGCGGGACAGCAGCGCGCGGTCGCCGCGCGACCCGCCCCGCGTCGGCCAGTGCGCCAGCGTCGGCGTGGCCGTCCGCTGCCAGTCCGCGTCGTCCACCAGCAGCGGGACCTCGCCGCCGTCCTGGGCCCAGGGGCGGGCCACCAACGCGGCCGCCACGACCGGGACCAGCAGGACCGCGGCCCAGAGCCGGGGCGGGCGCGGGGGCGGGCGCAGGCGCACCAGCAGCGGGTCGAACGCCCGCAGCTCGGCCCGCTGGGAGGCGGCGTCCAGCCGCGTCGCCAGGTCCATCGCCGTCGCCGTGCGGTCCACGTCCCAGGCGCTCACCATCAGGTGCTCCGACACCTCGGCCGCCGCCTCCGGGGACGTCAGGCCCTCGACGCGGTGCAGGACGTAGACCAGGCGCTCGTGCGGGGAGAGCGTCCGCAGCGCGAGCCGGGCCGGGCCCGGCGGCAGCGGGTCGGGGCGGAACAGCAGCCGGTGCGGACGCAGCCGGGGGCGGGGCGGCGACGCCAGGAGGACGGCCGCCAGCCGCGCGCGGAGCCGGGGATAGGGGGCGCCGGGCCGCACCGACCGCACCGCCCGCCGCGCCCGCGCCAGCACCACGTCCGGCGGGCCGCCGTCGTCCAGCGCCAGGTACGCCACCCGCAGCAGGTCGGCATACCGCTCCCGGAACGCCGCCGACCGCATGCCTCCATTGTGCTCAGATCCGGCGCAACCGCACCCGCCGGACGCTGTGGTCCTGGCCCTTGTGCAGCACCAGCGTGGCGCGGGCGCGGGTCGGCAGGATGTTGGAGACCAGGTTGATCTCGTTGATGTCGCGCCACACCCGCTGGGCGAACGCCGCCGCCTCGTCCTGGTCGAGCTTGGAGTACCGGTGGAAGTAGGAGCGGGGGTCGGCGAACGCCGTGCGGCGCAGCGCGAACAGCCGTTCCACGTACCACTGCCGGATGTGCTCGACGCGGGCGTCCACGTAGATCGAGAAGTCGAAGAAGTCGGAGACCCCGAGCGACCCGGCGGGCGGGGCCTGCAACACGTTCAGCCCCTCGACGATCAGGATGTCGGGCCGCCTCACCGTCTGCCGGACGTCGGGCAGGATGTCGTACTCCAGGTGGGAGTAGACCGGGATCGGCATCTCCTCGGCGCCCGACTTGATCGATGAGACGAACCTCACCAGCGCCCGCCGGTCGTAGGACTCGGGGAACCCCTTGCGGTCCATCAGGCCGCGCTCCTGGAGCACGGCGTTGGGGTACAGGAAGCTGTCGGTCGTCACCAGCTCGACGCTGGGGTGCTCGGGCCAGCGCGCCAGCAGCGTCCGCAGCAGCCGCGAGGTGGTGGACTTGCCGACCGCGACGCTGCCCGCGACCCCGATGATGAACGGCGTCGGCTGCACCGGCCCGCCGAGGAAGCCGCTCACCGTGTCGCGCAGGCCCCCGTCCGACAGGAAGAACAGGTTCAGCAGCCGCGACAGCGGCAGGTAGACCTCCTCGACCTCGGTGATGTCGATCGGGTCCTTCAGGCCGCGCAGCGCGTCCAGCTCGTCGGGGGTGAGCGGCAGCGGAGTGTTGGCGCGCAGCGCCCGCCAGGCGTCGCGGGAGAGTTCCACGTAGGGGCTCGGCACGCTGTCCCATCCGCTCGTCATGCACTGAACATTAACCACCCGTGCAGGTGGCGCTCGGTGTTTTCACCGGCGGTACACGGTATAGCCATGGCGATGAGGCCGCTGCAGGTAGGTCAGCACGTCCGACAGCCAATAGGCTGCACGCCATGTGCGGAATCGTGGGTTACGTCGGCACCAGGCCGGCGCTTGACGTCGTGGTCGAGGGACTGGCGCGGCTGGAGTACCGCGGGTACGACTCGGCGGGTGTGGCGGTCCTGGCCGACGGCGGGTCGGACGAGCGGGAGCTGGTCACCGCCAAGCGCGCCGGGAAACTGGTGAACCTGCGCAACGCCCTGGACGAGACGCCGCCGCCCGCCGGGACGCTCGGCATGGGCCACACGCGGTGGGCGACGCACGGCGCGCCCAACGACCGCAACGCCCACCCCCACCTGGACTGCTCGGGCAAGGTCGCCGTCATCCACAACGGCATCATCGAGAACTTCGCCGCGCTGCGCGCCGAGCTGGAGGAGAACGGCCACAAGCTCGTCTCCGACACCGACACCGAGGCCGTCGCCCACCTGCTGGAGGACGAGCTGCGCGGCGGCGGCACCCTGGCCGACGCGATGCGCCGCGTGTGCGGCCGGCTGGAGGGCGCGTTCACCCTGGTCGCCGTGCACACCGGCGACCCGGACCTGGTGGTCGGCGCGCGCCGCAACTCCCCGCTGGTCGTCGGGGTCGGCGACGGCGAGAACTTCCTGGCCAGCGACGTGGCGGCGTTCATCGCCCACACCCGCGACGCGATCGAGCTGGGCCAGGACCAGGTCGTGGAGCTGCGCGCGTCCGGGGTGACCGTCACCGACTTCGAGGGCCGCCCGGCGGAGGTGAAGGAGTACCACGTCGACTGGGACGTGTCGGCCGCGGAGAAGGGCGGCTACGACTACTTCATGCTCAAGGAGATCGCCGAGCAGCCGCGCGCCGTCGCCGACACGCTGCTGGGCCGCATCGCCGCCGACGGCCGCCTGGTCCTGGACGAGATGCGCATCACCGACCAGGAGCTGCGCGAGGTCGACAAGATCATCATCGTGGCGTGCGGCACCTCCTACCACGCCGGGCTGATCGCCAAGTACGCCCTCGAGCACTGGGCCGGGCTGCCCTGCGAGGTGGAGCTGGCCAGCGAGTTCCGCTACCGCGACCCGATCCTGTCGCGCTCCACGCTGGTGATCGCGATCTCCCAGTCGGGCGAGACGATGGACGCGCTGATGGCCGTCCGGCACGCCCGCGAGCAGCACGCCAAGCTGCTGGGCATCTGCAACGTCAACGGCTCCACCCTGCCCCGCGAGTGCGACGGCGTGCTCTACACCCACGCCGGGCCCGAGGTCGCGGTGGCGTCCACCAAGGCGTTCCTCACCCAGCTCGTCGCGGTCTACCTGATCGCCCTCTACATCGCGCAGGTGCGCGGCACCAAGTGGGGCGACGAGGTGTTCGCGATGATCCAGCTCCTGGCGCAGATGCCGGAGAAGGTGGAGAAGGTCCTGGAGACCATGGAGCCGGTGCGCGAGCTGGCCCGGTCCCTGGCCAACGAGCGCAGCGTGCTGTTCCTGGGCCGCCACGTGGGCTTCCCCGTGGCGCTGGAGGGCGCGCTCAAGCTCAAGGAGCTGGCCTACATGCACGCGGAGGGCTTCGCGGCGGGCGAGCTCAAGCACGGCCCGATCGCGCTGATCGAGGAGGGCCTGCCGGTGATCGTGGTGGTGCCGCCGCGCGCCCGCGCCGTGCTGCACGACAAGATCGTCTCCAACATCCAGGAGATCCGCGCCCGCGGCGCCCGCACCATCGTGATCGCCGAGGAGGGCGACGAGACGGTGGAGCCGTTCGCCGACACGCTGATCCGCGTCCCGGCCGTGCCGACGCTGTTCCAGCCGCTGGTGACGACCGTCCCGCTCCAGGTGTTCGCGTGCGAGCTGGCCACCGCCAAGGGCCACGACGTGGACCAGCCGCGGAACCTCGCCAAGTCCGTCACCGTCGAATAGCCGCGATGCGATAGCGGAATGGCGGATTCGCCGGAACCACCCGCCACCTCCCGAGCGTCGTACCGGAGAGCCGGTGCGGGAGGTGGCGGGTGGACGCTTACTACGGCGACGCTGAGCATCACTACGGCGGGTCCGGGCACGGGATCGAGGCGTACGGTGTCACGCGCGCGTTCGGCACCGTCCCCGCGCTGCAGGGCGTCGACCTCACCGTGCCCTACGGGCAGGTCACCGCGCTGGTCGGGCCGAACGGCGCGGGCAAGACCACCCTGCTGCTGATCCTGGCGACGCTGCTGGCCCCCGACGCGGGCCGGATCACCGTCGCCGGGCACGACCTGGCCGCCCATCCCGAGCGGGCGCGCACCGCGATCGGCTGGATGCCCGACCAGTTCGGGGTGTACGACCAGCTCACCGTGGACGAGTACCTGGCGTTCTTCGCCGACGCCTACCGGCTGCCGCCCGCCGAGAAGTCCCGCCGCATCCGCGCGCTGCTGGCGCTGGTGCACCTCGACGAGTACCTCGGACGGCCCGTGCACGTGCTGTCGCGCGGGCAGAAGCAGCGGCTCGGCGTCGCCCGCGCCCTGATCCACCGGCCGCGCGTGCTGCTGCTGGACGAGCCCGCCTCCGGCCTGGACCCCCGGTCCCGCGTGGAGCTGCGCGACCTGCTGCGCTCGCTGGCCGCCGACGGCGTCGCGGTGCTGGTGTCCAGCCACGTCCTCAGCGAGCTGGAGGAGATCGCCGACCGGGTGGTGCTGGTGGACCGGGGCCGCACCGTCGGCGCGCACGCCGTCGCCGACCTGGCCGGGACCGGACGCGTCCGCTGGCGGGTGCGCGCCCTGGACCCCGACGCCCTGGACGCGGCGCTGGCGGGACGGCCCGACGCCGGCGAGGTGGTCCGGCTGCCCGCGGGGGCGGAGGTGGGGCCGTTGACCGAGCCGGAGGCCGCGCGGATGCTGACGGAACTGGTGGGGGCGGGCGTGCCCGTGGTGGGTTTCGGCCCGGCGAGCGGCGCGCTGGAGGCGGCCTACCTGGCGATGACGCAGGACCGCCGCTGAGAGGGGAACGGGGACGCATGATCAGTCCGCACGGAGTCGGCCTGGTGGCGCGGCAGGAGGTCCGCGCCCGGCTGCGGACCGGCCGCTGGAAGGCCCTGCTGGCGACCTGGCTCGTGGCCGTCAACGGCCTGGCGCTGCTGTTCCGCCTCTCGCTGGAGCAGGGGTTCTCCAGGAACGACGCGCCGGCGCAGATGTTCGGCGGGGTGCTGCTGCTGGTGCTGGTGATGACGCTGCTGGTCACGCCCGCGCTGACGGCCCAGTCGATCAATGGCGACCGGGAGCGCGGCACGCTGGCCGCCCTGCAGATCACCCGGCTGTCGCCCGCCGACATCGCGGTCGGCAAGCTCGCCGCCGCCTGGGGCACCGGGCTGCTGGTGCTGGCGCTGACGCTGCCGTGCGTGATGCTGCCGGTCCTGGAGGGCGGGGTCGGCGTGGGGCGGGCCGTGGTGTCGCTGGCGGTGGTCGCGTTGCTGATCGGCGTCGTGTGCGCGCTGGCGCAGGCGTGGTCGGCGCTGGTGACGCGCAGCATCACCTCGGTGCTGCTGTCCTACCTCACGGTGTTCGTGCTGCTGGTGGGGACGCCGGTGCTGTTCGGGCTGGGGGTGGCGCTGACTTCCGAGCAGGTGGAGCGCGGGGACCACGCTTACCAGCGCGAGCGCCCCGACCGGGTGTGGTGGCTGCTGGCCCCCAACCCGGTCGTGGTGCTCGCCGACGCCGCCCCGGACGTGCGGCCACGCCTGGAAACGATCACCCGGTACGGCCCCGACGGCCGCCCGTACACCGACGTCATCGAGGTGAGGTCGCGCACCGACATGCTCGGCGGGATCGGCCGCGTGGTCCGGGACACGCGCGAGCGGAAGCTCCCCGGACCCGACGAGCCGGGCGGCCCGGTGTGGCCCTACGGGCTGGCGTTCAACGTGCTGCTGGCGGGGGGCGCGTTGTGGACGACGGTCCGGCGTCTACGCACTCCGGTCCGGACCCTCCCCTCCGGCGTCCGCCTGGCCTGACCCCGCCTTCACCCGCAGGGCGAACGCCCGCCACTCGGCCAGCCCGAACGCCAGCGCGGGACCGGGGCCCCGCGTCCCGATGGGAACGTTGTCGCGGACGCCGATCGTGCGCGGCCCGAGCCGGGCGACCTCGACGCACGTGTTGGTGGGACCGCACCGGGTGCTGCGCCGCCACCCGGGGGAGGGCGGGGCGCCGTCGGCGGGCGGCGGGTCCGGGAGCGTGGAGACATCCACGGTCGTCTCGTACGTGGTCATGGGGTGGGGTCGCATACCGCCTCCAGTCGACGCGGTGAGAGGGGCAGTGCCGCCCACAGTCTTCTCCTCGAACCCGCCTAGAAACCGCTTACCGGGAGAAATGTCACCAATACGGTAGGTTCCAGGTTCGATGTCGAAATGGGGGTGAGGTATCGGTCCCGGATCAGCGGCTCGACGGTGCCGTGCGAGAAGCGGCAGATGAAGTCGCGCCGTTTCCCCCGGGCCGACACCGGGATCGGGATCGGGACGTTACCACTTGGTTTTGACAACCTCACGTTTTGGACCGGTCGTGAGGTCCTGCTTTCGCGGCGCAGAGGTCATCACCGTCCACACGGGAAACTCGCGCGCAACGGAGTCACTCGACCGGGGAGGGCGTGGAGTGTTCCGGGTTTCCTGGCCGCTGTCGGCCATCGGGTGTGGGGACCCGAAAATGAGAATCTCACGCGCGCCGGGAGTGGAAAAGGGGCGGGCGCCGCGGGGGCGAAAATTTCACGGGAAGTTTACGGGAAGCGCGCATCGAACGCGGTGCGCGCTTCCCGTTCGGGCTCCGCGCCGTGGCGGAGCCGAAGCGCCGGTCGCCGGGCGTCGGCGTCAGGCGGGCCCGTCCAGCGAACCGCTCTTGACCTGCGTCAGGAAGGTGCGCCATTCGGCCCGGGTGAGCGTGAGGACCGGGCTTCGCTCGCCGCGCTTGGCGTCGCGGGCTCCGATCAGGCTGCCCGGGGAGGCCAGGGCGGCGATCTCCACGCAGGTTCCGTTCGCTCCGCAGTGCGTACTACGCCGCCAGTTGGGAGCGCCGTTGACATTCATCATGGCCGGGATGGCGCCTTTCAAAAAAGAGGGACCCCCTGTGCGACGCGCAGGGGGATCTGCTTTGCACGGGTTGCTGAGAAAAGCGGCCGGGCCGGCGGCCCCCCTCCCGGGCGCGAATGATGGCGTGCCCGGGACGCCGCGGTTCAGGGTGCTGAACGCCCGACTTTCGGTCTGCACCTTATACCAGCGGCCGAAGGCAGGGAAACTCGACCCGTCCGCTCGGACAGTCGGGAAATATGTCCGGTTGTGGGGCGGGCGGTGCAGTTTAGGGAGGTTTCATGAGCGGGCCAGCCATTGGTCGCGTACCTCGGCCAGGTGACGGCGTGTCTCATGCTCGTCCAGCGCGGCCTGGGCCATTCCGTTGTGGGCCAGACGGTACATGTGCGTGGTCTGCTCGTCCTCCAGATAACTGAAAGTGATGCTCTCGATGTGCACTATGTCCGGGAAAGTCACATCGTGTACCGGGGCGAACTCCAGCACCGTGAACGACGTGGCCATGATCGGGTGCGGACCGTCCAGCGTCAGGATCCGCAGGTCGACGTTGGGCAGGATCGAGACCTGCCGCAGGTGGTCGAGCTGCTCGGCCATCACCCGGGCGTCGCCCACGCGGCGGTGCAGCACCGACTCGTCCAGCACGACCGACATCCGCAGCGGCTGCGGCCGGTGCAGCACCTGCTGGCGGCGCAGGCGCACGTCGATCCAGCGTTCGATCTCGGCGGGCGGCTTGGTCGCGACCACGTCCCAGCCGCCCACGATGTGCCGGGCGTAGGACTCGCTCTGCAACAGGCCGGGGATGACCAGGTTGTCCCAGGCCAGGATCGCGTCGGCCTCCGCCTCCAGGGCGATGAACTCGGCGTACCCCCCGCTCAGCATGGGGTAGTCCTCCCACCAGCCGCGCTTGGTGGCGTCCTGGGCGAGGGCGATCAGCTCGTCGAGGCGGGGGCCGTTGACGCCGTAGAGCTTGAGCAGCTCGATCACGTCGTCGACGCGCGCGCCGGTACGGGCGTTCTCCAGTCGGCTGACCTTGGCGGTGGACCAGGACAGCCGGGCGGCGACCTCGTCGCCGGTGAGCCTGCTGTGCTCGCGCAGGCGGCGCAGTTCGATGCCCAGCCTGCGCTGTCGGACGGTGGGACCGCGTGAGGTGCTCATGGCGGATGTCCTCGGCCGGGGAGTGGGCTGCGGGGTGGTGGAAGACCGTTCCGGTTGAGATTCCCAGCGTCGCGCCTGAGCCGCCGGGCGGCAAGACCACGCGCGGGGAGAGGCCGGATCGCCGTCACGCGGGGCGCGCGGCGTGGCACCCTGGGGAGAGTGATCGTTGGGGTGGGCATCGACGTGGTGGACGTCGCGCGGTTCGAGCGTTCCCTGGAGCGGACGCCGGGGCTGCGCACGCGCCTGTTCACCGAGGGGGAACGGGACCTGGCGGGGCGTTCGCTGGCCGCCCGGTTCGCCGCCAAGGAGGCGCTGGCCAAGGCGCTGGGCGCGCCGCGCGGCCTGATGTGGACCGACGCGGAGGTGCGGCGGGCGGCGGACGGGCGGCCCTCGCTGCACGTGACGGGCACCGTCGCGGAGGCCGCGGCCGCGCGCGGGGTGACCTCCTGGCACGTGTCGTTGAGCCACGACGGCGGCATCGCCACCGCCATCGTGATCGCGGAGTCCGGCGTCTAGCGGCCCGGACGGATGGCAGTTCCGATCTTCACGGGAGAGGCGGCGGAATGCGGTACGCGCACGAGGTCGGCAAGGTCCGGGCGGCCGAACGGGCCCTGATGGCCCGGCTGCCCGAGGGAGCCCTGATGCAGCGCGCCGCCGCCGGGCTGGCCTCGGTCTGCGCCCGGCTGCTGCCCTCGGTCTACGGCGCGGACGTGGTGCTGCTGGTCGGGTCCGGCGACAACGGCGGCGACGCGCTGTACGCGGGCGCGCGGCTGGCCCGGCGGGGCGCGCGGGTCGCCGCCGTCGCGGCCGGGTCGAGGATCCACGAGGACGGCGCGGCGGCGCTGCGCCGGGCCGGGGGCCGGGTGCTGGACGACCCGGCGGGCGCGGAGCCGGTCGTGGCCCGCGCCGACCTGATCGTTGACGGGCTGACCGGGATCGGCGGCGCCGGCGGCCTGCGCGAGCCGCACGCGACGCTCGCGCGGTGGGCGTCGGAGGCGACCGGAACGGTCGTGGCCTGCGACGTCCCCAGCGGCGTGGACGCCTCCTCCGGGCGGGTGGACGGGGCCGCCGTCCACGCCGACGTGACCGTCACGTTCGGCACCCACAAGCCCGGACTGCTGATCGACCCGGGCGCGGCGCACTGCGGCGTGGTCGAGCTGGTGGACATCGGGCTGGGCGACGACCTGCCCGATCCCGACGTCGTCGCGCCCTGGCCGGTGGACGTCCGGCCGCCCGAGCCGGGCCCCGAGTCCGACAAGTACCGGCGCGGCGTCGTCGGGATCCTGGCCGGGAGCCGCCGGTACACCGGGGCGGCGGTGCTCAGCACGGGCGGCGCGGTGCGCGGCGGGGCGGGCATGGTGCGGTTCGCGTCGGAGGCCGAGCCCGTCGACCTGGTGCGGCAACGCTGGCCCGAGGTCGTCACCACCGTCATCGACCCCGGCGCGGGCGGCGCGCTGGACCGGGTGGGGCGCGTCCAGGCGTGGGTCGTGGGGCCGGGGCTGGGCACCGGCGACGACGCCGAGGCGCTGCTGGAGGCCGTGCTGCGCACCGAGCTGCCGGTGCTGGTCGACGCCGACGGGCTGACCGTGCTGGCCCGGCGGCGCAAGCTGCTGGCCCGCGACGCGCCCACGGTGCTGACCCCGCACGCGGGCGAGCTGTCCCGGCTGATCGGCGTGGACCGGGAGCGCGTCGAGGCGCGGCGGCTGGAGAACGTGCGCCGCGCCGCCGAGGAGCTGACGGCGACCGTGCTGCTGAAGGGCTCCACCACGCTGGTCGCCGAGCAGGACCGCCCGGTCCGCGTCAACCCCTCGGGCACGCCCCGGCTGGCCACCGCCGGGACCGGGGACGTGCTGTCCGGGCTGGTCGGGGCGCTGCTGGCCGGGGGGATGCCCGCGCTGGAGGCCGCCGCGGCGGGCGCCTACCTGCACGGGCTGGCCGCCCGGATCGCCGCGGCGGGGCCGGGGGACGCCGGGACCGCGCCGATCAGCGCGTTCGACGTGATCGGCGCGCTGCCCGAGGCGTTCCGGCTGCTCGACTGATCGTCTCCGTTGAACCCCGGGCCGGGCCGCCGCGTCCCAATGGGTGGGAACGCCGCCGGCGTTCCGAGGGGACGACGGGGACGCGCCCGCCCCGGCGGGGCCGTGAGCTGCACGGTCACCGCTCCGGGGGCGGCACACTGGATAACCATGAGGACTCCCGCACAGGCACGTATCGACCTCGACGCCATCAGCGGCAACGTCGCGCTGCTCAGGAACCGCGCGGCCGGTGCCGAGGTGATGGCCATGGTGAAGGCCGAGGCGTACGGACACGGACTGGTGCCGGCGGCGCGGGCGGCCCTGGCCGGGGGAGCGACCTGGCTGGGCGTCGCCAAGGTGGCCGAGGGCCTGACCCTGCGCGCGGCGGGGGTGACCGGCGTCCCGGTGCTGGTCGGCGTGAGCGTGCCGGGCGAGCCCTACGAGGAGGCCGTGCTCGCGGACCTGGACCTGTGCGTCGGGGGCCGCTGGCTGCTGGAGGAGCTGGCCGGGGTCGCGCGGCGGACCGGGCGGGCCGTCCGCGTCCACCTGGAGGCCGACACCGGCATGAGCCGCGGCGGCAGCGGGCCCGCGGACTGGCCCGGCCTGGTGGACGCCGCGCTGGCCGCCGAGGCCGAGGGCCTGGTCGAGGTGGTCGGGGTCATGTCGCACCTGGCGTGCGCCGACACGCCCGACCACCCGTCGGTGGCCGCGCAGGTGACGACGTTCACCGAGATGGTCGAGCGGGCCGAGAAGGCGGGGCTGCGCCCGGCGGTGCGGCACCTGGCCAACTCGGCGGGCCTGCTGACGCTGCCGGAGGCCCGCTTCGACCTGGTCCGGCCCGGCATCGCGATCTACGGGCTGTCGCCGATCCCCGAGCGCGGCTCCTTCGGGCTGCGGCCCGCGATGACGCTGGTGTCGGACGTCGCGGCGTGCAAGCGCGTCCCGGCCGGCAGCGGTGTCTCCTACGGGCACACCTACCACACCGGCGCCGACACGAACCTGGCCGTGGTGCCCGCCGGATACGGCGACGGCGTGCCCCGCCACGGCTCCAACCTGCTGGAGGTGCTGGCGGGCGGCCGCCGCCACCGGATCGCGGGGCGGGTCTGCATGGACCAGTTCATGATCGACATCGGGGACGCCACGCTCGCGGTCGGGGACGAGGTCGTGCTGTTCGGGCCGGGCGAGCGCGGCGAGCCGACCGCACAGGAGTGGGCGGACGTGCTCGGCACGATCTCCTATGAGATCGTCACCCGGATCGGGTCCCGAGTCCCGCGGGTCTACACCGGTCGGCTCGCGGCGGAGGTTTCGCATGGTTAGCAGGAACAGGCGCAGGATCGGCATCGCCGGGGCCGTCGCGGGCCTCGGGGCCGCCGGGATCGGCGCGGCCGTGGGGGTGCGGCGGCTGGCGGTCGGCCGGATCGCGCTGCGCCCCGACCCCGACGCCGACGAGCCGTTCGGCGAGCTGCGCGGGGAGCCGACGACCGTGGAGGCCGACGACGGGCTGCCGCTGCACGTGGAGGTCGACGGACCCGACGACGCGCCCCTGACCGTCGTGTTCTGCCACGGCTACTGCCTCACCCAGGACGCCTGGCACTACCAGCGCCGCGACCTGCCCGGCCGGGGGCCGGGCGGGCGGCGGCTGCGGATGGTGTTCTGGGACCAGCGCAGCCACGGGCGGTCCGGCCGCAGCGCCCCCACCCACGCCACCATCGACCAGACCGGCTCCGACCTGTACGCGGTGCTGCGCGCGACCACCCGTCCGGGGCAGCCGGTGGTGCTGGTGGGGCACTCCATGGGCGGCATGTCGATCATGGCGCTGGCGGAGGCGCACCCCGAGCTGTTCGGCGACCGGATCGTGGGCGTCGCGCTGGTCAACACCTCCGGCGGCGACCTGCGCGAGATGACGCTGGGCCTGCCGATGGCGCTGGCCCGGCTCGTCCAGCCGCTGACGCCGGGCGCGCTGCGCGGCCTGGGCCGCCGGGCCGACCTGGTGGACCGGGTGCGCGGGCTGGGCGCGGACGTGGCGTTCATGGTCACCAAGCGGATGGCGTTCGCCGACCGGCAGGTCAGCCCGACCGTGGTGGACTTCCTGGAGCAGATGATCCGGGCCACCCCGATCGACGTGATCGCCGAGTTCTACCCGACGCTGATCGCGCACGACAAGGCGGCCGCGCTGGAGACCGTCGCCCGCGTCCCGGCGGTGGTGATGGTGGGCGGCGCGGACCGGCTCACCCCGGTGGAGCACGGCCGGCGGCTGGCCGAGGCGCTGGACGCCGAGCTGGTCGAGATCGCCGAGGCGGGGCACGTGCTGCCGCTGGAGTACCCGGGCGTGGTCACCGGCGGCGTCCGCCGCCTGATCGACCGCATCCGGCCGCAGTTGGAGGAGCGCACAGCATGAGCGGGCTGGAGGGGCGCGGCGTCGTCTGGACTGAGGAGCGCCGGGAGCGAAGCGACCAGAGTGACGAGGGAAGGCGGCGCCTTGAGGCGCCCTGGAAGGCCGTGGGAGACAGTTTGAGCGACGTGACCACTCTCGCCGTTCCGACCGCCGAGGACATGCAGCGGCTCGGCGTGCGGCTGGGCGGGCTGCTGCGGGCGGGGGACCTGCTGGTGCTCACCGGCGACCTGGGGGCGGGCAAGACCACCCTCACCCAGGGGATCGGGGAGGGGCTGAAGGTCCGCGGGCCGATCACCTCGCCCACGTTCGTGATCGCGCGGGTGCACCCGTCGCCGGCCGGGGGGCCGGGCCTGGTGCACGTGGACGCCTACCGGCTGGGCGGATTCGCCGAACTCGACGATCTGGATCTGGACGCCTCGCTGGAGGACTCGGTGACGATCGTGGAATGGGGCGAGGGACTGGCCGAGGGATTGGCCGAGGAACGGCTGGAGGTCCTCATCACG
This sequence comes from Actinomadura kijaniata, assembly GCF_014138665.1. NCBI lineage: Bacteria > Bacillati > Actinomycetota > Actinomycetes > Streptosporangiales > Thermomonosporaceae > Actinomadura > Actinomadura kijaniata. Next base: position 60,701 of record NZ_JACJIA010000009.1, read on the forward strand.
CGGTCGGCCGACGGGTCCACCGAGGAACGCCTCGTGCGGTTCACTCCGGTGGGCGATCGCTGGTCCGACCTGCATGATCACCTGACCGGCTGATGTGAAAATCTCTCATATTTTTTGTCGGTAAGGCTGAACCGCTTTGCCGGGAGATGTCGTACTCTTTGCCGGAACGAACCTCACCTTCGCGACAATTCGATTTCCTCGGCACGGGAGTGGGATCCGGTGAGTGGTAGCCATCGCAGCGAAAACAACCGCGTCGACAGCTACCGCGGTTCGGGCGGTGGTCAGGGCGCGGCAGGCGACGGTTACCGTTCGGACGGCGGGTACGGCGGCGACTACGTCGGCAGCGGGCACACGGGCAACACGTACGCCGGTGGCGAGTACGCCACCGGCGGCCACATCAGTGGCGAGCACGGCAGCGGAAGGCACGGCCTGCCCCCGTCCGGGAGCGACGAGTACCTCGCGCGCAGCGACGAGTACCCCCGGCGCGGCACGGACTCGGCCCCGCGCGGCGGCTACCGGGGAACGCGGCGGTCGGCCGGCAGCGGCGGCTACCGCGCCGGCAGCGGCGCGCACCGCCGGGTCGAGCGCGAACGCCGCGCGGGCCGCCGCCTGGCCCTGCTCCTGACGGGCGCGGTCGCCGGGGCGGTCGTCTGCGTGCTGGCCGCGTTCGCGATCCTCAGCGGCTCGGGCGTGCGCGACGGCGACACCGGGCAGGTCGTCAGCGGCGCGACGCAGACCGCCGCGGGCGCGCCCACCGAGCGCAGCGGCGTCCCCGACGCCTGCGAGATGGTCCGGGCCGACCTCGCCGACCGGCTCGCCCCCGACGCCCAGCGCACCCAGGCCGACAACTACCAGAGCAGCGACCGCCAGAACCAGTGCGTCTGGGGCGCCTACGAGGGCGAGCGCAAGCGCCAGCTCACCGTCGAGATCCGCGCCGTCGCCCCCGAGGGGACGCAGACCGGCACCGAGGCCGCGCGCGTGACCTTCGCCCGGGAACGCGCCGACGACGAGTCCGGCAAGGGCCTGCTCGCCGGGCAGGAGGTCACCGACAAGACCCGCCTCGACGGCGTCGGCGACGAGGGCTACACCGTCTACAGCGTCGACGAGGGGCAGGGCTCGGCCGAGGCCATCACCAACGTCCGCCTGTCCAACGTCCTGGTCACCGTCCGCTACTCGGGCGGCGACGACGGCGACCCGCTGGCCGCCGACGCGGCCATGAACGGGGCGACCGACGCGGCCAAGTCCGTGCTGGAGAGCCTCAACAAGGGCTGAGAAGCGGCGGGCAAGCCATAGACTCAGGCAACGTGCTGGTCTTGGCTTTTGACACCGCGACCGCAGCGGTCACCGTCGCGCTGTACGAATGGAACCCCGGCGAGGGGCTGCGTCGCCGCGGAGCGGCCGAGGCGGTGGACCGGCGAAGGCACACCGAGCTGCTGACCCCGTCCGTCGCGGGCGTGCTCGCCGAGGCGGGGGCCGCGCCGGGCGACCTCAACGCCATCGCCGTGGGCGTCGGCCCCGGCCCCTACACCGGCCTGCGGGTCGGCATCGTCACCGCGCTGGCGATGGGGGAGGCGCTGAAGGTCCCGGTGCACGGGGTGTGCACGCTGGACGTGATCGCCTGGGACTCGCGGCGCGAGACGCCGTTCGTGGTGGCCACCGACGCGCGGCGGCGCGAGGTCTACTGGGCGCGGTACGGCTCCTACGGGCAGCGGATCGGCGAACCGATGGTGGGCCCCGCCGCCGGGCTGCCCGAGGGGGTCCCGGTGATCGGGGAGGGCGCCGAGCTGTACGCCGAGGTCCTCGGCGACCGCGCCGCGGAGCCCGCCCCGCTGCTGCCGTCGGCGGCGGCGCTGGCGGAGCTGGCCGTGACGCGGCTGTCCGGCCGCCCCGGCCCCGCGCTGCTGCCGCCCGAACCGCTCTACCTGCGCCGTCCCGACGCCAAGGAGCCCGGTCCGCGCAAGAAGGTGACCCCGGCGTGAGCCCGGGGGTGCTGCTGCGGCCGATGACCGAGGCGGACCTGCCCGCCGTCCACGCCCTGGAACGCGAGCTGTTCCCCGAGGACGCCTGGTCGATGGAGATGCTGCGGGAGGAGCTGGCCGACCAGCCGCGCACCCGGCACTACGTCGTCGCCGAGGCGGACGGCGGGATCGTCGGGTACGCGGGGCTCGCCGTGGCCGCCGACCAGGGCGACGTGCAGACCATCGCGGTGCGGGCCGACCAGCGCGGGAAGGGGCTCGGCGCGGCGCTGCTGACCGCGCTGCTCGACGAGGCCGCCAAACGCGGCGCGGACGAGGTGTTCCTCGAGGTCCGCGCCGACAACCCCGCCGCGCGGCGCCTCTACGAGCGGTTCGGCTTCGAACGCGTCGGACTGCGCAAGCGCTACTACCAGCCGTCCGGTGTGGACGCCGTCGTGATGCGCCGCAGGGCGCGGACCGGGCCGGTCGGGTTCTCCAGGGAGACATGATGATCGTTGATTCCGAGCCCCTCGTTCTGGGGATCGAGACCTCCTGCGACGAGACCGGCGTGGGGATCGTCCGCGGGACGACGCTGCTGGCCGACACCGTCGCCTCCAGCGTCGACCAGCACGCCCGGTTCGGCGGCGTGGTGCCCGAGGTCGCCTCGCGCGCGCACCTGGAGGCCATGACCCCGACCGTGGAACGCGCCCTGGCCGACGCGGGGGTGACCTTCGCCGACATCGACGCGTTCGCCGTCACCGCCGGGCCCGGCCTGCCCGGCGCGCTGATGGTGGGCGTCGCGGCGGCCAAGGCGTACGCGCTGTCGCTGGGCAAGCCGCTGTACGGCGTGAACCACCTGGCCGCGCACGTGTGCGTGGACCAGCTGGAGCACGGCAAGCTGCCCAAGCCCTGCGTGGCGCTGCTGGTGTCGGGCGGGCACTCGTCGATCCTGCTGGTCCCCGACGTCGCCACCGACGTGCGGTCGCTGGGCTCGACCGTGGACGACGCGGCGGGCGAGGCGTTCGACAAGGTCGCCCGGGTGCTGGACCTGGGGTTCCCCGGCGGCCCGCTGATCGACCGGGCGGCGCGCGAGGGCGACCCGGGCGCCATCGCGTTCCCGCGCGGCAAGTACGCCGACGGCACCTACGACTTCTCGTTCTCCGGCCTGAAGACCGCCGTCGCGCGGTGGGTGGAGGCCCGGGAGCGCTCCGGGGAGCCGGTGCCGGTCGCCGACGTGGCGGCGTCGTTCCAGGAGGCCGTGGTGGACGTCCTCACCCACAAGGCGCTGAAGGTCTGCAAGGACAACGGCGTGCGGGACCTGCTGATCGGCGGCGGCGTCGCGGCGAACTCGCGGCTGCGGGCGCTGGCGCAGGAGCGCTGCGACCGGGCGGGCGTGCGGCTGCGCGTGCCGCGTCCCAAGCTGTGCACCGACAACGGCGCGATGGTCGCGGCCCTCGGCTCGGAGCTGGTCACGTCGGGCCTGGCCCCGTCGGAGCTGCACCTGCCCGCCGACTCCAGCCTCCCGATCGAGGTCATCACCCTGTAGCGGGCGCGCCGAGCTCGGCCAGCAGGCCGGCGAGGTAGTCCTCGTAGTAGGGCACCAGCGTCCGGTCGAGCACCCGGTCGTCCTCCTCGGGCAGCAGGTCCAGCAGGCACCGCACGTCCCAGTACGGGTCGTGCGCGTGCCCGCCCGACACCTGGTCGAACACCTGGAGGAACCGGTCGGCGGCGGCCCGCCCGTGCCGGGCCAGCAGCGCCAGGCGCATCCGCGCCACGTCCACGGCGGCGGGCCCGCCGGCGGCCTCCGACCAGTCCACGACGCCGGTGAGCCGCCCGTAGGTCCACAGCGTGTTGTCCGGCTCGTAGTCGCGGTGCAGGAACCGGGCCGGCGCGTGCGGCGCGGGGCCGGCGGCGACGTCGAAGGCGCGTTCCCACAGCTGGGGACGGAGCGCGTGGCGCGGCGGGAGCCGCACGTCGAGCCGGTTGGCGGGAACGTGGGGCGGCATCGACGACGCGCCGCGCAGCCCGTGGACCAGCGTCAGCGCGGCGGCGAGCTGGATCAGGTACTCGGGCAGCTCGTCGGGCGCGGGCCGGGGCCGGTGCCCGTTCAGCCGGGTGACCAGCAGGGCGGGCGCGTCGCAGTAGGCGCCCGCCGGGTCGGCGGCGACCAGCGACGGGGTGGGCAGCTCGCAGCCCGCCAGCAGCGCCAGCGCGGCGATCTCGCGTTCCGGCGAGAACTCGGCGACCGGACGCTCCCGGGGACGCCAGCGGCGCAGCACCAGCCGGTGCGCGTGGCCGGAACGGGTCTCCACCAGCAGCGCGTGGTTGACGTGCGCGCCGCCGGGCAGCGGGCGCACCATGCGGATCTCGGCGCCCCTGCCCAGGCATTCGGTGACCCAGCGCATCGCGGGGCCGGGCAGGGCGGCGCCGGTGGGACGGACGGGCGCGGTGTGCGTCACGGGGTCCATCAAAACGGATCCCGTCGGGTATTGAGAGTGATTTTGCAAAGACGGAACGTAACGAAACGCATGTCATCGACGTGCTCTTGCCGCCGAGGCCCGAGCCGTGACCGGGCCTTGGGGTGAGGCGTCCCTGGGGGGTTCGACCAAGGACGCCCCACCGTCGCAGCGCTCGGGGCCCGTCCGGTTAGTCCTTGCCCTCCCGGCGAGGGCGCAGCAGCGCCTCCGCCAGGGCGAGCATGGTCTCCTCCAGCGTGGACAGCCGCTTCAGGACGTCCTCGTGGACCGCCGTCACCTGCTTGGTGACGTCGTCGTGGACCAGGTCGACCTTCTTGCCGACCTCGTCCTGCACGCCCTCGAAACGCTTGCCGACCTCCACCTGGAGCGTCTCGGCCGTGCGGGACACCTCGTCCTGCACGCCGTCGACGCGCTTGGCGAACTCCTCGCGGGTGCCCAGGACCTGCCGGGACACGTCCTCCTGGAGGTCGGTGACCCGCCGGGAGACGTTCTCCTGGATGCTGTCGACGTGCCGGGTGACGCTGCCGTTGATCTCGTCGATCCGCTTGGACACGTCGTCGTGCACGCCGGTGACCTGGCGGGACACCTCGTTGTGCACCGACTCGACCTGCTTGGTGACGTCCACGTGCACCGACTCGACGCGGCGGGAGACGATGTCCACCTGGGTGGTGAACTCCTCCAGCGCGCCGTCGACCTTGCGGGTGACCTCCTCGTGGATGTCCTCGATGCGCTTGCGGACGTCCTCGTGCACGTCCTCGAAGCGCCGGGAGAACTCGTCCATGCGCTTGGCCACGTCGCTGTAGGCGGTCTCGGCGATCTGGGACATGGTCGCCTTGACCTCGTCGCGGTCCGGCCGGGCCCGCAGCTCCTCGATCAGCGGGTTCACGGCGTCGGCCAGATGCTTCTCCAGCGCGTCGAAGCGGTGGCTGTGGTCCACCACCGGACGCTTGGTCAGCTCGGTGAGCCTGCGGTGCAGCTCGCTGACCTCCAGCGTGGCGGGGAGCTGGCCGATGCGGTCGTTGACCCCGTCGATCCGGTCGTCGATGCCCTCGAACCGGCCGTCCAGGCCGTCCAGCTTGCCCGACAGCCCCTCGAGTCGGCCATCGAGCCCGTCCAGCCTGCCGTCCAGGCCGTCCAGCCGTCCGCCCACGCCCTCGACGCGGCCGTTGACCGCCTCCAGGCCCTGTTCCACCCGCTCGGCCATCTCGCCGAGCGACTGGTCGACCCGGGTGCTGACGCCGTTGATCGAGTGTTCCAGCCGCTCCGAGCGGTGCCCCAGCTCCGCCAGGGACTTGTCCAGCCGGTTGAACCGGACGGAGGCGGCCTCCATGCTGCCCTGGAGCTTGTCCAGGCGCTTGGTCATCTCCTCCATCCGCTTGGACGCCTGCTGGGTGACGTCGGTGATGTTCTGTGCGGAGTCGATCACCGCTTGGATGCGGTTCAGTCCCTCGTCGACGTGCTCGCCGATGACGCCGACGTCCGCCCACAGTGCCGGCAGCTCGGCGACGGGCTTGACCCTCTCGCCCACCGCCTCGATGTGCTCGGCGAGCCCTTCGGCCCACTCCGGGGGCTTGCTGGACAGGTCGTCGACCTGTCCCCGGACGCTGTCGAGCTGTCCGGTGAGGCCGCTGAGCTCACGCTCGCGCACCTCGCGAAGCAGCCACTCCATACCCTCCAGTCGCTGGCGAATCTCGTCCAGGACCTGACCCTGTGAGCGCTGTTCGTAGACGTGGTCCTGCGCCGCACGGGCGAGCAACTCCCGCATCCGATCCGAGACCGGTTGACCCCCCGTCTGCAGGAAGTTGTGATTCGTTTCCACCCGATGCTCCTTCGTGTGCCGACACGGCTAAATGGCGCGCGGCATTGAATCGTGAAGACCTCACTGTAGTGCGTTCGCGGGACCGCTATAAGTGGGAGCAGAGAACATTACGAGTTCTGTGGAATGCGTTCGATATACCTAAAGTCGGTGTCGTCGCGCGCGTTGGTCCGTGGGGGTGATTTCCCGGTTTCGCGGCTGATCGGATCAATTGCGGCGGTGTCGGGTCCGGCGGGGCGGGGCCCGGCGGACGGGCGGCGCTGCGGCCGGAGGCGGCGCGGGGCCGCACATTTCGCCTGACACCACCAGTTCACGCGCGCCGGCGCGAGGGCGCCGGTGTGATCGGCGCCGGGGCGGGGACGTTCCGCGCGGTGGCCGGCCGGGCAATGCCCGGTGGTATTCGGGGCGATTGACGATCATCTTCCGGCGGTGATGGAGCCGCCCCCTGAACGTCTCTTGGTCTTTCTTCGTCCGTTGAACTGGACGGGCTGTTTCGCGCCTTCGCCGCCCGGCCTTGCCGCGCCTCCGCAAACGATTGGCGAACGCAATGCTGGAAAGCGATCAGATTTGCTCGGACGTGGCGCGCCGCCCGGCCGCGCTTGACGGCCGGGCCGGGGCCGGGCGGGGACGGGAGATCTTTGGGCTCGATCGGCGGGCGGGACCGCGCCGGGCGCGTTCGGAACGGGCCCGGGGCGGCGCGGGCTCAGAGGGAGGCGGCGGTCACCGGCCGCGCCAGCAGCGCGACCGGGTCCTGCCCCACGCGGGTCAGCACCAGCGTGAGCGTCCGGCCCGCCCGCCCGGCCCCCTTCGTCCCCCGGCCCCCGAACCCCAGGTCGCGCCGGAGCCGGTCCACGTCCACCGCCGAGCCGCGCTTCTTCACCGTCAGCACGCCGACCTCGCGGCGGCGCAGCTCGGCCCGCAGCCGTTTCACCGAGAACGGCAGCACGTCCTCGATCTCGTAGGCGGACGCGAACGGCGTCGGCCGCAGCGAGTCGGAGGTGACGTAGGCGATGTGCGGGTCGGCCAGCCCGCCGCCGACCCGCGCCGCGACCTCGGCGACCAGGTGCGCCCGGATCACCGCGCCGTCGGGCTCGTACAGGAACCGCCCCCACGGCCGCACCGGGGGGTCGCCGAGCCCGGGTTCGGGCGTCAGCGTCAGCGCGCCCCCGGCGCCGCCGGGGGAGAGCAGGGTCGCGCGGCGCCCGACGTCCCCGGCCAGCCCGCCCAGCCACAGCGCGGCCTCCTTCACGTCCCCGCCGACCGAGACCCACTCGGCCTCCACGGGCCCGCGCACGGCCGCCGCGTCCCCCCACAGCGCCTCGTAGGGGATGCCGGGCGCGACCTTCACGCACGCGGCCGGGACGCGTTCGGCCAGGCCGAGCACGGTGTCCAGCGGCGGCTCGTAGGAACGCGGGTCGAACACCCGCCCCCGCGCCGTCCGCCGCCCCGGATCGGCGAACACCGCCCCGAACCCGGCCGGGATCCCGCCGGCGTACCGGGCGGTGGCGTCGTCGCGCCGCACGGTCACCAGGGACTCCAGGGCGAACGCCGCCACGTTCGCCCGCGCCACCTCGGCCGTCAGCGGGTCCAGCTCCACGGCCTCCCCGCCCAGCCCGGCCCGCGCCCGCGCCGTCAGGTCGGCCCCGATGCCGCAGCCGAGCTCCAGCACCGCCGTCTTTTCCAAAAACTCGGCAAAGCGGCGCGCCCGGTGCGCCGCGACCTCGCCGCGCGTGGACTGCTCCAGCCCGGCGGGCGTGAAGTACATGCACGCGGCCTCGTCGCCGAACTTGGCGCGGGCCCGTTCCCGCAGCCGCACCTGGGTCAGCGCGGCGTTGACCAGGTCCGCCGGATGCCGTTCGCGCAGCCGCGTGGCGGTGGCCAGCAGGGCGTCCTCGCTCACGTCGGAGGCCGCCGCCTCGGCGAGGATCGCCTGGCCGGCGGGGGTCAGCAGACCGAGGAACGCCTGGATGTCCATAGGCTGGACGTTAGCGAGTCGAGACCGGTATGAGACCGCGGGCGGGGTTGCCCGTGTTCGTGTTGACGGGCTAACGGCCACGGAATAGTCTCCATGACTGGCACTCTCCCTTCGAGAGTGCCAACACAGCGACAAGGTCGGTCTGGCACCCGCGACGACAGGCCGGTCCAGGGTCGCCTTCTCTGTCAAATGTGCCGGCCGGCCAATGACGGCCGGCCGAGACCGATCGAAGGGGAGGTCAGATCGTGACGACCGCCACCAAGGTTGTTCTCAAGCCGCTCGAGGACCGCATCGTCGTCCAGCCGCTTGAGGCCGAGACCACCACCGCGTCGGGTCTGGTTATTCCGGACACCGCCAAGGAGAAGCCCCAGGAGGGCACCGTCCTGGCCGTCGGCCCGGGCCGGGTCGACGACAAGGGCGAGCGCGTGCCGCTCGACGTGAAGGTCGGCGACGTCGTGCTCTACAGCAAGTACGGCGGCACCGAGGTCAAGTACAACGGCGAGGAGTACCTCGTCCTCTCCGCCCGCGACGTGCTCGCGGTCGTCGAGAAGTAACGGACCTGACGTGACGCTCCGCCCCGGACCTCGCCCGCTGACAGGGGCGGGTCCGGGGCGGATCGCTTGATAGAGGGAGAACCCCTGTGGCGAAGATCCTGGAGTTCGAAGAGGACGCCCGCCGCGCCCTTGAGCGCGGTGTGAACGCCCTCGCCGACGCCGTGAAGGTCACGATCGGCCCGCGCGGCCGCAACGTCGTGATCGACAAGAAGTTCGGCGCGCCGACCATCACCAACGACGGCGTCACCATCGCCCGCGAGGTGGAGCTGGAGGACCCCTACGAGAACCTGGGGGCCCAGCTCGCCAAGGAGGTGGCGACCAAGACCAACGACATCGCCGGTGACGGCACCACCACCGCCACCGTGCTGGCCCAGGCGCTGGTCCGCGAGGGCCTGCGCAACGTGGCCGCCGGCGCCTCGCCGCTGTCGCTCAAGCGCGGCATGGACGCCGCCGCCCAGTACGTGTCCGACCAGCTGCTGAAGTCGGCCCGCGAGGTCAACGAGAAGTCCGAGATCGCGGGCGTCGCGACCATCTCGGCGCAGGACGCCAAGATCGGCGAGCTGATCGCCGAGGCGTTCGACAAGGTCGGCAAGGACGGTGTCATCACCGTCGAGGAGGCCCACACCATGGGCCTGGAGCTGGAGTTCACCGAGGGCCTCCAGTTCGACAAGGGCTACCTGTCGCCGCACATGGTGACCGACCCCGAGCGCATGGAGGCCGTCCTGGAGGACGCCTACGTGCTCATCCACGAGGGCAAGATCTCCAACGTGCAGGAGTTCCTGCCGCTGGCGGAGAAGGTCGCCCAGACCAAGAAGCCGCTGCTGGTCATCGCCGAGGACGTCGAGGGCGAGGCGCTGGCGCTGCTGGTCGCCAACAAGATCCGCGGCACGTTCCTGTCGGTGGCCGTCAAGGCCCCCGGCTTCGGCGACCGCCGCAAGGCGATGCTCGGCGACATGGCCGCCCTGACCGGCGGCCAGGTCATCTCCGAGGCCATCGGCCTGAAGCTGGACTCGGTCGGCCTGGAGGACCTGGGCCGCGCCCGCCGCATCACCGTCACCAAGGACGCCACCACCATCGTGGACGGCGCCGGTGAGCAGGCCGACATCGAGGCCCGCGTCAACCAGATCAAGGTCGAGATCGAGAACTCCGACTCCGACTGGGACCGCGAGAAGCTCCAGGAGCGCCTGGCCAAGCTCGCCGGCGGCGTGTGCGTGCTGCGCGTCGGCGCCGCCACCGAGGTGGAGCTCAAGGAGAAGAAGCACCGCCTGGAGGACGCCATCTCGGCGACCCGCGCCGCCATCGAGGAGGGCATCGTCTCCGGCGGCGGCTCCGCGCTGGTGCACGTGGCCAAGGAGGGCTTCGAGTCCCTCGGCCTGACCGGCGACGAGGCCACCGGCGCCGAGGCGGTCCGCCGCTCGCTGGTCGAGCCGCTGCGCTGGATCTCCGAGAACGCCGGCCAGGAGGGCTACGTCGTCGTCTCCAAGGTCCAGGACCTGGACGCCGGCCACGGCTACAACGCCGCCACCGGCGAGTACGGCGACCTGATCGCCCAGGGCGTCATCGACCCGGTGAAGGTGACCCGCTCGGCCGTCACCAACGCCGCGTCGATCGCGGGCATGCTGCTCACCACCGAGGCTCTCGTCGTCGAGAAGCCCGAGGAGGAGGAGCCGGCCGCCGGCGGCCACGGCCACGGGCACGGCCACGGCCACTGATCAGGCAGCTTGATCGAGAACGGGACCTCCGCCCCTGGGCGGGGGTCCCGGGCTTTTGCGGAGGAAAAGCGGCGAACACGAGGTTCCCGGCTCGTTGAGCTGTTTCCCGCTCCCTGGCGGCGAACACGTGGAACCTCCGCCACGGCGCGCAGCAGGATGACCACGTTGCGTTCCGATGGGGGACTCGTCCCCGCACTGTGACCATTCCGTTGTCGTGGACAGTGGAGACAGGGCATGGCCCGCTGGGCATCATGCTCTACGTGACCGAGGGATGCTTCGCCGGGACCAGTACCGCGGGCGTGACCGAACCCTCGGGGGGGCCCGCGCCACCGCCTTCCCCCGACGCCGGACGGCTGCGCCTGCTGCGCGCCGCCGGTGAGCGGGAGGGCGACCTGCGGGAACTGACCTCCCTGGCCGTCCAGGGCGACCCGGGCGCGATCGAGGTGCTCATCGCGCAGGTGCGGCCGATGGTGGTGCGCTACTGCCGGGCCCGGCTCGGCCGCGTCTCCGGGCAGTACCACATCGCCGACGACGTGGCCCAGGAGGTCTGCATCGCGGTGCTGTCGGCGCTGCCGCGCTACCGCGACATGGGCCGCCCGTTCGCCTCGTTCGTCTTCGGCATCGCCGCGCACAAGATCGCCGACGCGCTGCGCAGCGCGGTGCGCGCGGCGGTCCCCACCGAGGACCTCCCCGACGGGCCCGACGACCGGCCCGGCCCGGAGGAGACGGTGGTGCGCTACATCGAGGCGCAGCGCGCCCGGGACCTGCTCACCCGCCTCCCCGACCACCAGCGGGAACTCGTGCTGCTGCGGGTGGTGGCCGGGCTGTCGGCGGAGGAGACCGGCAACGTGCTGGGCATGTCCGCGGGGGCGGTACGGGTCGCGCAGCACCGCGCGCTGGCCCGGCTGCGGGCGATGGCCAGAGAGGAGTCGATCGCTTGACGGAGCGGAGCACCGGCGTCCCGGACCGGGCCGGCGCCGAACCCGCCCCGGCGCCCCTCGCCGACCCGGCCGCGGTGCGGCGCACCGACGCCCTGGTCGAGGCACTGGCCGGCCGGCGCGTCCGCGCCGCCGCCCTGCCCGACCCCGCCCTCCGCCTCCTCGGCGCGCTGGTCGCCGACGTGGACGACCCCACCCTGCGCGGCGTTCCGGGCCTGCGCGGCGTGCCCGCGCCGGAGGACCCCGACGAACGGCCGCCCGCCGGCCCGGAGGAGCCCGCCGGGACCGACCCCGCCCGGCCGGGCGGCGCCGAGCCGGGCCCGCGCCGCCGGGGGCACCGCACGATCGTCGCGCTGGGCGTCGCCGGAGCGGTGCTGGCCGGCACCGGCGTGGCCGCCGCCGGAAGCGGGACCGCCGGGGCCCCGGCCCCGCCGCGGGCCGCCGAGGCCGGTCCGCGCGAACTCCCCGGCCCCGCCGGACCCTCCTCCTCCCGCGCCCGGCTCCGCCGCGTCCCGCCACCGGACCAGACCCCGCCCCAGGCCCCGGCGGCGCGGCCTCCCGTCGCGGGCGACGAGCGTCCCGACCGCGCCGCCCGGCCCCGCCCGGACGCCCCGGTCCGCGAGGACCTGGAGGACCTCGAAGGCCGCGTGAAGGACATGCCGCCGGGCCGCCCGCCCGCGCGGAACGGCCGCTCCGGCTGGCGGCCCGAGCAGCAGGTGGACCGGCCGCAGCCGGCCGGCCAGCGCGAACGCGCCGAAGAGGTCCAGCGCCGCCTGGAGGAGATCCGCCGCCGCGCCGAGAGACGCCTCGACCGCTACCGCCGCTGAGACCGGCACCGCACACGGCCGACGTCAGCGTCGCCTGGGGGCAACCCGTAGGCCTTGGGTGGGGACTGGCGTCGGTCCTCGCTTGGCTGCGGTCGACGTCGGTGTTGCCTGGGGGCGGCCCCCAGACCCCCGGGGTGGGGACTGACGTCGGTCCTCGCTTGGCTGCGGTCGACGTCGGTGTTGCCTGGGGGCGGCCCCCAGACCCCCGGGGTCGGGACTGACGTCGATCCTCGCTTCGCTGCGGTCGACGTCAGTCGCCCTCGCGGCCTTCCTCGCTGTCGATCACGCCGTCGACGTAGCCGCGCGCGTACTCCCAGCTGACGTAGTCGACGGGGTCGGGGGACATCGCGGGCTCGTGGACGCGGGGCAGGCCCTGGTCGAGCAGGTGCCGCAGGTTGCCGTGCAGCAGGTCCCAGTCGATGTAGTGCACCTTCCCGCAGTCGCCGCAGTCCACGGTCAGGCCGCGTACGCCCAGCGGCTCCAGCAGGGCGCGGAAGACCTCCAGGTCGGCCAGGTCGGCCAGGACGTCCTCGCGTTCGGCGACGCTGAGCGGCACGACGTCCTCGCCGGGGTCGCCGAGCGAGGCCGCCGGGTCCTCCGGGTCGCCGGCGAACGGGTCGAGCGGAGCGTCATCGTGCACACTCCCACGCTAACGCGCGCCGCCCCCGCAGGTGCACCCCCCGTCCCCTTCTGTGTGGCGGCGATCGTCCCGCGTCCCCTGTGACGTGGGGAATGTCCGGAAACTCCGGGGCGTTACGACGATTCACCGGGGAGGAGTGGATGTCGCCCACGCCACGCGCCGGACCCTCGCAACCGGCCATCCCGGCGGACGGTCTCGGCCTACCATGGGACGAGGTCGCCGTGACCTGGTCGGACACCGCCATCACCGCAGGAAGGTCGCCATGAACCCCGCAGCCGAGCCCGCCAAGTTCCTCCCTCCGGGACTGACCTTCGACGACGTGCTGCTGCTGCCGGGCTACTCCGACATGCAGCCCGGCGAGGCCGACACGACCACCCGGCTGACCCGCAACATCACGTTGCGCATCCCGCTGGTGTCGGCCGCCATGGACACCGTGACCGAGTCGCGCACCGCCGTGGCGATGGCCCGCCAGGGCGGCATCGGCGTGCTGCACCGCAACATGTCGGTCGAGGAGCAGGCCGCCGAGGCCGATCGGGTCAAGCGCTCCGAGGCCGGGATGATCACCAAGCCGGTGACCTGCCTGCCCGACGCCACCCTCGCCGACGTCGAGGAGATGTGCGCCCGCTACCGGATCTCCGGGGTACCGGTCACCGACGTGCGCGGCGTCCTCGTCGGCATCGTCACCAACCGCGACATGCGGTTCGAGACCGACCTGTCGCGCCCGGTGCGCGAGGTCATGACCCCGATGCCGCTGGTCACCGCGCCGGTGGACGTCTCCCGCGAGGAGGCGTTCCGGCTGCTGGCCGACAACAAGATCGAGAAGCTTCCGCTGGTGGACGCCGACGGCCGGCTGCGCGGTCTGATCACCGTCAAGGACTTCACCAAGAGCGAGCAGTACCCCCACTCCACCAAGGACGCCGACGGCCGGCTGCTGGTCGCCGCCGCCGTGGGCGTCGGCGAGGACGCCATCCGCCGCGCCCAGGCGCTGGTCGAGGCGGGCACCGACGTGATCGTGGTGGACACCGCGCACGGCCACTCCAAGGGCGTCGCCGACACCATCGCCAAGATCAAGGCGAACTCGTCGGTGGAGGTGGTCGGCGGCAACGTCGCCACCTACGCCGGGGCCAAGGTCCTGGTCGAGGCCGGCGCCGACGCCGTGAAGGTCGGCGTGGGGCCGGGCTCCATCTGCACCACCCGCGTGGTCGCGGGCGTCGGCGTCCCGCAGATCACCGCGATCTTCGAGGCCGCCCGCGCCGCGAACGAGGCCGGCGTCCCGGTCATCGGCGACGGCGGCCTCCAGTACTCCGGCGACATCGCCAAGGCGCTGGTGGCGGGCGCGAGCACCGTGATGCTGGGCAGCCTGCTGGCCGGGATCGAGGAGTCGCCCGGCGAGCTGATCTTCGTGCACGGCAAGCAGTACAAGTCCTACCGGGGCATGGGCTCGCTCGGCGCCATGCGCAACCGCGAGCGCGGCATGTCGTTCTCCAAGGACCGCTACGCCCAGGCCGACGTCTCCAGCGAGGAGAAGCTGATCCCCGAGGGCGTCGAGGGCCAGGTGCCCTACCGCGGCCCGCTGGCCAACGTCGCCCACCAGCTCGTCGGCGGCCTGCACCAGTCGATGTGGTACGCCGGCGCGCGCACGATCCCCGACCTCCAGGAGCGCGGCCAGCTCATGCAGATCACCTCGGCCGGCCTGCGCGAGAGCCACCCGCACGACATCCAGATGACCGTCGAGGCGCCCAACTACCAGGGCCGCTGACGGGCTGCCGTAAGCTCACGGGGGAGCGTTTTCCGGATCCGGAACGGGAACACTCCCCAGGATCATGACGGACGGCCCGGACACGGCCGCGCGCGACGCGGCCGGGCGGGACCCGAGAAAGAGGAAGCGCAGTGGCTGCTGAGGTGGAGATCGGCCGGGGCAAGAGCGGTCGCCGGGCGTTCGCGTTCGACGACATCGGCATCGTCCCGTCCCGCCGGACGCGCGACCCCGAGGAGGTCAGCGTCGCCTGGCAGATCGACGCCTACCGGTTCGAGATGCCGCTGGTCGTCGCGCCGATGGACAGCGTGGTCAGCCCGGCCACCGCGATCCAGGTGGGACGGCTCGGCGGGCTGGCGGTGCTCGACCTGGAGGGTCTGTGGACCCGCTACGAGAACCCCGAGCCGCTGCTGGCCGAGATCGCCTCGCTGGACGACGTCCGCGCCACCCAGCGGCTCCAGGAGATCTACGCCGAGCCGATCAAGGAGGACCTGATCGGCCGCCGGATCCAGGAGATCCGCGACGCGGGGGTGACGGTCGCCGCGCGGCTGTCGCCGCAGCGCACCGCGCAGTTCCACAAGGCCGTGATCGACGCCGGGGTGGACCTGTTCGTGATCCGCGGCACGACCGTGTCGGCCGAGCACGTCTCCGGCCGCGCCGAGCCGCTGAACCTCAAGCAGTTCATCTACGACCTGGACGTCCCGGTCATCGTGGGCGGCTGCTCCACCTACACCGCCGCGCTGCACCTGATGCGGACCGGCGCGGCGGGCGTGCTGGTGGGCTTCGGTGGCGGCTCGGGCCACACCACCCGCACCGTGCTGGGCGTGGCCGTCCCGATGGCGACCGCCGTCGCCGACGTGGCCGCCGCGCGCCGCGACTACATGGACGAGTCCGGCGGCCGGTACGTGCACGTCATCGCCGACGGCGGCATGACCAACTCCGGCGACGTCGCCAAGGCGTTCGCCTGCGGGTCCGACGCGGTGATGGTCGGGTCGCCGTTCGCGCGCGCCACCGAGGCCCCGGGCCGCGGCTACCACTGGGGCAGCGAGGCCCACCACGGCGACGTGCCCCGCGGCACCCGCCTGGACCTGGGCACGATCGGCACCATGGAGCAGATCCTGTACGGCCCGTCGCACGTGGCCGACGGCTCGATGAACCTGATCGGCGCGCTGCGCCGCTCGATGGCGACCGCCGGGTACACCGAGCTGAAGGAGTTCCAGCGGGTGCAGGTCGTGGTGGCTCCGCAGACCCTCTGAACCTCTGACCTCCGGCTCTCCGAGTCTCCGAACGGTCCGCCATGAGGGCGGCGCGCAGGGTGCGCGCCGCCCTCGTGCGTTGTTCACGTGGAATCCATCACGCGGGGGTGGACCGCTCCCTACTGTTGGGTAGGGGTAAGGGGCGAACGCCGTACGACCGCATGGGGGAGACGCGATGACGGGATCACCGGTGACCGGACTGGGCAGTTCGCGGCTGGGCCCGGCCGAACGGTCGACGGCGTTGGACCGGATGTCCCGGGAGGAGTTCGACGTCGTGGTGGTCGGGGCCGGGATCGTCGGGGCCGGGGCCGCCCTGGACGCCGCCACCCGTGGCCTGTCGGTGGCGGTGGTGGAGGCGCGCGACTTCGCCTCCGGCACCTCCTCCCGGTCCTCCAAGCTGATCCACGGCGGTCTGCGCTACCTGGAGCAGTACAACTTCGACCTGGTGCGGGAGGCGCTCACCGAGCGCGGCCTGCTGCTCCAGCGCATCGCCCCGCACCTGGTGCGGCCGGTCCCGTTCCTGCTGCCGACCACGCACCGCGTGTGGGAGCGCGGCTACCTCGGCGCGGGCGTGGCGCTGTACGACGCGCTGGCGTTCCAGATGGGCTCGACGCGGGGCGTGCCGCACCACCGGCACCTGACGCGGCGCGGGGCGTTGAGGCTGGCCCCGGCGTTGCGCAAGGACTCGTTCGTCGGCGCGATCCAGCTGTGGGACGCGCAGGTCGACGACGCCCGCTACGTGATGATGCTGCTGCGGACCGCCGCCGGGTACGGCGCACAGATCGCGTCCCGGACCCAGTGCGTGGGGTTCCTGCGCGAGGGCGAGCGCGTCACCGGCCTGCGCGTCCGCGACCTGGAGGGCGGCACGACCAGCGAGGTCCGCGCCAAGCAGGTCGTCAACGCCACCGGCGTGTGGACCGACGACATCCAGGAGCTGGTCGGCGGGCGCGGGCAGATCCACGTCAAGGCGTCCAAGGGCATCCATCTGGTGGTGCCCAAGGACCGCATCCACTCCTCGACCGGCCTGCTGCTGCGGACCGAGAAGTCGGTGCTGTTCGTGATCCCGTGGGGGCGGCACTGGATCATCGGGACCACCGACACCGCCTGGGACCTGGACCGGGCGCACCCGGCGGCGTCCAAGGCCGACATCGACTACGTGCTGGACCACGTCAACGCGGTGCTCAACACCCCGCTCACGCACGACGACGTGGAGGGCGTGTACGCGGGGCTGCGGCCGCTGCTGTCGGGCGAGAGCGAGGAGACCTCGAAGCTGTCGCGCGAGCACATCGTGGCGCACCCGGTGCCCGGCCTGGTGCTGGTGGCGGGCGGCAAGTACACGACCTACCGGGTGATGGCCAAGGACGCGATCGACGCGGTCGCGCACGGTCTGGACGGCAGGGTCGCCGAGTCCTGCACCGACCGGGTCGCGATCGTCGGCGGCGACGGCTTCCAGGCGATGTGGAACGCCCGGTACCGGCTGGCGTCCAGGTCCGGGCTGCACGTGGCGCGGATCGAGCACCTGATGCGGCGCTACGGGACGCTGGTGGACGACCTGCTCGGGCTGATCGCCGAGCGGCCGGACCTGGGCCGCCCGCTGGAGGGCGCCGACGACTACCTGCGCGCCGAGATCGTCTACGCGGCGTCGCACGAGGGCGCGCGGCACCTCAACGACGTGCTGGCCCGCCGCACCCGCATCTCCATCGAGACCTGGGACCGCGGGCTGGGCGTGGCGCAGGAGGCCGCCGACCTGCTGATGCCGGTGCTGGGCTGGTCCAAGAAGCAGCGCGACCGCGAGATCGAGTACTACCGCAAGCGGATCGAGGCCGAGCGCGCCTCCCAGGCCCAGGAGGGCGACCAGGAGGCCGACGCCCGGCGGCGCGGCGCGCCCGACATCGTGCCGGTGGCGACGCCCGACGGTGTCTCCTGACCGTCGAATCGCCTGCTCAGGATCGCGACGCCCCGTCCCCACCGCCGGGACGGGGCGTTCTTTCTGACCGGATGTGGCAAAAGGGGCAAGGCTTTCATAAGTGGTAAAAGTCTGAATTGCTGCTAACCTCGCATTTCTTCGTGATCAAGGAGTCACGGGAACGGGGAGGTGGCAGTGCGGGGGTTCGTCATCGCGGCCGGGGGGTCGCTCGTCGCTCTGGCGGTCGGGTCCGTGGACGCCACGGCGGCCGTCAACGGGAACGTCACGCGCGTCGCGCACGCCGCGCCGCAGGCCGTCGCCAAGGCGAAGCCCAAGAAGCCGAAGAAGCGCTACGTCCCGCAGGGCGTGCGGTTCAACCTGCCGACCGGCACCACCGCGCAGCGCGGCGCGATCGACCTCTACATCAAGAAGCTGATCCGCAACGCCCCGCGCGGCTCGGAGATCGACGTCTCCCTGTTCCGGCTGCGCACCCCCGGCATGGCCAAGGAGCTGGTGCGCGCCCACAAGCGCCGGGTGAAGGTCCGGATCATCCTGGACTCCGACTCGCCCACCGGCGGCAAGACCAACCGCGCCGTCTACGACTACCTGCGCCGCAACCTCGGCACCAGCACGCGCCGGTCGTCCTGGGTCGTGCTGTGCCCGACGCGCCGCGGCTGCGTGGCGACCGCGCCCAAGGGCAAGTGGAGCAAGAACCACAACAAGTTCTACGCGTTCTCCCGCACCTACGACTCGCGCAACGTGGTCGTGCAGACCTCCAGCAACGCCACCAACGGCGGCTACAACCAGTACAACGACGCCTACACCGTCGTGGACCGCAGGCTCTACACCGCCTACCGGCGCTACTTCTACGACCTGGCCAGGAAGCGCGCCAACGCGAACTACTGGCGCACCACCTGGTCCGCCCACCGGGGCGTCAGCCACTTCCCGAAGGCCACCGGCGACCCGATCGGCGACGTGCTGGACCGGGTGAGCTGCACCGGCGGCCGCACCCGCATCCGCGTCTCCAGCGGCATCCTCACCCGCACCGGCGTGGCGGGGCGGCTGACGAAACTGGACGACCGGGGCTGCCGCGTGCAGGTCGTCGCCGACGAGATCGGCGAGAGCGCGATGCGGACGTTCACCAAGCCGAGCCGCAACGGCATCCCCGAGGTCCGCTACTTCACCCGGGGACAGAACCGCACCGCCCACTCCAAGTACCTGCTCATCGACGGGATCTACAAGGGCCACCGGCGCAAGCTGGTGCTGACCGGCAGCCACAGCTACACCACCGACGCGCTGCGCTACAACGACGAGTCGATGCTGTGGGTCTTCGGCGGCCACGTGCACGACGTCTACGTCCGCAACTTCAACCGGGTGTTCTCGGCGGCACAGGGCAAGGTCTACGTGAGCGGACTGCTCGCCGCGCCGACCGTTCCCGACGACACCAGCGAGGCCGAGCGGCCCGAGCCCGAGCCCGCGACCGGCCAGCCCGAGGCGGAGCTGCCCGCGACCGAGCGACCCGCCCCCGACGGCGGCCCGTCCGGCCCGGTCGACGGCCTCCCCTCCGCCGAGGGCCTCTAGGACAGCACGCCGCCCAGCAGGGCCCGGATCCCCTTCTCGTACAGTTCGGCGGGTACCCGTTCCGGGTCCAGCAGGTGCTGGAACGCCAGTCCCACGTCCAGCGCGACCACCAGTGCGGCGCGGTCGGCGGGGGTCAGGCCGTCGCGTTCGGGGAGGCGGCGGGCCAGGCGGGAACGGCGTTCGGCGTACCAGTCGGCGATCCGCCACCCGGCCGCGTAGTCGCGCATCCCGTAGAGCCAGAACTCCACCAGCAGCAGCGCCCGGGAGCGCGCGCCGTCGCCCGTCACGCGCCGCGTGTAGGCGTCCCCGGCCCGCCGCAGGCGGTCCTCGGGGGGCCGGCCGGCGTCGTGGAGCTCCTGGCAGGGGCCGTCGGTGAGGCGGTCGTCGGTATGCCGCTCCAGCAGCGCCAGCAGCAGGTCGGTCTTGCCCGCGAAGTTGGAGTAGACGGCCCCCTTGGTGAGGCCCGCCGAGGACGCGATGTCGTCGAGGGAGGCGCCGTGGATGCCGTGTTCGGCCCACAGGCGCTCGGCCGCCTCCAGCAGCGCGGCGCGGGTCTGCTCGCGGCGTTCCCGGCGGCTGCCGCCGCCCCGCCTGGTCGCCCGTCCCGTACCGGTCTCCGCCATGCCCACCCCTCCGTCGTCGGCGCGCTCCGAGAATTCCCTCCCCGGCGCGGGACGCGCCCGGTCTCCTGTTTCCGGAATACACCGACCGGTCATGGTCAGTCCGCCGGTTACGGAACTCGACCGGATGTGGAACGGTCCGTCAGCACTTCTCGCGCTATTGATCGCCGCACATTCGGAGAATGTGGTACACATCACCAAAAGTGTGTCGTTACTCGCAGGTAGTCAGAGATGGCCACCTGGTCATACGCTGCCTTCCATGGCATCCCCGACGGTTCCCGCGAACGGCGCGGCGAAGTACAGCCTCCCCCGGAACACCCTCGATCGGCTCGTCTCGCACCTCGTCCCCGGCGGGGCCGGCACGGTGACGATCCCCGCCCCCTTCACGGGGGAACCGCTGGCGACCGTCCCGCTGTCGGGCGCCGACGACGTCCGCCGGGCCTACGACCGGGCCCGCGAGGCGCAGCGCTCCTGGGCGCGGCTGCCCGTCCGCGAACGCGTCAAGCCGTTCCTGCGGCTGCCCGAGGCCATGGTCGGGCGCCGCGCGGAGATCCTCGACATCATCCAGATGGAGACCGGCAAGGCGCGCCGGCACGCGCTGGAGGAGTTCCTCGACGTCGCGCTGTGCTCGCTGTACTACGCGCGCCGCGCCGAGAGGCTGCTGAGGCCAAAGCGCCGCCAGGGCACGTTCCCCGGCGTGGTGCGGGTGCGGGAGCTGCGGCACCCCAAGGGCGTCGTCGGGCTGATCTCGCCGTGGAACTACCCGTTCGCGCTCGGGGCCAGCGACATCGCGCCCGCCCTGATGGCCGGGAACGCCGTCGTCCACAAGCCCGACACCCAGACCTGCCTGTCCAGCCTGTGGGTGCGGGCCCTGCTGGTCGACCTGGGCCTGCCGCGCGACCTGTGGCAGATCGTCGTCGGCGAGCCGGCCGAGATCGGCGACCCGCTGGTCGAGAACGCCGACTACGTGTCGTTCACCGGCTCCACCCGGGGCGGCCGGGCCATCGCCGCCAAGGCGGCCCCGCGCCTGGTGAACTACTCGCTGGAGCTCGGCGGCAAGAACCCGATGATCGTGCTGGACGACGCCGACGTGGAGCGCGCCGCGCGCGGGGCCGTCCGCGCCTGCTTCACCAACGCCGGCCAGCTGTGCATCTCCATCGAGCGGATGTACGTCCACGAGGACGTCCACGACCGGTTCGTGCCGCGCTTCGTCGAGCTGGTCAAGGGCATGCGACTGGGTGCGGGCCTGGACTTCTCCGCCGACATGGGCTCGCTCACCCACGCCCGCCAGTTGGAGGCCGTCACCGCGCATGTCGAGCAGGCCGTCAGGGAGGGCGCGACCGTCCTGGCCGGGGGCAGGCCCCGCCCGGACATCGGGCCGCTGTTCTTCGAGCCGACGGTGCTGACCGACGTGTCCGGCGAGATGGACCTGTGCGCCAGCGAGACGTTCGGGCCCGTCGTGTCGGTCTACCGGTTCCGCGACGAGGACGAGGTCGTCGCCCGCGCCAACGACACCGAGTACGGCCTGAACGCCTCGGTCTGGACGCGGGACGTGGCGCGGGGACGCCGCCTCGCCGCGCGGATCGAGGCGGGCACCGTCAACATCAACGACGGCTACGGCGCGGCCTACGCCTCCTACGACGCCCCGATGGGCGGCTTCAAGCAGTCCGGCGTCGGCCGCCGGCACGGCGCGGAGGGCCTGCTGAAGTTCACCGAGGTCCAGAACGTCGCCAGCCAGCACTGGATGGACCTGGAGCCGCCGGGGTCGATGCCGTTCGACCGGTTCGCCGACCTCATGGCGAACGGCGTCAGGTACATGGCGAAACTGCGGATCAAGTAGGCGGCCGCCCATGACGCGCACGTACGACTACGACGTCCTGGTCATCGGCTCCGGCTTCGGCGGCAGCGTCACCGCGCTGCGGCTGACCGAGAAGGGCTACAAGGTCGGGGTGGTCGAGGCCGGGCGGCGGTACGACACCGCCCCCGACGCCGGCCCCGGGGCCCGCCACGCGGAGCTGCCGAAGACCAACTGGCGGGTCTCCCGCTACGTGTGGGCCCCGGCGCTCGGACTCACCGGCATCCAGCGCATCCACCTCATCCGGGGCGAGAAGTCGTCGCGGGTGATGGTGCTGGCCGGAGCGGGCGTGGGCGGCGGCTCGCTGAACTACGCCAACACGCTGTACGTCCCGCCGGAGCCGTTCTTCAAGGACCGGCAGTGGGCGCACATCACCGACTGGAAGTCCGAGCTCGCGCCCTACTACGACCAGGCCAAACGGATGCTGGGCGTCGTCACCAACCCCACGGTGACCGACGCCGACCGGGCGATGAGGCGCGTCGCCGAGCGCATGGGCAAGGCCGACACCCTCGTCCACACCCCCGTCGGCGTGTACTTCGGCGACGGGCCGGGCGTGGAGAGGGACGACCCGTTCTTCGGCGGGGCCGGGCCGCGCCGCAGGGGCTGCACCGAGTGCGGCGAGTGCATGGTCGGCTGCCGCCACGGCGGCAAGAACATGCTGACCGAGAACTACCTCTACCTGGCGGAGCGGGCCGGGGCGCGGATCATGCCGCTCAGCCGGGTCACGCGGGTGACGCCGCTGGTGGGCGGCGGCTACGAGGTGGAGATCGTCCGCACCGGGTCGTTCGGGCGCAACCGGAGGACGTTCCGCTGCGAGCAGGTGGTGTTCGCGGCCGGGACCTACGGCACCCAGAAGCTGCTGCACAAGCTGAAGTCGACCGGGCGGCTGCCGTTCCTGTCGGACCGGCTGGGCGTGCTGACCCGCACCAACTCCGAGGCGATCCTCGGCGCGGGCCGCCGCAACGGGAAGCCGGGCCCGGACTACTCGCGGGGCGTGGCGATCACCTCCTCGTTCCACCCGACGCCCGACACCCACATCGAGCCGGTCCGCTACGGCCGGGGCTCCAACCTGATGGCGGGCCTCCAGACCCTCCTGGTGGACGGCGACCGGCCCGGGGAGCGGCGGCGCCCGCGCTGGCTGAAGTTCCTCGGGCACATCGCGCGCCGCCCCAGGGACCTGGTGCAGCTGCTGGACGTGCGGCACTGGTCGGAGCGCACGGTCATCGCGCTGGTCATGCAGACCCGCGACAACTCCATCACCCTCAAGCCCAGGCGGGGGCCGCTGGGCTGGGACGTGCGCGCCGCGCAGGGCCACGGCGAGCCGAACCCGACCTGGATCCCCGAGGGCCACGAGGCGACCCGGCTGCTGGCCGAGGAGGTCGGCGGCATGGCGGGCGGCGGCTGGGGCGATCTGTTCGACATCCCGCTGACGGCCCACTTCCTGGGCGGCTGCGCGATCGGCGACTCCCCGGAGACCGGCGTCATCGACCCCTACCACCGCGTCTACGGGCATCCCGGCCTGCACGTCGTGGACGGCTCGGCCATCTCGGCGAACCTGGGCGTCAACCCGTCGCTGACGATCACCGCGCAGGCCGAACGCGCCATGGCCCTGTGGCCGAACAAGGGGGAGGAGGACCCGCGCCCGGCGCTGGGGGCGGCCTACCGGCGCATCCCGGCGACGCCGCCGAAGAACCCGGTCGTCCCCGGCGGCGCCCCGGGCGCGCTCCGCCTCCCGATCGTCGAGATCACCTGATCTCCCCCGACGCCGCGCGACGGCCCCTAACGTGGGGCCCCGTGAACGCCGTCGAGGACACCACCGACCGGATCATGAAGGAGCTGCGCGAGCGGGGGGCGCCCGAGCGCGCGGCGCGGGAGAAGGGCTACCTGAAGAGCGACCTGGTCCACCTGGGCGTGCCGGTCCCGGACATCCGGCGCACGGTGCGCCCGGCCGTCGGCACGCGCGCCGAGACCCTGGCCCTGGCCGGGGCGCTGTGGGCGGTGACCGACTCCGGGACGCCCGTCCACGAGGCGCGCATGGCCGCCGCCGAGGTGCTGGTCCGCAACGTCGGCGCGCTCGCGGCGGAGGACGCCGCGTTCGCCGAACGCCTGGTCCGCGACTCGGTGAGCTGGGTCTACGTGGACGTCCTGGCGGACAAGGTCGTGGGCGCGCTGGTGCTGCGGTTCCCGGACCTGGCCGGGACGCTGGACCGGTGGGTGACCGACCCCTGGATGTGGATACGCCGCACGTCCCTGCTGGCGCTGCTGCCGGGGGTCCGCGCGGGCGCCCCCGACCGGGAGCGCCTGTCCCGCTACGGCGAGGCGCTGATCGGGGAGCGGGAGTTCTTCATCCGCAAGGCGCTGGGCTGGGTGCTGCGCGAGCTGTCGAAGAGGGACCCGGCCTGGGTGCGCGACTGGACGGAGGCGCACCTCGGCGAGATGTCCGGCGTCACGTTCCGGGAGGCGGTCCGCCGCCTCCCGGAACGTGACGCCGCGGCCCTGACCGCCGCCTACCGGGCGCGGTAGGCGGACCAGACCTGGCGCATGCGGGCGCCCTGGCCCGCCGTGAAGTGGGTCATGCAGGCGTCCCAGGCGTAGTCCATGAAGTTGTGGATCGGGTCCTCGCCGGGGGCCGGGCAGGTGTCCTTGCGGTCGGGGCAGCCGTTGGTCGGGTCGCGCTCCTCCGGGGTGTCGTCCACCCGGTCGCCGGGCGTGCCGCAGCCGTCCTGGAAGGTGTGGTAGAGGCCCATCCAGTGGCCGACCTCGTGGACGGCGCTGTACCCGCGGTCGTAGTTGGCGATCGTGCCGTCCGGCAGGGCGCCGATGTGGATCACCACGCCGTCCATCCTCGGCTCCGACCGGTACTTCCACGGGAACGTGGACCAGCCGAGCAGATCCTCGCCCAGCGAGGCGCTGTAGAGGTTCAGCGTGCCCGCGCCACCGCGCCGCAGCCGGGACTTGTAGGTCGCCTCGTGCGTCTCGGGGTGGGCGTACCAGTCCGCGTTGTCGCTGCGGGTGATCTCCTTGAGGACGAACGAGACGCCGGTGTCGGCGCCGCCCCGGCCACCGCCGTAGGCCGCGTTCATCACCGCGATCTGCCCCCTGACCTGCTCGTCGGTCAGGTTGCCGCGCCCGCCGTCGTGCAGGACGTGGAAGTACACCGGGACGGTCACCCGGTCGGGGACGCGCTCACGCCGCGCGGGGGAGGACGTCAGCAGGGACAGCAGGGACGACAGCTCGCCCTCGATCCTCGGGACCTCGGCGGCGGGGACCTCGTTGCGCTCCGGAACGCCCCGGTGCAGCGCCTCCGCGCGGATCCTGGCCAGGGCCGGGGCGCATCCGCCGTCCCCGGCCGCGGGCCGGGCGGCGTCCCCGGCGACGGGGACCAGGGCGGCGACGAACAGGACGGCGGCGGCCAGCGATTTCACGGCACTCCTCGGGCACGGGCGGCGGAAGGGACGGAGTCACGGAGCAGATACGGTACGTCACCAACTGGTAGCAGAGGGGCACCGGGGGTCGCGATGGAGACCGCCAAACGGAAGCCGACCGTTATCGGCCGGAAACGCTGTGTGGGAGCCGCCATGCCCGCCCGCGCCATCAGCGCAGGCAGAGGCCCGTAGACTGGAGATTCCTCCGCCTGAACCCGTCGTGTCCCTGCGAAAGGCGCTGTTGGTGGCCGTAGACCAGACCTTTGACACCGTTCTCGTCGTCGACTTCGGCGCGCAGTACGCGCAGCTGATCGCGCGGCGGGTCCGGGAATGCCATGTGTACAGCGAGATCGTGCCGTCGACCATGCCGGCGGCCGAGATGCTGGCCAAGAAGCCGAAGGCGATCATCCTGTCGGGTGGTCCGGCCTCGGTGTACGAGGAGGGCGCGCCGATCGCCCCCGACGGACTGTTCGACCTGGCGGTGCCGACGCTCGGCATCTGCTACGGCCACCAGGTGATGGCGCAGGCGCTCGGCGGCACCGTGGAGAACTCCGAGGTCGCCGAGTACGGCGGCGCGACCATCGCGGTCACCGACCCGGGCGTGCTGTTCGACGGGCAGCCGGACGAGCAGGCGGTGTGGATGTCGCACCGCGACTTCGTCAGCCGCGCCCCGGAGGGCTTCACCGTCACGGCGCGGACCGAGGTGACGCCGGTCGCGGGCATGGAGGACCCCGAGCGGGGCTTCTACGGGGTGCAGTTCCACCCCGAGGTGCTGCACACCGAGCACGGAATGGAGGTGCTGCGCCGCTTCCTGTACGAGGGCGCGGGCTGCCGCCCGAGCTGGACCATGGTCAACATCGCCGAGGAGCAGATCGAGGCGATCCGCGCCCAGGTCGGCGACAAGCGCGCCATCTGCGGCCTGTCGGGCGGCGTGGACTCGGCGGTCGCCGCCGCGCTGGTGCAGCGCGCCATCGGCGACCAGCTGACCTGCGTGTTCGTGGACCACGGCCTGCTGCGCAAGGGCGAGCCCGAGCAGGTCGAGAAGGACTTCGTCGCGGCGACCGGCGTCAACCTGCACGTCGTGGACGCCCAGGAGCGCTTCCTGGACGCGCTGGCCGGGGTCGTCGACCCCGAGGAGAAGCGCAAGATCATCGGACGTGAGTTCATCCGCGTGTTCGAGGCGGCCGCGCGCGAGATCGCGTTCGGCGACCGCAGCGAAGCGAGGATCGCCGAAGGCGGCTCTTCCAGGGGGTCGGGGGGATCGTCCCCCCGGGGCCGGCAGGGCGAGGACGCGGCCGAGCCCGTGGAGTTCCTCGTCCAGGGCACCCTGTACCCGGACGTGGTGGAGTCCGGCGGCGGCACCGGCGCGGCCAACATCAAGTCGCACCACAACGTCGGCGGCCTCCCCGACGACCTCCAGTTCCGGCTGGTGGAGCCGCTGCGGGCGCTGTTCAAGGACGAGGTCCGCGCGCTGGGCGAGCAGCTCGGCCTGCCCGCCGAGATCGTCTGGCGGCAGCCGTTCCCCGGCCCCGGCCTGGGCATCCGGATCATCGGCGAGGTGACCCGCGAGCGCCTGGACATCCTGCGCGACGCCGACGCCATCGCCCGCGAGGAGCTGACCCGCGCCGGGCTGGACCGCGAGGTGTGGCAGTTCCCGGTGGTGCTGCTGGCCGACGTCCGCTCGGTCGGCGTGCAGGGCGACGGCCGCACCTACGGCCACCCGGTCGTGCTGCGCCCGGTGACCAGCGAGGACGCCATGACCGCCGACTGGGCCCGGCTGCCCTACGACGTGCTGCAGAAGATCTCCACCCGGATCACCAACGAGGTCCGCGAGATCAACCGGGTCGTGGTGGACGTGACCTCCAAGCCGCCCGGCACCATCGAGTGGGAGTGACCCGCTGAACGCCGAAGGCCCCGGGGCGACCCGGGGCCTTCGCACGTCGTGGGGAGGGTCAGACGGTGGCCGGGGCCAGCGCGGCCTCGCCCTCCAGGGTCAGCGCGGCGGCGTGCACCACGGAGGCGATCTTGATGGCCTCCTGGATCTGCTCGCGCGGCATGCCCGCGTCGCGCAGCACCTTCTCGTGGGCGTCCAGGCACTTGCCGCAGCCGTTGATCGCCGAGACCGCCAGGCACCACAGCTCGAAGTCGACCTTCTCCACGCCCGGCTTGCCGATGATGTTCATCCGCAGGCCCGCGCGCAGGGTCTCGTAGGTCTCGTCGCTCAGCAGGTGCATCGAGCGGTAGTAGACGTTGTTCATGGCCATGATCGACGCGGCGCCCTTGGCGGCGTCGAACGCCTCGGCCGACAGGTAGTCCCCGGCCTCCTCGGCGAGCTCGCGGATCACGACCGGGTTGCGACCGGCCAGCGCGGAGGCCAGCACGGTGCCCCACAGCTGCTGCTCGGTGAGCTGCGAGGTGGAGGTCACCGAGCCCAGGTTGAGCTTGGTGTCCTTGGCGTAGTCGGGCAGGGACGACTTCAGCGCGTCAACGCTCATTGCTGCGGGTCCTTTCGAGAGAACGCGAACGGCCGGTCGCGGGCGGCGCGACCGGCCGTCGTCGTGCGTGCCACCGGGCCGGCCACCGGCCGGCTACCGGGCTGGGGCGGTCGGTCAGGCGCCGGCCATCAGCTTGGTGGCGTCCAGGGTGTCCTCGCCCTTGTTCCAGTTGCAGGGGCACAGCTCGTCGGACTGCAGGGCGTCGAGGACCCGCAGGACCTCCTTGACGTTGCGGCCCACCGAGCCGGCGGTGACCATCGAGAACTGGATCTCGTTGTTCGGGTCGACGATGAAGGTCGCGCGCTGGGCGACGCCGTCCGGGGTCAGGATGCCCAGGGACTCCGTCAGCTCGCGGTTGAGGTCCGACAGCATCGGGAAGGGCAGGTCGCGCAGGTCCGGGTGGTCCTTGCGCCAGGCGAAGTGGACGAACTCGTTGTCCACGGAGGCGCCGAGGACCTGGGCGTCGCGGTCGGCGAACTCCTCGTTGAGCCGGCCGAACTCGGCGATCTCGGTCGGACAGATGAAGGTGAAGTCCTTGGGCCAGAAGAAGACGACCCGCCACTTGCCCTCGTAGGTCTTGTGGTTGATCGTCTCGAAGGCGTTGTCCGGGTCCAGGGAGACGCAGGCGGTCAGCTCGTACTCGGGGAACTGGTCACCGACAGTAAGCACGCAGGCTCCTTTGATTGCGAGTTTCGTCTGCCTGATCAGGCGGAATGCGGGGGAGAGGGCGACGGCCCAGCGTCGCGTCCGCCCCCGACGTCACTCAGAGTGCCTCAGGTATCGTGAAAAGAGAAATCGATCTGTCTCTTCACACTCATAGGAGTTTGCTATCAGCAGGCCAACGGTGGCCCAGCTGCGCGCCTTCGCGGCCCTGGCGGAGCACCTGCACTTCCGGGACGCCGCCGCCGCCCTGCGGATGAGCCAGCCCGCGCTGTCCGGCGCCGTGGCCGCCCTGGAGGAGACCCTGAACGTCCGGTTGGTGGAGCGTACGACACGCCGGGTCCTGCTCACACCGGCGGGGGAACGGGTGGCCCGCCGCGCCGAGACCGTGCTCACCGAGCTGGACCGCCTGGTGGAGGAGGTGCAGGCGGCCAGCGGCACGCTGGTCGGGCCGCTGCGCGTCGGCGTGATCCCCACCGTCGCGCCCTACCTGCTGCCGGTCGTGCTGCCCCGGCTGGCCGCCGACTTCCCCCGGCTGGAGCTGTCGGTGCACGAGGAGCAGACCGAGGCGATCGTCGCCGACCTCCAGACCGGACGCCTCGACGTCGTGGTGCTGGCGCTGCCGTCCCCCGTCCCCGGGGTGACGGAACTCACCCTCTACGAGGAGGACTTCGTCCTGGTCGCCCCCGCCGCGACCGGCCTGCCCGACCCGCTGCCCCGCGAGACGCTGGCCGACCTGGACGTCATCCTCCTCAACGAGGGCCACTGCCTGCGCGACCAGGCGCTGGACGTGTGCCGCGAGGTCGGCGCCCGCGCCGCCGCCGCGACCTACGCCACGAGCCTGGCCACCCTCGTCCAGCTCGTCTCCGGCGGGCTGGGCGTGACCCTGGTCCCCGAGACGGCGCTGGAGGTGGAGACGCGCCGCGCCCCCGACCTGGCGCCGCGCCGCTTCGCCGGCCCGGCCCCGTTCCGCCGCGTCGGGCTGGCGTTCCGCGGCACCTCCCCGCGCGCCGCGGAGTTCGGGGCGCTGGCGGACGCGATCCGCACGGCGGTCGCCGAGCAGGTCCCCGCCGTGCGGGTCGCGCGCCCCTAGGACAGGGTCCGCACCACCCGCACGGCCCGGCGCAGCCCCGGCACCCGCCGCCCCACGCGGCGCAGCCGCCGGAACCCCTCCGGCGCCCCCGGGAACGCGCGGTCCACGCGCAGCTCGGCCGCCCCGTCCAGGGACACCAGCAGCCACAGCCCGGGAACGCGGCGGTGCGGGTTCCACCCGCAGGCGTTGACGCGGACGCGCAGGTCCCAGGCGCCGGGGGCCAGGTCGGCCAAGCCCTCCAGCCGCGCCCGCACGTCGAACCGCAGGTGCTCGTCCGGGCCCTCCTCCTCCCGCCGCCGCGCGATCACCGCGAACGCCGCCTCGTCCCGGGTGCTCCGGTGCCGGGCGAACACCTCCACGCCCGCGCGGGGCAGCGCGTCGGTCATGTCCCGGGCCTCCTCGGGGATCGGCGTGCCGAGCACGACCGGCGGATTCCACAGCACCCGCCGCCCGCCGTCCCGGTCCACGCGGCGGAACGGCACCGGCCCGCCGTCCCGGTAGACGAGCTCGGCCGACAGCACGAGGGTCAGCGCGCCGTTCTCCAGCCGCATCTCCACCGCCCTCGCCCGGACGACGATCCGCTTCTCCGCCTCGGCCAGCGCCTCCAGCTCCGCGTAGCTGCCGGCGCGCAGTATGACGGCGCGCGGCCGGTAGCCCGCCGGGAGGAACCGGTCGGTCCCGGGCGCGAACCGCTCCACCGCCAGCCGCCGGACGGCCGCGTACAGCTCGCGCCGGTACCCCGGGGGATAGTTCAGCAGCCTGCGGCCGCCCACCCGTTGCAGCATCTTGCCGCGCAGCCAGTGCGCGTAGAAGCGGTCCCTGGTCTCGCCGGGCGGGACGTGCTCGTCCACCACGTCCAGCACCTCGCGCAGCGCCCCGAAGTAGTGCTCGGGGTCGAAGCGCCGGGAGGAGTAGTTGCCCTCGTCGGCCCGCCTGACCCAGTGGCAGCACGGATAGCTCGCCAGCACCGAGATGACCTCGGCCTTGAAGTAGGCGGGCACGCAGAACCGGTGGTCCTCCAGCCGCACCGGCCCCTCGGGGAAGCGCAGGCCGTGCTCGCGCAGGAAGGCCGTGCGGAACAGCTTGTGCGGGGTGAGCAGCGTCAGCAGGTGGTGGGCGAGGATCTCGGCGCGGTCGCGGTCCCGCCGGAACAGCCGCCGCGGAACGCCGCGCCCGTGCCCCACCAGCCGCCCGACCAGCACGTCCGAGCGGTTGCGGGCGGCCATCGCGTACATGCGTTCCAGCGCCTCGGGCCCGAGCCAGTCGTCGCAGTCCAGGAAGTACACGTACTCGCCGCGCGCCATGTCCAGCCCCAGGTTGCGCGGGCGGCCCGGGCCGCCGGAGTTCTCGGTGCGCACGACCCGGACGTGGTCGTGCCCGGCGACGGCGGCGACCAGCCGTTCGCCCGTGCCGTCGGTCGAGCCGTCGTCGACGAAGACGGCCTCGTACTCCTCCGGCGGCAGCGACTGCCCCAGCACCGACGCCACGCACGCGTCGAGGTACGTCCCCGCGTTGTAGACGGGGACCACGACACTGATCTTGACCTTGTCTTCCACAGCCACCAACGATGTGCGCTCCGGCGCCCCGGAAGGGGGAGCTTCCGCCGCTCTTTGCCGTTCGATGGCCCAGTGAGGGAGGAGAGCGCGCCCACCGCCCGGCGCGGTCCCGCGTTCCACGCGACTCGGTCGCCTCCGGGTCAAGTCTGCGTCAGGCCATGGTCGAGCGATCGCGATGCGCGCCCGGCGTGTCACCCGGCGTCACCATGCTGGCCGCATGGCGACGTTCTCACTGGAAGATGTCCGTGCCGTCTGCAAGGAACGCGACGCGTGGTGGACGGTCCTGCTGGTCGACCCGGTCGCGACACGGCTGACCCGGCTGGTCGCCAACCGCACCCGGATCACCCCCGACCAGATCACGCTGGCGGCGTTCGCCCTCGGGCTGGGCGCGGCGGCCTGCTTCCTGCGCGGCACCGCGGGCTGGCTGGCGGTGGGCGCGGCGCTCTACCACCTGTGCTTCGTGCTGGACTGCGTGGACGGCAAGCTCGCCCGGCTGAAGGGCACCGGCACGCCGTTCGGCGGCTGGCTGGACTACATGCTCGACCGGGTCCGCGACGCCTGCTGCGCGATCACCCTGGCGGTCGGGCAGTACCTGGTCACCGGGCAGGTCGGCTATCTGGCGCTCGGCTTCGCGGTGATCGTGCTGGACATGGTGCGGTACCTGAACGGCCCGCAGATCGCCAAGTTCCGGCGGCTGATGAGCGCGACCCTGCTCCAGCGCGGCGGGGAGCCGGGCCCGGCGGAGGACGCCGCGCCGGGCCCGGCCGACCCGGCCGACCCGGCCGCCACCGGACCGGCGCGCAGGCCCGAGCTGGACCGGGAGGCCGCCGGCCGCTACCCCCGCTACCTGCGGTTCCGCCGCCACCTGACCCGCCACCGCGTCCGCACCCACCTGGTCAGCGGCATCGAGTTCCAGATGGCGGTGTTCATCGTGGGCCCCCTCACCGGCGCGATCGTCCCGATGACCGTCACCACCGGGGCCCTGCTGCTGGCCTTCGAGTGCGCCATCATCTACAAGTTCTGGCTGACCTCCCGGCAGTACGTCCGCACGCTCGCCCGGCTCGACGCCGGGCCGGCCGGGCCGGCCGCCGGGCCCGTCGCGACCCTGGTGCCGCGCCAGGGACGGGCCGACGCCCCCGCCGTGCGGCTGGTGAACCGCTAGAACCCACGATCAAGCCGGTGCGTAACCGGGTATGTGCCATGTGTGACTGATCGGGGGATGGGCCCGGAGAGGGCCGTGCTGAGCGTCGTCGTGCCGTTCTACAACGTAGAGGACTACCTCGGGGAGTGCCTGGAGTCGCTGGCGGGCCAGACGCTGCGCGACATCGAGGTCGTCATGGTCGACGACGGGTCCCTCGACGGCAGCGCGGTCATCGCCAAGTCCTACGCCGACCGCGACCCCCGGTTCCGGCTCGTGCAGCAGGACAACCGGGGGCTCGGGCCCGCGCGCAACACCGGGGTGCGGCACGCCACCGGCCGTTACCTGGCGTTCGTGGACTCCGACGACGTGGTGGCGCGCGGAGCGTTCGAGCTGATGACCGGCACGCTGGAGCGGACCGGGTCGGACTTCGCGTGCGGCAACGTCCACCGGTTCGACGCGGGCCGGGTGTGGCAGAGCTGGGCGCACCGCGAGCCGTTCGGGCGGCGCGCGCTGCGGACCCACGTCACCCGCCGCACCACCCTCATGCAGGACCGGATGGTGTGGAACAAGGTGTTCCGCCGCGACTTCTGGGACCGGCACGGGCTGGCGTTCCCCGGCATGCTCTACGAGGACTCGCCGGTGATGGTGCGGGCGCACGTGCTGGCCGGCAGCGTGGACGTCCTGCCCGAGCACGTCTACTACTGGCGGGAGCGCCCCGGCTCCATCACCCAGCGCCGGGCCGAGCTGGCCAACCTGGAGGACCGCATCACGTCGGTCCGCCGCGTCCGCGCGTTCCTGGACGAGCGCGCCCCCCTGCTGCGCCCCAGCTACGACCGGTACGCCGTGGACGTCGATCTCGGCGTGCTCACCGAGGCGCTGCCCCATCTCGCCGAGGCCGACCGGGCGCGCGCCATGGAGCTGGGCCGCGCGTGCCTGGCCGGGACCGACCCGCGGGTGCTGCGGGACCTGGCCCCCGCCAAACGGCTCCGCTTCCACCTGCTGGAACGCGGGATGCTGCCCGAGCTGCTGGAGGTCCTGGAGGCCCGCCCCGACGACCGTCCCGCCCCGCGCACCGTGCGCCGGGGCCTGCTGCGGCCCCGCTTCTACACGACCCTGCCCTACTTCCGGGACCGTTCCAGGGGCGTGCCCGACGAGATCTACGACGTCACCGACCGGCTGCCGCTGTGGGCGTTCGCCGACCGGGTCGCGTGGGAGGACGGGATGCTGCGCGTGGAGGGCTGGGCGCACATCTCCTCGCTGGACGTCTCCCGCGAACGCGACTCCCGCGTCCGGATGTGGCTGGTGGAGCCGAAGCGGCGCCGCCGCGTCCCGCTGGAGGTGCGGCCCACCTACCGTCCCGAGGTCACGGCCCGCTCCGGGCAGGCGGAGGTCTCCTACGACTGGGCGGGGTTCAGCGCCCTGATCGATCCGGAGCGGCTGCGGATCGGCCGGCGGTGGCGTCCGGCGGCCTGGGAGCTGCACGTGGAGGTCGTCACCCGGGGGCTGCGCCGCCGGGGGCGGGTCCGTCCCACCCGCGCCCCCGTCCTGGCCTGGACGCCGTGCCGGGACGTCGCGCCGGGCGTCCGCGTGAAGCCGGTCGCCGACGGGGCCCTGACGTTCCGGGTGCAGCGCCCGCGGGCCGACCTCACCGGCCACCGCCTCGTCGGCGACCGGCTGGAGCTGACCGGCACCCTCGCCGCCCGGCCGGGCCGCGCCACGCGGATCGTCGCGACCCGGCTCGCCGGCGGCCCGCCGGTCACCGGGCCCGCCGAGGTCACGCGGCGGCCGGGCGGCGGCTGGGGGTTCCGGGCCCGGCTGCCGCTGGAGGCGCTGCGGCCGGCGACCGGGGAGGGCGGCGCGGCGGGCGGGGCGATGGCCGCGCGGATCACCGACCGGGTGGACTGGAACCTCAGCCTGGAGACCGCGGGCCGCGGCCTGCGCCTCGCGATGCCGCGCACCGCGCCGGAGGGCCGCTACCCGCTGCGCGGCGACCGGGAGTTCGCGCTGACCAGCACCAGGTTCGGCAACCTGCGCGGCGTCGAGCGCCGCCGCCGCCCGGTCGTGGACGGGATCCGCTGGGACGGCGACACGCTGGTGCTGACCGGCGACCACAGCGGCCCCGAGCGCCCGGACCGGGTCGTGCTGGCCCACCACCGCTGCGGCGACCACCACCGCGCCCCGCTGACCTGGGACGGCGCCCGGTTCACCTGCCGGATCGCGCCCGCCGCGATGGAACGCTTCGGCCTGCGCACCCCGCTCACCTCCGGCGACTGGGAGCTGCGCCTGCCCGACCCGGTGACCGGCGCGGCGGGCCCGGTCACCGTCGTCGCCGAACGCCGCCTGCTCGCCGCCCTGCCGGAGGAGCGCGTCGTCGGCGCGCACGAGGTGACCGTCGACGCCCACCGGAGCGACGCGCTGCGGCTGCGCGTCCGCCTCGCCCTGCCCGAGGAGGACCGGGGGGCGCGCGGGCGCCGCCGCCTGCGGACGGAGATCTACCCCGCGCTGCTGCACCGGCCGGTCCGCGACCTGGTCGTCTTCGACTGCTACGAGGGACGCCAGTACGCCTGCAACCCCCGCGCGGTCTTCGAGGAGATGCGGCGGCGGGACCTGGGCCTGGAGTACGTGTGGGTGTCGCGGGACGGCGCCTTCCCCACGCCGGACGGCGCGCGGATCGCGCTGGTCGACAGCCGCGACCACTACGAGGCGCTGGCCCGCGCCCGGTTCGTGGTCGGCAACTTCGGCCAGTTCCCCTGGTACGTCAGGCGGCCGGGGCAGACCTACCTCCAGACCTGGCACGGCACCCCGCTGAAAAGGCTGGTGTACGACCTGGCGGACATGCCGTGGGAGCGCACCGAACGCTTCGACTGGGTGGAGCGCGAGGTGCCGCGCTGGGACGTGCTGCTGTCGCCGAACCCGTTCACGACGCCGATCATGCGGCGGGCGTTCCGGTACGACGGGGAGATCGTGGAGACCGGCTACCCGCGCAACGACGTGCTGCTGGGCCCCGACGCCGGGCGGATCGCCGCCGACACCCGCGCCCGGCTGGGCGTCCCCGCGGGCCGGAAGGTGATCCTGTACGCCCCGACCTGGCGCGACGACCACCACCTGGCGCCGGGGCGGCGGGCGTTCTCCCTGGAGCTGGACATCGAGCGGGCCCGCCGCGCCCTCGGCGACGACCACGTGCTGCTGGTGCGCACCCACTACCTGGTCACCGACCGGAACTGGTCGGCCAACGACGGGTTCGTGATCGACGTGTCGGCCTACCCCGACATCGCCGACCTCTACCTGGCGGCGGACCTGCTGGTCACCGACTACTCGTCGGCGATGTTCGACTTCGCGGTGACCGGCAAGCCGATCTTCTGTTACGCCTACGACCTGGAGCGGTACCGGGACCGGGTGCGCGGCTTCTACTTCGATCTCGAAGCGGAGGCCCCCGGCCCGGTCGTGCGGACCACCGGCGACCTGGTGGAGGCGATCCGCGAGGACGACGGGACCGCGCACCCGTGCTACGCGGCGTTCCGGGAGAGGTTCTGCCCGTTCGACGACGGGCACGCCGCCGCGAGGGTGGTGGACCGGCTGCTCGGTTAGCGGCAGAGCATGCGTTCGGTGCCGTGCCTGGCGACCAGGCGGAAGCCCGGCAGCGCGCCGGGTTTCGCGATGTTGACCGAGCCCACGGCGCAGCGCGCCCGGTAGCGGTCGGCGATGCGGAGCCGCTCCTGCGGCGGGGTGGAGTCGGCGAAGAACGCGTCCCCGTCGGCCTGCCGCCGCCGCCAGTCGGACCCGTACGGGTAGGGCCACGGCGTCGGGACGGTCCGCGTCCCCGCCAGCAGCAGCGCCTTGCGGCCCCAGATCCGGGAGGCGAGCACCGTCTCGCCCGGACGGACGTGCGCCACGGCGAAGTAGCTCTGCATGGGGTAGAGCACCGGCACGTCCCAGGACCCGCGCTGCTCCTCCTGGGGCATCACCGCCGGGGGCAGCGCCCGGACGACGCCGCCGCGCACCGAGTACAGGCCGACGCACAGCGCGGCGGCGCTCGCGACCGCCAGCACCACCTGCACGGGCCGCGCCCACGCCGCGCGCTCGCCGGGCGGCGGCGGGTCGCCGAGCCGCCGGGCCAGGGCGAACTGCAACGGCAGCACCACCACCGGCATCGCCCGCGCGAACTCGTAGCGTCCGAACACCACGCCCGCCAGCACGAACAGCGACGCGACCGCCCACAGCGCCAGCAGCTCGGGCCCGCCTCGCCGCCGCCGGTCCAGCCACAGGGCGGGCAGCCCGAGCAGCGCCAGCCCGTACCAGCCGAGCGCGTCGGTCACCAGCCTCTCGTGGATCTGGGAGAACGACTCGGGGTTGCGGAACAGGTCCGCCACGTCGCTGTAGGGCCACACCAGGATGACCGCCACCGCGGCGGCGCCCGCCGCCGCGACCCGCAGCAGCCCGCCGCCGGTCAGCCACCGCCGGAACCCGACCAGCGCGAAGCCGAGCAGCCCCAGCGCCGTGCCGACCGCCGTGAACGGGTGGACCAGCAGGATCAGCCCGAACAGCGCGCCCAGTCCCAGGAACCCCGGCACCCCCAGCGTGTCGCGCCGCTTCAGGAACACCGCCCAGACGAACAGCATCAGCGTGAACGCGAACGTGCTCGGGTACCCCAGGTTGGCCGACAGCGACCGGAACTCCATGAACCCGCTCCACAGCAGGGGGGTGGTCCCCCAGAGCAGGAACACGAACAGCACGCCCAGGAACGCCGTCTGCCAGCGCGTGCTGACCGCCCGCGCGAACGCCCGCACCCCCGCCAGCGTCAGCGCGACGTTGACGACCCCGGCGATCTCCAGCACGCCCGGCGCCGAGAGCCCGGTGAGCCGCGCCAGCACCGCCAGCGCGAACGGGTAGGGCGACAGGTACGGGCTCGGCGCGCGCTCCCCGGTCATCGGGTCGGGCGGGTCGGTGAGGTCGGCGGCGAACGACCGCACGGTCGCCACGTGCAGCGGCCAGTCCCCGCCCCACAGGTGCCGCAGCACCACCGCGACGGCCCAGGCCAGGACGAGCGCGCACAGCAGCCAGTACGGCCAGTCCCGCGCCAGGTCGCCGAACCGGTCCCGCGCGGTGGGCGGGGAGGAGGTCGGCGGGGACGTCTCGGCCGTGCTCTGTCCGGATTCGGTGGCGCTGGTCAACTGCACTCCGAGGAAAGGGCGATACAGGACGGATGTTGCGTGTAGGTCACGAGACTAGCCCCGAGCCGGACCCGATCACACGAAGATCACTTCGGTAGGCGGGCGCGGGCCAGCAGGGTCGTGCCGCGCCAGGAGCGCACCGGCAGCAGGTCCTCCAGCGCGAGGACCGCGCCCAGCAGCCGGTCGTGCAGGGGGTGGCGGGGGCGGATCTCCCAGCCGTTCATCCGGTGGCGGTGCCAGCGGGCCAGCGGGCGCAGCAGCACGTTCCAGCTCCACATCCGCTCGACCACCAGGCCCGCCCCGGCCAGCAGGCGGGCCAGGCCCTCGCGGGTGTAGCGGCGCACCCGGCCGAGCGCCAGGTCGCGGGCCGACCACAGCGCCATGTCGCACGGCACCGCCACCAGGGCCGTGCCGCCGGGCCGCAGCACCCGCGCGATCTCGGCGGCGGCCAGGTCGTCGTCCTCGATGTGGGCGAGCACGTCCCAGGCCAGGGCCAGGTCGACGGACCCGGCCGGCAGCGGCAGCCACCGCGCGTCGGCCTGCCGGCAGTCCACGCCCCGCGCGCACGCCATCTCCACCGCGTCGTAGGAGAGGTCGACCGCGGTGGTGCGCCAGCCGTGCCGGGCGAGCAGCCGCGCGGTGTCGCCGGGGCCCGCGCCGATGTCCACGGCCGTCCCCGGGCCGCGGCCCCAGGTCCGCAGCAGGTTCAGCTCGCGGGTGAGCACGGCGCGGCGCTCGCGGTACCACCAGTTGTCGTCCTGCGCTTCGGCGATGCGCCGCAACTCCAGCGTGTCCACGGTCCAAGACGACGGGATGGCGGGCCGGAGGGCCACCGACGCCACCACGGATGAGCGGATCGTGGAACGGTCTTTGCCATCCCGCACGACCAATGCCCCTTTCTGTGACCTCTTGCCACTAGCGGGACAAAAGTGGCTTCCGGTACATACAGGTGACCATCTGTTTCTTCGCAGGGAGCTCCATGTCCCCCCGTTACCCCCTGCTGATCGGCGGAGCGGCGATGACCGCGCTCCTCGGCAGTACGCTCGCCCCCGTCGCGGCGACCGCCGACCCGGCACCGGTGATCGAGAAGCGCTCCGGAACCGCGTCCCCCGCCCTGGTCAGCGGCCTGAACGAGCGGGCCGCGAGCGGCGACCCCGTCGCCGCGGCCCGCACCCATCTGGCCGACCCGCGCTACAAGATCAAGAATCCGGGCGCCGAGCTGGCCCCGCTCGGCGTCGTCCGCGACGGCGCCGACGAGACCGTCCGCCTCCAGCAGCGCCACCACGGCGTCCCCGTCCTCGGCGGCCACTACCTGGTCCGGTTCCGCACCGAGCGCGGCGCCCGCAGGGTCGTCGGCGCGGGCGGCCGGTTCCAGACCGCGCTGACCGTCCCGACCACCCCGGCCGTCCCCGAACGCATCGCCCGCGGCGTCGCCCTCGGCCAGACCGGCGACCTGGCCACGCGGCTCGGCGAGCGGGCCGCGACCGCCGAGCCCCGCGGCCTGGTCGTGCTGCCGCGCGGCGGCGGCCAGCTCGCCTGGCACTTCGTCGTGCGCGGCGAGGAGCACGGCGCCCCCACCCTCCGCGAGGTCTACGTCGACGCCCGCACCGGCGCGCTCGCCCTGGCCTACGACCGGCTGCGCCACGCCGCCGAGGGCCCCGTCGCCGCCACCGGGAAGCTCGCCAAGAGCGGACGGCAGGTCACCGTCAACGCGTTCCGGCGCGCCGACGGCAAGATCGAGCTGCGCGACCGCGGACGCGGCGCGGAGATCGTCACCTTCGACGCGCAGAAGCGCGACGTCGCCCGCTACGAGGGCGGCCCGGTCCCCGCCGACACCCCGGTCGTGGCGTCCGGCTCCACCGTGTTCGGCCCCGAGGCCACCGAGACCGGCGCGGTCGACGCGCACTGGGCCGCCGGGCAGGTCTACGACTTCTACAAGGCCCTCGGCCGCAACGGCCTGGACGACCGCAACGGCCCCATCCACTCCGTCGTCAACGTCACCAGCGGCGGGCAGATGTACTTCAACGCCTTCTGGGACGGCACCAAGATGGTGTACGGCGGGGGCGGCCCCGACCACCACTCGCTGGCCGCCGCGCTGGACGTGGACGGCCACGAGATGACCCACGGCGTCATCGAGCACTCCGCCAACCTGGTCTACTTCGGCCAGGCGGGCGCGATCAACGAGGGCCTGGCCGACTACTTCGGCAACGCCATCGAGACCAGGGTGCACGGCAGGCCGATGACGGCCTCCGGGGCGGGGCTCATCGGCGAGGACATGTGCCGGACCGCCGAGGCGGCCAAGTGCGCCATCCGCGACCTCAACGACGGCCGCCGCGCCGACCGCGACTACATCGGCGTCACCGGCCAGCTCGACAACGCCGGCGTCCACCTGAACTCGACGATCTTCTCCGGCGCGCTGTGGGACGTCCGCGAGAGGATCGGCGGCGCGAAGGCCGACAAGCTGGTCTACAAGGCGCTCACCGAGTACATGACCCCGCTGGACGACTTCACCGACGCCCGCCGGGCCGTCGAGGCCGCCGCCAGGGCCATGAAGCTGACCGGCGGCGAGCGCCGCGCCGTCCGGGCCGCGTTCGACGCCCACGGCGTCACGCCCGGCTGGGAGAAGAGGATCGGCGTCGACAGCAGGCTGCTGCTGCCGAACGTGACCGCCCCCAACGCCAGGCCCGCCGCCGCGGGCGACCGCTACGCCATCGCCCAGTCCGACGCCACCCGGACCGAGCCGTCGGCGGTCTACACCGGCACCGCCCGGGGCAAGCGCCCCACCCGGTTCAGCCCGAGGACCGGCGGGATCGTCCAGGGCCTCGACACCGACGGCCGGACCGTCGCCTGGGGCGAGCTGAACGCCACCACCGGCGTGTCCAGGGTGCTGGTGCGGCCGTTCGACCGGAGCGCGCCGCCCAAGGAGGTCTTCTCCGGCGAGGGCTGGGTCAACGACGTGGCGGTCGACGGCCGCAACGTCGCGTTCACGTTCGTGAACCACGCCGCCACCGACGCCAACGTCTGGCTGAGCCGGAACGGCGGCCGGGCCGCCGAGCTCACCCCCGGCCCCGAGATGTCCCTCCAGACCTCGGCCAAGGGCGGCCGGATCGCCTACCAGAAGCCGACCTCCGGCGGGGTCGCCGTCCACGACGCCGCCACCGGCAAGGAGACCGTCGTCCGCGTCAAGGGCACCGTCCAGTGGCCCACCCTGACCCGGACCTCGCTGCTGTTCGCCCTCAACACCGACGCCGACCGCCGCTCGGCGATCAAGAAGGTGAACCTCGACGGCACCGGCCTGACCGACCTGCGCCCCGAGGGGGACCGGCTGTCGTGGCTCAGCGGCCTCGACGTCGACGCCGCCGACCGGTGGGTGACCATCGGGGCCTACCCGGCGGCCGCCACCTACGCCAACGAGAACCTGCCCAAGCTGTTCCAGTTCCCGCTGGCCGGCGGCGAGCCGCGGCGCTACTCGTGCAACCGCGGCCAGCAGGGCGCCTTCGCCGCGACCGCCGGACGCGGCGCGGTGTGGCTCGACGGCACCCGCGCCCGGCCGGACCTGGTCACCCGCACCGGCCCGACCCGCGCCCTCTGCCGGTGACGGCCGTGACGTCCCGTTAGGAAGATCCAGAGGAGCGGGGCCCGTCCGTTTCCGGACGGGCCCTGCTTCTTTGTGCCCCGTTGACCGGATGACCGCGGGGGCGCGGGTACCTCAATCCGTATGGCGTCCCCTGTCAGGCTCGCCCGCCGGGCGGCCCGGGAGCACTGGCCCGCGCTGGCGGCGTTCACGGTCGCGGCGGCGATCCGCGCGGTCGCGGTGCTGGGCTACCCGACGATCCTGTGGTTCGGCGACACCGTCGGCTACCTGCGCACCGCCACCACCCTGTTCCCGTCGGGCACCCGGCCGAGCGGCTACTCGCTGCTGCTGCTCGCGCTGCGCCCGCTGCACAGCTTCGTCGCGGTCGTCACCGTCCAGCACGTGATCGGCCTGCTCACGGCCGCGCTGCTGTACGCCGTCGTGTGGCGGCACGCCCGCCGCGCCCGGCCCGCCCGCCGCCTGGCGCCCAGCGCGCTGGGCACGCTGGTGGCCGCCCCGGTGCTGTTCGACGGCTACCAGATCGAGCTGGAGCACCTCGGCCTGTCCGACAGCCTGTTCACGTTCCTGGTGGTCGCGGCGGCCGCGATCCTGCTGTGGAACCCGGGCGTCACCTGGCGCACGGCGGCGGCCGCCGGGCTGCTGCTGGGCGGGGCGGCGGTGACGCGCGCGGTGGGGCTGCCGCTGCTGCTGATCGTGCTGGCGTGGCTGCTGCTGCGCCGGCGCGGACGCCGCGCGGCGATGCCGCCCGCCGCCGCGCTGACGGCCGCGTTCCTGGTGCCGGTGCTGCTCTACATGAGCTGGTTCGCCGTGGCGCACGAACGGTTCGCGCTCACCACCACCGACCGCGTGTTCCTGTACGGCCGCACGACGGACTTCGCCGACTGCTCGATCATCCGGCCGCGTCCCGGGCTGGCCCGCCTCTGTCCGAAGCCGCCGCCGAAGGACGTCTCCCCGGCGTACGCGGCGCTGTGGACGGAGCAGTCGCCGTTCCTGGGCATCCCCGGCGGCAAGGGCGGCGGGAACGACCTGGCGGGGGAGTTCGCCATGGCCGCGATCCGCGCGCAGCCCGGGGACTACGCGCGGGTGGTGGCGCGCGACACGTTCCGGGCGTTCGAGTGGGAACGCAGGGTGTACCCGTCGCCGTGGACGTTCCGGAAGTACGAGTTCCCGGCGAGATCCGAGAAGCTGACCGCGCGCCAGGCCAAGGTGGCCCGCGCCTACGCGCGCGCGGCGGGACCCCGTCCGGTGAACGAGCCCTACGCGGGATGGATGCGCGCCTACCAGGACCACGTCCACCTGCCGGGGACGGTCCTCGGCGTCCTGCTGCTCGCGGCGGTGGCCGGGGCGGTGGCGCGCCGCAGGCCGGAGAGGGTGGCGCTGCCGTGGCTGCTGTCGCTGGGCCTGCTGGTCGTGCCCGCCGCGACCGCCGACTTCGACTACCGGTACGTGCTGCCCGCCGCTCCGCTGGGGGCGCTGGCCGCCGCGCTGGCGTTCGTCCCGGGGCGCCGCGACGCCGCGACCGCCCCGCGCGACGAGGGCCGGGACCGCGCGGCCGGGGAGCCCCCGGCCGCGCCGGTCCCGGCCTCCACGATGGTCAGCGACGGCGGCGCCGCACCAGGAACCGGACCGCCAGCAGAAGCGCCACCAGCGCGCCCGCGGCGGGAGCGGCCCGCCTGGCGAGCGAGGGGCCGGCGAACTCCAGCAGATCGATCGCGTCGTCCTGCCGCCGGACCGGGGTGACCGGCCGCACCGGCTCCCGGACGGTCTCAGCGGTCTCAGCGGTCTCGGCGGTCTCGGTGGGCTCGGTGGCCTCGACGGACGGCTGCGGAACGGCCGCCGCCGGCGCTTCGACCGGGGACTCGTCCGGCTCCGGCGCGGGTTCGGCGGTCTCGACGGGTTCGGCGGCCCGCTCCACCACGCTCTCGGCGGCCTTCTCGCCCTCGGCCCTGTCGACGGCCGCCTCCCGCGCGACCTCGGCGGCGCCCTGCTGGTCCACGACCTCGGCCTCCTCCCGGACGGTCGGGTTCTCCAGCTCGGCGGCGAGGTTCTTGGCGAACCGCGCGATGAGCTTGGCCCCGACCTCCGCGAGGATGTTGCGGCCGAACTGCGCCGGGCGGCCCGTGACGTTCAGCTTGGTGTGGACGGTGACCCGGGTGTGGTCGCCCTCGTCGTGCAGGCGGGCCTGAACGGTCGCGGCGGCGGTGCCCGGACCGCGCGCCTCCTTGGCGGCGGCCTCGATGGTGACGGCGCGGGCGTCCCGGTCGGCCACGGCGATCCGCGCGGTGCCCCGGTAGGTGACGGTCATCGCGCCGACCTTCACCTTCAGCCGCCCCGCGTACTCCTCGCCGTCGGCCGAGTCGAGCGTCGCGCCCGGCACGCACAGGGCCACCCGCTCCACGTCCAGCAGCACCGACCAGGCCTGATCCACCGGTACGGGAACGGTGAATTCGTGGTCGAGCTCCATGTTTGAGGTCCTTTTCTGATCCGGGGACTTGCACTGGACCCTATGACCGTCCCCCCGTCCTTTGCCATACGCCCCGGCGGTGGGCGCGCGCCGGCCGCCGGATGACCGTGCGGCCGGGCCCGGGGCGGAGGGCCCGGCCGCACGGTCACGCCCCGGTCAGGTCGCGGCGGCGGCGCGCAGCGCGCGGGCCGTCAGGACCTTCGCCAGGTGCTCGCGGTACTCGGTGGAGCCGTGCAGGTCCGTGGGGGCGCCGGTGCCCTCGGCGGCGCGTTCGGACGCCGCCCGGAACATGTCGTCCGACACCGAGCGGCCGCCCGCGAACCGCTCGACCGCCGTCGCCCGGACCGGCGTCGGCCCCATGTTGGTGAGCGCCACCCGCACGTCCTCGATCGCGCCGCGTTCCCGGCGGACCGCGCACGCCACCCCGACGATCGCCCATGCCTGGGCGGTGCGGTGGAACTTCTCGTAGTGGAAGCCCCAGCCCTCGCCGAGCCTGGGCACGCGCACACCGGTCATGATCTCGTCGGGCTCCATCGCCGTGGTCATCCAGTCCACGAAGAAGTCGGCGGCGGGGATCTCCCGTTCGCCGCGCTGCGAGCGGACCAGGAACACCGCGTCCAGCGCGAGCGCCACGGCGGGCAGGT
Organism: Actinomadura kijaniata; assembly: GCF_014138665.1. Classification (NCBI taxonomy): domain Bacteria; kingdom Bacillati; phylum Actinomycetota; class Actinomycetes; order Streptosporangiales; family Thermomonosporaceae; genus Actinomadura; species Actinomadura kijaniata. The sequence continues at coordinate 104,813 of NZ_JACJIA010000009.1, forward strand.
CCCCGGCCGGGTCGGCGTGCGCCAGGGAGCCGCCGAACGTCCCCCGGTGCCGCACCGCCGGGTCCGCGACCGTCGCCGTCGCCTGGGCGATCAGCGGGGCGTGCCGCCGGACCAGGGGGTCGCGCATCACCTGGTGGTGGGTGGCCATGGAGCCGATCACCAGATGGCCGCCGTCCTCGCGGATCTCGCGCAGCCCGGCGACGCGGTCCAGGTCGACCAGCGCGTCGGGATAGGCCAGCCGCAGCCGCAGCAGCGGCATGAGGCTCTGCCCTCCGGCCAGCACCTTGGCGTCCTCGCCGGCCGAGGCCAGCGCCCGGACGGCCTCCTCGACCGAGGCCGCGCGCACGTACTCGAACGTCGCCGGGATCACCGCGCACCTCCCGCGGAGCCGAGGCCGCCGCCCGCGCCGGGCGCGGCGGAGGGGTTGGGGTCGGGATCCTCCCGGAACGCCTGGCGCAGCGCCCGCCAGACCCGTTCGGGCGTGCACGGCATCGGCACGTCCGTCACGCCGTGGTGGCGCAGCGCGTCGACGATCGCGTTCACCACCGCCGGGGTCGAGGCGATCGTCCCGGCCTCCCCGACGCCCTTCACCCCGAGCGGGTTGGAGGTCGCGGGGGTCTCGGTCCGGTCGGTGACGAACTCGGGCAGGTCGGCCGCCGACGGGACGAGGTAGTCCGCCATCGTGGTGGTGGTGAGGTTGCCGTCGGCGTCGTAGACGGCCTCCTCGTACAGGGCCTGCGCGATGCCCTGGGCGAGCCCGCCGTGCACCTGCCCCTCCACGATCAGCGGGTTGACGACGTGGCCGACGTCGTCGACCGCCACGTACGACCGGATCCGCACCTTCCCGGTCTCGGTGTCCACCTCGACCGCGCACAGGTGCGTGCCGTGGGGGAACGAGAAGTTGCCGGGGTCGAACGTGGCGTCGGCGTCCAGCGACGGCTCCACCCCGTCGGGCAGGTCGTGCGCCGCGAACGCCGCGAGGGCGACCTCCTGGATCGACGGGCCCTCGGCCGCCGCGCCGCGCACCGCGAACCGGCCGCCGCTGAACTCCAGGTCCTGCTCGGACGCCTCCATCAGGTGCGCCGCGACCCGCCTGGCCCTGTCCACCACCCGGTCGCACGCCTGGTAGAGCGCGATGCCGCCGACCGCCAGCGACCGCGACCCGTAGGTGTCCATGCCCTTGGGGGCCACGGCGGTGTCGCCGTGCAGGACCTTGACGTCCTCGAACGGCACCCCGAGCCGGTCGGCGGCGATCTGCGCCCACGCCGTCTCGTGGCCCTGGCCGTGCGCCGACGACCCGGTGACGACCTCGACCTTCCCCGACGGCAGGATCCGCACCGAGGCGTGCTCCCAGCCGCCCGCGCCGTACGCCAGCGACCCCAGCACCCGCGACGGGGCCAGCCCGCACATCTCGGTGTAGGTGGACACGCCGATGCCGAGCTGCACCACGTCGCGGCGTTCCCGCCGGTCGGCCTGCTCGGCGCGCAGCTTGTCGTACTCGAACAGCGCCAGCGCCCGGTCGGTGGCGGCCTCGTAGTTGCCCGAGTCGTAGGTGAGGCCCGCGACGGTCTCGTACGGGAACTCCCCGTGGCCGATCCAGTTGCGCCGCCGCACCTCGATCGGGTCGAGCCCCAGCTCGGCGGCCAGCTCGTCCATCAGCCGCTCGATCGCGAACGTCGCCTCCGGCCGCCCCGCGCCCCGGTAGGCGTCGGTCGGGGTCTTCGTCGTGAACACGCCCGTGCAGGTGAACGAGTAGGCGTCCATCTTGTAGATGCCGTTGAACATGAACGCGCCCAGCAGCGGGATGCCCGGCGTCACCAGCATCAGGTACGCGCCCATGTCGGCGAGCAGGTCCACCTTCACGCCCCGGACGCGCCCGTCGCGTTCGGCGGCCAGCGTCAGCCGCTGGATCTGGTCCCGGCCGTGGTGGGTGGCCATGTTGCCCTCGCTGCGCGACTCGGTCCACTTCACGGGACGGCCGAGCCGCCGCGCCAGCAGCAGGCACAGCACCTCCTCGCCGTACACCTGGAGCTTGGAGCCGAAGCCGCCGCCCACGTCGGGCGCGACGACCCGGATGCGGTGCTCGGGGATCTGCGTGACGGTCGCCAGCATCAGCCGCAGGATGTGCGGGATCTGCGTGGCCGAGTACAGGGTGAAGTCGTCGCCGTCGGGCTCGCACAGCACCGCGCGCGGCTCCATCGCCGTGGGGATCAGCCGCTGCTGGACGTAGCGGCGCTCGATGAGGACCGGGGCGTCGCGGAAGGCCGCGTCCAGGTCGCCGTTCTCGAACACCCACCGGTACGCCCGGTTGGTCTCCAGCTCCTGGTGGACCAGCGGACCGCCCTGCCGCAGCGCCTCCTCCATCTGCACCACCGCGGGCAGCGGCTCGTAGTCCACGTCGATCTCTTCGAGGGCGTCGGCCGCCGCGTACCGGTCGCGCGCGACCACGCACGCCACCGGCTCGCCGGCGTACCGCGCCTCGGTCACCGCCAGCGGCGGGTGCGCGGGCAGCTTCATGTCCTCGGTGACGGTCCACGCGCACGGCAGGCTGCCCTGCTCCTCGGCCAGGTCCGCGCCGCCGAACGCCGCGACGACGCCCGGCACCCGCCGGGCGGCCGCCACGTCCACCCGCGTGATCCTCGCGTGGGCGTGCGGGCTGCGCAGGAACGCCACGTGCAGGGTTCCCGCCGGGTTCAGGTTGTCGGTCCAGCGGGTCCGTCCGGACACCAGCCGGGCGTCCTCGGACCGGCGGCGCGGCCGGCCGACCTCGCGGCCGGGGTCGGGTTCGCTGCGCGGCGCCCGTTCGGCCTGCTCAGCCAGGCCCTCGGGGGAGATCTCGCTCACGGGGCCACCTCCCGCTCGGGCTGCCGGCGCATCTCGTCGGCGGCGGCGCGCACGGCCCGGACGATGTTCTGGTAGCCGGTGCACCGGCACAGGTTGCCCTCCAGACCCTCCCGGATCTCCTCGTCCGACGGGTCGGGGTTCTCCCGCAGCAGGTCGATCGCCGCCATGATCATGCCCGGGGTGCAGTAGCCGCACTGCAGGGCGTGCGCCTCGTGGAACGCCTGCTGCATCGGGTGCGGCGTCCCGTTCATCCCGAGGCCCTCGACGGTGGTGACCTGCCGTTCGTCGGCCTGCACGGCCGGGACCGAGCAGCTCTTGACGCTGAGGCCCTCCATCAGCACGGTGCAGGCGCCGCAGTTGGTGGTGTCGCATCCGACCGGGGTGCCGACCTTCCCCAGCCGGTCACGCAGGTAGTGCACGAGCAGCAGTCGCGGTTCGACGTCGTCGTCGTACGGCACGCCGTCGACCTCGACACGGATCCGTGGCATTCGTTCTCCCAGGGGCGTCGTCGGGGGTGGGCAGGGAGGACGGACGCCCGGCGGGGCGCGTGGGGCAGACCACGGCATCGGGGCCACCTTCGGCTGCTGGGGGCGCCGCCGAGTGTGACGGCGGACACACTCCATGAACGTATGCCGAGGTGGGGACGCCCGCCAGCCCCTTCCGCCGATTCGCCCGCGCGCGCCGTATTCGGCCCGACCTATTCGGCGGCGGGGCCGGGCCGTTCGAAGTCGACGTCCACGCGTTCGAAACCCTTGTGGCGTTCGGTCCGCGCGTACGAGCGGTAGGCGCGCCGGTCGCCCTTCGTCAGCTCGACGGCGTCGGTGAACGGCGTCATCAGGCTCCGCGGCCACAGCCCGCGGTCCCTGACCACGTTGACCTCGGCGCACATCACGAACGTCAGCGCCCCCAGGTAGATCCAGGCGAGCAGCCCCAGGACGATCCCGAACAGCCCGTAGGTGGCGGTGGCGTTGCGCGTCATCAGCCCGAGGAAGAAGCTCCCGCCCCACTGCACGCCCTGCCAGACGATGGCCGCCGCGACCGCCCCGGCCCGGACCTGCGCCACCGACAGGGGCCGCGCGGTCAGCACCCGGAACGCCACCACGAACAGGGCGGCGTTGACCACCATGACGCCGAGCTGGGTGATCCACCCCCAGCCGCCGAACAGCCGCGACCCGACCGCCGACACCACCGCCAGCGCGATCACCGCGCCGCCCCCGGCCACCAGCAGCACCAGGCTCCGCAGCCGCGACAGCAGGGGGTTGGGCCGGTCGTTGCGCGGCACGCCCCACAGCTTGTTGAGGGCGTTCTGGGTGGCCTGGATGACGCCGAGCCCGCCGTACAGGCTCCCCAGGATGCCCGTCACCAGCGCGAAGGTGTTGCCCTTGAACGAGCGGACGTTGTTCTGCAACTGGTCCCCGACGATCGGGAACTGCACCAGCGCCGACTCCACCACCCGCCGCTGGAGATCGGGATTCCCCTCCAGCGCGAACCCCAGCACCGTGACCAGCAACAGCAGCATCGGGAACAGCGACACGAACGCGTAATAGGTGATCAGCGCGGTCAGGTACCCGCCCTGGTCATCGAAGAACTTGTAGACGACGGCCAACGGGAACCCGAACCAGGGGCGCCGACGCTGGTACCCGTCGACGCGCTCGACCAACCCCATGGCCGCACTGTGCCCACGGAGCCGCGCCTTACCCCAGGAAAGTCAACTGGTCGAAACGGTAGTTGCGAACATCCCGGATGCCGTATGAAGAAGGGACATGAGGGGGAACCGGGTGGTGCTGACACAGACCCCGGACGACATCTACGTCTGCCGGGGCGAGAGCGGGCGCGTCCTGGCCTCGTTCTACGCCGAGAACGACGGCTGGTGGACGGTCTTCCTCCCCAACGGCACGACCCGCCGCCTGTACGAACCGTCCGGAGACGAACGGGAAGTGGCCCGCCGCCTTCTGTCCGGCCCGTGACCGTCATGAGAAGGTCCGCCCTCTCCCCCGAGGGCGGACCATCATCGAAGTCCCTGGCCTCTAGAACAGGTCGAGGTCGAGGTCGAGGACGTCGTTGTCGGAGTGGTGGTGGTGGTGGTTGTGCCAGTGATCGTGGCAGTGCTTCTTGCAGGGCCCGGACGCGGCCTGGGCGGACGCCGCGCTTTCGGGCGCGGCCATCGACACGCCCGCCAGCGGCACCAGGGCGGCGGCGGCCAACGACGCGACGGCCACGGCGCGACCAAGATTCTTGATCATGGTTCCTCCTTCGTTGTCCGGTTGGACCACTTCGGCCATCCCCGTGAGTGATCAATCAGTATCTGTCCGTAGTCGCATGTTTGCGTAGATCATCTTTGTCGACCTCCGAGGCGGTCGCGCCGCCTCCACCTCCAGGCCGACGGCTCCAGCAGCCCGGCGACGGCTGAACGAGGTGGGCTTCAGCCGTGCGTCTCAGCCGGTCCGTCAGACAACCGCAACATCAGCGCGTCGGAGAACGGCGGCTCGACGCGGAACTCGGCGACCTTGACCCAGCCCCACTCCAGACACCGCTCGTAGGCGTCCGCTTCGATCACGGCCGCGAGCGTGGCGTACTCCTCGCGCCGTCCTTGCAGCAGCGTGTTCAGCAGAGTCCGGCCGATGCCCGGCCGCGCATGTCCTTCTCGACGATGAACTCGACGAGCGCGAACTTGGATGCCTTCAGCACCTCGGCCGGTGGCATGGACGCGTTCGCCCACCACGCGCCCGGCATCATCGAGAACCCGAACGCGAACCCGGCCAACGCGTCCCGGCGGCGGGCCGTGACCAAGACAAAGCCCGAGGCCAGCGCCTGCTCGCGGGTGCGCTCGGTGAACCGCTCGCGGCTGAATTTGGGTGCGGAGTCGTACGGCGGCTCGGCGTACACCCGCACATAGAGATCCGCCAGCTCGTCCAGCACGTCGAGGGCCTGATGTCCGTCGAGGGTCTGGAACTCGATGGGCGGCACGCTCACCCGTCCTCGCCTTTCAGTAAGGCCAGCGCCGCACGGTGATCCCGCACGGCGGGCAGGACCTTCTCATCTTCGGGAACCGCTTCCAGCGCCATGCGCGCGCCCCGTTGCACGGTGGTGGTGCGTTGCTCGGGCGCCGGCCCGGCTATCGCATTTCCGGCAGTGGCGACGCCGCCGGAGACGTCACCTTGCCGGATCAGCGTGACGGCCCGGAGCGGCGCGATCTGCGCACGTCGGCGGTGCGTGTTCCATCAGCGTGATCCGCTATTCCGGTGCCCGTGCCTCCTCCAGCGCGACCCGGTATTCGTGCAGCCATTCGGCGTCGGCCTGGTCTTCCGGCATTCCCCGGAGACCGTCCTCCAGGAGCGCGACGGCATCGGTGTGAAGCCCGAGTCCGTGATGCACCATGCCGATGTTGAGCTGGAAGAACGGCTCGGAATACCAGTAGACGGCCGGCGGCGGCTCGATGGTGTCGCGGGCGCGCTCTGCCGCCTCGTCCAGCAACCGCCGAGCCTGCTCGACGTCGCCCAGCCCCGCGTACCCCTGTGCGGCCTGAAGGAGGTCGTAGGTCGGTTGGATCGGATGCCGCCCGGGGGACGCCATCGCTGCGCGGGAGGCGCGCACGACCAGTTCGTAACGGCGCTGCTGGCGGGCGACGTAGCCACGGAAGGACGTGGCGATGGCGGCGATGACACCATCATGGGCATCATCGGCCAGCTCCTCGGCCAGATCGAACAGCTTGAGCGCGGGGGCGTCGTGGCGGAGAGTCGCATGGAGCCACCCGGCGTAGGCCGACCACTCGGCGGCCACGCTGCCGAGCCGATCGCGCAATGGACCAGAGACATCTCGCAGCATCGCCAGGATGCCGTCGAGCTGGGCGGTGACGGGACCGCGGAGCGCGGCCGGGCCGATGGCGTCCTCCAGGCGACGCTGCCCGGCGAGCACGGTGGTAAGGGCGTCGAGGGTCCCGGCGTCGAGGCGGGAAGGACGGGCGGCGGTGGAGACGAGACGGTCGCTGTCGTCAGGGGTGAGACCGACTTCGAACGGCAGCCACAGCGACGGCTCGGGTTCGGCGGGCGGAGCGAACAGCTCGTCCTCGGTCGTCTCGTACGCGGCGGCGTACAGCGCCCGGTAGCGCGGGCCGACGGAGTGTTCCCCGGCCTCGTGGCCCCGGATGGTGCGTTCCAGGTCGCGCAGTTTGGGAAGGCGCTGAGCGGCGCGCGGTGGAGCGATCTCGCGGAATCGCTCGGCGAGATCGGAGACCGTCATGCGGCGGGCCTTGCGTTCGGCACGCAGGCGCGCGCCGATGCGCACCTTTTCGGTTTCGTCGGCTGACATATCGCGAGGCACCTCGGCCGGATGTCCACGAGCACGGTTCCGTATCCGCGCCCACCTCTGATTATCACGGTGACTTGCGTCACGCGTCACGGCTTCACTGGTGATGTGGGCGCGGCCCTGCCTCTGAAGTCCCCGTGTGATCCGGCTGAGAACCGGGCCTCTCACCCCAGGGCCATACCCACCTCTGAAACGTCAGACGGCCCCGGCACGGCGGGCGAACGCCGAGGGTTCCGGGGCCTTGGCCGGAGGCGAGTCCGACCCATGAGCACGGTAACGCAAGCGGACCTGACGGTGCTGGGCGAGTTGCGCGCCGCATTCCGTGACCGCTGGTGGATTGAGATCGGCACTGGTCTGTGCCGCTGGGAGGCCCGGCGCCACGGCCTGGTCGGCGCGCGTGAGGAGCGTGGCGGCATGGTGGCGTTCCAGGCTGAGACGCCCGAGATCCTGCGGGATCTGATCGCGGGAGTCGAGGCGCTGGAGCGGCGGATCACCATGCGTTACGGCACGAGCACCGCCCCGCGTCAGGGGGCGGCGTGACCCGCGTGGGGGACGGCCACGCCGACGACGAGCGGTGCCGCGCCATCGCCCGCTGGCTCGACCAGGCTCACCCGGCATGGACGGTCTGGTGGGTCCCGGCGACGCGTCGCTACTGGGCGCTGCCCGCGCGAGGCATGACCGTGCCGCTCCTGGAGCGAGCCCGTCCGGAGGACCTGGAGAACGCGATCCGCGAGGCCGAGGTTTGGCACGGCATCGAGACGCGGGACGGCGCGCCCGCCCCGTACAGGGAGAACACCGCGCGGCCACAGCCACGAAAGGGAGCACGATGAGCAGTACGGACCTGGAAGCCCTGGCCGGGGAGCTGGCGACGCGCGGTCTGGCGGTCGACCTGACCGACGCCGGGCTGCGCACCTCCAACCCGAGACTGCCGGGTTGCTGCGGGCCGCACCCCGGCACGATCATCACGTGCCGTGACGGCCTCGACGGCGCGAGCTGGTTCTACACGAGTTGGGGTGAGCCGCTGGCCTCGGTGACGCGCCCCGAAGACGCGGCGCGAGCGATACGACGTTGGCTGTCACCACCCCCGACCGGACACCGAGCACGATCCTGGCGTAGAGCCGGGCAGCGCCCCCGTGGCTCTCAGAACTTGTGGACCTGGCGGGTCGAGCGTTGGTACCGGGCGGTGCTGGAGGGCTTGGGCGGGTCCAGTGCGCCAGCCGCGGCGCCGCGGCCACACCGACTTTCCCGGGATTGGCTCGTAGTGCCGTGCTCCTGTGCGAGGGCGGGCATCCGGACCGCGAATTGGACCCCTGGGATCATTTGCCCGGCAACGTTCACATGTGATCATGAGTCGCTCATGCGTCGGAACGGCACCCCCAGGACATGGAGAGGACTCCGCATCGTGACTGTGCGTAGAAGGTCGGCCCTGGTCTGCTCAACCCTCATCGCTTCGGCGGTCAGCGTCGCCATCGTGCCCCTCGGCTCCTCGACGGCGCACGCCGAGCCGGTGGCGGCCGAGCCGTCATCGGTGGCCGCCGCCTACACCAAGCCGAACTGCAAGCGTAAGCCCGCCGCCGAGCCGATCACCGACTACTGGCGGTTCGTGCGCAAGGGCTCCCCGCCCAAGGGGGCCGTGCTGCGGTGCGGGACCACGAAGTGGGGTTACCGGCACTTCAGCAAGCGCTGGAGCAAGAGCTTCGAGGCCAAGATCTCCAAGACGCTGGCGGCGCCGACGAAGCCCATCATCAAGAACGGCAACACGCTGATCTACTGCCGCAAGTACAAGATCAGCAACGCCAAGTACTACTTCAAGGTCGTCTACTCGGTCAAGGACGTCCCCGGCTCGATCACCGGCAACACGGGCATCATCACCTCCACCTGGGACAAGAAGAGCGGCACCTGCGACAAGGCCGCCTGACCCTCACCGTCCGTGGCCGACCACTTCGGCCATGAGAACGAAATCGGCGTGCGGCGGGCAGTCGTCCGCCCCGCTGATTTCGGTCGGCCGTTCGTGTCCCGTGACCTCGATCGTGTGCGGGTCCGTCCGCCGGAGGATCTGCCGGGCACAGCACACCCTGCGTACGACGACCCGGTACGGCTCACCGATTCCGAAGTCCTCGTGCGCGTGGTGCCACAGGAGACCGGTCCCCTGGAAACGCCCGGTCCGAACCGGGCCGTCGACCGCCGACGAGACACCTCCGAAGTCGGCTCGCGGATACGGTTCGCGTCGGCCGAGGTCGGCGACGAACTCGACCGCACCCGATGCGGTCGCCCGCCAGCCGAGCGGCTGCCCACGATCGGTCGGCTCCGCGGTGAAACCCTCCAGCACCAGGTCGACGCTCAGCTCAGTCCCAGGTTCGAGGGAAGGGCCGCAGCATTCGTACTCCCAGGCGGCGTACCAGATCGGCAGGTGCATCCCCGCCAACCTACCGTTCCGCGCGACGCCCAGGCTGATCGCCTTGCCCTCCACGGTGCGGGCCTGCGCCATCCTCGAACCGCCGCCACGACCGTCACGCGAACGGCCTCGCACGTCTGCGACCACGCCTCTCGGCGAAGTCGAACGCGGCATGCATCGCTTACCGGGCCGGGGTGAGGGTCTTCGTGTAGAGGACCTTGCCGTCGATGTCGCGGAGGCGGACGGTGAGTTCCTGGCTGGAGCCCTCGATCGCCGCCTCGCCGAAGAATTGGTAGCCCTCGGCCGGGGACGTGTTGGCGCGCGGGGGAGCCTGCTGGAAACGCAGTTGCGGACCGAAGGTCGATTCCAACCGATTGGGGCCGAAGGCGCCCGCGTTCAACGGGCCCGCCACGAATTCCCAGAACGGGTCGAAGTCCTTGAACGCCGCCTTCTCCGGGTCGTAGTAGTGCGCCGCCGTGTAGTGCACGTCCGCCGTGAACCACACCATGTTCCGCACGCGGTTCCGCTTCGCGAAGGAGAGCAGGTCCGCGATCTCCCGTTCGCGGCCCAGCGGCGCCCCGCCGTCGCCCTGGGCGATCCCCTCCTGGGCCGTGCCGTCGGGGACGATCAGGCCCAGCGGGAGGTCGGCGGCGATCACCTTCCAGGTCGCCCGGGAACGCCGCAGTTCGCGCTTCAGCCAGGCCAGCTGCTCGGTGCCGAGGACGCCCTCGCGCTGCGTGGGGCTGTTGTTGGCGCCGTTCGGGTCCTTGTGGGTGCGCATGTCCAGGACGAAGACGTCCATCGACGCGCCGTAGGACAGCTTCCGGTAGACGCGGCCCCGGTGCGGGTCGCGGACGGCGATCGGGGTGTACTCGAACATCGCCCGGCGGGCGCGGGCCGCCAGGACGTCCACGCGCTTCTCGCCGTACTGCGGCAGGTCCAGGATCTCACCGGGGTACCAGTTGTTCACGACCTCGTGGTCGTCCCACTGGTAGATCATCGGGACGCGCGCGTTGAACGCCCGCAGGTTCTCGTCCAGCAGGTTGTACCGGAACTGCCCTCGGTACTCCGCCAGGGTCTCGGCGACCTTCGTCTTCTCCGGGGTGACCACGTTCCGCCACGTCCGGCCGTCCGGCAGCGCCACCCGCTCCTGCATCGGGTTGTCGGCGTACACCAGGTCGCCGCTGCACAGGAAGAAGTCCGGGTCCACCGCCGCCATCGCGCGGAAGATCCGGTAGCCGCCCAGGTCCGGGTTGATGCCCCAGCCCTGTCCGGCCAGGTCGCCCGACCACACGAACGACACGTCCCGCCGCCCGCGCGGCGCGGTCCGCAGCCGTCCCACGGTCGGGGCCGAGACGAGCCCGTGGCGGTCCCGGTCGGCCAGGCGCACCCGGTAGTGGATCTCCTCGCCGGCGGGCAGGCCGCGCAGGAACGTCTTCCCCGTCAGGTCCGTCCCCGGCGTCAGCACCGGGCCCGGCACGGTGCGGGCGTGCCGGAAGTCGGGGCGCCGGCTGATCTCGACCAGCATCCGCGCGGGCCGGTCCGAACGCGCCCAGACGACCGCCTCGTGCGCGGTGACGTCGCCGCTCTGCACGCCGTGCGTGAGCGAGGGGCGGGTCCGCAGCAGCGCCGCCGCCGGGGAGCCGTTCAGCAGCCCGAACGCCGCCCCGCCGCCCGCCACGAGTCCGCCGCGCAGAAGAGTCCGCCTGTCCAGCACCATCGATGATCTCCGTTCCCGGGAAAGCTCGTGCGCATCGTCTCCGCTGCCGGCCACGGGGACCAGACCCGGATCTGGCCGCGACGTGAACGCCCGTCGACCGATGATCGCCAGGTGTCCGACTTGACAGCGCAGGGTGACGGCGTGTCTCCTAGAACGCATGCCAGCGCGTCTGTCGTTCTGCCGCCCCGTGGCCCTGCGCCGCGTGGCCAGCGCGCTGTGTTCTTCGTGTTGTTGTCGCTGATCCGCGACGCTCTTCCCGGGTGACGTCTCCCCGGACGCTTTTCTGATCTTGCTCTTTCTCTCCGTCCCGGCCGTCCGGCCGTACACGAAGGACCTTCTCTGTGGACCTGGATCTGGTTCCCGACATCACGATGCGTGGCCAGGCCGACCCGCACGGCCGTGACGCCGTCAAGCGTCCGCCGACGGTCGGCCAGCTCGCCGCCCGCATCCACGGCCTGGCCGCCCGCCCCGCCGACTGGTGGCACCGCGTGCGCTTCGACGCGTCGGGCCCGGTCCGCGTCGTCCTCGACGAGGTCGAGGGCGTCCGGCTGTGGCTGACGACCTGGCCGCCCGGCCACCGCACCGGCGTGCACGACCACGCCGGAACGGAGGTCAGCGCGGTCATCGCGGGCGAGCTCGCCGAAGTCAAGATCACCGACGACGGGGTCACCGAACGCCCCCTGCGCGCCAACCGCGTCCGCGTCCACGGCGGCGACCATACCCACGAGCTCACCAACCCCGGCCCCGCCTACGCCATCACCCTGCACGCGCAGCTGGCCTGACGCGCCGCCGAGGCGCGGCCCGTCCGCGCCCAGGCGCTGCCTCCCACCCGCCCGGATCCGCGCACCTGCGTTCGATGGCGCGTCACCTGGCTGGTACGCCAAGGGCCGCCCCTCCCGGACGGGAGGGGCGGCCCTTCGCGTGTGGAGCGGGGTCAGGCGGACGCGCCCGCCAGCTCCTTCTTCCCGGCCGGGGTCTCCTCCTTGGCCTCGTCGGCCTCGGGGGAGGTCAGCTCGACCGGCTTGGCGTTGAAGGTCTTCTCGTCCAGCAGCCCCTCGGACCTGGCGACCAGCACCGGGACGGTGAGCTGGCCGGCCACGTTCAGGGTGGTGCGGGCCATGTCGATGACCTTGTCGATGGCGATCAGGTAGCCGACCGCCTGGAGCGGCAGCCCGACCGTGGTGAGGGTCAGGGTCAGCGCGACCAGCGCCGGGCCGGGGGTGCCGCCGGTGCCGAGCTGGCCGATGATCGCGGCCAGGGCGATCAGCGCGTACTGGCCGAGGCCCAGCTCCACGCCGGTGTACTGGGCGACGAACACCGCCGCGACCGCCGGGTAGATCGCGCCGCAGCCGTCGAACTTGATGGTCGCGCCCAGCGGCTGGGCGAACGAGGCGTACTCGCGCTGCACGCCGTTCCGCTCGATCTGCACCTTCTGCGCGATCGGCAGGGTCGCCAGCGACGAGGAGGACACGAACGCGAACTGCAGCGCGGGCCAGGTGTTGCGGTAGAACTTCAGCGGCGAGACGCGGCCGACCGCGGCCAGCAGCGCCGGGTAGCCGACCACCAGCATGATCGCGACGGCGAGGTAGATCGCGCCGGTGAACTTGGCCAGCGGGGCCAGGGTGGAGGGGCCGTAGGTGGCGACGACCGAGCCGATCAGGAAGAACGAGCCGATCGGGGTGAGGCGCACCACCCACCACACGACCTTCTGCATCACCAGGTAGACGTCGTCGATGATCTCGGTGAGGCGCTGCCCGCGCTCGCCGAGGGCCACCAGCGCCGCGCCGAACAGCACCGCGAAGGTGACGACGCCGAGGACGTTGCCCTCCGCCATCGCGTTGACGATGTTGGACGGGAACAGGTTCTTGAGGATCTGGGTCCAGGTGACCGGCTCGGTCTCGACGCTCTCGCTGGCGAGCTTGCCGAGCCCCTGACCGGGGTTGGTCAGCAGCGCGACGGCCAGGCCGACCGCGGTGGCGATCACCGAGGTGACCACGAACCAGCCGAGGGTCTTGCCGGTCAGCCGGGCCACGCTGGACACGCCGCGCAGCCGCCCGATGCTGACCACGATCGCGGCGAACACCAGCGGAACGACGACGACCTTCAGCAGGCTCGTGTAGACGCCGCCGAACGGGTCCAGCCAGTCCTCAGCGATCTTGGCGCCGTCGCCGAGGTTGTTCAGCAGCGCGCCGACGGTGACGCCGAGCACCAGGGACAGCACGATCTGCTGCCAGAACTGCCATTTCCAGACACGCAAAGACACGGAGAGTTCTCCAGGGGGTACGGCACACGTCCCGGGACCCCGGACATGGCGGCGCGGACGGATCAGGGCGCGGACATGCCGGTACGCGGGCGTGCGGAAGTCGGAAGGAAGGGGAGGCGAGGAAGGAGCGCGGGGGGCTTCAGATCAGCCGCGACACAGCACGCTGGCGAGGCGGCACAGGTCGACGTGCAGCCGGGCCACGAGCAGAACGCTCTTCTTGGAGAACCTCACGAGGCTAGTTAACCGTAATGTCCGGTTTCCTTGTTCCCGGACGATCGCGTGATCCGGATCACTGCCGCCGGAGCGGGGGTCAGCGGTGCCGCCGGGACCGCGTCACCACCCGTACGACCATCACCGCGGCCATCCCCAGCAGCACCGCCGGGACCAGCACCTCCGGCCCTCCGACGAGCCGCCCGGCCAGCCCGCTGACCAGGAACGCCGCCGCCACCGCCAGGAAGAACAGGCCCGTCACGACCGAGCCGGGGTCGAAGCGCCGCCGGGTCCGCGTCCCGGGGCCGGCGTTCTCCACCGCGTCCCGCTCGCGGGACTCCATGGACTCAGCCACGGCGCACCTCCACATCACCGATCTTGCCGCGGATGCGCAGCGCGATCACCGGCGGGTTCGCGACGTCGCCCTCGGGTTCCAGCACGCGGGTGTCCCGGGCGTTCGGGCCGCCCAGCACCCGCCCGGCCACCGTCAGGTCGCCGAACCGGACCTTCGCGTCCAGCTCCACCCGCGCCGCGCGCGGCACGGTCACCACGAGCGCTCCCGCCAGCAGCTCGGCGTTGACCTGCGCGCGCTGGCCCGGACGGACCGGCAGCGCGGTCAGGTCCAGCCTGCCGGACCCGAGCCCCAGCCGGTAGTCCTGCCGCGCCGGTGAGGTCTCCATCGGCCGCCACTCCACATCACCGTGTCGGGAACCGCTCGGCATCTCGGCCACCGCCGTGTAGGCGAGCAGCGTGAACGTCAGGATCACGCCGATCCCCGCCAGCCCGCGCACCCGGAACCAGCCGCCCAGCAGCATCCCGCCGCCGATGACGGCCAGCGCCGTTCCGAGGACGACCATCGACGAGTAGGGGAACGGGTGGGCCGCCGCCGGAACGGTCGCCGCCGCCCCCGCGCCCAGGGCCGCCAGCACCGTGATCGGCGTCAGCGGCGAACGTCCCGGCCGCCGCGCCACGGCGGGCGCGCACGGCGCGAGGGGCGGCTCCGGGAGATCGTCCACGGGCGGTGCCGGGCGCGACCGGAGCGACGCCAGATCGACCATTCCCGGCGCGAGCCCGCTCGCCGCCGCCACGCCCGGACCCTTGTCCAGCGGCACCCCCGGAGACGGCGGCGTTCCCGGGCCCGTGGTGGCGGGAGGAGCGGTGGCGGGAGGAGTAGTGGCCGGGGGAGCGGCGGGCGGGTCCTGGAGCGGGTGGCCCTGGAGGCGTTCGGGCAGCGAGCGCGCCAGCCCCACGAAGTTCGCGCCCCGGGCGTGCGCGACCAGCAGCACCAGCCCGAGCACCGTCACCGCCCCGACCGCGTCGGTCGACAGCCCCGCGCCCACCAGGCTCCCGAGCACCCCGACCGACAGCAGCGCGCCCAGGATCGACAGCGCCCCGGCGGCGTCGAACCAGCGCCGCAGCAACTGCTCGACCGGCGAGTACGCCTCCGGGCGCGGCGGCATCAGCACCGCCGCCGCGATGTAGAGCAGGATCCCCTGCCCGTGCGCCAGCGTCAGCAGCGCGAACCCCACCCGGTACACCACCGGGTCGATGCCCGTGTGCCGGCCGAGCCCCGTGCAGACCCCGGCGATCATGCGGCCCTCCGGAGCGAGGGACAGCCTCGGGGGCGACACCTGGGTCGGGACCTGCTGCTCAGCCATGGCCACCATCGTGGCCCCTCCCGGGCGCGCGGGGTATCGGGGGCACCCCTGATCCGACCCTGAGGGGAGGACCGGGGAACCGGGGGGACGCCCGGATGCCGATCACCCGCGGGACGTGTGACGATCGTGTCTTGACTTCCTCCCCCGTCTAAAGGCGGGGGATTCCCGCCCTCACGGGCTGGGCTTCCTGCTTCACCGCCGACCGCCGAAGGGAGGACCCTTGCGGACTTACATCAGCTCCACAGGCAGACACCGCTCGACCAGCGGCCAGAATGTTCTTCGCCGCGTTGATGTCCCGGTCGTGCCGGGTGCGGCAGGCGGGGCACGTCCAGTGCCTGGTCCTCAAGGACAGCTCGGCGAGCAGGTGCCCGCACGCCGAGCATGTCTTGCTGGAGGGGTACCAGCGGTCGATCACGATCAGGTGGTGGCCGTGCCTGGCGGTCTCGTACTCCAGCAGGCGGCGGAACTCGCCCCACCCGCAGTCGGAGATCGCCTTGGCCAGGGACCGGTTGCGGACCATCCCGCAGACGTTGAGGTCTTCGGTCACGATCACGTCGTGGTCGCGGACCAGCCGCGTGCTGGTGCGGTGCGGGAAATCCCGGCGGGCGTCGCGGACCTTGCGGTGTGCGCGGGCGACCTTGGCCTTGGTCTTGGTCCGGTTGTGGGAGCCGCGCTGTTTGCGGGCCATGCGCCGCTGGTAGCGGGCCAGATTGCGGGCCTTGCGCTCCAGGTGACGCGGATTTGCGATCTTCTCGCCGGTGGACAGGACCGCGAAATCGCTCACGCCCACATCGACGCCGACCGCCGCGCCGGTGGTGGGCGGCGGCTCGGGGTCGGCGGTGGTCTCCACCGCCAGGGAGGCATACCAGCGGCCATCGGGGTCTCGGGAGATCGTCACCGTGGTCGGGGTCAGGGTGGCCGGGTCGATGCCGGGCCAGGACCACGCGAACGCAAGCGGGCCCTCGGTCTTCGCCAGGTGCAGCCGCCCGCCCTTCCATCGGAACGCCGAGCGGGTGCAGGTCGCCGACTGGCGGCCGTGCCGGGTCTTGTGGCGGGGGTAGCGGGCGCGTCCGGCGAAGAAGTTCACGAACGCGGTGTATTGGTGCCGCAGGGCCTGCTGCAACGGGACCGAGGACACCTCGTACAGGAAGTCGTGGCTGCCGTCGCGTTTCAGTTCGGTCAGATAACGGTCGGTTTCGGCGTAGGAGGTGCGCTTGCCTTCGGTGTGGTAGCGGGCGTGCCGCCACGTCAGCACTGTGTTCCACACCAGGCGCACGCAGCCGAACGTGCGGTTCAGCACCGCCGCCTGCTGCGGGGTGGGGTAAACCCGCACCTTGTACGCCGTGCGCATGTTCCGATTTTATCGAATCCCGGCATGATCGGTAAGAAAATGCAGATGTGTAGGCGCGACTCGCGCTCTGGACTGTCCCGGTTTTGCCGGGCCATTCCTTGCGGGGTCCGGATTTCTCCCCGGCCTGAAGGCCGGGACATCCTCCGGAGGGTTTGGTGAACGAAGTCGCCACGACCCGGCTGGAACGCCGAACCGACGGCAGGCTGGTCGCCGGGGTGGCGAGCGGCCTGGCCGCGCATCTGGGCGTGGACGTGATCATCGTGCGTGCCGCGTTCGTGCTGCTCATGACGTCGGTATGGCTCGGGGTGGCCGCCTACGCCGCGTTCTGGGTGCTGGTGCCCCGGCAGGTCGCCGCCGAGGGGGCGGCCCCGGCCGCGCGCCTCCCGACGTCCCGCGACTGGGGCCAGCTGCTCGCCTACACCGCCGTCACCGCCGCGCTCGCCGTGCTGACCTGGAGCGCCGGGATCGCGCAGGCCGCGCTGTGGCCGTTCGTGATCGGCGGCATCGGCGCGGCGATCCTGTGGCAGCAGGCCGACCGCGAGCAGCGCCAGCGCTGGGTGCTGCCGCTGCGGCACATGTGGCTGCGCAGCGTGTTCGGGCTGGTGCTGGTGGTCGGCGGGATCGGCGGGTTCGTGGTCCGCAACGTCGACCCCTCCCAGGCCCGCTCCGTCGTGATCGCGATGCTGGTGATCCTCACCGGTGTCGCGGTGATCGCCACCCCGTGGGTGGTGCGGCTGTGGCAGGACCTGGACGCCGAACGCGGCGAGCGCATCCGCTCCCAGGAACGCGCCGAGCTGGCCGCCCACATCCACGACTCGGTCCTGCACACCCTCACGCTCATCCAGCGCAACGCCCACGACCCGCGCGAGGTGCAGCGGCTGGCCCGGTCCCAGGAGCGCACCCTGCGCGAGTGGCTCTACCAGCCGCGCAACGACCCCGACCAGACGTTCGCCGCCGCGATCAGGCGGGCCGCCGGGGAGGTCGAGGACGACCACGGCGTGCCCATGGAGATCGTCGTGGTCGGCGACAGCCCGCTGGACGAGCGGCTCGGCGCGGCGATCCAGGCCGCGCGCGAGGCCATGGTCAACGCCGCCAAGTACTCCGGCGCGCCGTCGGTGTCGGTGTACGCCGAGGTCGAGGGCGACCGTGTCGAGATCTTCGTGCGGGACCGGGGCCGGGGTTTCGACCTGGAGCAGGTGCCGGCGGACCGGATGGGCGTGCGGGGGTCCATCATCGGACGTATGGAGCGCAACGGCGGGACGGCGAAGGTCCGCACCGCGCCGGGCGAGGGCACCGAGGTCCGCTTGGAGATCAAGAAGTGACGCGAATCGTGTTGGTGGACGACCACCAGATGTTCCGGACCGGCGTGAAGGCCGAGCTGGGGGACGGGATCGAGGTCGTCGGCGAGGCCGGGGACGTGGACGAGGCCGTCGCGGTGATCAAGCGGACGGAGCCCGACGTGGTGCTGCTGGACGTCCATCTGCCCGGCGGCGGGGGCATCGAGGTGCTGCGCCGCCTGCACGGCACGGTCCGGTCGCGGTTCCTGGCGCTGTCGGTGTCCGACGCCGCCGAGGACGTGATCGGGGTCGTCCGGGGCGGGGCGCGCGGCTACGTCACCAAGACGATCTCCGGGCCGGAGCTGACCGACGCGATCGGGCGGGTGGCCGAGGGCGACGCGGTGTTCTCGCCGCGCCTGGCGGGGTTCGTGCTGGACGCGTTCGCCGCCACCGACGCCCCGCCGGTCGATCCGGAGCTCGACCAGATCACCCAGCGGGAACGCGAGGTCCTGCGGCTGATCGCGCGCGGCTACGCCTACAAGGAGATCGCCAAGGAGCTGTTCATCTCGGTCAAGACGGTCGAGACGCACGTGTCCAGCGTGCTGCGCAAGCTCCAGCTGTCCAACCGGCACGAGCTGTCGCGCTGGGCCGCCGCCCGCCGTCTGGTCTGAGGCCGGGCGGCCGGGGGACACCGCGTGACCTGCGTCCACGTGGTGAGATCTTCTTGCCTTCGGCGGCGTGGAACGGTTTACCTTTCGCGGTGCACACTGAACGATCTCCCCGCCAGGAGGTGGACGGCGCCGCTCCCGACCGCGTCGCCCGCCGCGCCGTCACCGTCTTCCCCGTCCTCGTGCTGCTGGCCGGAGCCGCCGGGCTGCTGGCCCCCGGCCCCCTGAGCGGCGGGAGGGAGGCGGTCCCGTACCTGCTCGGCGTCGTGATGTTCGGCATGGGCCTGACCATGACGGGGCGGGACTTCCGGGGCGTGGCCCGCCGCCCGTGGGCGGTCGCCCTGGGGCTGGCCGCGCACTACGTGATCATGCCGGGTCTGGGCTGGGTGATCGCCCACGCCCTCGGCCTGTCGCCGCAGCTGGCCGCCGGGCTGATCCTGGTCGGCTGCGCGCCGAGCGGCACCGCCTCGAACGTGGTGGCGTTCCTGGCGCGCGGCGACACGGCCCTCGCGGTCTCGATCGGCACGGTCTCGACCCTGGTGGCCCCCGTGCTCACCCCGCCGCTGACCCTGCTGCTGGCCGGGGAGTTCCTGCCGGTGGACGCCGGGTCGATGGTCGTCGACATCCTCAAGACCGTGCTGCTGCCGGTGGTGGCCGGGTTCGTCGTGCGGACGGTCGCGGGCGGGCTGGTCGAGCGGCTGACCGGGATGCTGCCGTGGCTGTCGGTGGCGGCCATCGGCGTCATCGTCGCGATCGTGGTCGCCGGGAGCGCCGCCGCGATCAGGTCGGCGGCCGTCCTGGTGCTGGTCGCCGTCGTCCTGCACAACGGCCTCGGCCTGCTGCTCGGCTACGTCTCCGGCCGGGTCTTCCGGCTGGGCGAGCGCGGCAGCCGCGCGCTGGCGTTCGAGGTCGGCATGCAGAACTCCGGCCTGGCCGCCTCGCTGGCCGCCGCGCACTTCAGCCCGCTGGCGGCGCTCCCCGCCGCGATCTTCTCGGTGTGGCACAACGTCTCCGGGGCGCTGGCGGCGGCCTGGCTGTCCCGCCGCCCCGCCCGCGACTGACCCGCCGGACGCCCGGCCCGCGCGGGCCGGGCGTCCCGGCCGTCAGTAGTCCTTCACCACGAACCCGCCCGCCACCGACTCGAAGTCGGCCAGGCCCTCGGTCATCGCCTCGGCGGCCTCGGCGTCGCCCAGCTCGGCGGCCTGGGCGGCCTCCACACGCCTCTTGTTGTCGAGGGCGAGCCGCTGGTTGGCGGTGACGTAGTCGCGCAGCTCGGTCTCGTACGCGGCGAACGCCTTCACGTGGTCGCCGTCCGCCCGCCCCAGCTCACCGGCCAGCACGTACGCGCCGACCATCGCCATGGTGGTGCCCATCCCCGACAGCAGCGACCCGCAGTAGCCGGAGTCGCCGAGCAGCACGACCCGGCCCGTGGACCAGGAGTCCATGTGGATCTGCGTGGTCGCGTCGAAGTGGAAGTCGGGCGCGTCCCACATGTACTCCAGCAGGCGCGGGATCTCCCAGCCGCACCCGCCCAGCCGGTCCAGCATGATCTGCTTCTGGGCCTCGGTGTCGCGGTGGTCGTAGGCGATCGGCTCCTCGGCCCGGAAGCCCAGGTAGACGCGCAGCTCGGCGTTGTCGCGCACGCTCATCACGCCGCCGCCGACGTCGCTGCCGGGCATCTGGTGGAACACCTGCCAGCGGTCCAGCCCGAGGAAGTTCGGCGCGGTCCACACGCCCATGTAGGTGCCGAGGTGGCTGCTGTACCGCTCCTTCGGCCCGAACGCCAGCCGCCGCGTGTTGGAGTGGACCCCGTCCGCGCCGACGACGACGTCGAAGGTGCGCGCCGGGGCGTTCTCGAACGTCACCCGCACCCCGTCCGGCCCGTCCTCCAGCGCCGCGATCGAGTCGCCGAACAGGTACTCGACCCCGTCCCCGGCGGCGTCGAGCAGGACGAGCGCCAGTTCGTCGCGCAGGATCTCGATGTCGGGGCTGTCCAGGTCGCCGCCGGTGAGGGTGCGCTCCTCGGTGCGGAACAGCTCGTCGCCGTCGCCGTCCACCATGGACATGCCGCGCATCCGGACGCGCCGCTCGCGGAGCCGGTCCAGGACGCCCATCCGCCCGGCGACCTCCAGTGCGGGGCCGCGCACGTCGATCGCCTGCCCGCCCCGGCGCGGCCCGCCCGCCGCGCGCTCCACGACGGTGACCTCGAACCCGTACCGGTCCAGCCAGTAGGCCAGGGCCGGGCCGCCGATGCTCGCGCCGGAGATCAGGACCTTCGTCACGGTGACTCCTCGTGTCGTTGCCGTTGTCGATGTCCTGGACTCTGGCCGCGCCTACTGACGGTCGGCTGACCGCCCGCGCACCGCCGCTGACCGAGCCGGGGGACCCAGGGCGGCGACGTAGGCCGCGACCGTGCGCCCGGCGGCGAGGAACGGTTCGGTGGAGCGCAGCGCGCGGGCCATGGTGAACGCGCCCTGGAGCGCCGTGAGCAGGGCGAACGTGACGTCGCGAGCCTCGTTCTCGGGAAGCCCGCGTCCGGTGAGGTAGCGCACGCCCTCGGCCACCCAGTGCTCCATCACCTCCGCGGCGGCCTCGCGGAGCAGGGGTTCGGTGTCGGCGACCTCGCCGACGACGGTGCCGACCGGGCACATGTTCGCCCAGCCGGTGTCGCGCATGTCGGCGGCGGCCGCGGCGAAGGCGGCCTCGATCCCGGTCGCGAGGTCGTCGTGCTCGTCCAGCAGCAGCGGCAGCAGCCGGATGTAGGCGGCCCCCGTCTGACGCAGCGCGGCGGCCGCGACCTCGCGCTTGCCGCCCCGGAAGTGGTGGTAGATCGAGCCGGTCGGCGCCTGCGCGGCGCTCGCGAGCTGGTTGACGCCCGTGGCCGCGTACCCCTGGACGCGCAGCAGTTCCGCCATCGCCCGCACTATCCGCTCGTCGGTCCTCATGGCACCATGCTAGAACAGTCTCTCTAGAGAGACCTTTCTAGTGGGAGGTCGCCATGCGCAACGTCGAGGTCACCGGGGGAGTCCTGGAGTACGACGAGGTCGGGACCGGCCCTCCGGTCGTCCTGCTGCACGGGCTGCTGATGGACCACACGGTCTGGGACCGCGTGCTGCCGCTGCTGCCGGAGGGGTTCCGGTACGTGCGGCCCGTGCTGCCGCTGGGGTCCCACCGCCGCCCGATGCGGCCGGACGCCGACCTCACGATGCGCGGGCAGGTCGCCCTGGTCGCCGACTTCCTCGACGCCCTCGACCTGAGGGACGTCACCCTGGTGCACAGCGACTGGGGCGGGTCGCTGTTCCTCACCGCCTACGGCCGGGACGAGCGGGTCGCCCGGCAGGTGATCCTCCCGTGCGAGGCGTTCGACAACTTCCCGCCCGACCTGCCCGGGAAGCTGCTCACGCTCGTCGTCCGGATCCCCGGCGGGCTCCAGCTCGCCGCCCGCCAGCTGCGCGTCGCCCCGCTGCGCCGCCTGCCCATGCTGTTCGGGCGGATGGCGCGCCGTCCGGTGCCCGACGCCCTGGTCCGCCGCTGGACCGAACCGGTGCTGCGCGACCCCGCCGTCCGCCGCGACCTGCTGGCCTACGGCCGCGGGCCGTTCGACCGGCGGGAGCTCGTCCGCGCCACCGAGGAACTGCGCCGCTTCCAGGGGGAGTCGCTGGTGCTCTGGTCGCCCGACAACCGCGTGATGCCCCCCGAGCACGGCCGCCGCCTGGCCGAGCTGCTGCCCGCCGGGCGGTACGCCGAGGTGCCCGGGGCGTACGTGCTGTCGATGCTGGACGAGCCCGAGACCGTGGCCCGGGAGATCGGGGGTTTCCTCCAGGGGTGACCGGGAGGGTCAGGCGGGGGTCCGGCGCTGGTCCGCCAGGTGCCGGACCCGCGCGGCGATGTCGTCCCAGACGTCCTCGGGGAGGTCGTGGCCCATGCCGGGGAGCAGCGCCAGCCGCGCGCCGGGGACGCGGGCCGCGACGCGCCGCCCGGCGCTCGGCTTGATCAGCGGGTCGTCCGCGCCGTGCAGGACCAGCGTCGGAACGGCGATCGTGTCGATCGCGGGCCCGCGCCACCGGGCGCCGATCTGGCCGCCCTGCGCCGTCGTGTCCCGCACGCCCGGGTCGGCGAGGCCGGTGATCAACTCGCGGGCGGCGGCCTCGTCGAACGGACGGCCGGGCGAGGCCAGGATGCGCGCCACCTCCACCCCCGCCGCGACGTCCCCTTCGGGCGTGTCGGGGTGCTTGACGCGGGCGAGCCGGACGAGCGTGCGCAGCCGCACGTACCGCAGGGCGGCCAGGCCCGCCGCGTCGCCGGGGACGGCGGAGACCGACGTCAGCGTGCGGACCCGGCCGGGATGGCGGACGGCCGTCCGCTGCGCGACGGCGCCGCCGAGCGACGCGCCGAACAGGTGCGCCGAGCCCCAGCCGAGCGCGTCGAGGACCGCGACCGCGTCGTCGGTCATGTCCTCGGCGGTGTAGGGCTGCTCGCGGCGGCGGAGCAGCGCCCCGATCGGGCCTCCGGCGGACTCCCGCGGCAGGTGGGTCGACTCCCCGGCGTCCCGCTGGTCGTACCTGGCGACGGCGAACCCGCGCGCGGCGAGGGCGCGGCACAGGCCGTCGGGCCACCAGCGGCGGGAGACGCCGAGCCCGATGACCAGCAGGAGCGGCTCCCCGTCCGCGCCCTCGGTGAACCGGTCGTAGGCCAGCCTGACGGGACCGTTCCCGGCCCAGCGGACCGGCGTCCACGGCGTGGTCGTGTCCATGACCCCTCCCAAAAACTGCGATCGGTGTTCGCAGTTACTACTCTAGGGCATGGCGGGCGGTGCGAGACCGACAGTGGACCGGCGGGGGAACGTGACTGACGAGACGGAGGCCGAACGGCCGACGACCGTGTGGGAGCGGCCCGGCCGGGGCGCCCGCGGACCGGCGCCCGAACGCAGCCGCGCCCAGATCACCTCCGCCGCGGTCGAGCTGGCCGACCGCGACGGGCTGGACGCGCTGTCGCTGCGCGCGCTGGCCCGGCGGCTCGGCACCGGCCCGGCCTCCCTCTACCGGTACGTGTCGGGGCGCGAGGACGTGCTCGACCTGATGGCCGACGCGGTCACCGGGGAGATCGACCTGGGCGTTCCGCCGACCGGTGACCCGGTGGCCGACCTGACGGCCCTGGCCGTCCGCGCCCGGGCCGTCCACCTGCGGCATCCATGGCTCGCCGAGCTCCCGCCCGAACCGCTCAGGACCGGCCCGAACGGGCTGGCCTACCTGGAACGCGCCCTGGAGGTCCTGGAACCGGCCGGGCTCGAAGGCCGCGCGGCGATGGAGGCGGTCGCCGTCGTGTCCGGGCTGGTGACCCTGTTCGCCCGGGTCGAGCTGCACGGCCGCCGCGCCCCCGGCGCACGGCAGGTCGCGCAGGCCGCCTACCTGGCGGCCGCCGCGGCCGGCGGGCGCCACCCGAGGCTGGCGGCGGCCCTGGCGGACGGCGCGCCCGAGGACGCGTTCGGCGGCGACGCGCTCTTCGCGCGGATCATCCGGCAGGTGCTCACCGGCCTCGTCCGCGGCGAGGACGCCTAGGCTGCGTGTGGCTCCCCCCTCCGAACCCCCGCCCGCTGAGCCGGGCCGACGTCGATCCGGCCCGCCATCCCTTCGACCCCGACGAGGCGCACGGGGTCGCGCGCTCGCTGGAACCGGCCGCGCGGGTACCGGCCGACCACTTCCCTTCCCTGCCCCGGAACGCGTCGCCCGCCTGCTCACCGCCCTGGAGCACGTCCGCCGCGCCGCCGACGAGGGGCGGGACCTGGACTTCGCACTGCTGGCCGGGTGGCAGCGGCGTGTGCTGGGGGCGGGCGAGGCCCCGTTCCGTACCGCTCCGGCATTCGCCAAACGGGGACGGGAACGCTACGACTCCCACCTCGCCGAGGACGCCCCGCCGGCGACCCCGACGGCCCCGCCGAACTGGTCGGGCTGCTGGGGACCCTGCTGCGCCGGACCCGGAAAACCGATCGCCCACCTTGATCATCTGTGCCATGTTGGCGGCATGAGCGCGGTCTACCTGATCACCGGTGTCCAGGCGGCGGGCAAGTCCACCGTCGCGCAGGCCCTCGCCGAACGGCTGCCCCGCTCGGCGCACGTGCGCGGGGACGCGTTCCGCAGGTTCGTCGTCGGCGGCCGCGAGGAGATGTCCGGCGAGCCCTCCGCCGAGGCCCTGAACCAGCTCCGGCTCCGCCACGAGCTGGCCGCGCGGACCGCCGACGCCTACGCCGAGGCGGGCTTCACCGCGATCGTGCAGGACGTCGTGCTGGGAGAGCACCTGCCCTGGATGGTCGAGCGCGTCCGCACGCGCCCCCGGTACGCGGTCGTCCTCGCCCCCGACCCCGCCGCCGTGGCCGAACGCGAGGAGCGCCGCGCCAAGACCGCCTACGGCGAGGGCTTCAGCGTCGCGTCCCTGGACCGGGTCCTCCGCGAGCAGACGCCCCGCCTCGGCCTCTGGCTCGACACCACCGGGATGACCGTCGAGGAGACCGTCGACGCGATCCTGGCGAAGGCGACGGCGCTTTGAAGCCCTGGCCTACGACCCAGGTGACGCGCTCGCGCGCGTGGCCGCGGGCCCGCTAGACCACGTCGGGCAGCCGGGCCGGGCAGCCCGGCTCGCAGTGCTCGGCGTGGTAGGCGACGCGCCGGGCGAAGGACCGCAGCAGCCGCCCCAGGACCACCCTGACCAGCCCGGCGGTGCCCGGGACCAGCGGCTCGAACGCGCCCCGCCACGTGATCTGCGTGCCGAGCCCGTGCGGGGTCAGCGTCACCTCGGCCCGGTACTCGCGCACCGGCAGCCCCGACAGCGCCACGTAGCCGTACCGGCGCGGCGGCTCGTACAGCACGACCCGCTCCCGCGCCGGAGGGATCCGCCGGACCGCGCCGACGCCGTTGGGGTGCTCGTCGCCCGCGCGCTCGCGCCGCGCCCGGGTCGGGAACGACCCCCACTCGCTCCACGCCTCGGCCACCGCCAGATGCTTGAAGACCACCTCGGGGGCGGCGGTGGAGGCGGCGGTGGCCTCGATCTCGTACGGCATGCGTTCTCCCGGTCTCCCCGGTCGCGATCACCGCACGGTAACCAGGCCCGCCGCCGCCCGACAAGACGCCGGGACGTGTGGCGCGCGTCACCCGCCGCCGGTCACAGCGACAGGACCGCCGCCAGCAGCCGGTCCTGGAACCCCGCCACGTCCACGCCCGTCGCGACCCGCACCGGACGCCGGTCGTCGTCGGCGGGCAGCGACCGCGCGTCCCACACCGTCGCGCCCCGCGTCAGCGCGCCGCGCAGCTCCACGTGCACGGGCCGCTCGGTGTACTCGCACAGCTTCGGCTCGACGACCAGCATCGCGGCCAGCGCGTCGTGGATGACCGCGCCCCGCCGCTTCAGCGTCGGCGTGTAGGCGGTCACGTAGAACTCCAGGATCCGCGTCGCGAACCGCGCCGCGTCCGAGTCGTGCGCCGCCAGCTTCGTCAGCCACGGGTCGCCCACCGCCGTCGGGTGCGTGGCGTCCAGCGGCACCAGCACCACCGGCCAGTCCGCCGCGAACACCAGGTCCGCGGCCTCCGGGTCGTGCCAGATGTTCGCCTCGGCGTGCGTGGTGATGTTGCCCGGGTGGTCGAACGCCCCACCCATGATCACCACTTCGCGGACCAGCGACGGCAGCTCGGCGTCCAGCAGCAGCGCCGCGCCCAGGTTCGTCAGCGGCCCGGTCGCCAGGATCGTCAGCTCGCCCGGGTGCTCCCGCGCCAGCCGGACGATCTGCGCCGGGGCCGACTCGCCGGTCGGCGCGCCCTGCGGCTCGGGCAGGAACGTGTCCCCGAGCCCGTCCCGGCCGTGCCACTCCAGCGCGAAGTGCACGTCCTGCGCCATCGGACGCCCCGCGCCGATCGCCACGGGAACGCTCCCGAGCCCGGTCATCTCCAGCACCCGCAGCGTGTTCAGCGCCCCGGTCCGCGGGTCGATGTTGCCGTGCACGGTGCCGACCGCGAGCAGCTCGGCGTCGCCCGAGCGCACCAGCGAGGCCAGGTAGAGCAGCGTCAGCGCGTCGTCGATGCCGGTGTCACAGTCGAACAGGATCTTGCTCATGGGTTCCTTCCGGAGGTCTCAGCGGTGCCCGGCGGGCTCAAGCAGTGTCCACGACCTGGAACGTTTCGGCGAAACTGCCCTCCGGCAGACCGGCGGCCGCCGCGTTGGCGCCCATCCATCCGGTCAGCATCTCCTCCAGCGCCCCGTCCGGCATGTGCCCCACCTGGGTGGCGTGCGACTTCAGCGCCGCGACCTTCCGGGAGAAGTGCGGGGTGACGTCCACGGTGTGGTTCGGCGTGGGCCCGCCGGCGAGCCACACCTCCCGCGCCGTCCACGCCTCCAGCCCCTCGGTGAGCAGCTCGGGGTGGGCGTAGGGGTTGCGGGCGTCGGGGTACACGGCGTCCAGCGCCGCCGACCCCACGGCCCGGTGGTCGGGGTGGCTGGGGTAGATGCGCTCGTAGTTGCGTTCCGGGGACGGCATCAGCACCCGGTCCGGCCGCACCTGCCGGATCACCCGGGCGATGTCGCGGCGCAGCTCCAGCGTCGCCTCGACCCTCCCGTCGGGGTAGCCGAGGAAGCGGACGTCGGTCACGCCCACCGCCTTGGCCGCGGCCCGCTGCTCGTCCCGCCGCAGCGCCGCCATCTCCGTCCGCGTGATCCCGTCGTCGAACCCGCCCGCGTCACCGTCGGTGACCATCAGGTACGTGACCTCGATCCCCTCGTCGGTCCACCCGGCGACGGTCCCCGCCGCGCCGAAGTCGACGTCGTCGGGATGCGCCATGACCACCAGGATGCGGCTGACCTCGTTGTCGTCCAGAACGTTAGTCACGGTTTCAACCATAGGCGTCGAAGCCGACATCTCCGCCGCCGCGGGCCACCGGGACCGCCGGGGCCCGATGACCGAATCCGGCCGGAGGAACGCCCGCAAAGGGGGTCGCGTCCGTGGCGGCGGGGTAGGACCCCAGTCGCCCCAACGCTCGGCGGGCACCGGAACTCCAGAACGGTGTGGCAGGGACATGCGGAAACTCATCAACGCTCCGGCCGACGTCGTCACCGACGCGCTACGCGGGCTGGCCGCCGCGCACCCCTCCCTGCGCGTCGACCCGGAGGCCGGGACGGTGGTGCGGGCCGACGCGCCGCGCGCCGGGAAGGTCGCGCTGGTGTCGGGCGGCGGCTCCGGTCACGAGCCGCTGCACGCCGGGTTCGTCGGCCCCGGGATGCTCGACGCCGCCTGCCCCGGCGCGGTGTTCACCAGCCCCGTCCCCGACCAGATCCTCGCCGCGACCACGGCCGTGGACGGCGGCGCGGGCGTGCTCCACATCGTCAAGAACTACACCGGCGACGTCCTCAACTTCCGCATGGCCGCCGAACTCGCCGAGGACGAGGACATCGAGGTCGCCTCGGTCGTGGTGGACGACGACGTCGCGGTGGAGGACTCCACCTACACGGCGGGCCGCCGGGGCACCGGCGCGACCCTGTTCGTCGAGAAGATCGCCGGGGCGCGGGCCGAGGAGGGCGCGGACCTGACGGCGGTCGCCGACGTGGCGCGCGAGGTCAACGAACGGTCCCGCTCGTTCGGCGTCGCGCTGTCCCCGTGCACGGTCCCCGCCGCCGGACGGCCGACGTTCGAACTGGGCGAGGACGAGATCGAACTCGGCATCGGCATCCACGGCGAACCCGGCCGCGAACGCGCCGGGACCGCGACCGCCAGGGAGATCGTGGACGCCGCGCTGACCGCGATCGACGCGGACATGCCGCTGGCCGGACAGGAACTGCTCGTCCTGGTCAACGGCATGGGCGGCACCCCGCTGATCGAGCAGTACATCGCCTACGCCGCCGCCGCCGAATGGCTGGCCGGACACGGCGCCACGGTCGCGCGCCCCCTGGTCGGCGACTACGTCACGAGCCTGGAGATGGCCGGAGTGATGATCACCGTCTGCCGGGCGACCCCCGAACTGCTGCGCCTCTGGGACGCCCCCGTCGACACGCCCGCCCTGCGGTGGGGCCGATGAACACCGCCATGGGGACCGAACGGTGGGTGCGGACGGCCGCCGAACGGGTCGCGGCCGACGCCGAGCGCCTCACCCGGCTGGACGCCGCGATCGGCGACGGCGACCACGGCCACAACCTGGAACGGGGCTTCACCGCCGCCGTGGCCGCGCTGCCCGGCGACGCGCCGCCCGGCAAGGTCCTGGTCGCGGCCGGACGGGCGCTGGTGTCCAAGACCGGCGGCGCGTCCGGGCCCCTCTACGGAACGGCCCTGCGCCGCGCCGGGAAGGCCCTCGGCGACACGGACGAGATCGACGCCGCCGCGCTGGCGACCGCGCTGCGCGCCGCCCTGGACGGGGTGACCGAACTGGGACGGGCGGCCCAGGGCGACAAGACGATGGTGGACGCGCTCGCCCCGGCCGTCGCCGCGTTCGAGCGGGCCCGCGACGACGGCGGCGACCTGGCCGCCTGCGCCCGCGCCGCCGCCGACGCCGCCGAACGGGGCGCGGAGGCGACCGTCCCGCTCCAGGCCCGCAAGGGCCGCGCCAGCTACCTGGGCGAACGCAGCAAGGGACACATGGACCCCGGCGCGGCGTCCACCGCCCTGCTGCTGCGGGCCCTGGCCGACACCGTTTCCTGACCGGCCGGCATCTTCCTGACCGGCCGACATCGTTTCTTGAGGGGAGCCGCCTTGGTGGGGGTCGTCATCGTGTCGCACAGCCGCACGCTCGCGGACGGCGTCGTCGAACTGGCGCGCACGATGGGGCTCGGCGCAGCCCGCGTCGAAGGCGCGGGCGGCACCGACGACGGCGGGCTCGGCACGAGCATCGAACTGCTGGAACGCGCCGTCGCCGCCGTGGACGACGGCGACGGCGTCGTGCTGCTCGCCGACATCGGCAGCTCCGTCATGACCGCGCGGCTGTACACCGAGGACGCCGACGGCGCGGTCGTGCTCGCCGACGCGCCGCTGGTGGAGGGCGCGGTCGCGGCGGCCAGCGCGGCGGCGACCGGCGGCGACCTCGCCGCCGTCGTGGCCGCGGCCGAGGAGGCCCGGGAGTATCGCAAGCTGGGCTAGGAGTTTGGGTTTGGGGCTGTGCGGACTCCCGATGAAGTCGCCGGACGGCAAGCTTTCTGCTCAGCCGGTGAAGTGCCGGGTGGTCCCGCGTGCCCAGCCGGGGTCACCGTCGCGGACGAATCCCGTCCAGGCGCGGCGGGTCTCGTCGACGAGGGTCCGGGGTCGTTCGTCGGCGAGCATGGGGGCGTCGCGCCATGCGTCGGCGCTGCCGAGGATGAACGGGAGTTCGATGCAGTGGCAGGCGCCGAAAGGACCGTTTCGGGGATGCCAGTCGAAGCGGTAGGACCAGGGCGCGTTCCCATGTCCGGTGAGCAGCCGTGCCAGGCGCAGTGACGGCCGGAGGAACATCTGGCCGGTGACCGTCTCGACGGCCCGGTCATCGCCGGGGAAGAACGCCGCCGCCTCGTCACGGGTGGTGCCCATGAGGACGTCGACGCCGTCGGCGGTGGGTGCGCCGACCGCCGCCACCGGGTCGGGGGCCACCAGGTCATCGTCGGCGACGAGCTGGAACGGCGGTGCCGGGTTGAGCGGGACCGCGGTGCGGCGTGCCACGGCCCCGAGCGCGGACACCAGGGCGTCCGCGGGGGCGACGCGGAGCCGCGCCGCTTCGCCGGGTTCGATGCCCAGCTCGTCCAGCAGGATGTGGCCGGTGCGTTCGGCGTCGGCCGGGGAATCCGGGAGCATTCCCGCCGGAGTGCTTTGCAGGATCGCGCGGCGGAACAGGCCGCGGGCCCGTCCGCGCGAGAGCAGCGCCAAGATCGACTGGGCTCCCGCGGACTGGCCCGCCACCGTCACGTTCGCGGGGTCGCCGCCGAACGCGGCGATGTGGTCGCGTATCCAC
This sequence comes from Actinomadura kijaniata, assembly GCF_014138665.1. Classification (NCBI taxonomy): domain Bacteria; kingdom Bacillati; phylum Actinomycetota; class Actinomycetes; order Streptosporangiales; family Thermomonosporaceae; genus Actinomadura; species Actinomadura kijaniata. The sequence continues at coordinate 135,449 of NZ_JACJIA010000009.1, forward strand.
CGCAGGGCGGTGAGCTGGTCGAGCAGTCCGAGGTTCCCGGGGCTCACCGCCGGCAGCCGCAGGAAACCGAGCACGCCGAGCCGGTAGTTCACCGTCACCACGACGACATCACCGCGTGCGGCGAACTCCGCGCCGTCGTACCAGCCGAGGCCGCCCGAGCCGCTGGTGAAGCCGCCGCCGTGCAGGAACACGAGGACCGGGCGGGCCGGGCCGCCGCCTGCCGGTGTCCACACGTTCAGCGACAGGCACCGCTCGTCCTGTGGGACCTCGAAGCCGCCCATCACGCGTTCGAGCCGGGACGGTCGCTGCGGTGCGGCCGGCCCGGGAGCGACGGCGTCCCGGACACCGGACCAGGGCCGGACGGGCCGCGGGGCGGCGAACCGCTCGGCGTCGGCATAGGGGACTCCGAGGAAGGCGGTGACGCCGTCGGGACGGGCGACGCCCCGCACCCGTCCGGTGGAGATCTCGGCGATCATCGGGCGGTGAAGAACAGGCCGGCGCCGTAGGCGTCACGGGCGGAGACGAAGAACCCGTCGTCGGTCGGGCGGGTGGCGGTACCGCCACCCTCGACGATCGTGCGGGCGGCCGCGACGTCCTCGACCGCGATGGTCATGGCGGCGAGGCGGGAGGGCGCCGGAGCGGGCTCGCCGGGCAGCACCCCCTCGGCGTCGCCGGACCGGACGATCTCCAGCCGGGCCGCTGCGGTGTCCAGCACGGTCAGCGGTCCCTGGCGCCGCGGCCCGGTGGACAGGATGGTCGCGTACCGGGCGACCGCGTCCTCGAACATCGGGTCGTCGACCACGATCAGCACCGCCTCCAGCGCCCGTGCCCCGTTGGGGTGGTCGAGGTAACGGGGCTGATGCACGTACTGGCGGGTGAGGTGCTGGGCGACACCGATGTGCCCTTCGGGCGTCGAGGAGGGGTCGATGTGCACGGCCCGGGCTCGCATGGTGCGCGTTCCGTCCGCGGTGTCGACGTCGCGTTCGAGGTCCAGGACGCCCGACGTGCGCAGTCCCGCGCCCGTGAGCGCCTCGTCGGCGGCCTCGGCGTCGCCGGTCTCCAGGTTGAGCAGCCGGAACCCCTCGTACTCGTCGGCCATCGCCCTGGTGTGCCAGGGGTCGGGCGCCGTCGCGTCCACGATGCCCAGCAACTCGATGTAGGCGTCGCCGAACAGGGCGCACCGGTTCGCGGTGCAGCCAGGCACCGGGGGCTCGTCCGGGCGTTCGTTCAGCAGGTGCCGGGAACGGGGGCTGAGCGTGAGGCCGAACGAGAGGTAGGCGCGCTCAAGGCCGTCCAGGTCGCTGGTCAGGATGCCGGCATGGTGAATGCCGCGGATGTCGCTCGTCATGCCTTCATCCTGTGGCTCCCGCCCCACCACAGACCCTTGCCAGCAGGCAGAACGCCGCGATCGGACGGCTGGCTACCCTGATCTGATGGAATCGGACACGCTCGACGTGCTCGACCGCCGGTTGCTTCACGCGCTGCACCTCGACGCGCGGGCGCCGGCCAGCCGGATCGCCGAGGTCCTGGACGTCTCCGGCCGGACGATCACCCGCCGGCTCGGCCGGCTGCGCGCCACCGGCACGGCCCGCGTCACGGCGATGATCGATCAGCGCGCCACCGGCCACGCCGAATGGCTGGTGCGGCTGCGCGTGTCCCCGGACGGCATGCGGGCCCTCGTCCGGCCGCTCGCACGGCGTTCCGACACCACCTGGCTGACCGTGTTGTCGGGAGGCACCGAGGCCGTCCTGATCCTGCGCGCACATCGCGCGGACCCGGCACCCCTGCGAGCCCTGGCGAGCTCGCCGCACGTTCGGGACGTCACCGCCCATCGCCTGCTGCGACATCTGATGGACCACCGCTGGCACGGCCGGACCTGCGCCCTCACCGCCGAGCAGGCGGCCGCGCTCCGCCCACCGGCGAGCGGCGGCACCGGCCCGGTAGCCCTCAACGACCTCGACCGGCGGATACTGCCCGTCCTCGCCGCGGACGCACGCGCCAGCTACCCCGAGCTCGCCCGGCACGCCGGCTGGTCCGAGTCGGCGGTCCGCCGCCGACTTGACGAACTGCGCCGTTCCGGCACGCTGCGCTTCGACGTCGAGATCGACTCAGCCCTCCTCGGATACTCCGTCGAATGCCTGCTGTGGCTGACGGTGTCACCGGCCCGGCTCGCCACCGTCGCCCAAGCCCTGGCGGCGGACGCCGAGACGGCGTTCGTCGGAGCGATCACCGGCCCGCACAACCTCCTCGCCATCACCGTCTGCCGCGATGAGGAAGCGTTCTACACCTACCTCACCGGCAGGATCGGGAGGCTGGACGGGATCGAACACATGGAGACCGTTCCCGTCACCTCCTATGCCAAGCGCGTCGCACCGGCGCTCTGATTCGGCTTGGGTCGGCTTGGGTTGTTTGGCGTCGGTGCCAGTGTCGTTCGCCGTGAGGCTGTCGGTGGGGCGCCCTGCGGAGACGCGGGGGTTGGGGTCTTGGGTTATGTGTAGACCCCCGATATTGCTGGGGGTCTGCGCGGTTCTGCGGCGAAAGCGGCTGTGTTGGCCTTGGGGGGACCGTCCCCCCAAACCCCCACATCGGGCCCGCGCACGCCGAAAGACTTCGCTGGCGCTTCGCTTTCGGCGTGCTGCGAACCCTGGCAAGGGGGCCCGCCCCCTTGGACCCCCGGCGAGGGACTCCGTCCCCCACACCCCCTGGCAGGGCTCCGCCCCACACCCCGGCAGGGGCTCCGCCCCCACACCCCCGGCAGGGGACTCCGCCCCCTACAACCCCTCGTGGGGCTCCGCCCCTACAACCCCGGCAGGGCTCTGCCCCACACCCCCTCTGGGACTTCGCCCCTTGCCCCGGCTTTCCGGCCACCTCCTCGCAGGGGCTTTGCCCCCACGCGCCCGGCGCCCCCTGTGCGGCCCTTCGTCGTGGGAGCCCGGGATTTTAAGGGTGGGTCAGAGGCCTGATGGGCTGGGTGGGGATTCGCGGCGGGCGGCCTCGTCCGGGCGTTCCTGCGGCTCGGCCGGGCCCTGGAGCAGGGTGGCCAGCAGGGCGTCCCGCTCCTCGTTCTGCTCGCCGCAGATCTCGAACACCTTCGGGTCGGCGTCGGGGTCGCCGATCGTGATCCGGTAGGACGGCAGGTCCGCGCCGATCTCGCCGGGAGACGTGGCGCCGTCGTCCCGCGACAGGCGCTCCACCGCCGCGCGGACCCGGTCGGCCTGCTCCTTCGGCAGCTCGTCGGTGTCGTACTTCGCGACCATCATCTCCGTGCCGGAGAAGCCGCCGGTGCTCTCGATCTTCACGCGCATGGTCACGCCTCCCGCTCGGGCCGGGGTCTCCCGGTCGTCCTGCCCGTCCTCGCGCGGGACGACCGGGAGCGGGGGAGGTTTTTCCTACTTGGTGAAGGCCCGGCGGAGTTCGTCCAGCTCGTTCCGGAGGATGTCCTCGTTGGTGATCTCACCGCGCTGGGCGAGGGTCTGCTCGTCGACGACCCGGTACTCGGGCATCTGCATGGTGCCGCAGCACCGGGAGCGGTCCTGCTCGGCGCGCAGGCTCGCCGAGTTCTCGTCGGGGACGCCGACCTCGGTCACGTCCCTGCTCCCGTCGCCGGTGTAGTCGGCGTCGCTCATCCGCATCCGCCCGCTCATCAGGTCGTCCAGCGGCGTCACGGCCGTGGTGATCTCGCGGACGGCGAAGCGGTTGCGGATGAACGTCCGGTACACCACCGGGTCGCCCTGCCCGGCGGAGATGTGCAGCATCCGGTTGGCGACGTCGACGTAGGTCGCGCCGGTCGCGGGCGCGGCCACGATCGCGTCGAACAGCAGCTTGCACAGCTTCTGCGCCACCTCGATCAGCACCAGCGCCGGGTCCTTGGTACGCCGCTGCCGCTGCGCCTCGAACACGTAGACGTCGGCGAGCACGTCGTAGATCGCCCCGGTGAACACCTGGGAGATCGCGTGGACCTCGTTGCCGACCTCGCTGAGCTTGAGGTCGTTGTCGGCGTTGCGCAGGCCGAACGGGTGGCCGAGGCCGAGGCCGAACTCCTCGGCCATCGCGGGCAGGAACGACCGGTCGTGCAGGTTCGCGCGGGTCATCGCCACCAGCGCCTCGGCCTGGTCGGGCTGCGCCAGCGCCAGGAAGATCGCGGTCAGGTCGCCGAACGCCTCGTGCAGCCCGCCGGTCTGCGGCGGCTGGTTCGCGCCCAGCCAGCCCGGCTTGAGGCCGTCGAGGATGGCGTGGCCCGCCTCGTGCGCGACGATGTCCAGCGACCGGCAGGTCACGATCTCCTGCGTGCCGCCCTGCGGGGTGAACGACAGGAACTTCAGCGCCTTCGCGGTCCGGCTGTAGAACGCGTTCGCGCCCGTCCCCGCGCGCGGGTGGACGCTCAGCCGGTCGGTGTTGCCGCCGACGTTCCAGGCGAACGGGATCGGCTCGCCGCCGTTGTGCCGCTCGTACATCGCCAGGGTCTGCCGCACCACCGCGAACGTGGCCGCGCAGTCGAACTGCGGCGTGTTGGCCTGGAACACGAAGTCGCCGTTGGCGTTGCGGGAGACCGGGGTGACGCCCGGCAGGACGGTGGTGAGGCGCGCGTCGGCGGGGCCGTTCAGCACGACCGTGGGGACGTAGACCACGCGGACGCCGAGCTCGGCGACCGTCGGGTCCTGCTTGTAGATCAGGAAGCGGTGCCCGGTGATCTGGGGCACCGGGACCGGGACCGGGCGCGGCTGCGGGGGAGCGGCGGCGCCCTCGATCCGCAGCGCCGGCGGGAGCAGGCGCGCCCGCTCCTCCGGGACCCGCATCCGCTGCGGCTCGGCGGCCTGGACCTGCGGGACGATGCCGGACACCGCCGCCGCGGTCATCTGCTGGGACTGCACGTCGTGCTGGTGGATCATCGTTGATTCCACCTTCCGTCACCGTGCGTGGGCCTCTGCTGGCCCGACGCGATCGCGGGCGGGCGGCCTCGGGCGCGCTCCGGTCGGGGTGCGCGCGATTCGGGGGCGTCCGGCCGGGTCCGTGGCGATCCCGGTGCCGTGCTCCGCCCTGCGCGCCCACGTTCCGTCCGTCCCGCGGGGGAGTCAACCCGTGGCGCGTTCCACGCGGCGTTTGTCCTCTTCCGGTCGGGCGGCGGCGGGGAGCGCGTTCCGCGCGACCGGACCGAATCGCCCGCCGCCGCGCCGTAGACTCGCACATGATGTCGAAGACCGAAGCTCACCCTCTGCTGGACGGCCTGAACGAGCAGCAGCGCGCCGCCGTCACGCACTCCGGCTCGCCCCTGCTGATCGTCGCCGGCGCGGGCTCGGGCAAGACCCGAGTGCTCACGCACCGCATCGCCCATCTGCTGGCCGAACGCGACGTTCACCCCGGCCAGATCCTGGCGATCACCTTCACCAACAAGGCCGCCGCCGAGATGCGCGAACGCGTCGACGCGCTGGTCGGGCCGCGGTCGCGGGCCATGTGGGTGATGACCTTCCACTCCGCCTGCGTGCGGATCCTGCGCCGGGAGGCGAAGCGGCTGGGGTTCCCCACGAGCTTCTCGATCTACGACCAGGCCGACTCGCAGCGGCTGATGGCGCTGTGCTGCCGGGAGCTGGACCTCGACCCCAAGCGGTACCCGCCCCGGTCGTTCAGCGCCCAGGTGTCGAACCTGAAGAACGAGCTGATCGACTACGAGACGTTCAAGGCCAGGGCCTCCACCCACATGGAGCAGACCCTCGCCCAGGCGTACGAGATGTACCAGGCGCGGCTCCAGCAGGCCGGGGCCATGGACTTCGACGACCTGATCATGCTGACGGTCAACCTGTTCCAGGTCTTCCCCGAGGCCGCCGAGCACTACCGGCGGCGGTTCCGGCACGTCATGGTCGACGAGTACCAGGACACCAACCACGCCCAGTACGAGCTGGTCCGCGAGCTGACCGCGCCGGTCGAGGGCATCGGCCCGGCCGAGCTGTGCGTGGTCGGCGACGCCGACCAGTCGATCTACGCGTTCCGGGGCGCGACGATCCGCAACATCCTGGAGTTCGAGCGCGACTACACCGACGCGACCACGATCCTGCTGGAGCAGAACTACCGCTCCACCCAGACGATCCTGTCGGCCGCCAACGCCGTCATCGAGCGCAACGCCGACCGCAAGCCCAAGCGCCTGTGGTCGGACCAGGGCGAGGGCCACAAGATCACCGGCTATGTGGCCGACAACGAGCATGACGAGGCCGCGTTCGTCGCCGCCGAGGTGGACCGGCTCACCGACGCGGGCGACTGCAAGCCCCGCGACGTGGCGGTCTTCTACCGGACCAACGCCCAGTCGCGCGTGTTCGAGGACGTGTTCAACCGCGTCGGCCTCCCGTACAAGATCGTCGGCGGGCTGCGGTTCTACGACCGCAAGGAGGTCCGCGACCTGCTGGCCTACCTGCGGGTGCTGGCCAACCCCGAGGACACCGTCTCGCTGCGGCGCATCCTGAACGTCCCCAAGCGCGGCATCGGCGACCGGGCCGAGGCGTGCGTGGAGGCGTACGCGTCGCGGGAGCGGATCTCGTTCTGGCAGGCGCTGCGGCGGCCCGAGGACGTGCCGGGCATGGCGACGCGTTCGATCAACGCCGTCCGCGAGTTCGTGGCGCTGCTGGACGAGCTGCGTGAGGTCGCCGAGACCGCCACCCCCGCCGACCTGGTGGACCGGGTGCTGGTACGCAGCGGCTACCTGGCCGAGCTCCAGGAGTCCAAGGACCCGCAGGACGAGACCCGCGTCGAGAACCTCCAGGAGTTCGAGGCGATCGCCCGCGAGTTCGAGGAGCGCCTGGACGGCGAGTCCGCCGAGGGCCGGCTGGTGGAGTTCCTGGAGCAGGTGTCGCTGGTCGCCGACGCCGACTCGATCCCCGGCGGGGCCAAGAGCGGGCCCGTCCCGCCCGGCGAGCAGCCCGAGGAGAACGACGACGGCGTCGTCACGCTGATGACGCTGCACACCGCCAAGGGCCTGGAGTTCCCGGTGGTGTTCCTGACGGGCATGGAGGACGGGGTCTTCCCGCACCTGCGCGCCATGAGCAACCCCAAGGAGCTGGAGGAGGAGCGCCGCCTCGCCTACGTCGGCATCACCCGGGCCCGGCAGCGCCTGTACGTGAGCCGCGCGACGATGCGGTCCTCGTGGGGCGCGCCGCAGGTGAACCCGTCGTCGCGGTTCCTGGGCGAGATGCCGGTGAACCTGGTGGTCTGGGAGCGCGAGGGCGCGTCGCTGAAGACGTCGGCGTCCACGTCGCTGGCGTCGCGGCCGGGCACGCGGGCCGCCGGGGGCAGGCCGGTGCCGACGCTGTCGCCGGGCGACAAGGTCACGCACGACTCGTTCGGGCTGGGCACGGTCGTGACGGTGGACGGCGCGGGCGACCGGGCCGCCGCCAGCATCGACTTCGGCAGCCCGCACGGCGTGAAACGCCTGGTCCTGCGGTACGCACCGGTCGAGAAGCTGTGATGTCCCCGTCCGCCGCGCCCACCCGGGTGCGGCGGACGGGCCCGGTGCGAGCCATCTCTCTTCCCGGTGCCGGAGGGTGCGCGGCGTGGGAGGCGACCTGTACGACCGCGAGGCCCAGCGGCGCATCCGCGCGCTGGTCCCGCACGCCCGGCTGATCGCGGTGCTGCGCGATCCGGTGGAACGCGCCCACTCCAACTGGACGCACCCCGCAACGGCCGTCGTGCCAGGCGATCACCGGATCCTTCACCGCGGTGGCGGCGTCGCCGGGCAGCATGACCCGCCGGTCGCGGGTGTCGAACCGGGCCGGGGCGCCCGCCTCCAGGACCTCCACGCGCCAGTGCTTGGTGCCGTGCGTGGCGCGCACCAGGGCGGGGCGCTCCAGCGACTCGGTGTCCGTCGCGGGACCGGGGGACGGCGCAGCCGGTACGCCAGGTAGATCCGGCCGTCCGCGGCGAACCGTTCCCCATATTCCCTGGTATTCAGGTCGGGGTAATAGGTCGCGGGGTTCCCTCGGGTCTTCCGGGGCGGTGCGCGAGGGAGCCGAGGAAGGCGTCCAGCAGCGCGGCCTGGCGTTCGGGCGGGAAGCGGTCCGGGTCGAACAGCACCTGCACCACCAGGCCGTGCGTGAACGCCGCCGCCGAAGCCGCCAGGTCCTCCACGTCGGCGTCGGGCGGCAGCTCGCCCAGCTCGACGGCCTTCTCCAGGTGCGCGCGGAGCTCGCCACGCCAGCGCTCGTAACGGTCGCGTTCGCGATCGCCCAGGTCCGGGTCGCCCAGCGCGGCGTCCCAGGAGCTCACCCAGACGCGGTTCAGCTCGACGGCCGGGGCGGTGCGCGGCAACACGTCGAGCAGGGTCGTGCGCAGGGCGGGCAGGCCGGGGGCCGGGGGAGCGGGGCGCGATCGGGTGCCGGTGCGTTCCCCGGCGAGGTCGAGGGCGTGCCTGACCAGGGCCCTCTTGGTCGGGAAGTAGTGCGTCAGCAGGCCGGTCGAGGCGTTCATCTCGGCGGCGACGGCGCGCAGCGTCAGGCCGTCGAAGCCGCGGGCGGCCAGCACGCGCCAGACGGCCTCCGAGACGTCGCGGCGGCGGGCGTCGTGATCTCCACGGGCGGGCATGCGGCTAGAGTACGTAACAAACGTTCGGTACGCACCGTGGAGGTCCCCCATGCTCTCTCTCGCGCTGGCCGACGACGCCGAGCTCCGGCCGCTGGAGCCCTGGCGGTCGGCCGAGTTCGCCGCGCACGTCGCGAAGATCCGCGACGAGCTGAAGCCGTGGATCCCGTGGGCGTACGGGGTGGAGGACGAGGCGGCGGCGCGGGCGCTGCTCCAGGACTACGCCGACCGGCAGGCCTCCGACACCGGCCGCCTGTACGGCATCTGGGTGGACGGCGAGCTGGCGGGCGGGACGCTGTTCCGGACGTTCGACGTCCGGCACGGGGTGTGCGAGGTCGGCGTGTGGCTGGGCGCGGCGCACCGGGGCCGGGGCCTGATCACCACGGCGGTCCGGCACATGATCGACTGGGCGTTCGACGTGCGCGGCATGTCCCGCGTGGAGTGGCACTGCGACCCGGGCAACGCGCCCAGCGCCGCCACCGCCGAGCGGCTGGGCTTCACCTGCGAGGGCACGCTGCGCTCGGCGGCCGAGTTCGGCGGGTCCCGCCGGGACTACCAGATCTGGGCGATGCTGGTCGACGAGCGCCCCTGACGCTCAGGAGGCCGCGCGGGCGGGCGCGGTGAGCAGCGCGTGCAGGTGGTCGGCCATCGCGCGGCCGAGCTCGGGGTCGTTCACGTCGGTGTCCGCCTCGCGGATCTCGACCCGGGAGCCCTCCAGCCCGGCGCGCAGCGCGTCGAACAGGGCCCCGTCCGCCGCCGGGTCCCAGTACACGCCGCCCGGCACGTCCAGCGTCGACAGGCCCCGCAGCGGCAGGTAGAGCGCGGTCGGCGCGGTCGCGCCGCGCAGGGCCGCGGCGACGGAGCGGCCCAGCGCGGCGCACTCGGCCGCCGTCGTCCGCACGACCGTCACCGAGGCGTTGTGGACGTGGACGCGCCGGTGCCGCAGCCGGTCCGGCACCGACGGCCCGAACTTGGCCATGTCCAGCGCCCCCACGCTGACCACCTGCGGGAGGCCCGCGCGGACCGCGGCGGTCAGCCGTTCCGGCCCGGCGCGGCCCACCCCGCCCAGATGGGCCGTGGACACCTCCAGCAGCGTGGCGTCCAGCGTCCCGGCCAGCGCGCCGTCGGCCGCCATCGCCGCGAACGAGCGCCCGCCCGCCCCGCTGGCGTGGAAGACCAGCACCTCGTAGCCGAGGGCGGTCAGGCGGTCGCGCGCCGCGTCCACGCCGCGCGTCGTCACGCCCGCCATCGTCGCGCCGACCAGCGGCCGGTCCCCGCGCGGGACGGGCCGCCCCGCCGCGTACCCGGCGGCCATCCCGGCGATGGCGTCGGCGGCGTTGGCCAGCACCCGCGCGGAGATCCGGTTGATGCCCGCCACGTCCACCACGCTGTACATGAGCGTGAGGTCGCTGTCGCCGACGTAGGGCGACACGTCGCCGGACGCCATGCTCGACACCATCAGCTTGGGGACGCCGACCGGCAGCGCCCGCATCGCCGTCGTGGACAGCGCCGAGTTGCCGCTGCCGCCCACCGACAGCACCCCGTGCAGCCGTCCCTCCGCGTGCAGCCGCCGCAGGACCTCGGCGGCCCCCCGCGCCATCGCCGTCACCGCCGCGCCCCGGTCCCGCAGCGCGCCCGGCATGACCCCGGCGGCCCGCGCCACCTCCTCGCGCGGGACGTCCGGGACGACGCGCGGCGCGTCCAGCGTCCCGGTGTCCACCAGCACGACCCGCACGCCCCGCGCGCGCAACCGGTCGCGCAGCCAGCCGTACTCCGCGCCCTTCGTGTCGAGCGTTCCAAGAAGCACCACCACAGGCATGTCCCTCACTGTCGGCGGACGCACCGTGGGCGGACAAGCGCCGGAGACGTGTGATTCGTCTGGCCGTGGGGCGTTTCGGGCTAACGGGGGTGGTCGGTCGGAAAAGCCGGAAGTGGGACGGCTAGAGTCAGCGTCGTTCTTCTTTTATCCCTTACATCCCCCGGGAGCCCCCCATGTCGGCCGAGACCGTCGTCATGCTCCTGCTGGCCGCCGTCGGAGCGGGTTGGGTGGACGCGGTCGTCGGTGGCGGAGGGCTCCTGCAACTCCCCGCGCTGATGCTGGCGTTCCCCGGCCAGCCGGTGGCCGCGCTGGCCACCAACAAGGTCGCCTCGATCGCCGGGACCACCTCGGCCTCGATCGCCTACCTCCGCAAAACCAAGATCGACAAGGAGGTCGCGCTGCCCGGCGCCGGGCTGGCCGTCGCCTGCTCGGCCGGGGGCGCGCTGTGCGCCTCCGCGATCTCCTCCGAGGTGCTCAAACCGCTGGTCATGGTGGTGTTGCTGGCGGTCGCCGCCATCGTGGTGCTGCGCCCCGACCTCGGCCGCGCCCCCCGCGTGGTGCTGCGCACCCGCCGCCGCACCGCCGCCGCCGTCCTGACCCCCGGCGTCGCCATCGCCTTCTACGACGGGCTGGTCGGGCCCGGTACCGGAACGTTCCTGGTCCTCGCCTTCACCACCCTGCTGGGCAGCGACTTCGTCACCGCCTCCGCCAACTCGAAGATCATCAACGCCAGCACCAACCTCGGCGCGCTGCTGGTGTTCGCCGCCCAGGGCGAGGTCCTGTGGGCGATCGGCCTGGCCATGGCCGTCTGCAACGCCGTCGGGGCCCAGCTCGGCGCGCACATGGCGATCAGCCGGGGCGCGGGCTTCGTCCGCGTGGTCCTGCTGGTCGTGGTGGCCGCCCTCGTCGTGAAGATGGGCTACGAGCAGTTCGGCTAGCGGCATCCCCGCCGCCGTGGCGGGTAGGTGGGGCGCATGTGGCTACGAGCTGTGGTGAACGGAACGGGCGCGGGCCTCGTCGGCGTCCTGGTGATGACCGCCGCCGAGAGGCTGGAGCAGCGCCGCACCGGGCGGCCCGACTCCCACGTTCCGGGCCGGACCCTGCTCCGGCTGGCCGGACTGCCCGAACGGCCCGGCCGGCAGCCGGTGGCGGCGAACCTGGCGATGCACGTGGGGCAGGGCGTGCTGCTGGGCTCGGTCCGCGGCGTGATGGCGGCGGCGGGCCTGCGCGGCCCGTGGGCGTCGGCGATGTTCTGGGCGCTGCGGCTGACCAACGACCAGATCCTGGAGAACGCCACGGGAGTGGGCGCGCCCCCGTGGACCTGGCCGCGCCGGGAGCTGGCGGTGGACCTGGCGCACAAGGCGGTGTACGCGTTCACCACCGGACTGGTCGCCGACGCGCTGGCCGCCCGTGAAGGCCCCGGTCCCGGCCGGCGCCACGCGAACCTGCGGGCGGGCCGCCACGAGAACGTCGGACCGATCCCCCGCTGAGAGGAGAACGAGGTGGCATCCGGGAGACGGGCGGCGGCCGGGCCGTCGTGCGACGCCGCCGCGCTGGCCCGCGCCCACGGCGTCTTCAACGTGCTGGGCGGGGCCTGGCCGCTGGTGAGCATGCGCAGCTTCGAGTGGGTGTTCGGGCCCAAGGAGGACGAGTGGCTGGAGCAGACCGTCGCCGGGCTGCTGGTCGCGGCGGGCTGGTCGCAGCTGCGCGCCGGTGACTCGGCCGCCGGACGGGAGCACGCGCGCCGCGTCGGCGTGGGCACGGCGGCCACGCTGCTGGCCATCGACCTGATCCACGTCCCGCGCGGCCGGCTCCGCTGGACGTACCCGCTGGACGGGGCCATGGAGGCGGCGTGGCTGCTGGCCTGGTGGCGCACGCGCGAGCGGCGCGCGGACGGGGCGCGGCGCTAGGGCGCCGGGACCGGCAGCGGCCTCTCCAGCGCCGTCAGCGTCAGCAGCACCAGCGACGCCGTCCACCCCAGCGGCGCGACCGCCGCCTGCCGGCCGTTCTCGTCCACCTTCTCGGGCAGCACGCCCAGCGTCGTGCGGTGCCGCGCCAGCCAGTCCAGCCGCGACCGGGCCTCCCCGTCGCGCCCCGACGCCGCCGCCGACAGCGCGAACAGCGCCATCTCCGGCGTCCAGGCGATCTTCTTGTTGCCCGACCAGTACTCGCCGGGCAGCACCCCGCCGTTGGGCAGCGCCTGCTTGCGCGCCGCCCGCGCGCACGCCTCGGCGACCCCCGGGTCCGGCGGCCCGAACGGCGGCCCCAGGAACGTCACCGACGTGTCCATCCACCCGCCCCGCAGCGGCGACCTCGGGTAGCCCAGCGGCGCGAAGTCCCGCGCCGTCGCGCCCGCCAGCCGTTGCGCGGCCGCCCGCCACCGCGCCGCCTCCGCGGGCCGCCCGGTGTCCCGCGCGAACGTCGCCGCCGCCCGCAGCCCCGCCAGCACCGGCCCGACCACGCCCAGCGTCGCCCGGTCCGGGACCTGCTCGCTGCCCGGCGACCGCTCCCAGTAGTCCGGCGACGGCGGCGGCAGCCCGTCCCGGCCCAGCGACCGCGCCAGCCGGTCGGCGGCCCGCCGCACCATCGGCCACAGCTCCGGCGTCGCGGCGGCGGCCTCCGGGTCCTGCGTCCGGAAGAACCAGGTCGCCCACAGCACCCAGCCCAGCGCGTCCGACTGCGGGGGGCGCCCGTCGGTGACCGCCGACCCGTCGGCGTGGTACCGCGCCGCCCACCGGCCGTCCGCGCTCTGCACCCCGGCCAGGAACCGCAGCACCCGCCGGGCCTCCGGCCGGTGCCCGGTCGCCGTGAACGCCGCCGCCGCGAACGCCGAGTCACGCGGCCAGGAGTACCGCCACGCCCCGTACCAGGACGCCAGCGACGCGCCGTTCGGGCGGGTCAGCAGCCGCAGGTCCAGCAGTGCCCGCGCCGCCATGTCCCGGTACGGCCCCGGGACCGCGACCGGCTCCGGCCGCGGCGACACCACCGGCGGCCCCACCGGGCTCGTCGCCTGCGGGTGCGGGCGGGGCCGCGGCGGGGGCGGGGCGGGCAGGTCCGCGCCGGGGACCGTCCCGCGCGCCAGCCACGCCTGGTCCGAACGCACCGCCGCCGCCACCCGGGGGTCGTGCGCCGCCACCGTGATCGCCCTCTCCCCGCCGAGCGGCACCAGCCGCACCCGCCCGTCGCGCAGCCGCACCGCGGAGCTGCCCGGCAGGTAGGCCGCGCCGTCGGCGTCGGCGGGCGGCAGCGGCTCCCCGGCGAACGGCCATCCGCCGCCGCCGACCAGCCCCGGGCTGGCCCAGGGCGGCCCGCCGCGCTGCGGCATCGTCGCCCCGCACATCGCCACCAGCGCCGCGACCAGCAGCAGCACGGCGGTCCGGCTCACCCGCAGCAGCCGGCCGTGCCCGCGCGGCGCCGGTCCGTCGTTCACCTCGGTGTCTCCCCCTCATTTCCCCCTCGTCGCCCCAAGTACAGCAAACGCCGCCAAGCCGGACGTCCTCCCTGGATCGGAAATGGATCTCCACCTTCCGGTGGAGCGAAACTCCCATCGAAGGCCAAGGTGGGATGTTCCCGGCGGTGGACGGTCCGTCACCGCCCCGGAGAGGGTCGTTCCGCTCACTACCTGCACCCGGTCGCCGAGTCACACCTGGCGAGGGGCTAGGCTGCATCGACGGAGCGGACCGCAGAGTGGCGGCCGCACGGCTCCCCGTGCCACCCCCACTCGTGTGGTCATTGGCTGTCGATCCGTTAAGGACGCCCTCGTGGACCTGTTCGAACATCAGGCGAAGGAACTCTTCGCCGAGTACGGGGTACCGGTGCCCACCGGCAAGGTCGCCCGTACTCCCCAGGAAGCGCGCGCCATCGCGGAGGAGCTGTTCTCCGCGGGCAGCAAGAAGGTCGTCGTCAAGGCCCAGGTGAAGACCGGTGGCCGCGGCAAGGCCGGCGGCGTGAAGCTCGCCGACAACGCCGACGAGGCCGAGGCCCTCGCCGGCCAGATCCTCGGCATGGACATCAAGGGCCACACGGTCCACAAGGTCCTGATCGAGGAGGGCTCGGCGATCGCGCAGGAGTACTACTTCTCCTTCCTGCTCGACCGCGCCAACCGCACCTTCCTCTCCATCTGCTCCGTCGAGGGCGGCGTGGAGATCGAGGAGGTGCCGCACGACCGGCTGGCGATGGTGCCGGTCTCGCCGCTGACGGGCGTGGACCGCGCCGCCGCGCGCTCGATCGCCGAGCAGGGCCGCCTGCCCGAGGAGGCGCTGGACGGCGCCGCCGAGATCATCGAGCGGCTGTGGGCCGTGTTCACCGACGAGGACGCCACCCTCGTCGAGGTGAACCCGATGATCCTCACCGCCGACGGCGAGGTGAAGGCGCTCGACGGCAAGGTCTCCCTCGACGACAACGCCGCGTTCCGCCAGGAGCACGACCAGCTCGAGGACAAGGCCAGCGCCGACCCGCTGGAGGCCGCGGCCAAGGCCAAGGACCTCAACTACGTCAAGCTCGACGGCAGCGTCGGCATCATCGGCAACGGCGCGGGCCTGGTCATGTCCACCCTGGACGTGGTCTCCTACGCCGGCGAGGAGTTCGGCGGCCAGAAGCCCGCCAACTTCCTGGACATCGGCGGCGGCGCGTCGGCCGAGGTCATGGCCGACTCCCTGGAGATCGTGCTGTCGGACGCCGACGTGAAGTCGGTGTTCGTCAACGTCTTCGGCGGCATCACCGCCTGTGACGCGGTCGCCAACGGCATCGTCGCCGCCTACAAGCTGCTGGCGGACCGCGGCGAGACCGTCAACCGCCCGCTGGTGGTGCGCCTGGACGGCAACAACGCCGAGCTGGGCCGCCAGATCCTGACCGACGCGGGCCTGTCCGGCGTCCAGCAGGTCGACACGATGGACGAAGCGGCCAAGCGCGCCGCCGAACTCGCCGCGGCAGGTGCATGAGCATGGCTATCTGGCTCACCGAGAACAGCAAGATCATCGTCCAGGGCATGACCGGCTCGGAGGGCATGAAGCACTCCCGCCGCATGCTGGCCTCCGGCGCGCAGGTCGTCGGCGGCGTCAACGCCCGCAAGGCGGGCACCGAGGTCGACTTCGACGGCACGGTCCTGCCGGTGTTCGGCACCGTCAAGGAGGCCATGGAGAAGACCGGCGCGGACGTGTCGGTGGTCTTCGTCCCGCCGAAGTTCACCAAGGACGCCGTGGTCGAGGCGGTCGACGCCGAGATCCCGCTGTGCGTGGTGATCACCGAGGGCATCCCGGTGCACGACACCGCCTACTTCTGGGCCTACGCGGGCGAGAAGGGCAACAGGACCCGCGTCATCGGTCCGAACTGCCCCGGCATCGCCTCCCCGGGCAAGTCGAACGCCGGCATCATCCCGGCCGACATCACCAACCCCGGCCGCATCGGCCTGGTCTCCAAGTCGGGCACGCTGACGTACCAGATGATGTACGAGCTGCGCGACATCGGCTTCTCCACCTGCGTGGGCATCGGCGGTGACCCGATCATCGGCACCACCCACATCGACGCCCTGAAGGCGTTCCAGGAGGACCCGGAGACCGACGCCATCGTCATGATCGGCGAGATCGGCGGCGACGCCGAGGAGCGTGCCGCGGCCTACATCGCCGAGCACGTGACCAAGCCGGTCGTCGGCTACGTCGCGGGCTTCACCGCCCCCGAGGGCAAGACGATGGGCCACGCCGGCGCGATCGTCTCCGGCTCGTCCGGCACCGCCGAGGCGAAGAAGGAGGCGCTGGAGAAGGTCGGCGTCCGCGTGGGCAAGACCCCGAGCGAGACCGCCCGCCTGATGCGCGAGATCATGCAGAACCTCTGACGTTCCGCACTCCGAAAGAGGCCCGAACCGGTGACCGGTTCGGGCCTCTTTCGGTGTTGGCACCCGCGTGGGGGATCTTCTACCCGCCGTTCGGATCGTCACACCTGGGGCTCGTGGTGCGCCGGGTTCACTTCCCGCCGGTGCTCCAGAAGCGGTAGGCGTGATCCCGGACGAAGTCGGCGCGCTTCCAGGTCCCGGAGGTCAGGGACTGCACGTGCCAGCCGCGCGGGCCGCGGTCGCGCAGCCGGGGCCAGGCCGTCTCGCCGCCGCCATCGGGGTCGCCGGTGGCGGCGAAGCGGACCCAGGCGCCGATCATCCGGTCGCCGAGGGCGGCCTGCTCCCTCGTCGGCCTCTCGAACAGGGCCAGGTCGAACAGGTACGGCAGCTCGGCCATGTGCTGGGCGGCGGCCGGGAAGCTCGGCGCGGGGTAGCCCGCGTACCAGGGGGTCTTCCGCTCGGCGAACTCGTACATCCGGGTCGGGGTCCGGCGGGACAGCGCGCGGGCGGTGTCCAGGGTCGGCGCGGACCAGGCCGCGTCGGTCCGCACCCTCGCCAGCGTCTGCCCGGCTGAGGCGCCGAGGGGGTAGCGCCTGAGCACGGCGTCGGCCCTGCCGCCGTACTCCTTCCTGACGGCGGGCTCGTAGGCGCCGGCGGGCATGGGCTTGCCGGTGGCGAGTTCCTGCCCGAGGACCATGCCGTTCTCCTCGTCGTGGTTGACGCCGACGAGGACGGGGACGCGGTGGAAGCGGCCGGTGCGCAGGGCCCGGTCGACCGGGAGCGGCAGGGCGGGCGTGCCGCTGACCGGGCGCGGCTCGCGGGCGGAGCCGTAGACCCTCAGCAGCGTCTCGACCGGGACCTCGCGCAGGCAGCGGGCCACGTCGGCGGCGGTGGCGCAGCCCACCTCCGCGTGGCCGACGACCTTGGCGCTCTCGGCGTCGGCCGCGGCGCGGGTGCGGGAGGCGCTGCCCGGGGTGAGGCAGGGCGCGCTCTGGACGATCGCCTTCTGGAACAGCCCGGCGGAGGCCGGTGAGGCCAGATGGCCGCAGACGGCGAAGCCGCCGCCGGACTCGCCCATGATCGTGACGTTGCGGGGGTCGCCGCCGAACGCCCCGGCGTTCCGGCGCACCCAGCGCAGCGCGGCGCGCTGGTCGTCCAGGGCGAGGGCGCCGGACTCCGGCAGGGACGGGTGGGTCAGGAAGCTCGTGACGCCCAGGCGGTAGTTCATCGACACGACCACGGCGCCGCCCGCCGCGAGCCGGTCGGGGCCGTACAGGTCGCCCATCCCGAACATCATGCTGCCGCCGTGGATCCACACGACCACCGGCAGCCCCTTCCGCGCGCCGACGGGCGCGGTGACGTTGACGTTGAGGCAGTCCTCGTCGGTGCTGGGCTTGCCGATCGGGTATCCGGCGGGCTGGGCGCACACCTTGCCGGGCCGGGTGGCGTCCCGCACGCCGGTCCACGCGGCGGCCGGGCGCGGCGCGGCGAAACGGGCGGCGGTGGCGTAGGGGATGCCCTGGAACGACCGCGTCTTCGGGCCGACCGTGCCGCGCACGGCGCCCTGGGAGGTGACCGCGACCGACGGGTCGGGGGACGCGCGGGCGGCCGGTGCGAACGTGGCGAGCAGCGCGAGCCCCAGGCCCGCGGCGGCGGTCTTCTTCATGTCCCTCATCCCTGTCGATCAAGCGATGCGAGGACCGTAACAACGTTTTGCACGATCGTGCAAGACGATCGCGCAAAACGTTCGCGTAAGGCGTTCGTGCAAATCCCTTGGTAGGGTGCCGCGCATGGGAAACCGCGAGGACCTGCTCGCGGGCGCCAAGCGGTGCCTGCGCGAGAAGGGCTACGACCGCACCAGCGTCCGGGACATCGCCGCCGAGGCGGGCGTGAGCACCGCCGCGATCGGCTACCACTACGGGTCGCGCGAGGCGCTGCTCACCCAGGCCCTGTTCGACCTGCTGGACGAGTGGGGCGACAGCCTCGGTCGCGCGCTCGCGCCCGCCGCCGACGGCGACGCGGTCCGGGGCTTCGCGCGCATGTGGGACGGGCTCGTCGAGCAGTTCCGCGAGCACCCCGACCTGTGGCTGGCCACGGTGGAGCTGTTCCTCCAGGCGCGGCGGCAGCCCGAGCTGCGCCCCCGGCTGGTCGAGGGGTTCGCCGAGGGGCGGCGCGGCATGGCCGCGATCCTGCGGAGCGTGCCGGAGGAGGAGGTCCCCGACCGCGACGCCCGCGCGCTCGGCATGGTCCAGATGGCGCTGATGTCGGGCGTGATGATCCAGAGCCTCGGCGACCCGGCGAACGCGCCCACCGCCGCCGAGGTGCTGGCGGGACTGCGGGCCCTGGCGGAGCTCGCCGGGCCCTGACGGCCCCGGGCGGACCCGGGATGGGGGATGACAAAGGCGACACGCCGGGCGTGGGGCGGCGTTCGCGGGTCTCCCGGGTGCCAGCATGGGCGTGTGAGCGATGCATCCCCTGGACAGCGTGTGACGCCGGAACGAGCCGGAGCGGGCGGAGCCGGGGGGTCCGCGGCCGCGCGGCCGCTGCTGGTGACGGGGCTGGCCGGGGCGCTGTGGTGCGTGGGGATCGGCCTGGTCGTGCTCACCACGGTCACGCTGGTCGGGTGGGTCGCCGCCCCGCGCACCGCTCTCGGCGCGGGCCTGCCCGGGGTGTTCCGCACCGCGATCAACTTCTGGCTGGTGGCGCACCACGCCGGGTTCGCCGGGCCGTCCGGGCGGGTCGGGCTGCTGCCGCTCGGGCTGCTGGTGCTGCCCGGCGCGCTGCTGTACCGCAGCGGCGGCTGGATGATCCGCGCGGCCGGGGTGCCGCGCCGCACCCGGGTCGGGGTGCTGCACGTCGCGGTGGCGCTGGCCGCGCCGTACGCGGCGCTGGCCGGGCTGCTGGCGCTGGCGGCCACCACGCCGGCCGTGCGCCCCTCGGCGTGGCAGGCGCTGCTGGCCTGCTTCGTGACCGCCCTGGTCGCCGGGGGGCTGGGCGCGGCGCGGGCGCTGGTCGCCTCGCGGGGCAAGCGGGTCCGCTCCGGGCTGGGCGCGCTGCTGAACCTGCTGCCGCCGCGGCCCCGCTCGCTGGTCGTCGGGGTCGCCGGGGCGACGGCGACGCTGCTGGCCTGCGGCGCGCTGCTGGTCGGCGCGTCGCTGGCGCTGCACCTGCCCGAGGCCGGCCGGCTCTACGACATCCTCGCGCCCGGCGCGGTGGGCGGGACCCTGCTGTTCCTGATCCAGCTCGCGTACCTGCCGAACGCCGTCGTCTGGGGCATGGCCTACGCCGTCGGCCCCGGCTTCTCGGTGGGGGCCGGCACCAGCGTGTCGGCGACCGGGGTGATCCTCGACACGGTCCCCTCGCTGCCGATGCTGGCCGCGCTGCCCGACCCGGGGCCCGCGCCGCTGCCGTCGCTGGTGGCGCTGCTCGCGCCGTTCCTGGCGGGCGCGGTCGGCGGGGTCCTGACCGTGCGGGCGCTGCCCAGCCCGGTGTACGAGGGCGCGCCGGTGTGGGGGTTCGTGACCGGCCTGCTCACCGGCGGGGTGGCGGCGCTGCTGGCGGCGCTGTCGGGCGGCCCGCTGGGCGGCGCGCGGCTGGCCACCATGGGGCCGTCGGCCTGGCAGGTCGGGATGATGGCCGCGCTGGAGGTGGGGATCTCCGCGGCGGTCGCGGCGTGGCTGGCGAACTGGACGATCCTGCGGCGCTCGGTGGTCGAGGGACCGGCCGCCCCGCCGTCCCCGAGGAGGGCCGGGGCCAAGACCACGGCGAAGACGGGGACGAAGACGGGGGCCAAGGCCGAGGCGCCCGCCCCGCGGCCCGAGCCCGCCGCCGAGACCACCGCCCCGAAGAAGGAGGCTCCGGCCCCCGCGCCGCGCCGCAGCGCGCCGCACGCCGCCGACGCGATGCTGTTCGAGGAGGCCGAGCCGGTGCTCACGCCCCGCCGCCGCAAGGCGAAGGGCAACGAGGACCCGCTGCCCGAGCTGATCGAGGAGGAGACGCCCTGCCCCACCCCGGAGGCCAGGGCCGAGCCCGAACCCGCGCCCGAGCCCGAACCGGCGCCCGAACCCGCCCCCGAACCCGAGGAGCGGCTGCGGCCCCTCCCGCCGCCCCGGGAGTCCGGACGCACCGAGAACCGGGGCGGCGCGATCTACGTCCTGCGGGACGAGCCCCCTCGTGACTAGGACCTGTTCCAAAGGGGCCCCGGTCCGCGCACGCGAACGCGTGACCTGACCGGCGGGCCCGACGTCGGAGGCGAGGGCCCATAGGTCAGATCGCGAAGCGATGCCGTGCTCGCCAAGTCCTGGTGGGGCGCGACCCCTCCGGGCGAGCGCCGTAGGCCGGGGTCTTGAAACACCGCCGAGCTCCTGCCGCGAAGCGGGCCCCGGCCGCGCACGCGAGCGCGCTGCCTGACCCGCGGGCCGACGCCGTAGGCGGGGGTCCGCGGGTCAGGGCTTGGGAGCGCGGACTAGGAGGGGCGGCCGACGTCGGGCACCGAGCCCTTCGGGAGGTTGAACTTGCGCTCCAGGTCCGAACGGAACCGGTCCCAGCACGCCTGCTCGTCGCTGATGGTGTTGGCCTTGTCGCGGCACTGCGTGTAGCGGGCGTTCTCCGACCACGTCAGCAGGGAGAACAGCAGCAGCGGCGTGGCCAGCGCCAGCGTCACCGCGCCCAGCGTGATCCCGGCGGTCGCGCCGCCCGGCGTCAGCGCCGCCATCCGCCGCGCGCTGCGCCGCGCCCTGATCCCCACGATCAGGGCGGCCACGGCCAGCCCCAGTGCCAGCGGGAACGCCGTCGGCAGCAGCATCAGCGCCAGGGAGCCGATCCCGAGCCACAGTGCCCGCTTTCCGGTCTGCTGCGGGTTTTCCGGGGACTTCGCGGGCGGCCGTCCGCCGATCTCGGGACGGCCGGGCGTCTCCACGCGGTCTCCGGCCTCGGGACGGGAACCGTTCCCCGGCCCCTGCGGGTCGCTCACTGTCGCTCCGTTCCTCGTCGCGGCCGGTCCGTGCGGACCGGCCCGGTGGTGTCGATTCATACGGGCCGAGCAGGGCCGATAGGCTTTGCCCGGAACCCGCCCGGCGCGCACGTCGCCGCCGGGGCCGTCAACCCCACACCCCTAACGTCCACCAGGGAGTCATGGTGTCCGCCCGGCTCGTCGTCCTCGTCTCCGGAGCGGGGACCAACCTTCAGGCGCTGCTCGACGCGTGCGCGGATCCAGCCTACGGTGCCCAGGTCGTCGCCGTCGGAGCCGACCGGGACGGGATCGCCGGACTGGAGCGCGCCGAACGCGCCGGGCTGCCCACGTTCGTCGCGCGCGTCCCCGACTTCGCGACCCGCGAGGAATGGGACGCGGCGCTGGCCGACGCGGTCGCGGAGCACGCCCCCGACCTGGTGGTGTCCGCCGGGTTCATGAAGATCCTCGGGCCGCGGTTCCTGGCGCGGTTCGGGGGCCGTACCGTCAACACGCATCCGGCGCTGCTGCCGTCCTTCCCTGGCGCGCACGCCGTCCGCGACGCCCTGGCGTACGGCGTCAAGGTGACGGGATGTACCGTGCACTTCGTCGACGAAGGCGTGGACACCGGACCCGTCATCGCCCAGGAGACCGTCAGGGTCGGCTGGCATGACGACGAAGACTCCCTGCACGAGAAGATCAAGCAGGTGGAGCGCCGGCTCCTCGTCGACGTCGTCGGCCGGCTGGCGCGCGACGGCTGGACCACCCGGGGCAGGCGGGTCTCCATGAAATGCAGGACCTGCGACAGTTCGGCCGAACATGAGGGGAGCTCGACCGGTGAGTCGGGTCGCGATTAAGCGTGCGCTGATCAGCGTTTACGACAAGACGGGGCTGGAGGACCTGGCCCGGGGCCTGCACGAGGCCGGCGTGGAGATCGTCTCCACCGGCTCCACGGCGGGCCGGATCGCCTCCGCCGGGGTTCCGGTGATGAAGGTCGAGAAGCTCACCGGGTTCCCCGAGTGCCTGGACGGCCGGGTCAAGACGCTGCACCCCAAGGTGCACGCGGGCCTGCTGGCCGACCGCCGCAAGGAGGACCACGTCCAGCAGCTCCAGGACCTGGACGTCGAGCCGTTCGACCTGGTCGTGGTGAACCTGTACCCGTTCACCCGGACCGTCGACTCGGGCGCCCGGCCCGACGAGTGCGTCGAGCAGATCGACATCGGCGGGCCGACCATGGTCCGCGCCGCCGCCAAGAACCACGCCAGCGTCGCCGTCGTGGTGTCCCCGGACGCCTACGGGACGGTGCTGGACGCCGCCCGCGCGGGCGGCTTCACCCTGGAGGAGCGGCGCCGGCTGGCCGCCGCCGCGTTCTCCCACACCGCCTCCTACGACGTGGCCGTGGCGTCCTGGTTCGCCTCCACCTACGCGCCCGACGAGACCGCCGCCGAGGCCCGCTGGCCCGACTTCCTGGGCGCGACCTGGGAGCGGTCGAACGTGCTGCGCTACGGCGAGAACCCGCACCAGCGCGCCGCCCTCTACACCGACGGCTCGGGCGGCGGGCTGGCCGGGGCCGAGCAGCTGCACGGCAAGGAGATGTCGTATAACAACTACGTCGACGCCGACGCGGCGCGACGCGCCGCCCACGACTTCGCCGAGCCCGCCGTCGCGATCATCAAGCACGCCAACCCGTGCGGCATCGCCGTCGGCGCGGACGTCGCCGAGGCGCACCGCAAGGCCCACGCCTGCGACCCGGTGTCGGCGTACGGCGGCGTGATCGCCGTGAACCGCCCCGTCACCGCCGCGATGGCCGCCCAGGTCGCCGAGGTGTTCACCGAGGTGCTGGTCGCGCCCGGCTTCGAGGACGAGGCGCTGGAGATCCTCACCCGCAAGAAGAACATCCGCCTGCTGGTGTGCCCCGAGGGCCCCGCGAGCGACACCGAGTACCGGCGTGTCGACGGCGGCCTGCTGCTCCAGACCGTGGACCGCGTGGACGCCCCCGGCGACGACCCCTCCGCCTGGGAGCTGAAGGCCGGGCCGGCCGCCGACGAGGCGACCCTCGCGGACCTGGCGTTCGCGTGGCGGGCGTGCCGTTCGGTCAAGTCGAACGCGATCCTGCTCGCCCACGACGGCGGCACCACCGGCGTCGGCATGGGCCAGGTCAACCGGGTCGACTCGGCGCGCCTGGCCGTGTCCCGGGCCGGGGCCGAGCGCGCCGCGGCCTCGGTGGGAGCGTCGGACGCGTTCTTCCCGTTCCCCGACGGCCTGGAGGTGCTGACCGAGGCCGGGGTCCGCGCGATCGTGGAGCCGGGCGGCTCGGTCAACGACGACAAGGTCATCGAGGCCGCCGAGAGGGCCGGGGTCACCCTGTACTTCACGGGCGTGCGGCACTTCTTCCACTGATCCGCCGCCGACGGACGACGCCGGGCCGGTCCCTCCCGGAGGGGCCGGGCCCGGCATGGTCCGAACGGGTGGTTTTGAGGATCTTGGGAAGTTTTACGTTTTCGCGTTGGTACCCTCGGCCAGGTCATGCGTCATTGGTCCGCCCTTGACCAAGCGCGACCCCCGACACACCGCTCGCCCTCCGCCGCGAGCCCCCATCCGCGAACGCTCACGGAGAGCCCATGGACGTCCTGGTGACGCTGCTGCTGACCATCACCACCCAGACCACCGCCCTGCTGATGGAGGGGCGCCAGCTCATCGGCCTGGCCGCCGCGATCATCCTCGCGATGATGGCCGGCCAGCTGGGCTGGAAGGGCACCGACCGCGTCATCGCCTGGCGGCAGCGCCCCGACCAGGACTGACCGGACCCGCCGCGAGCCTCGCCCGCAGGGCCGCGCGCGCCTCGGGCCACTCGGTGTCGATCATCGAGTAGACGGCGGTGTCCCGCAGGGAGCCGTCGGGACGGATGCGGTGCCGGCGGTGGATCCCCTCGAACCGCGCCCCCAGGCGCTCGATCGCCCGGCGCGAGCGCTCGTTCCGCGCGTGGGTGTGCCAGGTCACCCGGATCGCGCCCAGCTCGTCGAACGCCCGTTCCAGCAACAGCAGCTTGGCCTCGGTGTTGACGCCCGTGCGGTGCCAGCGGGAGCCCAGCCAGGTGTGGCCGATCGCGACCCCCCGGTGCTCGGGGGTCACGTCGTAGTACGACGTCACGCCCGCCACCTCGCCGGTCACCGCGTCCACCTGCGCCCACGGAACCTGCCGACGCGCCCGGTGGGCGGTCAGCGCCTTCTCCACCAGCGCGCGCGACCCGGCGACATCGGCCGGCCGCACCTCGTTCAGCCACGTCCACACGCCGGGGTCCCGGCCCGCCTCGAACAGCCCCTCCGCGTGGTCCGGGGTGAGGGGCTCCAGCCGCACATGACGGCCGAAGAGCGCAGGACGCTCGTACCAGGCATCACTCATGCGATGGAACGTTAGGCCAGGCCAGAGCCCCTCTGTCAGGGCCACTTCCGGAGGTTTCTCGGAAACCACCGCGCATGACCCGCCACGCACGCGAGCGCGTCCGTAGGCTGAGGCAGGGGGCCGAAGCCGGAGGCGAGGCCCCCTGCGGAAGATCGCGAAGCGATGCAGCGCTCGCCCGCGGAGCGGTCAGCCCCGGAGCGCTCCGCGCGGAGGGGCTGGGCCGTAGAGCACAATAAACTCGCAACGCGACTGGCGCGATCAAGGTGGGGCACCACCGGGGAGCGAAGGACAGTCCGGACACCGCGCGCCTGGGTGACCGGCGACGTCGGCCGGGGCCTGCCCCGGCGGGATCAGCGCGGAGGTAGTTCATGACGGCACGCATTCTCGACGGCAAGGCGACGGCGGCGGAGATCCGGGCCCAGATCGCCGAACGGGTCCAGGCGCTGCGCACCCGGGGCGTCCGGGTCGGGCTCGGGACCGTCCTGGTCGGCGACGACCCCGGCAGCCACGCCTACGTGAACATGAAGCACCGCGACTGCGCCGAGGTCGGCATCGAGAGCATCCGCCGCGACCTTCCCGAGAACGCCAGCCAGGAGGACGTCGAGCGCGCCGTCGCCGAGCTGAACGCCGACCCGGCCTGCACCGGCTACATCGTCCAGCTGCCGCTGCCCAAGGGCCTGGACGAGATGCGCGTGCTGGAGCGCATCGACCCGGCCAAGGACGCCGACGGCCTCCACCCGGTCAGCCTCGGGCGGCTCGTCCTCATGGAGGAGGCCCCGCTGCCCTGCACCCCCAAGGGGATCGTGGCGCTGCTGCGGCGGTTCGACGTCCCGCTGAAGGGCGCCGAGGTCACCGTGATCGGGCGCGGCGTCACCGTCGGGCGGCCGCTCGGCCTGCTGCTGACGCGGCGCAGCGAGAACGCCACCGTCACCCTCTGCCACACCGGCACCCGGGACCTGGCCGCGCACGTCCGCGCCGCCGACATCGTCGTCGCCGCCGCCGGGGTGCCCGGCCTGATCACCGCGGACATGGTCAAGCCCGGCGCGGCCGTGCTCGACGTGGGCGTGTCCCGCGTGGACGGCAGGCTCGCCGGGGACGTCGCCGACGACGTCCGCGAGGTCGCCGGGTGGGTCGCGCCCAACCCCGGCGGCGTCGGGCCCATGACCCGCGCCATGCTGCTGGCCAACGTCGTCGAGGCCGCCGAGCGCGCCGCCGGGATCTGAGCCACGGCCGAGCCCGGGCGGGGAACGGTGGGCGCCCCGCCCGGGTGCTTCCCGGAGGCCCGTGCGCTGCCCTGACCGAGCCTCCGGGTCACATCCTTCGCCGGTCTGGTGACCCCGGCCACGCACGCGAGCGCGACCGAAGGTCTGCCACAGGGGGCCGAAGCCGGAGGCGAGGCCCCCTGTGGCAGATCGCGAAGCGATGCAGCGCTCGCCCGCTTTTCGGCCGGTTCCCGAGCCCCCGGGCGAGGGGTTCGGGCCGGAAGGCCATAAGTAGGGCCTCAGCTCGCCCGGCGGCCCGCCGCGGTCGTCGGACGCGTGACATGCCCGGGGTGGCCTCCCGCGGCGGGGTGTCCCGGGCGGCGGATCTCGCCCGGGGGGCGGCCGTCCACCGGACGGCTGTTCTGCTGCGGGACGTGGACCGGCGGCAGCGGCCGGACCAGCCCCATCGCGATGACCTCGTTGGCCAGGCGGGTGCGCCGGTTGGCGCCTTCGGGGATGCGGAACTTCTGGTACAGACGCAGCAGGTGCTGCTTGACGGCCGCCTCGGTCACCACGAGATCAGCGGCGATCTCCCGGGCCGTGGCGGGCGCGACGAACGCCTCGTCGGACAGGGCGGGTCGGCAGAGCGAGGTCAGCACGTCGACCTCGCGGCGGGTCAGTTCGGGAGCCACGGCACGCCGCAGCTCGACGTCGGGATCGACCTCCTCGCGGGGGATTCCCCCCATCCGGACGCGCGCCGTGCCGAAGCTGACGACGTCACCGTCCTCCAGGACGCGTCGGGCGATCGGCCGGCCGTTGACACGGGTCCCGTTCCGGGACAGTCCCATGTCGACGACGTACACGTACGGGCCGCGCCGAACGATTTCTGCGTGCAAACGGGACACACTCGGGTCGTCGAGACGGATGTCGACTCCTCGGCCTCGGCCGACCGTTGTGACGTCGGGGCGCAGCGGCATGACCAGCCCGCTGTCCTCGATGCGCATGAACGGCCCCTCCACGGCAGTCCTCCCAGCTAGTTAGCGACCCCTGTCTGCCGGGTTACCCGGGCGGGCCGTCGCCACACCCGCCTACCGGTGAGTAACACCGAGGCCACCGGGGCGCCCGCCGCCTCGTGCGCCCGGCTCGCCCGCCTCGTCCGGGTCTCGCCGCCCCCGGCTTCCACTAACGTGGAGGGTGGAGGATTGCGAGCGGAACGAGGCGACCACCCGACGAGGAGCCATGAGCGCACAACTGCACCGGCGACGGCGGCAGGCCCCCCGAGGCCGCCACGCCACGCCCCACTGGCTGGGGCGGCTGCCGTACCTGATCGTGCTGTGCGGCGTGGCCGGCGGGCTGGCGCTGTGCGCGTTCGACTACTTCCGCAAGGGTTCGAGCCTCATCGCCGCCGCGGTCCTGTTCGGGGCGCTGGCGCGACTGGTGCTGCCGCCGAGCCAGGTCGGGATGCTGGAGACCCGCAAGAAGTGGCTCGACGTCGCGACCATGGCGTTCTTCGCCGTCGCGATCGCCGTGGTGGCCTGGACCGTCCCCGGCGACAAGTAACGCGGGACCCGCGCCGCCGGGCCGCCCGGCGGGCGCTCCCCGCGGCGGTGGGACGTGGCCTGGGCACCAGATATCTTGATATCGAGCAATAACGCCGCAGTGATGTGAGGGAGTGTCCGGTTGACCGACTCGACGATTATCTACACGCACACCGACGAGGCCCCGCTCCTGGCGACCTATTCGTTCCTTCCGGTGGTCCAGGCGTACGCCTCGACCGCCGGGGTGAAGGTGGAGACCCGGGACATCTCCCTCGCCGGACGGATCATCGCCTCCTTCCCCGAGCACCTGAAGGAGGGACAGCGCATCGGTGACGCCCTGGCCGAGCTGGGAGAGCTCGCCGAGACCCCGGGCGCCAACATCATCAAGCTGCCCAACATCTCCGCCTCCATCCCGCAGCTCAAGGCCGCGGTCGCCGAGCTCCAGAAGCAGGGCTACGCGCTGCCGGACTACCCCGACGAGCCCGCGACCGACGAGGAGCGCGAGATCCGCGCCCGCTACGACAAGGTCAAGGGCAGCGCGGTCAACCCGGTGCTGCGGCAGGGCAACTCCGACCGGCGCGCCCCGGCCGCCGTCAAGCAGTACGCCCGCAACCACCCGCACCGCATGGGCGCCTGGTCGGCCGACTCCAAGACCAACGTGGCCACCATGGGCGCGGGCGACTTCCGCTCCAGCGAGAAGTCCACGGTCGCCGGCTCCGACGGCGCCCTGCGCATCGAGCTGGTGGGCGCCGACGGCTCGGTCACCACGCTGCGCGAGTCGGTGCCCGTGCTCGCCGGCGAGGTGCTGGACGCCTCGGTGATGCGAGTATCGGAGCTGCGCGGGTTCCTGGCCGAGCAGGTCGCCCGCGCCAAGGCCGAGGGCGTGCTGTTCTCGGTGCACCTGAAGGCCACCATGATGAAGGTCTCCGACCCGATCATCTTCGGCCACGTGGTGCGCGCGTTCTTCCCGAAGACCTTCGAGAAGTACGGCCAGACGCTGGCCAAGGCCGGGCTGTCGCCCAACGACGGCCTCGGCGCGATCCTCGGCGGCCTGGACGGGCTGCCCGAGGGGGCCGAGATCAAGGCCTCGTTCGAGGCCGAGCTGGCCGAGGGGCCGGAGCTGGCCATGGTCGACTCCGACCGCGGCATCACCAACCTGCACGTGCCCAGCGACGTCATCGTGGACGCCTCCATGCCCGCGATGATCCGCACCTCCGGGCACATGTGGGGCCCCGACGGCCAGGAGCACGACGCCCTGGCGGTCATCCCCGACTCCAGCTACTCGGGCGTCTACCAGGCCGTCATCGACGACTGCCGCGCCAACGGCGCCTACGACCCGGCGACCATGGGCTCGGTGCCCAACGTCGGCCTGATGGCGCAGAAGGCCGAGGAGTACGGCAGCCACGACAAGACCTTCGAGGCGCCCGCCGACGGCACCGTGCGGGTCGTGGACGAGGCCGGCAACACCGTCCTGGAGCAGCCGGTCTCCGCCGGCGACATCTTCCGGATGTGCCAGACCAGGGACCTGCCGATCCGCGACTGGGTCAAGCTGGCCGTCACCCGCGCCCGCCTGACCGGCGACCCGGCCGTGTTCTGGCTGGACGCCGACCGGGCGCACGACGCGGTGCTGATCGAGAAGGTCGAGAAGTACCTCGCCGAGCACGACACCTCGGGCCTGACCATCGAGATCATGTCCCCGGTGGAGGCCGCGAAGTTCTCCCTGGAGCGCATCCGGCGCGGCGAGAACACCATCTCGGTCACCGGCAACGTGCTGCGCGACTACCTGACCGACCTGTTCCCGATCCTGGAGCTGGGCACCAGCGCCAAGATGCTGTCGATCGTCCCGCTGATGGCGGGCGGCGGCCTGTTCGAGACGGGCGCGGGCGGCTCGGCGCCCAAGCACGTCCAGCAGCTGGTCAAGGAGAACTACCTGCGCTGGGACAGCCTGGGCGAGTTCTTCGCGCTGGCGGCGAGCTTCGAGCACCTGGCCCGGGCGACCGGGAACGCGCGGGCGCAGCTGCTGGCCGACACGCTGGACCGTGCCACCGCCACGTTCCTCAACGAGAACAAGTCGCCGACCCGGCGCCTGGGCGGCATCGACAACCGCGGCAGCCACTTCTACCTGGCCCTGTACTGGGCGCGGGAGCTGGCCGCGCAGGGCGAGGACGCCGAGCTGGCGGCGGCGTTCGGCCCGCTGGCGCAGGCCCTGGCCGAGGGGGAGCAGGCGATCGTGGACGAGCTGCTGGCCGTGCAGGGCTCCCCGGTGGACCTGGGCGGCTACTACCGTCCCGACCCGGAGAAGGCCACGGCGGTCATGCGCCCGTCGGCCACGTTCAACAACGCCCTCGCGATCCTGAACGGCTAGCGAAGGCAGCGACACGGTACGAACGAGACAGTCCGGTGTAGGGACGGTCTCGTCGGAGGGCCGCCGCGGGATTCCCGCGGCGGCCCTCGCCGTTGCCGCGCGACATCGGCTGTGAGATATCAACCAGGGGCCTTACGGGTGGTGCGGCCGCCGGGCGCGATAGCCTGACCGATGGATATCTCGACACCGAGAGATATTCGCAGACGCCAGGATGGCCGCCTGAGCCCGTCAGGCTCACCAGCAGGAGAAGAAGGCAATGACGCGCACCCCAGTCACCGTCACCGTCACCGGCGCCGCGGGCCAGATCGGCTACGCGCTGCTGTTCCGCATCGCCTCCGGGCAGCTGCTCGGCGCGGACGTACCGGTCAGGCTGCGCCTGCTGGAGATTCCGCAGGCCGTGAAGGCGGCCGAGGGCACCGCCATGGAGCTGGACGACTGCGCGTTCCCGCTGCTCCAGGGCATCGACATCTTCGACGACGCCACCCGGGCGTTCGAGGGCGCCAACGTGGCCCTGCTGGTCGGCGCGCGCCCCCGCACCAAGGGCATGGAGCGCGGTGACCTGCTGGAGGCCAACGGCGGCATCTTCAAGCCGCAGGGCGAGGCCATCAACGCCGGCGCCGCCGACGACATCCGCGTCCTGGTCGTGGGCAACCCGGCCAACACCAACGCCCTGATCGCCCAGCAGCACGCCCCGGACGTCCCGGCCGAGCGGTTCACCGCGATGACCCGCCTGGACCACAACCGCGCGCTGGCGCAGCTGTCGAAGAAGGCCGGCGTCTCGGTCTCCGACATCAAGAAGATGACCATCTGGGGCAACCACTCCGCCACCCAGTACCCGGACCTGTTCCACGCCGAGATCGGCGGCAAGACCGCCGCCGAGGTCGTCGACGACCAGGACTGGCTGGAGAACGACTTCATCCCGACCGTCGCCAAGCGCGGCGCCGCGATCATCGAGGCCCGGGGCGCGTCCTCGGCCGCCTCCGCCGCCTCCGCCGCGATCGACCACATCCACACCTGGGTGAACGGCACCGCCGAGGGCGACTGGACCTCCATGGCGGTCGTGTCGGACGGCTCCTACGGCGTGCCCGAGGGCCTGATCTCCTCGTTCCCGGTGACCTGCGCGGACGGCAGGTGGGAGATCGTCCAGGGGCTGGAGATCGACGACTTCTCGCGCGGGCGGATCGACGCCTCGGTGGCCGAGCTGGCCGAGGAGCGCGACGCGGTGCGCAAGCTGGGCCTCATCTGAGCCCGCACGCCCGAGCGTTCGCCGGGCCCCGGACCGTCCACGGTCCGGGGCCCGGTGCTTTTCGGGGCCGATGCGGAAAATCGGGCGGTTCTGTCGCCGCTGGTCGGTAGGGTGCTGATCGCGATATTCGCTGATCAGGAGGGTGTGCGGGTGGCCGAGCGGGCGTTTCAGGTCGATCTCCGTGGGGTGGTGGATCTGCTCAGTCGCCACCTGTATGCGAGCCCCCGGGTCTACCTGCGGGAACTGCTGCAGAACGCGGTGGACGCGATCACCGCGCGGGGCGGCGCCGGTGGGCGCGTGCGGATCGAGACCGGCGGAGGGGTGCTGCGGGTCCACGACGACGGCGTCGGGCTGACCGAGGACGAGGTGCACCGGCTGCTCGCCACGATCGGGCGGTCGTCCAAACGGGACGAGCTGGGCTTCGCGCGGCACGACTTCCTGGGGCAGTTCGGGATCGGGCTGCTGTCGGCGTTCCTGGTCGCGGACGAGATCGAGGTGGTGACGCGGTCCGCCCGGGGCGGCGAGCCGGTGCGGTGGACGGGCCTGGCCGGGGGCAGCTACCGGGTGGAGAGGGGGGAGCGGGACGAGCCCGGGACGACCGTCACGCTGCGTCCCCGGCCCGGCTCGGAGGACCTGCTGAGCCCGCCGGTGGTGGCGGAGCTGGCGCGGACCTACGGGTCGCTGCTCCCCGTCGAGCTGACGGTGGACGGCTCCGCGGTGACGGGGGACGGGCCGCCGTGGCGGCGTTCGCACCCGGACCCGGCCCGGCGGCGGCGGGCGCTGGACGCCTACTGCAAGGAGCTGTACGGGTTCGAGCCGTACGACGTGATCGACCTCGACGTGCCCGAGGCGGGGCTGACCGGTGTCGCGTTCGTGCTGCCCCAGGCGGTGTCGCCGAGCGCCCGCGCCTCGCACCGCGTCTACCTCAAGCGGATGCTGCTGGCCGAGAACGTGGAGGGCCTGCTCCCGGACTGGGCGTTCTTCGTGCGGTGCGTCGTGGACGCGGGGGAGCTGCGGCCCACCGCCAGCCGCGAGGCGCTGTACGAGGACGAGCTGCTGGACTCCACGCGCGCCGCGCTCGGGGACCGTCTCCGGCAGTGGCTGGTGCGGCTCTCGGAGACCGACCCGGCCCGGCTGCGCGGCTTCCTGCGGCTGCACCAGCTCGGCGTGAAGGCCATGGCGCTCACCGACGACGACATGCTGCGCGTCGTCGACCGCTGGCTGGAGTTCGAGACGTCGGCGGGGCCGATGACGCTGAGCGAGTTCCGGCGGCGGCACCCGGAGGCGCGGTACACGACGAGCGTGGACGAGTTCCGGCGGCTGTCGGCGGTGGCGGGCGCGCAGGGCGTCGGGCTGGTGAACGGCGGCTACGTCCACGACACCGAGATCATCGAGCGGCTGCCCGACATCGATCCGGAGATCCGGCTGACCCGGCTGGACGCCGCCGAGCTGACCACGCACTTCGGGGTGCTGGACCCGGGCACGGAGCTGGCGCTGCGGCCGTTCCTGGCCGCCGCCCAGCGCGCGGTGGACCGGCTGGGCTGCGAGGTCGTCGTCCGCGACTTCGACCCCGCCTCGCTCCCGGCGCTGTACCTGACCAGCCGCGCCGCCCAGTACCAGGAGGAGCTGTCGCAGGCCCGCGACGCCGCCGACGAGCTGTGGGCCGACGTGCTCGGCGCGCTCGACAACGCGACGAAGCAGGACCGCCCCCAGCTGGTGATCAACCACCGCAACCCGCTGGCCCGCCGCATCACCTCCCTCACCGAGGACGGCCTGATCGACCTGGCGGTCCAGGGGCTCTACGGGCAGGCGCTGCTGCTCGGCCACCACCCGCTGCGCCCGGTGGACACCGCGGTGCTCAACCGTTCCTTCCTCGGCCTGCTGGAGTGGGCCGTGCACGACCCGGAGACCCCCCAGTGAGCGCGAACGGGCGCGCGCCGTCTGGACTGAGGAGTGTCAAGATCGGGAGCTTGCGAGCGATCTTGAAAGCGACGAGGGAAGACGGCGCGTGAAGCGCCCGTGAGCCGCTGAGCGGAGGCGAGGCAATGAGTACTGATGAGGTTTTCGCCCTGATGCGCCAGGCCGGTGAGCTGCCCTACGGGGAGGCCCGTACGGTCATGGTGGAGGACGCGCTGCGGCGCGCGGAGGCGACCGGGGACGAGGTCCTGGCGTTCCGGGTGCGGGTGCGGCTGACCGACGCCTACCGGTACGGCGGGGAGCCGGTGAAGGCGTTCGCGACGTTCTCGCGGACGCTGTCCGACTTCGACCGGGACCCGGCGCGGTTCGACGAGGAGCATGCGCTGCTGTGGCAGATGAAGGCCACGGTGC
This sequence comes from Actinomadura kijaniata, assembly GCF_014138665.1. Lineage (NCBI taxonomy): Bacteria > Bacillati > Actinomycetota > Actinomycetes > Streptosporangiales > Thermomonosporaceae > Actinomadura > Actinomadura kijaniata. The sequence goes on from NZ_JACJIA010000009.1 coordinate 168,683, forward strand.
ACTCGCTGACGCTGTTCCCGGAGATCCCGCTGGACCGCACCCACGCGGTGCTGGACGACATGGAGCGCCGTTACCTGGCGGGCGGCCACAGCCTCCAGGCGGTGTACCACTACCGCAACGACGTGGCGCTGCACCTGGGCGACCTGGCGGCGGCCGACGAGTGGTACCTGAAGTGGCGGGCCGCGCCGCGCGACGAGCTGTCGGACTGCGCGGGCTGCGACCCGTCGGGGATGGTGTGGCATCTGGCGAGCCTGGGACGGCACGCCGACGCGTTCGAGATCGCCGCGCCGGTGCTGAACGCCGAGCTGTCCTGCCGGGAGCAGCCGCAGGGCATCCTGACCTCGATGCTGCCGGTGTACCTGGCGACCGGGCGGCTGGAGGAGGCCCGGGACGCGCACCGCCGCGCCTACCGGCTGCTGCGGCCGAACCTGGCCGACCTGGGGCAGATCGCCGAGCACGTGGAGTTCTGCGCGACCACCGGGAACGAGGCGCGCGGCCTGGAGATCCTCCAGCGGCACCTGGGCTGGCTGGACCGCGCCCCGCACCCGTACGCGGCGATGAACTTCGCGGCGGCGGGCGCGCTGCTGCTGCGCCGCCTGGCCGAGACCGGCCACGCGGACCTGACGGTGCGGCGCCCGGCCTCCGCCGACCGCCCGGCGGCCGACGTTCCGGCCAAGGACCTGCAGGCCGCGCTGGCCGCGCGGGCCGAGGCCCTGGCCGCCCGGTTCGACGCCCGCAACGGCACCTCCCGCCAGGGCGACCGCGTCCGCGCGATCCTGGACGCCGGGCCGGTCGTGGAGCACCTGCCGCTCACCCCCGCCGACCAGCGGCGGCGGACCGTGCTGGCCGCCGAGCCGGCCCCGCGTCCGGAGCCGGAGCCGGTCGACCTCAGCGGCGTGACCGACCCGGACGCGCTGCTGGAGATCGCCGAGGAGCGCCGGTTCGCCCGCGACATGGCGGGCGCGACGGCGGCGTGGCGGCGGTTCGACGAGGTGGCCGCCGACCCGACGCCGTTGCAGCGGGCCCGCCGCCTGGACGGCCGCGGGGCCGTCGCCGCCGCCGAGGAGGACGCCGGGGCCGCCCTGGCGGCCTGGGAGGAGGCCGAACGGCTGCTGGCCGGCCTCGGCGAGGAGGAGCGCCGCCACCGCGTGCGCAGCCGCGTGGGCGCGATGCGGTGCGCCCTCGGCGACCTGGAGGGCGGCCTGCCCGACCTGCGGGCCGCCGTCGAGTACTTCGACGCCCACTCGCCCGAGGACGGCACGGTCACCGGCGTGTACGGCCGTCTGGCCACCGCCCACCTGCACATGGGGAACGCCGCCCTCGCGCTGCCGGTCCTCGACCGCGCCGCGCCGGACGGGCCGGAGGAGGCCGGCGAGATCGAGGACCTGCGGGGCCGCGCCCTGCTGGAGCTCGGCCGCGTGGACGAGGCCGTCGGGGCGCTGCGGCGCGCCCTGGACGCCTACCGGGAGGCGGGCGAGGACGCCGAACGCGCCCAGACGGCGCTGCTGCTCAGCCGCGTGCTCGGCCATCTGGCCCAGCACGCCGAGGACCAGGAGGCCGCGAGGGAGGAGGTCCTGGCGGCGCTGGACGAGGCCGTGGCCGCCGCGCCCGCCCGGTCCCTGCCGCGCTTCGGGGCGCACGCCGAGCGCGGTGCGCTGCTGCTGAACCTCGGCCGCGCCGCCGACGCCGTCGCCGACCTGGTCGAGGCCGTCGCCGGGTTCACCGCCGCCGGGGAGCCGGGGTACGCGCTGGACCCGCGCGTGGACCTGGCCGCCTGCTACCTGGTCACCGAACGGCACCTGGAGGCCGCCGAGACCGCCGAGGAGGCGCTGGCGGAGTTCGCCCGGACGCCCGAGGAGGAACGCGACCGCGACAACGAGCGCCGCTGCCGCGTCATCCTCGCCCACGCCCAGCGCGGCCTGGACGAGCCCGAGGCGGCCGACCTGTACGCCGCGCTGGCGCGCGAGTGCGCCGAGGCGGGCGACCACGTCTCGGCCGCGCAGTTCCTCGACAGCGCCGGTGAGCTGCTGACCGGGCTGGACAAGGACGCGCAGGCCGCCGAGGCGTTCGAGGCGTGCGCCCACGCGTGCGCCGCCGGGGAGCTGCCGTTCGGCGTCGTGCAGGCGTTCCGCCGCGCCGCGATGTGCCACCTGTGGTCCCGCGAGCCCGACCGGGCCGCCGAGACCATGGAACGCGCCCGCGCCGCCCTGGCGGACCTGCCGCCGGAGGAGGAGCCCGCGATCGTGTGGGAGGCGGCGCTGGTCGACTACGACCAGGCCCGGATCACCGCCGAGCGGGGCGACGTGCGGGCGGCGCGCCGCCTGGCGGCGTCCGCCGTCGAGGGCTTCACCCGGCTGGACGAGACCGGCCCGGCCGAGACCGCGGCCCGCCTCCGCGACGACCTGGCCTCCTCCCTGGAGGGCGGGGACTGATCCGCGCGCCCGGCCGCCCACGCGGCCGGGCGTGTCGGCGACCTCTGATCGCGTTGCGTAGTCAATAGACTTCGAACCGCACACGGGTTTCGAGGCGGCATGTCGGGCCGCCGTCGCACGTCGGGGTTGATGTCACCATGCGCCGGGCTCTGCTCGCCTGCGGTTCCGCCGCCACCGCTGTCCTGACCGTCGCCGGGTCGGCGGTGGCCGCCGAGCCGGAAGCCGACCTGGGCGTCACGGTGACGGCCTCCGCGCCCCGCGCCCGGCCCGGCGGCCTGGTCGACCACACCGTCACCATCACCAACTTCGGTCCCGCGGTCGCCGAGCCCGTCGCGACCGTCCACCTCCCCGACGGCCTGTCGGTGGTGGGGATCGACGCCGACTACTGCCGGGAGCGGCGGCGCGTCCTGGAATGCCGGCCGCCCGCCCTGCCGGCCGGGACCGCGCGGCTCGTCCGCGTCCAGGGGGTCGTGGAGCCGACCGCCACCGGGACGCTGCGCACGACCGCCTCGGTCCGCTCCGGCACGCCCGACCCCGACGCCGCCAACGACACCGCCACGCTGGTCACGCCCGTCGAACCGGGCACCGACCTGCGGGTCCGGCTGCGGGGGCCGCGCGCCGCCCGCGGGTCCCGCGTCCCGGTCGTCGCGGTGGTCACCAACCGGGGCCCGCGCGCCGCCGACGCGGTCGTGCTGCGGCTCGGCGCGCACGGCGCGAGCCTGCTCACCGAGCCCGCCGACCACTGCGTCCAGACCCGCCGCGACCGGAACGCGCAGTATCTGACCTGCGAACTCGGCCCCCTCGCGGCGGGCGCGCAGCGGACGGTCCGGGCGTTCGCCGACCGGGTGGCGGCGGGCCGGACCCCGCACTACGCGGCGGCGGTGTCGTCCCCGCTGGGCGAGACCGCCCCGCGGGACAACACCTCCCGCGCCCGTTAGGCCAGGCGGCGCGCGCCCTGCGACGGCGTCGCCGCGAGGAACGCCGGGGCCGCCCAGCCCCGCGCCGCGAACGCCTCCTCGACCGCCGCGCGGGTCCGCTCCGCCCGGTCGGCGGCCGTCAGCACGATCACCGAGCCGCCGAAGCCGCCGCCGACCATCCGGCCGCCCCGCGCGCCCGCGCGCGTCGCCGCGTCGACCACCGCGTCGGCCTGCGGCCACGACACCTCGAACTGGTCCCGCAGCGACAGGTGCGAGGCCGTCAGCAGCGCGCCCAGCTCGGCGGCCGCGCCCGCGCGCAGCAGCCCCACGGCCGCCTCCACGCGGTGGTTCTCGGTCACCACGTGCTGCACGCGCCGCCGCAGCACCGGGTCCCGCAGCGATCCCAGCGCCCCGGCCAGGTCCTTGACGTCCCGCAGCGCCGCCACACCCAGCAGCCCGGCGGCCCGCTCGCACTCGGCGCGCCGCCGCGCGTACCCGCCGTCGGCCAGCGTGTGCCCGGCCCGGGTGTCGATCGCCAGCAGCGTCAGCCCGGCCTCCTCGGGCGCGAACGGCACCCGCGACGACAGCCCGCTGCGGCAGTCGAGCATCAGCGCGTGCCCGGCCGTGGCCAGCAGCGACGCCGACGGGTCCATCAGCCCCGACGGCACCCCCGCGAAGTCCCACTCGGCCCGCTGCGCCAGCCGCGCCAGCTCGGGCCGTTCGACCTCCACGCCGTACAGGTCGCACAGCGCCAGCCCGGTCGCGCACAGCAGCGCCGCCGACGACGACAGCCCCGCGCCCTGCGGCAGGTCGGAGTCGACCAGCAGCGACGCGCCGCCGATCCCGTACTCGTGCAGCACCCACGCCATGCCGACCGGGTAGGTCGCCCATCCGGACACGGACCCGCCGGCCACGGGGACGCGCACGGTCTCCCCTCCCGCCTGGAGCGAGCGGACCTCCAGCACCCCGTCGTCGCGCCGCGCCGCCGCGACGGACACGCCCATGGGCAGCGCGAACGGCAGCACGAGCCCGTCGTTGTAGTCGGTGTGCTCCCCGATCAGGTTGATCCGCCCGGGGGCGCGCCACACGCCCTCCGGAGGCCGCCCGAAGACCTCGGCGAACCGCTCCCGGACGTTCACCGCTGGAGGAAGGCCCAGGCGTCGGCGACCATCGTGCGCAGGTCGCGCTCGGCCTTCCAGCCCAGGTCGGCCTGGATGCGGTCGGAGGAGGCGATCAGGACCGCCGGGTCGCCGGGGCGGCGCGGGCTGACCTGGGCCGGGATCGGGTGGCCGGTGACCTCGCGGCACACCTCCACGACCTCGCGGACCGAGTAGCCCGAGCCGCTGCCCAGGTTGTAGATCTTGTGGACGCCCGGCTCGCACGCGTCCAGCGCCAGCAGGTGCGCGTTGCCGAGGTCCACCACGTGGACGTAGTCGCGGACGCAGGTGCCGTCGGCGGTCGGGTAGTCCTCGCCGAAGAGGTGCACCGCCTCGCGCTCGCCGAGCGCGACCTTCAGGACGTTGGGGATCAGGTGGGTCTCCACCGTGTGCCGCTCGCCCCGCGCGCCGCCCTCGTTGATCAGGGAGCCGGCGACGTTGAAGTACCGCAGCGACACGCCGCCGATGCCGTAAAGGCGCGCGAACTCGCTCAGCGTGGCGTCGATGGCCAGCTTGGACGCCCCGTAGGGGTTGGTCGGGCGGGTCGGGGCGGTCTCGGGGATGGGCGTGGACTCCGGCTCCCCGTAGGTGGCGGCCGTGGAGGAGAAGACGATCCTGTGGACGGCGGCGCGGCGCATCGCGTCCAGCAGCGCCAGGGTCTCGCCGAGGTTCTTGTCCCAGTACAGGCCCGGCTTCTCGACCGACTCGCCGACCAGCGACTTGGCCGCGAAGTGCAGCACCGCGTCGAACCCGGCCCCGTCCAGCGTGCCGAACGCCGCCTCCCGCAGGCTGCCCTCCACCAGTCGCGCCCCGGCCGGGACGGCGTCCGCGTGCCCGGTGGACAGGTCGTCCAGCACGACGACCTCGTGGCCGGCCTCCAGCAACTGCGCCGTGACGACGCTGCCGATGTACCCGGCTCCTCCGGTGACGAGCAGCTTCACGAACTTCCTCCAAGTCGGAACGGACCGTGGAACGCCGTACAGGCTATCCGCAACGCCAACCGGGGAAGGGGCAGGAACATGGACCCGACGCGTGAGCCGGCGCCCGGACCGGCGCGGCCCCCCGGACGCCTGGCGCGTCCGCTGGTGTGGCTGCTGACCCGGTCCACGGACCTGGTGGTGCGGCTGGCGGGCGGGGACCCCGGGGCGGTCCGGGAGGAGATCACCGCCGAGCGGGTGCGGGCGCTGGTCGCGGAGAACACCCAGATCGCCGACGAGGAGCGGGCGCTGATCGGGGAGGTGTTCGCGGCGGGGGAGCGGCCACTGCGGGAGGTGCTGGTGCCGCGGACCGAGGTGGAGTTCCTGGACGCGGCGCTGCCGCTGGAGGAGGCGGCGCGGACGGTGGCCGCCAGCCCGCACTCGCGGTTCCCGGTCTACCGGGACTCCCACGACGACGTGATCGGCTTCGTGCACATCCGGGACCTGCTGGTGCCCGGCGACCGGCGCGGCGGACCGGTGGGGGACCTGGTCCGGCCGGTGAAGTTCCTGCCCGCCTCCCAGCGCGTGCTGCCGGTGCTGTCGGAGATGCGGCGCGAGGGCGTCCACCTGGCGGTGGTCCTGGACGAGTACGGCGGGACCGCCGGGATCGTCACCCTGGAGGACCTCGTGGAGGAACTGATCGGTGACATCCGCGACGAATATGATGTGCAGGACGCGCAGGCGAGGCGCCTGCACGGCGGGGTGGTCGAGGTCGACGGGCTGCTCAACCTGGACGACTTCGCCGCCGAGACGGGGATCCGGCTGCCCGCCGGGCCGTACGAGACCGTCGCCGGGCACATCATGGCCGTTCTCGGCCGGGTGCCCGCCGAGGGCGACCGGGTATGGATCGCGGGGTGGCGGCTGGTCGTGGCCCGGATGGACGGCCGGCGGGTCGCCCGCGTGCGCGTCACGCCGCCCGAGGCCAGTCCGAACACCCCCATCCGAGGGGGCGTCCCAACCGAGGGAGGACCCGCCGGGCCCCCCGCAGGCGACGCCGCCCCGGACGGGGCCTGAGAGAATCGGTACGTGCAGATGTCCCAAGCGACCGAAACCGCCAACGTCACCGGCAGCGCGAACCCGCGCGTCCTGTCGGGCATCCAGCCGACCGCCGACTCCTTCCACCTCGGGAACTACCTGGGCGCGCTCCGGCAGTGGGTCGCCCTGCAGGACTCGCACGAGGCGTTCTACTGCGTCGTGGACCTGCACGCGATCACCGTGGAGCACGACCCGGCGGCGCTGCGCCGCCGCACCAAGGTCTCCGCGGCGCAGCTTTTGGCGATGGGCGTGGACCCGGAGCGGTCCACCCTGTTCGTGCAGAGCCACGTGCCCGAGCACGCCGAGCTGGCCTGGGTGCTGTCGTGCCTCACCGGGTTCGGCGAGGCCAGCCGGATGACCCAGTTCAAGGACAAGTCCGCCAAGCAGGGCGCGGCCGCCGCCAGCGTGGGCCTGTTCACCTACCCGATCCTCCAGGCCGCCGACATCCTGCTGTACACGCCCGAGACCGGCGAGGACGCCCCGCTGTTCCGCGTCCCGGTCGGCGAGGACCAGCGCCAGCACCTGGAGCTGACCCGCGACCTGGCCCAGCGGTTCAACCACCGGTTCGGCGACACGTTCGTGCTGCCCGAGGCCCACATCCCGCAGGGCGCCGCGAAGATCACCGATCTCCAGGAGCCGACCGCCAAGATGAGCAAGTCGGCCTCCTCCCCGCAGGGCATCATCGACGTGCTGGAGGAGCCCGGCCCGATGCGCAAGAAGATCATGCGCGCGGTCACCGACACCGGCACCGAGGTGCGCTACGACGAGGAGAACAAGGCGGGCGTCACCAACCTGCTGCGGATCTTCTCCGCCCTGGAGGGCGCCCCGGTCGCCGACCTGGAGAAGCGGTACGAGGGCCAGGGCTACGGCCAGTTCAAGAAGGACCTGGCCCAGCTCGTCCTGGACACCTTCACCCCGATCAGGGAGCGCACCGAGAAGCTGCTCGGCGACGAGGAGCAGCTCGACCGGCTGCTGCGGCACGGCGCCGAGCGCGCCGGGGCGGTCGCCGCCCGGACCATGGAGCTGGTGCGCGACCAGGTGGGATTCGTGGGACGTGGCCGCTGACGGCGCGGTGAACGGGGGGACGCCGACCGCCGTCCGGGCCGCGTCCGCGCAGGACGCGCCCGGCGCGGGCGGGCGTCCCCCCGGCGTCCGCACCATCGGGGTGGCCATCCCCATCCCCGACCCGTACGGCCCCTGGTTGCAGCGGATGCGCGCCTCGTTCGGCGACCCCCTCGCCGACGCCATCCCCACCCACATCACCCTGCTGCCGCCCACCGAGATCCCCGAGAGCGCGCTGGACGCCGTCATCGGTCACCTGGCGGAGGCCGCCCGCGGCCAGGAGCCGTTCCGGATCCGGCTGCGCGGCACCGCCACGTTCCGCCCGGTGTCGCCGGTGGTGTTCGTCGCGCTGGCCGAGGGCATCGGCGGCTGCGAACGCCTCCACTCCCGCGTCGTGTCGGGTCCCCTGGAACGCGAGCTGTCGTTCCCCTACCACCCGCACGTCACGGTCGCCCACCACCTGCCCGACGAGGCCCTGGACCGCGCGTTCAAGGAGCTGGCCGACTACCGGGCCGACTTCCGGGCCGACGGCTTCGCCCTGTACGAGCACGGCGCCGACGGGGTGTGGCGGCCGGTCAACGACTTCGCCTTCCGCCCGCCGCGGAGAGGCTGACCCGCGAAGAGGCAGACATCAGCGGCGATCAGGCGGGTACCGTCCGTACATGCCCCAGGTGATCACTGCCGTCCAGCGGAGGTTCGAGTCCGCCGACGCGGCGGTCCGGACCCGGCTGCGCCGCGCACGGGCGCGGTGGCGGTGGTTCGACCATCTCGCCCGCGCCTACGAGCGGTACCGGGACCGGCGCGGGGACCGGCTGGCGGCGGCGCTGACCTCCTACGGGTTCCTGTCGTTCTTCCCCCTGCTGGCGCTGGCGTACGCGCTGCTCGGCTATCTGGTCGGGGTCAGCGACCTGGCGCGCGAGTACCTGGTCACGGCGATCAACGACATGCTGCCGGGGCTGTCGGACCGCCTCCAGATCAGCGAGGTCGTCCGGTCCAAGACCGCCGCCGGGCTGATCGGCACCGTCGGCCTGCTGCTGACCGGGCTCGGCTGGGTGCAGGTGCTGCGCGAGTCGCTGCGCGACATCTGGGGCAACGACCCCCGCCCCGAGGGCGCCAACTTCCTGGTGATGCGGCTGCTGGACGCGGCCGTGCTGGTGTTCCTGGGGGTCATGCTGATCCTCGGGTCGGCCGCCACCGCCGTCGCGGGCAGCACCGCCCACACGGTGCTGGGCTGGTTCGGGATGGACGACGTGAGCGGGGCCGGGACGGCGCTGCGGCTGCTGTCGCTGGGCGTGGCGGTGTTCTTCAACACCTGGATCTTCCTGGTGCTGTTCTCCCGGCTGACCGGCACCCGCGCGCCCTGGCGGCGCATCTACAAGGGCGCGCTGCTGGGCGCGGTCGGGTTCGAGGCGCTCAAGCAGGTCGCCTCGTTCCTGCTGGGCCGCACCGTGGACAACCCGCTGTACGCCTCGTTCGCGGTCCTGGTCGGGCTGATGGTGTGGATCAACCTGGTGTCGCGGTACCTGTTCTACGTCGCCGCCTGGACCGCGACGCGCAGCGTGGTGCTGAGCGCCGACAACGGGCACCGGACGCTCACCCCCGGGGACGTCCTCAGCGTCATCGCGCGTCCGGTGGGCAGGCGCGAGAAGGTCTAGCCGGACCAGAACGCGTCGTCGCCGTACTGGTCCTCGGCGATCGTGCGGATCTCGGTGACGCGGCCGTCCTCGAAGCGGAAGACGTCGACCGCGCGGCCCGTCAGCGTCCGGCCGCGGCGTTCGGCGTAGGTGTGGACGAGCGCGACGCCGTAGTCGTCCCCGGCCATCACCGCGTAGGGCTCGCTGCGGAACGTGCCGCCGGACAGCTCGAACAGCTTCACGTAGAAGCCGAGGACCTCCTCGGGCGTGGTGTAGTCGCCGCACAGGGGGCCCCGGCCGGGGACGCGGTGGACGACCCGCTCGGCCAGCAGCGAGCGGATCATTTCCATGTCGCCCTTGGCGAAGGCGGTGTAGCCGTCGCGGAGCAGGGCCGCGTGGGGGTGTTCGGGGGCGGTGCGCTCGTGGAAAGGCTCATGCGCGGGGACAGAAGACACGACGCTCTCCTCCGTGGCGTGCCGGCCCGCCGTCCAGCGGCGGCGCGCGGTGACCGGTCCGCCACTGTCGAGGGTAGGCGGCGGCCCGGCCGCCGGGCCAGGGGAAGGCAGCCTTACCCGCGCCCGCCTTACCCGCGCCCGCCTCGGCCCGCGCCCTACTCCCCGCCGGACGGCTCGGCGTCGTCGCCCTCGCGGCGGCGGCGCATGACCAGGGCCAGCACGCCGGCCAGGATCCCGACCCCGCCGACCACGGCGCCGATCGTCACCCAGTCGCGCCGCTCCTGGTCGCTGGCGATCGCCCGGGGCAGCAGCGGGTTCCCGTCCTGGGCGGGCTTGGTCGCGGGCTTGAGCTCGCCGGGCGGGACCAGGGCGCCGATGGGCTTGGCCTTCCCGGCGGCGGCGAATCCCCAGTCCAGCAGCTTGGCGGCGTAGGGGGACGGCTGCTGGTCGGCCTTCATCAGCGAGATGATGATCGTCCTGTCCCCGCGCCGGGCCGCCGCGACGTAGGTCTGCCGGGCCGCCATCGTGAAGCCGTTCTTCCCGCCGAGCATGCCGCGGTAGGCGTGCGCCTGGCCCTCCAGCATCCGGTTGTGGGTGTGGATCGGGTAGCCCCCGGTCTTCTTGCCCTTCTTCTTCTGCTTCTTGGAGGGCGGCGCCGGGAACCAGTGGTCGATCTTCTGGACGTAGCCGCGGAACTGCGGGTTCTTCAGCCCCTCCCGCAGGATCAGCGCCAGGTCGTAGGCCGAGGTGTGCTGGGTCCTCACGTTCAGGCCGAGATCGACGTCCAGGCCGTTGGGGGACCCGGCGACGGTGTCGTGGGCGTTGAGGCGGCGGGCCTCGGCGTTCATGTCGGCCAGGGTCTTCCTCATGCCGCCGTTGGCCTCGGCGAGCGTCACGGCGGCGTCGTTGGCCGACATCATCATCAACGCGTAGAACAGGTCGGACACCTTGTAGGTCAGCTTCGGCGTCATGCCGACCTTGGTGCCCTCGACGTCGCACGCCGCCTGGCTGGGCCGCACCATCCGGTTCGGGTCCAGCTTGGGGATCAGCGCGATGGTCGTCAGCGTCTTGAGGGTGCTGGCGGGCAGGTAGTGCCCGTGCGGGTCGCGGGCGGCCAGCACCTCCCCGGTGTCTCCGTCGGCGATCAGCCAGGACGCCGCCTTGATCTTCGGGGCGGCGGGCACCCCGGGCCCGGCGTTGACGATGACGCCCCTTCCGCCGAGCTGCGGACCGCCGACCGGCTCCCGCGGAGGGACGGCGGACACCGCGCCCGTCGCGGTGGTCGCGCCCGCCGCGACGGCGCTCGGGGCCGCGACGAGGCACGCCGAGACGAGCGGAATCGAGAGCGCGGCGCTGGCGCGGTGAAGAGACCTCATGATTCCCCGAAGGTTAGGCGACGTACCCGGAGAAGAGGTACCCCGGGGCGGACTCCCCGACGCCGGGGATCTATACGACCTAAGGCGCGGACGGCGTTCCGGCGGAGGAATCGTGCGTGGTTCCCGAACCGGACGCCGCGGCGTACGTTGGAACGGTCGAGGCGCGAGCGGACGGACTAGTCCGTTCGAGGGGTGTCCGGACCAAGATCGATGACTGGAAAGAGTGACGGTGCGTGATCACCGCCCGTCCCGACGAGTCAAATGATCCCCAAAGGGCATGGAAGTGCCCAGAGCGACGGGCACTGGACGTCATCATGGAGTCGAGCGACCTGACCGGCATTTGTCCAGGCATAGGGACCCGCTGGCCGAATTGCGCCACGTGCCACGCAGCGACCTGCAAGGATTGTGGACGGAGGTTGGCCGTGGCCATTGACTTCAACCCATCGCGCGGGGCGACGCTGGGCATCGAGTGGGAGATCCAGCTCATCGACGCCGACACCCGGCACCTGCGGCAGGACGCCCGCGAGGTGCTGGCGGACCTGCCGTCGCTCAGCGAGAGCGGCGTCGGTTCCGCCGGGCTGGCCAAGGTCCGCCACGAGCTGATGGAGTCGACGGTCGAGATCGTGACCGACGTCTGCCACACCGTGGCGGAGGCCAAGCGCGACCTGGCCGGGACGCTGGCCGCCCTGCGCGCCGCCGGTGAGCCCCGCGGCATCGCCCTGGCCTGCACCGGCACCCACCCGTTCAGCGACTGGCGGGACGCGGTCACCGCGCCGATCCAGCGCTACGCCGACCTGATCGAGCAGATGCAGTGGCTCGCCCGCCGCATCCAGACGTTCGGCGTGCACGTCCACGTCGGCGTCACCGACGCCGCCAAGGCGATCCCGATCGTCAACGCGCTGTCGGCCTACCTCCCCCACTTCCTCGCGCTGACCGCCTCCAGCCCGTTCTGGAGCGGCGCCGACACCGGGCTGGCCTCCAGCCGCGCGGTGGTGTTCGGCCAGCTGCCCACGGCCGGGCCGCCGCACCTGCTGGACGACTGGCCGGCGTTCGAGGAGTACATGGACACCTTGCTGCGGGCCGGCACCATCCGGAGCATCAAGGAGGTGTGGTGGGACATCCGCCCGCACCCGGACTTCGGCACCATCGAGATCCGGATGTTCGACGGCATCCCCACCATGCGTGAAGTGGGCATGGCGGCCGCGCTGTGCCAGAGCCTGGTGACCCTGTTCGAACAGCAGATCGACCGGGGGTACACGCTGCCGAGACCCGCGGCCTGGGTGGTGCGCGACAACAAGTGGCGCGCCACGCGGTACGGCCTCGACGCCGTCGTGATCACCGACGACACCGGGAACACCGCACCCCTCCGCGACGGTTTGTACGAACTGGTCCGCGAACTGGAACCCGTGGCCGACCGGCTCGGCTGCTCCGAGGAGCTCAAGGTGGCCGGCGAGGTCCTCGACCGGGGGGCGCCGTACGAGCGGCAGCGCGCGATCCGCGCCGAGGGCGGCACCCTGGAGGACGTGGTCGACGCTGCGGTCACCGAACTCGCGGAGGACAGGTTCGTCGACGTCGGGGAGGTCGCGCATGGCGGCGGATGAGGAGCCCGTGGAGCCTGCCGGGGGATCGGCCGCCGACAAGCGCGGGAACGAGCGCAAGGCCGATCAGCAGGCCGCCGAACAGCAGACCGTCGGGCGGGGCCCGTGGGGCTCCGCCCTCGCGCAGGGGGCGCACATGACACAGTCCGGACCCGGGGTGATGCCCGGCCTTGAACCAGGCGACGCCCCTCAGGAGGGGCCCGCGGCCGACCGGCCGGCGGCGGACGGGGGAGCCGCGTTGCAGCCGCAACTGGACGCGTTCCTGTCCGAACGCGAGCAGGAGCTGATCGAGTTCCGCCGGGACCTGCACATGCACCCGGAACTCGGGTACGCCGAGTACCGCACGACCGACCAGATCGTGGCGGCGCTCAAGGCCGCCGGGCTGGAGCCGAAGGTGCTCCCGCGCGGTACCGGCCTGTTCTGCGACATCGGCCCGGAGGACGGCTACACCGTCGCGCTGCGCGCCGACATCGACGCCCTTCCGCTCCAGGACGAGAAGGAGGGCGTGCCCTACCGGTCGACCGTGCCGGGCGTGGCGCACGCCTGCGGCCACGACGTGCACACCGCGATGGTGCTGGGCGCGGGCCTGTTCCTGGCGCAGCAGGCGGCGGCGGGGCTGCTGCCGGGCCGGGTGCGGCTGCTGTTCCAGCCCGCCGAGGAGACCCCGGGCGGCGCGCTGGACGTGATCGCCGGCGGCGGGATCGTGGGCGTGGACCGGGCGTTCGCGCTGCACTGCGACCCGCGCATCGAGGTCGGCCAGCTCGGCCTGCGCACCGGCGCGATCACGGCGGCGTGCGACAAGGTGTACGTCCGGGTCGCCGGGCCCGGCGGGCACACCGCCCGGCCGCACCTGACCGCCGACCTGGTCTACGCCCTCGCCAAGATCGTCACCGAGCTCCCGGCGGCGCTGTCGCGGCGCGTGGACCCGCGCTCCAGCCTGTCGCTGGTGTGGGGCCGGGTGTCGGCCGGGTCGGTCGCCAACGCGATCCCCGACGACGGCATCGCCGAGGGCACCGTGCGCTGCCTGGACGACGAGGCGTGGCACCGCGCGCCCGAGATGGTCCGGGCGCTGCTGGACTCGGTGGCCGCCGCCTACGACGTGGACGCGTCGCTGGAGTACCGGCGCGGCGTCCCGCCGACCGTCAACGAGACCACCAGCGTCCAGATGTTCCGCGACGCGGCGGCGCTGGTGCTGGGCGAGGAGGGGGCGGTCCCGACGCCGCAGAGCCTCGGCGGCGAGGACTTCGGCTGGTACCTGGAGTCGGTCCCCGGCGCGCTGGCCCGCCTCGGCGTCCGCCGGCCCGGGTCGGCCGAGGAGTACGACCTGCACCGGGGCGACTTCGACGTGGACGAGTCCTGCATCGCGGTCGGCGTCCGCGTCCTGGTGGCGACGGCGCTGACGGCCCTGTGGGACGGCAACCGCCCCAACGCCGAGGACCCCGTGGAGGGGTCGAAGCTGGCCTGACGGGACCCGGCGGGCGGCGGCCCGGAGCGCGAACCGGCCGGTCGTGGCGCGTGTCCGCGATGGAAGCGATGTCCATCAGCTGACACTTGCTACGACTGGCCGGATCTGTTTTTCTGGACCCCGACCGCTCCCCGAACGCCACTGATCCGTACGCTGACCAGTGGCGATATGCCTACGCCTTGGTAACGGACCTGTTGCGAAACGGGCTGGATGGGATTTTCCACCCATTAGGCGAGGTAGCGTCCCATCGATTTGGTGGTCGCGTTGCGGCCGCCGTTGTGCCCTGGGCGGGGAACGGAAGGAGCGGCCACGTGCGCCGTGCATTCAAGATTTCGGCTGTCACGCTGACGAGCGCCATGCTGGCGTTCGGCGCGTCGGCGTGCGGCGGCAAGAAGGTCGAGAGCGGAAGCGGCTCCGGCGAAGGCAAGAAGACCGTCAAGGTCGGTCTGGCCTACGACATCGGCGGGCGCGGCGACAAGTCGTTCAACGACGCCGCCTACGCCGGCCTGGAGAAGGCCAAGAACGACCTCAACGTCGACATCAAGGACCTTGAGGCCAAGAAGGACGAGCCGGAGGGCGACAAGGTCCAGCGCCTGGAGCTGCTGGCCAAGTCGGGCTACAACCCGGTCGTCGCCGTCGGCTACGCCTACGCGGGCGCGCTCGGCAAGGTCGCCAAGAACTACCCGAACGTCAAGTTCGCGATCGTCGACGACGCCTCGATCAAGGCCGACAACGTCACCAACCTGGTGTTCGCCGAGGAGCAGGGCTCGTTCCTGGTCGGCGCGGCGGCGGCCCTGAAGTCCAAGACGGGCCACGTCGGCTTCATCGGCGGCGTGGACACCCCGCTGATCAAGAAGTTCGAGGCGGGCTACGTCGCGGGCGTCAAGAAGGTCAAGCCGGACGCCAAGATCGAGATCAACTACATCTCGCGCGGCACCGACTTCTCCGGCTTCGCGGACCCGGCCAAGGGCAAGACGATCGCCGAGGGCCAGTACGACAAGGGCGCCGACGTGGTCTACCACGCCGCCGGCCTGTCGGGCGTGGGCCTGTTCCAGGCCGCCGCCGCCAAGAAGAAGTACGCGATCGGCGTGGACTCCGACCAGTACCTGACGGCCGACGCCGCCGCCAAGCCGCTGATCATCACCTCGATGATCAAGCGGGTGGACACCGCGGTGTTCAACTTCGTCAAGCAGACCTCCGACGGCACCGTCAAGGGCGGCCCGGAGACCTTCGACCTGAAGGACGACGGGGTGGGCTACTCGACCGCCAACGCGGCCGAGATCGACCCGCTGAAGGCCAAGCTGGACGAGTTCAAGCAGCAGATCATCGACGGCAAGATCACCGTCCCCAGCAAGTAAGGGCGGCGATCCGGCACTGACCGCGACCGGCCCGGCGGGACGCCCCCGTCTCACCGAGGGGCCCCCGCCGGGCCGGTCGTACGGTTTTCCGATCGACGTCGATCACTGTCCGGACACTGCCGAGGAGAGCAGGGGATGTCCACCACAACGCGGGCGACAGAGCGAGCCGAACAGGCCGCGCCCGCCTTCGAGCTGCGCGGGATCACCAAGCGGTTCCCCGGGGTCGTCGCCAACCGCGACATCGACCTCACCGTCCGCGCCGGCACGGTGCACGCCATCGTGGGGGAGAACGGGGCCGGCAAGTCGACCCTGATGAAGACCCTCTACGGCATGCACAAGCCGGACGAGGGCACGATCAGGATCAACGGCGAGCAGGTCACGCTGAACTCGCCGTCCGACGCGATCGCGCGCGGCGTCGGCATGGTCCACCAGCACTTCATGCTGGCCGACAACCTGACGGTCCTGGAGAACGTCGTCCTCGGCGCCGAGAAGCTGTACGGCATCGGCGGCCGCGCCCGCAAGAAGATCGTCGAGCTGGCGCGGAAGTTCGGGATGCGGCTGGACCCCGACCGGCTGGTCGAGGACCTGGGCGTCGGCGACCGCCAGCGGGTGGAGATCCTGAAGGTCCTCTACCGCGGCGCGAGGATCATCATCCTGGACGAGCCGACCGCCGTGCTCGTGCCGCAGGAGGTCGAGGAGCTGTTCGGCAACCTGCGCGAGCTCAAGCGCGAGGGCCTGACGGTCCTGTTCATCTCGCACAAGCTGGACGAGGTGCTGTCGATCTCCGACACGATCACCGTGATCCGGCGCGGCACCACCGTGCAGGACGGCATCGACCCGGCCGCGGTCAACGCCCGCGAGCTGGCCCAGCTCATGGTCGGCAGCGAGCTGCCCGTGCCGGAGCTGCGCGAGTCCACCGTCACCGACCGCGCCGTCCTGGAGATCCGGAACCTGACGGTGCGCGACGCCACCGGTCGTCCGGTCGTCGACGACGTCACCCTCACCATCCGCGCCGGGGAGATCCTCGGCATCGCGGGCGTGGAGGGCAACGGCCAGGCCGAGCTCGTCGAGGCGATCATGGGGATGCGGGCCCCCGACTCCGGGACCGTCGCCCTGGACGGCGCCGACATCACCGGCTGGGAGACGCGCCGCCGCCGCGAGCGGGGCGTCGGCTTCATCCCCGAGGACCGGCACCGGCACGGCCTGCTGCTGGAGTCCTCGCTGTGGGAGAACCGCGTCCTCGGCCACCAGACCCGCAAGCCCAACGTCAAGGGCCCGTGGGTCGACCGCGCCGGGGCCCGCCGGGACACCGAGCGCATCGTCCGCGACTACGACGTGCGGACCCCGGGCATCGACGTGTCGGCCGCCGCGCTGTCGGGCGGCAACCAGCAGAAGCTGATCGTCGGCCGGGAGATGTCGGGCGAGCCGAAGTTCCTGATCGCCGCGCACCCGACCCGGGGCGTGGACGTCGGCGCGCAGGCCGCGATCTGGGACCACCTGCGCGACGCCCGCGCCGGGGGCCTGGCGGTGCTGCTGATCTCCGCCGACCTGGACGAGCTGATCGGCATGTCCGACACGCTGCGGGTGATCCTGCGCGGCCGGATCGTCGGCGAGGCCGATCCGGCGACCGTCACGCCCGAGGAACTGGGCTCGGCGATGACCGGCGCCCAGGGCGCGGACCGCGACCGGGAGGAGGGCCGGTGAACAGGCTGAAGACCTCACCGCTGGCACTGACGTTGCTGGCGGCCCTGACGGCCCTGGTCTTCTCGATCGTGATCACTTCGATCGTGCTGTCGATCAGCGGCTTCAACCCGCCCTCGACGTTCCAGGCGATGGTCGACTACGGCACCCAGCCCGACAGCCTGGTCAACATCATCAACAAGGGCACGATGTACTTCCTGGCGGCCATCGCGGTGGCGGTCGGGTTCCGGATGAACCTGTTCAACATCGGCGTGGACGGCCAGTACCGCATGGCGGCGATGCTGGCGGCGGCGCTGGGCGGCGCGTTCGCCCTGCCGCCGGGCCTGCACCAGATCGTCATCCTGCTGGCCGCGATGGCGGTCGGCGCGGCGTGGGCGGGCATCGTCGGCGTGCTGAAGGTGACCCGCGGCGTGAGCGAGGTCATCTCCTCGATCATGCTGAACTTCATCGCCACCGGCATCATCGCCTACCTGATCCAGACCGACCGGCTGGGCTACCAGCCCGAGGGCAGCGACAGCATCGGCACCCACCCGATCGCCGAGTCCGGCTGGATCCCCGGCATCCCGTTCCCGGGGGCCCGGGAGGGCGCGGAGGTGTACGGCCTGATCGTGCTGGCGGTGATCGTCGGCATCGCGTTCCACGTCGTGATCAACCGCACCCGGTTCGGCTTCGACCTGCGCGCCACCGGCCTGTCGGCCAGCGCGGCGGTCGCCAGCGGCGTCAACGCCAAGCGGATGGTCGTCACCACCATGCTGATCTCCGGCGCGACCGCCGGCCTGATCGGCATGCCGGAGCTGCTGGGCACCGCGCACAGCTACAGCCTCCAGTTCCCGACCGGCCTCGGCTTCCTCGGCATCGGCATCGCGCTGCTGGGCCGCAACAACCCGATCGGCATCACGTTCGCGGCGCTGCTGTGGGCGTTCCTGGACGAGTCGTCCCAGATCCTCGACTTCAACGACATCCCCAAGGAGATCGTGGCGATCACGCAGGCGGCGGTGCTGCTGTCGGTCGTGGTGGTCTACGAGATCGTGCACCGCCTCGGCCTGCGCTGGCAGCAGCAGGCGGTGGCGGCCGAACTGGCGGCGGGTGCGACCAAGAAGGCGGAGGTGGCCTCATGACCGCGGTGACCGAAGCGCAGCCCGCCGGGGCCCCGGCCAAGGCGGGTCCCGGACGGCGGCGCGGCCTGCGGCTGCTGGCCGTGCTCGGCGGCGTGTTCCTCATGCTGGTGCTGCTGCGGGTGCTGACCGGCGAGGACGCGATCACCTCCGGCGGCACCTTCGGGGCCGCGCTGGCGCTGGGCGTGCCGATCGGCATGGCGGCGCTGGGCGGCCTGTGGTCCGAGCGCGCCGGCGTCGTCAACATCGGCCTCGAAGGCATGATGATCTTCGGGACGTGGGGCGGCGCCTACGGCGCGTTCACCACCGGCAACCCCTGGGTGGGCCTGGTCACCGGCGTGCTGATGGGCGCGCTGGGCGGCCTGCTGCACGCCCTGGCGACCGTGACGTTCGGCGTGGACCACATCGTGTCGGGCGTGGCGCTGAACATCCTCGCGCCGGGCGTCGCGCGCTACCTGTCCACGATCTTCTTCGAGGGCAAGGGCGTCAGCGCCAACCAGTCGCCGCGCCTGCCGGAGTTCCCGGTGCTGGGGATCCCCGGCGTCAAGGAGCCGCTCCAGGACCTGGAGGGCAGGCACTGGTTCCTGGTGTCGGACCTGGCCGGGCTGGTGCGCGGCTTCACCACCGACCTGTCGGCGCTGACCCTGCTGGCGGTCGCGCTGCTGGTGGGCACCTACTTCGTGCTGTGGCGCACGGCGTTCGGCCTGCGCATCCGGTCGGTCGGCGAGAACCCGTACGCCGCCGAGTCGCTGGGCGTCAAGGTCATGTCCATGAAGTACGTCGCGGTGCTGGTCTCCGGCGCGCTGGCGGGCTTCGGCGGCGTGTTCCTGGCGATGGTGGCCTCCTCGCAGTACCAGGAGGGCCAGACCGGCGGGCGCGGCTACATCGGCCTCGCCGCGATGATCTTCGGTAACTGGCGGCCGGGCGGCCTGGCCGCCGGGACGGGCCTGTTCGGCTACACCGACGCGCTCCAGCAGCGCGGCGCGGGCGGCGCGATCCACGCGCTGCTGCTGGTGCTGGCGATCGGCCTGTTCGCCTACGCCGCCTGGCTGCTGTGGCAGGGCCGCCGCCCGACCACCCCGGCCGAGGCCGCCGCCGGCCCGCGCCGGCGCCTGTACCAGGTGCTCGCGTCGGTGATCGTCGGCGTGCTGCTGCTGGTGTGGTACCTCGGCACCGACGAGATCCCCAAGGAGCTGGTGACCTACAGCCCGCACATCACCACGCTGCTGGTGCTGTCGCTGGCGTCCCAGCGGCTCCGCATGCCCGCCGCCGACGGCGTTCGCTACCGCCGGGGTGAGGGGCACTGATCGGCGTGTCCGATCATTAGTGCATGAGTGACATCGACTGGCCCGCGCTGCGCGAAGCGGCGCGGGCCGCCATGCTTCGGGCCTACGCGCCCTACTCGGACTTCCCGGTGGGCGCGGCGGCGCTGGTGGACGACGGCCGCGTGGTGACCGGCTGCAACGTGGAGAACGCCTCCTACGGCCTCGGCCTGTGCGCCGAGTGCAGCATCGTCACCGCGCTGTACGGACCCGACCGCGTGCCGGACGGGCCCCGCCCGAAGCTGGTGGCCATCGCGGTCGTGGACCGCCACGGCGCCCCGCTGATGCCCTGCGGCCGCTGCCGCCAGCTGCTGTGGGAGCACGGCGGCCCGGACCTGCTGCTGGAGACCGCCGGCGGCGTCCGCCCGATGTCGGAGGTGCTGCCGGACGCGTTCGGCCCCGACGACCTGATCAACCGGGCCTGAGCCCGGTCACCCCGCAACGAGAGGAAGCGCGCACGTGGACGCCATTGACGTCATCCGCGCCAAGCGCGACGGGCACGCCCTGACGCCCGAGCAGATCGACTGGACCATCGCCGCCTACACGCGCGGCGACATCGCCGAGGAGCAGATGTCGTCGCTGGCGATGGCGGTCCTGCTGAACGGCATGACCCGCGACGAGGTCGCCCGCTGGACCGAGGCGATGATCGCCTCCGGGGAGCGGATGGACTGGTCGTCGCTGGACCGCCCGACCGCCGACAAGCACTCCACCGGCGGCGTCGGCGACAAGATCACCCTGCCGCTGGCCCCGCTGGTGGCGGCGTGCGGGGCGGCCGTTCCGCAGCTGTCGGGCCGGGGCCTCGGCCACACCGGCGGCACCCTGGACAAGCTGGAGTCGATCCCGGGCTGGCGGGCGTCGCTGTCCAACGCGGAGATGCTCGACGTCATCGCCTCGACCGGCGCGGTGATCTGCGCGGCGGGCACCGGCCTGGCCCCCGCCGACCGCAAGCTGTACGCGCTGCGCGACGTGACCGGCACCGTCGAGTCGATCCCGCTGATCGCCTCCTCGATCATGTCCAAGAAGATCGCCGAGGGGACCGGGGCGCTGGTCCTGGACGTGAAGGTGGGCTCGGGCGCGTTCATGAAGAACGTGGCCGACGCCCGCGAGCTGGCCGGGACGATGGTCGGCATCGGCACCGACCACGGCGTGCGGACCGTGGCGCTGCTGACCGCGATGGACCGCCCGCTGGGCCGGGCCGTCGGGAACGCGGTCGAGGTCGCCGAGTCCGTCGAGGTCCTGGCGGGCGGCGGCCCCGAGGACGTCGTCGAGCTGACGGTCCTGCTGGCCCGCGAGATGCTGGCCGCCGCCGGGGTGGACGGCCGGGACCCCGCCGACGCCCTGCGCGACGGCTCGGCCATGGACGTGTGGCGCCGCATGATCTCCGCGCAGGGCGGCGACCCGGACGCCCCGCTGCCGGTCGCCCGCGAGGCCCACGAGGTCCTCGCCCCGGCCTCGGGCGTGCTGACCCGGCTGGACGCCTACGGCGTGGGCGTGGCGGCGTGGCGGCTCGGCGCGGGCCGGGCCCGCAAGGAGGACCCGGTGTCGGCCGGCGCGGGCGTCATCTGCCACGCCCGGCCCGGCGACACGGTCCGCGAGGGCCAGCCGCTCCTCACCCTGTACGCCGACGACGCGGCCCGCTTCGACCGCGCGCTGGCGGCCCTGGAGGGCGCCTACGAGATCCGCGAGGGCGGCGAGCCGGACCTGCTGCCGCTGCTGATCGACCGCATCGCCTGAGATCCCGGGGCCCGCTTCCCGATCCGCGGAAACGGAAGCGGCCCCGGCACCGTCTGATCACTCGACCCCCGAGCCGATCAGCACGACGGAGCCCCATGACCTCCCACCCGGAACCGCCGCGCGCGTCCCGCGGGCGCGCCGACGCCGGGGACGAGCGGGCCGAACGCCTCCTGCGCACCGGGGCACTGGCCGCCGCGCCCCCCGAGGTCTGGGACGGCGCCGCCGGATCCCTCGTCCGCGCCGCCCGCCGCGACGCGGCGCTGCGGGACCTGCTGGTCGCCGCCGAGCCGCGGCCGGACGCCGCCGGTGACCCGGAGGCGGCCGAGCGGGTCCGGGTGACCTGGCTGGCGGCGCTCGCGGACGCCGGGGCCGGGGCGGGGCTGACCGCCGGGTGGTTCGCCTCCGCCGGTCGCCGCTGCCCCGCCCCGATCCTGTTCCGGCTCGTCGGGCAGGCCGGGGACGCGCTGCCGGCCGCGCCCGCCACCGTCGCGCCGGACGCCGACCCGCTGCTGCCGTCGGCCATGACCGTGATCCCCGACCCGGGCGCGTCCCCCGCGCGGCCCGCCTGGCACGGGGACGACGCCGCCCTGGCCGGGATCACCGGGGAGCTGCTCGCCGACCCCGGCGAACGCGCCCTGGTCACCCGGCAACTGGACCTGTACGTGGCGGAGCTCGATCTCAGCATCGCGTATGACCCCTCCCGCCGGCTGCGCCGCGTCTGGGACCACGCCCCCACCCGCGCCCTGCTGCGCGAACTCGTCGCGGACTGGACGGACCGGGCGGAGTCCGGCTCCCTTCCCGACATGGCGTGGGGCCTGTTCCGGCTCGCGAAGGCCGCCGACCACGGCTACTTCGACCTGGACCCCGGCGCGCGGCGGCCCGCCCCCGACCCGGCGGGGGCGCTGCGGAGGACCCTGCGCGGCGGCGTCCTCGCCGAACTGGGCCTCCCGCCGGGCGACCCGCGCGGCATGGGCGCGGGAACCCGCGTGGTCCAGCACGGCGATCACCTGACCTGGCAGCGCGGCGGCCAGGCCCAGGTGTTCACGCGGGACCGGCGGCCGCACCGGCTCCACGTGCCGGGAGGCCGCCGCAACGAACGCGCGCTCTGGCACGACGGGACCCGGCTCCTCCTGACCGAGCGGCGCGGCGACGGCTGGCGCACCTACCGCGTGGACGGCGAGTACGGCGACGACCTGCTGCTGACGCTGGACCCCGCCACGGCGGGCCGCCTGCCGGACTTCCCGAACGAGGCCGAGGTGACGTTCCCCGGCGCGGACGGCCCGACCCGGATCGCCTACGCGCGGGGCTGGATCACGTTCACCGCGCCGGACGGCGCCGTGACCGCCCGGCTCTCCTTCCCGCCGCCCCACGACGGCGGCGCCGCGCCGACGAGCGTCTACCCGCCCGGCTGGTGGGCCCGGATGGGGTTCACGGACGTCCGCGGCTCCCGCGCCCTCCGCCGCACCACCCGCGAGCAGGCCGAACGCCTCTTCGACGCCGCCCTGACCGGCCGGTCGGCCGTGGCCGGGGCCCTGGACCGCCTCATGCCGGAGGTGACCGGGCGGGCGCTGCGCGGCGGCGTCGGCGCCGTCGCCCTCGACGCCGCCCGCCGCCTGCCCGACGTCGCGCGGCTGTCGGCGCGGCTCGGCACGCCGCTTCCCCCGGGAACCCCGCCCGACCTGCGGTTCCGCCCGGAGCTGCCGCCCGGCCGCCACACCGCGCGGGCCGTGGCGCTGCGCCGGCTGTCGGAGATCCTGCGCCGGGCGGCCGACGAGCCGGGAACCGAACGGGGCCGCCCGCTGGGGAGGGCGGACGTGCCCGGCCCGGCGGCGCCGTTCCCGCCGGTGGTCGACCGGACGTTCGGGTCCGTGGCCGACCGGGCGTTCGAGGCCGCCCGCGCCTGGACGCCCGCCCACGTACGCAAGGCCCTGCTGGACGAGATGGCGGCGGTGGTGAGCGCGCCGGTCGGCGCCGGTGACGGGCGCTGGCGCGCGGTGGTCCTGCGCGGGACCGGCGCGACGGAAGAGCGCCCGAACGCGGTGGGCGACCTGTGGCGCACCCCTTCCGGCGCGGCACTGGCCCTGGAGCACCGCGACCCCCCGCACGGGGAGGTGCGCCTGCTGGAGTACTCCCCGGACGGCCGCTTCACCCCCTTCGAGCCGCCCGGCTGGGAACAGGTCCGTGCCGACCCGGCGTGGCGTTCGGGCGGCGCGGAGTGGGTGGTGGAGTTCCGGCGGCTGCTGGCCGAGCGCGGCCCGATCGCGTTCCCGCCGTCCCTCGCCCATGACCTGGCCGAACGCACCGGGCTGTGGCCCCTGGCGGCCGCCGAGGTCTGCTTCGGCCACCTCCGGCACTACGAGACGTTCCCGGAGCCGATCGACGTCTTCCCCGAGGAGATCCGCGTGTTCTACACCGCCCCGGACGACGAGGGGTCCCGGGGCGGCCTCCCGGCCGACACCGAACGCGCCCTGCGCCGGGCCCTCATGCCCGACGACCCCGCCGACCTGTGGGACCGGGGCCCGGACGTGGCCCGCGCCGCCGCCCGCTACCGAGAACTGACGGAGAACGCATGACCCCCCACCCGGAACTGGCCGCGCTGGCGGCGACCGCCGCCGCCGACCCCCGCAAGGCCAGGAGCGCGGTGAACCGGCTGGCCAGGCCGCTGCCCGCCGCCGACCTGCCGCCCTTCTACGAGGAGGCGTGCCGCGTCTTCCACGCGGCGGGGGAGGACGAGCTGGCGACGGCGTTCTTCACCCAGGCCCGCAAGGTCGAGAAGAAGCATCCCGCGCTGGTCGACCTGGACCGCCTGCACGCGGTGTTCCTGGAGTTCGCGCCGCTCGGGGTGGTCGCGCCGACGGTCTACCGCGACCTGGTGAAGCTCATGGCCCCCGAGCTCCCGCCCCGCGTGTCCTACGAGCGTTTCAACGAGATCCTGGACGCCGCGTTCGCCGCCGGCCGCGTTCCCTACGCGCGGATCTTCCCGGACGCGCGCACCCTCGCCAGGGCCGCCAAGATCAAGAAGGTGGACGCCGAGGACTCCCTCGCCGAACGCCTGCTGCGCACCGGGGCCCTCGTCCGCGCCTCGCACGCCGTCTGGGACGCCGCCGGGGAGCCCCTCGTCCGTGTCGCCGGCCGCGACGACGGCCTCGTCGACCTGCTGGTCGCCGCCGAGCCGCGGCCCGACGACCCGGAGACGGCCGAGCGGATCCGCGAGATGTGGCTGTGGACGCTGGCCGCCGTCGGCGCCGGCGCCCGCCTGCCCGCCGAGTGGTTCTTCACCCACGTCCGGCGCTGCCCGTCGTCGCTGGCGCTCCAGCTCACCGGCCAGGCCGGGACGCTGCCGCGCCCCGAGCCCTCCCCCGACCCGGCCCTCGACCCGCTGGTGACCTGGCCGCTGCCCGAGATCCTGCGGCCCGGCACGATCAGGACGCTGCCGCGCTGGTGGAGCGACGACGAGACCCTGGCCCGGATCGGCGAGCGGCTGTCCGACCCTCGGCACCGGGACCAGATCGCCGCGGAGCTGGAGCGCGCCGTCACCGACCTCGGCCACTACTCCAACGTCGACTACCGCGCCACCCTGCGCCGCATCCACGGCGACACCGACCTGCGCGCCCTGCTCCTCGAACTGGTCGAACGCTGGACCGCCGAGGTCGCGTCGGGTTCGCTGCCCGACCTGGCGCACGGCCTGTCCCGCCTCGCCCCGCTCGCCGCCCACGGCTACTACGGCCTGGAGCCGGACGCCCCCCGCCCCGCCCCCGCCTCCCCCGTGGAGGTCCTGCGGGCGGCCCTGAGCGGCGGGATCCCCGCCGAACTCCACTACCCGTACGTGCCGCCGCACATCCTGCGCTGGAAACCCCGGATGATCCAGAACGGCGACCACCTGACCGGGAGCATCGGCGACTCGTTCGCGACGGTCTACACCCCCGAGGGGATCCTGGCGGACGCGCGGACCGTCGGCACGCGCGGCGACCAGGCGCTCTGGTACGACGGCGACGAGGGGTTCTTCCTCACCGAGCGCGTGGGGGACGGCTGGCGGACGTTCCGGGTGGTCGGCCACGAGGCCCGGACCTGCCTGGTGACGCTGGACCCGGCGACCGTGGACCGCCGCCCCGACTGCCCGCCGGAGGCGGAGGTGACGCTCCCCGGCGCGGACGGCCCGACCCGGATCGCCTACGCGCGCGGCCGGATCACCTTCACCGCGCCCGACGGGACGGTGACGGCGCGCGTGTTCCACCCGCCGTTCGAGGCGGCCTCGTCGCACGAACGCGACGGCGAGCAGCCCCTGATGTTCCCGCCCGGCTGGTACGCCCGGATGACCCCGGTGGACGTGTACGGGTCCCAGGCCCTCCGCCGGACCACCCGCGACCAGGCCGAACGCCTCCTGGACGCCGCCCTGGCGGGACCGGCCGCCGTGGCGGAGGCGCTGGACGAGATCATGCCCGACGTCGTCGAACGGCCGCTCCGCGACGGGATCGCCGCCACCGCCCGCACCGCCGCGACCTGCCTGTACGCCGCCCTGCGCCTGACGGCCGCCCTCGGCCTGCCACGGCCGGACGGCGTTCCCGCGTGGCTGCGCACCCATCCCCGGCTGCCGGTCGGCGGGCAGACCGCGAAGCTCGGGGCGCTGCGCCGCGTCGCGGAGATCCTCCAGGAGGCCGCGAGCCGCTCGGACGCGGCCCAGGTCCACCCGCTGGGCCGGGTGGAGGTGCCCCGGTTCGCGGGCGGCCTGTGGATCGCGTTCGGCACGCTCGGCGGCCAGGCGATCGAGGCGGCCCGCGCCTGGACACCCCGCTACACCCGCGAGCGACTGCTGGACGAGCTCGCCGCCTGGGGCAACACCCCGCTCGGCGACGGCGACGGCCGGTGGCGCGTCCACTACCTGACCTCGCTCACCGGCGACCGCCAGGACGCCAAGGGCGAGCTGTGGCGCACCCCCTCCGGCGCGGCGCTGATCCTCGGCTACCAGGGCCACCCCCACCGGGAGTGCTACGTCCTGGAGCACTCGCCCACCGGCGACTTCGCGCCCCTGAACCTGCCCGGCTGGCGGCAGCGGCGCCTCCCCGACATCCAGGGCTGGGGCGGAACGGAACGGATCGCGGCGTTCCGAGAGCTGCTGAACGACCGCGGCCCCCTCACGTTCCCCGCGTCCCTGGCCCGCGACCTGGCCGACCGAGCCGGATTCACCGTGGTGGACGCCGCCGAGATCCTCTTCAAGTACCCCTACTTCGTGGGCACCCCACGGGAGGTCGTCGACGCCTACCCCGCCGAGATCCACGCCCTGTTCGAGGGACCGGACGGCACGAAGCTGAAGGCGAAGGTCCCCTACCCGGTCCAGGACGCCGTCCGCGACGCCCTCATGCCCGACGACCCCGCCGACCTGTGGAAGTCCGGCCCGGACCTCGCCCGCGCCGCCGCCCGTTACCGGGAACTGGAGGGCCTCTGAACTTTCCCCGGCAATGGGGGAACATGGCAGGTTGTGACAGGGAAGGGCGGCTGGTTCCTCCGGTAAATTCTAAAGATGGACGAACGCCCGACTCTCGAAGACATCCGGCGCGCACCCAAGGTGCTGCTGCACGACCACCTTGACGGAGGGCTGCGGCCCGCGACCATCGTCGAGCTCGCCCGCGAGAGCGGGTACGACGGCCTGCCCACCACCGATCCCGACAGCCTGGGCACCTGGTTCGCGGAGATGTCCAACTCGGGCTCCCTGGAACGCTACCTGGAGACGTTCTCCCACACCGTCGGGGTCATGCAGACCCGCGAGGCCCTGGCCCGGGTCGCCTACGAGGCCGCCGAGGACCTGGCCAGGGACGGCGTCGTGTACGCGGAGGTGCGGTACGCGCCCGAGCTGCACACCCGGGAGGGGCTGACCCTGGAGCAGGTCGTCGAGGCCGTGCTGGAGGGGTTCGAGAAGGGCGGGCGCGACCACGGCGTCAAGGTCGGCACGCTCGTCACCGCGATGCGGCACCAGGCGCGCTCCATGGAGATCGCCGAGCTGGCGGTGCGGTACCGGGACGCGGGCGTGGTCGGGTTCGACATCGCCGGCGCCGAGGCCGGGTACCCGCCCACCCGCCACCTGGACGCGTTCGAGTACCTCCAGCGGGAGAACGCCCACTTCACCATCCACGCCGGGGAGGCGTTCGGGCTGCCCTCGATCTGGCAGGCCATCCAGTGGTGCGGCGCGGACCGCCTCGGCCACGGCGTGCGGATCATCGACGACATCGCGGTCGCCGACGGGCAGAAGCCGAAGCTGGGGCGGCTGGCCGCGTACGTGCGCGACAAGCGCATCCCGCTGGAGATGTGCCCGACCTCCAACATCCAGACCGGGGCGGCCAAGTCGATCGCCGAGCACCCGATCGGGCTGCTGCGCAGCCTGAACTTCCGCGTCACCGTCAACACCGACAACCGGCTGATGAGCGGCACCTCCCTGTCGGAGGAGTTCCACAAGCTGGTGGAGGCGTTCGGGTACGGCTGGGACGACCTGCGCTGGTTCACCGTCAACGCCATGAAGTCCTCCTTCCTGGACTTCTCCGAGCGGCTGGAGCTGATCAACGGCGTGATCAAGCCGGGCTTCGAGCAGCTCAAGTGGCGCGGATCCCGCCCGGTGGCCTGACCACGGCGGGGAACACGGCAAGATCTGGGGTCATGACCCCGCAGTTGCAGATCCGCTCCACCGCCGGCCGCGTCGTCGCCTGGGCGTGGCTGGCGTTCGCCGCGCTGAACCTGCTGGACCTGGCGTTCGGGTTCACCGGCCGGACCAGCTACGACCTGATGACCGGGACGCTGGCCGCGGCGCTGCTGCTGAGCTGCGGCGTGGCCTACACGGTGGGGCTGCGGCCCGCGATCGTCGCCGACGAGGCGGGGGTCACGGTCCGCAACCCGCTGCGCGACCTGCGCGCCCCGTGGGGGGCGGTGCGGGGGATCGAGGGCCGCGAGGCCGTCGTGGTCCGGTACGTCGCCGCCGACGGGGCGCAGCGGAGGACGCGGGCGTGGGTGCTCCAGACGTCGCCGCGCGCCCGTGCCCGCGCCGAGGCGCGCGCCCGCAAGGAGAACCCGAAGGTCCCGGCCGAGGCGCTGCGGGGCCGCACGCCCGCGGGCTTCGCGGCGGAACGGCTCAACGAGGTCGCCGACCGCCACCGCCCCAGGAACCGCTCCGGGAACCCGGCGGCCAGGGCCGAGGGGGAGCGGGAGACCGGCGCGGGCGTGCTGGCCTGGAACCTGCCCGCCGTGCTGGCGCTGGCCGTGCCCGGCGTGCTGTTCGCCGCCGCGGTGGTCGCCGGGCTGCTCTGAGCCCGCGCCGGGAACGGGGACGCCGCCCGCTCCCCGGGGGGAACGGGCGGCGCCGCACGTCAGGCCGGTCGCGCGTCAGGCCAGGCCCAGCGCCCGGCCCACGTCCTTGCGGAGGGCCTCCAGGGCGGCCTGGGCGGCCTTGCGGACGTTCGCCACGTCCTCGCCCTCACCCACCGGCAGAACGACCTCCAGATAGCACTTCAGCTTCGGCTCGGTGCCCGAGGGGCGGATCACGACCCGCGCCGAGCCCTCGTCGCCCGCCAGGCGGAACCGCAGGCCGTCGGTGGGCGGCAGCCCGTCCACGCCCTCGGCCAGGTCGTCGAGGGACGCCACCGCGCGCCCGCCCAGTTCGGCCGGCGGCGCCGACCGCAGCCGCGCCATCGCGTCGGAGATCAGCCGCAGGTCCTGGACCCGGACCGACAGCTGCGCGGTGGCGTGCAGGCCGTGGCGGCGCGCCTGCTCGTCCAGCAGGTCGGCCAGCGTCCGGCCGTCCCGCCTGGCCTCGGCGGCCAGCGCGGCGGCCACCAGCGCGGCCCCGATCCCGTCCTTGTCGTGGACGGGCAGCCCGGCGTCCCCGCCGACGCTGTAGCCGAGGGCCTCCTCGTAGCCGAAGACCATCCGGTCCCCGGCCGCCCCCGCCTTCATGATCCACTTGAAGCCGGTCAGCGACTCGGCGAACCGCACCCCGTGCGCCGCCGCGACCGACCGCAGCAGCGACGACGACACGATCGTGGTCACCGCCAGCCGGTCGTCCCCGGTCGTGTGCCGCAGCACGTGCTCGGCCAGCAGCGCGCCGACCTCGTCGCCGGTCAGCGGGCGCCAGCCGTCGGCCGTGGGGACCGCGAGGGCGCACCGGTCGGCGTCCGGGTCGTTGGCGATCACCAGATCGGCCCCGGTGCCGGCGGCCAGCGCCAGCACCAGGTCCATCGCGCCCGGCTCCTCGGGGTTGGGGAACGCGACCGTCGGGAAGTCCGGGTCGGGCTCGGCCTGCTCGCCGACCACGGCGGGCGCGGGGAACCCGGCCCGGTCCAGGGCCCGCAGCAGCACGTCCCGCCCCACCCCGTGCATCGGCGTGTAGGCGATCCGCACGTCCCGCGCGTCGCCCAGCGGCAGGTCCCCCAGCGCCGCCAGGTACGCCTGCACGGCGTCCTCGCCCAGCACGGTCCAGTCGTCGCCGAGCGGCAGCTCGTCCACCCGCCCGACCGCGTCGATCGCGGCCGAGATCTCGGCGTCCACCGGCGGGACGATCTGCGCGCCGTCGTTCCAGTAGACCTTGTAGCCGTTGTCGCGCGGCGGGTTGTGGCTGGCGGTCACCACCACGCCCGCGGCCGCGCCCAGCTCGCGCACCAGGAACGCCGTCACCGGCGTCGGCAGCGGCCGGGGCAGCAGCCAGGCCCGCAGCCCCGCCCCGGTCAGCACGGCGGCGGTGTCGCGGGCGAACAGCTCGGACTTGTGCCGCGCGTCGTAGCCGATCACCACGCCGCCGTCCGGCGCGTCCCGCCGCACCCGGGCGGCGAGCCCGGCGGCGGCGCGCATCACGGTCACGCGGTTCATCCGGTTGGGGCCCGCGCCCAGCTCACCGCGGAGCCCGGCGGTCCCGAACTCCAGCCGGGCCCCGAACCGGGACGCCAGCGCGGCGTCGTCCCCGGCGCTCAGGATCGCCTTCAGCTCGGCCCGCGTGTCGGGATCGGGGTCCTGGGACAGCCACTCCGCCGCGGCGTCGCGCAAGTCGCTCATCGCGCGCCCCTACAGCTTCGACAGCACGGTGCCCAGCAGCGTGCCCATCCGGGACGCCGCGGCCTTGCCCGCCGCCAGGACCTCGGCGTGGTCGAGCAGCTCGCCGGTCAGCCCCGCCCCGATGTTGGTGACCAGGGAGATGCCCAGCACCTCCGCGCCGCCCTCGCGGGCCGCGACGGTCTCCAGCACCGTCGACATGCCGATCATGTCGGCGCCCATGGTGCGCAGCATGCGGATCTCGGCCGGGGTCTCGTACGTCGGGCCGCGGAACGCCGCGTACACGCCCTCGCCCAGCGTCGGGTCGGCCTCCTTGGCCAGCGCCCGCAGCCGCTCCGAGTACGCCTCGGTCAGGTCCAGGAAGTTCGCGCCGGTCAGCGGGTTCGCGCCGGTCAGGTTCAGGTGGTCGGAGATCAGCACCGGGTCGCCGACCTTCTGGTGCTCGGGGCGCAGCCCGCCGGCCGCGTTGGTCAGCACCACGGTGCCGACGCCCGCCGCCAGCGCGGTCCGCACGCCGTGCACCACCGGCTCCACGCCCCGGCCCTCGTACAGGTGGGTGCGGCCCAGGAACACCAGGGCGCGGCGGCCGCCGACCTCGACCACGCGGATCTTCCCGGCGTGCCCGGCGACCGCGGGCGGCGCGAAGCCCGGCAGATCGGTCACCGTGATCTCGGTGACCGTCCCGCCCAGGGCGTCGGCGGCCGGGACCCAGCCCGAGCCCATCACCAGGGCGACGTCGAAGGAGTCGGAACCGGCCCGGGCGCGCAGCTCCTTGGCGGCGTCCTCGGCCAGTGCAAAAGCGTCGTTGCTCACGGCACCGACACTACCTGGGGGTTCAGTCGCCCAGAGACGCGCAGGGCCGGGTGCGGAGATCCTTGACGTAGTCGTCCGGCGCGCCCGCCGCCTCGGCCGCGTCGGCGAGGATCCCCAGGTAGCGGGCCGACGGCAGCCCGCCCTCGTAGTCGTCCAGGACGTACAGCCAGCAGAGCTGGTCCCCGTCCAGGGTCTGCACCCGCACCCGGATCTTGCGGTAGACGCCGAGGGCCGCGCCCTCCCAGGCGTCCAGCTCCTTCTCGTCCCAGGCCGGGACGTCGTAGAGCACCACGAAGACCTGCTCGTACCGGTCCTCGACGACGGTCGCGAGCGCGCCCTCCCAGTGCCGGTCCTGGCCGCCGAACGTCAGTCGCCAGCCGGCCAGCCAGCCGGTTCCGCGCATGGGGGAGTGCGGAGCCCGCAGCGCCATCTGTTCGGGGTCCATGTTGGAGGCGTACGCCGCGTACAGTGCCACGCCGCCCAAGAGTACGGCACCCGGCGGGCCCCGACGGGACACCGCGTCCAGGTCACTCCCGTCCATGAGAAACAATGGACACGTGACGCGCATTGTGATCATCGGAGGAGGCCCCGGCGGCTACGAGGCCGCCCTCGTGGCGGCGCAGCTCGGCGCCGACGTGACCGTGGTGGAACGCGACGGTCCCGGTGGCGCGTGCGTGCTCACCGACTGCGTGCCCTCCAAGACCCTCATCGCGACCTCCACCCGCATGGCCGTCATGAGCGAGTCGGCGGCGCTGGGCCTGCGGTTCAGCGGCGGCCCCGACGGCATCGTCGGCGGCCTGGAGGCGGACCTGGCCACCGTCAACAAGCGGGTGCGGGAGCTGGCCCGCGCCCAGTCGTTCGACGTGGCCGAACGCCTCGCCTACGAGGAAGTCAAGATCGTCCGGGGTGAGGCGCGGTTGGTGGAGCCGCACGTCGTCGCGGTCGGCGACCGGCACATCCGCGCCGACATCATCCTGCTGGCGACCGGCGCGACGCCCCGCGTCCTGCGCGGCGCCGAGCCCGACGGCGAGCGCATCCTCGACTGGCGCCAGCTCTACGACCTGACCGAGCTGCCCGAGGAGCTGGTCGTCGTCGGGTCCGGTGTGACCGGCGCCGAGCTGGCCGGGGCGTACCTGTCGCTCGGCTCGAAGGTGACGCTGGTCTCCTCGCGCGACCGGATCCTGCCCACCGAGGACGCCGACGCCGCCGCCGTGCTCCAGGAGGTGTTCATGCGGCGCGGCATGAAGGTCATGTCCCGCTCCCGCGCCTCCGCCGTGGAGAACACCGGCGACGGCGTGGTGGTGTCGCTGGAGGACGGCCGCAAGGTCGAGGGCTCGCACTGCCTGATGACCGTCGGCATGGTGCCCAACACCCGCGGCATCGGCCTGGAGAAGGCCGGGGTCAAGCTGTCGTCGTGGGGCACGGTCGTCGTCGACAAGGTGTCGCGCACCTCGGTCCCGCACATCTACGCCGCGGGCGACTGCACCGGCGTGCTGAACCTGGCGTCGGTCGCCGCCATGCAGGGCCGCATCGCCATGTGGCACGCGCTCGGCGAGGCCGTCCAGCCGCTCAAGCTCGGCTGGGTGTCCTCCAACATCTTCACCGACCCCGAGGTCGCCTCGGTCGGCGTCAGCCAGAAGATGATCGACTCCGGCGAGGTCAACGCCCGCACGGTCATGCTGCCGCTGTTCACGAACCCGCGCGCCAAGATGCAGGGCTTCGAGGACGGCTTCGTGAAGCTGTTCTGCCGCCCCTCCACCGGCATCGTGCTGGGCGGCGTGATCGTCGCGCCGCGCGCCAGCGAGCTGATCCTGGGCGTGTCGATGGCGGTCCAGCAGCACCTGACGGTGGACCAGGTGGCCCACACGTTCGCGGTGTACCCGTCGATGACCGGTTCGATCACCGAGGCGGCCCGCCGCCTGATGACCGAGCACGCCTACTGACGGAAGAGGGTGAGGTCCTTCCGCCGGCGGAAGGACCTCACCCTCGTGTGTTCCTGCGCGGGTCAGAACCCGCCGAAGTCGCCGCCGCCGCCGAAGTCGGAGCCGCCGAAGTCCCAGCCGCCGCCGACGTCGCCGCCACCGCCGTAGTCCCCGCCGAAGCCGCCGCCGTAGTGCATGGGCGTCATCATCGAGCCGATCATGGTGCCGATCATCAGGCCGCTGAGCAGGTCCATCCCGCCGTAGGAGGCGTAGTAGCCGCCCGCGTAGGGCGCGTAGGCGGGCCCGGCGTCCCAGTAGGGGCGCCGCCCGTCGCCGTAGGGGACCATCCGCACGTCGGGGCTCAGCCCGCTCATGACCCGCTCCGCGTCGGCCTCGCAGGCCGGGACCGACCGCGCCACGCCGCCCGGCGGGGCCCACACCACGTCCTTCACCGAGGGGCCGTGCTGCGGGTTGAAGAAGCAGGGGGCGCGGCGCTCGGGCACCGGCTCCCCGGCCAGCCGCGCCCGCGTCGCGGCCATGCGGTAGCGGCCGTCCTCCAGCGCCTCGGTGACGGCCCGCATGTCCTCGGGCCGGGCGGCCCGGTCGGTCGCCCGCTTGGCGGCGTCGTAGGAGTTCATGGCCTTCTCGTAGTCGTCGCGGACCTCGGGGGCCAGCCCCTTGTCCAGGACGTTGAGGTCCAGGCGCGCGATGTCCTCGCCGAGCAGCGTGACGTCCTCCTCGACGCCCTTCTTGAGCTCGGCCATCTCGCGGGCCTCGCGCTCCCGGGTGCGCCGCCGGACCACCAGGTACACGCCGAGCGTCCCGGCGACGATCAGGATCAGCACGCCGAGCGTCACGAACATCCCGACCATGCCGCCGCGCGACCGGTCGTCGGCCTGCCTCTCGGCCCGGTCGACGAACCCGACGAGCTGGTCGGCCGCCGACGCCCCGGCCGTGCCCTGGCCGGTGAGCCGGTCGATCTCCGAGCCGTTCAGCGTCCGGGACACCGCGGAGATCCGCTGCCCGTCGGCCGAGACGGCCACGTAGGTGTCGGCGTTGCGGGTGCGCTTGGCGACGTCGGCGAGCATCGCCCGGGTGCGGCTCTCCCCGATGCCGTTGTTGATCACGACGGCGCGGACGTCGGCGTCCCGCGCCGAGGCGAGGGCCTGCCGCATCCGGGTCTGGTCGGCCGCGGAGACCGACGAGCGCACGTCGGCCGTGACGTACAGCCGGGACTGGCGCAGCGCGTTGGCGATGGTGGTGGAGTTGTCGTCCGCCCCGGCGGGGGCGGCCAGCCCGAGCGACAGCACGGCGACGACGGCCAGCAGCACCGCCACCACCGCGGCGCGGACCGTCCGTGAGAAGCGGAGTTGGGTGGTCATGGTGACATGCGCCTCCTCACCGGGTAAGACGATCGAGGGCTGGCGTCCGTTCCGTGCCGTGTCATCCGGAACCGGAATGATCATCCGGGCGTCGTACCCCCCGTGACCGACATCCCCGTCTCTTCCGCTTCTACCCCTTCTGGGCCTTCTTCTCCCGAGAAGTAGCGCGCGCTGGTCGCGTCCTGGAGGGCCGCGGCCGAGGACCGGGCGGCCGGCCACGCCGAACTGATCGGGCGGTGCGTCGCCGGCCCGCGCGCCGACCCGGCGGCCCCGTCCGCCCCGGCCCGGCCGCTCGGGATCATGATCATCGCGTCCGCGCTGGAGGGGAAGGGCCTGCCCGCCGACGCCGCCGCGCCGTTGACGGCCGCGCTCGGCGAGGTCAGCGACCTGCCGTCCGCCCGCCCCTGCGACCACGCCGCGCATCCCCGGCTGGGCCACTTCGAGGACTACCTCCCCACCGCCGCCTGGCTGGGGACGCCGCTGGGCCGCCGCGCCCACCGGTGGCGGCGGCACGAGGAGGGAGGCGAACCCCTGGAGTCCTGGCTCTGCCCGTCCTTCCTGCGCGCGAAGGCCGACGAGGCCCCGGCCGCCCTGCGCTCCTGAACGCCGAACGCCCCGGGCCCGCCACGGGTCCGGGGCGTTCGGCGGAGGGCTCAGGCGTCCTTGATCTCGCAGATGGCCGCGCCGCTGGAGACGGTCTGGCCGACCTCGGCCGACAGGCCGGTGATCGTGCCCGCCTTGTGCGCGGTCAGCGGCTGCTCCATCTTCATGGCCTCCAGGACCACGACGGTGTCGCCCGCCGCGACCGTCGCGCCGTCCGCCGCCACGATCTTGACGATGGTGCCCTGCATGGGGGAGACCAGCGAGTCGCCCGACGTCTGGGCGGCGCCGCCCTTCTTGCCGCCGCGCCGTCTGGCCGGGGCCTGCTTCCCGGCGGTCGCGGCGGCGCCCGCCGACGCGCCCAGCCCGGCCGGCAGGGTGACCTCGATGCGCCTGCCGCCGACCTCGACGGTCACGGCCTCGCGCTCGTCGGCCGGGGCCTCGTCCTCGACGGGGGCCTGGTAGGGCGGGATCCGGTTGTCGAACTCGGTCTCGATCCACCGGGTGTGCACGGTGAACGGCTCGTCGTCGTCCGCGGGCACGAACGCCGGGTCGTCCAGCACCACGCGG
Organism: Actinomadura kijaniata; assembly: GCF_014138665.1. NCBI lineage: Bacteria > Bacillati > Actinomycetota > Actinomycetes > Streptosporangiales > Thermomonosporaceae > Actinomadura > Actinomadura kijaniata. Next base: position 204,332 of record NZ_JACJIA010000009.1, read on the forward strand.
TGGAACGGCAGCACCGTCGGCATGCCCTCCACCACGAACTCGTCCAGCGCCCGCCGGGCCCGCTCGACGGCCTGCCGCCGCGTCGCGCCGGTGACGATCAGCTTGGCGACCAGCGAGTCGAACGCCTGCGGAACGGTCTGCCCCTCCACGTACCCCGCGTCCAGCCGCACGCCCGGCCCGGACGGCGGCTGCCACCGGGTCAGCGTGCCGACGGCGGGGAGGAAGTTGCGGCCGGGGTCCTCGGCGTTGAAGCGGAACTCGATCGAGTGGCCGCGCAGCGCCGGGTCGCCGTAGCCCAGCTCCTCGCCGTCGGCGATCCGGAACATCTCCCGCACCAGGTCGACGCCCGCGACCTCCTCGGTGACCGGGTGCTCGACCTGGAGCCGGGTGTTGACCTCCAGGAACGAGATCGTGCCGTCCTGGCCGACCAGGAACTCGCAGGTGCCCGCGCCGACGTACCCGGCCTCCCGCAGGATGGCCTTGGAGGAGGAGTACAGCAGCCCGACCTGCTCGTCGGTCAGGTACGGGGCCGGGGCCTCCTCCACCAGCTTCTGGTGGCGGCGCTGGAGCGAGCAGTCGCGCGTGGAGACCACCACGACGTTGCCGTGCTTGTCGGCCAGGCACTGGGTCTCCACGTGCCGGGGCTTGTCCAGGTACCGCTCGACGAAGCACTCCCCGCGCCCGAACGCGCCGACGGCCTCGCGCACCGCCGACTCGTACAGCTCGGGCACCTCCTCCAGGGTGCGGGCCACCTTCAGGCCGCGCCCGCCGCCGCCGAACGCCGCCTTGATCGCGATCGGCAGGCCGTGCTCGCGCGCGAACTCCACGACCTCCTCGGCGCCCGACACCGGGTCCTTGGTGCCCGCCACCAGGGGCGCGCCGACCTTCTGCGCGATGTGCCGGGCCTGCACCTTGTCGCCCAGCGCGATGATCGCGGACGGGGGCGGGCCGATCCAGGTCAGCCCGGCGTTCTCCACGGCGGCGGCGAAGTCGGCGTTCTCGGCCAGGAACCCGTAGCCGGGGTGGACGGCGTCCGCGCCCGACTCGGTGGCGATCTTCAGGATCTTGTCGATGTCCAGGTAGCTGTCGGCCGCCGTCGAACCGCCCAGCGCGTACGCCTCGTCGGCGACCCGCACGTGCAGGGCGTCCAGGTCCGGCTCGGCGTACACCGCGACACTGGCCAACCCGGCGTCACGACAGGCGCGGGCAATGCGGACCGCGATCTCACCGCGGTTGGCGATCAGGACCTTGCGCACGTGGGTCTCCTCCCTCAACCTCGGACCGCAGTCTAGATAACCGGAGGGGACCCGAGACGTAAGCCCCTCCTTATAGAGGGATACTCCGCACGTCAGGGGGTTGCGGGAACGTCGAACGCCCCGCGCGGGGACTCGCGCGGGGCGTCGGCGCCACCGGTGTCAGCGGCCGTAGCGGCGGTTGAACTTCTCCACCGCCCCGGTCGTGTCCATCACCCGCGAGCGGCCCGTGTAGAACGGGTGGCTGGCCGAGGAGACGTCCACGTCCACGACGGGGTAGGTGTTGCCGTCGCTCCACTCGATGGTCTTGTCGCTGGTGGCCGTCGAGCGGGTGAGGAACGCGAAGTCCGCGCCCGGGTCGCGGAACACGACGGGACGGTACTCGGGGTGGATGTTCTTCTTCATCATGACCTCCCGGTGTCCGTGTGACCACGGACGTCGTCGTTGCGGACACCCTCGTCAACCGGATGAAAACAGTTTTCATTCCCATTCTAGGGTGTCCGCCAGGTGACTGTTCCGCGGTGAACGCCCGGTGTATGTTCGCCACTGATCAACGCGAGAGCGGGAGCATCATTGCGGCATCTGCGGACCCCCCTCGGCATGGCGTTCGTCCTGGTCGCCTGCGTCGCGCTGCCCACGGCGGCGAGCCCGGTCACCCGGTCCCCGGTGGGCCCCGACACCACCGTCCAGCTCACGGCGGCGGCCCGCGCGCTGGTGGAGACCCGGTCCAGGGCGCTGGTCGCCCCGCGCCGCCCCGCCGAGCAGCGCCCGCCCGTCGAGGTGCTGGGCGTGCGGATCTCCCCGGACCTGGTCCGCAGGCAGGAGCGCGCCGTCCGCGAGCTGGAGACCCGCAACCGCGCCCCGGTGGCGGGCGGGCCGGCGTTCACCGAGGCCCGCACCCGCCTGGCCGCGCGGCGGACCGTGCGCGTCGGCGACCTGATCACGCTGGAGGCGGTCGAGCACACCGAGGTCCGCTACGACACCGGCGCGGTCACCCAGTCGGTGCGGCGCGGGTTCGACTTCCGGGAGCGCGGCGAGGAGCTGGTGCTGGTGCGCGAGCGCGTGCTGGACCCGGCGGCCCGCCCGATCAACGACCCCGACGAGTCGCCGGCGCGCTGACCGCCCGGCGGCCGAATTGACGCAGAGTAATAAACGTGGTCAGGGAGATGCGGAGAGTGACGATGATTGTCGCGCCCCCACTCGATGGCCATATCCGGCCAGTCCGTAGCGCCGGTAATGCGCCCGAACGCACATCACGATCCGGCACACCTTCTGGATTCTTGTGATCGGTGGGGCGTAGGCTGATGCACCAATACGGAGTGCGGCAAGACCTCGACCGTTCCACGCGACGAAAGGGTCGACCCTATGAGCGGTGACAAGCGCGGCGCCAACATCGCGGCGCTGGAGGACCTGTCCCGGATGTTCAGCAAGCACTCGCGTAACCTCGACGCCCTCATCAAGGACCTCAACGGCCGCACCGTCTCCAGTAGCGAGATCTGGTGGGGCCCCGGGGCCGAGCGCTTCCGCGCCGCCTGGGCCGAGGCCAAGACCGCGTTCGACAAGATGGCGATCGCCCTGGAGCAGGGCAGCCAGGACATCAAGCGTTCCCAGCAGAACATCGAGGCCGCCACGCGCTGATCACGCCGCCTCCCATGGACCGCGGGTCCCGGCCCATCCCCCCGAGGCCGGGGCCCGCTCTCGTTCCGTCCCGTCGCCGCGCCGAATCGCGCCTTTCCGCGCCGACGGAATGATCACGGAAAGGCGCGCCGCCTTACCGAGAGTAAATGCGCAGGTTATGGCGGAACGAGCCATTCAATCGCGGTCCGGGCGCGTTCAGCGGGCGGCGACGGAGTGGCAGGCGCCCCGGCCCTCGGCGCGTCCGGTGATCCGGTTCGACCGCACCTGGAGCGCCGTCTCCGTCAGATCGCTGACGGCGGTCACCCCGGCGGCCCGCGCGACCTCGCCGGACGGGTCGTGGACCAGCCGCAGCCGCGGCCACGCCTTCGACGGGAACGCCTGGCGCAGGCACCGGCACAGGTCCGCCACCACCAGCCGCGCCAGCGGGCCCAGCTCGGCGGGCCGGCCGCTGACCAGCACGGCCGTCACCGGCGCGCCCCCGGCCCGCACCGCCTCCTCGACCGCCTCCAGCCGGTGCAGGCCCAGGACCAGCACCACGCCGTCCTCCCCCAGGGGGGCCGGGGCGTCGGTCACGGCGTCGAGGGCGGGCGGCGGCCGCCACGGATCGTCGGCGGGCCGGGCCGGGGGAGCGAAGTCCAGGTGCGCCGGGGGCCAGCCGCCGGCCAGGTCCAGGCCGGCGAGCTGCGCGCAGGCGCCGACCACGTCGAACGGCTCCACGAAACCGGGCGCGGCCGACGTGAGCTGCTCGGCCCCGTGCAGGGTCGTCAGCACCGTCTCCGCGAGGGGCACCAGCCGCCCGGCGTAGGGCCGCAGCCGCTCCAGCGCGAGCCCGAGCAGCAGCGCGCTCACCTTCATGAGCTGCGCGTACGCCTGCCGTGACGGCTCCTGCGCGAGGATCTCGGGAACCAGGTCGGCGCCCAGCCGGTGCTGGTCGCCGACCGTCAGCGGCAGCCCGGCCAGCCGCGCCCGCGCGAACGCCGCCAGGGCCTCGCGCACGTCCGTGCCCGCCGGGACCGGCTCGGTGGGCCGCTCGGCGAGGTCGGCGAGGACCGAGAAGTAGAGGGCGCGCTTGCCGGGGAAGTTGGAGTAGACCGCGCCGCGCGTGAGCCCCGCCCGTTCGGCGATGTCGTCGATCTTCGTGGCGCGGAACCCGCGTTCGGTGAACTCCTCCAGCGCGGCGGCCAGCACGAGCCGCCGGTTGTGCTCCTGCTGCTCCGCCCTGCTCCGCCTGACCAACCCGTCCCCCTCGCGCCGCCCTCCGCGGAGGACACCGTCACCATCCAGATGACGAGATCATATGACGGAGTCATCCGAGTGCGGACCGCAGCACGGCCATCCATCGCGACATCGATGCCGGTGGTGGACGGCCACCGTCCCGGTTCCGCCGCCGTGGCGTGGCGCGGCCCCCGTCAGGCGGACTTGGCGGTGCTGAGCGGCAGCAGCAGGAACACCTTCGTGTCCACGCGCTGCATGTCGCCGCCCCGGCCGACGACCAGTCCCGCCGCGAAGTCGATGAGCTGCATGGCCTCCGCGTTCGCCATCGCGGTGAGATCCATGATCACGGGAACGCCCTGGCGGAAGTAGTGGCCGACGTGGAGGGCCTCGTTGTAGTCCCTGGGGGCCAGTGTCTTGACCACCACCGTGTTCCGCCTCCCGCGGTGTTCAGTTCGTCGCGTCCTGCGTTTCCGATCATCCCAGGCGGAGGCGGCGCGCGCACCGCCGCCGGGGCCTCCTGGAACGGCCGTTGGGCCCGCTTTGCCAAGCGCGGGGACGTGGCGGCGCGCGGCGGGGCATCCCATGATGGGAGGCGCGGTCCGAAGGAGGCGGGATGCGCCGGATCGGCCAGGGCGTCGGCGGGGGCGTGCTCGCGGCGGTGGCGTGCGGGGCGCTGTCGTCGCCGCTGCTGATGTGGACGGCCGGGGTCGCGGCGGCCCCGGACCGGCGGTGGATGCCGCCGCCGCCCTCCCTCGGCCTGGTGCTGGCGGTCGCGGCCGGGTGCGCCGCCGGCTGCCTCGGGACCGGCGTCGCGCTGCTGGCGCGCGGCCCGCGGGCGCTGGGGGCCGGGGTGGTGGGCGGCTGGCTGGTGGCGGGCCTGGCGACGCAGGGATGGGCGGTGGGCCTCGCCCCCGACCTCTACGCGCCCGAACGCCGCTACGCCCCCTTCACCGACCGCCTCACGCCGCTGCCCCGGGAGGAGGCGGAACGCCGCGCCCGGAGCGAGCTGCACGAGGCGGCGCGGCTGGCCGGGGGAGGGCCCGGGGAGGTGCGCCGCGTGCCGCGCCCCGGCGGCTGCTGGGTCTACGCCGGCCGCGGGACCGGGCTGGCCGAGCCCGCCGGGACCGGCCGCGTGGAGTTCACGACGACGATCGGGACCGGTCGCGGCCAGGCCCTGGTGGACCGCGTGGCGGACCGCCTGTCCCGGGGCCGCCACGCGGTCGGCCGCAGGCACGAGGCCGCGTTCGAGAACGGCGACGGCGTCCGCACCGAACTGCTGCCCGGCGAGAACGACCGGGACCTGACCATCCGCGCCCGGACGCCCTGCCTCCGCCTCGGCGGCTGACGCCCGGCCCTGTCACCCGGCCCTGTCATCTGGCCCTGCCATCCGGCCCCGGGGTTCAGTCCTCGTCGCCCGGGGGAAGCGCCACCTGGATCTGCGTGGTCAGGCCCGTCGCCACGAACAGGCCCCGGCCCGTCGGGCCGGCCAGCGAGGCGTTGCGGGGCAGGCGCAGGCCGAACAGCTCCCCGTCGTCGGGGTTGTCCACCGACAGCAGCACGCCGGAGCGGGAGCGGCGGGTGTCGGCCAGGAAGCCCCGGTAGCCCCGGCCGAGGTCCTCGGTCGTGCCGCCGATGACCAGCGCGTGCTCGCCGTCGCGGGCCGTGCGCAGCACCTCGCGCAGGGCGTCGTCGAGGTCGGTCTCGTCGAGGAGCTCGGCGTCGTCCACCACCACGGCGTAGCGGTGCTCGTCGCCGATCGCCGCCTCCAGGTCCTCGATCCCGGCGTCGGCGGTGAGGTGCTTAAGGACGCCGGGCAGCCCCGCCAGGTCGCGCAGCGGCGAGCGGCGGGGGGTGACCAGGACCACCGGGACCAGGCCGCCGCCCACCGCCGGGTCCAGCAGGGAGCGCACGACGGTGCACAGCGCCGTCGAGCGGCCCGAACGCGGCGGGCCCGCGACGATGAAGCCCGGCCCCTCGTTCAGCAGGTCGACGCCCACCGGGGCCAGCGTGTCGCCGCCCACGCCCACCAGCGCCCACAGCGGCGACGGCGCCAGGAAGTCGGGGTCCAGCGCCATCGCCTCGCGGTAGGTCACGCGGACCGGCAGCTCGTCGACGTGCAGGGGGCGCTGGCGGCGGGGGAGGCGGCCGTACCGCGTCACGCACGCGCGCGCGATGTCCTGCAACGCCGACACCTGCGCCGTCCCGGACGGGTCGTCGCCCAGCAGGCCGATCTGCGACTCGCGCGGCGGGACGCCGGGACCCACCACCTCCAGCGCCCGCCCCGGCGGCATCGCGGCGGGCACCTGCTTGTCCTGCAACCCGGCGTAGCCGTAGTCGTTCGGGTCCGCCATCCGCAGGATCAGGCGGCGGTCGAACACCGTGGACACCTGCCCGGTCAGCCCCGAGCGGTCCCCGGTGAACACCGCGCGCAGCCCCACCGCCGCGCCCTCGCGCAGCAGCCGCAGGACCTGGTCGACCAGGCGGCCGTAGTCGTAGTGCTCGAACGCCGCGGTGAACCCCTCCCACCGGTCCAGCATCAGGACCATCCACGGCAGCCGGTCGGTGGCGGCGACGGCGGCGCGCTGCTCGGCCAGCGAGGCGAAGCCCGCCTCGGCCAGCAGCTGCTGGCGGCGGGCGACCTCGGCCGACAGCGCGGCCAGCAGGCGTTCGCAGCGGTCGAGCTGGTCGCGGGTGACCACGGCCCCGCAGTGCGGCAGCGACACCAGCGGCAGCAGCGCGTTCGCGCCGCAGTCGATCGCGTACAGGTGCACGTCGTAGGGGGAGCACGCCCCGGCCAGCGCCCCCGCGACGCTGCGCAGCGCCGTGGAGCGCCCGGACCGCGGCGACCCGGCCAGGTACAGGTGGCCGCCGCCCGCCAGCGGCAGCGTCAGCGGCTCCCGCGACTGCACCGCGGGCAGGTCCGTCACCCCGAACTCGATCGGCGGGACCTCCACCACCGACCCGCCCGCCGCCGTGCGCGGGGTCAGGCGGATCAGCTCCGGCAGCGGCGTCAGCCACGGCGACGGCCGGCGCTCGATCCCGGCCCGGCGCGCCGCCTCGCCCACCGCCTGCACCAGCACGGCCAGGTCGGTGACCATCGGCTCGGCGTCGCCCGGCTCGCGCGGCGCGGGCACCGGGCGTCCCAGCCCCGCCCAGGGCAGGGGCCGCACCGCCGCGCCCGGCGAGCGCCCCGCGGCGCCCGGCCGCCGCCCCCCGATCCGCGCCGACTGCACCGCCTGCGGCGACGACGCCCCGGAACGCACGTAGCAGCGTCCCGGCGTCGCCTTGGAGATCTGCGCGGCGGACGCGTCGTCCAGCACGTCGGTGGACTCGTCGGGGTCGGTGACGCGCAGGGCGATCCGCAGGTTGGTGTTGGCGCGGATGTCGGCGGTGACGACCCCGGCGGGCCGCTGCGTGGCCAGGATCAGGTGGACGCCCAGCGAGCGTCCCCGCCGCCCGATGTCCACCAGCCCGGCCACGAAGTCGGGCAGCTCGGTCACCATCGCGGCGAACTCGTCGATGACCAGCGTCAGCCGGGGCACCACCGGGAGGTCGGCGCGGGTGGCGCGCAGGTCGTTGTAGTCGTCGAGGTCCTTGGCCCCGGCGTCGAGCAGGATCTCCTCGCGGCGCCGCAGCTCGGCGGCGAGCGACTCCAGGGCGCGTTCGGTCGCGTGCCCGTCCAGGTCGGTGACCATCCCGACGGTGTGCGGCAGCCGCGCGCAGTCCTTGAACGCCGCCCCGCCCTTGTAGTCGATCAGCACGAACGTCATCTCGTCCGGCCGGTTCGCCACCGCCAGCGACGCGATCAGCGTCTGGAGCAGCTCGGACTTGCCCGCCCCGGTCGTGCCCGCCACCAGCCCGTGCGGCCCGTCGGCGCGCAGGTCCACGTGGAACACGCCGTCGGTCGTCACCCCGACCGGCACCCGCGTCGTCCGTCCGCCGGTCCGCGCCCACGCCTCCAGCACGTGCTCGGCGGTCGGCGTCCCCATGTCCAGCAGGTCCAGCAGCCGGGCGCCGGAGGGGAGCGCGTCCCCGGCGTCCTCGCGCGACACGTCCCGCACCGGCGCCAGCGCCCGCGCCATCCGGTCCGTCCACGACGTCGACACCTGGTCGGCCAGCACCGGCCCGATCACGTCCAGGCCCTCGCCGCGCAGCCGCACCGTCGCGGGCCGCGCCGGGTCCCAGGCGGCGACGGCGGCGCACTCCTCGGGGAGCAGCCGCTCCTCGTCGTCCACGCAGATCGCGTACAGCCCGTACTCGGGGCCGCGCGACAGCAGCATCGGCATGCCCGGAACGCGCCGCAGCGCCCGCGCCCCGTCCAGCACGACCAGGATGTTGTGGGGCGCGTGCTCGGCGGGCCGCTCCCGCCCGAAGAACGCCGAGGACGCCTGCGCCGCGCGCCGCCGTTCGGTGACGCGCATCGCCAGCTCGGTGACGCGGTGCGCGACCGACTCGGGGTCGGTGCCGACCAGCGCCGAGCACTCCTCGCCCTCGCGCGGCGCGCAGTGCGGCAGCCAGCGGACCCAGTTCCAGTCGGCGTCCGCGCCGGGGTCGGCGGTGAGCACGACGATCGCCAGGTCGCGGGGGCTGTGCAGCGCCGCCGCCTGCGCCACCAGCCACCGCGCCAGGCCCCGGGACGCGTCGCGCGGCCCGCACACCCCGAGCACGCCGAGGTCGGCCAGCGGCAGCGCCACCGGCACCATCCGCGACCGGGGGATCTCGACCCCGCCCTCGCCGTCCGGGGCGGGGTCGTTCCCGACCAGCTCGATCCGGGCGGGCAGGTCGGCCAGCCCGACCCGCAGGTGCAGCGCGTCGGCGTCGTCGCGGCGCCGCTCCCACAGCCGCCGCCGGGGCCCGGTCGCGGTCAGCAGCACCTCGGCGGGGTCGGGGTGCGCGGCGCGGCGTTCGGTCTCGTCCTCCCGCCGCAGCCGGTCCAGCTCGCCGCCGAACTCGGCGGACCTGCGCTGGTACTCCTTCAGCGCCTTCTTGTAGGACTTGCGGCCGTGGATCCGGTCGCCGACCCACTCGCCGAGCGTCATCACCGGCCACGCCAGCGCGAACAGCGCCCACCACCACTGCTGCAACGCGAACGCCATGACCAGCCCGAACGCCGAGAACAGCAGCGCCCCGAACAGCCGCAGCCGCTCCTTGGGGTTGCGTTCGGGGCGCTTGGGGACCTCCAGCCGCCGCGACCGGGCGGCGGGCCGCAGCCGGGGCGGCCGGTTGAACGCCAGCCCGCCCTCGGGGAGCGGCTCCAGGTGCGTGTCCGGCGCGCCGCTGGGAACGCAGGTCAGCACCATCGACCCGAGCGCCAGCATCCCCCCGGACGGCCAGGCGGCGGGCCCGGTCAGCTCCGTCCCGTCCAGCCAGGCGCGGGTCTGCTCGACCGGCGCGACCTCCACCCGGTCCCGCCCCACGGTGATCCGCAGCGCGCGCGCCGGGATCCCCGGGTCGTCCACCGTGATGTCCGCGCCCGAGCCCGATCCCGGCGACCCCGACCCGAGGGTGCTGTCGCCGAGCCCGAGCCGGTGCACCGACCCGGCGGCGGGCCCGGACACGACCCGCACCTCCACCAGGCCGGTCGGCTCGCCCTGCAGGGTCGCGGCGGCGGCCCGCCGGTCCAGCGCGACCACCGCGCCGTCGCGCAGCTCCTTGGCCGCCAGGGCCTGCGGGTCGACCATCCGGCCGTCCAGCCACAGCGCCCGCCGCCCCGCCCCGGCGCTGTCGCGGGCGCGCGTCGCGGTCGCGAGCGCCTGCTTGGTGAAGCGCGGCCCGGGAACGCCGGAGGGCCCGGTCGCCGGTCCCGGCGCCCGCGCGGCCGCGGGCGCGTCGTCGTCCAGCGCGCGGAAGAGGGCGTGCGCGACCTCCCCGACCGTCTGGCCGGAGTCCAGGTCGATCACGATGTCCCGGGGCCCCCGCGCGGTCAGCGCCGTGCACGAGATCCGCATGCGAGCCTCCGTATCGATCGCGATGTCCCGGGGTCTGGGGCCGTCGGCGCCGCCTGCCCGTCCGTTCCGCGACCTCGTGCGCGCGCCGTGCGGGACAGCTTAATTACCCGTGCCGACGGAATCGGGCCGCTACCGGCGATCCACGACCTGACCTGCGGAGACACCGGCGATTCGGGTCGAATGGAACGGACATAACGCCCATATCAATCTGTCCGTATTCGTCCGTGTCAGTGATTCGTGTGACCGTTCGTCAGAGTCCAAGTGGCCGGCGAAAACCCTGGTCAGGGCGGTCCCTCCGGACACGGCGGGTCACGGGACGGCTTCACCTCACCGAATCCATTGACGCGACGTCGCGCCCCCCGCAAGCATGGATCGCTCGGTGTTTCGGGATCTCGCGGTGAACGGCGGCTCCCGAGGGGCGGGGAAGGAGCACGTGGCCAGCGCGATGAAGTCTGACCAGTCGGCCGTCAGGGGCGGTGTCACCAACTCCCGGCCGGGATCCGGGCAGCCGGGGCTGGGCTCCGGGCTGGGTTCCGGGGGCGGGCAGCGACTCCCCGTCGCGCCCCGCGAACGCAAGCCCGCGCTCGCCGCGCTCGCCGTACTGCTCATTCTCGGCGGCGCGCTGACCAGCGCCTACCTGGTGATGGCCAGCGGCCAGCGGGTCTCGGCGATCATGATCACGCAGCCGGTCGCGGCGGGCCAGCAGATCCCCGCCGGCGCCATGCGGGAGGTGCAGATCGGCGACACCGGGGTCCCGTACATCAACTGGTCCCACCGCTCCGAGGTCGCCCGCAACTACGCCCTCGTCCCGCTGTCCCCGGACACGCTGCTCACCAACAGCATGGTCAGCCGCAACAGCGCCGCCCACAGGGGCCGCCTCGTCGTCGGCCTCGCCCTCAAGCCGGGCCAGCTCCCCGCCACCAGGGACCTGGCGGTCAACCGGCACGTCAGCCTCTACGCGGTCGGCGGCGGCAACAACAACAGCGGCCCGCGCCCCGGCACGGTCCTGTCCACCGACGCGATCATCGTGAACATCCACCAGCCGGGCGGCGGCAGCCGGATCCGCGACGACCAGACCACCCTGGACGTCGCCGTCCCGCCCGGCGAGGTCGCCCAGCTCACCCAGGCGGCCTCCGCCGGGGCGGTCGCCGTCGCGCTGATCCCCGACGGCACGCGGGTGACCCCCGGCTCCGGGACGCCGCCCGCCACCGACGAGAAGCCCGCCCGCCCCGGCAGCGGCGGGCAGAGCCCCGGCACCACCCCCGCGGACGGCACCCCGTCCCCCGGACCAGGCGGGAACTGAACCAGTGGCACTGATCGCGCTCGCGGCGGACAAGGGCGCGCCGGGCGTCACCACCGCGGCCGTCGCGCTCGGCGCGGTGTGGCCGCGCCCGGTGCTGGTCGCCGAATGCGACCAGGCGGGCGGAGACCTGGTCTACCGCCTGCCCGCCGCCGCCCCGGACGACGGCACGGGCGGCGGCACGGGCGGCGGCACGGCCATGCTCAACCCCGCGCGCGGCCTGCTCAGCCTCGCCGCCACCGCCCGCCGCGGCCTGCGCCCCGACCAGATCGCCGAGCACTGCCAGCGCCTGGTCGGCGGCCTGGACGTCCTGGTCGGCATCACCGGCGCCGAGCAGGCCCAGGGGATGACCTGGCTGTGGGGGCCGCTGGCCCGCGCGTTCGCCGGGCTGGACCCGGTGGACGTGCTCGCCGACTGCGGGCGGCTCGGCGCCGGCACCCCCCTCATCGACCTGATGCGGGAGGCCGACCTGGTCGTGCTGTTCACCCGCGCGACCCTGGAACAAGTCGCCCACCTGCGCGAACGTCTCGCCGTCCTGGCCACCGAGCTGCGCGGCGGCCCGCCGATCGGGGTGATCGTGCTGGCCGACCCCCGCGACTACCGCGCCTCGATCGCCGAGGTGGACCGCATCGTCGCCGGCGCCCACCAGCGCCTGCGCGCCGAGGCGTCGGCGTCCGGCCCGCCGCCCGCGCCGGTCACCGTGCTGGGCGGCCTGGCCCTGGACCCCAAGGGCGCGGAGCTGCTGTCGGGCCAGTGGGGCGGGCGGCTGGACCGGTCGCTGCTGATCCGCTCGGCCCGCGAGGTCGCCGCGACGCTCGTCGGCCGCCTGGCCGCGCGCCCCGCCGCGCCGCAGCCCGGGGCGCGACCCGAGCCCGAGTTGGAGGGGAGGCGCTAGATGGACCACGGCCTGGTCAAACGGCTCCGCCAGGAGGTCGGCGACCGCCTCGCCCAGCAGCGCCGCCTCGACGCCGCCCACGGCCTGCCGCCGATGTCGGGCGAGGACGAGCGCCAGTTCGCCCGCGCCCTGATCGGCCAGGTCCTGGAGGAGTACGCGCGCGGCGAGATCACCGCCGGTCGCCGTCCCCCCAACGCCGAGGAGGAGGAGGCCCTCGCCGCGGGCGTCCACGCCGCGCTGTTCGGCGTCGGCCGCCTCCAGCCCCTGCTGGAGGACCCCGAGATCGAGAACATCGACATCAACGGCTGCGACCGCGTGTTCGTCGGCTACGCCGACGGCCGCGAGGTCATGGGCGAGCCGGTCGCCGAGTCCGACGAGGAGCTGGTCGAGCTCATCCAGATCCTCGCCGCCTACAGCGGCCTGTCGTCGCGGCCGTTCGACACCGCCAACCCCCAGCTCGACCTGCGGCTGCCCGACGGCTCCCGGCTCTCGGCCGTCATGGACGTCACGGTCCGGCCCGCGCTGTCGATCCGCCGCGCCCGCCTGGGCAAGGTGTTCCTGTCCGACCTGGTCGGCACCGGCACGTTCACCCCGGAGGTCGGCCGCTTCCTGCGGGCCGCCGTCCTCGCCCGCAAGAACATCATGATCGCCGGGGCGACCAACGCCGGGAAGACCACCCTGCTGCGCGCCGTCGCCAACGAGATCCCCCCGAACGAACGCCTCATCACCGTCGAACGCGCCCTGGAACTCGGCCTGGACGCCTTCCCCGAACTGCACCCCAACTGCGTCGCGTTCGAGCAGCGCCTGCCCAACTCCGAGGGCCAGGGCGCGATCTCCATGGCCGAGCTGGTCCGCCGCTCGCTGCGCATGAACCCCTCCCGCGTCATCGTCGGCGAGGTCCTCGGCGACGAGATCGTCACCATGCTCAACGCGATGACGCAGGGCAACGACGGCTCCCTGTCGACCATCCACGCCAACTCCTCCATGGAGGTCTTCAACCGCATCGCCACCTACGCGATCCAGTCCGAGGAGCGCCTGCCCGTCGAGGCCACCCACATGCTGATCGCCGGGGCGATCGACTTCGTGGTGTTCATCCAGAAGCGCAACGACTACGCCACCGGCGGGCGGCTGCGGCGGTACGTCGCCAGCGTCCGCGAGGTGACCGGCTGCGACGGCCGCGTGCTGTCGTCGGAGGTGTTCGCGCTCGGGCCCGACGGCGCCGCCGTCCCGGCCGCGCCGATCTCCTGCGCCGACGAGCTGGCCGAGTTCGGCTACGACACCGCCTACGACGGGGCCGGTGCCTGGTGAACGCGCCCGACGTCATGCTCGCGATCCTCGCCGGGGGACTCGCGGGCGGCGGCGTGGTCCTGCTGGTGCTGGCGCTGCGCGGGATGCCCGTCCGGCCCGGCCGCCCCGGCCGGTCCCGCCGCGGCCTGGTGCAGACGCTCACCACCCGCGCGGCGCTGGCGAGCATGGCCGGCGTCCTGGTGCTGGTCTTCACGCGCTGGCCGATCGCCGCGATCGGCACCGCCGTCCTCGTCCTCGGCTGGAACGGCCTGGCGGGCGGCGCGGCCGAGGAGCGCCGCGGCATGGCCCGGCTGGAGGCCCTGGCCGCCTGGACCGAGTCGCTGCGCGACACCATCGCCGGCGCGGTCGGCCTGGAGCAGGCGATCCCGTCCTCGCTGCGCGCCGCCGCGCCCGCCCTGCAACGCCCGCTGAGCGACCTGGTGGACCGCCTGCACACGCGCGTCCCGATGCCCGACGCGCTGCGCCGCTTCGCCGACGACCTGGACGACCCGTCCGCCGACCTGGTCATCGCCGCCCTGATCCTGAACGCCCGGCTGCGCGGTCCGGGCCTGCGCGACATGCTGGGCGCGCTGGCGGGGTCGGCCCGCGCGGAGCTGGACATGCGGCGCCGGGTGGAGGCGGACCGGCGCTCGACGCGGCGCAGCGTCCGCATCGTCGTCGGGGTGTCGGTCGGCACCGCGCTCGGCCTGGCGGTGTTCAACCACTCCTACGTGGAGCCCTACGACGACCTCCTCGGGCAGCTCGTGCTGTGCGTGGTGATCGCCCTGTACGCGGGGGCGTTCCTGTGGCTGCGCCGCCTGGCCCGGCACGAGATGCCCGCCCGCTTCCTGTCCGGGGGGAACGCCGACCGGCCCGGCGTCCCCGGCCAGGTCCCCTCGACGGTCGCGGGCTGGCAGGGCCGCGCGCTGCGCGGCCGCCACACCATGGACGCGGGGGGAGGGGGACGCCAGTGAACGGTCCGCTGCTCGCCGGCGCGGTCGTCGGACTCGGCCTCTACCTGCTGTACCGCGCGCTGTTCCCGCCGCGCCCCGGGCTCGCGGCGCGGCTGGCGGCGTTCGACGCGGCCCGCCGCCGCGGCCAGGAGAACGCCCGCCGCGTGTCCCCGCGCCTGGAGAGGGTCGGCGGCCTGCGCGCCCGGGTGGGCCGGCCGCTGGCCGCCCTCGCCGAGCAGCGGGGCTGGAAGCTGCGGTCGGTCCGCGCCGACCTGGCGATCACCGACCGGTCGCTGGAGGGGTTCCTGGCGACGAAGTTCCTGCTGCCCGCCGCCGCGCTGCTGTTCATCCCGCTGATGGCGGGGTACTTCGCGCTGCTGGGGTTCGGCGCGTCCCTCCAGTTCCCGGTGTGGGTCTGCCTGCTGCTGGCCGCGCTGTTCTTCTTCATCCCCGACATGCAACTGCGCCAGGAGGCCAAGGAGCGCCGCCAGGACTTCCGGCACGTGGTCGGCGCGTTCCTGGACCTGGTCTCGATGAACCTGGCGGGCGGGCGCGGCGTCCCCGAGGCGTTGCAGACGGCCGCGGGCGTCGGCGACGGCTGGGCGATGCAGCGCATCCACGAGGCCCTGGCCAACGCCCGCATCACCGGTCAGACTCCCTGGCAGGCCCTGGGCGGCCTGGGCGAGGAGCTGGACATCGCCGAGCTCAGCGATCTGGCGGGCGCGCTGGCCCTGGTCGCCGACGACGGCGCCCAGATCCGCAAGTCCCTGTCGGCCCGGGCCGCGTCGATGCGCAGCCGGGAGATCTCGGAACTGGAGGGCAAGGCGGGCGAACGCTCCCAGAGCATGCTGATCGCGCAGATGCTGCTGTGCCTCGGCTTCCTGCTCTTCCTGGTCTATCCCGCCCTGATACGGATCATGTCCACCTGACGACCGAGTCGAAGGAGAGAACCCCGTGAACCCCCAGAACGACCCGCTCGTGGTCTACCTCAAGGCGATGCTCGACACCCGGGTCCGGCGGCTCCGCGACGGGGCCGCCGACGACACCGGCGCGTCGGCCGTCGAATGGGCGATCATCACCGGCCTGCTGGCGCTGCTGGCGATCGCCGTCGGCGGCATCATCTACCGGATCGTCACCAACAAGGCCAACAGCATCAACGTGGGGTAGCGGCGGTGCGTCGGCGTTCCCGCCCCCGGGACGAGGGGGTGTCCTCGATGGAGTGGGCCCTCCTGACGCCCGTGCTGCTGCTGGCGCTGCTGCTGGTGGTGCAGTTCGCGATGGTCTACCACGCCCGGCACGTCGCGCTGGCGGCGGCGCAGGCGGGCGCGCGCGTGGCCCGCACCCAGCCCGACGGCGGCGGCTGGCAGGACCAGGCCGTCGCGAAGGCGACCGGCGACGTCCGCCAGATCGGCGCGAACCTCCTGACGGGCCTGCGCGTGCGGGCCGGGGAGAACGGCGACCAGCGCTGGGTCGAGGTCAGGGGCGAGGCGGTACGGGTGGTGCCGTTCATGACGTTCCACGTCACCCAGCGGTCCGAGGGACCGATCGAGTGCTTCCGGCCCGACGTCGGCTCCGGCACCGCCTGCGAGGGGGCGGGCTGATGCGCGCGCGGGACGACCGGGGCTCGATGTCGCTGGAGATGGTGCTGATCACCCCGCTGTTCGTCGCGTTCCTGCTGCTGCTGGCGGGGGCGGGCCGGCTGGTGGACGCCAAGAGCCAGATGGACGGCGCCGCCCGCGACGCGGCCCGCGCCGCCTCGGTGGCGCGCAGCGCGGGCGGCGCGCAGGGCATGGCCCAGGACGCGGCCGCCGCCACCCTCCGGACCAGCCGCTGGTGCGCGGGCGGCCCGAGGGTGAGCACCGACACCGGCGCGTGGGGCCCCGGCGGGCGCGTGGCCGTGACCATCACCTGCGACGTGGACCTGGGCGACCTGGCGTTCATCGGACTGCCGGGCAGCAAGACGCTGACCGGCCGCGCCCTGGCCCCGATCGACACCTACACCTACCGGGGCACCGACGGCGTCGACACCCCGCCGGGAGGTGACGGCCGATGAGCCGGGAACCGGACCGCGACCGCGGCGCGGCCAGCCTGTACGTGGTGCTGTTCACCCCGATCGTCTTCGTCCTCGCGGGCCTGCTGGTGGACGGCGGGCTGGCCATCCACGCCCGCCAGCGCGCCGCCGACATCGCCGAGCAGGCGGCCCGCGCGGGCGCCGACGAGATCGACGACGCCCGCCTCCGCGAGACGGGCGAGCCGATCCTGGACCCGGGCCGGGCCCGCGCGGCGGCCTGCGCGTTCGTGGGGGACTACGGCGACAACGTGACCGGGCGCGGCTGCGACGCCGACGAGGACGAGGTGACGGTCGAGGTGCAGCTCACGGTGGACTCCCATTTCCTGGGGATCCTGCCGGGGCTGGGGTCGTTCACGGTCCGCTCCTCGGCCTCGGCCCAGCCCATGACCGGCCAGGACGACGCGCCCTGACCTACCCGGCCAGGCGTCCGGCCGCGTTCGGCCAGGGGACCAGGGCGGCGGCGTCCGAGCCGGGCTCCTCGTCCCACCACCACCGGCCCGTCAGCCACTTCTCCAGCCACGCCGCCAGCGACGGCGCGTCGTGGAACCACGCCTCGGGACGGCCGCCGCCGTAGGGGTTCGGCTCGTAGAGCAGGACGGGGGCGCGCTCGTCCAGGCAGTCCACCGCCGCGTACATGCCGCACCCCCAGTCCAGGACCGGCGTCACGCCGCGGGGCCAGTACCAGCCGCCGCCGGGGTTGGGCTCGCGTTCCTCCCAGTAGGCGGTGACGACGGTCGGGCCCGGTCCCGAGACCGGGAGCAGCCGCCGGCCCGGCCCGAAACCACCGTTGGCGACCTCGCGGTACAGGCACGCCAGCAGCGGAGGCAGGGCGAACCCCAGCTCGGCCTCGGCGACCGCGATCTCCGCCTCGCTCGCGCACTCGGGCAGCCGTTCCTCCGTCGCGCGGGCCTTCGCCGCGACCCGCCGCACCAGATCGGTGTTCCCCATGTATCCGATCATGCCGACCGGAGCCGACATTCCCGCCGCCGGACATGGCACTGTGGCCTCCGTGGAACTGCGGCAGCTGCGGTACTTCGAGGTCGTGGCGCGGGAGGGGCACCTCACCCGCGCGGCGGGGCTCCTCGGCATCAGGCCCACCTCCCTCAGCCAGCAGATCATCGCGCTGGAACGCGAACTCGGCGCGCCCCTGTTCCACCGGACCCCGGGCGGCATGGCGCCCACCGACGCCGGGCGCGCGCTGCTGCCCTACGCGCGCCGCTCCCTCGCCGCCGCCGAGGCGGGCGCCCGCGCCGTCCACCGCGTCGCCGACGGCGACCGGGCGTGGCGCGTCGGCGTGACACCGGGAGCGCCCGCCGGCGTGGTGGCGTCCCTGCGCACGCACGCCGGCGACGCCGACCTGCGGGACCTGCCGGTGAGCCGCCAGCTGGCGCGGCTGCGCGACGGCACCCTGGACATGGGCCTCGTCGTGCTGCCCGCCGACACCGGGGACCTGGAGATCCGCGTGGTCGGCGACGTGCCGCTGGGGGTGCTCATGGCGTCCCGGCACCCGCTGGCCGCACGCGACGAACTCGACTGGGGCGACCTACGCGACCAGGACCTGCTGTGGTTCGACCGCGACCTCGCCCCCGGCTACCACGACGCGATGCTCGACGCCTTCCACGCCGCGGGCTGGCGGCCGCGCCGCGTCCGCCCGGGACCGCCCCGCCGGTCGCTGTTCGCCGCCGAGCTGGCGCACACGCCGTCGCTGGTGGCGATGCGCCCCCACCGGGACGAGGCCGTCGGCGCGGACCTCACCTGGCGGCCGCTCCCGAACGCCCCGCGCCTGCGCCACGCCCTGGTGTGGGACCCGTCACACCCGTCCGCCGCCCGGCTGCGCGCCCTGGCCGCCGAACTGGCCGCTGAGGCCGGGCCTCACGCCGATGAGGGAACGCCTCGTGGACGCGCCGCCGACCACCCCGGTTAGCTGCCGCGCATGGCACTCACCCACTGGGGCTTCATCTACGTGGCCGACGGCTGCGACCCCGCCCGCGACATCACCGTCAACGACACCGGAACCTGCCGCACCGTCCTGGTCGGCGTCTCCCGCCCCGACCAGGCCCCACCGGTCGCGGCCCGCCTCGCCGCCGACGGCGCGCAGCTCATCGAGCTGTGCGGCGCGTTCGGCCCGACCTGGACCGCCCGGGTGATCGAGGAGCTCGACGGCCGCGTCCCCGTCGGCACGGTCACCTACGGCCCCGAAGCGACCCACGCCCTCCACACCCTCTTCTTCTGACCTCAGGCTCCGTCCGTGCCGAACAGCTCCGCCGCGGATGTGGCGGTGCCGGCACGGCGGAGCCAGGTGGTCAGTTGGTCGAGGTCGGTGCAGGAGAGGATGCGTTCGCGCGCGTCGTGGGGGATCTCGACGCCGCGCCCTTCCAGGACGGTCAGAAGCGCCTCGGCCTCACCCTCGGCCTTGCCCTCGGTCCTGCCCTGGCTGAAGATCTCCTTGCCCATCGGGGTGACGATGCGAAGCGGGGCGGACGCCTTCATGAGCTCCTCCAGGATGCGCCGCACGGCGGGCGGAGAGATGTCGTATGCGTGTTCATTGTATTTCACAGCGTGATCGGGAGGTAGGACGGCGACGGCCTGAAGGAACGCCTCGGCGACCGGCCGGTGGGTGCCGTGGGCCATCACGGACAGCATCGCCAGCTCCGGATAGGCCGCCGCTTCCTCCGGATCGGTGATCCGAGGGATCCGGGCGGGACCGAGCGCCGCCACGGGAAGGGTGTACCCCGGTAGCGAGGTCTCGACGGGACGTGCGTAGAACTCGGCGGCCTTGTCGGTCGGACAGATCACCAATGGTGTGACCGGGCAGTCCATCATCAGCCACAACGCCGCCGCGTACCGGGGCAGTTGCTTGCGTTTGGACTCCTCCGGCTTCTGCTGGACCTCCACGGGGATGACGTGGACCGGCTGCTGTGGCGGGCCGATCACGGTGACGGTGTCGACGTGGAGGTCCTGGGAGTTCCGGGTGTTGAGGCTGCCGCTTTCGGCGCGGACGAGGGCGTTGCGGGGCAGGTCGTGCCCCAGCCCGTCACGCAGGAGATCGACGGCGAGCTCGGGACGTTCCTTGAACGTCTCGGTCAGGATGTCGTGCCAGGGGGTCGGCATGGCACGGAAAGTTACCGATGATCTACTGATCGTGTTCGGCCTTGCGAAAGAGCCGCTGTGGAACGTGTGACCGGTCGGGACTCGACCGGTCAGGAAGAGTGAGGCGGGATAGTTATCCGCTGGGCATTGCGGGCTTGTGGGCCGTGTTTACGATGGCTTGGGGTCAGCTCGATCACAGGCCGGCGACCGATCGATCGGATGGGCGCGCAATGGTGACACGACAGGCTGGCGGCCCGGGACTCGGCCGGGGCCCGCGGCGGCCGGTGAAGATCAGGCATCGGCGCGGGCCCGGCGAGGTGCTGGCGGGGCTCGGCGCCCTCGCCGCGCTGGCGGCCCTGCTGGCGGGCGTGCCGTACGCGCTGGTGACGTTCTTCGGCTCGCCGGTCCCGGACGAGCTGCCGAGCGTGTCGGACCTGACCGAGCAGGTCGGGCCCGAGCAGCTGCTGACCGTGCTGGTGGCGCTGGTCTGGCTCGCCTGGCTCCAGCTCGCGGCGTGCGTCGTCGTCGAGGTCTACGCGGCCGTGCGGGGTGTCGGGGTCCCCGCGCGGGTGCCGCTGGCCGGGGGAACGCAGTCGCTGGTGCACCGCCTCGTGGTGGCGGCGCTGCTGCTGTTCACGGCGACGACGGCGGTGATGCCCGCGTTCGCCGGACGGGAGCTGTCCCACACCCCGGTGCAGACGCAGTCGCAGGAGTTCCACCGGATCCCGGTCGCGCAGGAGCCGCGGCAGGCCCCCGAGCAGGCCGCGGAACGCGTCGCCGAGGAGCTCGCCGGCACCCCCGCCGCCAAGGCCCGCACCACGAAGATCTACCGCGTGCGGCCGCCGGAGGGGCGGCACCACGAGAGCCTGTGGGAGATCGCCGAGAAGTGCCTGGGCGAGGGCCGCCGGTACAAGGAGATCTACGAGCTGAACAAGGGGCGGACGCAGCCCGACGGCAGCAGGCTCAGCATCGCCAGCCTGATCCGGCCCGGCTGGATCCTGGAGATGCCCGCCGACGCCAAGGGCGTGCGGGTCGTCGCCGTCCAGGACCTCGACGACTACTACGAGCACGGGCGCGACGTCCCCGAACGGGACGAACGCCCCGACCCCCCGAAGCAGCCCGACCCTTCCGAACGGCCCGAGCCGCCGAAGCAGCCCGCGCCGGAGACCCCGGCCCCCGCGCCCCCGGCTCCGCCCCTGAAGACCGAGACCCCCCGCCCGGAGCCCCCGGCCTCCGCCAAGCCCGCCGAGACGGCGAAGCCCTCGGAGACGCCCCGCCCCACCGAGACGGCCAGGCCCTCCGAGTCACCCAAGCCCTCCGCGACGCCCAAGCCCGCGGAGACGGCCAAGCCCTCCGAGACGGCCAAGCCCTCCGAGACGCCCAAGCCCTCCGGGTCGGCGCGGCCCGGTGGGGAGTTCGGCGGCAGTGCCGAGACCGGCGGGGCCAGCGTTCCCGGGCGGGAGAGCGCCAAGCAGGAGACCTCCCCCTTCTCCGCCGAGTTCGGCTGGCCGGAGGGGCTGGCCGCCGCCTCGCTGCTCGCCGCCGGGCTGCTCAGCGCGCTCGGGCGGCGGCGCCGGGAGCAGATGTGGCGGCGGGCGTTCGGGCACATGATCCCCCGGCCCGAGGGACGCGCCGCGCGGACCGAGCAGGCCCTTCGCGTCGGGGCCGACAACACCGCCGCGCACCTGCTCGACCTCGGCCTGCGGCACCTGTCGAAGTCCATGGCCGCCGGGGGCCGCGCCCTGCCCACCGTCTACGGCGTCCATCTGGGGTCGGGCAGCCTCGACCTGTGGGTCGCCCCGGCCGACCGGAACCCGCCCGCCCCCTGGGAGGCGTTCGACGACGGGCAGGTGTGGCGGCTGCACGCCGGGGCGCTGCCGCAGCTGGAGGCGGCCGGTCTCGCGGACGTGCTCGCCCCCTACCCGGGACTCGCCTCCATCGGCACCAACGACAACGGCCGCATCCTCGTCGACCTGGAGGCCGCCCACGGGCTCATCGCCGTGCGCGGCCCGGACGAGCAGCGCCGCGCGGTGCTGGCCGCCCTCGCCCTGGAGCTGGCCACCAACCGCTGGTCCGACCACATGCGGATCACGCTGGTCGGGTTCGGGCAGGAGCTCGCCGAGGGACTGGCCGAGGTCGCGCCGGACCGCGTCCGCGCGGTGCCCACCCTGGTCGAGGCGCTGCCGGAGCTGGAGGCGCGCAGCGAGGAGGTGCGGCAGGCCCTGGCCGCCTCCGGCGTGGACTCGGTGCTGACCGGACGCTGCCGCGGGGTGTTCGGCGAGGCGTGGATGCCGCACTACCTGATCATGGCGGACGAGCCCGACGAACGCGACGCCGACCGCCTGGTCGCCCTCGCCCGCACCGGGACGCGCATGGCCGCCGGCTACCTCCTCCCCGGCGACGTGCAGGGCGCGACCTGGACCTGGGAGGTGGACGAGGACGGGCGGCTGCACGCGGGCGTGCTCGGCTTCGAGGTCGCGGCGCAACTGGTGCCCGAGGAGCAGTACCGGGGCGTGTTCGAGCTGTTCCGCACGGCCGACCGCGTGGACTCGACCCCGCTGCCCGAGCCGTCCGACCAGGTCCAGCCGCCGAACGCCCAGCAGGCGTCGGCGGAGCTGCGCCTGCTCGGCCCGATCGAGGTGGACGCGCCCGGCCCGATGGACGAGTCGCGCCGCGCGCTGTGCACCGAGGTCCTCGTCTACCTGGCCACCCACCCGAACGGCGTGCACCCCACGGTCCTCGGCGGCGCGATCTGGCCGCGCGGCGTCAGCGCCAGCGTCCGGGACGCCACGATCGCCCGCGTCGGCGACTGGCTCGGCCTGGACTCCCGGGGCCGCCCCAACCTCTACACCGACGACCGGGGCCGCATCCGCCTCGGCTCGGAGGTGCGGGTCGACTGGGCGGTGTTCCGCTGGCTGGTGTGGCGGTCGGCGGCCGAGCCCGCCTCCGAGGTCGCCTACATGTCCTACGCGCTGGACCTGGTGCGCGGCCCGGCGCTGGCCGACCGGCCGCGCGGCCGTTACGCCTGGCTGGCCGGGGAGGACCTGGAGTACGAGGCGTCGGCGCGGGTGGTGGACGTGGCGCACCGGCTGGTCCTGCTGCGGCTGGACGAGGGCGACGCGCGCGGCGCGGTCGCGGCGGCGCGGGCCGGGCTGCGCCTGGCGCCCGACGACGAGGGCCTGTGGCGGGACCTGCTGCGCGCCACGCACGCGTCCGGCGACGTCGCCCAGCTCCAGGCGACCGCGAACGAGCTGCGCGACCGCCGGGCCCGCGACCCGTACCTGGACCAGCTCCAGCCGGAGACCGAGGCGCTGGTGGAGGAGCTGCTCCCGGAGTGGCACCAGGTCTCGGTCCGCTAGGCGGTATTTCAAAGCCCTGGCCTACTGCGCTCGCCCTGGGGGCTCGCTTCTTACCAGGTCTTGGCGAGCGCGGCATCGCTTCGCGATCTGGCCTGCGGGCCCTCGCCTCCGGCTTCGGGCCCGCAGGCCAGGTAACGCGCTCGCGTGCGTGGCTGGGGTCCGGCCCGCGGTGCTCGCCTGGCGGCCCGCGGTGCTCGCCTGGCGGCCCGCGTCGTGACCGGGCCCTGGCGGGCGCGGTGGCTCAGAACACGCTCCAGGACGTGCCCCGAAGCCCGCGGCGGTGCCGCCCACGCGGACGGCTCGGGACTCAGCGGTAGAGGCCCGGTCCGCCCAGTGAGCGCCGCCCCGGCTGGGGGTGCACCAGTGGGGCCCGCGGTGTTCCGCCGACCTTCACCCGGCGCACCACCCGGCCCGTGCGCGTGGACAGCGCGTACACGACGCCGCTCGCGGGGGCCGACAGCCACAGCAGGCCGCCGTCGGCCGACAGCCCGCCCGCCTCGGCGGCCCCGCCGCGCGGCAGCGCCCAGCGCGCCACGACCCGCCGCGTGCCGAAGTCGACCGACGTCACCGTCCCGGACCCCAGCACGAACAGCCGCCGCGCGCTGCGGCTCACCACCAGCCCCCGCGCTCCCGGCCCCGTCGGGACGAACCCCGTCTCCCGCAGCCGGATCGCGTCCACCAGCCGCACCCCGCCCGCCCCCGCGTCGGCGACGTGGAACGTCGTCCCGTCCGGCGAGAGCCGCAGGTCGCCCGGGCGCGACTCGGCGGGCAGCGCCAGCGTCCCGGTGACCTCGCGGCGCGCCGGATCGATCCGCACCAGCCGCCCGCCGCCGCAGCTGGCCACCAGGAACGTCCCGT
Organism: Actinomadura kijaniata; assembly: GCF_014138665.1. Classification (NCBI taxonomy): domain Bacteria; kingdom Bacillati; phylum Actinomycetota; class Actinomycetes; order Streptosporangiales; family Thermomonosporaceae; genus Actinomadura; species Actinomadura kijaniata. The sequence continues at coordinate 228,199 of NZ_JACJIA010000009.1, forward strand.
CGGCGGAGAAGTCGGCGTGGCGCGCCGCGCACGGCAGCCGCAGCACGCCGCGCGCCCGCATCGTGCGCGGGTCGTGGAAGACCAGCCGCCGCCGCGCCGCCCCCAGCGCCAGCGCGGCCTGCCCGGACGGGTCGAAGTACACGCCGTCCGCGCCGAACGCCCGCGACGGCCGGCCCGCCCGCCCCGTGCGCGGGTCCAGCGGGACGAACCCGCCGCCCACCGCCCACAGCCGCCGCAGGTCCCACCCCGCGACGACCCGTGCCGCGCCCGCCCGCACCCGCGCGACGACCCGCAGCGTCCGCTGGTCGATGACGTCGACGGTGCGGGTGCGGGCGTTCGGCACGTACAGCCGGGGCGGGGCCGAGCGCGCCGCCGCGGTGAGCACCCCGGCCCGGGTCGCCGCGTACACGTCGGGGCGCGTCGCCGCGACCGGGATCCCCGCCCCGGAACGCGGCGCGGGCGTCGCCGGCGTGACGTAGGGCGCGGGCCCGCCGAGCGCCGCGAACGGAGCGCCCGGCCCGCCCTGGCCCGGCCGGCGGAACGCGACGGGCGACTCGCACCCGGCCGCCGCGCACCCGGTCAGGAGCGCCAGAGCCGACACGGCCCGGAGGTGCCGGAGCGCACCCGGGCGATGACCCCACATCACGGCGGGGACTGTACCCGTTCGTCACGCCCCGTGCCCGAACAATCACAAAACCCGACGTTCGTGGCCGGGGCGCCGGGGTCAGTCGGACTTGCCGATCCCGATGCCGAACTCGCGGTACACGCGCTCCCAGAAGCCGTCCCGCAGCCAGGTGCGGGCCTCCTGGTAGGGGCGCAGGGAGCCGCCGAGCTCCTTCTCCGCCTCGATCAGCAGCTCCTTGTCGATGACCGGGGGCAGGATCGGGCCGGGCAGCAGGTCGCGGATGTTGTCGCGGCCCCGCTCGAAGATCCACTTCTGGGCGACGTGCTCGCCGATCTCCAGCATGTGGTCGCGGTCGGGGCCGAGCTTGCCGTCGGAGACGCCGGAGGCGAGGCCGGTGGAGTTCATCGCGGCGGCGACGGTCGCGGGCGTCGGGGCGGCCGGGCCGCGCGCGGTGGCGGCGGCCGGGGCCGGGCGCACCGACGGGACGCGCCCCGCGAACACCTGCGCCGGGGACGGGACGGGCGTCCGCTCGACCGGGCCGCCGCCGGGGACGGCCGCGGGCGGCGCCGGGACCGGCAGCACCTTCGCCTTGGTGAAGTACGGCCGCAGGAAGTCGGCCTGGAGCACCTCCACCGTGTCGGACTCCCACACCAGCCACTCGGCCTGGTTGGAGCCGTGGGTGGGCTCGACGCCCCACAGGTGGACGCGGACCCCGTAGCGCTGCGCGGCCTCCACGGCGGGCAGCATGTCCTCGTCGCCCGCCAGCAGCACCGCGTCGGTGATCGCGCGGTGCCGGGCCAGGGCCTCCAGGTCGGCGCGGAGCTGGGCGTCCACGCCCTTCTGCTGGCCCTGCGCGTTCAGGTTGCCGAGCCGCAGCTTCACCAGCGGGAGGTTGGCGATGACGCGCTGGTCCACCGTCGGCTGCCGCTTGGGCGCGGCGTCGAACCAGTACACCCGCAGCAGCTCGCCCAGCAGTTGCTCGTCGGCGTGCGAGGTCAACGCCTTGATCAGCTTCTCGGCGGCCACCCGGTACTCCCGGCGGGAACTGCACCCCAGGAGCAGCGCACCGGAGGCCGCGTAGAGGTATCCCGCGTCGACGAAGATGGCGTATCGCGCGGGCTGTGGGACGAACTCCGAGGTGGCCATGGCCTTTCACCTTATTCGTGTGAAGGCCGTTCGAGTGGGTGAACCACGGTTAGATGTCGTTCCGCATGTCCCGCCGCCCCCGCGACGGCCAGAGGGGGCGGCGGGAACGCGTCAGCGGGGCAGCGCGCTGGCGCGCCACGCGCCCGTCCCGCGCGGCGGAACGCCCTCGGCGACCGGCCCGCGCAGCCCGCGCGACCGGTCGGCCCACCGCGACACCGGCCCCGGCTCCCCGGCGGAGCGGGCCGCGGCGGCGGTCCGGGCGCGCGCGGTCAGCACGGCCACCAGCGCCGCGACCTCCTCGGGCGTGGGGTCGCCCCGCACGATCTGCAGGAACGGCTTGTCCTCGGCGCTCATCGGGATCTCCTTCGACGGCGGGCGGCCGGTGCTCCGGCGGGGGTGCTCTACAGCGGGATGTTGCCGTGCTTCTTCGGGGGCAGCGTCCGGCGCTTGTCGCGCAGCGCCCGCAGCGCCTTGACGACCTGGCCGCGGGTCTCCGACGGCTTGATCACCGCATCGACGTAGCCGCGCTCGGCAGCGACGTAGGGGTTGGCGAGGGTGTCCTCGTACTCGGTGATCAGCTCGGCGCGGCGGGCGTCGGGGTCCTCGGCGGCGGCCAGCTCGCGCCGGTAGAGGATGTTGACCGCGCCCTGCGCGCCCATGACCGCGATCTGGGCGGTCGGCCACGCCAGGTTGACGTCGGCGCCCAGGTGCTTGGAGCCCATGACGTCGTAGGCGCCGCCGTACGCCTTGCGCGTGATGACGGTGACCAGCGGGACGGTCGCCTCGGCGTAGGCGTACAGCAGCTTCGCGCCGCGCCGGATGATGCCGTTCCACTCCTGGTCGGTGCCCGGCAGGAAGCCGGGGACGTCCACGAACGTCAGCACCGGCACGTTGAACGCGTCGCAGGTCCGCACGAACCGCGCGGCCTTCTCCGAGGCGTCGATGTCGAGGGTGCCCGCGAACTGCATCGGCTGGTTGGCGACGACGCCGACCGAGCGGCCCTCGACCCGGCCGAACCCGACGATGATGTTCGGCGCGTACTGCGCGTGGACCTCGAGGAACTCGCCGTCGTCCAGCACGTGCTCGATGACGGTGTGCATGTCGTAGGGCTGGTTCGGCGAGTCGGGGATGAGGGTGTCGAGCTCCTCGTCCGGCTCGTTCGGGTCGACCGGGACCTCGAACGCCGGGGGCTCGGCGAGGTTGTTCGACGGCAGGTACGACAGCAGCGCCTTGACGTACTCGATCGCGTCGTCCTCGTCGGAGGCCTGGTAGTGCGCCACCCCGGACTTCGAGCTGTGGGTGTGCGCGCCGCCGAGCTCCTCGAACGTCACCTCCTCGCCGGTGACCGTCTTGATCACGTCGGGGCCGGTGATGAACATGTGCGAGGTCTTGTCGGCCATGACGATGAAGTCGGTGATGGCGGGGGAGTACACCGCGCCGCCCGCGCACGGGCCGAGGACCAGGGAGATCTGCGGGATGACGCCGGAGGCGTGCACGTTCCGCTTGAAGATCTCGGCGTACAGGCCGAGCGCGACCACGCCCTCCTGGATGCGCGCGCCGCCGGAGTCGTTGATGCCGATGACCGGGCAGCCGGTCTTCAGCGCGTGGTCCATGACCTTGCAGATCTTCTCGCCGAACACCTCGCCCAGCGAGCCGCCCGCCACGGTGAAGTCCTGGCTGAACACCGCCACGTGACGGCCGTCGACCGTGCCGTGGCCGGTGACCACGCCGTCGCCGTACGGGCGGTTCCTCTCCATGCCGAAGTTCGTCGAGCGGTGCCGCGCCAGCTCGTCGAACTCGACGAACGAGCCGGGGTCGAGCAGCGCGTCGATCCGCTCGCGCGCCGTCATCTTGCCCTTGGCGTGCTGCTTTTCGACCGCACGCTCCGAGCCCGCGTGCACCGCCTCGTACCGGCGCCGTTCCAGATCCGCGATCTTTCCCGCCGTCGTGTGGATGTCAATGTCCACCGCGGGTTCAGGAGCTTCCATCGCCATGCCGTGAAGGGTAACCGGACGCTGATGCGGTGCGCCGCACCGGGGCCGACCTGCCGCGGGCACGGCACGCTCGAAGAGACCCGCGACCCTCGCCACCAGGCCAGTTAACAAGGACGAAACGGGCGCTCCACTACGCTGAGGCCGTGGCTGAACAGAGCAGTGAGACGACCCGCGACACCCTCCGGCAGGAGCTGCCGGAACCGCTGCGCCGCGACGTACGGCTGCTGGGCGCGATGCTCGGCGACTCGCTCGTCGAGTACGGCGGCCGGGAGCTGCTCGACGACGTCGAGCGGCTCCGGCACGCGGTGATCGCCGCCCGGCGGGGCGAGACCGGCTCCGCCGAGGTCGCCGCGCTGGTGGACTCCTGGTCGCTGGAGCGCGCCGAGCAGGTCGCCCGGGCGTTCACCGTCTACTTCCATCTGACCAACCTCGCCGAGGAGCACCACCGCATCCGCACGCTGCGGGAACGCGACACCGGCGACGGCACGGTGTCCTCGTCGATCGAGGCGGCCGTGGCGGCGGTGCGCGCGTCGGCCGGGGACCGGATCGCCGAGACCGTCGAGGGGCTGGAGTTCCGGCCGGTCTTCACCGCCCACCCGACCGAGGCGCGGCGGCGCGCCGTGGTCACCGCCATCCAGCGGATCAGCGACCTGCTGGCCGGGCTGAACGCCGGTCCGGGCGTCTCCGAGCGGGCCGAGACCGAGCGGCGGCTGCGCGAGGAGATCGACCTGCTGTGGCGCACCGCGCTGCGCCGCAACACCCAGATGGACCCCCTGGACGAGGTCCGCACGGCGATGGCGGCGTTCGACGAGACCATCTTCCGGGTGGTGCCGCGGATCTACCGGGCGCTGGACGCCGCGCTCGACCCCGAGGGCACCGGGACGCGGCCGCCGCGGGCCCGCCCCTACATCCGGTTCGGGTCGTGGATCGGCGGGGACCGGGACGGCAACCCGTTCGTCACCGCCGCCGTCACCCGCGACGCCATCATGATCCAGGCCGAGCACGTGCTGCGCGCGCTGGAGGCCGTCTGCGCCCGCGTCGGCCGCGAGCTGACCGCGCACGAGTCCACCACCCCGCCGTCGGCGGCGCTGCGCAACGCGCTGGCCGCCGCCCGCACCGCCCAGCCCGCGATCCTCGCCGGGATCGTCAAGCGGTCGCCGGGCGAGCCGCACCGGCAGTTCCTGCTGTACGCGGCCGAACGCGTCCGCGCCACCCGCGAGCGCGACGCCGACCTGGCCTACGGGTCGCCGGACGAGCTGCTGGCCGACCTGCGGACCGTGCAGGAGTCGCTGGCCGCCGCCGGGGCGGACCGGCAGGCGTACGGGCGGTTGCAGAACCTGGTCTGGCAGGTGGAGACGTTCGGGTTCCACCTGGCCGAACTGGAGATCCGCCAGCACTCGGAGCTGCACGAGAAGGCCCTGGCGGAGGTCCGCGCCGGCGGCCCGCCGTCGGAGATGACCGAGGAGATCCTCGACACGCTGCGCGTCGTGGCCTGGATCCAGTCGCGGTTCGGCGTGCGGGCCTGCCACCGCTACATCGTGTCGTTCACGCGGTCGGCCGAGGACATCGCCAACGTCCACGCGCTCGCCGCCTCCCTGGGCGACCACGCCCCGACGCTCGACGTGATCCCGCTGTTCGAGACCGGCGAGGACCTGGAGCGCGCCCCGCGCGTCCTGGAGGGCATGCTGGAGATCCCGGCCGTGCGGCGGCGCCTGGCGGAGACCGGCCGCCGCCTGGAGGTCATGCTCGGCTACTCCGACTCGGCCAAGCAGCTCGGCCCGACCAGCGCCACGCTGCGGCTGTACGACACCCAGGAGGCGCTGACCGCCTGGGCCGCCGACAACGACATCACGCTGACGCTGTTCCACGGCCGGGGCGGCTCCCTGGGCCGCGGCGGCGGCCCCGCCAACCGCGCGATCCTGGCGCAGGCCCCCGGCTCGGTCGCGGGCCGGTTCAAGGTGACCGAGCAGGGCGAGGTGATCTTCGCGCGGTACGGGCACCCGCAGATCGCGCGCCGCCACGTCGAGCAGGTCACCAACGCGGTCCTGCTCGCCTCCACCGGGCCGGTGCAGGAACGCGCCCGCGCCGCCGCCGTCCGGTTCCGCCCGCTGGCCGACAAGATCAGCGAGGCGGCGAAGGGGGCGTTCCGGTCCCTGATCGAGACCGAGGGCTTCGCCGAGTGGTTCGGCCGGGTCAGCCCGCTGGCCGAGATCGGCGAGCTGCGCATCGGGTCGCGCCCGGCCCGCCGCAAGGCCGCCCGCGGGCTGGAGGACCTGCGGGCGATCCCGTGGGTGTTCGCCTGGACGCAGACCCGCGTGAACCTGCCCGGCTGGTACGGCCTGGGCTCGGGCCTGGCCGCCGTGTCCGGCGACGGCGCGGACCTGGCCGAGCTGCGGGAGGCGTACGCGGCGTGGCCGCTGTTCCAGTCGCTGCTGGACAACGCGGAGATGAGCCTGGCCAAGTCCGACCGGGCGATCGCCGCGCGCTACCTGGCGCTGGGCGACCGGCCCGAGCTGACCGAGACGGTCCTCGCCGAGTACGACCGGACGCGTTCCCTCGTCCTCGCCGTCACCGGCCACGAACGGCTGCTGGAGAACCGCCGGGTCCTGTCCCGCGCCGTCGAGCTGCGCAACCCGTACGTGGACGCGCTGTCGCACCTGCAACTGCGGGCGCTGTCGGCGCTGCGGGCGGGCGTCGCCGACGACGCCGAGCGCGAGCACCTGGAGCAGCTCCTGCTGCTGTCGGTCAACGGCGTCGCCGCGGGCCTGCAGAACACCGGCTGATGGACGTCCGGATCCGGCCCGCGGTCGCCGCCGACCGCGGGCCCGTCGAACGGATCGTCACGGCGGCCTACACGCCGTGGATCGAGGTCCTCGGCGTCCGGCCGCTGCCGATGGAGGCCGACTACGGCGCGCTGATCGGGGCCGGGCGCGTCTGGGTCACCGACCCGCCCGCCGGGCTGGTCGTCCTCGTCCCCGAGGACGGCTGCCTGCTGGTGGAGAACGTGGCCGTGGACCCCGCGTTCCAAGGCCGGGGCCTGGGCCGCCGCCTGATGGCGTTCGCGGAGGAACGGGCCCGCGCGCTGGGCCTGTCCCGCCTCCGCCTCTACACCAACGCGCTGATGGCCCGGAACATCGCGCTCTACGAGCGCCTCGGCTACCGCGAGACCGGACGGGAGACGTTCCCGACCGGCCACCGCGCCGTTCACATGGACAAGTCGCTGACCTGGTAGGCGGTCGTCCAGAAGTCCTGGGAGAGGCGCAGCGTGTCCGGAGCGTCCATCGCGGCCTGGGTGAGCAGGACGCCGTCGAGGTCCTCGGCGGGGTCGGCGTAGGCGGAGGTGCCCAGGCCGCCGTCCCACCCGAACTGGCCCACCCCCGCGTGGTCGCGGCGGAACGTCCGCACCGCCATCCCGAACCCGAAGCCGCCCTGCCGCCCGAACCCGCCCGCGCCCTGGCTCGCGAAGAACGCGTCCTTGCCCGCCCGCTGCCCGTCGGTGAGGTGGTCCATGGTCATCAGCTCGACGGCGGCGCGTGACAGGACGCGTTCGCCCCGGTGGACGCCCTTGTTCAGCAGCATCCGCTGGAACGCGTGGTAGTCGTCCACGGTCGAGACCAGGCCGTCACCGCCGTTCGGGAACGCCGGGGCCCGGCTCCACGTGACGTCCCAGCACCTCGCGCATCCGCCGCAGCCCCGACTCCGACAGCCCGTCGTGCCGTCCGCGCCCGGACCGGTCGCGTACCTCCCGGCGCAGGCGGTCACGGACGTCCCGGCCGATGCCGCCGCGGATCCCGCGCTCGACCGGTTCCCGCATCTCCGACGTCACGTTCTTCTCCACGCCCGCTCCTTGCGTACAGTGTTCCCGCCTTGCGAACGTCGTACGTATCAAATCGGTCGTACGCAATGGCGAACAGTGTGCGCTACGGTGGACGTGGACGAAGGAGGTCCCATGGCGACAGACGGCAAGCCCATCCCCTCGGTCTGGGCCAGGCCCCGCAAGCAGCGGGAACAGCCCGCGCTCACCCGCGAGCGCATCGTCGCGGAGGCGGTGCGGCTGCTGGACGAGGAGGGACTGGAGGCGCTCAGCATGCGCAGCCTCGGCACCCGGCTCAACGCCGGGGCCACCTCGCTCTACCGGCACGTCGCCAACAAGGACGAGCTGATCGAGCTGGTCGTGGACGAGGTCTACGGCGAGCTGCCGGTCCCCGCCCTGGACGACCCCGCCGGGTGGCGCGCGGCCGTGGTCCGCGCCGCCGGGGAACTGCGCACGATGGCCCTGCGCCACTCCTGGGTGGCGTCGGTCCTCGGCCAGGTGGGGCTCGCCGAGCTCGGCCCGAACGTGTCGCGCGTCTCCGACGGCATGCTCTCGCTGTTCACGGCGGCGGGTTTCGCGCCGGAGGACGCCGACCGGTCCATGAAGACGGTCCTGTCCTTCGTGATCGGCACGGTGACGAGCGAGGCGGCGTGGCTGTCACTGGTCGCCCGCAGCGGGATGGGCGAACGCGAGCTGGTCGTCTCGCTCCGGGGAGAGGACACCGGCCGGGACCCCGGGCGGGTGCGGGAGGAGAACTTCGCGTTCGGGCTGGAACGCGTGCTGGACGGCCTGGAGGTCCACCTGTCCCGGAAGGGCTGAGGGCCCCGCCCGGAGGCGGGGCCCACGCGTTCCGGACCTGTTCTCGGAGCGGGCCCCGGCCTAGGACGGCCAGTCGGGGGTGCGCTTCTCGTTGAACGCCGCGATGCCCTCGCGGCGGTCCGGCGAGAACGCCACCGAGCGCCAGGCGTTGTCCTCGATGTCGAGGCCCGCCTCCAGCCCGACGCCGCCGCCCAGGCGCATGGCGCGCTTGGCGGCGCGGACGGCCGTGGGGGAGTTCTTCGCGATGGCCGCCGCGATCGTGAAGGCCTCCTCGCGCGCCGTCCCGGCGGGCACCTTCCGGTCGACCAGCCCGTACTCCAGCGCCTCGTCGGCGGACAGGCGCCGCCCGGTGAACACCAGGTCCGCCGCCCGCCCCGAGCCCATCCGGCGCAGCGCGAGCTGCGTCCCGCCGCCGCCGGGGACCAGGCCCACGGTCACCTCGGGCAGGCCCAGCACGGCGGTCTCGTCAGCGATGATCATGTCGCAGGACAGCGCGAACTCGCAGCCGCCGCCCAGCGCGTAGCCGTGCACCGCCGCGACCACCGGCTGGGGCAGGTTCAGCACCCCGCCGAACGCCGCCCGGAACACCGGCCGCTGCGCCAGGATCTCGTCGTCGGTCATGGCGTTGCGCTCCTTGAGGTCGGCCCCCACGCAGAACGCCTTCGCCCCGGCCGCCGACAGCACCACGGCCCGCACCGACGGGTCCGCCGCCACCTCGCCGCACACGGCCGCCAGCCGCCGCGCCATGGCGGTGGACAGGGCGTTGTGCGCCTCGGGCCGGTCCAACACGATCTCGGCGACATGCTCGTTCTTCTCATCCCGCCGCAGAGTCACACCATCCATGCCCGGCACTCTAGGCCCCCCGCCCGCCGGCCGGCCGTACCGGGGTGATGGTCATGAACGGAGCGGCGGGCCGACGGCTTCCGGCAGTCCCGCGAGGGGCAGCCGGCCTCGCGGTGGCCTACGGCCTGGACGCGGGGGCCGGCCTCGCCGTCATGGTCGGGCTGGCCCTCTTCTGCGCCGCGGGTTCCCCCTGGATGCCGCTGCCCTCGCTCTCTCGATGGTGAGCGGCGCGGCCGGGAACACCCTCCCGTTCCGGCCGAACACCTTCGGATGAGGTTGGATGGTCGGGTGAGCGAGTCACCGTATGCCGACCTCAACAGGCCGCCGCTGCACGAACAGGCGCTGCGGCGGGCCCTGGTACGCGACGACGGGCTCTGGCGGGCGATCGAGGTCGTCGCCGAGACCGGGTCCACCAACGTCGACCTCGCCGCCGCCGCCCGCGACGGCGCGCCCGAGGGGGCCGTCCTGGTCACCGAGGCGCAGACCGCCGGGCGCGGGCGCATGGGCCGGAGCTGGAGCGCCCCGCCGAGGTCGGGGCTGATGTTCTCGATGCTGCTGCGGCCCGCCGTCCCGGCCGCGCGCCTCGGCTGGGCGCCGCTGCTGACCGGGGTCGCGGTGGCCACGGCGGTGCGGCGGATGACCGCCCGGGTCGAGGCCGGGGACTTCGGGGAGGCGCACGGCGACGCCGCCGTGGACGTGCGGCTCAAGTGGCCCAACGACCTGCTGGTCGGCGACCGCAAGCTCGCCGGGATCCTCGCCGAGCGGATCGACGACGCCCTGGTGGTCGGGGTCGGGCTGAACGTCGGGCTGCGCGCGGATGAACTTCCCGTGCCGACCGCGACGTCGCTGGCCGTCGAAGGAGCGCCGCTGAGCGACCGGGCGCCGTTGCTTCGGGCGATCCTGCGGGAGTTCGAGACCTGGTACCGGGAGTGGACCGCGCTGGACGGCGACCCGGAGAGCAGCGGCCTGCGCACCGCCTACAAGGACCTGTGCGCGACGCTGGGCCGCGAGGTCCGGGTGCGGATGCCCGGCGACCGGACGCTGACGGGCGTGGCCACCGACGTGGACGTCTCCGGGCGGCTGGTGGTGGCGGGCGAGCCGGTCAGCGCGGGGGATGTCATCCACATTCGTCCGGCAGCTCCGTGAACGGAGGAATCGGAGGTCTGTCACGATATGGCGGGCGGAAAGTCGTGGTGAGGGTGCCCGTATCGTGGCCGGGAGACCTGGTCATGGGCTGAGGGGCGGGAGAGATGTCTGCCAGAGTGCCGGACCCCAGGGAGGTCGAGGAACTCCTGCTGGGCGGCGAGCTGCGCTACACCCGCGTGGACGCCGTCCGGCTGTCGGGGGTGACCCGTGAGTTCTCGGGGCGGCTGTGGCGGGCGTTCGGGTACCCCTCGATGCCCGACGACGCGATCGCCTACACCGAGGGCGACGTCGCCGCGCTGTGCCGCATCCGCCGCCTCATGGACGAGGGCGTGCTGGACGAGGACGGCGTGATCCGGCTGGTGCGGGCGTTCGGGCAGACCATGACCCGGCTGGCCGAGTGGCAGGTCAACCTGCTCAGCAGCATGCTGGCCGGCGGGCCGCAGGAGCAGCCCGGCGACGAGGCGATCGAGTCGATCATGCGGCTGGCCGAGAAGCACATCGACGAGTTCGAGCCGCTGGTCGTGCACGCCTGGCGGCGGCAGCTCGCGGCGGCGGGCACCCGCGCGATGGCGGCGGCCGACCACATCGGCGAGGACGGGTCGCGGGGGCCGCGCCTGGTGGTGGGGTTCGCGGACATGGTGTCGTTCACCCAGATGAGCCGCGAGCTGAACGAGCTGGAGCTGGCCCGCGTCGTGGAGTGGTTCGAGGAGACCGCCGCCGACATCATCGCCACCTGCGGGGGCCGCCTGGTCAAGACGCTGGGCGACGAGGTCCTGTTCTGCTCCGACAGCCCCCGGATCGGCGGCGAGATCGCGCTGGCCGTCGCCGAGGCGATCCAGGACGAGACCGAGGTCCCCGACGTCCGCGTGGGCGCGGCCTACGGCCCGGTGCTGCCGCTGATGGGCGACGTGTTCGGCACCACGGTGAACCTGGCGGCCCGCCTCACCTCCCTGGCCCGCCCCGGAGCGGTCGTCGTGGACACCGAGCTGGCCACGGCCCTGCGCGACGAGCCGGGCTTCGAGGCCACCAAGATCGTCAAGCGTCCGGTCCAGGGCCTCGGCATCATCCAGCCCTGGGTCCTGCGCCGCCCCCGCGAGACCCCGCGGAGCGCCTGGTCGGCCGTGGTCGACGACCCGGAGATCTGACCCGCCGCAGATCCTGCCCACCGGGCGCGGGGCGAAAACCCGCCGCGGCCCGGGTGCGTCCGGGCCACGACGGGGAAGGGCGGGAGGTCAGTCGCCGTGCCCCGGGTCGCCGGTCAGGCGCTGGAGATAGTTCTGCTCGCCCAGCGACCGCAGGAGGCTCAGCTCGGTCTCCAGGTAGTCGATGTGCGACTCCTCGTCCGCCAGGATGTCCTCGAAGATCCGGGCGGAGGTCACGTCGCCGCGCGAGCGCATCAGGTCGATGCCGGGGCGCAGCCGGGCCACCGCCTCCAGCTCGATCTCCAGGTCCGCCTTGAGCTGCTCCGCGATCGTCTGGCCGATCCGCAGGGTGCCGATCTTCTGGTAGTTCGGCAGGCCGTCCAGGAACAGGATCCGGTCGGTGAGCCGCTCGGCGTGCTTCATCTCGTCGATGGACTCGTGCCGGGTGTACGCGGCCATCTTGGTGAAACCCCAGTTCTCCTGCATCTTGGCGTGCAGGAAGTACTGGTTGATGGCCGTGAGCTCGGCGGTGAGCTGTTCGTTCAGCAGCGCGATGATGTCCTTGTCGCCTTCCATGACGCCATGGTGGCATGAGCGGCCCGAGTCTGGACAGCACTGAAGCCCGTTCGGCGCGTGTCCCGGGCGAGGGGACGGCCGGACGGGTGTCCGCGGAAACCCCGTGTCAGGCTGCGGTGGACTCGGCGCTGCTCCTCTCCGGATCGGCGGATTCGGCGTCGGCGAGGTCGTCCGAGGTCAGCCAGCGCGACCTCGCCGGGGCGAAGACGCGGACCGGCTCCGGCGCGGGCTCGGCGGGCGGCTCGGGAACGGCGCGCGGCAGCGCGGGGCCGCCGGTGATCGCGTCGACCAGATCGCTGGCCGTGCGGTACTCGCTGACCAGGCGGGCCAGCCGCTTGGTGCAGGAGCCGCAGCCCGGCTTCCATCCGCACGCGGCCTTGACCTCCCGGGTGTTACGGCAGCCGCCTTCGGCCACACAGCCGAGGACGTCGTCCTCGGTGAGGGCGTTGCAGACGCAGACGTACATGGGGGAGGAACGGCCTTTCGGACGGGAGGCTCTGTCGGTAAGGACAACCTCAATAAGGTAAGGCTCCCCTAAGGTAACCGATGGCCGCCCGATCTGGCCAGTGACCTTCGGACTGGTGTGATCTAACCCGCAGTGGGAAGCACATCTCTCGCGATGACGGGAGGACCGCTGTGGCACAGGTGTGGCCGGGTGACCCCTATCCGCTGGGGGCCCACTTCGACGGTGCTGGAACCAACTTCGCGGTCTTCTCAGAAGCCGCGGAACGGGTCGATCTCTGCCTGTTCGACCGGGACGGGAACGAGCGGCGCCAGCCGCTGCCGGAGGTGGACGCGTTCGTCTGGCACGGCTACCTGCCCGGGATCATGCCCGGCCAGCGGTACGGCTACCGGATCCACGGGCCCTACGACCCCTCCCGGGGGCACCGCTGCAACCCCAACAAGCTGCTGCTGGACCCCTACTCCCAGGCGATCGAGGGCGCGATCGACTGGGACCAGGCGTGCTTCGGCTACACCTTCGGCGACCCCCGGTCCCGCAACGACGAGGACTCGGCCCCGCACACGATGCGCTCGGTGGTGGTCAGCCCCTACTTCGACTGGGGCGACGACCGCCCGCCGCGCACCCCGTACCACGACACGGTGATCTACGAGGCGCACGTCAAGGGCCTCACCAAGCGCCATCCCGACATCCCGCCGGAGCTGCGCGGCACCTACGCCGGGGTCGCCCACCCGGTGATGATCGAGCACTACGAGCGGCTCGGGATCACCGCGATCGAGCTGATGCCGGTCCACCAGTTCGTGCACGACGACATGCTGGTCAAGCGGGGACTGCGCAACTACTGGGGCTACAACACCATCGGCTTCTTCGCCCCGCACAACGAGTACTCGGCCACCGGCCAGCGCGGCGAGCAGGTGCTGGAGTTCAAGGCGATGGTGAAGGCCCTGCACGAGGCGGGCATCGAGGTGATCCTCGACGTGGTCTACAACCACACCGCCGAGGGCAACCACATGGGCCCGACGCTGTCGTTCCGGGGCATCGACAACGCCTCCTACTACCGGCTGGTGGACTCCGACCCGCGCTACTACATGGACACCACCGGCACCGGCAACAGCCTGCTGATGCGCAGCCCGCACGTGCTCCAGATGATCATGGACTCGCTGCGGTACTGGGTGACCGAGATGCACGTGGACGGGTTCCGCTTCGACCTGGCCGCGACCCTCGCCCGCGAGCTGCACGAGGTGGACCGCCTGTCGGCCTTCTTCGACCTGGTCCAGCAGGACCCGGTGGTGTCGCAGGTCAAGCTGATCGCCGAGCCGTGGGACGTCGGCGAGGGCGGCTACCAGGTCGGCAACTTCCCGCCGCTGTGGACCGAGTGGAACGGCCAGTACCGCGACACCATCCGCGACTACTGGCGCGGCCAGCCCGGCACCATGCCCGGCTTCGCCTCCCGCCTGACCGGCTCGTCCGACCTGTACGCCGACGACGGCCGCAAGCCGCTCGCCTCGATCAACTTCGTGACCTGCCACGACGGCTTCACGCTGCACGACCTGGTCTCCTACAACGTCAAGCACAACGACGCCAACGGCGAGGCCAACCGGGACGGCACCGACGACAACCGCTCCTGGAACTGCGGCTACGAGGGCCCCGCCGACGACCTGGACGTCGTGGCCCTGCGCGAACGCCAGAAGCGCAACTTCCTGGCCACGCTGTTCCTGTCCCAGGGCGTGCCGATGATCGGCCACGGCGACGAGCTCGGCCGCACCCAGCGCGGCAACAACAACGCCTACTGTCAGGACACCGAGCTGTCCTGGATCGACTGGGACAGCCTGATCGAGAACTTCCCGCTGCTGGACTTCGCCCAGCGGCTGTCGCGGCTGCGCCGCAAGCACCACGTGTTCCGGCGCCGCCGCTTCTTCCAGGGCAGCCGCAACATCAACATGCCCGCCGGAGGGGACCGCCCCGACCTGCCCGACCTGGTGTGGTTCACGCCGGGCGGCAACGAGATGACGCAGGCGGACTGGTCGGCCGGGTTCAACAAGTCGCTGGCGGTGTTCCTCAACGGCGACGCCATCACCGAGCCGGGCCGCCGCGGCGAGCGGCTCCGCGACGACTCGTTCCTGCTGATGTTCAACGCCCACGACGGCGACCTGCGGTTCGCGCTGCCGCCGGGCCGCTACGGAGGGATGTGGATCAAGGTGCTCGACACGGCCGACCCGATGCTCGCCGAGGCGGAGTCCCCGGTGGTGAAGGCGGGGGAGACGATCCTGGTCGAGTCGCGTTCGGTGCAGGTGTTGCGCCGTGTCTGACCACGCGTTCCCGTCCGGCACCTACCGCCTCCAGCTGCGCGGCACCTCCGACCCGCAGCGCTTCGGCTTCCACGAGGCCGCCGCGCTGGCGCCCTACATGGCGGCCCTGGGCGTCTCGCACGTCTACCTGTCGCCGGTGCTCCAGGCCGCGCCCGGCTCCACGCACGGCTACGACGTGCTGGACCACGACCGGCTGGCGGCCGAGCTGGGCGGCCCGGACGCGTTCCGCGCGATGGTCGCCCGGTTCCGCGCCTGCGACCTGCGCGTGATCGTGGACGTGGTGCCCAACCACATGGCGATCCCCGACCCGCCCGAGCTGAGCCGCCCGCTGGCGTCGGTGCTGGAGCACGGCCCCGGCTCGCCCTACGCGCGCTGGTTCGACGTCGACTGGGGGGCCGGGGGCGGGCGGCTGGTCCCGCCGGGCCACGGCACCCCCAACTACCGGCGCTTCTTCGACATCTCCGGGCTGATCGGCCTGCGCCAGGAGGACCCGGAGGTGTTCGAGGCCACCCACCGGCTGCTGTTCGAGCTGTACGACGCGGGCCTGGTGGACGGCCTGCGCGTCGACCACCCCGACGGCCTGGCCGACCCGCGCGGCTACCTGGACCGGCTGGCCGCCCGCTGCCCCGGCGCCTGGATCCTCGTCGAGAAGATCACCACGGGCGAGGAGGAGCTGCCCGCCGACTGGCGCTGCGCGGGCACCACCGGCTACGACGCGCTCGGCATGGTCGGCGGCCTGTTCGTCGACCCCGACGGCGAGAAGCCGCTGACCGAGACCTACACCGGCCTGACCGGCGGGCCGCCGGCGTTCGCCGACGTCGAGTACCAGGGCCGCCGGTACGCCGCCGAGCACGGGCTGCGCCCCGAGACCGACCGGCTGCTGAGCGTGCTGCGCGGCGCCGTCGGCGACCGCCCCGACCTGGAGCGCGTCCTGGTCGAGCTGCTGGCCGCCATGCCGGTGTACCGGGCCTACGTGGTGCCCGGCGAGGAGGCCCCGCCGCAGGCCGTGGCGGTGCTGGAGGAGGCCGCCCGCCGCGCCCGCGCCCGCCTGCCGGAGGGCCTGCACGGCGAGCTGGACCGCGTGGTGCGGCTGGCGCTCGGCTGCGACGGCGCCCCCGCCGAGTTCGTGGTGCGGTTCCAGCAGACCGCCGCGCCGCTGGCCGCCAAGGGCGTGGAGGACACCGCGTTCTACCGCTGGAACCGGATGGCCGTGCTCAACGAGGTCGGCGGCGACCCCGACCGGTTCGCGGTGTCCCCGGACGACTTCCACGCCTACTGCGCCCGGGCCGCCCGCGACCGGCCCGGCACGATGACCGCGCTGTCCACGCACGACACCAAGCGGCAGGAGGACGCCCGCGCCCGCCTGGCCGTGCTGGCCGAGCTGCCGCAGGCGTGGGTCGAGAACGTCGAGCGCTGGCACACCGCGTTCGGCGACGGCTCCCCGATGGAACCGGACCTGGAGTACCTGTTCTGGCAGTCGCTGGTGGCCGCCTGGCCGATCACGCCCGAGCGGCTCGACGAGTTCCTCACCAAGGCGATGCGCGAGGCCAAGACCGCCACCAACTGGATGGATCCCGACGAACGCTACGAACGCGACGTCCTCGGCTTCGCCCGCCGCGTCCTGGAGTCCGACGCCGTCGCCGGGCGGGTCGCCCGGTTCGTGGCGCTGCTGGAGCCGTACGCTCAGACGGTGTCGCTCGGTCAGAAGATCGTCCAGCTGACGATGCCGGGCGTCCCGGACGTCTACCAGGGCTGCGAGCTGTTCGGGCACTCCCTGGTGGACCCCGACAACCGGCGCCCGGTGGACTACGGACGGCGGCGGTCCCGGCTGACCCGGCTGGACTCCGGCCGCGAGCCCGCCGACGCCGACGACGCGAAGCTGCTGGTCACCTCGCGGACGCTGCGCCTGCGCCGGGACCATCCCGACTGGTACGGGCCGGACGGCGGCCACACGCCGGTCACCGCGACCGGCGCGGCCGCCGCGCACGCGGTGGCGTTCCGGCGGGGCCGGGCGGTGACCGTGGCGACCCGGCTGCCGGTGGGGCTGGAACGCCGGGGCGGCTGGGCCGACACCCGCCTGGACCTGGACGGGGGCGTGTGGCGGGACGCGCTGACCGGAACCGTCCACCAGGAACTGACGATCGCCGATGTGCTGGCCGGGCTCCCGGTCGCGCTGCTGGTCCCGGAGGAGTCGACGTGACGTGGTTCGAGGTGTGGGCCCCCGAGGCGCGGCGCGTGCGGATCGCGCTCGGCGAGGGCGGCCGCGACCGGCGGGACCTGGAGCCGCAGGACGGACGGCCCGGCTGGTGGCAGGCGCACGTGCCCGGCACCGGGCACGGGACCGACTACGGGTACGTGCTCGACGACGGCGGGGACGTGCTGCCCGACCCGCGTTCGCCCTGGCAGCCGCACGGCGTGCACGGGCCGAGCCGGGTCTACGACCACGACCGCTTCGAGTGGACCGACCACGCCTGGCACGGACGGCCGCTGCCCGGCGGCGTGCTGTACGAGCTGCACGTGGGCACCTTCACCCCGGAGGGCACGTTCGACGCGGTGATCGACCGGCTGGACCACCTGGTCGGGCTGGGGATCGACGCGATCGAGCTGCTGCCGGTGGCGGCGTTCAACGGCGAGCGCGGCTGGGGCTACGACGGGGTGGACCTGTGGGCCCCGCACGAGCCCTACGGCGGCCCCGACGGGCTGAAGCGCCTGGTGGACGCCGCCCACGCCCGGGGCCTGGCCGTGATCCTCGACGTCGTCTACAACCATCTGGGGCCCAGCGGGAACTACCTGGGCCGGTTCGGGCCGTACTTCACCGACGCGCACACCACGCCGTGGGGCCCGGCGGTGAACTTCGACCAGGACGGGGCCGACGAGGTCCGCGCGTTCGTGATCGACAACGCGCTGATGTGGCTGCGCGACTACCACCTGGACGGGCTGCGGCTGGACGCCGTGCACGCCATCCGCGACGACGGCGCCGTCCACGTGCTGGAGGAGCTGGCGGTCGCCGTGGAGGGGCTGGCCGCGCACCTGGGCCGCCACCTGTACCTGGTCGCCGAGTCCGACCTGAACGACCCCCGCCTGGTCACCCCGCGCGAGGCGGGCGGGTACGGCCTGCACGCCCAGTGGGACGACGACGTCCACCACGCCATGCACGCGCTGCTGACCGGCGAGCGGCAGGGCTACTACTGCGACTTCGGCACCACCGCGGCGCTCGCCAAGGCGCTGACCGGGGCGTTCGTCCACGACGGGACGTTCTCGACCTACCGGGGCCGCCGCCACGGCCGCCCGGTCGACCGGCAGCGGACCCCGGCGCACCGGTTCGTGACGTTCCTTCAGAACCACGACCAGGTCGGCAACCGCGCCGCCGGGGACCGCAACGGCGCCTCGCTGTCCCCGGAGCTGCTCAGGGTCGGCGCGGCGCTGCTGCTGCTCGGGCCGTTCACGCCCATGCTGTTCATGGGGGAGGAGTGGGGCGCCTCGACCCCGTGGGCGTACTTCACCGACCATCCCGAGCCGGACCTCGGGCGGGCCGTCACCGAGGGGCGGCGGCGGGAGTTCGCGCGCTACGGCTGGCAGGACGAGGTCCCCGATCCACAGGCTGTGGACACCTTCCGGCGTTCGGTGCTGGACTGGGCCGAGCCGGGCAAGGAACACCACCGCGACCTGCTGGAATGGCACCGCACGCTGATCGGGCTGCGGAAGGGGCACCCGGCGTTCACCGACCCCCGGCTCACCGAGGTCGAGGTGACCGGCGGGACCGACTGGCTGATCATGCGGCGCGGCCCGCTGGCCGTGGCCGCCAACCTGGGCGACCGCCCCATCACCCTGCCGGTGGACGCCGACCGCGCGCTGCTGCTCTCCGACCCCGCGATCCGGCTGGACCCCGGGGCGGTCAGCCTCGCGGCGACCTCGGTCGCGGTCCTGTCCTGAGCGCCCGCCGCCGAGGTCACCGGGGCGTCCCGGACGGCGGGAGAGGTGCCGCGACGGCAATCCCATCGCCTGCGAGTACACAAAACCCAGAATGTGCGACAGACCCTCGACCAACGCGTACCACCAAATACGGTCACGATTGTCGGCGGGCATTCCGGCGGCCCCGCGGACCGTCATGGAGAACCCAGGAGCAGGAAGACTCCGATATGGGACTCGTCGGCGAAACCGGTGGGAAGTCCGACGAAATGGATCACCCCCGGACCGGTGGGGGGCGGGGCGCCGACCGCCCAGGTGACGGCCCCGCCGGGCGTCACCCCGTGCGCCTACCTCCGCTTTCACCACGGAATGTCAGCATTCGAGGATGTACTATGAGTGGCAAACCGCAGGTCAAGAGCGTGGCGCATGCCAGGAAACGTTCATGAATGGCCATACGATCGGTTCATGACCTCAGTACTGCTCGCCGAGGACGACACGTCCATCTCCGAGCCTCTCGCCCGTGCGCTGCGGCGCGAGGGGTACACCGTCGAAGTCAGCCCCGACGGGCCGCAGGCCCTGGAGCGGGCGCTCGGGGGCGGCGTTGACCTGATCGTGCTCGATCTCGGGCTGCCCGAACTCGACGGCCTTGAGGTGGCCCGCCGGGTCCGCGCCGAGGGGCACGGTGTCCCGATCCTGATCCTGACCGCCCGCGCCGACGAGGTCGACACGGTCGTGGGTCTGGACGCCGGTGCCGACGACTATGTCACCAAGCCGTTCCGGCTGGCCGAACTGCTCGCCCGGGTCCGGGCGCTGCTGCGCCGCGGCAGCACCGAGACCCCGATCGTCCAGGGGGTGCGGATCGACGCCGAGTCGCGCCGCGCCTGGATGGGGGACCAGGAACTCCAGCTCACCACCAAGGAGTTCGACCTGCTGCGCGTGCTGGTGCGCGACGCGGGCAAGGTGGTCACCCGCGAACAGATCATGCGTGAGGTGTGGGACACCAACTGGTGGGGGTCCACCAAGACCCTGGACATGCACATTTCCTGGCTGCGCCGCAAGCTCGGCGACGACGCCGGAAGCCCGCGCTACATCACGACCGTGCGCGGCGTCGGCTTCCGGTTCGAGCGCGGCGACTAGAGCCCTCACCGCCATGGTCATGCGGCTCCACCGCCGCGCGGCGGCCGTCCCGAGCGGCCGCCGGAGGTGGGCGGCCGGTGGCCCGGCATGGCCATGGCCTTCCGAACCCCGAAGGAGCCCAGATGAGGCGCCGACTGCTGTTGTCGACGCTCGCGGTGGCGATCGTCGCGATCCTGCTGCTCGGCATCCCCCTCGCCTACGCCACGCACAAGCTCATCTACGAGGAGGCCCGCCAGTCTCTGGCGCGTGAGGCGTCCTCGATCCTCGGCGGCGTCGCGTTGAACCTGGACGCCAACGAGCGCCCCGACGAAAGCAAGATCGCGCAGGCGTACCCCGGGCGGTACATCGTGATCACGTTGCCGGACGACCGGGCCATCACCGCCGGGCCGAAGCCCGCCCCGCGGACGGACCTGCTGACCGCCGGGGGGACCGCGGGCGGTGTCCACGTCCAGGTGTCGCGCCCGGCCGCCGAGGTGCGGGACGAGGCGCTCAAGCAGCTACTGCTGATCGGCAGCCTGGCCGCGCTCGGCGTGGCGGTGACCGTGGCGCTGGCGATGTTCCAGGCCCGCAAGCTGACCCTGCCGCTGATCGACCTGGCCGAGACCGCCGACCGGCTGGGCAGCGGCAACGCCCGCCCGCGCCGCCGCCGGTACGGCATCGCCGAGGTGGACCGGGTCGCCGAGGTCCTGGACCGCAGCGCGGTCCGGATCGCCGACCTGCTGGCCGCCAGCCGCGAGTTCGCCTCCGACGCCAGCCACCAGCTGCGCACGCCGCTCACGGCGCTGACGATGCGGCTGGAGGAGATGATCGAGGCCGCCGACTACCCCGACGTGGTCCGCGAGGAGGGCGCCGCCGCCATCGCCCAGACCGAGCGCCTGGTCGCCGTCGTCGAGCAGCTGCTGGCCCGCGCCCGCCACGACCGCACCGGCGCGGCCGTCCCCTCGCCCATCGACGGCGTCATCGCCCAGCAGGTGGAGGAGTGGCGGCCGCTGTTCCGCCGCGACGGCCGCGAGATCCGGATGACCGGCGAGCAGGGTCTGATCGGCCTGACCAACCCCGAGGGCCTGTCCCAGATCATCGCGACGCTGCTGGACAACTCGCTGGTCCACGGGGCCGGAACGGTCACCATCAACACCAAGCAGGGCGCGAGCTCGGTGGTCGTGGAGGTCGGCGACGAGGGCGAGGGCATCCCGCCGGAGCTGGAGCCGCGCATCTTCGAACGCAGCGTCAGCAGCGGCAAGGGCACCGGCCTCGGCCTGTACCTGGCGCGCTCGCTGGCGGTGGTGGACGGCGGCCGGCTGGAGCTGATCAACTCCCGTCCGGCGGTGTTCGGGGTGTTCCTGCGCCAGGCGGCCGAGGCGAGGCTCGCCGAGGAACGCGTGGTCATCGGCCCGGCGTGACCCGGGCCGGCGGGGCGTCAGCGGGTGCTGGAGAACTCCGCGTAGCCCTCGGCCTGCGGGTGGGTGTCGATCCGGTGCCCCGGACGCGCCGGGGCGTGCCCGTCGGAGGCCTCCGGCAGGCCCGAGTGCGGGTCCACGGCCGGGGCGTCGGAGGGCAGGAACACCCACTTCTTGTAGGACCAGAAACGGAACAGCGTCGCCACGCCCGTCCCGAGGATCAGGGAGGCGTTGTAGGCGACCGGGCCCTGGAGCTCCAGCACGAACTTCACGAACCCCTGGAACAGCCAGGTGATCACCAGGCCGACGCCGTTCAGCGCGAAGAACAGCGCGTACTCGCGGCCCACCCCGGACTGGTCGCGGTGCCGGAAGGTCCAGTACCGGTTGGCCACGTACGCGAACGTGGTCGCCACGACGGTCGCGATTCCGGTGGAGGTCAGCTCGCCCAGCTTCAACCCGACGTGCAGCAGGTTCCCCGTGCCCAGCGTGATCACGAAGGCGATCGCCCCCACGCTGCCGAACTTGGCGAGCTCGTGGACCAGATGCTGGAAACGGCGGTAGAGATTGGCGACCAGGCTCACGAAGGGGAACCGTCCTTCCGGACTCCGCCGTCACAGGGCGCGGCTGAGTGTCCAACGGGATGATGCGGAGGCACAACGAGGATAGACGCAAGTCCCCGTTGCGGAGTCGGAATGTGAACGTTGCAGGTGACGAGCGTCATTCCCCCTGGCCCTCCGGTCCGCCGGCTTCTACTCGGTCAGACGTTCGGGAAGCCCCGGTCGTTCGCCGTCCGGAAGCGCCGTCCGGAAGCGCCGCCCGGGAGCGCCGTCCGGGTCCCCGAACCCGGCCGATACCCTTTTCCGCGTGAGAGATGCAGCTCAGATGCCGATCGTCGGCATGGCGGGCGGTGGTCAGCTCGCCCGGATGACCCAGCAGGCCGCCATCGCCCTCGGCGTGTCGCTGCGCGTCCTCGCCAGGAGCCCCGGCGACTCGGCCGCCAAGGTCGTGTCGGACGCGCGGATCGGCGACGACCGCGCGCTGGCGGACCTGACGGCGTTCGCCGAGGGGTGCGAGGTGGTGACGTTCGACCACGAGCACGTGCCCGGCCCCCACATCGAGGCCGTCGCCGCCGCCGGCGTCCCGTGCCGCCCCGGCGCGGACGCGCTGCGGCACGCCCAGGACAAGCTGGTCATGCGGGAGCGCCTGTCCGCCCTCGGCGCGCCCTGCCCGGCGTTCCGGCACCTGCCCGCCGCGACCGCGACGGCGGACCTGGCGGCGTTCGCGGACGAGCACGGCTGGCCCGTCGTGCTGAAGGCCACGCGCGGCGGCTACGACGGCAAGGGCGTGTGGGTGCTGCGCGAGCCCGACGACGCCCTGGTGGAACGCGTCCTGGCCGACGGCGTGGACCTGATGGTCGAGGCGCACGTGCCGTTCCGGCGGGAGCTGGCCGCGCTGGTCGCCCGCTCGCCGTACGGGCAGGGCGCGGCGTACCCGGTCGTGGAGACCGTCCAGGAGAACGGCGTGTGCGTCGAGGTGCTCGCCCCCGCGCCCGACCTGGACACCGACCGCGCGGTCGCGGCCGAGCGCCTCGCCCTGGAGATCGCCGACAAGCTCGGCGTCACGGGCCTGCTGGCGGTCGAGCTGTTCGAGACCGAGGACGGCCTGATCGTCAACGAGCTGGCCATGCGCCCCCACAACTCGGGCCACTGGACGATCGAGGGGGCCCGCACCTCCCAGTTCGAGCAGCACCTGCGGGCCGTGCTGGACCTGCCGCTCGGGTCCACCGAGCCGACCGCCCGCTGGACGGTCATGGCGAACGTGCTGGGCGGCGACGACCCGGCGCTGTACGAGCGGATGGGCCACGTCATGGCGCACGACCCGGCGGTGAAGGTCCACCTCTACGGCAAGGACGTCCGCCCCGGCCGCAAGATCGGCCATGTGACCGCCCAGGGCGACGATCTGGCGCAGACCCGTTCCCGTGCCCGCAAGGCCGCCGACTACCTGCGGCGGGGCCGAAAGGAGAACCCGTGAACCCCCAGGTCGGCGTGGTGATGGGCAGCGACTCGGACTGGCCGGTCATGAAGGCCGCCGCCGAGGCGCTGGCCGAGTTCGACATCCCCTACGAGGCCGACGTGGTCTCGGCCCACCGGATGCCGCACGACATGATCGCCTACGGCGAGCGGGCCGCCTCCCGGGGCCTGCGCGTGATCATCGCGGGCGCCGGGGGCGCGGCCCACCTGCCGGGGATGCTGGCGTCGGTGACGCCGCTGCCGGTGATCGGCGTCCCGGTGCCGCTGAAGTACCTGGACGGCATGGACTCGCTGCTGTCGATCGTCCAGATGCCCGCCGGGGTGCCGGTGGCGACGGTCGCGGTGGGCGCGGCCCGCAACGCGGGCCTGCTGGCGGCCCGCATCCTCGGGGCGTCCGACGAGGCCCTGCGGAAGAGGATGGAGGGCTTCCAGCGGGACCTGTACGCCCAGGCGAAGGCCAAGGGCGAACGCCTCCGCGAGGGCCTGTAGGCCCCGCCGGTCAGCGCAGCAGGGACCACTCCACGGCGGGGCAGCGGTCCATCACCACGTCCAGGCCCGCCTCCCTGGCCCGGCGGGCGGCCGCCTCGTCGACCACGTCCAGGGGGAGCCAGACGGCCCGCGCGCCCGCCGCGATGGCCTCGTCCACCACGGCGCCCGCGTGCTCGGCCCGCCGGTACACGCCGACCACGTCGACCTTCTCCGGCAGGTCGGCCAGCGAGGCGTGGCCCGGCTCGCCCAGCACCGTGCGGGCCTCCGGGTGCACCGGGTAGATCTTCTTGCCGCGCCGCTGGAGGCGCCGGGCCTGGTCGTGGACGGTCCGCGCGGGGTTGTCCCCGAGCCCGACGAACGCCCAGGTGCGCGACTCCAGCAGGAGCTTGCGGATGACGGCCGCGTCGGCGAAATCCTCAGACATGTCCGTCACAACCGACGCGGCGCGGCGTTCGTTCCCGGGGGCCGGGGATAGCCTTCCCTCCATGAAGCTGGACGTCGAGGTGCCGGGCGACGGCCGCCGCCACCAGTACTGCTGGGGATGCCGCGCCGAGACCGTCTCCCCCGAGCGCGGCGCGCCCTCGTTCACCTGTTCGACCTGCGGGGAGAGCCACCCCCGCAGCCTGGTCGTCGACCCCGGCACGACCTGGTGGGTGGACGGCGCGGGGGAGTACTGGCACGCGACGGCCGGGATCTTCGTGCGGCGGGAGGACGGGCGGTTCCTGCTGTTCGAACGGTCCCTGTTCCCGCCGGGGTGGACGGTCCCCGCCGGGCACATCGACACCGGCGAGGACCCGCGCCACGCCGCCCGGCGCGAGCTGCGCGAGGAGGTGGGGCTCGACGCGGCCCTGCCGGACCTGGTGGAGCTCGGCGTCGAGGACGTCGTGGGGGACCGCTGCTGGCGCGGCTCGGACGCGCACCGCTGGCACTCCTACCTGGTGACCGTGCCCGACGACACCGTCGTGGAGGTCCTGGAGGAGGGGCACCGGCCGAGGTGGCTGCTGCCGTCGGAGGCCCTGGAGCTGCCGCTGACCTTCCCGGTCCGCGCGCTGCTGCCGCGCTACGGCACCCGGAACACGGCCCCCGGAACGGCGTAGGCGACCGGCCCCGCGTACCGGGCGGCGGCCCCCTTGATCGCCTCGTCCGGGGTGAGGAACCGGCCGACGTGCGTCAGGACCAGGCGGCCCGCCCCGGCCTTGGCGGCGGTCTGCCCGGCGTCCCGCGGCGTGTGGTGGACCTGGCCGCCGTCCGGCCCGTCTGCCTCGCACAGCAGCACGTCGCACCCGGCGGCCAGCTCGTCCAGGCCCGCGCACGGCGCGCAGTCGCCCGAGTAGACCAGCGCCGCGCCCCCGGCCTCGACCCGCAGCGCGAACGCGGGCATCCCGTGCTCCACGGCCCGCGAGACCAGCTCCAGCCCCCCGACCCGCACCCGGTGCCCGTCGTGCAGCTCGCGCACCGCGAAGGCGGACTCGACGGGGCTGCGCGCGGGCCCGTTGGTGAGGAACCCGGCCAGCCGGTCGGCGATCCCCGGCGGCCCGTACAGCGGCACCGGCGCGGCGAGCTCGATGTCGGCGTACAGCAGCCCGTAGTACGCGGTCAGCAGGTCGGCGCTGTGGTCGGCGTGCAGGTGCGAGATCCAGATCGCGTCCAGCTCGTCCAGCCGCACGTGCCGCTGGAGCTCCCCGAGCGTCCCGGTCCCCGCGTCCACCCACACGTGGGTGTCCCCGTGGGACACCAGATACCCGGAGCAGGGGTTGTCCACGTCCGGATAGGGCGTCGCGCTGCCGAGCACGGTCAACTGCAGGGGGATGTCGTCCACCCGGCCAGCTTAGGGCCCGGGCGTCGGGCGGCGGCGCGGCGCTCGGATGCGCTGCCGGTGAGCGGCGCGCCGCCGCCCGACGGGTCTCAGGGGCGGCCCAGCGCGCGGTAGTTCCAGCCCGCGGCGCGCCACACCTCCGGGTCGAGGGCGTTGCGGCCGTCCACGATGTTCTTCTCGGCGACGACCGACGCCAGCTCCGCCGGGTCCATCTCGCGGAACTCCTCCCACTCGGTCAGCAGCAGCACCACGTGGGCGCCGCGGGCGGCGTCCAGCGTCGAGGAGCCGAAGGTCAGGTCCGGGTGGACGCGGCGGGCGTTGTCCATGGCCTGCGGGTCGTAGACGGTGACCCGCGCGCCCTGCGCGCGGATCGTCGCGGCCACGTCCAGGGCGGGGGAGTCGCGCACGTCGTCGGAGTTCGGTTTGAACGCCGCGCCCAGCACCCCCACGGTCCGGCCGATGAACGAGCCGCCCAGCAGGTGCCGCGCCAGGTCCACCATCCGGATCCGGCGGCGGATGTTGATCTCGTCCACCTCGCGCAGGAACGTCAGCGCCTGGTCGGCGCCCAGCTCACCGGCCCGCGCCATGAACGCCCGGATGTCCTTGGGCAGGCACCCGCCGCCGAAGCCCAGGCCGGGACCGAGGAACTTGCCGCCGATCCGGTCGTCGTGCGACAGCGCCTCCGACAGCTTGGTGACGTCGGCGTGCGCGGCCTCGCAGACCTCGGCCATCGCGTTGATGAACGAGATCTTGGTGGCGAGGAACGCGTTGGCCGCCACCTTCACCAGCTCGGAGGTGGGGTAGTCGGCGGTGATGAACGGCGTCCCCGTCGTGGTCATCGAGCTGTAGAGCTCGCGCAGCACCTTCTCGGCGTGCTCGGCCGCGCCCTGGTCGGTGGGCAGCCCCACCACGATCCGGTCCGGGTGCATGGTGTCCTGCACGGCGAAGCCCTCGCGCAGGAACTCGGGGTTCCACGCCAGCACCGCGTCGCCCTCCGCCGGGGCCAGCCGGCCGATCCGCTCGGCCAGCCGCGCGGCGGTCCCCACCGGGACGGTCGACTTCCCGACGATCAGGCAGGGGCGGCGCAGCAGCGGCGCCAGCGAGTCGATGGCCGCGTCCACGTAGGCCAGGTCGGCGGCGTACTCCCCGGACTTCTGCGGGGTGCCCACGCAGACGAAGTGGACGTCCCCGAACTCGGCGGCCTCGGCGTAGGAGGTGGTGAAGCGGAGCCGGCCGTTCTCCAGGTTGCGGCGCAGCACCGGCTCCAGGCCGGGTTCGTAGAACGGCAGGTCCCCGGCGGACAGGCAGTCGATCTTGTGTTGGTCGACGTCGAGACCGAGCACCTCGAAGCCCAGGTCCGCCATGCAGGCGGCGTGCGTGGCGCCGAGATAGCCGGTGCCGATCACCGTGAGGCGGTGCGCCAAGTCATCATTCCTCTCACTGTCCGCGGTCTCCGCGGAGACCTGTCCCGACGGACGGGACACCTGCCCAGCCCGGCGCAGTGTACTGACGGGTAGCATGCGCGCTATGAGTCCCGACTTTCCCACCTACGCGCCCTCGGAGGAGCACGAGATGCTCCGCCAGACGGTGCGTGAGCTCGCCGAAGCCAAGATCGCCCCGCATGCGGCGGCGGTCGACGAGGAGTCCCGTTTCCCGCAGGAGGCCCTGGACGCGCTGGTGCAGAACGACCTGCACGCGGTGCACGTTCCCGAGTCCTACGGCGGGGCCGGGGCCGACGCGCTGGCCACCGTGATCGTCATCGAGGAGGTCGCACGCGCGTGCGCCTCCTCGTCGCTGATCCCGGCGGTCAACAAGCTCGGTACCGTGCCGGTCCTGCTGTCGGGCTCCGAAGAGCTCAAGAAAAAGTATCTGACTCCGGTGGCCAAGGGCGAAGCGATGTTCTCCTACGCCCTGTCGGAGGCGGACGCGGGCTCGGACGCGGCGGGCATGAAGACCCGCGCGGTGCGCGACGGCGACCACTGGGTGCTCAACGGCGCCAAGATGTGGATCACCAACGCGGGCGTGTCGGAGTACTACACGGTGATGGCCGTGACCGACCCGGGCCAGGGCGCGCGCGGCATCTCGGCGTTCGTGGTGGAGAAGTCCGACGAGGGCGTGTCGTTCGGACCCAAGGAGAAGAAGCTCGGCATCAAGGGCTCGCCGACCCGCCAGGTGATCCTGGAGAACGTGCGCATCCCCGCCGACCGGATCATCGGCGGGGAGGGCACCGGCTTCAAGACCGCCCTGGCCACCCTGGACCACACCCGCATCACCATCGCCGCCCAGGCGCTCGGCATCGCCCAGGGCGCGCTAGACTACGCGGTCGGCTACGTCAAGGAGCGCAAGCAGTTCGGCAAGGCCATCGCCGACTTCCAGGGCGTGCAGTTCATGCTGGCCGACATGGCGATGCGCCTGGAGGGCGCCCGCCAGCTCACCTACCACGCCGCGATCAAGTCCGAGCGCGCCATGCACGGCGAGAAGGTCGCGGACCTGACCTTCGTCTCCTCGGCCTGCAAGTGCCTGGCCTCGGACGTGGCGATGGACGTCACCACCGACGCGGTCCAGCTCCTGGGCGGCTACGGCTACACCCGCGAGTTCCCGGTCGAACGCATGATGCGCGACGCCAAGATCACCCAGATCTACGAGGGCACCAACCAGATCCAGCGCATGGTCATGGCCCGCCAGCTCCTGAAGTAGGAAGTTGACCAGCGAAAACGCGCCCCCTCCCGGTAGCCGGGACGGGGCGCGTTCGCGGTTGGGTGGGGTTATCTCGGTGGTCGTTACCGATGTTCGGGGTGGGGTGGCCGCTAAGACTGGGGGCGTTCGGGTTTCCTCTTGGAAGGTTTCGTCATGTCCCGGTCTCTGGCCCGTACGGTGGTCGTCGGTCTCGTCGCCGCGCTGCCGCTTGGTGGGGCGTTCGCCCTGTCCGCGCAGGCGGCGTACGCCGACGACTGCTCGTTGGTGGAGAGCAGCATGGAGTTCACCGGCGCTCACGTGGTGGCGGAGAAGTACCGCATCTGCACCAGCGGCCGCATCATCAGGCTCTCGGTCACCATCTCGCAGAAGGACCCGTCCAGCGGGGTGTGGAAGTCCGTCGCCACCGGCGTCGGCGTCGCGTCCTACGGATGTCAGGGAAGCTCGCCCTCCAAGCGTTACCGGATCGGCACCGGTAGTCAGGGCACCCTGCTGCCCTGCGCCTGACCGGTCAGGCGGACGGGAGGGGCGCGGTGCGGTAGCGCATCGTTCGCGTCCAGTGGAGGAACAGGCGCACGACGAGCGCCTCCAGGGCCATCAGCAGGGCCTTGGCCAGGATCCCGGCCAGCAGTTCGGACATGGTCTCGCCCTCGGGGTCGTCGGGGAAGGGCCGTGGCCTTCATGGTCCCCGCGGCGGTCGAGGGCCGGGTGTCGCCGACATGAGGATCGGGTGAATTCGGTCACCGGGCTCCGGCCGGCCGCCGGGCGGCGAGGAAGGCGTCGATCTCGGTCTGCTGCGCGCCGTCGAAGGCGGCCCTGGGGAGGAACGCCGCGGGCTGCCGGTTCACGAACAGCAGCCAGAACTCCGGGGTGGCCGTGACGCCGGAGAACATCGACCACCGCATCGTCATGGTGGACCTGTCGGTGCGGCACTCGTAGCCGTCGCCGGTCACCCGCACCGTCGTGGGGACGCACAGGAACGCCAGCTGCTGCCGGGCGCGCCGGCGGAACCACCAGTGCCCCGCCAGGGGCGCCAGGACGGACGCGGTGAGCAGGGCGACGCCCATCGACGTGTCGCCGGTGGCGAAGAGGACCGCCGCTCCGGCGAGCAGAACGCCCACCAGGACCGCGTACATGGTGACGAGCTGCCGCCTGAGCCCCTGGGAGAACGCCCGGAGCACCTCGTCCGAGGTGGGCTCGTACCTGACCGTGATGTCCACTCCGCCGCCTTCGTGAGAACGTGGCGCTCATCCTTCACGGGCGGTCCCGTCCGGGCAACTCCTGGTCGCGCGCGAGACGGGCGGTCCCGCGCCCGACCCATGCGGAGCAGAAGGATTCGAGGGACACGCCGCCCCCGGCCGTGCACACTTCGTCCGGGGCGGGCGTGTCCGGGCCCCGCCCGGAAGCGCCGTCCCCGAGATCCGGGAAACCGTGGGAGAGGGCGATGAGCGCAGAAACCCCCGGCCCCCGAGACGGCTCCGGGCGTGCCGGGGAGGGGAGGGCCGCCTCGATATCCGCGTACGCGGCCGTGGGCGGACTGCTCATCACCGCGGCCTCGCTGGTCTTCACCGGCTGCCAGACGCGGCTGGCGATGCAGCAGGCCGCCAGGTCGGAGGAGGACCAGGAGAAGCGCCAGGCCAGGCTGGTGAACATCTGGCCCGAGAGGGCCTTCGACCTCAAGCGGCTGACGGTGGTGGTCGTCAACCGCTCCCGGGAGCCGGTCTACAACTTCCGCGTCTACGTCACCTTCGGCCGGAACCGGAGCGAGCCCGTCGCCGTGCGGGGGTGGAACGGCTTCCCGCCCTGCACCAGGGCGGTGCTCGACCTCGGCGCCATCGCCAGGTCCTACCCTCCGACGGCCCGGCGCCTGGAGGGCGGCGCCCTCCCGAGGTTCGACTACGGGCTCATGTTCGTCGACGTCGGCGGGAAGGCCTGGCACTCGCGGCCCGGGACCTCGGTGTCCTCCGTCGCCTGGCTGGAGCCCCTCGTCGACGGCACGCGCGATCCGAAACTGCCGAACTACCTGCGCGAGAACGGGCCGAGCCGGCTGGAGGCAGACCCCCTGACCGTTCCGGAACGCGGGCAGCCCTACGTCCGCTCCGCTCCCGGGGCGGCCGCCGGTCGCCCGGCCGGCGGGTCGTGAGGAACGCGCGGCGGTCAGTCGGCGGGGACGGGCTTGAGGCCGAGGACCGTGACGCCCTGGTGGACGGTGCCCCCGCTGACCTCGAAGTTGCCCTGGAACGTCAGCGCGCCGTGCGCCCAGCCCATGCCGTCCCAGGGGGACCCCGCCCCGCCGATGGCCACCTGGTAGCCGGTGCATTTCTCGTGCGTCGGCCGTTCGCCCGGGGACAGCTTCCCGAAGCACTCCGTCCAGATCGTGAACGTCGCCGAGGTGTGTCCCCGGCTGCCGGCGGTGATCGTGCGGCCCCGGTCGTCCCTGGGCCGCACGTCCTCGGCGAGGCGCGCGGCGATGGCCACCCTGCGGTTGATGTTGTCCGTCAGGAAGGTCCCGAACTTCCTGCCGCCCTCCAGCTGGCCGATCTCTCCGCCGAACGTGGGCCTGGCCGGAGCGGAGACCGTCACCGTCGGTCCCGTGCCCCTGGGGCGCTGGTCGGGGGAGTCGAGGAGGCGGACGCCCAGCGCCGCCCCCAGCACGACGGCCGCGACGGCGGCGCCGGCCACGACGGCGGGCGTGCGGCTCCGGGACCCGGCCTCGGGCGTGACCAGGCCCTGCCTCACCGCCGTGGGGACGTCCGGCGGCACCGGCAGGGTCAGCGCGGAGGTGGCGTCCCGGTAGGCGGGGTCGTCGGTGAACGCGCCCCGCGCCTCGCACCTCTCGGCCAGGCGGGCGGGCGCGGGGCGGGCCGACGGGTCCCCGGCCAGCGCCTCCGCCAGCAGGGCGGCGAGGCGGCCGTCCACGCCGGACAGGTCCAGGTCCCCGTTCAGGGTGCGCAGCAGCACCGCCTCCAGCGGGCCCGTGCCGAACGGCGGCCGGCCCGTCGCCGCGTACGCGACCGTCACCGCCAGCGAGAACACGTCGGCGGCCGGGCCGAACGCCTGCTCCCGCACCACCTCGGGGGCGACGTAGCCGGGGGTGCCGTTCCAGCCGCCCGTCCGGGTGATCTGGGTCTGGTCCTCGCCGCGCGCGATCCCGAAGTCGATCAGCCGGGGGCCGTCGGGGGCGAGCACCACGTTGGCGGGCTTGACGTCGCGGTGCTGCACGCCCTGCCCGTGCACGTCGGCCAGGCCGGAGGCGAGCGCCGCCAGCAGCCGCAGGCACGTGCCGGCGGGCAGCGGCCCGTGCCGCTCCACCGCCTGCCGCAGCGTCGGGCCGGGCACGTACTCGGTGGCCAGCCAGAACGGCGGCGCGTCCAGCCCGGCGGCCACCATCGCCGCCGCGTGCCGGGAGCGGACGCGGGCCACGGTCCGCGCCTCGCGGCGGAACCGGGCCGCCGTCTGCGGGTCGTCGAGGCCGTCCCGCACCACCTTCAGGGCGATGTGCCGCCCGCCGTCGGCCAGCGCCAGGTACACCAGGCCCATGCCGCCCTCGCCGAGGCGGCCCAGCAGCGGGTAGCCGCCGACGGCGGCCGGGTCACCGGGCCGGAGCGGCCGCATGTCGGAACTTCGAGGGGATCACGGCCGGAATGATCTCAGTCCGGCCGCGGTCCCGTCACTTGCAGAGCTTGCCGGTGGCGGTCTCGGCCTCCACCTCGGGGGCGGGCGACGCGGGCTGGTCCCGCTTCTTGGCGACCTTGACCTTCTCCGCGCCGTCCCAGTCCTGGCCCACCAGCACCTGGACGCGGGTCCCCAGGGAGTCGACCTGCTTGAGCCGGGCGCCCGGGATCGCGGCGGCCAGGGTCTTGGCCGACTCGGCGCGGTCCGGGCCGTACTGGATCAGCGTGGTGGCCTGGCCCCGGCGGGCGACGCCCGGCACGACCGTCGTGCGGAAGCCCACGTCGCCGAGCTCGGCGGCGGCGCGGCGGGCCAGGCCCCGGGTGCCGACGGCGTTGAGGACGCGGACCTGGACGTCCTCGGGCGCGACCGTCGGGGCGTCGGGGTCCTCGGTGGCCGTCGGCGACGGCTTGGGCGCGGCCGGCGGCCTGGTCACCGGCTGGTCCCGGGAGATCTTGCCGAACAGCTCGCCCGCGCGCCGCTGGTCCCACAGCACGGTGGACTGGGGCTGGGCGGAGTTCCACAGGGTGGCGTTGTAGCCGGGGTTGGCCAGCGGGACCTTGGCGAAGGTGACGCTGTCGGTCGACAGGTTCTTCATCTGGTTCACCAGGCCCGGCAGGTTCTTCTTCAGCTTCTCGTCCACGCGCAGCGACTTCACGGCCGCGTCCAGGAACCGCGCCGACTTCACCGGGTCGCTGAGCGTCCGGGAGGACAGCGCCTGCTTCATCATCGACGCCATGAACTGCTGCTGCCGGTCGATCCGCCCCAGGTCGCTGCCGCCGGTCAGCGTGTAGCGGGCGCGCGCGAAGCTGAGCGCCTTCAGCCCGTCCAGATGGGACTTGCCCGCCGGGATCTTCAGCCCGCTCTTGGGGTCGTCGATCGCCTGCTCGGTGCACACGTCCACGCCGCCGAGCGCGTCGACCATGCTGACGAAGCCGTAGAAGTTGACCTCGACGTAGTGGTCGATCGCCACGCCCGTCGCCCGCTTGACCGTGTCGACCGTCAGCGTCGGCCCGCCGAACTGGTACGCCCAGGTCAGCTTGCCCGGACGGGCCGAGACCGGCTGCCCCTTCGGCCCCTCCGAGCCGTTCGACCTGTGGGCCGGGATCGTCACGTGGGAGTCGCGCGGCAGGTTCACCACGGTGATCCGGTCGTGGTTGCGGGAGACGTGGACCAGCAGCATCGTGTCGGAGCGCTCGCCCGGCTCGCGGCCCAGCCGCGCCGCCTTCTGCTGCTCGCGGGTGAGGCCCTCGCGCCGGTCCACCCCGGCGACCAGGATCGTCATCGCGCCCTTGGGGTCGTCCCCGCCCCGGCCGAGACCGCCCACCGACACGCTCTTCAGCGCGTCGGACACGTAGTTCTGGAACGCCCACGCCCCGCCCGAGGTCAGCAGCACGAACGCCGACATCCCGCCGGTCACCATCAGGAACCGGCGCTGCCGCCGGGCGTTCATCACCGCGCGCGGGCTCAGCCCCGGCTCCGGCCGCCGCGGGCCGCGCCGCGTCTCCACCGGCACCCGCGGCGCGGGAACGCCGTCGACGGTCACGCCCTCGACCGGCCCGTCACCGTCGGACGCACCGCCCTCGGCGGCGGCGTCACCGCTGCCCGGACGCGGCTTGAAGTACCGCTCCAGCGGGTCGCCGTCGTGCCCGTCTGCCATCGTCGCCGTCGCCTCCCGCAGCTCGCCCCCGGCGTCGTCCGACGCGAGTCGTCCCCACTCTAAAGTGACGGACACCGGGACGTTCGTTACCCGGTGTCCGTGTCGCCGCATTGGCGGAGAGCCCCCTGCGGGAACCGAGGGGAGAGCGCGCGGGATGCTGGTAACGTGGCGCCGTTGTGACCTTCATCCCGGTGTCCCCCGTACCCGGGTCCTGTCACAGGCGAGCGAGCAAGGAAGGAACGTGGCCTTCTCCCGGCACGCCCGGCCGGGACCGGCCCGAGGGACCTGAATGAATCCGTCTCCCCACGCGCACGGCGCCCCCACCGGCGCCCCGCAGGCCGCCGTCGGCGCCCGCACCTGGCCCGCCGTTTCGGTGATCATGCCGGTGCTGAACGAGCAACGCCATCTGGCCGACGCCGTCCGCCGCATCCTCGACCAGGACTATCCCGGCGAGCTGGAACTGGTGCTGGCGATCGGCCCGTCGCGGGACCGCACCGAGGAGATCGCCCGCAAGCTCGCGGCCGAGGACCAGCGGATCAAGGTGGTGGCCAACCCCACCGGCCGCACCCCGAACGGCCTCAACATCGCGATCAAGGCGTCGCTGTACTCGATCATCGTCCGGGTGGACGGGCACTCGCTGCTGCCCGACGACTACGTGCGCGCCGCCGTCGAGACGATGGAGGAGACCGGCGCGGACAACGTCGGCGGGATCATGGCCGCCGAGGGCACCACCTCGTTCGAGAAGGCCGTGGCCCGCGCCATGACCTCCCCGCTGGGGCTGGGCGGCGCGCGGTTCCACACCGGCGGCGAGGCGGGCGAGGTCGAGACGGTCTACCTCGGCACGTTCCGGCGCAGCGCCCTGGAACGCGTCGGCGGCTACGACGAGACGTTCACCCGCGCCCAGGACTGGGAGATGAACCACCGCATCCGCCAGACCGGCGGCAAGGTGTACTTCACCCCCCGGATGCGGGTCGCCTACCGGCCCCGCCCCAACCTGAAGGCGCTGGCCAAGCAGCAGTTCCACACCGGGCGCTGGCGGCGCGTGGTCGGCCGCGAGCACCAGGGCACGCTGAACCTGCGCTACCTGGCCCCGCCGATGGCGGTGGTGGCGATGGCGGCCGGCACGGTCGCGGGAGCGTTCGGCTTCTGGCCCGGCTGGATCCTGCCCGGCGGGTACGCCGCCGCGATCGTCCTCGGCGCGGCCGTGGAGGGCCGGGGCCTGCCGCCGGGCGCGTGGGTGCGGCTGCCGCTGGTGTTCGCCACGATCCACCTGTCGTGGGGCGTGGGCTTCCTGACCAGCCCGCCCGGGCTCGGCCAGCAGAAGCCCGACAAGCGGTGAGCTGATCCGAACCAGGACGCGCCTCCTCACGTCTCAGAGAGGGGCCGGCGGCTCCCGCCGTCGCTCCCTGAGGAGGTGGCATGTCCAACGGTGCGCGGCACGGCCTGGGCGCCGTCGTCGGTCTGATCGCGACGCCGGTGCTGGCGGGCACGCTGATGCTCGGCCTGGAGCGGGCCGTCCGGTACGCCCGGACGTTCGAGCTGATGAGCCTCGAACGCACCGCCGGGCTGGCGCTGCTGGTCGCGGCGGCGGCGCTGGTGGGGCTGCTGGCGGGGTCGCGGCTGTCGCCGCTGGCCTCGCTGATCCCGGGGGCGGCGTTCAGCCTGCACGGGCTGGCGTGGCTTCTGTCGCCCACCATCATGCTCGACATCTTCGGCGACCTGCTCCCCGGACCCCTGAACCGGGGCTACCTGCTGCTCGAACCCCAGGGCGTCGGGACGCTGCTCGGGGTGGCGCTGCTGGTCGCCTCGTTCCCGCCGTCGCGGTGGCGGAGCGGCCGGACGGGCCCACCGCCCGCCGTGCCCCCGCACGCCGCCATGGCCTCGCAGGGCGCGGTTCCGCCGCTCGCCGACCCCGGACGCCCGGACCGGCCCGAGCGCCCGGCCATGCCGTTCGGCCCGCCGCCCGCCGGGCCGCCGCGGTCCGGACCCGGGCAGGACACGCCGCCGCACCCGCCGCACCGGGCGGCCCGCCACGACGACGATGACGACGAGGGACCCGGCGAGTGGACGCGGATCTACGGCGGTCGTTGACGGTCAGCCCGTCAGCGCCGCCACCGCGCCGGGAACGTCGTTGACGACCAGCGCGTCCACACCCGCCTTGGCGTAGTCCACGGCGGCCTCCGGCTTCGGGCACCAGACCAGGACCTCCAGGTCCGCCTTGTGCGCCACGTCCACCACGTGGTCCAGCGGACGCAGCCGGGTGTCGGGGTGCTCGAAGCCGCACGAGGCCGTGTGCACGCCGACCGCCTGGAACCCCAGCCCCGCCGCCGCGGGCACGCCGTGCCACAGCGGGAACCGCAGCCACGTCAGCAGCCCCACCGGGACCTCGGGGACCTCCTCGCGCAGGAACGTCAGCAGCGACGGGTCGAACGACGTCACCAGCAGCGGCCGCCGCGCCGCCTCCCGCCGCAGCACCGGGGCCAGCAGCGCCCCGGTCCGCCGCGCCGGGGCGTCCACCGCGTCCTCCAGCACCGTCTTGACGTCCACGTCCACCGGGACGCCCGGCGGCAGCGCGTCGAACACCTCCACCAGCCGGGGCAGCCCGCTGGCGGCGGCGGTCGCCTCGACCAGGAAGCCGCCGTCGGCGCCGGTCGGGTCGTGCCGCAGCACCAGGTCGTCGTCGGCGGTGCGGGTCACGTCGATCTCGACCCAGTCCGCGCCCGCCTCCAGCGCGGCGAGGATCGACGGGAGCGTGTTCTCGGCGACGGTCGCGCCGTCGGGGGTCGTGACGTCTCCGGAGCCGGAGCCGCGGTGGCCGACGACGGCGGGCGGGGTGTTGAAGATCACTGGGCCTC
Organism: Actinomadura kijaniata; assembly: GCF_014138665.1. Lineage (NCBI taxonomy): Bacteria > Bacillati > Actinomycetota > Actinomycetes > Streptosporangiales > Thermomonosporaceae > Actinomadura > Actinomadura kijaniata. The sequence goes on from NZ_JACJIA010000009.1 coordinate 264,732, forward strand.
CGGGGGGTTCTCGGTGGCGAGGTGTTCGGCGATCACGATGTCCAGCGGGTGGGTGACCTTGAGATTGCGTTCGCTGCCCGCCACCACCCGGACGGGCACGTCCGGAAGATAGCGGTGCACGATGCCGCAGTCGTCGGTGGCGCGCAGGCCGGGGTCGGCGAGGGCCAGCTCGTAGGCCTTGCGGACGGTGTCCAGGCGGAAGCCCTGCGGGGTCTGGAAGCGCAGCAGCGTCTCGCGCGGCGGCATCGCGGCGACCACGCCGCCGGCGACCTCCACGATCGTGTCGGAGGACGGCACCCCGACGGCCACGGCCGCCTCGGTCTCCAGGGCCGCCAGCACCCGGTCGATGGTCGCGCGGTCCACGAACGGCCGCGCCGCGTCGTGGAACAGCACCCGCGTGTCCCCGGGATGGTCGGCCAGGGCCCGCAGGGCGGCGGCCGTGGAGGCGGTGCGGGTGTCGCCGCCCTCGATCACCCGGGACGCCTTGCCGAACGGCTCGGCGATCGCGGCGGCGGTCGGCAGGTGCCCGGCCGCCATCACCACCAGCACCTCGTCCACGTCCGGATGCCGGTCGAACGCCTCGATCGACAGCGCCAGGATGGGCCGGCCGCCGACCTCGATGAGCTGCTTGGGCGTGGCCGCGCCCATCCGCTGCCCGACGCCGCCCGCCAGCACCACCGCAACCGTCCGCATCTGCTTCCCACTTCCCTCGTCCCCGGGGCTCCATGCCCGGAGATCCGTCACATCGAATGCGTCGAGTCGTCGAGCCGCTACGCTGTGCAATCGCCCGTTCCCAGTCCCGACCCGGCGGAGGCGCCGATGACCGTAGCGGTGATCATCGCGACCGGACGGGCCGCGGGGCCCGGGGATCCCCGGCCCGCGGCCGCGCTGCCCTGGGGGAGCGGCCCGGAGGCCCCCACCCTGCTGGCCCGGCTGCGGGAGCAGCTCGCCGGGCTCAACGTACCGGACCCGCAGGTCCTCACCCGGCCGGAGTTCGCGCCGCTGCTGCGCAAGGACGGCCACGACGTGACCGAGTGCGCCGACCCCGCCGCCGACCTCACCGAGATCGCCCGCCTGGCCCGGCGCGGCACCGGCGCGCCCCTGCTCCTGCTCCCGGGCGACCTGGCGATCAGCACCGAACTGCTGACCCGGCTGATCCACGACGAGAAGGACCCGGCGGCGGCCATCACCGTCCCCCTGGAGCCACCCGGGCCCCCGACCGGCGAACCCGCCACGGACCCGCCGAACGACCGTCCATCGGCCCGCGTCATCCCGCCCCCCACTCCCACCGAACCCACTGAACCCCGCACGCCCGCCCCCGAGCCCGCCGAGCCCACGCCCGAGCCCACCACGCCCCCTGCCGGACCCGCCATACCCGGTCCCGCCACGCCTGGTCCCGCTACACCTGCTTCCGCGCCCAGCACGGCCAGTCCCGCGACCGCCGTGCCCGGCCCCGCGACCGCCGTGCCCGGCCCCGCGACCGCCGCGTCCGGTCCCGCGACCGCCGTGCCTGGCCCCGAGGCAGCCGTGCCCGGTCCCGAGGCCGCCGCGTCCGGGGCTGAGGCCGCTGCGCCTGCTTCCGCGTCCGCTGCGCCTGCTTCCGCGTCCGCCGTATCTGGTCACGCGCCCATCGCGCCCGGCCCCGAGGCCGACGGGTCCGGGGCGGTGCGGTCGGATGGTCACGGCACCGCGGTCGTGCGGGTCGAGCGGGGGCGGGTCGTCTCGGCCGGGTCGTCCCGGCATCGGGTCAGCGGTCCCAACGCCGCCTTCCCCGGTGTGCTGCGCGTCGGCCGTACCCGGCTGGAGGAGCTGGCGGAGATCGCCGAGAGGCTGGCGATCCTGCTGGAGGTCCCCAGCGCGATGCCCCTCCTGCCGGGCGCCGCGCGCGAGGCCGAGGCCGTCGAGCTGCTGCTCGTCGGACTGGTCCGCTCCGGCGTCCCGGTCGCCGACCGCTCCGACCCTCGGCTGGCGTGCGTGCGCGCCGACGACCAGCACGCCGCCCACGCCGCGCACGCGGCCGTCACCGCGGTGGACGAGGACCGGGTGCGGCTGCGCGCGGCGGTCAAGGGCGACGACGGGTTCTTCGCGACCTACGCGGTCAGCGGCTACTCGCCGTTCCTGGTGCGCCTGGCCGCCCGGCGGGGGCTCACCCCCAACACCGTCACCTGCATGTCCATGGGCCTGGCGGTGCTGGCGGCGGTGTGGTTCGCCGACGGGACCCGCACCGGGATGGTCATCGGGTCCGCCCTGTTCCACCTGTCGTTCGTGCTGGACTGCGTGGACGGCCAGCTCGCCCGCTACACGCGGCGGTTCAGCCCGCTCGGCGCGTGGCTGGACGCGGTCTTCGACCGGGCCAAGGAGTACGCCGTGTACGCCGGGCTGGCGGTCGGCGCGGGCGTCGCGGCGGTCGGCGACCCGGTCCACGCGGGCGACGTGTGGCCGCTGGCGGTGGCCGCGATGGCGCTCCAGACCGTCCGCCACATGATCGACTTCTCGTTCGGCGCGCGCGCGGAGAGCCCGGCGGACCCGCCGCGGGTGATCCCGCTCACCGTCCGCGACGACGCGCGCGACCCCGGCCCGGAGCCGGGCGGCGTGGCCCGGCTGTCGGCGCGGACCTCCCGGGTCCGGGCGCTGCACTGGGCCAAGAAGACGGTCACCCTGCCGATCGGGGAGCGGTTCGCGCTGGTCGCGGTGACCGCCGCCGTCGGCGACGCCCGGTGGACGTTCACGGCCCTGCTGCTGTGGGGCGGGCTCGCCGCCGCCTACACCCTGACCGGACGAGTGCTGAGGACGATCTCCCGATGACCGCGCCCGCCCTTCCCGCCCCCGCGGACCCCGCCCCGCTGCGCCGCTACCGCGACGACGGGCCGCTCTGCCTGGTCCTGGGCGGCCTCGCGCGGGGCCAGCTCCCGCCGCTGCCCGGCATGCTCGTCGCGCTGGCCGTCACCACGTTGCTGCTGGTCACCGGGGTGGGGGAGCAGCAGACGCCCGCGCTGTTCGCGCCGGTGGCGGCGCTGCTGCTGACCGGGCCCGCCGCGACCCACCCGCACCGCGGCCGGCTGGACTGGCTCGTCCCGCCCGGAATCCGCGCGATCGAGTATGGTTACCTCGCTGTATTGGGGTTCGCGCAGAACGTGTCGGCGCCGCTGGTCTTCGTGCTGCTCGCCGTTCTGGCGTTCCACCATTACGACACGGTGTACCGCACCCGCCAGGGGCTCCGCGCGCCGGAGTGGCTCTTCCGCGCCGGACTCGGCTGGGAGGGCCGGATGCTCCTTGTAGCCTTTCTCGGGCTCTCCGGACTCCTCCCGTTCGCGTACGCTTCACTTGCCGCTTACCTTGGCGTGTTGTTCGCGGGTGAGAGCGCCGTGTCATGGGCGCGTACCGGTCGCGGCAGCGGCGTGATGGTCGATCTGGAGGAAGAGAACACATGATCGGGATGGTGCTCGCGGCGGGAGCCGGGCGGCGACTGCGCCCCTACACCGACACACTGCCCAAGGCCCTGGTACCGGTCGATGGGGACACGACCATCCTGGACATCGCGCTGGGCAACCTCGCCGAGGTCGGCCTGACCGACGTGGTCATCGTCGTCGGGTACTGCGCGGGCGCGGTCGAGGAGCGCAAGGCCGCCCTGGAGGAGAGGTACGGCGTCTCCATCACCCTCGTGCACAACGACAAGGCCGAGGAGTGGAACAACGCCTACTCCATGTGGCTGGCCCGCGAGCACTTCGCCAAGGGCGTCCTGATGGTGAACGGCGACACCGTGCACCCGGTGAGCGTCGAGAAGACCCTGCTCGCCGGCCGCGGCAAGTCCGACATCCTGCTCGCGGTCGACGACGTGAAGAAGCTGGCCGACGAGGAGATGAAGGTCATCCTCGACGGCGAGGGCCACCTGTCGAAGATCACCAAGCTGATGGACCCGGCCGACGCCGCCGGCGAGTACATCGGCGCCACGCTGCTGGAGCCCGCCGCCGCCGAGGCCCTCGCCGACGCCCTGAAGGCGACCTGGGAGGCCGACCCCGACCAGTACTACGAGGACGGCTACCAGGAGCTCGTCAACCGCGGCTTCGCGATCTCCGTCGCGCCGATCGGCGAGGTGGCCTGGGTCGAGGTGGACAACCACGACGACCTGAACAAGGCCCGCGAGATCGCCAAGAGCTACTAGCGGACGTTCGCGGCCGTCGCATGGAGCATCCCCCGGGCCTCCGTGCGGCGGCCCGTCCGTCTGCTCCGCCGACCATCGACCCGACCGAGGAAGGCACATGCCCCTGCTGTCGCGGATGCTGAACGCACCGCTGTCCATCGACGTCCGCCGCGGCGCCATCGCGGGCCTGGGCGACCTTCTCGCCGACCGGCGCATCGCCACCGAGGGGCGGGTGGCCATCGCCGTCGGACCCGGCCAGGGCGACCAGATCGCCGAGCACGTCCGGCCGTCGCTGAGCCAGTGCGAGGTGTTCCACGTCGACGGCGGCACCGTGGACGCGGCCGTGAGCCTGGGCACCAGGCTGCGCGCCGGCTCCTACGAGGCGGTCGTCGGCATCGGCGGCGGCCGCACCATCGACGCCACCAAGTACGCCGCCACCCTGTCGGGCATCCCGATGGTGTCGGTCGCCACCAACCTCTCCCACGACGGCATCTGCTCGCCGGTCGCCTCCCTGACCCACGAGAAGGGCAAGGGGTCGTTCGGCGTGGTCATGCCGCTGGCGATGGTGGTGGACCTGGACTACGTGCGGGCCGCCCCCGACCGCCTGGTGCGCGCCGGGATCGGCGACGTGGTCAGCAACTTCTCCGCCGTCGACGACTGGCTGCTGGCGGCCGAGGAGTGCGGCGAGCGCGTCGACCGCATGGCGCTGACCGTCGCGCGCACCGCCGCCGAGGCGCTGCTGCACCAGCCCGAGTCGATCGAGTCCGACCGGTTCCTGACCGTGCTGGCCGAGGGGCTGGTGCTGTCGGGCATGGCGATGTCGTTCGCGGGGGACTCGCGGCCGGCGTCCGGCGGCGACCACGAGATCCTGCACGCGATCGACCAGCTGTTCCCCGGGACCGCCAACCACGGGGAACTCGCGGGCATCGGCGCGGCGTTCTGCTATCACCTGCGCTCCACGCACCTGGGGTCCGGCGCCGAACGGCTCACCGAGATCCTGACCTGCCTGGAGCGTCACGGACTGCCGCGTTTCCCCTCCGATGTGGGGTTGAGCGTGGAACAGTTCACCGAGGCGGTCCTGTACGCGCCGAACACCCGGCCGGGCCGCTATACGATTTTGGAGCATCTCGGGCTCGACAAGGACGCGACCCGCGAGGCGGTGGAGGAGTATGTCCGGGCCTATGGAGACTGAGCGGACCGCGCCGGAGGCCGTCCCCCCGGCCGACGGACCTCCCCCCGGCGGCGGCATCCGGGCCGGTGACGACCTGCGGCCCTCGCGCAAGCACGCGAAGGTCGCCGACGTGCGCCGGTACGGGCAGCCGCCCGGCCTGAAGGAGCGGCGCAACGAGGAGCACTGGGCCGGTCGCCTGTACATGCGCGACCTGTCGCCGCTCTTCTCCTGGGTGGCGCTGCGGATGGGCTTCAGCCCCAACCAGCTCACCTACCTGATGATGATCAGCGGGGTGCTGGCGGGCGTGGTGGTGTCGCTGCCGTCCGGGCCCGGCACGGGCGGGCTGTGGACGGCGCTGGGCGGCGCGCTGCTCATCCAGGTGTACCTGCTGCTGGACTGCGTGGACGGCGAGGTCGCCCGCTACCTGCGGCAGACGTCGGTGGCCGGGGTGTTCCTGGACCGCATCGGCCACTACCTGTCGGAGATCGCGCTGCTGATCGGCCTGGGCTTCGCCGCGCAGGGCGCCTGGACCAGCGGCGGCTACGTCGAGCTCGGCATGGTCGCCGCGATCGGCGCGGCGCTGATCAAGGCCGAGACCGACAACGTGGTGGTGGCCCGCGCCAAGTCGGGCCTGCCCGCCGACCCGGCCGGCGGCGACCGCGCGCTGCGCCCGCGCTCCACCCGGATCGCGCTGGCCCGGCAGGCGGCCTCCATGCTGCGCTTCCACCGCATCATCGGCGCGGTCGAGCTGTCGCTGCTGATCGCGGCGGCGGCGGCGGTCGATCTGCTGATCGACGCCCGGACCCCCGTGGCGCTGCGGGTGCTGACCGTCGCCGTCGCGGCCGTCGCGGTCCTCCAGACCCTGCTGCACCTGATCAGCATTCTCGCCTCCCGGAGACTTAAGTGAGCTCTACCCTGGACGAAGGCGCTGCGCAGCCGCAGAACGAGCCTTTTCGTCCCCGCGCAGGCGGGGGTGTTTCGCTTTCCGTCATCGTCCTGACGATGGGGAACCGGCCCGAGGAACTGGCCCGCGCGGTGCGCAGCGCCCTGGACCAGGAGCATGTGGACGTCGAGGTCGTCCTGGTCGGCAACGGCGTCGACCCGGTGGGCGACCAGGCGGAGAAGGACCCGTTCGACGACCCGCGCGTCCGGACGGTCGCGCTGCCGAAGAACGTCGGGATCCCGGCCGGCCGCAACCGGGGCGTGGAGGCGTCGTCGGGCGAGGTGATCCTGTTCCTGGACGACGACGGCTGGTACCGCTCGACGCGGCTCGGCGCGCACGTCCGGGACCGGTTCACGGCCGAGCCGGACCTCGGGATCATCTCGTTCCGCGTCCGTGACCCCGAGGGCGGCCGGGGCGAGCGCCGGCACGTGCCGCGCCTGCGCGCGGGGGACCCGGAGCGGTCCTCGGAGGTGACGACGTTCCTGGGCGGGGCGTGCGCGGTGCGGCGCGCCGCCTGGGACGCGGGCGGCGGCCTGCCCGAGGACTTCTTCTACGCGCACGAAGAGACGGACCTCGCCTGGCAGGTCCTCGACGCGGGCTACCGGATCGTGTACGACGCCGCGGCGGTGATGTTCCACCCGGCGGTGCTGCCGACGCGGCACGAGATGTTCTACCGCTACAACGCCCGCAACCGCGTGTGGCTGGCCCGCCGCAACCTGCCGTGGCCGCTGGCGTTCGCGTACCTGGCGGTGTGGGTCGCGATGACCCTGCTGCGGGAGCGCGGGATGAGCGCGCTGCGGCCGTGGTTCAAGGGGTTCGCCGAGGGGTGGCGCAAGCCCGCCGGGCGGCGCCGCCCGATCTCGTGGCGGACCGCCTGGCGCATGACGCTGACGGGCCGCCCGCCCATCATCTGACCCGGCACGACCGACGCCCGCCGCGGACGCCCGCGGCGGGCGTCCGCGTTCTGCGGCGTTCGCGTCAGCGGGTCACCGAGGACAGGATCAGGTGGGTCAGCTCGGCGGTGATCGCGTCCAGGGGGATGTCCTGGCCGCGCGCCGACCAGTGGTGGACGAGGTTGTTGACCGCGCCGATCAGGGCGATGGCCGTCAGCCGGTAGTCGCGGTCGGGGGCCTCGTCGCGGGCCACGGCCTGGTCGATCAGGGAGAGGATGGTCTGCGCCCAGCGTTCGCGCAGCTCCAGCCGGCGCCGCTCCAGGTCGGGGCTGACCCCGATGACCTCCACGAACCCGAGCCGGGCCCAGCGGGGGTCGCCCGCGTGGGTGGTCACGAACGCGCGCACGGCGCGTTCCACGCGTTCGGGGAGGTCGGCGTCGGACGCGGCGGCGTACGCCTCGGCGACGGCGGCGAGGGAGCGTTCGTTGAGCCGCCGGAACAGGGCGAGCAGCAGTTCCTCGCGGCCGCCGAACTCCTCGTAGAAGTTGCGGGTGGAGACCCCGGCGGTGGTGCAGAGGCGTTCGATGGAGGTGGCGGCGTACCCGCGGGTGCCGAACAGCTCCAGGCCGGCCCGCATGAGGCGGTCGCGCCGTTCGGCCCGCCGCTCCTCGGCGGAGCGGCCGCCGTAGCCGCGTTTGGGGGCGGGGTTCCGGCCGCTCATGGACCTCCTTCGGGCGTGCTGCGCCCAGCGTAGCCAGGGGAGGGGAGTGGCCGGGACGGGGCGTTCACCCGGCCTGCTCCGCGGTCTTCGGGGGGCCGGCCGGGGCGTCGAGGACCTTGCGGGTGACGCGTTCGGCGATGGCGGCGACCAGGGTGCGGGGGCGGCGCGGCGTCAGGTGAGCGCCCAGGGCGTTGCCGAGGCCGGGGGTGACGTAGGCGCGGTCGCGGTCGAGGGCGCGCAGCGCGGCGCTCACCACCGGGCGCGGGGCCGTCATGGAGCCGGTGACCGCGGCCTTGCGGGTGCCGATGGTGTCGAAGAAGCCGGTCTCGACGGGGCCGGGGCACAGGGTCAGCACCCGGATGCCGCGTTTCCGGTACTCCTGGCGCAGCGCGAGGCCGAAGTTGAGCACGAAGGTCTTGGTGGACGCGTAGACGGCGAAGTACGGGGCGGGCTGGAAGGCGGCGGTGGAGGCGACGTTGACGATCGAGCCGCCGCCGCGCCGGAGCATGCCGGGCAGCAGTTCGTGGGTGAGGTCGACGAGCGCGACGACGTTGACCATGAGCTGGTCGTGGTCCCGCTCCCCGGGGATGTCCTCGAAGCGGCCGCAGGTGCCGAACCCGGCGTTGTTGACCAGCAGGTCGACGTGCAGGCCGCGGCGGGCCAGCTCCGCGCCGACCCGGCGTCCCGCGTCGGGTTCGGAGAGGTCCTGGACCAGGACGTGGGCGCGGACGCCGTGCTCGGCCGAGAGGCGTTCGGCGAGGGCGACGAGCCTGTCGCCGGACCGCGCGAGCAGGACGAGGTCGTTCCCGCGGGCCGCGAGCTGGGTGGCGAACTCCTCGCCGAGCCCGGAGGAGGCGCCGGTCACAAGGGCGGTGGTCTGCATGGTGGTGCTCCTTCGTCTCGCTGGCAACTGATTCGAGACAGTACACGTTTCTGGGCTAACTGCAACAGTGATGATGCAGATAAGTGGATTGCTGGCACCTTGGTGTATCGTCTGGCCGGGCCGCTCGCGTGGGGGCGCCGTGGAACGGACAGGGGACGAACGTTGAGAGCTGACGCGGAGCGCAGCGTGCGCGCCATCCTGGAGGCGGCCGAGGCCCTGCTCGCCGAGGACCCCAACGCCTCCATGGAGCAGATCGCGGCGGCCGCCGGAGTGGCCCGCACCACCATCCACCGGCGCTTCGCCAGCAGGCAGGCGCTGGTCGAGGAGCTGGCGGCCTCCGCGGCCCGGCGGCTCGCCCAGGCGGTGGAGGACGGGCGGCCCGACACCGCCCCGCCGCTGGTCGCCCTGCACCGGATCACGGCCAACGTGTTGCAGGTCAAGAGCGCCTGGGGCTTCGCCCTCGGGCTCCCGGCGGCGCCCGGCGGCCCGGCCGACGTCCTGCACCGGGACATCGCCGACCGCTGCCTGGCGCTGTTCACCCGCGCCCGGCGGGACGGGCTCATCGACGCGGCGGCCGACCTCGACTGGGTGCGCCGGGTCTACTACGCCCTCATCGGGGAGGCCCTGCACGGCGACACCGGCGACACCGACCCGGACACCCTCGCCGTCCGCGTCGTCGACAGCCTCCTGTACGGCGCCGCGCCGCGTCCCTGAACGCCGGCCTCCGCGCACGCGTCGTGATCGGTGATGCGAATTCCCGTCACTCCTTATTTTGTGACATCCCATTCCCGGAGACCGGCGCCACGAAATTGATTCATCTCGTCGCCGCAGCTCAGAACTGAGCTTGCAAAAAGGCCGAGGAGTGTGGTGTAGACCTACTGTGGCCAGCGGAGATCGGGGGCCTTGGCATTCCTTCCCGGCGCGGACATGATCTCGTTCACCGGGCGAGAATTTCGGCATTCACGGGCCCGAACGCTCCCACGCCCGCCGTTTCTCGCATGCTCTCGACCCGTCCCCTGACACGGGGATCCAAGGGGAAAGCGTGAACGAGCAGACACGACGAACACCCGCCAAGCGCCGCCGACCGGCGATCCTGGTCGCGGCCTCAGCGCTCATCCTCACCGGCGGCCTGACCGCCGTCGTCCCGGCGGCCGGCGCGGCGACCGCGGCCCCGGCGGCGACCGCCGACGCCCCCAAGCCGCCGCCGACCCGGGCGGCCGGCCAGCGCGTCACCGACACCGCCGACTGCGCGCCGTCCTCGCTGGACGCCAGGTCCGCGAAGGCCAAGCCGGTCACCGACCCGCGCACGCCCCGGGAGCTCCGGGGCAAGAAGGTCATCTCCTGCGTGCAGACGAACGTCCCCAACGCCTCCAGGGAAAGTGCCGACGCGCGCGCCGCCGCCCTGGCCGCGCAGCGCGGGCGGGCGGGCGCGCCCGACGAGGAGACGCTGCGCACCCGGCTGAAGACCGCCCAGGCCGCCCGCAAGGGCGACAAGGACGCCAGGGCGAAGCTCGCCGACAACATCCCGCTCCCGGACTGGTGCCACGACCACGCCTTCGACGGCTGGTGGGTGCTCCGCACCGCCGAATGCCAGATCGCCGACATCACCGTCCTGTACTTCGCGGAGACCAACGGCCGCCGCGTCCACGTCGGCACCGCCAAGGCGCTGGAGTTCTCCTACAACTACACCAGCTCCGACATCGACACCTTCGCCTCGCAGATCCGCGTGGTGAAGTACTGGGGCGAGCGCGCCGGGAGCACCGACTTCTTCTCGAACATCTACGGCTGGTCGACCTGCTCCGGTGACTGCAAGCAGAACTCCGACAGCGGCCTGAGGCCCGGCCGGTTCGCCCGCGACGTCAACAACGACGGCCAGGCGTTCTACGACAACACCCGCACCGAGACCGGCGGGATCGGATACGCCACCCCGACCTGGCACTGGTTCGTGCACCTGGTCTTCTTCCTGCCCTCCACCACCCGGAACCAGCCCGATCCCCCGCGCATCCGCTGCGACAACGCCTTCTCCACCGACGGCAACGACCTCGGCGACCCGGCCTCGTCCCAGTCCGCCGGCGTGATCGGCAACGGCTGCGTGGTGCCGTCCTACGTCCCCACGTGGATCGTGCTGAAGAACGGCCTGTACCCGACGGTCGCCTACCACGTGGAGGCCGCGCAGAAGTCCGGGCTGCCGGGCGCCTACCCCAACGGTCCGGTGCTGCACCGGCTGCAGGACTCGGCCAAGAAGCGCCAGAACGGCGACACCGCCTGCCCACCGGCGCCGACATGGGTGCGGCCCGCGGGCAAGTCGTGCGACGAGTACCCGATGCGCTCCACCTACGAGGGCGCCAGTACCGCACCCGCCCCGGGCACCGCCAGGTCGTTCGCGCCTCCGACGCAGAACGTGCCGGGGGTCGGCGAATGGTGCGAGATGGACGCCGCGTGGAACGTCCCCACCGGCGTGACCGGCCCGACCGGCTGGTCGTCGTGCATGCTGCCCGCCCGCGACAACTCCGGCGCGGGAGCGCTGCTGGGCGGGTTCTACAAGTCCAACCGGGTGCTGGACAACGACCCGTTCCTCGTCTGGCCGCAGTGACCGGACGAAACGGCCCGCACCGTCACCCGGCCGGGTGACGGTGCGGGCCCGCCCGGCGCAGCATGGATCCATGGCATCGAGCGCAGCGCCCGCCGTCCGCGTCACCGGAACCGTGACGGTGGAGTACAACCGGTTCACCGTGGCCGCGCCCGGCGCGTCCCCCGGATGCCTCGACCTGCCCCGCAACGGCCTGGTCGGGGTGCCGCTGGAGGCCCGCCCGTTCGAGGCGGGCACCGTCGCGGTGATCGCGACCGGCGTCACCTACGACCAGGTGGCGGTGACCGCCGAGGTGTGGACCGGCGAACCGCCCGCGCTGGACACCACCGGCTGGCAGGACGCGGCCGTCATCACCGTCGACTGGCCCGGCGGCCAGGTCCGGCTGCTCGGCGAGGACACCGTCCCGCCGTCGGAGCTGCCGCTGGGCGACCTGCCCGCCGGGCGGCACCGGCTGCTGGTCGCGGGCCGCCACCGCGACGAGGGCGAGGCGCGCAGCGGCACCATGCCCGTCGAGGAGTACCTGGTCCGGCTCTGGCCCGCGTCCTCCACGGGCGAGCGGGTGCTCAAGGCGACCAGCGCGACCGGCGCGATGTGGCGGGGCGGCTAGGAGGCGAAGGCGGCGGCGCGCAGCTCGGCGGCGGCGTTCTCGCGGGCCGGGTCGCCGTGGCCGAAGCAGGCGATCTCGGCGTCCAGCGAGGCCAGGTCGCGGAACGTCGCGGCGGCCTGCTCGGGGTCGCAGTTGAAGACGCCCAGGATGACGCGGCCGTCGGGTCCGCGGGCGACGGTGTCGCCGGTGAACAGGACGCGTTCGTCCGGCAGGTGGAGGGCGACGCTGCCGGGGGTGTGGCCGGGGGCCGCGACCGCCACGGCCGTCGTCCCGCCGCCCAGGTCGATCTCGTCGCCGCCGTCGAGCGGGCGGGTGACCCGCACGGGGTCGGGCTCGGGGACGTCCTTGATCCGGGCCTGGACGCCGTCCCAGATCGGGCGCTCCCAGTCGGCCAGCACCGGCGGCGGGCCGGGCCGCTCGCCCTGGATGAACGGCGCGTCGGCGCGGTGCGCCAGCACCTCGACGCCGGGCCCGGCCAGGGCGGCGGCGGAGCCGACATGGTCCTCGTGGAAGTGGGTCAGCACGATCCGCCGCAGCTCCGACGGGTCGCGGCCCAGCGCGCGGATCGCGTCGCCGACCAGCGGGGCGGAGCCGGGGAGGCCGGTGTCGACCAGGGTGAGGCCGTCGGGGGACTCCCACAGGTAGGCGTGGCCGACGGGGAAGCGGAGATGGTACAGCCGCGGGGCGAGCGTGATCACGTCCATGGGGTGACCGTAGGCCGTCGCCCGCCCGGAGCCCAGGGCGCGCTGCTCACGGCGGATCCGCTGCCGGCATAAGGCTCAGTGATTCTCCAGGAGCTTGGTGAGCAGCCGGACGAACAGGCGGCGTTCGTCGGGGTCGAGCCCCCGCATGAGGGAGTCCTGGACGCCGGCCAGGACCGCGTCGAGCTCGGTCAGGCGGCGTCGCCCGGCCGGGGTGATGGTGACGATGTTGCGGCGGCGGTCGCCGGGGTCGGGGGAGCGGTCCACCAGGCCCTGGTCGGCCAGGGCGTTGAGGGCGGCGACGACGTCGCTGCGGTCGATGGCGGTGCGGCGGCCGAGCTCCGCCTGGCTGGCCGGGCCGAACTCCGCGAGCGCCGCCAGCAGCCGGTAGTGGTAGCCGGGCGTGTTCGCCTTCCCGAACTCCTCGGCGATCAGCCGCCGGGAGCGCAGCGAGAGCTGGTTGACCAGCCAGCTCGGGGACGTGCGCAGGCGTTCGGGGACCGGGTCCATGGGCTCCATTCTAGAGGTTGACGTTGGGGTGACCAACATTCACAATGATGGCGCTGCCAACATTGGTAACGCCAACGAATGGAATGATCATGAACCCCTTCACGATGCGCTACCCGCAGGACGACCTGGACGACCTGGCCCGCCGCCTGGAACGCGTGCGCTGGCCCGACGAGGTGGCGGACGAGGACGGCGCGCGGGGCGTCCCCGGCGACCGGATGCGGAAGCTCGTCGAGTACTGGCGGGACGGGTTCGACTGGCGGGCGGCCGAGGCGAGGTTCAACGCGTTCCCGCAGTTCACCACCGAGATCGACGGGGCGACGGTGTACTTCCTGCACGTCCGCTCCCCGCGTCCGGACGCCCTCCCGCTGATCATCACGCACGGCTGGCCGTCCTCACCGGCGGACTTCCTCGACGTCATCGAGCCGCTCCGGGCCGACTTCCACCTGGTGATCCCGGCGATCCCCGGCTTCGGCCCGTCCGCCCCCACCCGCGACGGCGGCTGGGACGTCCACCGCGTGGCGCGGGCCTGGGCGACGTTGATGGAACGCCTCGGCTACGACCGCTACGGCGCGCAGGGCGGCGACTGGGGCTCCCCGGTCTCCCGCCTCCTGGCGGCCGAGGCCCCGGACCGCGTGGTGGGCGTCCACACCAACTACCTGGGCGTCCCCGCCCCCAGCGACCTGGACGCCCTGACCCCCGACGACCGGGAACGCGCCGACCAGATCAACCGTTACCTGGCCGAGCCCGCCGGTTACTGGCGGATGCAGGAGCACCGCCCCCAGACCCTGGCCTACGCCCTGGCGGATTCTCCGGGGGGCCAGCTCGCCTGGATCACCGACCGCATCGAGGCCTGGGCCGACCCGGACATCGGCGTCCCCGACGACCACATCCTGACCACCGCGACCCTGTACTGGCTGAGCGGCACGGCGGGCTCCTCCTCCCGCCTGCACCACGAGTCGGGCAGCGGCCGCCGAAGAGGCCCGATCCCCTGCCCGACCCCACTGGGCGTGGCGGTATTCGCCAACGACCTGATCCGCCCCATCCGCGAGGTGGCCGAACGCGCCTACGACGTCGTCCACTGGAGCGAGTTCGACAGAGGAGGCCACTTCCCGTCCCTGGAGACCCCCGACCTACTGACGAAGGACATCAGGACGTTCTTCAACTCCCTGCCCTAGCCGCCTCCACTTGGGAAAGCAGCGACCAGAAGCAAGCCGCAACGCCACGTAAGCACCGGCCAAAGAATCACCGTCAATCACCGACACGATTCTCGCCCTGACCGGATAAGGGACGCTCGGCACGCCGCTGCGACCGCCGAAGCAGCCGCATCCGCCACGACCCCAATGGACGGCTGTTTTCGCAGCTAGACTGTGGCCGGACTCGCTGCGCGACTGCCGCGCTCCCCCAAGGACCGCGCAACCTGGCGCCACGACCGGTATGACCGAATCCAGCAAAGTGCTCGAAAACCACTACCCGCCCGCACAAACCCGCAGGTCATTCAGCGTGCTCCCCGCGCACGCGGGGATGGTCCCCGGATACGGTGCGGGGAGATCCAGGCGGCGAGGTGCTCCCCACGTACGTGGGGATAATCCCAGCGCTCCAGTTCGATGATCCTATGGACCAGGCGCTGGAAGCAGGGTGGAGCGGCCGTGCGTGCCGCCCTGACAGGGGTAATGCGTAGCCGGTGCAGGATGCCTCATGCCAGGTAAAGCGAGGAGGCGCTGAATGTGAGCGAGGCTCGGAACTCGCTCACAGCCGGGTTAAGGCATTGGTGGCTGATCAGTGATCGACGGGTCGTCGCAGTCGGGTGTCGCTACGATGAGTGAGCGGTTGGCCCGCCTCGACGCGTCTGGCGTCCGGTTCTGGACGGGCGATCTGACTGCTCTCTTCACGCTCCACGGTTACGGCGGTCAGGAGTTCCCATGGCACAGCAGTTCGAGCCCCCGTCGGGCACCCGCGACTTTCTCGCCGGTGCGCTGCGTACGCGTGAGCGGGTCTTCGCGCAGATCCGCGAGGTCTTCGAACGGTACGGTTTCGAGCCGTTGCAGACCCCGGCGTTCGAGCGGCTGGAGACGCTGACCGGCAAGTACGGGGATGAGGGCGACAAGCTCATCTTCAAGATCCTGCGCCGTGGAGAGCACGAAGCGTCGGGCGAGGCCGACATGGCGCTGCGCTACGACATGACCGTGCCGCTGGCCCGGGTCGTCGCCAACTACGGCTCCCAGCTCCCCACCCCCTACAAGCGGTACGCGATGGGGCCGGTATGGCGGGCCGACCGGCCCGGCAGGGGGCGCTTCCGCGAGTTCGCCCAGTGCGACGTGGACGTGGTCGGCTCGTCCTCGCCGCTGGCCGAGGCCGAGGTGGTGTGCGCGCTCACCGACGCGCTGGACGCCGTCGGCGCGCGCGACTACCGGGTGCTGGTGAACTCCCGCGAAGCCCTGGCAGGGCTGTTGGAGGTCTATGGCGTTCCCGCCGAGTTGGGCGGTGGCGTGTTGATCACGCTGGACAAGCTCGACAAGCTGTCGCCGGACAAGGTCGCCGCCGAACTGGTCGCAGCCCGTTCGCTGTCTGCGGAGACTGCCGACAGCCTGGTGGGGGATCTGACCGCCGCTGACGCGGTGGAGCGCATGCGTACAGCGCTGAAAGACAGCGACGCCGGACGCGCCGGACTGGCCGAGGTCGACCGACTTCTGGAGTTGGCCTCGCCCAAGGTCGGGGCCGAGCGGATCGCGTTCACTCCCAGCTTGGTGCGGGGTCTGGACTACTACACCGGCGTCATCTTCGAGGTGGTGGCCGAGGGGATGCCCGGCTCGATCGCCAGCGGCGGCCGCTATGACGGCCTGATCTCCGCGCTCGGCGGCCCGGACGTGCCCGCCTGCGGCGGCTCGCTGGGTGTGGAGCGCATTATCGGGTTGTTGGACGACAGCGCCGACCAGGGCGAACGGCTGGATGTCGCGGCGACGGTGATCGATGAAGCGGGTGCGGCCGAGGTGATGGGATTCGCCGCCGCGCTGCGCGATGCCGGGCTGCGCACCGAAGTGTATTTGGCCGCCAGTCGCAAGCTGGCCAAACAGCTCAAGTGGGCCGCCGACCGCCGGGCACGATTTGCGTTGATCTATGGCGCGGCTGACCGGGAGGCGGATGTGGTCACGGTCCGAGACCTGGATTCGGGCGAGCAGGCCCAGGTGTCGCCCGCCGAACTCGTGGCGTACCTCACCGGGAGGTACGCGCCATCGCGGTAACTCCGCAGAGGAGGCCAAGGATGGGACAGCAAGGCGATCGCATCTTCGCCGCGATCGAGCGGCGAGGCTACCCCGATCCCTGGTCGACGTTCGGGGAGCAACTGTCCTGGGAATCGGCCTACGCCGTCCAACTGAAGACCGCCATCGATATCGCCCGCAAGGGCACCGACCCGCAGGCCGCCGAGCACATCGGCGGCCTGTTCGCTGCCAAGGCCCGCAACCTGGCCGCCGCCCGCAAGTTGGTGGACCAAGCGCTGACCGAGTATGACCGCACCGGAATGTGGGAGGTGCTGGACGACCGCGCCGCCCAACTGGACATTGAGGATGTGTCCGAACGCTGGGCGGCCGGGCTGGTCCACCATCCCTTCCCGATCGCGCTGTGGTCGCTGCAGTTCAACTGGCGCTACATGAAGGACCACGGCGTCCGCGCGTTCTACGAGATGACCACCGGCTACATCGAAGCCCTGATCTCCAGCCACGACCGCTGGGCGGCCGCTTGGGAGGCCGAAGCAGCCACCGGCGCCGTCGACCGCGTCACCACCGTCGAGTGCGACCTGGTCTCCGAAGAAGCCCCGATGCACTGCGACATCTGCCAGAAGACCATCACTGCCCTGCTCTACCTGGACGACGCGCCTGCGGCATGACCCACTGGAGCAAGTTCGACAGGGGAAGCCACTTTCCTGTCGCTGGGGTCCCCGACCTGCTGACGAAGGACATCAGGACGTTCTTTCACGCTCTGCCCGACTCCACGCCGACAGACGTGTAATCCGAAACCAGCGACAACGAGCCACGGCCGGCTGCCTGAACCAAAAATCACCGACAATCACCGACACACTTCTAGCTCCGGCCGAGGAGGGAACTCCCTAGAGCGGCACGCGAACGCCGACGCAACCACCCCCGTCCCAACTCCCGTCTGACCGCTGTTGCCGCAGCTAGACTGCATCCAGGTTCGCTGTCCGACAGCCGTATTCCCACGTCGTTCGAGCAATCCGGCACCGCGCCCGATATGTCTGAACCCGCGAAAGTGCTCAAAAACCACAGCACGCCCGCACAAACCCGCAGGTCATTCAGTGTGCTCCCCGCGCACGCGGGGATGGTTTCCTGGCCCGCAGCTTCTTGGCTGGTCTCACGGCGCTCCGCGACGGATTGCGTGCGCTTGACGACGTGCTCTAGATGAGGACGTACCTCGCTCTGCCAAGCGCGGAGCGGGGGCGTTCTGCTTACGAGATGTCCTTGATGTGGTGTGACAGTGCTCGGGCTTCCTCGCGGCTGATGAGCAGCTTTTCGCCGTCAGGGTTCTTGCTGTCACGTACGCCTATGACGTCGCCGAGGTTGCAGACTTCCACACAGTCGCCACC
The DNA here is from genome assembly GCF_014138665.1 of Actinomadura kijaniata. Taxonomy (NCBI): domain Bacteria; kingdom Bacillati; phylum Actinomycetota; class Actinomycetes; order Streptosporangiales; family Thermomonosporaceae; genus Actinomadura; species Actinomadura kijaniata. The sequence goes on from NZ_JACJIA010000009.1 coordinate 282,489, forward strand.
TTGGGTGTTGCTGCGCGACGCCTTGCGCCACTTGATCACTTGAGGACCTCCATCGCGTTCTCGATCAGGCTCCGCGAAGCGTCTTCGGGAAGAGCCTGTGCGCTGATCCCGTCCCATCGGACACCGAACTGGCGAACCTCGGAGGGGGCAAGGATCAGTCTGCCTCCGCCGTGCGCCTCCGTGTACGCCACGTCCCCCTCGTCCACAGACAAGATCTTGAACGAGCCGTCCAGGCCGATCGTCGCTCCCGCCGTGCGTGGGAGCACTCGAACGATCATGTTCGGATCGCGGGCCACGGCCAGCAGATGGGCGAGCTGGGCGCGCATGACCTCCGGGCCGCCCACGGGCCAGTCGATGACACTCTGCGAGAGCACGGCCGTCATCAGGGGCCGGGACGAACGCGTCAGGGTCTCCTGTCGAGCGATGCGGGCGGTCACATACCCCTCGACGTCCTCGACACCTGCCGCCGTGAAGCAAGCACGGGCGTACTCCGGGGTCTGGAGCAGGCCGGGGATCAGCGACAACTCATAGATCTTCAGTAGGAAAGCCCGGCTCTCGTAGCTCACATGCTCCTTGAACCAATCTGGATCATGGCCGAGCTTCGCGTACGTCAGTAGGCGCAGGAAATGTCCGCCTGTTGCGAAGTGCTTGTCGAGTGCTCCGGCTTGTTTCTCATCGATCCGCAGCTCTCCCGATTCCAGCCGCGAAACAGTTGAGCGGACGACGCCGATGATCCGCCCGAACGTCTCCCCGTTCATGCGGGCACGCGTCCGGTAGAACCGCAGGTCATAGGCCAACCACGCCCACATGGAGGACATGGGATCCGGGGAGGGTTTGGCGGGCATGGGACACGCTCCGGTCGGGGGAGTGTTTCCGGATGTTGCGGTGGCTCCAGGGAACAGCGACAAGAACGAGCTGTCGACGGAAAGTGAGCTACGCGTCACAGAGTGGCATCCCGAGTCGAAGGCAGCCGCCATGATCACCGTCCCTCCGCCGTCAGCCGTCACCGAACCGTCGACGCTGATGATCACCTCTGCTCCGGAGGCGATCAAAGCCGCCCGTGATTTCGCGCGAGGGTGGTTGGAGGTGAAAGGCGTCGATCACGCTGCGGTGCAGGTCGGGCTTCTCGTGATCAATGAGCTCGTCACCAACGCCCACAAGCACGGCAGCGAGCCCGGTGAGACGATCTCGGTTCGGCTGTACCTGTCGGCGGACGGTCCGGTCGTGGAGGTTCGCGACGGCGGCGACGGCGAGCCGCGCGTGAAGCCGCTCACGCTGGACTCGTTCTCGGGGCGTGGGCTGGCGATCGTCTCGGAGCTGGCGAAGGCGTGGGGGTTTCGGCATCTCGCGTCCGGGGGCAAGGCCGTGTATGCGGTGCTGAGGGAGACGACGGCATGACGCCTGTCGACGTTCTTCTCTCGATCCTGCGGGAGTTGTTTCCGCAGTGGGACATCTGGCATGAGCGGGGCGTGTGGCGTGCGGCCGGGTTCGTGCTCGTCAGTGCCTCGTCCGTTGACGGGCTGGTCGAGCATCTGGCGGGTGCGGATCCCGATGCGTTCGGAGAGGTCGCGCGCAGGCTTGCTAAGGGCGCGCGGGGTGCGGCGTGAGTGCCGATGAGTTCTATGAGTGGGGGACGAGGAGGCCGAGACTCTTCGTCTGGTCGCACTGGTCGCGGCGCTCAAGCGGGTCGAGGCGCCGGTGTATGTCTCCCTGTTCACCCCGATGTGCGTCGCTCCGCATCTGGACGTGGCGTACGTGAGTGCTCGTGTCCACAACGCCGCGACGGTGTGCGTGTTCGGTGACTGGTTCGTCTGTTCGTTCGGCCTGGTGCCCGCGACCGATGTGGAGCGGGCCGCGTGGACGTTGGTCGAGGTGCTGTCGCCGCCTCGGTCATAAGTAGAGGGAAGTCCACCCTCGGCCTGGTGGAAGGCCCAGTGAGCCCGGGATGACGCGCCGGAATCGTTGGTGGCGAGCGACTCCGATGAGAAGAGGGCGTCATGGGTGATGGCGGGAACGGGCGGCGGGTGTTGGGGGCGGTGCCCGCCGTGGCCGCCGGGGGCGGGCTGGTCGTGGCCGGGCTGGGTGGGACGGCGTCGGCGGCGGACGGCCTGGTCGTCGCGACCGACAAGGGGGCCGTGCGGGGCAGGGGGGTCGAGGGCGTTCGGGAGTTTCAGGGGATCCCGTACGCGGCGCCGCCGGTGGGTGAGTACCGGTGGGGGTCGCCGCGTCCGGCGCGCGCGTGGGGTGGTGTGCGCGACGCGACCAGGCCCGGTGCCTCGTGCGCGCAGAACGAGGGGCTCCTCGGTGAGAGGCGCAGCGTCAGCGAGGACTGCCTGTTCCTCAACGTCACCAGCCCGCGGCGGGCCGGGCGGCTGCCGGTCATGGTGTGGATCCACGGCAGCGGGTTCCGTAACGGGTCGGGCGCGCTCTACCGGCCCTATGACCTGGCCAGGCGTGGCGACGTGGTCGTGGTGACGGTCAACTACCGGCTCGGGATCTTCGGGTTCCTCGGCCATCCGGCGCTCGACGGGGGGACGGCGCGCCACCGGTCGGGCAATTTCGGGCTGGAGGACCAGCAGGCCGCGCTCCGGTGGGTCCGGCGCAACGCCGCCGCGTTCGGCGGGGACCCGCGGAACGTCACCGTCTTCGGTGAGTCGGCGGGCGGCGTCAGCTCCTGCTCGCAGCTCACCTCGCCGGCCGCCGCCGGGCTCTTCCAGCGGGTGATCGTGCAGAGCGGGCCGTGCACCGTCATGAACTGGCCCGACTGGGACGGCACGCTGATCCCGACCGGGAGCTGGCTGCCGCGCCCGCGCGCGACGGCGGAGAGGCAGGGGCTGTCGGTCGCCGCCGACCTCGGCTGCGCCGATCCGGCCACGGCGGCGGAGTGCCTGCGCGGCCTGCCGCCCGAGAGGCTCCTGCCGAAGTCGGAGTTCGGGTTCGCGCCGGTGTACGGGGGCGGCGGTGTCCTGCCGCTGTCGCCCGCGGAGGCCATGGCCACCGGGCGGTTCAACAGGGTCCCGGTGATGCACGGCATGACGCGCCACGAGTACCGGACGTTCGAGGCCGTGCAGCAGGGCTACGGGGTGCCCCCGATCAGGGACGAGGCCGAGTACGCCAAGAGGGTCGTCGCCTACGTCGGCAGGGACCGGGCGCCGAAGGTGCTGGCCCGGTATCCGGCCGCGCGCTACGGCTCGTTCAGCGAGGCATGGTCCGCCGTGGTCACCGACGCCAGCTTCGCGCGTTCGGTGGGCGACGTCAGCCGCGCGCTCTCCCGGCAGGTGCCCACGTACGCCTACGAGTTCGCCGACGACAAGGCCCCCTGGGTGGCCACCGCCCCGCAGCCGGGGTTCCCGGTGGGCGCGTTCCACGCGGCCGAGTTGCAGTACCAGTTCGACACCGACTACTTCGCGGGACGGCGGCTCGCCCCCGCGCAGCGGCGGCTCGCCGACCAGATGACCCGCTACTGGACGCGGTTCGCCCGCACGGGCGACCCGAACGGCCCCGGCTCGCCCCGCTGGCGTCCGACCGACGGCGGCACCGCCCAGAGCCTGGCCCCCGGGAAGGGCGGCGTGCGGCCCATGGACTTCACGGGCGACCACGCCTACGGGTTCTGGCGGTCCCTCTACCGCTGAGCCGCCTGTGCGAGCAGCCCGTCGACGAACGCCCCGAGGGCCTGGGCGTAGGTGTCCTGGGCGGCGAGCTCCGGCCACTGGTCGCCCAGGGCGGCCAGGTGGGGCAGCCGGGAGGCGTCGATGCCGGTCTCGAAGAACGTGTCGCGCCCGGCGGCCGGGGACTGGTCGCCGTGCCGGTGGACGGTGTGGGCGCGGACGAGGATCTCGCCGACGGTGTAGTACCAGAGGCTCCGGAACAGGTGGACGGCCTGCGCGGGGGAGCAGCCGTGCTCGATCGCCGCGGCCACGATGGTCTCGACCACCCGCAGGGCCGGTTCGCCGAGACGGGCGAGGAAGCCGTCGGTGGTGAGGATCTCGGCGGCCCAGGGCCAGGCGGCCAGCGAGTCGTGCATGGCGACGGCGGCGGCGACGATGCGGTCGCGCGGCTCGCCGGGCGGGTCGAGCCGGAGGGTCTGCTCGGTGTGCTCGTTGAGGAGCTGGACGAGCAGGTCCTCCCGGTCCCGGACGTGGTGGTACAGGGTCGTGGTCCCGATGCCGAGCTCGGCGGCCAGCCGCCGGACGGTCAGCTTCTCCCAGCCGTCCCGCTCGATGATCCGGCGGGCGGCCACCAGGATCTCCGCGCGTGAGGTCGCCGGCGGGCGGCCGGTGCGGCCGCGGGGTCGGTGGGGTCGGGGCACCGACCCATCATGCCGTTCCCCCGCGCCGCCCGCGAAACCGGCGCCCGTGTCGACAGCGGCCGGTCTCCGCAGTACTTTAGGAACATGTTCGGAAACATGTTCCTAAAGTCGTCGCGGGGACGCCGATGACGGTGCGGGAGGCGGCCGGCGTCCGCACCGGCCCGGTCCTGGCCGTGGTGGCCGTCGTGCAGTTCATGGTGTCGCTGGACCTGTCGGTGGTGAACGTGGGGCTTCCCCGGATCGCCGCCGGGCTCGGCTTCGGCGAGGCGGGCCTGACCTGGGTGATCCACGCCTACGCCCTCACCTTCGGCGGGCTGCTCCTGCTGGGGGGCAGGGCCGCCGACCGGTACGGCCGCCGGCCGGTCCTGCTGCTCGGGCTCGGCCTGTTCGCCGTCTCCTCCCTGCTGGGCGGCTTCGCGCGGGAGCCCGGCGAGCTGGTCGCCGCCCGCGCCGCGCAGGGCGTCGGGGCCGCCGCGCTGGCCCCGGCCGCGCTGGCGCTGCTGACCGCGACCTTCCCCGCGGGCCGGGCGCGCGTGCGGGCCTTCGGCGTGTGGAGCGCGACGAACGCCGCCGGGGGCGCCCTCGGCGTCCTGATCGGCGGCCTGCTCACCCAGTACGCCGGCTGGCGCTGGGTGATGTTCGTCAACGTGCCGATGGCCGCCGGCGCGCTGGCCCTGGCCTGGCGGGGCGTGCCCCCCGGCCCGCCTCCGGCCCGCGGCGGCCGCCCGGACGTCGCCGGGGCCGTCCTGGCCACGGCGGGCATGACCCTGCTGGTGTTCGGCGTCGTCCGCACCGACCGTCACCCGTGGACCTCGCCGGTCACGCTGGCGACCCTGGCGGTCGCCGCCGCGCTGCTGGCCGCCTTCGTCGGCGTCGAGCGGACCACCGCCCGCGAGCCGCTGGTCCGGCCCGGCCTGTTCGCCAACCGCTCGGTCGCCGGCGCCAACGCCTACAACCTCCTGGTCGGCGCGGCCATGGCCTCGGCCTTCTACTTCGTCTCCCTCTACCTGCAACGCGTGCTCGGGAACGGCCCGGCGCTGACCGGGGTCGAGTTCCTGCCGTTCGCGCTCGGCGTGGTCGCCGGTTCGGTGCTGGCCATCAGGCTCGGCTACCGGCTGGCGCCGCGCACGCTCCTGGCGGGCGGCGGGGCGCTCACCGCGGCGGGGTTCGCCTGGTTCGGCCTGATCAGCCCGGACGGCGCGTTCCTCACCGACGTGCTGGGGCCCTCGATCGTGGCCGGCGTCGGCTTCGGGCTCTGCCTCGGGCCGGTCGTGTCCACCGCCACCGCCGGGGTCGCGCCGCACGAGACCGGCACCGCCTCCGGCCTGCTCAACAGCTCGCGCCAGATCGGCGCCTCCCTCGGCCTGGCCGCCCTTGGCACCGCGGCGCACGAGCGCACCGGGCGGGCCGCCACCCCCGCCGCCCTCACCGGCGGATACGCGCTCGGCCTGACCCTCGGCGCCGTCCTGCTGGCCGCCGCCGTCCTGATCGCCCTCGTCGTCCTGCCCCGGACCGGCGCGCCGCCACGAGGCGACGCCGCCCGGAACTGACCAACCCCTCTCACCGGCGCGGGGACCGTCCCCGCCGCACATGACGAAAGGACAGGTGTCGTGAAGACCCGACTAGTGGCATTGGCCGGTGCGGCCGCGCTGGGCATCGGCGCGGTCACGGCCGCGGCGGTCCCCGAGCCGCCCCGGAGCGGGACCGCGCTGACCGGCGGCACGAGCCCGTCGGCCGGCCTCGACCCCGCGAGGCTGGAATCCGGCCTGGACGCCGTCCACCGCGCCGGGACGCCGGGCGTGTTCGCCGAGGTACGCGACGGCGCCCGGGTGTGGCGCGGCGCCTCGGGGGTCGCCGACCTCAGGACCGGACGCCCCGTCACCCCCGGCATGCGGCAGCGCGTCGGCAGCATCACCAAGACCTTCATCGCCGCCGCGATCATGCAGCAGGTCGAGCGGGGACGCGTCCGGCTCGACGCGCCGATCGGCGACTACCTGCCGGCGCTGGTGCCGGGCGACCGCGGCCGGAAGATCACGGTCCGGATGCTGCTCAACCACACCAGCGGCCTGCCCGAGTACCTGCCCTACGCCTTCCCGTCCCTGCGCGACTTCCCCGCGCCGAGCGCGTCGGGCAGGAGCCTGGACGACAACCGGTTCCGGCGGTTCAGCCCGGAAGAGCTGATCGGCATGGGGCTGGACGCGCCGGCCGCGAGCCGCCCCGGAAGCGTCCCGGGCGTGTACTCCAACACCAACTACCTGCTCCTCGGCCGCCTCCTGGAGCGGGTGACCGGCACCAGGGCCGAGACCTACATCACCCGGAACGTCATCCGGCGCGCCGGGCTCGGGCACACCGCGTTCCCGGCCGGGACGCGCGTCAGGGGCCCGCACCCGCGGATGTACGAGGCCTTCCACGGCATGATCGACCCGCCGCGCGACTACAGCGTCTACGACATGTCCTGGGTGTGGATGGGCGCCGACCTGATCTCGACCACCGGGGACCTCGACCGCTTCTACCGCCGCCTGTTCACCGGCGGGATCGTCAGCCGGTCGTCGCTGGCGGAGATGCGGCGCACCGTCCCGGTCATCGGCCAGGACGGGCGGAGCCGGTTCGACTACGGCCTCGGCCTGCGCCCGTTCCCGATCCCCGGCTGCGGCACCCTGTGGGGCCACGACGGCACGGTCTGGGGAGCCCAGACCATGTCCCTGACCAGCGCCGACGGCAGGCGGCAGATGTCGCTGGCGATGAACCTCGTCCGGTGGACCAGGTTCGACGCGTCGGGGAAGCCGCGGCCCCACCCCATCGACGGCGCGCTGTCGTCGTTCTACCGGCAGGCGATGTGCGGGAACGCCCCCTGACCCCCGCCGGCCGTCTCCCGGATTAGGGAGGACGCAGGGAAAGCGGGAGGCGGGTGCGGGTGATACCTGTGTGACCGCCATCCGCGCCATGGAAAGGCATCACATGACAGGGGATCCCCCGCCCCGCCCGGCCGAGCGTTTCGACGAGGTCTTCGACCGCCACTTCGCCGAGATCCACCGGTACGCGGCCAAGCGGCTCGGTCCGGACGCCGCCGCCGACGTGGCGGCGCAGACGTTCCTGGAGGCGTTCCGGCAGCGCCGGCGCTACGACCCGGAGCGCGCCAACGTGCGCACCTGGCTGTACGGCATCGCGACCAAGGTGATCGGCAAGCACCAGCGGACCGAGACGCGGGCGCTGCGGCTGCGCGCCCGCCTCGGTCCGGGCCGCGGCGCCGAGGACCACGCCGAACGCGTCGAGTCGCGGGTCAGCGCCCAGGGGCTGCGGCCCGACCTCGCCGGGGCCATCGCGGCGCTGCCGCGCGGGCAACGCGACGTGCTGCTGCTGGTGGCCCTGGCCGACCTCAGCCACGAGGAGGTCGCGGCGGCGCTGGGGATCTCCTATGGCACGGTCGGCTCCCGGCTGAGCCGTGCCCGAACCAGACTGCGCAAGGCGCTGGGCGGGACCAATCCGGTACTCACGTTGGAGGAACAGCATGGATGAGGTGCGGATGGTCCGGGACGCCTACCCCGAGCCCGCCCCGCCCACCGCCCGGGAGATCGCCCGGGCGAAGGCGCTGCTGGACGACCCGCCGCGCCGCTCGCTGCCCCGGCTCCGCTGGCGGCTGGCCTGCGGCGTGCTGGCGACCGGCACCGCGGCGGCCGTGGCGGTCACGTTCGTCGGGGGCAACGCGCCCGCGCCGACCGGCCCCGTCATCCTGGACGACCGGGCGGCGGTCCTCGCGGCGGCCGAGAAGGCGGAGCGGCAGCCGGTCGGCCGGTACTGGCACAGCGACGTGGTCTCGGGCCAGTCCTACGTCGTGCGGTCCGGGACCGGGACCTACGCGGTCATCGGCGCGCACAACGAGTCGTTCTCCTGGCACGGCGCCGAGCGCGGCATGGGCGAGATGTACTACGGCCGCGACCTCCCGGCCCGTCCCTGGACCGCGCGGGACGAGGCCGTGTGGCGCGGGTCCGGGGCGCCGTCCGGCATCCGGGTCTGGTCGGGCGACAAGTACCTCACCCTCACCGCCAGGGCGACGAAGTGGAGTTCGAGCGGGCCGGAACGCGGCACGAACCCCGGCGGCGGCGGGGACTTCCTGGGCAAGTCGGCCGAGGAGCTGCGGAACCTGCCGACCGACCCGGCCAAGCTCACCGAGCTGTTCCTGAAGGGCGGTGGCGGCGGGCTGAACCCGGACGGCACCCCCCCGAAGGACCCCTCCGGGAAGAGGCCGCCTGGGAAGGACCCCTCCGGGGGGAGGAAGGCCGGGGGCGACCAGATCAACAGGGTGTCCAGCCTCCTGCTGAACTCCCCGATGCCGCCGAAGGTCCGGGCGGGCCTGATGCGGGCGCTGGCCGCCCAGCCGGGGATCCACGCGATCGGCCGCACCGCCGACCCGCTGGGCCGCCGGGGGATCGCGCTGGCCGACGGCGAACGCGCCACGACGGTCACCGGGGAGTGGGGCGGCCCGAAGGCCGACCGGGGGACCTACCGGTCCCGCGAGGTCGTCGTCTTCGACGAGCGCACCGGCGCGCTGCTGTCCCGGCAGAACATGCTGACCCGGCCCGGCGGACCGTACGCGCAGATGAAGCCCGGCTTCATCATCGAGTTCCAGGCCGTCCGCTCGGAAGGGTGGAGCGACACCAGGCCGGCGCCGCGGCCCGAGCTGCCCTACAGGTGACCTCCGGCCGGTGAGTCCGGCGCCCCGCGAAGGCGGCGGGGCGCCGGACGCGGCACGAGCGGGCTGGAGGACGGTTCGGTCTCACCTGCTCACGGTGGTCTCCTGGCCCACGCGTGACAGCTTCTCGGGGTTGCGCACGTGGTACAGGCCGGCGACGCGGCCGTCGTCCATGTGCACCGCCAGCACGCCGTCGATCTCCCCGTCGACCCGGACCAGCAGCCCCGGGCCGCCGTTGACCTGGACCGGCTCGACCGACCTTCGCACGCCGCGCCCGTACCAGCCGGAGGCCAGCAGGCGCGCCACCTTGCCAGCCCCCACGACGGGCCGCGGCAGGGCGTGCTTGACCCCGCCGCCGTCGCTCAGGGCCACCACGTCGGGCGCCAGCAGGTCCAGCAGGCGTTGCAGGTCACCGGTCTGCACCGCCCGCTCGAACGCCTGGAGCACCGCGCGGGTCTCGGTGGGGGAGACGGTGGCGCGGGGGCGGCGCGCCGCCACGTGCGCCCGGGCCCGGTAGGCGGTCTGGCGCACCGCGGCCGGGCTCTTGTCCACGGCCTGGGCGATCTCCTCATAGTCCAGGCCGAACACCTCGCGCAGCACGAACACCGCCCGCTCGACCGGGGCCAGGGTCTCCAGCACCAGCAGCATCGCCATCGAGACGCTCTCGGCCAGCTCCACGTCCTCGGCCACGTCCGGCGCGGTCAGCAGCGGCTCGGGCAGCCACGGCCCCACATAGGACTCCCTGCGCCGGCCCAGCACGCGCAGCCGGTCCAGCGCCTTGCGGGTGACGATCCGCACCAGGTAGGCGCGCGCCTCCCGCACGCTGCCCGGATCCACGGTCACCCAGCGCAGCCAGGTCTCCTGCAGCACATCCTCGGCGTCGGTGGCCGAGCCGAGCATCTCGTAGGCCACGGTGAACAGCAGGTTGCGGTGAGCCACGAACGCCTCGGTGGCGGCGCCCACCTGGTCCAACGGCTCGGTCCCGTCCGTGGTCGGTGCGCTGTGCTCTGTCATGCCCGGCTCCCGCCTGCTCGCTCCCAGCCCTGCCACACGCACAAGACGCCGGTCCCCATCGCTTTGTCACGCCCACGGCCGGTGGCCTGGGTCACATGGCCGTGGCCGTTACGGGGCTCCTGGCGTCGGCGTGTGGTGTTCGTCAGGGCGCCGCACGAACGGTACGGCGGCCCGCGGCACCACGAGCCGAGAGCGAAAGGGCAGATCTCACCATGTCCACGGCCACCCCGATCTGCCCGATGCCGAGTAGGCCGCCAACGGCCCCACCTTCCCGGAACGGCTAACGCCCGACCCTGACCCGGACGGCAGGGCGCCGTCCGGTCCACGCCCTGCCCTCGGAGGCTCCCGCCCCACCGATCCCGAGCACCCCACACACGGAAGGCAGCCCGACCCACGGTCGACACGGCCCCGCCCGACAACGGCCCCGAACGCCCCGGCGCCTCCCTGGGCAAGGGAGGCGACGCCCCACCGCCCCCCGATCCCCGCCGCTGGTGGGGCCTGGGGGTCATCGCCCTCGCCCAGCTGATCGTGGTGCTGGACATGACGATCGTCAACGTCGCCCTGCCGTCCGCCCAGCGGGACCTCGGCATGACCGACGGCAACCGGCAGTGGGCCATCACCGCCCACACCCTCGCCTTCGGCGGCCTGCTGCTGCTCGGCGGCCGCATCGGCGACCTGTTCGGACGCGGGCGCGGCTTCGTCGTCGGGTTCATCAACGGCAGGGCGCCCGGCCGGCCGGCCGGCGCGGCGGGCGGTGACCGGGAGGCCGCCGGGATACCGGTCCACGCGGGTCAGCCCACCGGCGGGCCCGGCCCCACCCGCCCGTTCCCGCGCGGTCAGGAGGTCAGGTTCTCCCGCCAGCCCGGTTCGGCGGTCAGGACCGTGAGGTACTGGGTCGCCCGGGACACCGCCACGTACAGCACCCGCAGGCCGCGGGGGGACTGGATGGCGATGGTCTCCGGGGCGACGATCACCGCCGCGTCGAACTCCAGGCCCTTCGCCTCCAGGACGTCCAGGGCCTGGACGCGTTCGGGGAGCCCGGCGGCCAGGCGTTCCCGGTCGGCGGGGGTCCACCGGTCGCCGCCGACCGGAAGCGGCACGATCAGCCCGATCGTGCCCTCCACCCGCGTCAGCAGCTCCTCCACGGCGGCGCGGGCGGCGGCCTCCAGGCCGGCGGACGGGACCACGTCCACGACCGGCATGATCCCGGAGGACCGGACGGCCCGGGCCGGGCGGGCCTCCGGCAGGGCCATCGCCAGGACGCGGGTCGCGACCGCCGCGATCTCGGTCGAGTTGCGGTAGTTGGTCGTCAGCTCGTACTCGTGGCGGACGCTGCGGGCGGGCCGGCGCCGGCCGCGGGACTTGCGCTCCCGCTGCTCGCCGCCCAGGGCGGCCTCCATCGCCCGGCGGGCCTCGTCCAGGTCCTCCCACGCGCTCTGCGCCGGGTCCTCCACGATCGTCCAGGACGCCTGGCGGCCCCGGCGGCCCAGCATCCGCCACTGCATCGGCGACAGGTCCTGGGCCTCGTCCACGACGATGTGCGCGTACTCGGGGCGCTCCTCGGCCACGCCGTCGTCGACGCGGCGGGACCGCTCGATGCGCTCGATGGAGGTGGTGAGCTCCTGCATCTCCGGCTCCCAGTCGTCGCCCGCGACCTCCTGGCCGGTGAGGATGTTGATCCCGTCCACCACGTACGGGTCGTCCTCGCGGGCCCGGCGGCGCGACGGGCGCGGCGGCGGGCCCAGCAGGGCGTCGAGCTCGTCGAGCAGCGCGACGTCCTGGTAGGTGACGGCGTCCGGCAGCGCCGCCCAGGAGCGCGCCAGCGCGGTCACCGCGCCGCGGTCCAGCTCGCGGCCCGCGGCGCGGCGCAGCCGGCCGGCGTCGGCGAGGGAGCCCAGCACCTCCAGCGGGCGGCGGATCGGCCACCACGCCACCAGGAAGTCGGTGAACGCGCGCTGCTCGCGGACCCGCTTGTCGAAGTCGCCGCGCTTGCCGGGGGCGTCGGCCGCCGACGTCCCCTGCCGGTCGATCTCGGCCAGGCCGTCGGCGGCGAGGATCTGGCTCCACAGCTCCAGGTTGCCGTCGGGGGACTGGGCGGCGGCGTCCGGTCCGCCGAGGTCGGTGAAGCGCCGCCACAGCGCGTCCAGCAGCGCCTCGGCCGCGCGGGCGCGGGCGGCGTTCACGCTGCCCCGGCTGCGGCGGTGCACGTCGCCGCGGATCCGGTCGAGGGCGGGACGGTCCAGCGCCACGATCACACCCCGGTAGACGACGCGCAGCTCGCCCGGCGCGCCGGGGGCCTGGTCGGCCACCGCGCGGCGCAGCACCCGCGCCATGTCCGCCGCGCCCTTCAGGCGCGCCAGCTCCGGGGTGTCGTGGCCGGTCGCCCGCACCCCGTCCACCAGGTCGCCGAGCGAGCGCAGCGCCGCCGACCCCTCGCCGAGGGACGGCAGGACGCGCTCGATGTAGGCGGTGAAGCGGCGGTTCGGGCCGACGACCAGCACGCCGCGCGACCCGAACCGGCGGCGGTGCCGGAACAGCAGGTACGCCACCCGGTGCAGCGCCACGGCGGTCTTGCCGGTGCCGGGGGCCCCGCGCACCAGCACGGTCCCGTCGGCGGGCGCGCGGATCACCTCGTCCTGCTCGCGCTGGATGGTGGCCACGATGTCGCGCATCGCGCCCTCGCGGGTGCGGGCCAGCGACGCCAGGAACGCCCCGTCGCCGACCACGGTCAGCCCGTCGGCGGCGTCGGGGTCGAGCAGGTCGTCCTCCAGGTCCACGACGGTGTGGCCGCGCGAGTGCAGCACCCGGCGGCGGATCACCCCGCGCGGGACCTCGGGCGTGGCCTGGTAGAAGTCCTCGGCGGCCGGGGCCCGCCAGTCGATCACCAGGGAGTCGTGGTCGCGGGTCCGCACGCCGATCCGGCCGATGTAGCGCACCTCGCGCCCGTCGACGATCCGCCCCGGGGCCTGGGCGCCGTCACCGTCGCCGGCCGGGGCGCCGCCGGGCAGCGGGCGCGGCGTCAGGTCCAGGCGGCCGAACACCAGGCCGTCGTCGGCGATGTCCAGCGCCTGCGCGCGCAGCGCCGCCTGGTGGACCATCGCGTCCCGGTCGACCAGCGAGCCCTTGGTCCCGGCCTGCGCCTGCCGGTACCCCTCCTTGATCATCTCCTGGGCGGCGGCGCGCATCTCCTCCAGTCGCCGGTACGCCACGTCGACGTACTCCTGTTCGGCGGCGATCTCCTGGTCCTTGACCGTGCCGCTGCGGCCGGTGGCCGGGGACGACATGCAGGCTGCTCCTCGCGACGGTGCGCCCGGGGACGGTCCCCCGGGGGAAGGAGACAGCTTATGCGGTACCGCCGACACGGGAGGCGACGCGGCGCTCAGGACCGGTGCGGGTCGGTGCGCGCGGCGATGGCGTGCCGGGTCGCGCGGGGCAGGAGGCGCTTGGCGGTGACCGTCGCGCGGGTCAGCGCGCCGGGGAACACGTACAGGTCGTCCTCGGGCCGGGCCAGCGAACGCTCGACCGCGTCCAGCACCCGTCCGGGCGGCATCCCCTTCGCGCCGCCGGTCGCGGCGGGGTGCCGGGCGGCGATGGCGCGGTACATGGGCGTGTCCACCTGCCGGGGGCACACGCAGCGGAACGTCACGCCGCTTCCCCGGTGCTCGACCGCCAGCGCCTCCACGAACGCGTTCACCGCGGCCTTCGCCGACGCGTAGGCGCTGGTCAGGTGGCCCGGCAGCCAGGCGCCCAGCGACGAGAACACGACCAGCTCGCCGCGGCCCCGCGCCAGCATCCCCGGCAGCGTCGCGCGCGCCACGACGACGGTGCCGAGGAAGTCGACGCGCAGGACGCGTTCGACCTCGGCCAGCGGCTGCTCCAGCGCCGCGCCGAGCGGGCTGATCGCGGCGGCGTGGACGACGCGGTGGACCGCGCCGCTCTCGGCGACGACGCGCGCGACGGCGTCGGGGTCGGTGACGTCGCAGACGCGGGTGTGCAGGTTGGGGGAGCGGCGGGCGGTGGCGGCGAGGCCGTCGGCGTCGACGTCCACGGCCACCACGTCCCAGGCCGCCGCCGCGAGCCGCCGCGCGGCCAGCGCCCCCAGTCCGCTGCCCGCCCCGGTGACCAGCGCCGTCCGCGTCATGACCGCACCTCCGTGGCCGCGTCGAAGACCATCTCCAGGTGCTCCACGCACGTGCCGCTCAGCGCGCGGGCGCGGTCGAGCCCCAGCCCGCGCAGCTCCGCCGCGACCGGGTGGTCGCCGAGCCGCAGGGACACCCCGCCGGGACGGGCCCGCACGCCGTGCGGGGCCATCGTCCACGGCACCCGCCGGGTGACGCCGTCCAGGCAGGAGAAGGCGTCGAACGTGGACGCGGCGGCCCGGCCGGGCATCCGCACGCCCGGCCGGATCGCCACCTCCAGGGCGGTCCGGCCGCCGACGCGGACCGCGCACCGCCTGATCCGGCCCGACAGGTCCATCGGGATGTCGGCCATCTCCTTGGGGAAGCCCCAGATGGAGCGGCCCGCCTCCAGCGTGAACGCCTGGTTCACCGGCAGCCAGTGGATGAACGCGCCGAGGCCGCGGGCCCGGCCGGGCGGGCGGACCAGGAACGCGACCGCGAACTCGTGGTAGGGCCCGAGGTCCCCGTCGGCGTAGCGGACGAACGCCAGCGAGCAGACCGCCCGTCCCGGCAGCGGCCGGGCGATCTCCAGCCCGGAGTAGCCGATCACGTCCTGGGCGGGGCCGGCGGGCACGGCGAACATCGCCGACGCCACGGACGCGTCCCGGACGCGCACCGGGAGGGCGACGGTCTCGCCCTGGATGACATGGGTGGTGGCAGTGGTCGTCACGCCATAAGTAGAACAGGTTCTTGTTTTGATGTCACGGGGTGTCCCGCCGCCGGTTCCCGCCTTCCACGGCGGTGCGAATGCGTTCCAGCGTCGCGCGCATCCCCCGGCGGTTCAGCGCGGCGCGGCGGTCGGCGGGGACGCCCGTGAAGACCCGGCCCATCAGCGACACCGGCCGCGCGCTCCGCGAGTCGCGCCGCAGGTCCTCCCAGTACTCGGTCAGCCGGGTCCGGCCGCCGCCGATGCCCTCGATCCGGTAGCCCCACAGCGCCACCGGCATGCCGAAGCTCGCCACCCGGAACGCGAACACCTCGCCCGGCACCGCCGCCGACACCCGGCAGGTGGTGAACCAGACCCGCCAGCCCAGCCGGTTGAACCCGACGAACCGGGTGCCCTCCGCCACCTCGCCGCGCACCCACACCGCGAACAGCTCGGGGCTCCACTCCGGCATCCGCCGCAGGTCCGACACCGCCGCGTAGACCTCCGCCGGTCCGGCGCCGACGGCCACGCTCTCCTCGACGACCCACTCACGCTCCATGCCGACGATCATCTCGCGACGCCCCGGGGCGGCGGGCGCGGGGCGGTCAGCGGAGCGCGGCGAAGCGGTCCCGCCAGGCGGCGTACCAGCCCGCGAACCACGGGTGCGGCTCGGCCAGCGGCAGGATGTAGGTGACGGTCTCGGCGTAGTAGCGGCGCTGGAAGTCCGGCGCCATCCGGTCGAGGGTCTGCACGTTGCTGACCCGGTCGGCCAGCTTCACCAGCACGGCCCGCTCCGGGGCGTCGCCGAGCCGCCGCAGGTAGGCGGCCTTGGCGGCGCGCTTGGCCTGCCGGTCCGCCCCGGCCGCCGGCGGCTTGGTGAGCCAGTCGACCAGCTCGGCGACGCCCTCCCCGAACACGGCCTCGACGTCGGCGACGGTCGCGTCGGTGTCCTCGACGACGTCGTGCAGCAGCGCGGCGGCCAGCATGTCGGGATCGGTGACCCCGGCCCCCCGCACCAGCACCTCCAGCGCCTCCAGCAGGTGTTCCAGGTAGGGCGCGCCGGTCGGGCGCCGCTGGTCGCCGTGCCAGCGCGCCGCCGCCTCCGCGGCGCGCTCCAGCGTCGCGACGACCCGCTCGTCCAGCCCGGCGTCCGCCAGTCCCGCGCGGGCCTCGTCCCAGGTCCGCCAGCTCGTGAACATCTCCATGCGCATCCCCGTCCCGTTCGTCTCCTGCCCGCATTCTGCCTGGTGGATCCGGCATGTCGGGCGAACGCCGGGGAGGGCCGCCGCGGGCGGGCCATCCGTTTCCCGCCGAATGTCCCAGGGGTGATCAAGAATGGCGCCATGGGATGGATCGGGATCGCGACGGGGCACGAGCTCACCGTCGAGGGGACGCGGCGGCCGGTGCTCGCCTGCCGGACGGCCGCGGGCCGCGTATCGGCCAAGGTGCCCGCCAACGTCAGGAAGGATCCGGTCGCGGTACGGCTCGCCGCCCTCTGCGACCGGCTCGGCGAGCACGCGCGGGCGGTGCACGACCAGGTCGAGTCCTGGATGGTGCGGTCGCTGCCCGTCCCCGCCGCGGTGTTCGCGGCCGTGTGGGACGACCCGGTGTGGCGCGAGACGCTCACCGGCCTGGTCATCGCCCCGATCGTCGGCGGCGCGCCCGACCTCGACCGCTGCGCGCCCCTGCGCGGGGGCGCGTGGACGGGCGCGGACGCCTTCGCGATCCCGCACCCGCTGCTGCTCGGCGACGAGCTGCCCCTCTGGCGGGGGCGGAACCCCACGCAGGTCGTCGAGCAGGTACGCCGCGAGGTGTGGACGCGTCCCGCGAGCATGGACCGCACCTTCGCCGTGGTCGACATCTTCGGTTACATGGACGCCCACTACGAGAGCGGCGCCGCGTTCGAGCGCCGCGTGCACGAGCTGGGCGGGCGGATCAAGGGGGACAGGGCGCGGTTCACCGTGCACGCGCCCGAGCCGCTCGGCGTCGAGATCGACCTGCACTGGAGCGGGCCGATGAGCCCTGCCTACATGGCGTCGCTGAACTTCACCGCGGGCGGCCGGGAGATCGGCGACATCGCCTGGTCCGAGGGCGTCCGCATCCTCATGGCCCTGTACGCGGACAGCACCGTGGACGAGACGGAGCCGGTGGTGGGGGCGGCCGAGGCGTACTCCCGCTACCGCGACGCCCACCAGGGCGAACCCGGCACCGTGGCGCCCTCCGGCACCACCGCTCCGACACGCGACGTGCTGCTGCGTGCCGGGGCGGTGCTGCCGGGCACGCCCGCCGGCTCCGACGAGGACACGTCCGTCGCCGTCCGCTACGAGCACCCCGTCCTGGACGAGCCGGTCATCGCACTCGTCCGGCGCGCGGCCGTCGACGGGGACAAGGCCGAGAAGTCGCTGTACGACCTGGTCCCGGTGGCGGAGACCGGCGTCGGCACCGTGCACGCGGGCCCGCTCGGCTTCCTGGTGTCCGCCCTGCGCCGGTACCCGGCGCACCGCGCCCGCATCCTGGCCGCGCACACCGACCTGCGGGCCGCCCGCGGCCTGGCCGCCCGCAAGCCCGGCCTCGCGCGCACCGCGCTCACCCGTACCGGCGACGACCTGGAGACGCACGCGCCCGAGCTGCTGCCGCCGTTCCACGAGGAGTGCGCGCGGATCCTGGCCGCCGCGGGCAGCGCCCGCTTCGCCGCCGCGTTCTTCGAGAAGGCCCGGGCCGCCGAGGACGCGCACGCGCTGCCGGTCGACGAGGCCGCGCTCGTCGCGGCGCACCTCGCCGCGGGACCGGACGCCGTCGGGACGGCCACGCTCAAGAAGCACGGCAAGCGGCTCGCCGCCCGCCATCCCGCCCCCGGCGCGTACCGCTGGCACCGCGCCCTGCTCACCGAGTGGTGCGAGGAGGTCCCGGACGGCGCGGACGGCGCGCTGGCCCTGGCCGACGGCTGGGCGGCGCTGGCGAAGGCCGCCGGGCACGCGCTCGGCGGGCCCGAGGACGAACGCGCCGTACGGGCCCTGCTGGAGAGCGGCTGCATGGAGTCGGCGCCGCGAGCCCTCTGGAAGTTCGTCCTTCCGCTGCTCGGCCCGATGGCGCGGGCGGACGCGGGCGTCGGCCGCGCGCTCCTCGGCGTCCTGCCGCTGCCCGCCAAGGACACCCCCCGGGCGAAGAGCGCGGCGGTGTCGCTCCTGCTCGGCAACCTCGCGGGCGCGGGCCTGACCGCCCCGTTCACCGCGTTTCCCGGGCTGGCGGGGGCGGCGGCGAAGGACTGGCTCGGCCGCTTCCTGAGGCTGTACGCGGGGCTGGCGCTCCCCGTCGCCGGTCTCGGCGACCTCCTGCACGACGCCGGTGCGCGGCTGCGCGCGGAGGGCCTCACCTGCGACGAGCATGAGGCGGTGCTCGGCGCGGACGAGGACGAGGTCAACCGCTGGGAGGAGACCGCCGCCGACCTCCCGCTCCTCGACCTCCTGCTGGACCGCGGCGTCCCGCTCGCGCGGCCCCGGCTGCTGCACACGTTCAAGCTGTACGACCGGCTCGCCTCCGGAGCGGGCACCGACCTGGCCGCCGTCGCCGCCGACCCGGACTGGGCCCCGCTGCTGCGCGACGCGATCGTGGGCAACGTGACCAACCAGCTCAACGTCACCGAGCCCGCCGTCCCGAAGCAGACCGCCCCCGAGACCGTCCGGGCCCTGACCACCACACCGGGAACGGCGCGGACCGTCGCCGCCATCCTGGCCGAGCATGCCGAGCGGGTCCCCCACCAGGGGCTTCCGGACGCGCACGCCGCCCTGTGCGACGCCGGGCGGTTCACCATCGGCGGAGTCCCCGGCCCCCTCCTGGACAGCGTCCGGACGATCGCGACCGGGACCGACCCGGCCCGCGCCCTCGCCCTCACCCTGAGCGGCGGCGTCCTCGACGAACTGGAACTGCCCGCCTTCGTCCCCGGCCACGTCAACACCATCGTCGACTACCTGGAGGAGAGCGGCACCGACCTGCTCCTGATCCAGTCCGGCCGGCTCTGGGAGCACCAGTTCCGCGCCTCCGTCGTCACACCGGAGGGGGTCGGCCCGTCCCACGGCTTCGGCACGTACGAGGTCATCTCCAGCCGGTCCCACGAACGGACCGAGGTGCGCGACCTCTACGACCGCTGCCTGATCGCCGTGAACGGCCGGGTGACCGTACTGGACCACGGCGGCCCGCACTGCCCGCACGGCAGCGCGCACCCCGCCGCCCGCCGCGTCCTACCGGCCGACGGCGAACGGGTCGTCTTCCCCGGCGGCGCCGAGGCCACCGTGTGGCGCGGCCGGGGGCGGATCATCGAGCTGCGGGACCCGGCCGGGCGGACCATCGGCCGCTACGTCCGCGGCTGGGGCCGGGTGCCCGAGCACGACGGCGCCGCGAACATCGGCACGGTCGAGCACCACCGCTACGCGTCCGGGACCCGCCTGGTCGCGCCTCCCGGCTGGTGGTCGGCGATGCGGCCGCGCGACCCCGAGGGGTCCAGGGCGCTGCGCGCCATGGACGAGAAGCAGGCGCAGGCCCTGATCGACGTCGTGGACGCCGCGCTCGCCGCCGACCTCATGCGGGCGCTGGACCCCGAGAGCAGGTACCCGGAGAGGATCGCCGTCCGCGAGGAACTGGCGGGACGGCTCCGCCCGCTCCTGCCGGAGATCACCGACGAGTCGCTCTGGACGGGCGTCACGTTCCTGGTGTGGACGGCCGCCGAATGCCGCGAGCGCGCGTTCGCCCTGCTGGAACGCCTGGCACTGGCCCCGCCGCCCCACCTGCGCCCGGCGCCCGCCTCCGCGGCGCCCGCCGTCCGGTCCGAGAAGCCCCCCGGGCCGGACGATCCGGGGCCTGAGTCCGCCTACGACAGGATCGTCCACTTCACCCGGGCCGCCGTCGACGTGCCGTACGAAAAGGAGATCGCGACATTCCACGCCCCCGCCGTCAAGGGGGTCGAGGACACGCTGGGCCGCCTCGGCGCCGCCGTCCTGGACGCCGCGTGGGGCGACGGCGGCGGGCGCGCGCGGCTTCGGGAACTGGCCGCCGTCCCCGAACTCCTCCGCACCGACGGCACCTGGCACGTCGCCCGGCTGCGCCCGGAGGACGAGCTCGGGCAGATCCGCTCGGGCCACGGCCCCATCGCGGCCGCCGCCGTCGCCGACTACGAGCAGGTGGGGCACGGGTACGCGGTCACGGCGCTCCTCTACACCCCCGGTGGCCCCGACCCGCTCCTGTTCACCCGCAACCGCGTCGTCGAGCTGCGGACCTGCCGTGGCTGGGGCGACCCGGACCGGCTCCGGCGGGCGCTCGACCTGATCGCCGAGAACGGCCCGCCGCCCGTGGACCGGGAGGCGACCGTACGGGCGTTCGCCGAGGCCACCGGCCTGTCACCGGCCCAGTGCCTGATCCTGCTGTCCACCTCGGCCCGCACGCTCTCCTGGCCGGACGGCTGGGCGCGGGGCCGCGCCGCCGCCCTCCGCGAGGGCGACGCCGCCCGCGCCCGCGAACTCGACCTGACCCCGACCGGGCTGCGCGTCGCCGCGCTCTCCCTGGAGGCGCTCACCACTGCCGACGAGGCCGTCGAGGTCGTCGAGCTGCTCATGCCCGACGACCCCGCCGACCTCTGGCGCACGGGCCCCGACCTGGACCGGGCGGTCGCGTACTGGACGGAACGCCACCCGAGGCTCACCCCGCTCACCACCGGGCAGTGGGTCACCCTCGCCTCCGGCGCCGAGGACGCACTGGAGGCGCTGATCGCCCTGCTCGGCGAGCGTCCGTCCGTACCGCCGCCGGGGCACATCGCCCGCGCCGCGAGGCTCCTGGCCGATCGCCTGCCCAAGGACCACCCCGCCCGCACGACCGCCGCCGCCCGCCTACGTGACCTGCACGAACACGTCACCGGCCCGGACACGACCCTTCCCATCGCCATCGGGGTCACCTCGGTCACCGCCCTGGAGCGAGCCGCCGGGGCGACCGCGGCCCACCTCCCGGGGAGCAGGCTCGCCATCGGCGAGGCCCTCACCCTGGAGCCCGCCGGAGACGGCTACCGCGTCCACCTCCGCCCGTCCCGCTGGCCCGACCTGGACGCGCTGGCCCCGGCCCTCCGCCGCGGCGGCGCCACCGATGCCGCCCTGGTCGTGGAGGACCTGCGCTTCCTCCGTTCGCCCGAGCCACGGGAGGCCGCGGCCCGGCTGGAGTGAGGTTCCCGGAGGGGCCGGCTCGCAGATCCCCCGCCACCGCCGAAATCCGGTCCGATCGTCCTCGAAGGCCGGTTCGTCCGCGTGCCTCTCGCCGCTCGTGTCGCGCGGGAGGCAGGAGACAGGGCATGGTGGAGTCCTTGCGGTACCGCTGGGAGAACAGGTCGGAAAGGCCGGACGGGAGGCGCACGGTCGTGGTCGGGGGCCGGCAGCGGCTGGTGCTCGGGGTGGGCGCGGGGGCGGTGGCGGCGGTCGTGTGCGCCGTGCTGGTCTCGCGGCTGGTCGTCAGCGCCGAGTGGTGGCAGGTCCGGCACGCGGTGACCGACCGCCCCGTGGCGTGGATGGAGCGGATCGGCCCGCCGCCGGGCCCGCTGGCCGTGCGGTGGCAGCGGTCGGCGCGGGTGCACAGCGGGCCCGTCGCCGGGTACGACAGCGTCTCCTACGAGGTCGTCCTCGGGCAGGTGGTGACCGCGACCGGGCGCGGGCTGGAGGTCCGCGACGCGCGGACCGGACGGGACCGGTGGAGCTACCGCCGGGCCGGCTGGACGCTGCTGGGCTGGGCCGCGACCCGCGGCCAGGTGGTCGGCTACTTCGAACGCGACGGGCGGCGCGGCGAGCACCAGATGGTCGGGTTCGACGCGCTGTCGGGCGGGATGCTGTGGCGGCGGACCGGCGACCGGCCCGCCGCGGTGGGGCGCACGACGCTGCGCTGGCCCGGCGGGTCCGGCGTGGTGATCACGGCGGACGCGCGCCGCACCGCGGTGTTCGGCAGGTCGGCCGAGAGCGGGCTGCGGCTGTGGAAGCTGCGGCTCCAGCCCGGATGCCGCCTGTTCGAGGACGCCGCCCACCCCTCCGACGGCGTGGAGGAGCTGACGGCCGTGGCGCTGGACTGCGGGCGCCGCAGCCGCCTGATGGCCCTCGAACCCGCCTCCGGCCGGGTGCGGTGGATCCGGGACCTCCGGTCGGACGTGGCCCCCGAGGTCACGGCGCTGGGCGAGGTCACGCTGGTCGCCGACGGCGCCGAGCTGCGCGCCTACGACCGGCACGGGACGCTGGTCGGCACCTGGGACGGCGACGTGTGCGGCGACGCGATGTGCCCGTCGGCGCTCACCGACAACGGGCGGCTGGTCGTGGTGCTGCGGACCGGCGAGCGCCCGGAGAGGGCGCGGATGGTGGTGGTGCGGATCGCCGACCGGCGGACCGAGTGGGACCGGGAGGTCCCCGGGTACACCGCCCTCGCGCACGCCGGGGACCGCGTGTACGCGCTGCGCCCGAGGCTCGCCGAGTGGCTGCTTCCGGCGGCGGTGGACCTGGTGGACCTGCGGGAGGGGCACGGCGGGCGGACGACGACCGTTCCGGTGCCGTTCACGCTGGACCCGGACCTGCGCGGGGTGCGGCCGTGGCTGTCGGCGGCGGGCGGCTACCTGTTCGCGGCGGTGCCCGAGGCCGCGCCCCGCCCCGAGGGTTCGGCGCGGCTGGTGTCGCTGAGCGGCGGCCCGGCCGGCCCCGGCCCCGACGAGCTGGCTGGGGTGCGCCCCCAGGAGTGGCCGGACGCCTGCGCGCTGCTGACCAAGGCGGACCTGTCGGCGGTGGGCCTGGCCGACCACGTGGCCCGTCCGGGCCGGACGAGGGTGGGCCCGGTGCCGCTCCCGCACCCGGTGACCTGCACCTACGAGCCGAGGCAGAAGCGCGGCGCCGACCGCCGCCCGGCGCGCGTCAACGAGGGCCTCGGCCGCCGCTCCCTGACGGTGACGGTCCGCTGGACGGCCTCCTCCGCACCGGCCGCCTCGGGCCTGCTCAACGCGTTGCAGGCGACCCAGGCCCAGGCCCGCCGCCGCTTCGACCTGGGCGGTGACGAGGCCTACGACATCGGCCCGACCTCGGGCACCGTCGCGCTGCGCGTGGGCCGCCGCATCGTGGTGGTGAGCGCCTCGCCCCCGGCGACGACCCCCCGCCTGGCCCGCACGGTGGCCACGGCGGTCACCCGCCACCCCGCCCCCTGACCGCCGGACGGTCAGGCGGTCCGGGGGCTCAGGGCGGGCTGCTCCCCGGGCGTGTAGGCGCCGGCCCAGGTCTCCAGGTGGTGGACGAACGGGCGGGCCTGGACCGGCCAGTGGAAGCGCTCGCGGGCCGTCTTGTAGCCCTGGCTCGCCAGCGAGTCGCGGAGGTCGGGATCCCTGCGGAGGCGGCGCATCGCCTCGGTGGCCGCCGCGGGCGCGTTGAACGGGACCACCAGGCCGCTGCCCGTGGGCTCCACGATGCCGCGGGCCGGGGCGAGCGGAGTGGTGATCACCGGGATGCCGTGGGCCATGTACTCGATGACCTTGGTCGGCATCGAGTGGCGGTAGTTCGGCTCGTCGTGCAGCAGCGACAGGCCCGCCGTCGCGCCCTCGACGATGCGCAGGGCGCGGTCGTTGGGGACGAAGCCGTACCAGCGCAGCACGCCCTCGCGCTGGGCGTCGCGCAGGGCCGGGCGGACCTCGGGGTCGGCCGCGCCGATCAGCTCGACCATGATGCCCTCGGGCGCCAGCAGCCGCGCCATCTCGATCATGTCGAACGCGCCCCGCGCCCGCGACAGGTGCCCCACGTACACCGCGCGGTTGTCGTCCGGCGGCGCGGGCGGGGCGTCGGCCACGTAGGTGGTGTTGGGGACGACCGGGTGCTCCCGCGTGAAGCGGTCGCGGTAGCCCTCCTCGGCCAGCAGCAGGTGGTGGCGCCGCTCGGCGCGCCGCTCCAGGCGGCGCACCGCCGGGCGCAGCAGCGGCGCCAGCGGCGCGGGCAGCCAGCCCTTGGCGGTGAGGGCGGCGGCGGTGTCCTCGTGGACGTCCCACACGACCGTGCGGCGGCGCACCGCCCGCGGCATCCCCACCAGCAGCTCGGGGTCGTGCAGCAGGACGATGTCGGCGTAGGCGGAGTGCTCGACCAGCGCGCGGTGCGCCGCCCGCAGGGCGTGCAGGCGGCGGCGGCCGGTGGCGCGGGGAACGTCCACGGGGCTGATGTTGCGCCACGGCGTCACGTTGCAGGCCCGGAACGGCGCGATATAGGTGACCTCGTGACCGGCGTCGAGAAGCGAACGGATCTGCCGGTGCAGAATCCGGGCGTCCTCGGGGTGGTGCACGACCGTGCAAACACAGACCCGCATTCCATTCACTCCGGAAAAGAGCCGGGAATCATCCGAGAACGATTCTTGTGGCAGGGGGGAAAGCGCCGATGACGGGCCGCTGGACGGGAGGTTAAGGATCACAGGAGTTCGACGGTCTCGGCGGCGCGGCCCCGGGTGCGGCCCCTCGTGTCGAACAGCAGGCGGGCGTGCCGGGTCAGCGTCGCGGGATCGTAGTCGCGGTGGTCGGCCAGCACGATCGTCAGGTCCGCGGCCTCCAGCGCGGCCGTCAGGTCGGTGCTGCGCGGCACCTCGGCGTCGCCGACCCGCCAGGTGTCCACGTGCGGGTCGTGGAACGTCAGCTCCGCGCCGAGCTTGGCCAGGCGGCGCGCCACCGGGCGGGCCGGGGACTCGCGCTGGTCGGCGATGTCGGCCTTGTAGGTGACGCCGAGCAGCAGCACCCGGGAGCCCTTGAGGGCGCGCCCCTCGCGGTTGAGGAGCTGCTGGGCGCGTTCGACGACGTAGCGGGGCATGCGGTCGTTGATCTCCTGGGCCAGTTCCACGAAGCGGAAGGGGTAGCCCAGGGAGCGGACCTTGTAGGACAGGTAGTTGGGGTCGATGGGGATGCAGTGGCCGCCGACGCCGGGTCCGGGGCGGAAGGCCTGGAAGCCGAAGGGTTTGGTGGCGGCGCAGTCGATGGCGTCCCACAGGTCGATGCCCAGCTCGTGGCAGAAGACCGCCATCTCGTTGACCAGGGCGATGTTGACGTGCCGGTAGGTGTTCTCCAGCAGCTTGGCCATCTCGGCCTCGCGGGTGCCCTTGGCCTGCACCACCTCCTCCACGAACTTGCCGTAGAAGGCCGCCGCCGCCGACGCGCAGTTCCCCGTCAGGCCGCCGACGATCTTCGGGGTGTTCGCCACGCCGAACACCGGGTTGCCCGGGTCGATCCGCTCCGGCGAGAACGCCAGGTGGAAGTCCCGCCCCGCGACCAGCCCGGACTCCTCCAGGATCGGCCGGACGACCTCGTCGGTGGTGCCGGGGTAGGTGGTGGACTCCAGCACCACCAGCGTCCCGGACGACAGGTGACGCGCGATCGTCGCGGCCGCGCCGCGCACCGCGGTCAGGTCCGGCCCGCCCTCGGCCGACAGCGGCGTCGGAACGCAGATCACCACCGTGCGGGCCCCGTCGAGGACCGCCTCGTCGGTCGAGGGCGTGAAGCCCGCCTCCCGCATCGCCGCGACCTCGGCGTCCGAGACGTCGTCGATGTGCGAACGGCCCGCGGACAGCCCCGCCACCACACGTTCGTCCAGGTCCAGGCCGCCGACGGCCAGGCCCGCCCGGCAGGCCTCGCGCACCAGCGGCAGCCCGACGTAGCCGAGCCCGATGACCACCAGATCCACCCGGTGGCTCCCTTCACGAGACAGTGATCCGTTCATGCCGGACGCTTTCCGGCGACGTTCGGACTGTAAGGGAGCGTCATCGGGCGAATCGCCCCTGCTTCCACCTCTTCCAGAACTGTTAACGAAGCCGTCACGTCGGGTTCCACGATTTCGGCGAGGCCACTGACATCACTTGTTATTACTGGGAGTTCATGTTTCGGCAAGAAGGGAAATCGTGCAGGAATCACCATCCGCCGCACCCGTCTCCGCGCCGGTCTCCGGCCCGGTCCTGCACGTCCTGGGGGCCCGGCCGAACTTCGTCAAGGCCGCCCCCGTGATCCGGGCGCTGGGCGAGCGCGGCGCGCGCCAGACCGTCGTGCACACCGGGCAGCACTACGACGAGCGCATGTCCGACGTCTTCTTCCGCGACCTCGGCCTGCCCGAGCCGGACGTCAACCTCGGCGTCGGCTCCGGCGGCCACGCCGAGCAGACGGCGGCGCTGCTGGTCGGCCTGGAGCGCGAGTTCCTCGACCGCGCCCCCGCGCTGGTCGTCGTCTACGGCGACGTGAACTCCACGGTCGCCGCCGCGCTGGCCGCCGCCAAGATCCACATCCCGGTGGCGCACGTGGAGGCCGGGCTGCGGTCGTTCGACATGACGATGCCCGAGGAGGTCAACCGCCGCCTCACCGACCAGCTGTCGGACCTGTGCTTCGTCACCAGCCCCGAGGCGATCGGCCACCTGGCCGGCGAGGGCGTGCCCACCGGGCGGATCCACCTGGTCGGCAACCCGATGATCGACACGCTGCTGGCCAACCTGGACCGGTTCGACGTCGCCGCCGCCCGCGCCGCCCACGGCCTGCCCGGCCGCTACGTGCTGGCGACCCTGCACCGCCCCGCCAACGTCGACGACCCCGCCACCGCCAGGGCGCTGGTCGGGCACCTGCACGGCGTCGCCGACCTGGCCGACGTCGTGATCCCCGTGCACCCGCGCGGCCGCGCGACGCTGCTGGCCGCCGGGCTCGCCGACCACCCCCGCCTGCACGTCCTGGACCCGCTCGGCTACGTGGACTTCCTCGCCGCGGTGCGCGGCGCGGCGGCCGTCGTCACCGACTCCGGCGGGCTCCAGGAGGAGACGACGATCCTCGGCGTCCCCTGCCTGACGGTCCGCCCCAACACCGAACGGCCCGTCACCATCACCCACGGCACCAACCGCCTCGTCACGTTCGAGGAGGTCGTCCCCGCCGTCCGCAAGGCGCTGGAGGCCGGGACCGCGGGCGAGCGCCGCACGCCGCCGCTGTGGGACGGCGCGGCCGGGCCCCGCATCGCCGACATCATCCTGGAGTTCCTCGGTGACTAGCTCCGACGACCCCGTGAAGGCCCACCGCCAGGCCGCGCGGCTGCGCGCCCAGCTCAAGGAGAGCCAGACGCGCGTCCAGGAGCTGGAACGCCGCCTGGAGGCGCTGGAGAACTCCACGACCGTGCAGGTCGGCAGGCTGGTCGCGGGCGCGGCCCGCAACCCCAAGCGGCGCGCCCCCCGGCTGCCCCGCGAGCTGTACCGGGTCTGGAAGCAGCGGCACGCGCCCCGGCCCGCCAAGGGCGGCCGCAACGGGGAGCACCCCGTCGAGGCCGAGCGCGTCGACCGCCCCGAGAACCGGCTGCTGGTCGCCGGGCCCCACGAGGGGCCGATCGTCGCGGGCGTCCTGGCCCCCGGCACCGCCGACGCGCTGCGCCGCCGCATCCCCGCCCTGAAGGTCGTCGAGCTGTACCCGCACGACGCGGCGACGGTCCTGCCGGGCGCCGACGTGGACGCCCTCGTCGTGGACGCCCGCGCCGGGGACCCCGGCGGCCCGTGGGCCTACCTGGGAGTGCCGGGGATGTTCGACCGCGAACGCGCCCTGCACCACCTGCGCGACCTCGCCCACCGGCGCGACCTTCCCCGCGTCCTGGTCGGCGACCCCGTGCCCCCCGTCCTGGCGTCCCTGGACTGGGACGCCACCGATCTCGCCGCCGCCCTGTCCCACCGAAAGGATCTCCTGTGCGACCTCGCGCCCTCGTCTACGGCGACGTCGATCTCAACCTGATCGACGGTTCGGCGATCTGGGCCCAGGGCATGGTGCAGGCCCTCGCCCGCGCGGGCTGCGCGGTGACGCTGGTCCTGAAGGCCCCGGTCCGGACGGGACGCCTGGTCGACCC
Organism: Actinomadura kijaniata; assembly: GCF_014138665.1. Taxonomy (NCBI): domain Bacteria; kingdom Bacillati; phylum Actinomycetota; class Actinomycetes; order Streptosporangiales; family Thermomonosporaceae; genus Actinomadura; species Actinomadura kijaniata. The sequence goes on from NZ_JACJIA010000009.1 coordinate 310,198, forward strand.
GCTGCGCGCCCTGCCGAACGTGACCGTCCGCAGCCCGCACGCCGAGGGGCTGGTCGCGACCGACCAGGGCATGCACCCCCGCACCGCCGCCACCGTCCTCGCCCGGATCGACGCCGCCGGCCCGCACGACCTGGTCGTGGTGCGGGGCCGCCGCCTGGCCGGGCGGCTCGCCCACACCGACCTGGCCGGACGGCTCTGGACGTACCTGACCGACGTCCCGCAGTCGGCGGAGGGCTTCACCGGGCAGGTGCGGGGCGAGCTCAACCGGGTCGCCGACGCCTCCCGGCTGCTGCTGTGCCAGACCGAGGAGCTGCGGGGCTTCCTGGAGAGCGCGGTGCCCGCCGCCGCGGGCAAGAGCGTGCTGTTCCCGCCGGTCGTCGTGCTCCCCGACGGCCTGGAGCCCCGCTCCGAGGGGGCCCCGGAGGACCGCACCCTGCGCATGGTCTACACCGGCAAGTTCGCCCCGCGCTGGAACACCCTGGAGATGACCCGGCTCCCGGCGCTGCTCGGCCGGCGCGGCGTGGACGCCGAGCTCCACATGGTCGGCGACAAGGTCCACGATGACCCCGAGGACCCCGGCTACGCGCCCCGGATGCGCGCGGCGCTGGAGGGCAGCCCCGGCGTGGTCTGGCACGGCGGCCACCCGCGCGCCGAGGCGATGCGGCTGACCGCCGCCGGGGACGTCGGCGTGTCCTGGCGGCACCCGAGCATGGACGCCAGCCTGGAGCTGTCCACCAAGATCCTGGAGTGCGGGGCGCTGAACGTGCCCGTCGTGCTCAACCGCACCCCCATGCACGAACGCCTCCTCGGCGCGGACTACCCGCTGTTCGCCGCGACGGAGGACGACGTGGTGGACGCGTTGACGCTGGTCGGCAAGAGCCCCGACGCCTACGCGCTGGCCGCCCGGCGCTGCCGCGACGCCGCCGCCGACTACACCCTGGACGCCGCCGCCGAACGCCTGACCCGCTCCCTGGCGGCGGCGTTCCCCGAACCCGACCGGCGGGTGCTGCGCGCCGGGGGCCGCAAGCTGCGCGTCGGCGTCGCCTCGCACGACCTGAAGTTCTTCACGCGGCTGCTGGAGTACTTCGACTCCCGGCCCGACATGGAGGTCCGCGTCGACCACTGGTCGGCGCTGCGCGCCCACGACCCCGAGCGCGGCCAGGAGCTCATCGACTGGGCCGACGTGATCATCTGCGAGTGGTGCGGGCCCAACGCCCTCTGGTACGCCGAGCGCAAGCGCCCCGGCCAGCGCCTGGTGGTCCGGCTGCACCGCTTCGAGCTGTACGCCGACTGGCCCAAGCGGCTGAACATCGACGCCGTCGACCAGGTGATCTGCGTCAGCCCCCACTACGCCGACCTGACCCGCCAGCTGACGGGCTGGCCGCACGACAAGGTCACCGTCGTCCCCAACTGGGTGGACGACGCCGACCTCGACCGCCCCAAGCTGCCCGGCGCCGAGCACCACCTCGGCTTCATCGGCGTCGCGCCGTCCCGCAAGCGCCTGGACCTGGCCCTGGACGTGCTGGAGCGCCTGCGCCGCGACGATCCGCGCTTCACGCTGTTCGTGAAGACCAAGCTCCCCTGGGAGTACTGGTGGATCTGGCAGAAGAAGGAGGAGCGCGAGCACTACGAGGAGGCGTTCCGCCGCATCCGCCGCTCCCCGCTGCTGGCGGGCGCGGTCGTGTTCGACGACTACGGCCGGGACGTGGCGGCGTGGCTGCGGCGCGTCGGGTTCGTGCTGTCCACCAGCGACGACGAGAGCTTCCACCTGGCGCCCGCCGAGGGCATGGCGTCCGGCGCGGTCCCGGCCCTGCTGCCGTGGCCGGGAGCCGACACGATCTACGACACGCGCTGGATCCACGACGGCACCGACGCGATGGCCGACGCGATCGCCGCGACGGTCGCCGAGGGACGCTGGGACACCGAGCGCCGCCTCGCCCAGTCGCAGGTCCGCAACGCCTACGCCCTGAACGAGGTCTGCCGCCGGTGGACGGACCTCCTGGCGGCAGAGGCGACGGACGCGGCCCCGGCGGGCCCGGCGGCGGCTACAGCCTGAACACCCGGTCGACGACGCGGGAGGCGGCCTTGCCGTCGTCGAGCGGGCAGAACCGCTCCACGAACGCGTCGTACCTCTCCTTGTAGTCCCGGGCCGTGACGTCGGCGTCGCGGATCGCCCCGATCAGGGCGTCCGACGACTCGACCAGCGGCCCGGGGGCCTCGGCCTCGAAGTCGAAGTAGAAGCCGCGCAGCCGGTCCCGGTAGTCGGCCAGGTCGTAGGTGAAGAACAGCATCGGCCGCCGGGTGTTGGCGTAGTCGAACATCACCGACGAGTAGTCCGTGATCATCACGTCGGCGACCAGGTACAGCTCGGCGATGTCGGGGTACAGCGACACGTCCCGCACGAACCCCGACCCGTCCTCGGGGACGCCGTCCACGACGTTGCTGTGCAGCCGCACCAGCAGCACGTGGTCGTCGCCCAGCTCGGCCCGCGCCCGGTCCAGGTCCAGCCGCATGTCGTGCCGGTAGCGGCCCCGGCTGTAGTACTGGTCGTCCCGCCAGGTCGGCGCGTACAGCACGATCCGCTTGCCGGCGGGGATGCCCAGCCTGGCCCGCACCCCGGCGGCGATCGCGTCGGCGTCGGGGTGGTACAGCACGTCGTTGCGCGGGTACCCGGCCTCGATCAGCTCTCCCTTGAACGAGAACGCGCGCCGGAAGATCTCGGTGCTGAACGGGTTGGGCGACAGCAGGTGGGTCCACTCCGGCAGCGTCGCCGCCACCGGCGCCTCGGCGGCCTTGCCCTTGCTCGCCTGGGCGCGCAGGGCGTGCTTCATGCCCGGCGCGTAGGCGAAGTGGACCTCCTTGATGTCCTTGCCGATCTTCTTCAGCGGGGTGCCGTGCCAGGTCTGCAGCACGGTCTGGTCGGGGTGCCGCTGGAACCAGTCGCCGAGGCGGTGGTTGGCGACGATGTACCGCGCCGACGCCATCGCCTCGTGCCACTCGCGCCCGTTCAGCCGGATCGGCCGGACGGTGTCGGGCAGCTCGACCTGGCCGTCGTTGACGACCCACAGCTGCTCCAGCTCCACGCCCCGGCGCACCAGCTCCTCGTGGATCGCGCGGGTGCTGTCGGAGTACTGGCGGCCGTTGAAGCAGGAGAACACCACCGCGTCGCGCAGCCCGGTCCGGGCGACCTTGGCGCGCGCCTCGGCGCGCAGCGCGGACGCGCCGTTGCCGCGCTCCTCGGGGGCGAGGTCGCTGGTCACCGCGATCACCAGGCCGTTGCCGCGCATCTCCAGCTCGTAGCCGCGCCGCCGCACCTCGACCGCGTGCGGCTCGATCGCCCCGGCGGCCCGCACGGCCAGCGGGCGCCCGCCCCGGGGCTGGAACAGCACGTCCCAGCGGCCCTGCCGCAGCGGCAGCACGCCCGCCACGCTCGGCACGGCCGCGACCGGCACCGACGCGCGCAGCCGGTCGCCGTCGGCGGTCATCGGGAAGGAGTAGTCCTTGCTGCGGCCCCGGCTGCGCAGCACCAGCTCGCCGTCGGCGTGGACCGGGTGGGCGCCGGTGACGGTCAGGGTGCCGTCGGCGGCGAGCACGGCGTTGTCCACCTGGAACCGGGAGGTGCGCAGTTCGAGGCGCAGGTACCCGGACGCGCCGCGCCCGGCGAACGCCTCCTGCACGCCGATCAGCCTGCGGACGTCGGCGGCGTCCTCGGCGAGCACCAGCGGCTCGCCGTCCAGCAGCACCGCCCAGTCGCGGGTGTCGTCGATGGCCTTGGGGTCGGCGTTGCCGTCGCCCTCGGGCAGCGGGACGCGCGCCCGGAAGGTGTTCCCGGAGACGGTGACCGGCACGTGCGCCACGTCGTCGCCGAGCGTCAGCGTCATCTCGCGGGGCGGCGCGGCGGCGGTGCCCTCGACCTCCAGCTCGTCCCCGGCCCAGCGCAGCGCGGTCGCGCGGGCGGTGACGGTCTCCACCGAGATCCGCAGCGCGCCGTCCACGATCCGCGGCACGATCCGCACGTCGTCGGCCACGTACTGGTACGGGGGACGCGCCCCGGACCCGCCGGTCCCGCCGCGCAGCGGGGCCGAGCGCAGCACGCCCGCGTTGAAGACGGTCGCCTCCACGTCCCAGTGGCCGTCCACCCACCGGCCGCGCCGCCGCAGCTTCTTCGGGTCGATCGTGAACTCGAACCCGGTCCACGGGCCCGCCTTCTTGCCCGGCTTGGGCGTCTTGCGGGCCAGCAGCGGGATGCGGCGGCGGCCCTGCCGCAGCGTCACGCTCTTGATCGCGGTCCAGCGGCGGCTGCTGGACACCGAGTTGATGTACGCCTCGCCGGACACCACCAGCCTGCCGTCGCGCCAGGCCACCTCGTGGACGCGGCTGCGCAGCCGCACCTCGGTGCGCGCCCGGTACAGCTCCGGCGGCAGGTCCATCTTGTCGTCCTTCCAGTACGGATGGACGACGTAGCGGTGCAGGCCCTCCCGGACGATCGCCGGGGAGGGCTTGCCGCGCGCGTAGCGGACGACCTTGACCAGCTCGGTGCGGCGGCGCTGGGCGGCCAGGTGCCACTTCAGCCGGGTCACCGCCGGCACGTAGGCCAGGGCCTGCGGCTCCAGCCAGTCGGCGTGCGCGGCGACCAGCTCGATGATCTGGTCGCGTTCGGGGTCGGCGGCGTCGGGCAGGCCGTCCAGGAACGCGCGCAGCTCCTCGTTCAGCACGGCGGTCAGGAACCGGCGGCGGTCCCGGGGCCGCCACGCGCCGTCCATCCGCTCCAGCACGGCCTTGACGGCGGCGAACGAGTGCGCGGCGGCCTGCGGCTCGGCGCACGGCTGCGGGGTGAGCTCGCCGCGGCGGCGCACCACCACGTCGGCGAGGACGTCCACCCCGTCGGCCAGGTGGTGCGCGGGCACCACGACGGCCAGATCCTCGTCCCGGTCCACGTCCGGGAACGCCAGCCGGTGCCGCTCCCAGAACGCCTTCCGGAACAGCTTGCCCGACACGGTCCGGTCGGCCAGCAGGTTCGGGCGCCGCCGGATGTGCGTCCCGGAGACGGTGTCGGCGAACGCCGCGCGCAGCGCGGCCGGGCGCACCGAGCCGCCCTCGCGGCGCACCGCGACCGAACCGGCGGCGAAGTCGCAGCCGCTGGCGGCCAGCGAGGCGTGCAGGCGGCGCAGCGCGTCGGCGGGCAGCACGTCGCCGTCGTCGGCGAACGCCAGGTACTCCCCGGTCGCCTGGCCGACGCCGATCGCCCGCGCCATGCCCCGGCTCGGCGCGCCCTGCCGGATCAGCCGGAACCGCTCGTCGGGCAGCTCCACCCCGGCGACGGCTCCGGTGCCGCCGTCCACCACCAGCACTTCGAGCTCACGGTGGGTCTGCTCGGCCAACGACTGGAGGGTCTCGGCGAGGTCCGCGCCGGTGCGGCGGGCGCTGACCACGACACTGATCCGATGAGTCGCCAAAGCGGGCTCCTTAAGGCGGGCCCCGCGCCCCCTGTCAGGGGCGCGGGGAACGGCGGAACGCCGGGTGCGGGGGGTTCACCTGGAACGCCGGAGGGGTCTTGGGGGAGGGGATCAGAAGGGTAACCGACCGGGGCTACCTCTTCGGCGGACGGCCGGCGTCCTTGTCGTCGAGGAAGATCCGGCGCACCGCGCGCTCGCTGGCCTGACCGTCCTCCCACGGGCAGAACCGCTCGCGGAACGCGTCGCGGAACTTGGTGTACTGCGACTCCCACGGGGCCCCGGACGCGAACGACTGGAGCAGCTCGTCCTCGGTGTAGGCCACCAGGCCGGGCGGGAACTCGGTGATGTCGAAGTTCACGCCGCGGGTGATCTTGTAGGTCTCCCAGTCGTTGGCGAAGACCACGATGGGCCGGTCCGGCAGCACCGCGTAGTCGAACATCGCCGACGAGTAGTCCGTCAGCATCGCGTCGGAGGCGATGTAGAGGTCCTCGACGGTCGGGTACGCCGACACGTCGATGACCCGCTCGGGGTCCAGCGTGCCGGGGGCCGGGCGGTAGAAGTAGTGCGCCCGCAGCAGCAGCACGTACTCGTCGCCCAGCTCGCGCGCGAACCGCTGGATGTCGAACATCGGCTCGAACTTGTTGCGGTACTCGCGGTGCGTGGGCGTGTAGAGGACGGCCTTCTTGCCCTCGGGGATCGCCAGCCGCTCGCGGAGGCGGGCCCTCTCCTTGCCGGTGGCGCGGACCAGGCGGTCGTTGCGGGGGTAGCCGATCTCCAGCATCTCGGCGTTCACCGGGAAGCTGCGCTCCCACGCCTCGGTCGTCAGCGGGTTGGCCGAGACGTGGAAGTCCCAGCGCTCGCTGCGCTCCATCAGCTCGGTGAAGTCCATCCCCTTGGCGCCGGCGGGGAAGTACTGCTGGTCCAGGCCCATGCGCTTGAGCGGGGTGCCGTGCTGCGTCATCACGTGCACCTGCCCCTTGCGCTTGATCACGTGGTTGGGGAAGTTCACGTTGTTGACGAAGTACCTGGACCGGGCCATCGTCCGGTAGTACTCGCGGGTCCCGCTGACCACGAACGGGACGCCCTTGGGCATCCCGGCCGCCTTGGACGGCTTGACGATCCAGACGCTGCGGACGTGCGGGGCCAGCTCCCTGGCCTTCTCGTACATCGCGGCCGGGTTGCAGGCGTAGCCGCGGTACCAGTAGGAGGCGAACACCGCGGTGTCGGCCTCGATCGGGCGGCGCAGCTGCGTGTGGTAGTACGCCCGCATGCCCTTGCGCTTGGCGAAGTTGATGCCCTTGCGGACCTTCTTCTTGGCCTTGCCCGCCTTCTTGCGCAGGGCCTTGCGCGCCATGAAGCGGTCGTAGCCCTTGAGGTCGTTCTTCCGGATGAACTCGTACTTGACGGCGAGCGTCTCCAGCAGCGGCCCGGGGTTCTTGGTGGCCGAGGCGATGGAGCCCTCGGTGGGCCGGTCGTGGCCCGCCGGGCGGTACTTGTTGAACGTCTTCGACATCTCGGCGAAGAACCGGGCGCGCTCGGACGGCGGCACGCGGTCGCCACGCTCCAGGATGACCAGCAGGTGCCAGATCGTCCGGTCGAACATCATCGGGCGGAACTGGTCGGCCTCCGGGCCCATGGAGTCCATGAACGCGAAGATCCGGTCGTACTGCGCGAACGCGTCGAAGTGCTTGGTGGAGGCGGTGCGGGTGATCGCGCCCTGCCGCCGCTGCCGGTAGATGTAGCAGACCTGGTCCAGCAGGCTGATCTTCTCGGCGGCCATGAGGACCGGGTAGGTGACGTTGACGTCCTCGTAGTACCCGTGGCTGAACCGCAGGCCGAGCCCCAGCAGGAAGTCCCGGCGGATCGCGCGGTTCCAGGCGGTCATCATCAGCCGCAGCACGCTCTGCCGGTCGGCGGCGGTGAACACGTCCGGGGCCGGGGGCTCGCGGAACAGGTGGTTGATCACGCTGCGCTTGACCCGGCCGTCCCAGTACTCGCGGGCGTAGTCGAAGACCAGCACGTCGGGGCGGGTCTCGCAGAGCCGGTCGTAGACCGACCGGACGCCGTCGGAGGTGGCGTAGTCGTCGCTGTCGAAGAACCACACGTAGTCGCCGGTGGCGCGGTCGAGGCCGACGTTGCGGGCCCCGCCGAGGCCCTGGTTCTCGGTCAGGTGGATCACCTGGAGGCGCGGGTCCCGGGCGGCGTACTCGTCGAGGATCTCGCCGCTGTGGTCGGGCGAGCAGTCGTTCACCGCGATGACCTCCAGGCTGGGGAGGTCGGGGACCAGGATCGAGTCCAGGCACTGCCGCAGGTATCCCTGCACCCGGTGGACCGGGACGATGATGCTGAGCGAGAGGGCGGGGCCGGAATTCATACAGTGGGCCAATCGACTACTGGACGGGCGGGCCGAGGGGAGCAGCCTGCGGGTGAACCGGCCGTGGAGCGCCGGTGTCCCGACAGAAGCGCCCTAGGGACTTTAGCGCCAACCGTGGGAGTTGGTTCGCCACTTGCTCATGTGAGGTTAACGCTGACTTCGGGCACAAAAGGGTATCCGGCGCCGTCGGACGATCAAATTGGACACAGAGCGTGACCGGTGTCCGGCAGGCGCCGGAGCGCGCCGGACGGCGACCCCGCGCGGACGGGCCCCGCGACCGGGCGGCGGCCTCCCGCGGAGGGCCGCGCACTCCGGCTCATCGGCCGTGACCTGGGCATAAACCGTCAATGTGACCTTTGGGAAGAGGCTGAGTAGGCTTTCGGGCGACCGACGTAACCGGATGTTCACTCAGCGTACCCATGGAATCGCCGATCACGGGGAGAACACCCGGCGACACCCCCCGCGCGTCGCCGGTCAACCGGGCGTGTCCGTCGGACGTCTGGCAGAGGGGGCGACCCCACGACCGGCCCGCGTTCCGCCGCCGGTGGCGTCGGCGACCGCCCCCCGCGGCGCGACGCTGCGTAATCATGGAGGCCGTCATCGAAACGGTAACGGCCCGGCCAAGGGAAGGCAGCCCAGTTTGCGTGTGGCAGAACTCGTGAGGCGGACGGCACGGGGCACGGGACGGTTCCTGGCGGCGCACGGCCTGTTCCTCGCCGCGCTGGCCGGGGCGGTGGCGCTGCGCTGGATCGCGATCCTCGGCTTCCCGTGGATCTTCTGGTTCGGGGACTCGCGGACGTACCTGAACGCGGCGATCCAGTTCGCCCCCGACGACCTGCGGCCGAGCGGGTACTCGGTGTTCCTGTGGGCGCTGCGGCCGTTCGAGAGCTGGACCGTGGTGCTGGCGGTCCAGCACGCGCTGGGCGCGCTCACCGGCGTCATGGTCTACGCGATCGTGTGGCGGGGGCTGCGGGCCGGCCGGCCGCGCTGGCGGCCCTGGGCGCCCGGCCTGGTGGCCACGCCGGTGACGCTGCCGGTGCTCTACGACGCCTACCAGATCCAGCTCGAACACATGCTCATGTCGGACGGGCTGTTCACGTTCCTGCTGACGGCGGGCGTGACGCTGGTGCTGTGGCGGCGCCGGGTGAGCTGGTGGGCGGCCGCGCCGGCGGGGCTCGCGCTGGGCGCGGCGGCGATGGTCCGCTCGGTCGGCCTGCCGCTGATCGCCGTGGTGCTGTTCTGCATGCTGCTGCGCCGCGCGGGCTGGCGGGCGCTGGTGTCGGTGGTCGCCGGGGTCGCCGTCCCGCTGCTGCTCTACCTGCACTGGTTCCACGGGACCTGGGGGGTCCACACCTTCACCAAGAGCGACCAGATCTGGATGTACGGCCGCGTCGTCGACTTCGCCCGCTGCGACGTGATCAAGCCGAGGCCCGAGCTGGAGGTGTTCTGCATGGACCACGTGCCGCCCCGGCCCCGGGTCCCCGCCCGGGCCTACCAGGCGATGTGGACCAGCGACACGCCGTTCCGCCACTTCCCCGAGGACAAGCGCAGCGTCCGCGCCAACGAGCTCGCCGGGGAGTTCGTCAAGGAGGCCATCGCCAAGCAGCCCGGCGACTACCTGAACGTGGTGGTCCGCGACACGCTGCGCGCGTTCGAGTGGAAGCGCGAGGACTACCCGACCCCCTGGACGGTGGCCCAGTACGACTTCCCGGTCGGCGCGTCCCAGTCGGACATGCAGCGGCTCTACCTCGACTGGTACACCAACGGCAGGCCGGTCATCCACCGCGTCGTGGAGCCGCAGGGCGCCTGGATGCGCGACTACCAGCACACCTTCTACCTGCGGGGCCCGTTCCTCGGGATCTACATGCTGGTGGGCCTGGCGGGCGTGCTGCTGCGCGTCCGGCGGCTGGGCGGCCCGGTCCTGCTGCCGTGGGGCATCGCGCTGGCCCTGCTGGTGGTCCCGGCGGCCACGGCGGACTTCGACTACCGCTACCTGCTGCCGTGCATCCCGTTCGCGGTGCTGGCGGCGGGCCTCACCCTGGCCCGCGAGCCCCGCGCGGTCGCGCACGCGCCCGCCCGGTCGGGGCCCGAGGCCGCGGGGGAGCCCGAGGCCGCCGACGCCCCGGAGACCTTCGACGACCCGGAAGCCCCCGACGAGCCGGAGACCTCCGAGGGGCCCGAGGCCGCCGAGGAGTCCGAGCACGAGGGCCAGCGCGCCTGAGACGGCGCCCCGGGAACGCGGAACGCCCCCGGCCACCGGCCGGGGGCGTTCCGCCGTCTCAGGGGGTCACGCGCTGTGCGAGTAGTGGAACCTGCTCGGGCAGCTCCGCGCGCAGCGCCTCGACCTTCCCCTCCAGCTTCGCCAGGCTGCGGCTGTAGTCGCGCGTGGAGAGCCAGAACTTGTAGATGATGACCAGCTCGAACGCCAGCAGCCCCGCGCCCGCCACGACCGTCGTCGGGATGATCGCGCCGGGGGCGGCCGCCGCCAGCACCGGGGCGACGACGAACACCCCCATCTGGAACTCGATGCCGCTGAACAGGTGCGGCCGGATGCGGGTGCGGGCCAGGAACGGGCGGATCCGCGCGTACCAGGGGAACTTCTCGTGGAAGCCCTGCTGGAGCACCTGGTGGGTGGGCTGCTCGCCCAGCACCCGGTCCTCCATGTCGGCCTCCGGGTCGCCGCGCAGCGCGCTCTCGGCGGCCCGCAGCTCCTCGCTGACGGCGGTGACGTCTTCGCCCCGGAGCCGGCGGGCGGCCAGCTCCAGCTCGTGGGCCTCCAGCCGGGTCGCGTTCAGCTTGGCCCGCATCTGGGCGCGGACCTTGTAGGTCTCCAGCGCGTCCATGTAGCGGAGCATGTCCAGGAACACCACGGCCACGGCGGTCCACACGTAGGCCACGTTGCCGGTGATCAGGTACTGCCCGGCCATCAGCGCGATCGCGCAGAGCAGCACGCGGATCCGGTCGAAGATGTAGTCCAGCCAGGCGCCGAAGACCGAGCCGTTGCCCTTCAGCCGGGCGATCTTGCCGTCCATGCAGTCGAGCGTGAACGACAGGTGGTACAGCAGCGCGCCGAGCAGGAGGTAGGGCCAGGTCCCGACGAGGAAGCAGGCGCCCGCCCCGAGGCCGAGGATCAGCGCGCCGACGGTGAGCTGGTTGGGGGTGATGTTGGTCCGGTTGGCCGTGACCTTGACCAGCCGGGCGGCGAGCGGGTCGACCAGCAGTACCGTCCACCATGCGTCACGCGCTTTGTACGTTCGTTGCCGAACGTCGTCCAGCGTGAAGTTCGCCATGGGGAACTGTCCTTTCCTCTTGCGATGAGACCTTCCCGCGCTGCGGGGGGTGATACCGGCCGAAGACGGTCGCGGGGGCCTCCGTGATGGTAGCGACCCCCGGAGGTTGGTTACCCTCTGTTGCTTTTTTGTCACATGTCGGGGTGACGGCCCGGGAGCGGACCGGCCGCGCCGGGCGGAGCCGACGTCCCACGCACAGTATTTCGCGTGGAAAGACCGGTATGCGGCACGACCGGGCAAGATCACGGGATTGAGACCTGGCGGCGCGCCGGGCCCCGCGCGGGGAGGGTCAGCGTTTCGCGCCGCCGCGCGCGGGCGGGCGCAGCCTGGTGAACGCCCAGGTCATCTTGGGCTCCAGCGCCCAGCTCATCGCCTTCTTGACCGGCGGGGAGCACAGGAACGTGCCGATCACGACCGCCCCGACGATGATCACGATCGTGCCGGGCGTGGTGGCCATCCAGTCGAGCTTCCACCAGCCGAAGAACGACAGCGCCCGCGTGACGAACCCGTGCAGCAGGTAGGCGTACAGGGTGTTGGCGCCCAGCGCGGTGAACCAGGTGCGGCGGCGCGGCACCACGGCCAGGAACGCGAACACCAGCACCGTCGCGCAGACCATCATGCCCATCCGCATCGCGGTGCCGGTGACGTTGTCGACGCCCAGGTCCTCGTGCGGCGACCGCCAGTAGATCCACTCCTTGGCCATGTGGTTCATGGCCAGGTAGGCGGCGCCCAGGCCGCCCGCCAGGATCCCGAACCCGATCCACCGCGACGACGGCCGCTTGACGACCTCGAAGTGCTCGGGCCGCAGCAGCAGGCCCAGCACGTAGAACGGCAGCAGCCCGATCACCCGGTGGATGTTGAAGGTGCCGCCGAGGTCGCTCATGTACGACAGCAGCGAGAACGCCACCGCCACCGCCAGCGGCCAGCGGATCTGCTGCCACACCGGGGTGGACAGCCGCCACATGAACAGCGCGCACAGGAACCAGGTCAGGTAGTACGGCTTCAGCAGGCTGATCTCAAGGGTGTTGCGGCCGACCAGCCAGTCGTAGGTGGAGTAGGCGGTCTCGAACACCACGTACGGCACGCCGACCGTGGTGATCAGCCGCCGGGCCTTGCTGCCGGAGAACGTCCAGTTCCGCGAGAGGTAGCCGGTGACCATGATGAACAGCGGCATGTGGAACATGTAGATGTACAGGTACAGCCCCTTGGCGAGCGGCACCTTCATCAGCCCGGCGATGGCGTGGCCGACCACCACCAGGATGATCGCCAGGAACTTGGCGTTGTCGAAGAACGGGTCGCGCTCCTTGCGCCGGGGCGCGGGCGCCGCCTCCCGCCCCCCCGTCCCGGCGGCCGGGTCGGGGGGCGTCGGCGGTGTCTCCGTTGCGGGCCTGAGCGTGTACGTCATGAGGCGGGGGCGACCCTCGGGATAGGGGGACTGCTGGGATCGGGGCCGTGCGGGGCCACGGCGTCGCGGGTCGGGATGTCGCGGATCAGGGCTTCTTGCAGGGGTCCTCGTTGGCGCGGATCTCGCCCTGGACCTTGGTGGGCAGGCCCGCGCTGCGGGCCTTCACGCCCGGCCACCCGCTGCCGACGATCAGGTCCACCACGCCCGCCGCGCCGCCGGAGGTGCGGGCCTGCGGCTGCGGGGCGCCGTTGATCGCCTTGGCGAGGGTCTGGGCGTGCTGGTCGGAGCCGGGGCCGTACAGCACGCGGGTGGCGGTCTGCCGGCCCGGCGCGTTGCCGCCGACCTCGACCTGGAAGCCCTGGGCGCGCAGGTCCTCGGCCACCCGGCCGGCCTGGCCGTAGATGCCGCTGCCGTTGAAGACGCGGACCCTGACCTGGCTGGCGGGGATCTTCGGCGCGCTGCCCTTGGGCTCGGGCGCGGGCACGGTCTTGTCGTTGCGGACGGCCGCGAAGAACGGCTGGGCCGCGGCGGTGAGCGCGACCCGGTTGGGGTCGAGCGGGTCCGGGCCGGACGGGACGGTGACGAAGCGCAGCTTGCCCGAGGACATGCCCTGCATCCCCTGGGCGATCTGCATCATCGTCGAGATCTTGAGCTCGCTGTCGGTGGTCAGCGACTTGGTGACCGCGCTGAGCAGCCCGGTCAGCTTGCCGGGGTCGCTGAGCACGCCCTTGCTGAGCGCCCGGTCGGCCAGCGCGCCCATGAACTTCTGCTGGCGCTTGATGCGGTCGGTGTCGGAGCCGTCGCCGAGGCCGTACCGGTTGCGGACGTAGGCCAGCGCGGTCTCGCCGCTGATGACGTGCCGCCCGGCGGACAGCCGCAGCTTGGACTTGGGGTCGTTGACGCTCTTGCTCAGGCAGACCGGGACGCCGCCGACGGCCTGGGTGATCGTCTTGAAGCCGTTGAAGTCGACCTGCACGAAGTGGTCGATCTTGATCTGGCTGAGCTTCTCGATGGTGGCGACCACGCAGGGCGCGCCGCCGATGGTGAACGCCGAGTTGATCTGCGCCCGGGACTGCGGGGCCGACCGGCCGCCGTTGGCGGTCTTGCAGGGCGGCATCTGCACCATCAGGTCGCGGGGGAAGCTGATGCCCATCGCCTGGCCGCCGCCGGGCGACAGGTGCAGCAGGATCATGGTGTCGGAGCGGGGCGGGTCGTTCCGCATCTGCCGCCCGTACTTGCCGTTGGCGCCAGCGCGGGTGTCGGACCCGAGCAGCAGGATGTTCAGCGCGCTGTTGAGCTTCTTCGGCCGGTCCCTGCCCAGCGCGGCGTTGAGGTCCTGCTGGTTGATGTTGCCCATCACCTTCCGGTAGTAGCCGTAGAAGGTGAGCGAGGAGACCACCAGCAGGACCGACAGGCCGATCGACACCCAGCCGAGGATGCGCCAGCCGCGTCGCCGCGCCGGATCCTGGGGCGGATCGGCGTCGTCGACGTACTCCATGTACATCGGGTTGCTGTTCATCGGCTCCGTGGGTGGGGGCTTGGCCCGCTTCCTGGGGGGTCGGGAAACAGAGAGTAGGTCAGGCGAGCCGGTGTACGGACCCGGATGCGTCATTCCATCCGGACAGTCCGGCCACCGCGGTCACATGCTCCAGGGTCACGCGGCGATCTAGGGATGTTTTGTCGAAGTTTCGTTGGATTATGACGGAAGCCCCTGAGGTTAGTGGTGCAAGAAGACCGGCCTGAACCCCGAGGGGTGTGGTGTACGGCATGTCAACCAACACCCTGTCCTGGGCGTCCAGCCCCCATTTCGCCGCGTGTGCGCGGGCTTCGGCCACCAGCTGCGCCCCGGTGAATGTGGCCTTTGTCACAGATAGGGCTGGTGTGTCAGGCGTGACTCCCGGGGGCGGGGTGAACCGGTCGCCGTACGACCGCACCTCCACGGCGTAGTCGGTGATCCCGGGCGGGGCCTCGGCCAGCGGCCCGCCGAGCGCGTGCAGCGACAGCCCGACGACCTCCTCGGCGTCCGGGTCGTCCAGCACGTCCGGCAGCACCTCCTCGGCCGCCGCCAGCAGGTAGGGCTCCCCGGCCGGGCCGGCCCCGACCAGATCGGCCAGGTCGCCGCCCCGGCCGCGCACCTCCGCCGGGTCGAGCGGCCGGGCGACCAGCCCCGCCGACCAGCAGGCCAGCAGCCACACCGCCGTCTGCCAGTGCGGCGGCAGCGCCAGCGCCACGCGCGTGCCCGGCTGCGCGCCCAGCCCGTCCACCAGCAGGTTCGCGGTCTTGGCGACCCAGTTGTCGAACGTGCGCGCCGACAGCTCCACCCGCTCGCCGGTCCGGTCGTCGTAGAACGTCACGAACGGCCGGGACGGGTCGGCGGCGACCCTCCGACGCAGCAGGTCGGCCGGCGACCGGACGTCGCTCACATCGCTCATGGAGCAGAAGGGTATGGCTTGTCCCCGCTCCGGCCCGCCTCCCGGTGGGCGCGGTGGGCGAGCCGCTACGCTCCGCGACGATGGATCCACATTCCGACGGACCGGGGCGCCCGCGGGCATGACCTGGGGCCGGCTGCTCGCCCGCATGACCCTCGCCCCGGTCCTGCTGTGCACGGCGTGGCTGGCGGTGTCGTCGGCGTTGCTGCTGGCGGGGGCGTTCGGGCCGGGCCCGGCGTTCGCGCTGTTCCTGCCGGCCGCCGCGCTGGCGCTGTGGCGGGGGTGGCGGTACGCGCCCGCGCCGGACGGGGGGCCGCGCGCGCCGTGGTGGTCGCCGGCCGGGGTCGCGCTGGTGGCGGCCGGGTTCCTGGCGGCGCAGATCGCCCTGCGCTCCGAGCAGGTCATCGTGCGCCGCGACCCGGGGGCCTACGCGCAGATCGCGATCTGGCTCGGCGACCACGGCTCGCTGCCGATCCCGCAGGCGCGCTGGGCGTTCGGCGGCGCCGACCCGGCGCTGGAGTTCGGCGGCCCGGGGTTCGCCCAGGCGGGCGAGGCGGTGGTCCCGGCGTTCGCGGCCGGGCTGCCGCTGCTGCTGGCGCTCGGCGGCTGGATCGGCGGCGTGCAGGGGTCGCTGCTGACGGCCCCGCTGCTGGGGACGGGCGCGGTGCTGACGTTCGGCGGGCTGACGGCGCGGCTGGTCGGGCCCCGGTGGGCTCCGGTGGGGGCGCTGCTGCTGGCGCTGACCGCGCCGATGATCTGGGTGTCGCGGGCCGCGTTCAGCGAACTCCCCGCGCTGGTGCTGCTGCTCGGCGGGCTGTGCCTGCTGCACGACGCCCGGCCGCACGCCAGGGACGGCCGGTACCGGGGCAAGGCGCTGCTGGCCGGGCTGGCGTTCGGGCTGGTCGTGCTGGTGCGGATCGACGGGCTGCGGGACGTGCTGCCGGTCGCGGTGGCCGCCGTGCTGCTGACCGCGCGGCGGCGGCGCGCCGGGCCGATGCTGGCGGCGGGCCTGACCGCGGGCGCGGGCGCCGGGCTGGCCGCGGGGCTGCTGCTGACCCGGCCCCACCCGCGGTACCCGCACGACTCGCCGGTCCCGCTGCTGCTGGGCACGGCGCTGGCGCTGGCCGCGGCCGGAGGGCTGGCGTTCCTGCTGCGCGGCCGGCACACCGGGCCGCGGCTGAAGAACCTGACGACCCCGCTGACGCGCGGGTGGCCGCCGAACGCCGCGGCGGTCCTCCCCCTGGCGGCGGTCGCGGTGCTGGCGGCCCGGCCGCTGGCGCAGACGGTGCGGTCGGCGTCCGTCGACGGCCCGGCCGAACGGTTCGTCGCGGAGGTGCAGCGCCTCAACGGCCTGCCCGCCGACCCCGCCCGCCAGTACGCGGAGATCTCGCTGTACTGGGTCATCTGGTACGTCGGGGTGCCGGTGCTGCTGCTGGCGGCCGTCGCGGCGGGCCTGCTGCTGCGGCGGCTGCTGCTCGGCCGCGCGCCCGGCTGGGGCGTCCCCCTCGCGGTGGTGGGATGGGCGACGGCGACGGCGCTGTGGCGGCCCGCCGTCGCGCCCGACCATCCGTGGGCGTCGCGGCGGCTGGCCGACATCGTGATCCCCGGCCTGGTGCTGCTGGCGGTGTGGGGTGCGGTGTGGACGGTGCGGCGGTTCCGGTGCGCCGGATACGGGACGGTGGTCGTCGCGGCGGCGGCGTGGGTCGCGGTGACGACGCTGGCCGCGCCGGTCGCGCTGGCGTCGGCGTGGCTGTGGAACGCGCGCACCGACCAGGGCGAGGTCGCCGCCGTGCGCGGGCTGTGCGCCCGGCTGGGGCCGGGCCGTTCGGTCGTGGCGCTGGACCGGCCGACCGCCGACCGGTTCCTGCCGGTGGTGCGGTCGATGTGCGGGCTGCCCGCCGCGGCCGTCACCGCCGCCGCCACCCCCGAGGACGTGCGCCGCGTCGCCGACCGGGTCTACCGCGCCGGCCGGCGGCCGGTGCTGCTGGCCGCCGACCCGGCGCCGCTGGCGCCCCACGGGCCGGTCGCCCCCGGCCTCGCGCTGCGCACCCGGCAGGACGAGCGCACGCTGCTGGTCCCCCCGGGCGGCACGCTGCCGCTGGAGATCGACGTGTGGCTCACCTTCCCGCCGCGCCGGTGACCCCGCGCGCCGGACCGTCCGCGCCGGGCCGCCGGGGCGAGTATTCTCGCCGTGCGTGAGTACCGAGCCCAGCGAATCCGTGCACGTGACGATCGTGCTGCCCTGCTACAACGAGCAGGATCACGTGATCGACGAGGTGGAGCGCATCACCAAGGCGATGGACGCCAGCGGCAAGACCTATGAGCTGCTGGCCATCGACGACCGCTCCACCGACGAGACCCTGGCACGGCTGCGGGAGGCCGAACCGCGCTTCCCGCACCTGAGGGTGATCGCCTTCCAGCACAACAGCGGCTCGGGCACCGTCCGCCGGATCGGCACCCAGCAGGCCCGCGGCGAGATCGTCGTGTGGACCGACGCCGACATGACCTACCCCAACGAGCGCATCCCCGAGCTGGTGGAGATCCTCGACACCGACCCGGCGGTCGACCAGGTCGTCGGGGCCCGCAAGACCGAGGAGGGCACGCACAAGCTCCTGCGGGTGCCCGCCAAGTGGTTCATCCGCAAGGTCGCCGAGCGGCTCACCAACACGCGGATCCCCGACCTGAACTCGGGGCTGCGGGCGTTCCGCCGCCAGGTGTCGCTGCCCTACCTGCGGCTGCTGCCGCCCGGGTTCTCCTGCGTCACCACGATCACCATCGCGTTCCTGTCGAACCAGCACCCGGTGCACTACCTGCCGATCGACTACTACAAGCGGGCCGGCAAGTCGAAGTTCCACTTCTTCAAGGACGCCTACCGCTACATCCTCCAGGTCCTGCGGATGGTGATGTACTTCAACCCGCTCAAGGTCCTGATGCCGCCCGCGCTGTGGCTGATCGTGATCGGCCTGCTCAAGGGCGTGTTCGACATGGTCGTCCACTTCGGCTACTTCGCCAACAACACCATCATGATCTTCGTGACGGGGTTGATCATCGGATCGATGGCCCTGCTGGCGGACCTGATCGTGAGATCCCGGGGAGACGTCTAGTGCGCATCGCGATCGTCGGTCCCGCGTTCCCCTACAAGGGCGGCGGGGCGCAGCACACCACCGAGCTGGCGCACCGGCTGGCCGCCGCCGGGCACACCGTGCGGATCGAGACCTGGCGCGCCCAGTACCCGGGGTTCCTGTACCCGGGCCGGCAGACGATCGAGGAGCCGGAGGGGGAGCCGTTCCCCAACACCGGCCGCGACCTGGACTGGCGGCGTCCCGACGGCTGGTTCCGCGTCGGCCGCGCCCTGCGGTCGGCCGACCTGGTGGTGCTGTCGGTCCTCAGCCCCGTGCAGGTGCCGTCCTACCTGGGCATCCTCACCGGCATCGGCGGGAAGGCCCGGACGGTCGCGCTGTGCCACAACGTCCTGCCGCACGAGCGCAAGCCCTACGACGTCCCCCTGATGAAGAAGCTGCTGGGCCGGGTGGACGGCGTCCTGGTCCACTCCGCCCAGCAGGCGGACCTGGCCCGCGGCCTGACCGCCAGGCCGATCCGCACCGCCGAGATGCCCGCCCACCTCCCCAGGGCGGACTCCCTGCTCGCCCGAACCCCGGCCGTCAGCCGTGCGGAGCACGTGGAGGGCGCCCGGCGCCCGGAGCGGAGCGAGGACGGACACCACCGGGAGCCGGGGGGTGTGGGGGGTCGTCCCCCCACGCGGAAGCGCCTGCTCTTCTTCGGCATCGTCCGGCCCTACAAGGGGCTGGACATCCTGCTGCGGGCGCTCGCCAAGGGGCCCGAGGACGTGTCGCTGACCGTCGCGGGCGAGTTCTGGGGCGGGCTGGACGAGACCAGGGCGCTGATCGGCGAGCTGGGCCTGAACGCCCGGGTGGACCTGCGGCCGGGCTACGTCCCCGCCTCGGAGATGCCCGCCCTGTTCGCCAGCGCCGACGCCCTGGTGCTGCCGTACCGGACCGCGACGGCCTCCCAGAACGTCTGGATCGCCCACGAGCACGGCCTCCCGGTGATCGCGACGACCGTCGGCGGCTTCCCCGACCAGGTCCGCGACGGCGTGGACGGCCTGCTGGTCGGCCCCGAGGACGTGAGCTCGCTGGCCGACGCGATCCGCCGCTTCTACGCGCCGGGCGAGCCGGAGCGGCTGCGCTCCCAGGTGCGCCCGGTGGACCACGGCCCCCTCTGGGACGCCTACGTGGCCGAGCTGACCTCGTCCTGAGCCGGGGCGGGCGGCCTCGGCCGCCCGCCCAGCAGGACCGCCACCCCCGCGCCCAGCAGGTCGGCGACCGTCAGCAGCACCCGGGACGCCAGCGCCACCACGATCGGGGCCCCGGCGGGCAGCACCGGGCTCAGCACCACGACCATCGCGCCCTCGCGCGCCCCGATCCCGCCGGGCGCGATGAACACCAGGAACCCCGCGACGAACGCCAGCGCGTACGCGCCCGTCGCCACGAACGGCAGGCTCGGCCCGTCCCCGCCGACGGCCATGCACAGCAGCCACAGGTGGACGCCGAACAGCAGCCAGCCGGCCAGCGTCCACACCACCGCGACCAGCGTCGCGCCGAGCCCGACGGGGTGCTC
The DNA here is from genome assembly GCF_014138665.1 of Actinomadura kijaniata. Classification (NCBI taxonomy): domain Bacteria; kingdom Bacillati; phylum Actinomycetota; class Actinomycetes; order Streptosporangiales; family Thermomonosporaceae; genus Actinomadura; species Actinomadura kijaniata. The sequence continues at coordinate 329,790 of NZ_JACJIA010000009.1, forward strand.
CAGCGGGGGCCGCCGCACGATCCGCAGCGCGGTGTCCAGCCCCCACGTCACGATCCTCGGATGGAGGCAGGCCAGCAGCACCGGGGCCAGCGGGAACAGCCACCAGTAGCGCTCCCGCGCGGCGGGGGAGGACAGCGGCAGCGTCACCGCCGCGACCGCCAGCCCGCACGCGGTGGACGTGGCGATCGCCAGCATCGTCGCCGAGAAGCTGCGCGCCCGGGGCACCTGGTGCTCGCGCGCCATCTCGATCTGCGTGACCAGCGCCCACACCTTGCCCGGCACGTACTTGCCCAGCGCGGAGATCGCGGTGATCCGGAACGCGGGCCGCAGCGGCATCGGCGAGCCCAGGCCCACCAGGAACGTCCGCCACCCCAGCATCCACGCGAACAGCCCGGCCGCGCCGAACGCGAACGCCCCCAGCAGCGTCCCCGCCGACATCTGCTCGAACGCCCGCACGGTCGCGTCCCACTGCGAGACCAGGCTCCACGCGCAGAAACCCAGCGCGAGCAGCACCAACAGCACACGGACGGTCCGCACCGCGAGGGCCTTGACGTTCACCGCACCAGGGTAGGTGAACGCGCCCACCTCGCACGCACGGCGCCGTTCCCGCCGTAAAGTGGCGCCGATGAAACTCTCCGATGTGGTCGCCTTCATGGGGCACCAGGTGCATGTCTGCCGGTACCGAGAGGCCGGGACGCTGCTCGACTGGATGGGCCGGGACCTGCGCGGCAAACGCGTCCTGGACGTCGCGGGCGGCGACGGCTACTGGGCGGGTCAGACCGTCAGGCGCGGCGCGTGGGCGGTCTCGATCGACCTGGCCCGCAAGAAGATGGTCTACGGGCAGAGCCTGGCGCACCCCCCGGCGCTGATCGAGTGCGACGCGCTGAAGCTGCCGTTCCGGGACGGGTCGTTCGACGCGATCCTGTCGGTCTGCGCGATCGAGCACTTCGACGACGGCGGCAGGTCGCTGGACGAGATGGCCCGGGTGCTCGCGCCCGGCGGCGAGCTGTTCATGTCGGCCGACGTGCTGAGCCGCGCCGACGCCTGGCCGAAGCTGCGCGACGCGCACAAGGCCAAGTACCACGTGCAGCACACCTACACCCACGAGACGCTGGGCAAGCTGCTCGACGAGCGCGGCATGGACCTGGTCCGGTACAGCTACCAGTTCCGGACGGCGGCGGCCGAGCGGCTGTACCTGTCGCTGTCGGCCTACGGGGGCAGGGTGGGCTTCAACGCCGCCGCCCCCCTCACCCCGCTGGTGGCGCTCGCCGACCGCGGGGCGCCCAACGACAGGGGCAGCATCGTGCTGCTGCACGCCCGCAAAAGGTCCGCCTAGCCCCGGCGGGGGCGTAGGCTGAGGGCAAAGAGTGATCTACGCCACTCACTTCCACCGGAAGGGGTGAGCCCCGTGACGGGATCGGTCGGCACCGACCGCCGCCGGACACCTCGGGTTCTGATCGACGCCACCGCCGTCCCGGCCGACCGGGGCGGGCTGGGGCGGTACGTGGAGGGCCTGCTGGGCGCGCTGCACGCGCTCGGCGCGGACCTGGCCGTGGCCTGCCAGCGCGCCGACGAGCAGCACTTCGCCAGGCTCGCCCCGGACGCGCGGGTGGTGCCGGGCCCGGCGGCGCTCGCGCACCGGGCGTCCCGGCTCGCCTGGGAGCAGACCGGGCTGCCGCAGGTCGCCGAGCGCGTCGCGGCCGACGTCATCCACCTGCCGACCTACACGATCCCGACCCGGCCCGGCCGCCCCACGGTCGTGACGATCCACGACGTGACGCTGTTCACCGAGCCCGAGCGCCACGACCCGCTGCGCACCACCTACGTCAAGTCCGCCACCCGCACGGCCGCGCGCCGCGCGACGCGGCTGGTCGCGCCGTCCCGGGCGACGCGCGACGAGCTGGTGCGGGTGCTGGGGGCCGACCCCTCGCACATCGACGTGGCCTACCACGGCGTGGACCACCAGGTCTTCCACCGGCCGTCCGAGGACGAGGTCAAGTCGGTGTCGGACCGGCTCGGCCTGCACGGCTACCCCTACGTGGCGTACCTGGGGGCGCTGGAGCCGCGCAAGAACGTCCCCAACCTGATCCGCGGCTGGGCGCGGGCCTGCGAGCACCTGCCCGAGCCGCCCGCGCTGGTGCTGGCGGGCGGCGGCGGCTGGGACGACGAGGTGGACGCGGCGCTGGCGACCGTTCCGCTGGGGCTGCGGGTGGTGCGGCCCGGCTACCTGCCGTGGGCGGCGCTGCCGGGGTTCTTCGGCGGGGCGCTGGTGGTGGCGCTGCCCAGCCGGTGCGAGGGGTTCGGGCTGCCGGTGCTGGAGGCGATGGCGTGCGGCGCGCCGGTGCTGACCACGCGGCGCGGCCCGCTGCCGGAGGTCGGGGGCGACGCGGTCGCCTACACCGAACCCGATCCGGCGGGCATCGCGGCGGCGCTGGAGTCCCTGGTGGTGGACCCCGACCGCCGCCGGGAGCTGGCCGCCGCGGCGGTCGCGCGGTCGCGGGAGTTCAGCTGGGAGGAGTCGGCGCGGGCGCATCTGCGGTCGTATGAGCGAGCCGTCTCCCAGTACGCCGCTTCCCGGTAGTTTGGTCGCCCATGGAAGCCATCTTGCTGGTCGGGGGCCGGGGGACGCGCCTGCGGCCGTTGACGATCTCGACGCCGAAGCCGCTGCTGCCCACCGCCGGGGCTCCGTTCCTGGCGCACCAGCTCGCGCGGGCGCACGCCGCCGGGGTGACCCGCATCGTGTTCGCGACCTCCTACCGGGCGGAGATGTTCGAGGCGGCGTTCGGCACCTCCGCGCACGGCGTGGAGCTGACCTACGTCAGCGAGCGTGAGCCCCTGGGCACCGGCGGCGCGATCCGCAACGCCGCGCCCGCGCTCACCAGCGGGCCCGACGACCCCGTCCTGATCCTCAACGGCGACATCCTGTCCGGCCACGACGTGCGCGCCCAGGTGGAGCTGCACGAGAAGGCCGGGGCCGCCGCGACGCTGCACCTGACGAAGGTGGAGGACCCCTCCCGGTTCGGGTCGGTGCCGACCGACGGGCAGGGCCGGGTGACGGCGTTCCTGGAGAAGACCAACAACCCCGTCACCGACCAGATCAACGCGGGCTGCTACGTGTTCCGCCGCTCGGCGATCGACACGATCCCCGAGGGCGAGGTCGTGTCGGTGGAGCGCGAGACGTTCCCCGGACTGATCTCCTCCGGGCAGGTCGTCATGGGGCATGTCGAGGCGGGCTACTGGCTGGACGTGGGCACGCCCGAGGCGTTCGTGCAGGGCTCCCGCGACCTGGTCCTCGGCCGGATCGCCTCGCCCGCGATGCCGGGCGAGCCGGGCCAGCGGCTGCTGCTGGACGGCGCGGTCGTGTCGCCCCGCGCGGTGGTGCGCGGCGGGACGGCCGTCGGGCGCGGCGCGGAGGTCGAGGGCGGCGCGACCGTGGAGGGCAGCGTGCTCCAGGACGGCGCGTTCGTGGCCGAGGGCGCGACGGTCCGCGACTCGGTGGTCGGGCGCGGCGCGCGGGTCGGCGCGGGCGCGGTGCTGGACGGGGTGATCCTGGGCGACGGCGCGTCCGTCGGCCCCGGCAACGAGCTGCGCAACGGGCTGCGCCTGTGGCCGGGCATCGCGCTGCCGCCGACCGCCGTGCGGTTCTCGGCCGACGACTCCTGAGCGCGGGGCTCGCGAACGTGCTGACCCGGGACTGGACCGCGCCGTGGCCCCTGGATCTCAGACGGGTGCTACGGCCGGTCCGGCGCGGGCCGAACGACCCGGCGTTCCGGATCGACCGCGACGGGACGTTCTGGCGCGCCTGCCGCACGCCCGAGGGGCCGGGGACGCTGCGGCTGCGGCAGCGGGGGAGCGTCGTCCACGCCGCCGCCTGGGGTGAGGGCGCGGGCTGGCTGCTGGAGGGCCTGCCGGAGCTGCTGGGCGCCGGCGACGTCCCCGAGGAGTTCGTGGCGCGCCACCCGGCCGTCGCGGAGGCGGTGCGGCGCAGCGCCGGGCTGCGCCTGGCCCGGACCGGTCTGGTCTTCGAGGCGCTGGTGCCGTCGATCCTGGAGCAGAAGGTCCTGCTGGAGGAGGCGTGGCGGGCCTGGGGGTACCTGCTGCGCCGGTTCGGCGAGCCCGCCCCCGGCCCGGCGGAGTCGACCCGGGGGCTGCGGGTCCCGCCGCCGCCCCGGGTCTGGGCGCTGATCCCGTCGTGGGAGTGGCACCGCAGCGGGGCCGAGCCCGTCCGGGCCCGCACCATCGTCGGTGCGGCCCGGATGGCGGACCGGCTGGAGGCCGACCCCTCGATGGAGCGGCTGACCTCCCTGCCGGGCATCGGGGTCTGGACGGCCGCCGAGGCCCGCCAGCGGGCGCTGGGCGACGCCGACGCGGTCTCCGTCGGCGACTACCACCTGCCCCGGATCGTGGGCCGGGCGCTGTGCGGCCGCCCCGTGGACGACGCCGGGATGCTGGAGCTGCTGGCCCCGTACGCGGGTCACCGGCACCGCGTCATCAGACTGCTTGAAGTTCACGGCGCGCGTGCCGAGCGTCGCGCTCCGCGTCTTCCGGTGCGTGACTACCGGCGGTTCTGAAAGAGGGCTCGGTCCTCCGGCGCAGCCGGAAGTTGTTGGGGGCCCAGTCCAGCCCGTCGCGGGTGTCGGCGCCGAACAGGACGCCGAGCACACCGAACGCGGTCAGGGTCAGGACCAGTGCGATGAGGGTGAGCATGACAGGAACCGTCCTTCACACGGGTTGTGGGGGTGTGGGGGCGAGCCTTGGCCGGGGCTCTGTGGACGTTCCGCGCGGTTCGTACCTTTAGTTTGACTCCGTCCAACATGTAGGTCCAGCGATCTTTACTGGACGGTTCGTGTAAGGGGTGCTTAACGAAAGCCTCGTAAGAGGTTCCAGCCCGCGAGCGTCGGTAGCTCCATGGATCGATTTCGTTACTCTTCGTCATCTTGTTCGTCTTTTGCTTGTAGAGTCGCCTTATGTCGTCAGCGGCATCGCAGGGCATCGGGAACGCTCGGTACACCTATCGACTCCGCCTGTCGCGTCGCGCGAGCATTGCGTTGCGGCGCGAGTGGGACCGGTGTCGGTGGGTGTGGAACCAGTGTGTTGCGGAATCCCGCGCCGCCCATGCGGCGGGGGAGGAGATCGGCCCGGCTCGGCTGGACAGGATGCTGACCGGATGGCGTGCCGAACACGCCTGGCTCCGCGAAGGTGCCTCGGTGCCGCAGCAGCAGATCATCCGGGACTTCGGCCGTGCCCGTGCCAAAGCGGTCGACGACATCCGCAAGCGGGTTCCGGTGAAGCGGCGAACCGGGATGCCCCGGTTCAAGAGGAAGGGCTTGGCGCTCCCGACGTTGAACTACACCCGGCATGGGTTCCGCCTGAGAGATGGCCGCCTGGTCTTGGCGGGCGGGATAGCGGTGACGGTGGTGTGGTCGCGCGACCTTCCCGGACGGCCGTCGTCTGTACGGGTGTACCGGGATGTCCTGGGGCATTGGTACTGCTCCTTTGTGGTTCCCGCCCGGATCGAGCCGCTTCCTGCCACCGGGAAGGCGATCGGAGTGGACTGGGGAGTGCGCCAGATCGCCACCACCACCAGCGACGACCACGATCTCGCCCACCCTGCTTACGGCAGGAGAGCCGCTGCCACCGTGACCAAGTATCAACGGCAGATGGCCCGTCGACGCCGCCCCCGGGGGCAGGCCGCGTCCAGGGGGTACCAGCGCGCGGCGCGGCGCGCCGCCAAGCTGCACAGGAAAGTCAGACGGCAACGTGTCGACGATGCCCGTAAGTGGGCCAAACGGGTCGTGACCGATCACGATCGGATCGCGGTGGAGGATTTCAGACCCCGGTTCCTGGCCAAGACCACCCTGGCTCGCAAGGCAGCCGATGCCGCCATCGGCACGGCCAAGGCGGAGTTGGTCAACATGGCGCGCAAACACGGCCGCGTCGTCACGTTCGTGAACCCCAAACACACCACTACCGACTGCGCACGATGCGGAGCGAGAACCAAGCACGCGCTGCCGCTGTCGGAACGCACCTACACCTGCACCGTGTGCGGACATACTTCACCGAGGGACAAGAACTCCGCACATGTGATGCTCGTCCGGGCTGGTTTCGTCCCGGCCGGTGATGATGGCGGAAGACCTGGGAGCCCGCCGGGCTTCCAGGCGGCCTGAGCCGGAAATCCCCGAAGTACCCTGTGGCGGGAGGAATCCCTTCCTCTCGCCAACAGGGAGGGGAGGATTCAAGATGCTCGATCTGGAACGGCTCAGGGCGCTGCGTGAGCTGAAGCTGCGCGGCACGGTCGGCGCTGTCGCCGACGCCCTCGGGTACACCCCCTCGGCGGTCTCCCAGCAGCTCGCGCAGCTTCAGAGGGAGGTGGGCGTGCCGCTGGTGGAGAGGGTCGGCCGCCGGTTGCGCCTGACCCGGGCCGGGGAGGTGCTCGCCGAGGAGGCCGACGGGCTGCTGGCCGCCGCGCAGCACGCCGTCGAGGCCAGCCTGGCCGCCAGCGGGAGGGTGGCCGGGACGGTCCGCGTCGTCGGTTTCCAGACCGCGCTGCTGCACGTGCTGTCCCCCGCGCTGCCCGGCCTGGCCGCCGAGTACCCCGACCTGGTCGTGGAGATCCTGGACGAGGAGTTCCAGCGGATGCTCCAGGCGCTGGTGCTCCAGGAGATCGACGTCGTGGTCACCGACGAGTACTCCCATCTGCCGCGCCCGCGCCGTCCCGAGCTGACCGCCGAGGTGCTCATCACCGAGCCGATGCGGCTGGCGATGCCCGCCGACCACCCGCTGGCGGCCTCCGGCGACCCGGTGCGGATGGCGGACCTGGCCGACACCCCGTGGGTGACCGGCCACCCCGGCACCAACCACTCCGACCTGCTGGACCGCGCCTGCGTCGAGCTCGGCGGCTTCCGGCCCCGCATCCGCATCCGCTCCAACGACCTGCTGGTGCTGCGCGCGATGGTCGCCAACGCCGGGGCGGTGTCCCTCATGCCGGACCTCGCCCTGGCCGAACGCGAGACCGGCGTGGTGGTCCGCGATCTGGCCGACGCCCCGGTCCGCCGCCGGATGGTCATGTGGTGGCGGGTCGGCGCGGAGGTGCGGCCGTCGGTGCGCGCGGTGCTGGAGGCGTTCCGCCGGTCGGCCGACGAGCTGGTGGAACGGCGGCCCGGCCTGGTGCGCGGCATCCCGGCGGGGGAGCGGTCGCCGTTCCCGGGACCGGGCGGGGAATAGATCGCCGCGGCCCGTCGCTGTTGCGGACGTCGATCGTTCGGGGCTCCCCGCCCGCCCCGAAATTATGACGATTGGCATAGAGTGCCCGCATGGACGCTGGTGTGACCGAATCCGCCTTGCGACGGGCGTTGGCGCGAGCCCGTGACGGCAAGACCCTCGACCCCTCCGAGGCCACCACGCTGCTGCACGCCCGCGGCGCGCAGCTCGACGACCTGCTCGCCTACGCCGCCCGCACGCGCGACGCCGGACTGGAGGCCGCCGGGCGGCCGGGCGTCATCACCTACAGCAAGAAGGTCTTCATCCCGCTGACCCGGCTGTGCCGGGACCGCTGCGGGTACTGCACGTTCGCGACCGTCCCGCACAGGCTGGAGTCGCCCTACCTCAGCCCCGACGAGGTGCTGGAGATCGCCCGGCAGGGCGCGGCGATGGGCTGCAAGGAGGCGCTGTTCACCCTCGGCGACCGGCCCGAGGACCGCTGGAAGGCCGCCCGCGAGTGGCTGGACGCGCACGGCTACGACGACACCCTCTCCTACGTGCGCGCCATGGCCGTGCGGGTGCTGGAGGAGACCGGGCTGCTGCCCCACCTCAACCCCGGCGTCATGAGCTGGCGGGACCTCCAGCGGCTCAAGCCCGTGGCGCCGTCCATGGGCATGATGCTGGAGACCACCGCGACGCGGCTGTTCAGCGAGAAGGGCGGGCCGCACTTCGGGTCGCCCGACAAGGACCCGGCGGTGCGGCTGCGGGTGCTGGAGGACGCCGGGCGCGTCAACGTCCCGTTCACCACCGGCATCCTGATCGGCATCGGCGAGACGGTCGCCGAACGCGCCGACGCCCTGTTCGCGATCCGCAGGACGATGCGGGAGTACGGCGCGATCCAGGAAGTGATCATCCAGAACTTCCGCGCCAAGCCCGACACCAAGATGATGGCGATGCCGGACGCCGAGCTGGAGGAGCTGGCCGCCACCATCGCCGTCGCCCGCCTGGTCCTCGGCCCGAAGGCCCGCCTCCAGGCCCCGCCGAACCTGGTGGACGACGAGTACGCGCTGATGCTGCGCGCCGGCATCGACGACTGGGGCGGCGTCTCCCCGCTGACCCCCGACCACGTCAACCCCGAACGCCCCTGGCCGCAGATCGACGAGCTCGCCGCGCGGACCGCCGAGTCCGGCTTCACCCTCCGCGAGCGCCTGACGATCTACCCCGAGTACGTCAACCGGGGCGAGCCGTGGCTGGACCCGCGCCTGGCCGGGCACGTCGCCGCGCTCGCCGACCCGGCGACCGGGCTGGCCCGCGAGGACGCGCGTCCCGAGGGCCGCCCCTGGCAGGAGCCGGACGGCGGGTTCGCGGCGTCCGGCCGCACCGACCTGCACGTCGAGATCGACACCACCGGCCGCACGAGCGACCGCCGCGAGGACTTCGACGAGGTCTACGGCGACTGGGACGCCGCCCGGGAGCGCATCGGCGCGCCGGTCCGGTTCGACGCCGACGTCCGGGCGGCCCTCGCCGCCGCCGAGCGGGACCCGGCCGGGCTGTCCGACGACGAGGCGCTGGCGCTGCTGCACGCCGACGGCCCCGAGCTGGACGCGCTCGCCAGGATCGCCGACGACCTGCGCCGCGAGGCCGTCGGCGACGACGTCACCTACGTCGTCACCCGCAACATCAACTTCACGAACGTCTGCTACACCGGCTGCCGGTTCTGCGCGTTCGCCCAGCGCCGCACCGACGCCGACGCCTACACGCTCTCGCTGGAGCAGGTCGGCGACCGCGTGGACGAGGCGTGGGAGGCCGGGGCGACCGAGATCTGCATGCAGGGCGGCATCCACCCCGACCTGCCCGGCACCGCCTACTTCGACCTCGCCCGCGAGGTGAAGAAGCGCGCCCCGGGCATCCACCTGCACTCCTACAGCCCGATGGAGGTCGTCAACGGCGTCGCCCGCACCGACCTGTCGATCCGCGAGTGGCTGATCGCGGCGAAGGAGGCGGGCGTGGACTCGCTGCCCGGCACCGCCGCCGAGATCCTCGACGACGACGTCCGCTGGGTGCTGACCAAGGGCAAGCTGCCCACCGACCAGTGGGTCGAGGTCGTCACCACCGCCCACGAGGTCGGCCTGCCGACGACCTCGACGATGATGTACGGGCACGTGGACACCCCCGCCCACTGGGTCGCGCACATCAGGCTGCTGCGGTCGATCCAGGAGCGGACCGGCGGGTTCAGCGAGTTCGTGCTGCTGCCGTTCGTGCACCACAACTCGCCGATCTACCTGGCGGGCCTGGCCCGCCCCGGGCCCACCGTCCGGGAGAACCTCGCCGTCCACGCCCTGGCCCGGATCCTGCTGCACGGCGCGATCCCCAACATCCAGACCTCCTGGGTGAAGCTCGGCGAGGAGCTGTGCACGCGCGTGCTCCAGGGCGGGGTCAACGACCTGGGCGGCACGCTGATGGAGGAGACCATCAGCCGCATGGCCGGGTCGGAGAACGGCTCGTTCAAGGCGATCAGCGAGCTGGAGGCCATCGCCGAGCGCGCGGGCCGTCCCGCCCGCCAGCGCGACACCCTCTACGGCGAGGTCCCCGCCGAACGCGTCGAGGCCGCCCGCCGCACCGACGGCATCGGGCATTTCGGGAAGCTGCGGAACCTGCCGCTGGTGAGCTCGTGACGCCCGTGCTGTATTACTGACCCCGTGGAGGAAGAGGCGAAGCGGCGGCGGCCCGTCGTCCGGGCGGCCGCCGTCGCCGTCGCCGTCGCGGCGGCCGGGGGCGGCGTGTGGGCGTCCGGGGCGTTCGGCTCCTCGTGCGACGGCTCGCCCGTGGAGATCCGGATCGCCGCGCAGCCCGGGCTCGCGCCCGCGCTGAACGAGATCGCCTCCCGCTTCAACGCCGAGGGCCGCCGGGTCGGCGAGGACCGCTGCGCCCGCGCGGTCGTCGAGCCGGTCGAGCCCGCCGCGTACGTGCGCGCCCCGACCGGCGCGGACGTGTGGATCCCCGAGTCGGGGCTGTGGCTCGGCGCGGCCCGGAAGAGGGGGCAGCGGAACGTCCCGCCGTTCGGCCGGTCGATCGCCACGACCCCGGTCGTGCTGGCCGCGCCCCGGCCCGTCGCCGCCGAGCTGCGCGACGCCGGCGCCACCGCGAGCTGGCGGCTGCTGCTGCGCGACCGCGCCGGGGGCCTGGAGCTGGTCCGCCGCGCCGTCGACCCCGCCCGCGGCATGGCCGGAGCCGTCACGGCGCTCGGCCTGGCGCGGGCCACCGGCGGGCAGGCCCCGCCGCGCGAGGTCACCCGGGCGCTGCTGCGCGCCACCCCCAGGGCGGGGCCGTTCGACGGGATCACCGCCGCCGAACGCTTCGACCGCCATCTGCTCGCCGCCGGCGAGCAGGCCGTGGTCGCCTACAACCAGGCCCACCGGCCGAACCCCCTGGCGGCGCTCGCGCCGCGCGAGGGCACGCTCCTGCTGGACCACCCCTACACGGTCCTCACCAAGGACTGGGCGCGCGCGGACGCCGCCGAGGCGTTCCGGTCCACGCTGGGCGCGCGTGCGGCGCTGGACGTGCTGCACCGCGGCGGGTTCCGCACCCCGGAGGGCACGTTCCCCGCCGCCCACGCCCAGCGCCTCGGCCTGCCCGCGGAGATGCCGAGGATCCTGCGCCTGCCGACCCCGAAGGAGACCGAGCGGGCCATGGCGCCCTGGCGTTAGCGGACCGGCGTCAGCGGACCGGCGCTAGCGGACCTCGATGAACGCCGCCGGGTCGCGCGGCGGGCGACCGCGCGGGGGAGCGGCGGCGTGGCCGACGCCGACCGCGCCCATCGGGTCCCAGTCGTCCGGCAGGTCCAGGGACTCGCGGACCACGTCGCGGCAGAACATCGTGCTCGACACCCAGCACGAGCCCAGCCCCTCCACGGCGAGCTGCACCAGGAGGTTCTGCACGCCCGCGCCGGTCGCGACGACGAACATCTCGCGCTCGGCGGCGGCGCGCCGCTCGTCGGGGTAGTCGTGCGAGCCGTCCATCACCAGGCACGGCACGATCAGGTAGGGCGCGCGGCGCAGCACGTCGCCCCGGCGCAGCCGCCTGGCGATCGACTCCTCGGTGAAGCCGTCGCGCCGCAGGTCCGCCTCCCACGCGTCGCGCATCGCGTCCAGCAGCTCGGTCCGCGCCCGCTCCGACTCCAGCAGCACGAACCGCCACGGCGTGGTGTGGTGCGGCGCGGGCGCGGTGATCGCGGCGGCGACGGCGCGGCGCACCGCCTCCCCGTCCACCGGCTCGCCGGTGAACTCGCGGATCGTGCGGCGCGCGTACAGCACGTCGGCCGCGCCGTAGCGGAACATGTCCTCCGCCGAGGGGCGCACCAGCGCCCGCGCGCCCGGCCCGTCCTCCTCGGTCACCAGCGGGCCGAGACCCCGCACGACCGCGATCGGCACGCCGTCGAGCTTGCCCTTCACCAGCTCGGCGGCCGAGGCGATCTCGTCGGCGACGGCGGTGACGGTCGCGCTCAGCGGGTTGCCGTAGGCGTCCTCGCGGCCCCGGAAGTCGTGCAGCGGGCGCAGCCCGGCGACGCCGATCGCGTTGTCGGTCAGCCCGTTGCGCCAGGGACGGCCCATGGTGTCGGAGACGATCACGGCGACGTCGCGGCCGGTCCGCGCGCGCAGCGCGGCGCGGATGCGGTGGGCCGAGGCGTCGGGGTCCTCCGGCAGCAGCAGGACGGTGCCGGGCGCGGTGTTGGAGGCGTCCACCCCGGCGGCGGCCAGCACCAGGCCCTGGCGGGTCTCCACGATCCGCGTCTCGCCGCCGGCGTGCCGGCGCCGGGCCACGACCCGGACGGTCTCGGCGTCGATCGCCTTCTCCCGGTCGTCGGCGACCAGGACCCGGCCCTCCGCCTTGCTCACGATCTTGGAGGTGACCACCAGCACGTCGCCGTCCTCGACCAGGTCGGCCGGGACGAACGCGGCGATGTCGTCGCCCTCCCCCACCTCGGGGACATCGGGGATCCCGAACACCCGCACGTTCACGCGGCCGGCCCTCCCGACAGCTCCCGGGCCAGCCCGACGGCGGCGGCGGCGATCGCCCGGGTGGCGCCGGCGTCGCTCATCAGCAGCGGGCGCGACCGCACCGCGATCCCGTCCACCGCCACGCCGGCGTCGGCCTCGTCGACCAGCCAGCCGTCCAGCAGGTCCGGCCCGTAGTGCTCGGCGACGGCGCGGGCGGAGGTCTCCACGCCGATCGCGGTCAGGCACGCGTCGGCCATGCCGCGCACCGGGGCGCCCCCGATGATCGGGGAGACGCCGACGACGGTCTTGGCGGCGACCGCGTCGCGGATGCCGGGGATCGCCAGGATCGTGCCGACGCTCACCACCGGGTTGGACGGCGGGAGCAGCACGAAGTCGGCCGACTCGATCGCCTTCAGCACGCCCGGCGCGGGCCTGGCCTCCTCCGCGCCGACCGGGACGATCGACCGCGCCGGGAGCGCGGCGCGCAGCCGCACCCACCACTCCTGGAAGTGGATCGCGCGGCGGCCGTGCTCGGGGTCGTCGACCACGACGTGCGTCTCGACCTGGTCGTCGGTCATCGGGATCAGCCGCACGCCCGGCTTCCACCGGTCGCACAGCGCCTCGGTGACCGCCGACAGCTCGTACCCGGCCGCCAGCATCTGCGTCCGCACGATGTGGGTGGCGAAGTCCCGGTCGCCCAGCCCGAACCAGGACGGCCCGACGCCGTAGGCGAGCAGCTCCTCCTTCACCGTGAACGACTCGCCGGCGCGGCCCCAGCCCTGCTCCTCGTTGATGCCGCCGCCGAGCGTGTACATGACGGTGTCCAGGTCGGGGCAGACCCGCAGCCCGAACAGCGAGATGTCGTCGCCGGTGTTGCCGATGACGGTGATGTCGGCCTCGGGGGCGGCCGCCTGCAGTCCGCGCAGGAAGCGGGCCCCGCCGATGCCGCCCGCCAGCGCCACGATCCTCATGCCGATCAGCCTAAGGGCCGCGGCGGGCCGGGCCGGACACCGCCCGGCGATCAAGGGCGGGGCGGCGGTCAGGGCGGGGATGTGCGAAGCTTTTCGAAGAAACCGTTTGCCGTGACCGTGACAGCACCGCCGGGAGATGTCGCCGTGAACAAGGAAGCCGTCCAGCGCCTGCGCGAGCCCGCCGCCTGGGTCCTGCTGGGGGCCGCCGGACTGCAACTGCTCGCCGGACTGATCGCCCTGCTGGCGGGCGGCGTCAGCGGCGAGATCGCCGGTCAGGAGGTCGGCAGCTCGTTCAAGTCGCGCGCCCTGGCCGAGATCACCGGCGGGTTCTTCACCCACACCGGCCAGGTGCTGCTGGTGGTGCTGGCGGTCGCGCTGTCGGTGTGGGCGACCGAGACCAGGCAGGCCCGCACCGTGGTGATGGGCGCCCTCGGCGTGCTGGGCGGCGTCGCGCTGTTCGGCGTGGTCGCGTGGCTGAGCGCGATGCTGGTGCCGTCGGGCCTGGCGAGCGCCGCCGACAAGCTGGCGGTGTTCCTGTACGGCGCGGCGCGGCTGGCGGTGGTCGGGCTGGCGATCTGGTTCGTCCTGACGGTCTTCAAGGGGATGCAGCCCGCGCGCCCGCAGGCCCAGCCCGGCCAGGTGGGCCAGGGCGGCTACCCCGGTTTCGGCCAGCCGCAGGGGCAGCAGTTCGGGCAGCCCCAGCAGCAGTTCGGCCAGCCGGAGCAGCAGTTCGGCCAGCCGCAGCAGGGCCAGCAGTACGGCCAGCAGTTCGGCCAGCCCCAGCAGGGCTACGGGCAGCAGCCGCAGCAGTTCGGCCAGCCGGAGCAGCAGTACGGCCAGCCCCAGCAGCAGTACCAGCAGTACGGGCAGCAGCCGCAGCAGGGGCAGCAGCCCGCCGAGGAGGAGAACGTCGGCGAGTGGACCCGCGCCTACGGAGGGGCGGGCAGCGACACCGGGCAGCCGGGTTACGGACAGCCCGGTCAGGGGTACGGACAGCCGCAGCAGGGGCAGCAGCCGGGCCAGCAGCCCGGCGAGCAGCCGCCGAACGAGGGCGGGGACTGGTACCGCGACAACCGTCCGTCGTAGTGATCTCCTGATTACCCCAGGTGAAGCCGCGTTTATCTGATCTCTGGTCAAAGCAGATCGCGGTGCTACCCCAAAAACCCCTCTTTGTCCCTTCGGAAACTGGTTCCGCTTGACGGGGCAGGCACTACACACGTGTAATTTCGTGGGTGTAGTTCTATGCCTTCTCGGGGGATGGAGCTGGAGGGAAGGCATCGACCAGGGGGCTCCACGGGCTAGGAGGTGCGCTGTGAGCGAGGTGGTCATCCCGCTGGCGCACGGCACAGACGGCGAAGAGTTGGGCTGGCAGGAGCGCGCGTTGTGCGCGCAGACGGACCCGGAGGCGTTTTTTCCGGAGAAGGGCGGCTCCACTCGCGAGGCCAAGAAGGTGTGCCGGGCATGCGAGGTACGGGCCGAGTGCCTTGAGTACGCGTTGCAGCACGATGAACGTTTCGGAATTTGGGGGGGTCTGTCGGAGCGGGAGCGGCGGAAGCTGAAGCGTCAGGCCGGGTGACGGCCGGCCGCCGCGGGCAGGGGGCCCGCGGCGGACCGCGTTCCGACCCGCCGTCCCGGCCCCTGCCGGGGCGGCGACGGGACGCACGGCGCCGTGCGAGGGGGAGGCAGGGCATGCGCGCACGCGCGAACGCGGGTGGGCCGGCGCCGACCGGAACCGACTGACCAGGACCGACCGACGAGGACCGACCGACCGGAACCGACACCGCTACCGAACACGAAGCGACGGCCCGCGCGTCATGCGCGGGCCGTCGCGTCACCACGGGAGGGATTCCCTCCTGTCACCGGCCGGACGATCGGGGGTTTCCGCGGTCACGGAACGCCCGGCCGGAGTCTGGCGGGGGCGGTCGCGGGTCAGCGCACGCCGCGACCCGGGGTCACGACCTGGGGCTTGCCGCAGTCGTTGCCGGTGCCCTTGCACACCTTGAAGGTGATCTTCTTGATGTTGGCGGCCTTGACCTTGGTGGCCACGGTCTGCGGCTTCAGCTTCGCCCCGAACGGCACCTTCTTGACGATGTCCCTGCCGGTCTTGAGGTCGATCGTGTACTGCAGGGAGGCGCGGACCTTCAGCCGGTTGTAGCCGGAGTAGTGGATCCGCACGTTGCTCGGAACGAAGAGGACCTGGCCCTTGACGCGCACCTTGGACATGCCGGTGCACTTGGCGGCCTTCGGCAGGCACACGTCGAAGGACTTGGTGGGCTTGCCCGTGGCGTGGATGTCGGCGTGCGCGGTGGCGGTGCCGAGCATGCCCGCGCCCATGGCCAGGCCGAGGCCGCCGACGACGGCGGCGCGCTTGACGGCGATCGCAGGGGAGAAGCTCATTTTCTCATCCTTTTCGGATTGAGGGAGGGAAGGGCGGAGCAGGGATGTTCCGCCGTTCATTCCGGAAACGGGGGGTCGGGTACTCGCATTTCTGGAGGTCGTGCCCGGCTACGGGAAAACGCTGTTCACGCCCGCCCGTGGATTCCGGACGCCCTTCCGCGGCCTGCCGGCCGGCCGGGTGGGGCGCCCGCGCGAGAGGGCCGGGCGGCGGCTCGGCCACTTTCCGGTCCTGTGGGCCTCGCGATGGCGTACCCGCAGGTCCGTGAGGGAGACGCCGGGCTGCGCGACGGGTCCCGGCCGGGACGGCGGCGAGCGCCTGCGCCGTACGGTTCGACATCTGCCTTCTCCTTTCCCGCGAAGATCGGACACGACCGTGGGGAACGGTATGGAGTTCCAGGTCCCGGCCGCCAGGAACCGTGGCACTAATGCGCCTGGTGCCTGACTCCCAATTTCCGGGCGGCGGCGCGCCCACATCGCCTTTCTGCTTGTTCCGGCGTCGGCGGCGGTGACAGGATCCCGGTGAAATACGGCGCCGGATTCAGGAAACGGTGGCCGGTGAGGCGACGGGCCTCGGACCCGGCAGGGGAGGCCGGGGCCGAGGCCCGTCGTCGTGGGTGAGGGGGAGCGGGAGGATCAGGCGGAGGAGCCCGACAGCACCCGGTGGAGCAGCAGCAGCGGGCCGGCGCCCGTGCCGCTGCGCCAGGTCTTGCCGAAGTCGTTGGAACGGCTCGCCTTCCAGGTGTTGCCGGTGCCCTTGTTCTTGACCGTGCTGTGCTCCAGGCCCTGCCCGGCGGCGTACTTCACCTTGCGCTTGGCGCGCATCCCGGTCGCCGACCCGGTGGTGATCATGTCGTCGTCGGAGGCGCCGACCAGCGTCCACTCGGTGCCGCCGGAGCCCTGCGGGTTCTGGCCCGCCCAGCGCAGGAACCCGCTGTTGGGGCGGACGTCGCTGCACTGCTCCCAGCCGCGCACGGCCAGGCAGCTGGTGCCCCAGCTGGTCCCGGTGTGCGGGGTGCTGTAGGTGACGGCGTACCGGACGAGCAGGCGGTCGGGCCAGTCCTTGTTGGCCCCGTACCGCCGGGTGCCCTCCAGCGCGGCCCGGATGACCAGCCCGCCCATGGAGTGCCCGACGACCGCGACGGGCTTGCCGCTCTTGCCGTAGTGGTTGTGGATGTCCCAGGCGAGCTGCCGTCCCAGCTCCTGGATGCGCGTGTTGAGGTCGCCCTTGAACTTGCGCGTGCAGCGGGTGTCCTTGGCGTAGTACCCCCACGTGATCATGGGGGTGGTCCAGCCCTTGGCCCGCAGCGCGGAGATGGCGTTCTTCCACGTGCTGTCGCAGTTGATCCGGGCGTCCCCGGCCCGGCTGTGGTTCCAGTCGATGCCGTGCACGAAGTACACCGGCAGGGCGCCGGCGGCCGAGGCGGGGGCGGCGGTCGCGACGGCGGCGACGGCGGTGGCGGACAGCGCGGTGGACAGGACGGCGGACAGCGCGGCTGACCGCGCGGCGCGGGAGGGCATGGCGGCGTCCCTTCGGGGTGGTGCGGAACGGCCGTGATCGCCATGATCAGGGCCGTTGATCACCCTGTCGGGAGTCGGGGGAGGCCGGTAGGTACCCAGGCACTATTCACCGCCGGGCGGGCAGGGGCGCGGGCGGGTCAGTCGTCGGGGGAGTCGTAGCTCGGGTCGACCGACTCGGGGGCCAGGCCGAGGAGGTCGGCGACCTCCTCCACCAGCAGGTCGCGCACCAGCCGGGCCGTCTCGCGCTCGCCGGAGGCGCGGACCTCGACGGGGCGCCGGTAGACCACGATCCGCACCGGCCGGCCCGCGCCGCCGGACAGCGTCGCCGACAGCGGCACCGGCCCCTCGGAGCGGGGCTCCACGTCCGGGACCTCCATCACGGCGAACTCGACATGGGTCAGCTCCTGGTCCCAGCGTTCGGTCAGCCGGCGCACCTCGTCGTGGACGAGGTCGTCGAAGCGTTCCGCGCGGGTACGGGAGATCGGCGCCAACGGGGGCGTCAGGGGGCCGCGGAGGCCGCGACCGTGACGGTCACGACGCCGCACGCCAGCCACACGGGATCGCACGGTTCCCAGCTTACCGCCCGTCTCCGGAGGCCGTCCGGCCGCGCCCGGCCGGCCGGCCCCGAGGGCGCCCGGCCCGCCGCGCTGGTACTGGAGCATCAGACGACCTTAGTTTTTGATCAAATTTTTGGGCCTGGAGTACCAGGTAGAGCCACTCCAGGAGAGCATGGGGCCGCCGGAACCGCCCGGTCCGGTTCATGATCGTGGCTAAAGTGACACAACGGTGCCCCCAGGGCACCGATGGGCCGATGATTGACGAAGGGTCGCTTTCGGTTGGGTCCCTCAACGTCGGATTCGGACGCGGACGGGCCCGTCCCGTCCCCGTTCCCTTCCTGGGACGAGGCGGTGGTCGTCGAGGCGCCCGGCCGGGCGCCGGGCGCCGCGCCGAACCCGTTCACCGGACCGGGGTCGCTCCCGGGGCCGGGGGCGCTGGCCTCCCGGCGGCTGCGGCGCAGCCGGGACCGGCTCACCCTCGCCGTCGCCGCGGCGCTGGGCCTCGGCCTGCTGCTGGGCGGGGGCGGCTGGGTGGTGGCCGTCCGCGGCCCCTCCTGCGACCCGGCGGCCCTGCTGACGGTGACCGCCGACCCCGCCGTCGCGCCCGCCGTCACCGCCGTCGCCGCCTCCCTCAACCAGGCGCGCCGCAAGGCGGGACGCTGCGCGGCCGTGAAGGTCTCCGCCGGGCGGTCGGGGGAGACCGCGGCGCTGTTCCGCACCGGCCGGGGCACCCCCGACGTGTGGATCCCCGACTCCTCGCTGTGGCTGGACATGCTGCCGCGCGCGATCCGGCCCGCCGCCGGACGGCCCCCCGCCTCGGTCGCCTCCTCGCCGCTGGTGTTCGTGCTAACCACCGCGGACGCCCGGCGGCACCGCTCGGAGCTGGACCGGCGGGCCTGGGCGGCGTTCGGCCCCGGCGTCGCCGCCGACCGCGTGTTCCACGCGGCGAGGGCCGCCACGCCCCGCTACCTGCTGCGGGTCCCCGACCCGTCGCGGACCGGGACGGGGATGCTGACGCTGCTGGCCCTGGAGTCCACCGTCCACGCCACGACGGCGCGCGGCGTCACCGCCCGGTTCGCCGCGACCATGCGCACCGTCCGGACGCTCCCGGACGGGACGGACCTGGGCGCGGCGCTCACCGGCGTGGGCGAGGACGGGCCCGCCGAGGTCGCCGTGGTCCCCGAGCACCGGGCGTGGCGGCACACCGGGACGCGCGCCGTCCGGCCCGTCGAGACCGTCTACCCCGCGCGCGGGGCCCCCTACCTGGACTTCCCGTTCTTCGTCGCGGCGCGCGGCGCGGCCGACGGCCGGACCGCGGCGGCGCTGCTGGCGGAGCTGCGCGGCGCCGACGGCACCGCCCAGCTCCGGCGGGTCGGGCTGCGCAGCGCGGCCCGCACCGCCCCCGCCCCGGCCCGCCCCGGCGAGGACGCCCACCCCGTCGCCGCCGCCTGGGAACGCGCCCCGGCGCGCGCGCCGCGCGCCCTGGAGCTGGCCCGGCCCGGCGCGGCCGCCCGGGTGCGGGAGAGCTGGCGGCGCATCGGGCAGAACCTGCGGGTGCTCGCGGTGATCGACCGGGCGGGCGCCCCGCCCGGCGACGCGCGGGCGCGCGCCGAGGGACTGGAGGCGATGACCGGCGCGCTCGACACGGGCCTGACCCTGATGGCGCCGAACACGGCGTTCGGGATATGGGAGGTCACCGGGCGGCGCCGCGCCCCCCACCGGCCGCTCGTCCCGGTGCGGCGGCTCAGCGACCGGATCCCCTCCGGGGTCACCCAGTTCTACCGCCTCGACCGGGCGCTGGACAGGCTGCGGAACCGGACCCGGCCGGCGCCGTCCCGCCGGGGGCTGAACGCCGCCGTCCTGGCCGCCCACCGGCAGATGGAACGCGAATACGGAGACGGACTGAACGTCGTGCTGGTGTTCACCACCCGGGGTGGACGGGAACCCCTGGAGCCCGACCACGCCGCGGCGGTGCGGTCGCTGAGCCGGTCGTTCCGGTACGACCGGGCGGTGAGCGTCGTCGTGGTCGGCTTCGGCGACGGGGTGCCGCCCGGACTCCGGCAGCTCGCCCGCGCCACCGACGGCGGCGCGTACCACATCAGCAGCCCGGACCGGCTCCTGGACCTGTTCAAGACCTCCGACGGCCTGCGTGTCTGCGACGATCCGCGATGCTCCGACTGACCCGCGGCGGCCGGGCCGCCGAGACCCCCTCCTGCGCCGGTCCGGGCGCCGCCCGGCTGGCGGTGACGTTCCGGCTGGTGCTGGTGCTGCGCGCGCTGCTGATGGCGATGGCGCTGGTGCTGACCCCCGTCGCGGAGTGGACCCCGAACCTGCTGGGGGCCGTCGCCGTGGTGGCGGTGGCGACCGTGCTGGCCGAGGTGCGCTGGCGCACCGTGCTGGAGTGGCTGCTGCGGCATCCCGTGCTGGCCTGCCTGGACGCGGTGCTGGCGGGCTCGGTGCTGGCGATGGGCGGCGTGTTCGGGCCGTTCTTCCTGTTCACCGTGATGACGTCGGCGCTCGCCGGGGTGCTGTTCTCCTGGGGCCCGGTGCTGCTGGTCAGCGGCGCGCAGGTCGCGCTGTGCTACGTGGCGATGGCGGTGGGGCCGGGGCTGCCCGACCCGGGCGCGCCCGGCGTGCTGATCGGGCTCCCGGCGTTCTACCCGCTGACCGCCTGCGCCGGGGTGGCGCTGCGGGCGCTGTTCGACCAGTACGCCGAGGTCGAGGACTCGCGGCGGCACGTCGAGACGATGCTCGCCGCCGCCGAGGAGCGCGCCCGCCTGGCCCGCGAGATGCACGACTCCCTCGCCAAGACCCTGCACGGCATCGGGATGTCGGCGGCGGTGCTGCCGGTCTGGATCCGCCGCGACCCCGACCGCGCCGAGCGGACCGCCCGCGACATCGTCGCGGCGCTGGGGGTCGCCACCCGCGAGGCGCGCGGGCTGATCGCCGAGCTGCGCGACGACGCGCACGTGATGCCGCTGGCCGCCGCCGTCCGGCGGGTGATCGCCGAGTGGGGTCGCGAGGACGGCGTCCCGGTGCGGGTGACCGTCGCCGACGAGTCGCCCGACCGGTCCGACCCGTCGGGCGCGGGACCGCTGCCCCGCACGGTCCGCTACGAGATCGTCTCGGTGCTGAAGGAGGCGCTGGCCAACGTCCGGCGGCACGCCGCCGCCTCGGCGGTGGAGGTGCGGCTGTCCTGGCGCGACGACGCCGTGGAGCTGGCGGTGCGCGACGACGGGCGGGGCTTCGCCATGCCCGCCGGGGAACGGCTGGACCCGCTGGCCCGCGCGGGCCACTACGGCCTGGTCGGCATGGCCGAGCGCGCCCGCCGGGTGGGCGGGCGCCTGGCGGTCTGGTCGGCCCCCGGCCGCGGCACGCTGGTCACGATGACGGTGCCGGTGCCGCCCGCCGAGCTCGGTCCCCGGCCCCGACCGACCGCCCGGAGCGGCCGATGAACCGCGCCGGGACCCTGATCTCCCACCCCACCCTCATCTGAACGGAAGGGACGGAGCCGCGATGGAGACGCACCCCGCCGCCCCCGCCGCCGGGACGGCCGTCGAGCCACCGGTGCGCGTGCTGGTGGCCGACGACAACCCGATCGTCCGGGCCGGACTGGTCAGCCTGCTGGAGGCGGGCGGGCTGACCGTCGTGGGCGAGGCCGTGGACGGCGCCCACGCCATCGAGCAGGCCCGGCTGCTGCGGCCCGACCTCGTCCTGCTGGACGTGCGGATGCCGGGCACCGACGGCGTGACCGCCGCCGGGCCGATCAGCGCCCTGACCAAGGTCCTGATGCTGTCCTACGACGACGCGCCCGAGGTGGTGGGCGCGGCGATCCGCGCGGGCGCGTCCGGGTACCTGGTGCACGGCTCGTTCGACGTGACCCGGCTGGTGGAGGCCGTCCGCGACACCGTCGCGGGCGTGGACTGCCCGCTGTCCCCGGCGGCGGGCCGGGCCGTCGTGGCGGCCCTGCACCGGGACGCCCCGGCCGGTCCCGAGCCGCACCACCCGCCGCAGTACGCGCTCGCGGCGCATCCCGCACCGGCCCCCCCGTGCCCGCTGTCGCGGCGCGAGAGCGAGGTGATGCACCTCATCGCGCGCGGCCTGTCCAACGGCGAGATCGCGCGGAGCCTGGTGATCTCGGAGTACACGGTCAAGAACCACATCAACCGGATCTTCGCCAAGCTGGGCGTGCGCACCCGGGGCGCGGCCATCGCCCGCTGGCTCGGCACCGCCGGCGGTGACGGGCAGTGATCACCGATGGCGTGATTGTGATCATTGCCGGGGAAATTGACCGGTAACGGCGACACGTGCCGCGTGGTGGTGGCGGACGCGACGATGGAGGGGTACGGTCGGCCATCGTGAGCCCCGTCCGAATCTGCTCCCGCACTGCCTGCAAGGCGCCGGCAGTGTTCACGCTCACGTACGTCTACCGCGACTCCACCGCGGTCCTGGGGCCCCTCGCCACGTACGCCGAGCCGCACTGCTACGACCTGTGCGCGGAGCACTCCGAGCGGCTCACCGCGCCCATGGGCTGGGAGCTGGTCCGGCTGCCGGTGGAGACCCCGAGCGAACCGAGCGCCGACGACCTGGAGGCCCTGGCCGACGCGGTCCGCGAGGCCGCCAAGCCCGCGCCCGGCGGCGTCGAGCCGGTCGGGCAGGCCACCGAGGTCGGCCGCCGCGGGCACCTGCGGGTGCTGCGCTCCGAACCCGCCGGGACCCAGCCCACCCAGGAGTAGGCCCGCCGCCTCCCGCTCCGGTCCCGCCGGGCGTCACCGCCGTCCGCCACCGGCGGGCGGGCCCGCGTCCGGCGGGTCTCCCGGTAGGCTCGTGGCCTGTCAATCCGTCGGAAATGGGGAGCACGGGAGTGGGCGACCTCGCCAAGATCTTCAAGGCGTACGACATCCGCGGGCTGGTGCCGCAGGAGCTGGACGCCGAGACCGCCGAGGCGGTCGGCGCGGCCTTCGTGCGGGTGACCGGCGCCGCCGCGGTCGTCACCGCCCACGACATGCGCGAGTCCTCGGCGCCGCTGGCGGCGGCGTTCGCCCGCGGCGCGACCGCCCAGGGCGCGGACGTGGTCGAGGCCGGGCTGGGCTCCACCGACATGCTCTACTACGCCTCCGGCGTGCTGGACCTGCCCGGCGTGATGTTCACCGCCAGCCACAACCCGGCCCGCTACAACGGCATGAAGCTGTGCCGCGCCGGGGCCCGGCCGATCGGCCGCGACACCGGCCTGGCCGAGATCCGCGAGCTGGTCGAGCGGGGCGTCCCCGCCCACGACGGCGCGCCCGGCGAGATCACCCAGCGCGACCTGCTCAAGGGCTACGCCGACCACCTCAAGACCCTGGTGGACCTGTCCGGCATCCGCCCGCTGAGGGTCGCGGTGGACGCGGGCAACGGCATGGGCGGCCACACCGTCCCCACGGTCCTCGCCGGCCTGCCGGTCGACCTGGTGCCGCTGTACTTCGAGCTGGACGGCACCTTCCCCAACCACGAGGCCAACCCGATCGAGCCCGCGAACATGCGCGACCTCCAGGCGAAGGTCCGCGAGACCGGGGCCGACCTCGGGCTGGCGTTCGACGGCGACGCCGACCGCTGCTTCGTCGTGGACGAGCGCGGCGAGATCGTCTCCCCGTCCGCGATCACCGCGCTGGTCGCCGCCCGCGAGCTGGCCAAGTACCCCGGCGCCTCGATCGTGCACAACCTGATCACCTCCCGCACCGTGCCGGAGGTGATCGCCGAGAACGGCGGCGCCCCGGTCCGCACCCGCGTGGGGCACTCGTTCATCAAGCAGACGATGGCCGAGACCGGCGCGGTGTTCGGCGGCGAGCACTCGGCGCACTTCTACTTCCGCGACTTCTGGTTCGCCGACTCGGGGATGCTGGCCGCGCTGCACGTGCTGGCCGCCCTCGGCGAGCAGGACGGGCCGCTGTCGGAGCTGCTGACCGCCTACGACCGGTACGCCGCCTCCGGCGAGATCAACAGCGAGGTCGCCGACCAGGCGGCGGCGACCGACCGGGTCCGGGCGGCGTTCGCGGGGCGGCCCGGCGTTACGATCGACGAACTGGACGGGCTGACCGTCGGGACCGACGACTGGTGGTTCAACCTGCGGCCCTCCAACACCGAGCCGCTGCTGCGCCTCAACGCGGAGGCGGGGGACGAGGCCACCATGGCCCGCGTCCGGGACGAGGTCCTGGCGATCGTGAGGGGGAAGTGACGGTGAAGCTCGATTCCTGGCTGCTGGAGATCCTGGCCTGCCCGAACTGCGGCGGAGGGCTGGAGCCCGACGAGGCCGCCGAGGAGCTGGTCTGCACCGGCACCTGCGGGTACGCCTACGCGGTCCGCGACGGCATCCCGGTACTGCTGGTGGACGAGGGGCGGGCCCCCGCCCGATGAGCGACGCGGTTGACGAGGGACGTCTGGCGGACGCGGCCTCGATCGAGGCCGCCGACCCCGGGGGGATGCTGCGGCAGGTCGCCTCGTCGGCCGCGCAGATCCGGGAGGCCCAGCGGCTGACCGCCGAGGCGGGGATCGCCGCGCTGGCGCGGGACGGCCGGCCGCGCGCGATCGTGGTGACCGGCATGGGCGGCTCGGGCATCTCCGGGGACGTGCTGGCGGCCGTCGCCGGGGTGGGCTGCGCCGTGCCGATCGTGACGGTGCGCGGCTACCGGCTGCCCGGCTGGGTCGGCGCGGCCGACCTGGTGATCGCGGTGTCCTGCTCGGGCGGCACCGAGGAGACCCTCGCGGTGGCCGCCGAGGCGGCGCGGCGCGGGGCGCGGCTGCTGTTCGTGGGCGGCGCGGACTCGCCGCTGGCCGAGCTGGCCGAGCGCGGCCGGGGCCTGTTCGTCCCGGTCCGGTCCGCCGGCCAGCCGCGCGCGACGCTGTGGGGGCTGACCGTCCCGCTGCTGCTGGCGACCCGCGAGCTGGGGCTGCTGGACGCCCCCGACGCGGTGTTCGAGTCGGCCGCGACCCGGCTGGAGGACATGGCCAACCGGTGCCGTCCGGACAGCGAGCCGTTCGTGAACCCGGCCAAGCGGATCGCGCTGGACCTGGCGGGCGACCTCCCGCTGGTGTGGGGGACCTCGCCGCTCGCCGGGACGGCCGCCTACCGCTTCTGCTGCCAGCTCAACGAGAACGCCAAGTACCCCGGCGTCCACGGCGAGCTGCCGGAGGCCGACCACAACCAGGTGGTGGCGTTCGACGGGTTCTTCGCGCGCGCGGCGGGCGGCGGCCCGGGCGACCCGGACGACTTCTTCCGGGACCGCGCCGACGACCCCGAGCACGGCCTGCACCTGGTCGTGCTGCGCGACACCGAGGAGCACCCGCAGGTGGCCAAGCGCCGCGAGGTGTCGGTGGAGCTGGCGCGCGACCGGGGCGTCGCGGTCACCGAGATCATGGCCGAGGGCGATCATCCGCTGGAAAGAATCGCCACCCTCGTCGCGCTCGGGGACTACGTCACGGTTTACTTGGCTATCGCGCTGGGAGTCGATCCCACGCCCGTGACGGCCATCCAAGAGCTTAAAGCGAGGATTGCGTAGATATGAGTGCAGAAGGCGGTACCAAGGCGATTCTCGCCGCCCTGGTCGCGAATCTGGGCATCGCCACGGCCAAGTTCGTCGCGTTCGGCTTCACCGGTTCGTCGTCGATGCTGGCCGAGGGCATCCACTCGGTCGCCGACTCCGGGAACCAGGCGCTGCTGCTGGTGGGCCGCAAGCGCTCCGAGCGCCGCCGCACCCGCAAGCACCCGTTCGGCTACGGACGGGAGCGCTACTTCTACGCGTTCGTCGTCGCGGTGGTGCTGTTCACCGTCGGTGCGGTGTTCTCGCTGTACGAGGGCTACCACAAGATCCATGAGGCGACGACGCATCCGCACGCCAAGATGGACTCGCCGGGCTGGGCGTTCGGCGTCCTGATCGTCGCGATCATCCTGGAGACGTTCTCCTTCCGCACCGCGATCAAGGAGTCGAACCTGGTCCGGGGCGACAAGTCCTGGTGGCAGTTCATCCGCCGCGCCAAGGCCCCCGAGCTGCCGGTCGTGCTGCTGGAGGACCTGGGCGCGCTGGTCGGCCTGATCCTGGCGCTGGCGGGCGTCACGATGGCCGTGGTCACCGGCGACCTGGTCTGGGACGGCATCGGCACCGTCTGCATCGGCGTGCTGCTGGCCGCCATCGCGATCATCCTGGCGATCGAGACCAAGAGCCTGCTGATCGGCGAGGGCGCCGACCCCGAGCAGGAGGAGCGGATCATCGCGGCGCTGGAGTCGGTCGAGCAGGTCGAGCGCGTGATGCACATCCGCACCCAGTACGTGGGTCCCGAGGAGATGCTGATCGCCGCCAAGATCGCGGTGCGCCACGACCACACGGCCGCCGACGTGGCCCGGGGCATCGACGCCGCCGAGGGGAGGATCCGCGCCGACTTCCCGGAGGCGACGCTGATCTACCTGGAGCCGGCGCTGGGCGACGACGACGCGCACACCCCGCCCACGACCAAGCCCGAGGC
The DNA here is from genome assembly GCF_014138665.1 of Actinomadura kijaniata. Classification (NCBI taxonomy): domain Bacteria; kingdom Bacillati; phylum Actinomycetota; class Actinomycetes; order Streptosporangiales; family Thermomonosporaceae; genus Actinomadura; species Actinomadura kijaniata. The sequence goes on from NZ_JACJIA010000009.1 coordinate 355,926, forward strand.
CCCGGCCTCGTCCTGACCCGCCGCCTCGCCGTACGGGCGTCCACCCTCGGGGGTGGGCGCCCGTCGCGCGTTCCGGGGCGCGGTCAGCGGGGGCGCGGGGTGTTGGTCCAGGTGATGGCGTGGCGGAGCGGGTCGCCGGGGCGGCCGTAGGAGCCCGCCGCCGTCACCTTCGCGGTGCCCGGGAGCAGGGCCAGGGACGTGACGGAGGCCGCGCCGTCGCCGGGGTCGTCGCCGCTGGGGTCGGGGACCGCCGGGCGGGAGACGTCCCAGGCGCCGCCCGTCCGGCGGGCCAGGAGCGGGCGGCCGGTCGCGTCCTCGCCCGCGACCCAGACGCCGCCGCGGCCGTCGGGGGCCACCGCGTGGAGGCGGCCGTGCGGGACCGGGGCGGGGACGGCGGTCCAGGCGCGGCCGTCCCAGCGTTCCACCAGCGGGGTCCCGGAGGGCGTGGCGCCGACCGTCCAGGCGTCGCCCGGGCCGGTGGCGGCCACGTCGGTGAGCGTCCCCTCGCGGGCGGAGCCCGCGACGGCGCTCCACCGCCCGCCGGCCCAGCGCAGCAGCAGCGGCCGGGACCCGGCGTGGCCGGCGGCCCAGGCGTCGTCGGCGGAGCGGGCCGACACCGCCGCCAGCTCGCTCCCGGCGGGCGCGTCGACGGGGACGGGGGTCCAGCGGGAGCCGTCCCAGCGCCACAGGGCCGCGCGGTGGCCGGCGCTTCCGGCGATCCACGCGTCGGTGGGGGTGCGGGCGTCCACGGCGCGCGGGGTCCCCGCGAACGAGGCGGGCGTCCAGCGGCCGTCCGTCCAGCGGGCCAGGCGGGCGGTGCCGCCGGACGCGCCCACGGCCCAGGCGTCGCGGGCGGTGGCGGCGGAGACGCCCTCCAGCGTGGTCCCGGCGGGGACGGGCAGGGCCGTCTCGGTCCAGCGGGCCCCGTTCCAGGCCAGGGCGAACGGCGCGCCGCCCTTCTGCCCGACCGCCCAGGCGGCCCGTGCGGCCGGGGTGGTGATCCCGGTCAGGACGGCGTCCGGCGGGCGTCCCTCCGGACGGACGAAGCGCCAACAGTGACACTCGGCGTATGCCGGGACGGCGGTGAACACGGCAGTGAGCACGGTGGCGAACACGGCGGTGAACGCGGCGAGCGCGGGGGGTGCGGTGAACGTGGTGGACCCGGTGGTCACGGCGGGCCCGATGTTCACGGTGAGCTCGGTGCGCACGGTCAGCGCAGTGAGTGTGGTGGGCTCGGTGGGCTCGGTGGGTGCAGTGGTCGCGGTGGGCCCGGTGAGCCTGGTGGACGTCGTCGCGTCCCGTGGTGTCGCGTCCCGTCTCGTCTTGCGTGGCGGGGCGGCGTGGTTCCGGCGGAGAAGTGGCATGGTCGATCCCCCGCGTCTGATTCTCCGGGAGATGTGTCAACGGGCCGCCGGGCGGGCGCGTTCCGTGAGCAAAGGAACGGGTATGAGTGCCGGCCGGATGTGGCCTTGGTCACCCTGGAGTGTGCCGTGGGAGGGCCGTTCCCTCGCCGGAGCGGCCGTCCGCGTCCGGTCGACCCCAGCCCAGGACATGACCGTTCGCGCCCCGAGGGGCACTGGCACGGCCGCCCGGCGAGGGAGCCTTCCCATCGGTCCCCGCCCGGCCCCTGAATTCCGGGCGGTTCTGGTGTGACCTGGCGGTCCGCCGTACCCCCTACGTCGGCGGGACCGCCGTGCCGGTCACGATGAAGACATTACGCGGCCGCCGGAGCCCGGGGCGTCCCCCTGAAGGAGGGACCGAAGGTCGTCCTCCAGAGGGATTCCGCCTCTCCGCATAACTCCGCATGGTGAGGTGAAACGGGGCTCGGAGCGGTCACCATGGGAACGTGACCAGCGACGACCGCATCGACCGGACCACCGACCGACGCGCCCCGACCGGATTCGGCCCCGCCCTCGCCCACCACGCGTGGCGACTGTCGGGCCGCATCGTCGCGGGCGTCGGGCAACTGCTGCTGTGGGTGCTGACCGGGATCGGAACGCTGCTGCGCCCGCTCGGCCGCCGGATCGGCGCGAAGCTCACCGGGCGCGGCGGGGGCCCGGCGCCGTCGAGCACGGTCACCGCGCCGCTGCCCCGGTGGATCAACATCTGGGCGGAGGCCCACCGGTCCTGGTGGTTCGCGCCGCTGACCGGCCTGGCCCTCGCCCTGGCGGCGGTCGCCGAGCTGACGCCGCAGGTCCGGACGCCGGTGAGCGTGGCGGGCGGGTTCGCGCTCGCGGCGACGCTGCCGCTGGTGTGGCGGCGCGAGTACCTGCGGCCGGTGGCGGCGGTGGTGCTGGGGGCGTTCGCGGCGAGCCTGCTGACCGGGCAGACCCTGCTGGTGACCACCACGTTCGCGGCCCTGTACACGCTGTACTGCCTGGGACGGCAGATGCCGCGCCAGTCGGCGGGGGTGCTGGCGGTCGGCAGCGCCGCGACCGTCGCGGTGGTGTACCTGGCGACCTCCAGCCTGGACCGGGTGCCCTGGCCCGCCGCCGTGGTGGCGGTGCTGGCCGCGATCGGCCTGGGCGACGCGCGCCGCACCGTGGAGGCCGCCGACCACGCCGAGGCCGCCGCGCAGGAGCGCAACAACGAGACCCTCACCCGGCTGACCGCCGTGCAGCGCGAGCAGGCCGTGATGCGCGAGCGCGCCCGCATCGCGCGCGAGCTGCACGACGTCGTCGCCCACTCCGTCTCCATGATCGCCGTGCAGGCGGAGACCGCGCCCTACACCATGGACGGCCTGTCGCCGCAGGCCCGCGAGGGCTATGCGGAGATCGCGAAGACGGCGCGGGAGGCGCTGGTGGAGATGCGGCGGCTGCTGAGCGTGCTGCGCGCCGACGCCCGGCCCGAGCCGGACTCGGCCCCGCAGCCGCGGCTGGACCGGCTGCCGGAGCTGATCGAGCAGCACCGGGGCGCGGGCGGCCGGGTGGACCTGGAGGTGCGCGGCGACCCGCGCGCGCTGTCCACGACGGTGGAGCTGTCGGCGTACCGGATCGTCCAGGAGGCGCTGACGAACGCCCGGCGGCACGCGCCCGGCTCGGAGGTCCACGTCGAGCTGACGTACCTGCCCGACCGGCTGGCGGTGCGGGTCCTCGACGACGGGGCGCACGCTCCCACGATGGTGTTGAACCGGGAGGCGTTCGGCTCCCGTACCGCCGTACTGGACCCGCAGGCCACCGTTCCCGACCCGGACCGGACCCGCGTGCAGCCCGCCGCTCCTCCGCCGGAGGGGTCCGGCGGGCACGGTCTCGTGGGGATGCGGGAACGTGCGACCATGCTGGGCGGGCGCTTCTCCGCCGGACCGGTCACCGAGGGCGGGTTCGCGGTGGAGGCCGAGCTTCCGCTGGCCCCGCAGTCGAGGGAGGAACCGGCTCGTAATGATCAAGGTGCTGATCGTCGATGACCAGACCATCGTGCGGGCCGGGTTCGCGGCGCTGCTGAACGCCCAGCCCGACATCACCGTCGTCGGCGAGGGCGCCGACGGCCGCGACGCAGTCCGGCTGGCCGAGGCGCACCGCCCCGACGTGGTCGTCATGGACATCCGGATGCCGGGGATGGACGGCATCGAGGCGACCCGGCGGATCCTGGCGCAGCCGTGGGCGTCCTCGGTGGACGGCGGGGCGCGGGTGCTGGTGCTGACGACGTTCGACGTGGACGAGTACGTCTACGAGGCGCTGGCGGTCGGGGCGAGCGGCTTCCTGCTGAAGGACGCCACCGCCGAGGAGCTGGTGTCGGCGGTGCGGGTGGTGGCGCGCGGGGACTCGCTGCTGGCCCCGCAGGTGACGGGCCGCCTGATCCGCGAGTTCACCCGGCAGCGGCGGCGGCGCCCGCAGGCCCCGGCGGAGCTGTCGACGCTGACGGCCCGGGAGACCGAGGTGCTGACGCTGATCGCGGGCGGCCTGTCCAACGGCGAGATCGCCCGGAAGCTGGTGGTCAGCGAGCACACGGTGAAGACGCACGTGGCGCGCGTGTTCACGAAGCTGGGGCTGCGGGACCGCGCGCAGGCGGTGATGCTGGCCTACGAGTCCGGCGTGGTGGTGCCGGGCGGCGGCCACGAGCCCGCCGACCAGTAGCCGCCCTCCCGGAACGCCGCCGCGAACGCCGCCGCGCCGAGGGCCCGGGTCGCGGCCGCCGTGATCCGGTCGACGTCGAGGCGTTCGCCGGGCGGCAGCGGGGCGCCCACCGACCGGCGCGCCGCGTCGGCCGCGCCCAGCAGCAGCGCGGCGCGCCCGGGCTCCCCGGCGAGGACCGCCGCGCCCGCCAGGCCCTCCAGGGACAGGGCGACGGCGCGGGGCTCGGCGACCGACCGGGCGATCCTCAGGCCGCGCCGGTGGTGCTCGGCGGCCTCGGCGGCGTTCCCGCGCATCTCGGCGAGGAACCCGAACTCGGCCGCCAGCAGGTGCTCGCCGATCTCCGAGGACGTGTGCTCGTCGCGGATGCGGGTCAGGTGCCGTTCGGCGGCGGCCAGGTCGCCGGAGCGGCGCGCGCCCAGCGCCAGGCCCATCAGCGCGTGCAGCTCGCCGTAGATGTACCCCTGCTCGGCGGCCTGGCGCAGGGCGCGTTCGTGCAGGTCGCGGGCGCGGTCCCAGTCGTGGGCGAGCAGCGCCAGCCGTCCCAGCCCGGAGGTGCGGGCCGAGACCTCGGCGGCCAGGTCCAGCTCGCGGGCGATGCTCAGGCCCTCGCGCTGGAGGCGCTCGGTCTCGGCGTAGTCGCCCCGGATCTCGGCGAGGGAGGCCAGCGGGGTGACGGACTGGAGTTCGCCCCACCGGTCGCCGAGCGCGCGGAACATCCCGGCGCTGCGGCGGCCGTCGCGTTCGACGGCGTCGAGGTCGCCCCGGACGAGCGCGTGCATGGCGCGCAGGCCGAGCGCGGCGGCGGTGGTCCACTCGTCGTCGGAGGCGTCCAGGACGCGGGCGACCAGGTCCTCGCTGGCGGCGAGCGCGCCGGCGTGGAACAGCCCGAACGCGTGCAGCCACGCCGCCCGCGCGGACTCCGCGCCGGCGGGGACCGGCGGCGGCGCCGCTTCCCCGTCCCCGTCCTCGTCCGCGGCCCGCGGGTCGCCGGTCAGCAGCCGGAACGCCCGGTGCAGCTCCCGGACCTCCGGGTCCGGGGGACAGTCCCGTAGCGCCGACGCCAGATGGGCGCGGCCCTCGGCGAGGCGGCCCCGCAGCAGCCACCACCAGCACAGGGCCTTCACCAGGCGGGCGGCCTCGGGACCCCGCCGCGCGATCGCCTCGCCCAGCGCGGCCCGCAGGTTGGCGGCCTCGGCGTCCAGGCGGCCGAGCTCCTCGCGCTGCCCGGCGCCCCGGAGCCGGGGTTCGGCGCGTTCGGCGAGGTCCAGGTGGTACCGCAGGTGGCGGTGGCGGGTGGCGTGGTGGTCCTCCATCTCCCGCAGGCGCTCGCCCGCGTACGCCGCCACCGACTCCAGCAGCCGGTAGCGCGGCCCCGCCGGGCCGTCCACCATGACGACCAGGGACCGGTCCACCAGCCGGGTCACCAGGTCGAGGACCTCCCCGGGGGCCACGCCGTCCCCGGCGCACACCGCCTCGGCGGCCTCCAGGGTGCAGCCGTCGCGGTGCACCGACAGGCGGCGCAGCACGATCCGCTCGGGCGCGCCCAGCAGCTCCCAGCTCCAGTCGATCACCGCGCGCAGGGTCTGCTGGCGTTCCGGCGCGCCGCGCCGCCCCGAGGTCAGCACCCGGAACCGGTTCTCCAGCCGCGCCGCCAGCTCCCGCACGCCCAGCCCGCGCACCCGCGTCGCGGCCAGCTCCAGCGCCAGCGGGATGCCGTCGAGGCGCTCGCAGATCTCGGTGACGGCGCCGGCGTCGAGGGCGACGCCGGGGGCCGAGGCGCGGGCGCGTTCGGTGAACAGCCGCACCGCGTCGGCGGTCGGCAGCGGCTCCACCGGCACGACGGTCTCGCCCGCCACGTCGAGGGGCTCGCGGCCGGTGGCGAGGATCCGCAGCCCCGGGACGGCGCGCAGCAGCCGGTCGGCCAGCGCGGCGGCCGACCGGACGACGTGCTCGCAGTTGTCCAGCACCAGCAGCGGGCGGCGGTCGCGCAGGGCGGCGGCGAGCCGTTCGGCGAGCGGGGCGGCGTCCGGCGCGTCGTCGCGGACGCCGAGGACGGCGGCGACGGCCCGCGCGACGTCGTCGCCGGCGCCCAGCCCGGCCAGCTCGACCAGCCACACGCCGTCGGGGGAGCCGGGGGAGAGCCGGTGGGCGGCCTCGACCGCCAGCCGCGTCTTGCCGACCCCGCCCGGCCCGGTCAGCGTGACCAGCCGGGCGCCGTCCAGGAGCCGTTCCACCTCCGCCAGGGCATGGTCCCGGCCGATCAGCGGGGTGAGCGGCGCGGGCAGCGGCGGGGCCTGGAGGCCCGCGCGCGCCGACGCGACGGACGCGGTGGGCGCGGTGGGCCCGGCGGGGGTGGTGTGGTCGTGGGCGGGCGCGGAACGCGGCAGGAGCGTGGCGTCCTGCCGCAGGATCGCCTGGTGCAGGGCCGTCAGCTTCGGGCCGGGATCGACGCCCAGCTCGTCGGCCAGCCGCTCGCGCAGCGCCGTGTAGGACTCCAGGGCCTCGCCCTGGCGGCCCGCCAGGTACAGGGCGCGCATGTGGGCGGCGCGCAGGCGTTCGCGCAGCGGGTGCCGGGCCACCAGGTCGGTCAGCTCCCCGACCAGCAGCAGGTGGTCGCCCGCCGCGAGCAGGGCCTCGGCGCGCTCCTCCACGACGGCCAGGCGCTGTTCGTTCAGCCGGTCGGCCGCCGCCCGCGCGAACTCCGCGTCGGCGAAGTCCGCGAACGCCGGGCCCCGCCACAGCCCCAGGGCCTCGGTGAGCGGCGCGACCGGGTCGGCGGCGTCCCGGGCCCGTTCCGCCAGGGCCCGGAACCGTCCCGCGTCCACGTCCCCGGGGTCGTCGATCCGCAGCCGGTACCCGGCGGCCTCGTGGACCACCCGGTCGCGGCCGAGCGTGCGGCGCAGCTGGGACACCTTGGCCTGGAGGGCGTTGGCGGGGTTGCCGGGCGGGGCGTCGCCCCACAGGTCGTCGATCAGCCGGTCGGCCGCCACCGGCCGTCCCTCGTGGACGAGCAGGTCGGCCAGCAGCGCCCGGACCTTGGCCTCGGGGACGTGGACGGGCTCGTCCCGGTCGTCCCACACCGCGAGCTGACCCAGCACCCCGAAACGCATGGTCCGCACGGTACACAGCGCTGAGGAACGGCCGTCAGCCGGGCGTCAGCCGGTCCGAAGCGCCCGGCGGCACAGTTCTCGCCATGACGAAGTACGCGGAACGCAGGGCCGTCGTCGCCGGTGTGACCGGCGTGGGCGTGGCGATCGCCAAGCTGCTGGTGGAGGGCGGCGCGCGGGTCCTGCTGGCCGGGACCGGCGCCGGGGGAGCGGCCGCGGAGGTCGGCTCCGCCGTCCACCTGCTCCGGGCTGCCGGGCCCGGCGCCGTCGCGACCGCCCTCGGCGGCGTGGACCTGCTGTTCGTGGCCGAGCCGACCCCCGTCCGCGGGCTGCTGCCGCTCCTGGCGGACGGCGGCGCGGTCGTCTTCGTCAGCCCCCCGGCCGACCCGGACGAGCCCCGCGCGCTGGCCGCCGAGCTGGCCGGTCGCGGCGTCCGCGTCAACGCCGTCGCGCCCGGCTTCCTCGACCCCGACCCCGGCGTCCCCCTCGACCGGTACGCGGACCTGCGGGAACGCTGCGACGCCCGGACCCCGCTGCGGCGGCTCGGCACGCCCGGCGAGGTGGCCCGCGCGGCGCTGTTCCTGGCCGTGGAGGCGACGTTCACGACCGGGGCGCGGCTGCCCGTCGACGGCGGCCTCACCCTGCACCGAGACCTGGAGAACCGATCATGACGATGACCGCGCGGCGGCCCGCCGGGGCCGCCTCCGACCGGCTGCCGATGTCGGCGCTGCTGGCGCTGGCCACGGCGGTGTTCATCACGAGCCTGACCGAGACGCTGCCCGCCGGGGTGCTGCCGCAGATGAGCGCGGCGCTGCGGGTGGGCGAGTCCACGGCGGGCCAGACGGTGACGATCTACGCGATCGGCACGGCGCTGCTGGCGATCCCGCTGACGGCGGCCACGGCGGGCTGGCGGCGCAGGCGGCTGCTGCTGACGGCGGTGGCGGCGTTCGCGGTCGCCAACACCGTCACCGCCCTGTCGTCGGTCTACGTGCTGACGATGGCGGCCCGGTTCGCCGCCGGGGTGGCGGCCGGTGTGGCGTGGGCGCTGCTGGCGGGCTACGCCCGCCGGATGGCCCCGCCGCACCTCCAGGGCCGGGCCATGGCGATCGCGATGGCGGGGATCCCGGTGGCGCTGTCGCTGGGCGTCCCGGCCGGGACCTTCGTCGGGCAGGCGTTCGGGTGGCGGTCGGCGTTCCTGGCGATGACCGCGCTCACCGTCGCCCTGTTCTTCTGGATCATCGCGTCGGTGCCCGACTTCCCCGGCCAGGAGCGCGGGGAGCGCACGCCGATGCGGCACGCCCTGCGCGAACCCGGCGTCGTGGCGGTCCTGTTCGTCACGCTGGTCTTCGTCCTGGCCCACACGATCCTGTACGCCTACATCGCGACGTTCCTCGACGACCTGGGCATGGGCGGGGACACCGACCTGGTCCTGCTGGTCTTCGGCGTCGCGTCGCTGGTGAGCATCTGGGCGGTCGGCTCGCACATCAACCGCCGCCTCCGCGCCCTCACGATCGGCGGCACGCTGCTGGTGGCCGTCGCCGCCGGGCTGCTGGCGGCCTTCGCCGACCACCACGCCCTCGTCTACCTGGCGGCGGTCCTGTGGGGCCTCGGCTGGGGCGGCGTCCCGACCCTGCTCCAGACCGCCGTGGGCGACGCCGGGGGCGAGCACGCCGACGCCGCGCAGGCGATGCTCGTCACCCTCTGGAACGTCGCGATGGCCGGGGGCGGCGTCCTCGGCGGCGCGCTGCTCGACCTGGCCGGGACCGACGCGTTCCCCCGGTCCGTCCTGATCCTGCTGGCCCCGGTCCTGGCCGTGGTCCTGCTGTCCCGCGCGCACGGCTTCCCCGCCAAGCGCCCGAACTGAGGAGACCTTCGATGACCACCCTGTTCACCCCCGCCCGCCTCGGCTCGCTGACCCTGCCGAACCGCCTGGTGATGGCCCCGATGACCCGCAACCGCGCGACCGCCGACGGCGTCCCGACGCCGCTGATGGCCGAGTACTACGCCCAGCGCGCCACCGCCGGGCTGATCATCGCCGAGGCCACCACGCCCGACCGGGTGGGCCAGACCTACCCCGACATCCCCGCGATCTTCAACGCGGCGCAGACCGAGGGCTGGCGGCGGGTCACCGGCGCGGTCTCCGCCGCCGGGGGCCGGGCGTTCCTGCAACTCCAGCACGGCGGGCGGATCGGCCACCCCGACAACAGCGGGCTGGTGCCGGTCGCGCCGTCCCCGGTCGCGTTCCCCGACGCGATCCACACCCCGAACGGCCCGCGGCCCGCCCCGGTGCCGCGCGAGATGACCGCCGACGACATCGGCGCGACCGTCGCGGCCTTCGCCGCGGCCGCCCGCAACGCGATCACCGCGGGCTTCGCCGGGGTGGAGGTCCACGCCGCGAACGGCTACCTGCTGCACCAGTTCCTGTCCACCCACACCAACCGCCGCACCGACGCCTACGGCGGCCCGGTCGAGAACCGCATCCGCTTCGTCCTGGAGGTGGTGGACGCGGTGGTGGACGCCGTCGGCCCCGACCGCGTGGGGATTCGTATCGCGCCCGGCGTCACCGCCAACGCGATGCGCGAGACCGACGTCGAGGACGTCTACCCGGCCCTGGCCCGGGAGCTGGCCGCCCGGAACCCGGCCTACTTGCACGTCGTCTTCGCCGACCCGGAGAGCCCCCTGTTCCACGGGCTCCGCCGCCTGTGGCCGACCGCCCTGATCGCCAACCCGGCGCTGCCGTGGCCGACCCCGTTCCCCGCCGACGGCGGCCGGGCGGAGGCCGAACGCCTCCTGGCGGCGGGCGCGGACCTGGTCTCGCTGGGCCGGGCGTTCCTGGCCAACCCCGACCTGGTCGACCGCCTCCGCCGGAACGCGCCCCTGAACGGCAACCGCCCCGAGCACTGGTACGGGGGCACGGCGGAGGGCTACACCGACTACCCGGAGCTGGCCCCCGTCCCGGCCTGATCCGCCGGGGCCGGTTACCCGCGAGGTAATCGATCCCGGCGCCGCGGGGAGGCAGGGTCGGCGGCATGGAACGCGTACTGGAGGCGGCGGCGGGCGGCCGCATCGCCTGGGGAGCGCTGGCACTGGCCGCGCCCGGCCTCAACGTGAGACTGGCGGGCGCGGCCGACCGGGACACCCCCGAGATCAGATACCTGATCCGGGTCTTCGGGAGCAGGGCCCTCGCGCTCGGCCTCGGCTACCTGCTGAGCGACCCGCGGGCGCGGCGGCGGTGGCGCAGGATCTGCCTGGCGGTGGATCTCTGCGACACCGCCGCCGGGGCCGTCCACCTGGTCCGCGGGGACGTGCCGCGCGCCTCGGCGGCGGGCCTGACGGCGTTCACCGGCGGCTACGCGGCCCTCGGGCTGCTGGCCCTGCGGGCGGAGGGCCGGGAGCCCCGCTGACGGCCGCCGCCCGGGTCAGGCGTCGCGGCGCTCCAGGGTCAGCAGGCCGCCGGCCAGGGCGGCGGCCGTCCAGGCCAGCAGGATCGCCAGCGCCGTCCACGGCCCGAAGTCGGAGGGGCCGAACATCCCCCCTTCCGGTCTCGTGCCCATCATCACGTAGCCCGCCTGGTCCGGCAGGTACTGCGTGAACCTCCGGACGGCCGGGATGCTCGCCAGGCCCTGGCCGTTCAGGAACAGCAGGGGGATCATGATCCCCAGGGTCAGGGCCGTGCCGCGCAGCATCGCCGCGACGCCCGTCGCCAGCGCGCACATCAGCACCATGTACAGGAAGGCCCCGGCGATCGCGCGCGGCACGCCGGGATCGCCCGGGTCCGCGCCGTGCGGGCCCAGCCCCCACTGCGCCACCGCGAAGAGAACCGGCACCGTGACCAGCGAGAACGCCGCCGCCACCGCCGTCACCGCGAGGACCTTCGCCGCCAGGAACCGGCCCCGCCGCGGGATGGCGACCAGCGACATGCGGATCGTCCCGCCGGAGTACTCGCCGGTCACCGCCAGCACCCCGAACACCACCAGCGCGAGCTGCCCGAACGCCAGCCCGTAGAAGCCGAACACCGTCGGGTCGAAGTCCGCCTGCCGGTCCGGGGGCATGCGGTCGAAGCCGCCGCGCATCGAGAGGGACGCCAGCGCCCCCAGCCCGAGGCTCAGCGCGAACGCCGCCGCCAGCGTCCAGTACGTGGACCGCAGCGACCGGAGCTTGGTGAGTTCCGCCCGGAACGCGCTCCCGGACGCGCTCACGCGACCGCCTCCGTCCGGCGCATGAACGCCTCCTCCAGCGAGCCGAACCCGGCCGTGAACTCCGCCAGCCCGCAGTCGGCCACCAGCCGCCCCCGCGCGATCACGACCAGGTGGTCGGCGGTCAGCGCCATCTCGCTCATCAGGTGGCTGGAGACCAGGACCGTGCGGCCCTCGGCGGCCAGGGCGCGCATCAGGCCGCGGATCCAGCGGATGCCCTCGGGGTCCAGGCCGTTCACCGGCTCGTCGAGGATCAGCACGCCGGGGTCGCCCAGCAGCGCGGCGGCCACGCCGAGCCGCTGCCGCATCCCCAGCGAGAACCCGCCGACCCTCCGGCGCGCCGCCTCCGCCAGCCCCACCCGCTCCAGCACCTCCGGGATCCGCCGGGCGGGCAGCCCGCCCGCGTGCGCCAGCCACCGCAGATGGCCGTGCGCGGTGCGCCCGCCGTGCAGGGTGGACGTCTCCAGCAGCGCGCCCACCGACCGCAGCGGCGCGGGGGAGCGCCGGTGCTCGACGCCGTCGATCAGCGCCCGTCCCCGCGTGGGCCGGTCCAGCCCGAGGACCATCCGGACGGTGGTGGACTTGCCCGCCCCGTTGGGCCCGAGGAACCCCGTCACCCTCCCGGGCCGCACCGTGAACGTCAGCCCGTCCACGGCGACCCGCCTGCCGTACCGTTTGCTCAGGTCATGTACTTCGATCACGGGATCCGACGCTAGGGACGGGCCGCCGCCGCGCGCCGTCCCCGAAAGTCGCCGATCCCCGCGACGAACGTTGACGAACTACGCTCCGGGCATGGCCCGAGTCGTCGCGATCGTCCTCGCCGTGCTGCTGGACATGGCCAGGCTCCTGCCCGATCCGTCCCCTCCGGCGGCGCTGTTCGCCCTGGCGGTCCCCGCCGCCGCGGCCGTGGCCTGGCGCGCCCCGCTGCCGGGCCTGGTCCTGGTCGCCGCCCTGGCGGCGCTGCCGGACGGCCCGGCGGCCCTGCTGGTCTGGGCGGCGTTCCACGCGGGCCACCACGCCCGCACCCGCCGCGACGCGGTCCTGGCCGGGGCGGCGGCCGTCGCCCACGCGGCGGGGCAGGCGTTCACGGTCCCCGCACAGATCCTCCCGCGCCTGCTCATGTTCGTCGCGCTGCCCCTGCTGGTCGGCCACCACCTGGCCCGCCACCGCCGCCTGGTCGAGGCGCTGACCGAGAGCAACCGCCGCCTGCGCGCCGCCCACGACCTGCTCGCCGCCCGGGAGCGCCTGCGCATCGCCCGCGACGTGCACGACTCGCTGGGGCACCAGCTCAGCCTGCTCACCCTCCGCGCGGCGGCCCTGGAGACCCGCACGCCCGAGGCGCGCGACCTGGCCGTCACCGCCCGCCGCGCCGTGGACCAGCTCCACGACCTGGTCGGCTCCCTGCGCGCCCCGGACGCGCCGTCGCCGACCCTGGCCGACCTGGACGCCCTCACCGCGCGCGCCGGGGCGGCCGGGCTGGCCCTGGCGGTGCGCCACGCCGGGGACCGCCGCGACCTCGACCCGCAGGCGTCCCGGGCGGCCTACCGCGTGGTCGAGGAGGGCCTCACCAACGTCGCCAAGCACGCCCCCGGGGCCCCGGTCACGGTCACGTTCGACTGGGAGCCCGACGCCCTGCTGATCACGGTCGCCAACCCCGCCGGCGCGTCCGGCGCCCCCGAGGGCCACGGGCTCACCGGCCTGCGCGAACGCCTCGCCGAGGCCGGGGGAACGCTGCACGTCGCCGCCGGCGACGGGTTCCGCCTGGCCGCGATGCTGCCCTACCCCGCCCCCGAGCCGGACCCGGCCCGCTCCCGCGCCCTCACCACCGCCCTGGCGGTCGGCGCGCTGGTGCTGGCCCTGCTGCCCGTGACGGGGGTCCGATGATCCGCGTCCTGGTCGCCGACGACGAGCCGCTGATCGTCGAGGGCGTCCGCGCCGTGCTGGAGGCCCAGCCCGACCTGCGCGTGGTCGCCACCGCCGCCGACGGCCGCCAGGCCGTGGAGCGGGCCCGCCGCCACCGCCCCGACGTGGCGGTGCTGGACGTGACGATGCCGGTGATGGACGGCCTCACCGCGCTGGAGCACCTGGCGGTCCCGGCGGTGATGCTGACGGCGTTCGGCGACGAGCCCAACGTGGTGCGCGCCCTGGAGCGCCGCGCGGCGGGCTTCGTCCTGAAGAACCACGCCCCCGACGAGCTGGTGCGGGCGGTCCGCGCGGCCCACGCGGGCGAGGCCTACCTCTCCCCGGCGATCACCCGGATGGTGCTGTCGCTGGTGGACCCGGCCGCCGCCCGCCGCCGCGCCGGGGCCCGCGCCCGCCTGGCGGCGCTCAGCCCCCGCGAGACCGAGGTCCTGCGCCTGCTGGCCGAGGGTCACCCGAACGCCGCGATCGGCCGGCGCCTGCACATGACCGAGGCGTCCATCAAGACCTACGTCAGCCGCATCCTGGCCAAGCTCTCCTGCGAGAACCGCGTCCAGGCCGCGATGCTCCTGCGCGACGCCGAGGACCCCGTCCACGGCGGCTGATCCACGGTCGCGGCGGAGGTCAGCGGCGGCGTTGCAGCAGCCGCAGCGCCTTCTCCTTCTCGAAGTCGAGGTAGCGCGCGGGCGGCGCGGACAGGCGGCCGATGCGCTCGCCCAGCTCGCGCACCCGCGCCTGCACCTCCGGCTCGGCCAGCACCCGCAGCCCGAACGCCAGCTCGGCCGGTCCGATGTCGTAGCGTTTCTCCAGCGCCAGCACCAGCGCGACCGCGCGCAGCTCGGCGTCGTCGAAGCGGCGGTGGCCGCCCGGACCGGTGTCGCGGGTCGCGGGCAGCAGGCCCAGGCTCTCCCGGTACCGGAGCATGCGGGGCGAGGTGCCGAGCCGCCGGGCGGCCTCCGTGATGCGCATGGGACCGATTCTGACAAATCACTGTCAGAAACGGGCGGACGACCGTGCCTCCCGCTCCGGTCCCGCCCTAGACTTCCGAGCAGACCCCGGCCCCGCCGAACGGGATCAACGGGACAGGGCGCCGAACCCCACGTGATACCAAGGAGCACCGAAACCATGGACTACAAGGTCGCCGACCTCTCGTTGGCCGACTTCGGGCGCCGGGAGATCCGGCTCGCCGAGCACGAGATGCCGGGCCTGATGGCCGTCCGCAAGGAGTACGCGGACTCCAAGCCGCTGCGCGGCGCCAGGATCATGGGCTCGCTGCACATGACCATCCAGACCGCGGTGCTGATCGAGACCCTGGTCGAGCTGGGCGCGGACGTCCGCTGGGTCTCCTGCAACATCTTCTCCACCCAGGACCACGCGGCCGCCGCGGTCGTCGTCGGGCCGAACGGCACCGTCGAGGAGCCCAGGGGCGTGCCGGTCTTCGCCTGGAAGGGCGAGACCCTGGAGGAGTACTGGTGGTGCACCGACCAGGCCCTCCAGTGGCCCGACGGCTCCTACCCGAACATGATCCTGGACGACGGCGGCGACGCCACCCTGCTGGTCCACAAGGGCGCCGAGTACGAGAAGGCCGGGGCCGTCCCGACCGCCTCCGAGGACGACCCGGAGGAGTGGGGCATCATCCTGGACACCCTGCGCCGCACCATCGCCGAGAAGCCGGGCCGCTGGACCGCGACCGCCGCCGAGGTCAAGGGCGTCACCGAGGAGACCACCACCGGCGTGCACCGTCTCTACGAGATGCACAAGAACGGCACCCTGGCGTTCCCGGCGATCAACGTCAACGACTCGGTCACCAAGTCCAAGTTCGACAACAAGTACGGCTGCCGCCACTCGGTGATCGACGGCCTGAACCGCGCCACCGACGTGCTGATCGGCGGCAAGGTCGCCGTCGTGTGCGGCTACGGCGACGTCGGCAAGGGCTGCGCCGAGGCGCTGCGCGGCCAGGGCGCCCGCGTGATCGTCACCGAGATCGACCCGATCTGCGCGCTCCAGGCCGCGATGGACGGCTACCAGGTCACCACCCTGGAGGACGTCGTCGAGATCGCCGACATCTTCGTCACCACCACCGGCAACTTCAACATCATCCGCGCCGACCACATGGAGCGGATGAAGCACCAGGCCATCGTCAGCAACATCGGCCACTTCGACAACGAGATCGACATGGCCGGGCTGGCCCGCGTCCCCGGCGTCGAGAAGATCGAGATCAAGCCGCAGGTCCACGAGTGGCGCTTCCCCGACGGCCACTCCATCATCGTGCTGGCCGAGGGCCGCCTGATGAACCTGGGCTGCGCGACCGGCCACCCCTCGTTCGTGATGTCCAACTCCTTCACCAACCAGGTGATCGCGCAGATCGAGCTGTTCACGAAGACCGAGGAGTACCCGGTCGGCGTGTACGTCCTGCCCAAGCACCTGGACGAGAAGGTCGCCCGCCTGCACCTGAGCGCCCTGGGCGTCAAGCTGACCGAGCTCACCAAGGAGCAGGCCGAGTACATCGGCGTCGACGTCGAGGGCCCGTACAAGCCGGACCACTACCGCTACTGATCCGGTTCTGATCGGATAGCGCGCACAGCCGCCGCACGGCCCGCACCGGCCGTGCGGCGGCTCTCGTTCACGTAAGGGGAGGGCGGAGATGAGCGACGTCGCGGACGCCTCGCTGGCCTACGCGGGGGTCCGGAGGATCGAGTGGGCCGACCGGAGCATGCCGGTGCTGGCGCAGATCCGGGAGCGGTTCGCCGCCGAACGCCCCCTCGACGGCCTGCGGATCGCGGCGTGCATGCACGTCACCACCGAGACCGCGAACCTGATCCGCACCCTCCAGGCGGGCGGCGCGCGCGTGGCGCTGGCCGCCTCCAACCCGCTGTCCACCCAGGACGACACGGCCGCCGCCCTCGCCCACGAGTACGGCGCGGAGGTCTACGCCCGCGCCGGGACCGACCGCGAGGGCTACTACCGGCACATCCACCAGGCGCTGGAGATCGACCCGGACCTGGTGCTGGACGACGGCTGCGACCTGGTCAACATCCTGCACACCGAGCGCACCGACCTGCTCGACACCGTCCGGGCGGGCTGCGAGCAGACGACCACCGGCGTCATCCGCCTGCACCAGATGGCCCGCGAGGGCGCGCTGCGGTTCCCGGTGGTGGCGGTGAACGACACCGACACCAAGCACATGTTCGACAACCGCTACGGCACGGGCCAGTCCACCCTGGACGGCATCATCCGCGCGACCAACACGCTGCTGGCCGGGAAGACGGTGGTCATCGCGGGGTTCGGCTACTGCGGCCGGGGCCTGGCCGAACGCGCCCGCGGCATGGGCGCGCGCGTCGTGGTCACCGAGATCGACCCGGTGAAGGCGCTGGACGCGACGCTCCAGGGCTTCGAGGTCCGGCCGATGGCCGAGGCGGCGCGGCGCGGCGACGTGTTCATCACGGTCACCGGCAACCGCGACGTGATCGACGGCGTCCATCTGGCGATGATGAAGGACGGCGCGATCCTCGCCAATTCCGGACATTTCGATGTTGAGATCGACGTCCGGGCGCTGGAGGAGCTGGCGGTGACGGTGCACCGCGGCGTCCGCCCCCAGGCCGACGAGTACGTGCTGGCCGACGGCCGCCGCCTGGTCCTGCTCGCCGAGGGGCGGCTGGTGAACCTGGCGGCGGCCGAGGGGCACCCGGCGGCGGTGATGGACATGTCGTTCGCCGACCAGGCCCTGACCTGCGCGTGGCTGGCCGAGGCCCACGCGACCCTGGCGGCCGGCGTCCACGACGTCCCCCAGGAGATCGACACCGAGGTGGCCCGGCTGAAGCTGGCCTCGATGTCGGTCGAGATCGACGTCCTGACCCCCGAGCAGGACGACTACCTGCGCTCCTGGCGCCTCGGCTCCTGACCTCCTAGGCCGTGTTTCAAAGCCCTGGCCCACGGCGCTCGCCTGGCGGCTCGCACCTCACCAGGGCTCGGCGAGCGCGACATCGCTTCGCGATCTGACCTGCGGGCCCTCGCCTCCGGCGTCGGGCCCGCAGGTCAGGTAACGCGCTCGCGTGCGCGGCTGAGGCCCACTTTGAAACAGGCCCTAGGTCCCGGCGCCCTCGGACCCGGCCGCGGGCCTCCGCGCCGTGACGGCCATGGTCAGCAGCAGGGCCGTGAGGGTCAGCCAGTAGGCGATGTACCGCGCGCTCATCGGCGGGTACGTCAGGGCCGAGACCACGCCCGGCAGGACGTAGAGCGCCGCGGCCAGCGCCCAGCGCGGGCTGCGCGCCACGGCGGTCGCGGCGATCCCGGCCAGCAGCACGACGCCCTCCGTGCCCATCTTGACGGCCTGCCAGACCTCGCCGTATCTCCAGCCGCCGGGCGCCCAGGCGAGGACGAGGGCGAGCGCCGGGATCGCCAGCCACCACCACGGCCGGACGCGCAGGTCCCGCGACCGGCGGGCCGCCAGGACCACGGCCCCGCCCGCCAGCGCCCCGTAGGGGATCAGCGACACCCAGTTGTGGTAGGCCGGTCCGAGGAGGGGCGACCAGCTCGCGGCCCCGATCCCGAACAGCATGACCCGGCCGGTCGAGAGCGCCACGACCAGGGCCAGCGGCAGCACCGCCGGCGCCCAGCCGCGCAGGAGCGCGACCACCAGCGCGGCCGAGACCGCCAGCCACCCCGGGGAGACGCGGTCGGACACGTTGTAGGACAGGTTCGCCAGGGCGATCACCAGCAGGCCCAGGTGCAGGCCGTCGGCCCACCACGGCACGGGACGCCCGGCGGCCTCGCGGGCGCGGGCGGTCAGGCCCGCCGTGACGAGCCCGGCCGTTTCCCTCGGCGAGGGGCGGCGCGGGGCGTCGTTCATCAGCGTGCCGAGGATCTCGGCTCCGTACTCGGCGCGGTGCCGGGACGGGAAGGCCCGCAGGAAGACCCGGTACCAGCGCTCGGCGACCACCGCGCTCATGCCGGCGCCGCCCCGGTGGCCGGGGCGATCCGCGTGGTGACGACCCGGGCGGCCTGCTCCATCCGCGCCGCCTCGCGGACGACGGCGGCGCGCCCGTCCCCGGTCAGCCGGTAGTAGCGGCGGGGACGGCCCTGGACCGTCTCCTCGCGGTCCACGGCGACCAGCCCGTCGCCCGCCAGCCGGTCCAGGGCCCCGTACAGGGTGCCGACGGCCAGCCGCACCCGCCCGCCGGACTGCTCCTCGGCCCGCTTGATGATCCCGTAGCCGTGCGACGGCCCGTCCAGCAGGGCGGCCAGCACGAAGTACGTGGGCTCGCTCATCGTTGGTGATCGTTTGACCATACGGGGGACGATATATCAGCAGGCGAAGTATGGGAAGCGTTCGCCGCCGATCCCTTGCCGCCTCACGGGCCCCGCTTTGCCGCGCCACGGACCGCGCGGGGCACACCGATCACATGGGGCACGACGGGCACGGGGACCGCGCGGCGCGGTTCCGGGATCGGCTGTGGGGGAGCCTGGCGCTGTCGGCGCCGGTGCTGGTCTACGGCGACACGCTCCAGCACTGGTTCGGGTACGCCGCGCCCCGCTTCCCCGGCTCCCACTGGATCGCGCCGGTGTTCGGAACGCTGGTCCTCCTGCACGGCGGGCGCCCGTTCCTGAGCGGGGCCGTCGACGAGGCCGCGGCGCGGCGGCCCGGGACGATGCTGCTGATCACGCAGGCGCTCGCCCTCATGTACGCGGCGGGCCTGGCGGCCGCGCTCGGGCTGCTCGACCTGGACCTGTGGGGGGAGCTGGCGCTGCTGGTCGACGTCCTGCTGCTCGGCCACTGGCTGGAGGCGCGGGCGTTCGGGCAGGCGCCGGACGCGCCGCCGCCCGACGTGGCCGAACGCGTCGAGGACGGCACGCCCGTCACCGTCGCGGCGGGGGAGCTGCGGGTCGGGGACACCGTGCTCGTGCGGCCCGGCGCGCGCGTCCCGGCCGACGCGACGGTCACCGAGGGGACGGCGGCGTTCGACGAGGCGCCGCTGACCGGGCGGGCCCGGCCGGTCGAACGCGGCCCCGGCTCGGCGATCGCCGCCGGGACGGTCGCGACCGACGCGGCCGTCCACGCCCGCGTCACCGCCGTCGGCGAGGACACCGCCCTGGCGGGGATCCACCGCCTGGTGGACGAGGCGCGGCGGGCGTCGGCCGACCGCGCGGCGGGCCGCCTGTACTCCGCCGCGACGGGGGCGGCGGTCGCGGCGGTCGCGGTGTGGCTGCTGCTGGGCGAGCCGGAGCGGGCGGTGCGCGGGGCCGTGTCGGTGCTGGTCGTCGCGTGCCCGCACGCGCTGGGCCTGGCGGCGCCGCTGGTCGTGGCGGTCTGCGCGGCGGCCGGCGCGCGGGCCGGGATCCTGGTCCGCGACCGGAGGGCGCTGGACCGGATGCGCGCCGTCGACACCGTCCTGTTCGGCAAGACCGGGACCCTCACCACCGGCCGCCCCGAGGTCGCCGGCACGACGGCCGACGGCGACGCCGGAACGCTGCTCGCGCTGGCCGCCGCGGCCGAGTCCGCCAGCGGGCACCCCCTGGCCCGCGCGATCGTCCGCGCGGCCGGGGACGGACGCGCGTCGGCGGCGACGGGGTTCCGGTCGCTGCCCGGGATCGGCGTGGAGACGCGGGTGGACGGCCGCCGCGTCGCCGTCGGCGGCCCGGCGCTGCTGCGGTCGGCGGACGCGCCCGCCGGGCCGTTCGCCCGGACCGCCGCGCGCTGGGGCGGGGAGGGCGCGACCGTGGTGTACGTGCTGGTGGACGGCGCGGTCGCCGGGGCGCTGGCGGTCCACGACCCGGTCCGTCCCGAGGCCGCCGAGGCGGTCGCCGCGCTGCGCGCGGCGGGCCGCCGGGTCGCGATGGTCACCGGGGACGCGCGGCCGGCCGCCGAGGCCGCGGCGCGGCGGGTCGGCATCGAGGAGATCTACGCCGGGGTGCTGCCCGTCGACAAGGGCCGCCGGGTGCGGGCGCTGCGGGAGGGCGGCCGCGCGGTCGCCATGGTCGGCGACGGCGTCGCCGACGCCCCCGCGCTGGCCATGGCCGACGTCGGCGTCGCGATCGGCGCGGGCGCCGCGGCCCGGTCCGCCGACGTGGTGCTGGCCTCCGCCGACCCGCGCGCCGTCGCCTCGGTGCTCAGGCTGTCGGAGGCGGCCCACCGCACGACGGCCCGGAACCTGGCCTGGGTCGTGGGCTACCACGCCGTGGCGGTCCCGCCGGCCGCCGGGGCGCTGGCGTGGGCGGGCGTGCCGCCGTCCCCCGTGGCCGCCGCGGCCGCGGCGGGCCTGGCCACCCTGGTCGTGGCCCTCAACACGCGGCTGCCGCGCCGCCTGGACCTGACCCGCCGGACCGGCCCGGCGAAGTGACCGGCCTCCCACGCCCCGCGCCGGGCCCGGCCGTACGCCACCCGGCCACCTCGGGCCCGGGGGTGGGTCAGGTGTCGAGGGCGCGCAGGTTGCGGCGGGCGGCGGGGGCGACGACGGGGTGGTCGGTGGCGGCGGCGCGCTCCCACCAGGACCGGGCCTCGACCGGGTCGCCCTCGTCCTGGGCGATGAAGCCGCGGTTGTGCATGGCGCGCGGCGCGATCTCGGGGTCGCCGCTGGCGGCGGCCCGCTCGTACCAGGACCGGGCCTCCTCCAGGTCGCCGAGCTTCTCGGCGATGACGCCCAGGTCGTTCATCGCGATCGGCGCGACGGCCGGATGGTCGCTGGCGACGGCGCGCTCGTACCAGGACCGGGCGCGGGCCAGCTCGTCGTCCTCCTGGGCGAGCAGGCCGAGGCTGCGCATGGCGCGCGGCGCGACCTCCTCGTGCTCGGTCGCGGCGGCCCGCTCGTACCAGCGGCGGACCCCGGCGCGGTCGCCCTCCTCGCGGGCCAGCAGCGCCAGGTCCCGCATCGCCTTGGGCGCGGCCTCGGGGTGCCCGCTGGCGGCGGCCCGCTCGTACCAGAGGCGCGCGCCGTCGGCCCCCGAGCGCCGCCGCTCGATGAGCGCCAGCCGCCGCATGGCGCGCGGCGCGACGTCGGGGTCCTCGGAGGACACCGCCTGCTCCAGCCACAGCCGCGCCTCGTTCAGCTCGCCCCGCTCGATCGCCTGCTCGCCGCGTTCCAGCAGCGTGCCGGGGGCGAACGCGGGCAGCGTCCCGGTCGGGACGGCGGCCGGGGCGGAGGCGGGGGCGCGGGTCGCGGGGTGGCCGGGCGCCGACCGCTCCTCGATCATCGTGGCGACCTCGCCGGGCAGCCAGTGGGCGTCGGCGCCGCGCGGCAGCCGCAGCCGCCGCAGGATCTCGCGCGGCTCCGGCCGGGCGGCCGGGTCCTTGGCCAGGCACGCCGCGACCACGTCCCGCAGCTCCGCGGGGACCCCGCCCAGCCGCGGCTCCTCCGCGCAGATCCGGTAGATCAGCGCGTGCGGCTGCCCGCTGCCGAACGGCCCCTCGCCGGTCGCCGCGAACGTCAGCACCCCGCCCAGCGCGAACACGTCCGACCGCCAGTCGATCTCGGCGTCGCCGCGCGCCTGCTCGGGCGACATGTAGCCGGGCGTGCCGAGCGGGCCCCCGGCGACGGTGTGCATGGTGGTGTCGGCGGCCAGCGCGATCCCGAAGTCGATGATGCGCGGGCCGTCGGCGGCCAGGATCACGTTGCCGGGCTTGAGGTCGCGGTGGACCAGGCCCTTCTTGTGGATGGCGGCCAGCCCCTCGGCCAGGTGCGCGCCCAGCAGCCGCACCGTGTCCGGCGGCAGCGGGCCGTGCCCGTCCACGGCGGCGGTCAGCGTCGGGCCGGGGATGTAGGCGGTGACCAGCCACGGCGGGTCGCCCTCGGGGTCGGCGTCCACGACGGCGGCGGTGTAGAACGCGTTGACGTTCATCGCCGCCCGCACCTCGGCCGCGAACCGCTTGCGCAGCTGCGGCAGCCCCGCGAAGTCCGCCCGGATGATCTTCACGGCGACGGCCCGGCCGCTGGGCGTCCGGCCGAGGTAGACGGTGCCCATCCCGCCCTGCCCGAGCCGCCCGACCAGCTCGTACTCGCCGACCAGCCGCGGGTCGCCCGGCTGCAACGGCTGGCCCCCGAACCCGGCGTCCTCCCCGCTGCCCCCTGACATGGTCCGGAGTATTGCGTATTCCACCATTCTTCGAACAGGCGTCGAAACCCGATTGTCATCAGCCGTCATGCCCTGGGATAGCGTCGGCGGAATGCCGCGTGGAACATACCTGCACCTGGACGAGGGGATCGAGGAGCGTTTCCAGTGCGCTCCGGGCCCGGGGGGCTGGCGCTATGTCGGGGAACGCGCCGACGGCGTCCGGCTGGATCTGGTCGTCGACTCGCGCTGGCGGCAGATCCGCGTCGAGATCGTCACCCCGTCCCGCTGGACGCGCGGCGGCGTCACGGGCCCGGCGGTCGCGTGGGTGCGCGGGGCGGGCGAGGAGGCCACCGAGCACGACGCGCCCGCGGCGGGTTTCACGGGGGAGTCCCCGGGGTTCCTGGTCGCGGTGGCGCGTTCGCTGGCGCTGGCCGGGGAAGAACGGCGCGACGTCCGCCTGGTCCGTTTCTCGGGCACGACGCTGTCCCCGTTGACGATCGCCGAACGGTGGCGTCTGGCCGACGTGGAGACCCACGAAACGGATACGGGCCCTCTCCCCGTCGAACGTTATGAAATAGCCGACCTGGCGACCGGGGAGATTCGCTTCGTGTATCTGGCGGGGGACGTGGTGGTCGCCGCCGAGGGAATCGAACTGACGGAACTGGATTCCCCGCCCAATCTGGGTTCGCTCGGCATCTCCTAGCGAACGGTGACGGTGTGGGCGGGCGTCGCGGGGTCGTGCCAGACCGACAGGACCTTGCGCGCCGGGTCCCAGCGCCAGGACCAGCGTCCCGCCGGGTCGCTGCCGGTCACCTTCGGGGCCGCCGCCGAGGGCAGCCAGATCTCCGTCGGGCCGCTCACCCCCGGCCGGTTGCGCCAGGCCACCGTCAGCGCGCCGGACCGGTGGGAGATCCTCGTCGGGGTGCCCGCGATCGCGCGGGGCCGGGGCCGGGCCAGCAGACGGCCGAAGACCGTCGGGTTGCCGTTCGCGTCGGTCACGCCGGTCGCGCCCGGGTCGTTCGACCAGTACGCCCAGCCGATCCGCAGGTCGTCGGCGAGCGTCAGCCAGTCGGCCGTGAAGTCCCCGGCCCCGGCCGCGTCGGCGTTCATCCCGCCGACCTCGCCGATCCACAGCGGCGTCCCCAGCCGCCGGGCCGCCGCCGGGAGGTTGGTCCGCCACAGCGCGAGCTGCGCCCGCGCCAGCGCCCTGGTCGGCCCGCTGTAGGACCCGCCGAGATCGATGCCGAGCGGGTACAGGTGCGGCGCCAGCACCAGCCGGGGCCCGCCGGGGCGCGGGTCGCGGACCGGGTCCAGGAACGTCGGCCCGCCCTCGTTGGGCCCGACCGGCTGCGGCTCCAGGAAGATCCAGTTGTCCCGGTCCACCTCCCGGATCGCGTTGACGACCCGCTGGTAGAACGGCGTCAGCGTCGGCTTCTCGAAGAACCCGAGCTGCCGCGTCCCCCCGAACGGCTCGTTGATCAGGTCGTAGCCCAGCACCGCCGGGTCGCCCGCGAACCGCCGCGCCACGTGCCGCCACATCGCCACGTACCGCCGCATCAGCTCCGGATGCGCGCCGGTGTGGTTCCAGAAGTTGTCGAACGCCCGGACCACCCCCGGTTGCAGGTAGGTCAGCACCCACGGGGTCTGCGGCGTGCACGGCAGCCCGTCGGTGATCGTCGCCCACGCGGGGGCGCCGTTGCCCGCGCCGGAGCAGGCGGCCGGGCCGTAGATGTCCTGGTGCATGTCCAGGATCACGTGCATGCCCTGCTCGCGGTACCAGGAGACGCGCCGCGCGACCGCGTCCAGGTAGCCCTCGTCGTAGCGGCCCGGCCGCGGCTCGACGTTCTTCCACTGGACGAGGTAGCGGACCGAGTTGGTGCCGAGGTCGCGGGCCTCGCGGACGACGTCCTCCCGCGTGATCCAGGGGAGCCCGTCGGCGTTCTTGGCGCGGCTGGCGGTGTTGAGCCCGTGCAGGATCAGCGCCCGCCCCCGGTCGTCGGTGACGTGGCGCTGGTCGGCGGACGCCCGCGCGGTGCCGGGAACGGTCAGCGCCGCTCCCGCCAGCACGGCGACGGCGGTGAGGCGAGCGAGCCGCATGGCGGCCTCCTGTCCAAAACGTGAAACTTATTCGGACAGTAGGTCGTCGGCGGCGCGCGTCCTAGCCGGAGAACCGCACAACGACGGCGGTCGTTTGTGGCGGGTGTTGCCACTTCCGCCCGAGCGGTTTTCGTGCCGGTGCCAAAGGGCTCAGCGGTACGGCGGAGGCGGCGGTGGCTGCTGCGGTGGCTGCTGCGGCTGCTGCTGCGGGCTCAGGACCTGCTGGTACGGCCCGGCCTGGTAGTTCCGCGGCGGCAGGAACGTCGGCTGCCCCGGCCCCGCCGGGCTGAACGGCGGCGGCGCGGGCGGCCCCTGGCGCGGCGCGCCCACCGGCACCGGCGCGAACCCCGGCCCCCGCGCCCACGGCGGAACGGGCACCGGCTGCGGCCGCGGCTCGGGCGGCAGGCCCAGACGGCGCCGGCGGGCGGCGCGGCGTTCGGCCAGGCGGCGCTCCTCGCGCATGCGGCGTTCGGCCAGCACCGCCGACAGCAGCACCTCCGGCCGCACGCCCGGCGGCGGGGGCGGGCTGACCACGGCGGTGACCTGGTCGGCGATCCGCTGCCCGAGATCGTCGCGGACCTCCGGCAGCAGCTCCCAGAACCGCGACAGGTACTGCCGGGCGGCCATCGCCAGCTCGTCCGACACCTGCGACAGCTCCAGCCGCTGGGCCCACCACACGAGCTGCGGCGGCATCACCGCGACCGGGCCGAACATCCCCGAGGTCGGCACGCGCTCCTGGATGACGATCGTCCCGGCGAACAGGTCGCCCAGCCGCTTGCCGCGCCGGCTCCCCAGCGACGTCAGCAGCGCCGGGGCCCCGTACAGCATCCAGAACTCGACCACCCCGGCCAGCGCCCGCACCAGCGCCTGCCGGAACCGGATCGGCCCGCCGTCGTCGGCGACCACCCGCAGCCCGACCGCCATCTTGCCCAGCGACCGGCCCCGCGACAGCGTCTCGAACGCGCACGGGTACCCCACCAGCACCAGCACGCTGGTGAGGATGACCAGGCCGACCGTCCACGCCTCGTCGGCGACCAGCGACGTCATCGCCACGACGTAGACCGCGAAGTTGAGCACCGCGAGCTGGAAGATCAGATCCAGCAGGAGGGCGCACCCCCGGCTGGCCAGGCGCGCCACCCGGATGTCGAGCGCGACGGCCTCGCCGGTGACGAGTTCGGCCATGACCCTCCTTCGGTTGGAGGTCCATTCTGCCCGGAACGCGCGCGGTGTGGCGATCAGGGGTGAACCGCGGCCCCGGCGCGTTCCGGGATAGTCTCCCCGGGTGGACGTCGACGCTTACGTGGCAGCGCACAACGCCGAGTGGGTCCGGCTGGAGCAGCTGATCAACTCCGGCCGGAGACTGTCCGGAGCGGAGATCGACGAACTGGTCGAGCTGTACCAGCGCACCGCCACCCACCTGTCGGTGGTGCGCTCCTCCTCGCCCGACCCGATGCTGGTGGCGCGGCTGTCGTCGCTGGTGGCGCGGGGCCGGGCGGCGGTCGCCGGGGCGCGGGCGCCGCTGTGGCGCGACGTGTCGCGGCTGGCCACGGTGTCGTTCCCGGCGGTGGCCTACCGGCTGCGCTGGTGGTGGCTCGGCAACGCCCTGCTCGGCAACCTGCTCGCCCTGGCGCTCGGGATCTGGGTGGCCCGCAACCCCGAGGTGCAGGCCGCGATCGTCACCCCGTACCAGGCCCGCGAGCTGGTCGAACGCGACTTCGCCAACTACTACACCGAGCACTCGGCGGCGTCGTTCGCGTTCCAGGTGTGGATCAACAACGCGTGGGTGTCCGCGCAGGCGCTGATCTTCGGCATCCTGCTCGGCATCCCGGCGGTCTACGTCCTGGTGCAGAACCAGCTCAACCTGGGCATCGTCGGCGGCCTGATGTTCGCCCACGACAAGGGCGACGTGTTCTTCGGCCTGATCCTGCCGCACGGCCTGCTGGAGCTGACCGCCGTGTACCTGGCCGTCGCCGCCGGGCTGAAGCTCGGCTGGACGGTGATCGACCCCGGTCCGCGCCGCCGCGGCCAGGCGCTCGCCGAGGAGGGCCGGGCCGCGATGAGCGTCGCGCTCGGGCTGGTCGCGGTGCTGCTGGTGTCCGGGCTGATCGAGGGGTTCGTGACCGGCTGGGTCCACACCACCTGGCTGCGGATCGGGATCGGCGTGGTGGCCGAGGCCGCGTTCCTCGCCTACGTGATCGTGCTGGGGCGGCGGGCGGTGCGCCGGGGCGAGACCGGCGACGCCGACATCCGCCCCGACCTGGCCCCCACCAGCGGCTGAGCCCCGCCGGCGGGGGCGGCGGTCACAGCCTCCCGGCCGCCTTGAGCGCCAGGTAGGCGTCGGCCAGCGCGGGAGCGATCCCGTCCGGCGGCGCGTCCACGACCTCCACGCCGAACGACCGCAGCTCGGCCGTCAGCCGCCGCCGGTCCGCGCGGGCCCGCTCGGCGGCCGCGGCGTCGTACACGGCCGCCAGGTCCCCGCGCGCCCCGGCCATCTCGCCCACCCGGGGGTCGGCCACGGCCGCGACCATCACCAGGTGCCGGGCGGTGAGCTGCGGCAGCAACGGCAGCAGCCCCTCCTCGATCGCCGCCGGGTTCAGCTCGGTCAGCAGCACCACCAGGCACCGCTGCCGCACCCGCGACAGCAGCGCCGACACCATCCCGGCCGCGTCGCTCTCGATCAGCTCCGGCTCCAGCGGCGCCATGGCCTGCACCATCGACGGCAGCAGGTCGGTCCGCGAGGCGCCCTCCACCCGCGCCCGCACCCGCCGGTCGTAGGCCAGCAGGTCCACGCGGTCCCCGGCGCGCGACGCCAGCGCGCCCAGCAGCAGCGCCGCGTCCATCGAGCAGTCCAGCCGGGGGATGTCCCCGACCCGCCCGGCCGCGGTCCGGCCGGTGTCCAGCACCAGGTAGATGCGGCGGTCGCGCTCGGGCCGCCAGGTCCGCACCACCACGTCGCGCCGCCGCGCCGTGGCCCGCCAGTCGATCGACCGGACGTCGTCGCCGTCCACGTACTCGCGCAGCGAGTCGAACTCGGTGCCCTGCCCCCGGATCAGCGCCACGTGCGCCCCGGTCAGCTCGCGCAGCTTGGCCAGCTTGCCCGGCAGGTGGCGGCGCGAGGGGAACGCGGGCAGCACCCGCACCCGCCAGGGCGCGGGCCGCGACAGCTGCCGCGCCGCCAGCCCGAGCGGCCCCACCGACCGCACCACGACGCCCACGGCCTCCCGGTCGCCGCGCCGCGTCGGCACCAGCGCGGTCTCCACGCGCCGCGCCTCCCCGGCCGGGACGTCGATCCGCGTCGTGCGCGGCGACGCCCCGGCGCTGGGCGGCCACACGTCGCGCAGCACGGCCTTCACCCGCCGCCGACCCCGGTTCTCCACGGTGAGCGCGACGGCGGCGCGCTCGCCCAGCCGCACGTTCGTGTCGCCCGACCGGTGGTAGGCGAGCGCCCGCACGTTCCCGGCCAGCGCCAGGTCGACGGCCACCCCGGCCAGCAGCGCGCCCCAGAACGCCAGCAGCGTCCACCAGCTCGGCAGCGCCAGCGGCAGCAGCGCGCCCAGCCCCGCCAGCAGCCCCAGCCGTCCCGTCAGCGCCATCAGCGGGGCGCGGGGACGTGGGCGAGGATGCCCTCCAGCACACCGTCGGCGGTCGCGCCCTCCAGCTCGGCCTCGGGCTTGAGCTGCACCCGGTGCCGCAGCGTCGGCCGCGCCAGCGCCTTCACGTCGTCCGGCGTCACGTAGTCGCGCCCGGACAGCCACGCCCACGCCCGCGACGTCGCCAGCAGCGCCGTCGCGCCGCGCGGCGACACCCCCAGCGCCAGCGACGGCGACTGCCGCGTCGCCCGGCACAGGTCCACCACGTACGCGGCGACCTTCGGGTCCAGGTGGACGGTCCGCACCGCCGCCTGCCCCGCCGCCAGGTCCGCCGCGCCCGCGACCGGCCGCACCTGCGACAGGTCGCGCGGGTCGAACCCGGCCGCGTGCCGCTGGAGCATCGCGATCTCCTCGTCCCGGGTGGGGACGGGCACCGTCAGCTTCACCAGGAACCGGTCGAGCTGCGCCTCCGGCAGCGGGTAGGTCCCCTCGTACTCGACGGGGTTCTGCGTCGCGCACACCACGAACGGGTTCGGCAGGGCGCGCGCCGCGCCCTCCACCGACACCTGCCGCTCCTCCATCGCCTCCAGCAGCGACGCCTGCGTCTTGGGCGGCGTCCGGTTGATCTCGTCGGCGAGCAGCAGGTTCGTGAACACCGGGCCCTCGCGGAACTCGAACTCCGCGGTCCGGTTGTCGTAGATCAGCGATCCGGTCACGTCGCCGGGCATCAGGTCCGGGGTGAACTGCACCCGCTTGAAGTCCAGGTCCAGCGCCCGCGACAACGTCTTGACCAGCAGCGTCTTGGCGGTGCCCGGCACCCCCTCCAGCAGCACGTGCCCCCGGCACAGCAACGCGATGACCAGCCCGGTCACCACCGCGTCCTGGCCGACGACCGTCTTGGCGACCTCGCCGCGCAGCGCGGTCAGCGCCGCCCGCGCGCCGTCGGCCGCGGCCGGGGTGTCGTGCCCGGCGGCGTCCTTGTCCAGGTCCACAGGTTGGTTCAAGACTGTCGTACCTGCCTTTCCAGGTCGTCGAGAAGATCGGTGAGCCGGACCAGCGCGGCGTCGTCGACGGGCTCGGGACCGTACAGCGCCTCGCCGACGGACGGCTCGTCGCGTCCGGTGCGGGCGGCGACCGCCGCGACGATCTGCGGCGCCGCCTCCGGGTCGGCGGCGGCCCCGCGCGGCAGCCCCAGCAGCGCCACCAGGCGCTCCCGGGCCCCGGCGCGCAGCGCCTCGGCGGCGCGGTCGCGGGCCCGGTGCGCCCGGTACAGCCGGGAGCGGCCCTCCACGGTCTCGGCGGACCGCACCACCACCGGCAGCGCCTCGGCCACCACCGGGCCGAGCCGCCGCGACCGCCACAGCGCGGCCAGCGCCACCGCGACGATCAGTTCCAGGAAGAACAGCTTCACCCCGAACGGCAGCAGGTCGCCCAGCGACCGCTCGCCGCCCTCCGCGCCCGGCTCGGGCAGGTCGGGGATCAGCCACACCACGTGCGGGCGGGCGCCGACCAGGTTCATCGCCAGCGCGGCGTTGCCCTCCTCGGCGAGCGACCGGTTGACCAGCGGGGCCGCCGAGCCCAGCACGGTCACCGTCCGCCCGCCGTCGGCGACCTCCACCAGCCGGGGGAAGCGGTCCCCGACGTAGCAGCGGGTCGCGCCGGAGGGGACCTCGTAGGTCTGGGCCTGCCCGAACTCCACCCGCCCGGCGGCGACGGCGGCGGGCAGCGCGCAGCCGGGGACGTCGGTCTCCTCGAACGACGGCTCGGCGCGCCGCACGCCCGGCGCCAGCGACTCCAGCGCGTGGCGGTCGGGCGCGACCAGCACCAGGTTCGCGGTGGTCTCCTGGAGGGTCCCGAGGTCGGTGGGGGTGAGGCGGTCGGTGCGGGTCACCACCAGCGTGCCGCCCGGGGTCGCGCGGGCGGCGGCGTCCCCGGCACGCCGCGCCACGTCCAGCCGGACGCCGCGCTGCTTGAGGATCTCGGCCAGCGCCCGCGTGCCGCCGTCCGACGGCGAGGTCGGGTCGAGGTCCTGCGCGGTCCCGCCGGGCCGCAGCGCCGCCAGCGCCAGCGCCAGGGCCGCCAGCGCCAGCACGACCAGCAGCACGCCCCGCGAGGACCGCCACCGGCGCCCGGCGACCTGCCGCGCGGTCGTCTCGGAGATCACCACCGGAGCCCCCCGTCGGTGTCGTCACCCGGCCGGTCCGGCACCACCCAGGCCCCGGCCGGGACGGGCGCGGCGGCGTTCGTGGAGTCCGCGGCGTCCGCGGACTCCACGGACTCCCCGGTCTCCGCGGTGACCTTGGGCCTGGCCGCGGTGACCCGCTCGTCCAACGTCTTGACCTGCGCGTACGCCTCGGCGCTGCCGGGCCGGTCGCCGTACCAGACGTCGTCGAAGATCCGCACGCCCGCGCGCAGCTCCTCCGCCAGTTCCGGCAGCGCCGCGCCCGCCTCGGCCGCCAGCTCGTCGGCGGTGCGGCCGGGGCGCGGCGCCAGCACGGCGCGCTCCTCCAGGTCGCGGGCCAGGGCGCGGAGCCGTTCGCGGATCGCCTCGGGCCAACTCCCGGCGGCGGCCAGCCGGTCGGCCTCGGCCCGGTGGTCGCGGGCGGTGGAGGGGGTGTCCTCCAGCAGCGGGTCGCGGTCGGAGCGCACGTTGCGCCGGTCCCGCATGACCCATGCCACCAGCGCCACCGCCGCCACCAGCACCAGGATGATCACGACCCAGGAGATCCAGCCCGCGCCGTTGCCGTGCGCGTTCGGGTCGGCGGTGCGCTGGAACAGCTCGCGCAGCCAGTCGGCGAACCGGTCCCAGGCCCGCTCCAGCCAGGACGGCCGGTCCCGGTGGTAGATCGGCTTCTCCAGCTCCCGCCGGGCCAGCTCGCGCGCCTCGTCCCGGCCGATGGGCTCAAGGATCACGGCGCGCCTCCGCCCGACGGCGTGTGCGACTGGTGTTGCGCATGGGGTTCTCGGGGCATCTGTCGAGGGTGGGGAGCGGGCGGGGGGAACGGCGCGGGGGCCGGGCGGGGGCTCGGCCAGGCGGGACGCCACAGGGTGAAGAAACCGTCGTCGCCCGGGGCGTCCCCGTCCGGGTCGTCACGGTGCGGGTCGTCACGGTGCGGGGCGTCACGGTGCGGGTCGTCCCCGGTCGGGGCGTCGCGGCGGGTGCGCAGGTCCAGGTCCAGGCCCTCGCGGCGCATCCGGCGGTCCATGTAGAGCAGCGCGATCACGCCCGCGTCGAACGGCAGCACCACTGACCAGCTCACGATCCGCCCGAACGTGTCCAGCGCCAGCGCCCCCAGCGCCCGGCCGCCCTCGGGCTCGGTCCCGAAGAACACGAGCTGCGCCACCAGGAACGGGATGCGCAGCGCGAAGAACCCCATGAACACGGTGATCAGCAGGGCCAGCAGCAGCGTGCCGCAGGTGCGCCACCAGCGGCCCCGCGACAGCCGCCGGGCCCGCGCCAGCGCCCCGCCGACCGACTCGCGCTCCAGCACCACGGCGGGCGCGGCCAGCACCAGCAGCACGTACAGCCACACCATCAGCGCGATCCCGGCCGGGAAGCCGAGCAGCCCGGCCAGCACGCACAGCGACACCGGGGCCTCGGCCGCGACCAGCAGCAGGAACGGCGTGACCGGCAGCAGCAGCCCCAGCAGCGCCGCCCCCATGATCACCAGGGCGACGGCGGCGAGCCGTCCCAGCCGCGGCCGGGCGTCCCGCCACACCTGCCAGGACTCCGCCGGCAGCCCGAACAGGGACCGTCCCAGCACCGGGGCCAGCAGCCCCGACAGCAGCACGATCCCGTAGGCCGACAGCACCAGCCCGATCAGCGCGAGCGAGACCTGCGACCCCAGCGAGCGCAGCAGCACGCCCGGGGTGACCTCGTCGCGGGCCTGCTCGCCGACGAAGTAGTAGGCGGCCACCGTCCCGGCGACCTGGATGACGGCGCTGACGGCGACCGACACGCCGAGCACGGTGCGCGGCGCGCGGCGGATCCCGGCGATGGCGCCGTCCAGCATCTCCGACATCGACAGCGGCCGGAACGGGACATCCCCCTCGGGCGACCCCGGCGGCGGACCCGCGAGCCGCGGCGCGTCGTTCGGTGTGGACATCCCCGCTCCCGTCGGTGCTCGAAGTGGGGCCATCCTGTCACGGACGCCGGACGGAACGCCCTTCCCGTCCCGCGCAACCCACGGCAGTATGTCCCCGGCCCTGTCTACGATCCGGGGTGCGCGGCGGTCGAAGAAGGGTCAGCGGACGGTTTCCGGGTATCGGAGGGAGTCACGGACAAGGCAAACGCAGGTAACCTTGCGTGCCGAGGCATATCTCTCCCTGGCGAGGTGGGGCCGGGTTCCGGCCCCGAGGGCGGTGGCGACACCGCGACCACGGGAATCGCGGGCACCTCCGTGCCCTCACTGCTTTCCCAACCCCACCGGACCCCGACTTTGCGATGAGGGCCATGAGAGGACGTGTACTGGTCGTCGACGACGATCTCGCTCTCGCCGAGATGCTCGGCATCGTGCTGAGGGGCGAGGGTTTCGAGCCGTCGTTCGTCCACGACGGAGACAAGGCGCTGGAGGCGTTCCGGGAGACCCGGCCCGACCTGGTGCTGCTGGACCTGATGCTGCCCGGCGCCGACGGCATCGACGTCTGCCGCCAGATCCGGTCGGAGTCGGGCATCCCGATCGTCATGCTGACGGCCAAGAGCGACACCGTGGACGTGGTGCTCGGCCTGGAGTCGGGCGCCGACGACTACATCGTCAAGCCGTTCAAGCCCAAGGAGCTGGTGGCGCGGGTGCGCGCGCGGCTGCGCCGCACCGACGAGCCCGCCCCCGAGACCCTGCAGATCGGCGACATCACCATCGACGTCGCCGGGCACTCGGTCAAGCGCGGCGACAAGCACATCCCGCTCACCCCGCTGGAGTTCGACCTGCTGGTGGCGCTGGCCCGCAAGCCGCGCCAGGTCTTCACCCGCGAGGTGCTGCTGGAGCAGGTGTGGGGTTACCGGCACGCCGCCGACACCCGCCTGGTCAACGTGCACGTGCAGCGCCTCCGCGCCAAGATCGAGAAGGATCCGGAGCGGCCCGAGATCGTGGTGACGGTGCGCGGCGTCGGCTACAAGGCCGGCCCGGCCTGACCGGCCGGCCCCGCCGCGCCGCCCCGACCGGCCCGCCCGTCATGACCCGGCTCACCGAGACGTCGCCGCCGCGCCCGGCCGTCCCTCGCCGCCTGCCGCTGCCCCGGCCGGTGCGGCGGGGGTTGTCGGTGCTGCGCCGGGCGGCCCGCCGCGCGGCGCGGTCGGGGTACTCGCACTGGCGGCGGTCGATCCAGCTTCGGGTGGTCACCACCACCCTGGTGCTGTCGGCGATCGTGGTGGCGATCCTGGGGGTGTTCCTCACCCAGCAGATGTCGACCGCGCTGATGGAGGGCAAGACCAAGGCCGCCCTGCTCCAGCTGGAGGAGGGCCTAGCGCAGGTCCAGCGGGACCTGAACGGGCAGAGCGACAGCGACCAGCGCCTCAAGGAGGTCGCCGACCGGCTGAAGACCCGTAGCGGGCCCTCGGGGCTGTACGAGGTCTACATCCGCGACACCACCGAGGAGAGCTACGATGGCCTCGCCACCACCGACCTGCGCAGCGAGAGCGTTCCGGGCCGGATGCGCGAGGAGCTGCGCCGCGAGCCGCCCGGCGCCCGCCTCTACACCTACGGCACGCTGACCTACAAGTGGCGCCAGCCCGCGCCCGGCCTGATCGTGGGCGGCACCACCACCCGGTACGAGCTGTACTACCTGTTCCCGCTGACGCAGGAGCAGCACACACTGACGTTGATCAGCCGTTCGCTGGTCGGGGTCGGCGTGGTGCTGGTGCTGCTGCTGGCCGCCATCGCCTCGCTGGTGACCCGGCAGGTCGTCATCCCCGTCCGGCTCGCCGCCCAGGGCGCCCAGCGCCTGGCCGCCGGGCGCCTGGAGGAGCGCATGCGGGTGCGCGGCGAGGACGACCTCGCCAAGCTGGCGCGGTCGTTCAACGAGATGGCCGCCAACCTCCAGGAGAAGATCCAGGAGCTGGAGGACCTGTCGCAGGTGCAGCGGCAGTTCGTGTCGGACGTCTCGCACGAGCTGCGCACGCCGCTCACCACGATCCGGATCGCCGCCGACATGCTCTACGAGCACCGCGACACCTTCGACGACCCGGCGGTGGGGCGGTCGGCGGAGCTGCTGCAGAGCCAGCTCGAACGGTTCGAGTCGCTGCTGGCGGACCTGCTGGAGATCAGCCGCCACGACGCGGGCGCGGCCACGCTGGACGCCGAGTCGCTCGACATGCGGGACCTGGTGCTGCGCTGCGTCGGCGACATCCAGGACCTCGCCGAGCGCAAGGGAAGCAAGATCGTCCTTCAGCTTCCGGGCGAGCCGTGCACGGCCGAGGTGGACCGCCGCCGCGTCGAGCGCATCCTGCGGAACCTGCTGGTCAACGCCGTCGAGCACGGGGAGGGCGAGGACATCGTGGTGTCGGTGGCCGCCGACCGCGACGCCGTCGCCGTCGCGGTCCGCGACCACGGGGTGGGCCTCAAGCCGGGGGAGGGCCAGATGGTCTTCGACCGGTTCTGGCGCGCCGACCCGGCCCGCGCCCGCACCACCGGCGGCACCGGGCTGGGCCTGGCGATCTCGAAGGAGGACGCGCAGCTGCACGGCGGCTGGTTGCAGGCGTGGGGCGAGCCCGGCGCGGGCTCGCAGTTCCGGCTGTCGCTGCCGCGCGTGGCGGGGGACGAGCTGCGCGGCTCGCCGCTGCCGCTGGTCCCGCCGGGGGCGGGCGGTCCCCGGCAGTTGTACGCCGAATTGGAGGCGGGGGAGTGAACGGACGGGAGGGGCGGATCCGGCGGGTCCCGGCGGCGCTCGCGGCGGCCGCGGCGTTCGCCGTCGGCGTCACGGGCTGCGCGAACGTGCCCAGCGGCGGCCGGGTGGTGTCCGGCAAGCCCGCCGAACGCGACCAGCAGGCCGACGACCCCTACGTCCGGCTGATCCCGGCGCCGCCGCGCAACGACTGGACGCCCGCGCAGACCGTCGCGGGGTTCCTGGCGGCGGCCACCAGCTTCGACGACGACCACCGGGTGGCCCGGTCCTACCTGGTCCGCCCCACCTCCTGGCAGCCCGGCGAGCGCCCGGCCGTGACCGTCGTGCGGGACCGGCGCGCCCCCGAGCCCGTCCGGCAGAACACGGCCGGCACCCAGGCCACCGTGAAGGTCGCCGGCAGCCAGCTCGGCGTGATCGGCATGGACGGCCAGTACGTCGCCTCGCCCAAGCAGGTCGCGGTGACGTTCGAGCTGGTCCGCCAGCCCCAGGGCGGCTGGCGGATCACCGAGCTGCCCGGCGAGCTCAGCGCGGGCCTGCTGCTCACCAAGAGCGACCTGGAACGCACCTTCCGCACCCTGAACCTGTACTTCTACGCGCCCGACCGGCGCACCCTCGTGCCCAACGGGATCTTCCTGCCGCTGGTGAACCGCCAGCAGCTGCCCGCCCAGCTCGTGCGGGCGCTGCTCGGCGGGCCGACGTCCTGGCTGAACGGCGCGGTGCACAGCGCGTTCCCGCGGGGCACCGCGCTGCGCTCGCTGACGCTCGACAAGGGCGTCGCCACCGTGGACCTGTCCCGGCAGGCGCGCGGTGGCGACCCGAAGATGATGTCGGCGCAGCTCGGCTGGACGCTGCGGCGGCTGGCGGAGGTCCGCCGGCTGCGGCTGACGATCGAGGGCCGGGCCGTCGTCCCGGCGGGCGGCGACGAGCTCCAGCCGGTGGACGCCTGGCCCGAGAACGACCCCGACGGCCCCGCGGTCGACCGGGCCCCCTACGCGGTGGGCTCCGCCGGGCACCTCAGCCGCCTCAACGGCGACCTGCCGCAGACGGTCGCCGCCAACGCCGCCCACGAGCTGACCGTGCCCGCCGTGTCCTCCGACTTCCAGGAGGTCGCCGGGCTGAACGCCGACCGCGACCGGCTCCTGGTCGGCGGGCTGGTCGGCAACGCCGTCAACCTGCGCACCCTGCTGACCCCGGGCGACCGGGGCAGGCGGTTCACGCCGCCGGTGTTCGACCGCAACGGCACGCTGTGGACGGTCCAGAACACCAAGGACGGCTCGGTGCTGTGGTCCCGGCCGCGCGGCCAGGGCCCGGCCCGGGTCCGGCACTGGGGGCTGGCCGGGCGCGAGGTGCTGGCGTTCGAGGTGGCCCGCGACGGCGTGCGCGCCGCCGCGATCGTCAAGGTGGACGGCGACGCCCAGGTGCAGCTCGGCCGCATCCTGCGCAACCCCGACGGCTCGCTGGACGTGGGCTCGTTCCTGCCGCTCAGCTCCGAGATCCCGACCGCCGAGGACCTGGCCTGGCGCAACGCCGACCAGCTGGCGGTGCTGGGCCGCAAGGAGCCCGACGAGACGGTCATGCCCTACCTGGTGCCGGTCGGCGGCGCCCCGGTGATCTCCCTGGGCACCGGCACCCTGCTGGGCCAGACCCGCCGCATCGCGGCGGCCCCCGGCATGCCCATCCTGATCGGCACGCGGACGCCCGACGGCAAGGACCGCATCTGCCGCCAGCGCAACCCGCGCGAGCAGTACAGCGAGTGGTTCTGCTCCATCCCCGGGACGGACCCGACCTACCCGCCGTGACCGGGTTCCCACGTGACGGGGGCCCCACCCGGGTTTTCCACAGCCCGCCGGTTCGCCGGGCGGGGCCGGGCCGCCCCGTGACACGGTCGTCCCATGAACGTGCTGGCGGAGGTTCTCGATCTGCTCCTGCCGCAGTCCTGCGCGGGCTGTGGACGGGGCTCAGCGGCCCTGTGCGGCGATTGCGGCCGTCCCCTGGGGTCCCACCCCGTCCGGGCCCGCCCGAGCCCGGTGCCGCCCGATCTGCCGCCCGTCTGGACCGTGACGCCCTATGACGGGACGACCCGCGAGCTGATCACGGCGCACAAGGAGCGCGGCCGCCTCTGCCTGGCCCGCCCCCTCGGGCTGTCGCTGGCCCGCGCGCTCGTCCCGGCCCTCGCCGAGACGGGCGCGTGCGGCGCGTGCGGCGGAGGGAGCGACGGAGGGGACGGGCGAGGGGGCAGCCGAGGGGGCGAGGTGCTGGTCGTGCCGGTCCCGTCGGCCCGGCGGGCGGTGCGGCGGCGAGGGCACGACCCGACGCGGCGGATGGTCGCGGTGGCCGTGCGGGAGCTGCGGCGGCAGGGGTTCGCCGTCGTCGCGGCCCCGGTGCTGCGGCACCGCCGCGGGGTCGCCGACCAGGCCGGGCTGACCAGGACGGAACGGGCCGCCAACGTCTCGGGCGCGCTGGCGCTCCGGCGCGGGGCCCAGGTCGCCGGGCGGGGCGTCGTGCTGGCCGACGACGTCGTCACCTCGGGCGCCAGCCTGGCGGAGGCGGCGCGGGTGGTGCGCGCCGCCGGAGCCGCGGCGGTGGCCGCCGGGACGGTCGCGGCGGCGGCGCGGCGGCGAGGGTGACTTTCTTCACGACGACACGCCCGGACGGCAGTTACCTACTGTCACAGCGGACGGTCCCGGGGCCGCGCGGCACCGGAAGTCCCGCCCACGCCCCGTGCCCGGCGTGTTCCGGGGAGTTAGAGATATCGCAAACTCGCACGTCCGGCCCGTCCTTGTGACCTGCGCCGCTTTGGGGCGTGTAACCCCTGCGGAACGGGGGATACACGGCACGTGATTGACCGATGGGGGTGCCTCTGAGGAGGCTCGCGGAGCGTCTCGATGACGGTCAGTGAGTTTTTCCTCTCCGCACCCCCCTGACATTCGTGGCGTAAGGGGTTAGCGTTCCTGACATGGCACCCGCCCGGGTCCGTGGTTGCGTCGGATCGCCGTGCTCGTCGCGAGCACGAGAGGCGGTCCGGCTAGCCGATGCCAGGCGCAGGCGAAACGGCCCACGTAAGGCGACTTCTCGTCGACCGATCACGGTGCGCCTTAGAGGTAAGTCCTGCCCCGCCGGAGGATCAGACATCCTCCGAAACGGGAGAAGGGTAGTAGTGGCGACTGAGCCGCGAGCCCCTCGGCAGGCGGATGTGGGGACGAAGACCAGGTCGGCCGGGCGGGTGCGACCCATCCAGCCGTGGCGTCCGACCGGGGCCGGATGCGGTCCCGGTGCGGGCGGACAACGCAACCGGGAGAAGGGGGGTCCCGCGTGGACATCATCGTGAGGGGCCGGCACACCGAGGTCAACGACAGGTTCCGACGTCACGTCGACGCCAAGTTGGCCAAGATCGAGCGACTCAACTCCAAGGTCATCCGTGTCGACGTGGAAGTGTCGGAGGAGCGGAACCCACGACTGGCCGACCAGCGCGAGCGGGTCGAGCTCACCATCCGCTCACGCGGCCCGGTGATCCGGGCCGAGGCCGCCGCCGACGACCGGTACGGAGCGCTGGACATGGCGCTCGACAAGCTGGAGGCGCGGCTGCGGCGCGACGCCGATCGACGCAAGCCCCATCACGGCAGTCGCGGCACCGCCAAGCTCGCGACCATGGAGACCCTGCCGGAGATGATGGCCGGCGGGGACACGACCGCGTCCGCCACCGGAACGGCGGTCGCCGACACCCAGGAGGCCCGGGACGAGGCCGCCGCCCGCGCCGCCGAGCAGGCCACCGCCGACTCGGACGCGAGCCTGGTGCCCATCCCGATGGACGGCGACGGGCCCCTCGTCGTCCGCGAGAAGTTCCACAAGGCCGAGCCCATGGGCATCGAGCAGGCCCTTTTCGAGATGGAGCTGGTGGGACACGACTTCTACCTGTTCCGGGACAAGGAGTCCGGACACCCCTCGGTGGTGTACCGCCGCCGGGGCTGGGATTACGGCGTCATCCGGCTCGTCGAGGAGTGACCGCGGGCGGGCCGCGCCTTACAGTGGCAGAGGGCGACCGTGGCGAAGGCCGTCACACGGCGAGGACACACGACGACGACACGACGACACACGGGACGACCGCGTGGCGACCGTACGACGTCGGCCCCCGCGTCCGCGGGGATGCTCCGTGATACGGCACTTGCGCTACGTCACGACCCGAAGCATGTCATGATCTAGAAATGCGCCGCCGGTGAGGCCTTGACGCGGCCTCACCGGCGGCATCCGCACAGAGCCAAGCCCGATCACCGACAGCGAAGGGGGGAAGCGGCGTCCCCTCCACGCCGCGACTCAGGTGAGCGAGAATCCCGAGGCTCGCGGCGCCGCGGCGGTGCCCCGCCAGGCCGGCGCCCCCTCTCCCGGCGGCCCGTCCGGAGGGTCCGGCGCGGGCGACCCCATCCGCGTGCTGATCGTCGACGACCACGCGCTGTTCCGCCGGGGTCTGGAGATGGTCCTGCAGGGCGAGGACGACATCGAGGTCATCGGCGAGGGCGGCGACGGGCACGAGGCCGTGCAGATGGCCGGCGACCTGCTGCCCGACGTGGTGCTGATGGACATCCGGATGCCGCGGCGCAGCGGCATCGAGGCGTGCAGCGCGATGAAGGAGGCCGCCCCCAGCGCGAAGATCGTCATGCTGACCATCAGCGACGAGGAGGAGGACCTCTTCGAGGCGATCAAGGCCGGGGCCAGCGGTTACCTGCTCAAGGAGATCTCCATCGACGAGGTCCCGCAGGCGGTGCGCGCGGTGCACGGCGGCCAGTCGCTGATCAGCCCGTCGATGGCCTCCAAGCTGATCACCGAGTTCGCGGCGCTGGCCAAGCGCTCCTCCGAGCGCACCCAGCAGGTCCCCGCGCCCCGCCTCACCGAGCGGGAGATGGAGGTCCTGCGCCTGGTCGCCCGCGGCCTGGGCAACCGGGAGATCGCCAAGGAGCTGTTCATCTCCGAGAACACGGTGAAGAACCACGTCCGCAACATCCTGGAGAAGCTCCAGCTCCACTCCCGGATGGAGGCCGTGGTCTACGCCGTCCGCGAGAAGCTGCTGGAGATCACCTGACCGGTCGGCGGCGCCGGTGGCGCTGCCGACACCGGCGAAAGCGTTTTGTCGGTGTTGTGGCATAGCATCGCGGCGTGCCTGACCTCGACCTGACCCCCGACGAGGCGCGCCGCCTGCAACTGCGCGCGCAAGGACTGATCGGCGCGGACGCCCGCCGCCGCGGCGTGCCCGGCGTCCTGGACCGCCTGGGCGCGGTCCAGCTCGACACGATCTCCGTGCTGGCCCGCTCGCACGAGCTGGTGCCCTACGCCCGGCTCGGCGCGACCGGCCGCGCCGCCGTC
Source organism: Actinomadura kijaniata (assembly GCF_014138665.1). Lineage (NCBI taxonomy): Bacteria > Bacillati > Actinomycetota > Actinomycetes > Streptosporangiales > Thermomonosporaceae > Actinomadura > Actinomadura kijaniata. Next base: position 396,149 of record NZ_JACJIA010000009.1, read on the forward strand.
GAGACCGCCTACTGGGGCGGGACGGACGGCGCGCTGGACGGTCCCCGCCCGCCCCGCACCTTCGAGTACTGGGCGCACGCCGCCTCGATCATCCCGGTCCGGGACTGGCCGCTGTTCGCCTTCCGCCGCCGCCACTACGCCGAACGCGGCCACCGCTGGCACCAGGTCTCCGCGGAGGCGGTGGCCGACGTCCGCGCCCGGCTGGCGGCCGAGGGCCCGCTGACCACCCGCGAGCTGGGCGGCGCCCGCTCCGGGACCGGCGACGGCACCATGACCGACTCCTGGCGGTGGAGCGAGCACAAGATCGCCGTGGAGTGGCTGCTGGACCTCGGCGAGGTCGTCTGCGTCCGCCGGATCGGCTGGCGGCGCGTCTACGACCTGGCCGACCGGGCGATCCCCGCCGACCTGCGGGACGCCGACCCCGACGACGCGACCTGCCTGACCGAGCTGGTCCGCCGGGCCGGGCGGGCGCTGGGCGTCGCGACCCGCGCCGACCTGGCCGACTACTACCGCCTCAGACGCGACCAGGTGGAGGCCGCCCTCCCGGCGACCGGCCTGGTCCCGGTGAACGTCGCGGGCTGGCGCGACGCCGCGTTCGCCGACCCCGACGCGCTGGCCGAGCCCGTCCGGGGCCGCCACGCCACCACGCTGCTGTCGCCGTTCGACTCCCTGGTGTGGGACCGCGCCCGCACCTCCCGCGTCTTCGGCTTCGACCACCGGCTGGAGGCGTACGTGCCGAAGGCCAAGCGCGTCCACGGCTACTTCACGATGCCGGTCCTGGCGGGCGGCCGGCTGATCGGCCGCGTCGACCCCGCCCGCGAGGGCCGCACCCTGGTCGCCCGCCAGGTCTCGCTGGAGCCCCGGGCCGCCACGCCCGGCCGCCTCGCCGCCTCCTGCGCCGCCGTCCACGAGGCGATGCGCCGGGCCGCGGAGTGGGTCGGCTGCGACGACGTCCGCGTCGAGCGGTGCGACCCGCCCGAGCTGGCGCGCGTTCCCTGACGGGCGCCTGACGGGCGCCTGACCGGGTCCCGCCGGGAGGGTCGTCGGCGGTCCGGTCGGGTCGGCTTCACCGGACCGTCACTTGATCATCTTTTGCGGTGCACCTTCCGTTGATGGGGTGTGCGCGATCGGCGGACCCGCCGGTCGGCACACCTCTCCGAGTTCGAAGGAGCGTCCGGATGCGCGTCCGCACCCGACCGGGCACGATCGCCGCCTGCGCCGTCGCGATGGCGGGCCTCACGGTGGCCACGGCCACCCCGGCCTCGGCGGCCGCCCTCAACGTCCCCGTCCACGGCACCTCGGGCTACCTGCTGGGCCGCGGCTACTTCCACCCGGGCCTGCCCGGCTCGATCGAGGCCTACGACGCGTACTGCGACGGCGACAACGGGATCATCGCCGCCCTCTACGTCATCCGGGACGGCCAGTGGACGCGCAGCGCCCTGGCGAGCGTGCGCGGGTGCGGCTCGACCAACCGCAACAGCCTCGGCGACAACAGCCCGCGCCCCGGCTACGACGAGTACGTGCGCCTGCGGGTGTGCAAGCTGCTGCCCGACGGCGCCTGGAAGGACTGCAAGGACCACTTCACCTACAACTCCGACCGCGTGGCCTGAGCCCACCCGGGAACCGGCCCGGCCGGAACGGTCGGAACGGCCGGAAAAGGCGACGGCCCGCCGAGGATCGCTCCTCGGCGGGCCGTCGTCGGTCCCGTCCCCGGCTCAGCCGTGCGGGGTGTGCTGGGTGTCGGTCTTGACCGGCTTGTCGAGGGTCTCGCCCGCCGGGCCGCCGCGCCGCTTGTCGGTGCGCTTGCCGAACAGGGAGTAGTCCACGATCTCCGGAATGACGCGCGGGGCGTCCACGACCACGTCGGAGAACACGTGCACCACGGCGCTGACCACGAAGCCGACCGCGATGACCGCGACGCCCGCCCAGAACAGCACCCAGTTCGGGCCCAGGCACAGCGCCACCCCGCCGAGCGCGAACCCGATGAAGATGATGGTGACGGCCACCCACGAACTCGGGCGGCCGGCGTGCGACCCGAGCGACTTGTCAGACATATGCGCCTTCCTCAGAGCCTGTGAAAAACCGGGGAACATCCCCGCAGGTGCGAGGCCGACGGTATTGGCATGCCCCGGCCGATCTCCGCCATTGTAATCCCCGCCCCGTGATCATGACCTGGTGGGGACCCGGTGCCGACCTGGTGGGGGAGGCGACGGCGTCCCTACCCGCCACGCGGCACGGGTAACCGGCGATCGGGGGGAGGCGGCGCCGCGCCGCGCCCGCACGCCTGTCGTGGATTGCGTTCCGCGCGTAACCTAGACCATTCTGTGTCTCGCCTACGATGGGCATCGTACGTGTGGTGTGCGTGCCGCCCTCCGGCGGTGACCCACGATCTGCAAGGAGCCTCCTAGAGTGCCGCCAGTCATCGACAAGATCCTTCGTGCGGGCGAAGGCAAAATCCTGCGCAAGCTCAAGAAGCTCGCGGATCAGGTCAACTCGATCGAGGAGGACTTCCTCGAAATGAGCGACGCCGAGCTGCGTGAGCTGACCGACAAGTACCGCGAACGCATCGCCGAGGGCGAGAGCCTCGACGACCTGCTCCCCGAAGCGTTCGCGACCGCCCGCGAGGCCGCGCGCCGCGTGCTCGGCCAACGCCACTACGACGTTCAGATCATGGGCGGCGCGGCGCTGCACCTGGGCAACATCGCCGAGATGAAGACCGGTGAGGGCAAGACCCTGACCTGTGTCCTCCCGGCCTACCTGAACGCGCTGTCGGGCGAGGGCGTGCACGTCGTCACCGTCAACGACTACCTCGCCAAGCGCGACGCCGAGTGGATGGGCCGCGTGCACCAGTTCCTCGGGCTCGAAGTGGGCGTCATCCTCCCGCAGATGACCCCCGAGGAGCGTCGCGCCGCGTACAACTGCGACATCACCTACGGCACCAACAACGAGTTCGGCTTCGACTACCTGCGCGACAACATGGCCTGGAGCCTGGAGGAGTGCGTCCAGCGCGGCCACAACTTCGCGATCGTCGACGAGGTCGACTCCATCCTCATCGACGAGGCCCGGACCCCGCTGATCATCTCCGGCCCGGCCGAGCAGAACTCCAAGTGGTACTCCGAGTTCGCCAAGCTCGTACCGCGGCTCAAGCGCGCCGAGCCGATCCCCGGTGAGATCGACAAGTACGGTCCCGGCGACTACGAGGTCAACGAGAAGAAGCGCACCGTCGGCATCACCGAGGCGGGCGTCGAGAAGGTCGAGGACTGGCTCGGCATCGACAACCTCTACGACTCGGTCAACACGCCGCTGGTCAGCTTCCTCAACAACGCCCTCAAGGCCAAGGAGCTGTACAAGCGCGACAAGGACTACATCGTCGCCAACGGCGAGGTCCTGATCGTCGACGAGTTCACCGGCCGCATCCTGCACGGCCGCCGCTACAACGAGGGCATGCACCAGGCCATCGAGGCCAAGGAAGGTGTGGCGATCAAGGACGAGAACCAGACGCTCGCCACGATCACCCTCCAGAACTACTTCCGCCTCTACAACAAGCTGTCCGGCATGACCGGCACGGCCGACACCGAGGCCGCGGAGTTCAACAAGACCTACAAGATCGGCGTGGTGCCGATCCCGACGAACAAGCCGATGGTCCGCAAGGACCAGGCCGACGTCGTCTACAAGACCGAGCAGGCCAAGTTCGAGGCGGTCGTCGACGACATCGCCGAACGCCACGAGAAGGGCCAGCCGGTCCTGGTCGGCACGACCTCGGTCGAGAAGTCCGAGCGGCTGTCCAAGATGCTCAAGCGGCGCGGCATCCCGCACCAGGTGCTGAACGCCAAGCACCACGAGCAGGAGTCGGCGATCGTCGCGGAGGCGGGCCGCAAGGGCGCCGTCACCGTCGCCACCAACATGGCCGGTCGAGGCACCGACATCATGCTCGGCGGCAACCCCGACTTCCGCGCCGACCTGGAGCTGCACCAGCGCGGCCTGTCCCCGCTGGAGACTCCCGAGGAGTACGAGGCGGCCTGGCCCGAGGCGCTGGAGAAGGCCAAGGAGGCCGTCAAGGGCGAGCACGAGGAGGTCGCCGAACGGGGCGGCCTGTACGTGCTGGCCACCGAGCGGCACGAGTCGCGGCGCATCGACAACCAGCTGCGCGGCCGCTCCGGCCGTCAGGGCGACCCGGGCGAGTCCCGCTTCTACCTGTCCCTCGAGGACGACCTGATGCGGATGTTCAACTCCGCCCGCGTCGAGGCGATCATGACGCGCCTCAACATCCCCGACGACGTGCCGATCGAGTCCAAGGTCGTCAGCGGCGCGATCAAGTCGGCGCAGAGCCAGGTCGAGCAGCAGAACTTCGAGATGCGCAAGAACGTCCTGAAGTACGACGAGGTGCTCAACCGCCAGCGCAAGGTCATCTACGCCGAGCGCCGCAAGGTGCTGGAGGGCGCCGACCTCAGCGACCAGATCCGCAACATGATCCACGAGGTCGTGGACGGCTACGTCGCGGGCGCCACCGGCGAGGGCTTCGCCGAGGAGTGGGACCTGGACAAGCTGTGGAAGGCGTTCAAGCAGCTCTACCCGGTCTCCCTGACGGTGGACGGCCTCGTCGAGGACATCGGCGGCGACATCTCCTCGCTGGACGCCGAGACCCTCGCCGAGAAGATCCGCGAGGACGCCCTCGCCGCGTACGAGAAGCGCGAGCAGGAACTCGGCACCGAGGTCATGCGCGAGCTGGAGCGCCGCGTCGTCCTGTCGGTCCTGGACCGCAAGTGGCGCGAGCACCTCTACGAGATGGACTACCTCCAGGAGGGCATCGGCCTGCGGGCCATGGCGCAGCGCGACCCGCTGGTCGAGTACCAGCGCGAGGGCTACGACATGTTCAACGCGATGCTCGACGGCATCAAGGAGGAGTCGGTCGGCTACCTGTTCAACCTCGAGGTCGAGGTCGAGGAGCAGCCGCAGGCCCCGGTCGTCGGCGCCAAGCCGGTCGCGCTGGACAAGACCGGCCCGGCGGACGCCGAGTCCACCGAGTCCACCGAGTCCGATGAGTCCGATGAGGACGCCGAGAAGTCCGGCAAGGCCGACGCGCCGGTGATCCACGCCAAGGGCATCGACGAGCCCGACCGTCCGAAGAAGCTCGACTACACCGCTCCCTCGCTGGACAGCGAGGACGGCATCGAGCACCACTCGGAGGTGGAGAAGGACCCGTACGCGGGCACCAACCGCAACGACCCGTGCCCCTGCGGCTCGGGCAAGAAGTACAAGCGGTGCCACGGCGGTCCGGCCAAGTGAGCCCTGACCGTTGATGTGAACGGCCCCTGGGAGTTCTCCCGGGGGCCGTTTTTTTGGTTGGGGGTGTGTAGACCCCCAGGGGTTTGGGGCCTGTGTGGGGGCTTGGCGAAAGCGGGGGTTGGGGTTTCCGGTTGGGTGTAGACCCCCGATATTGCTGGGGGTCTGTGGGGAGGGCTTAGCGAAAGCGGCTGTGTTGGCCTTGGGGGGACCGTCCCCCCAAACCCCCACATCGGGCCCGCGCACGCCGAAAGACTTCGCTGGCGCTTCGCTTTCGGCGTGCTGCGAACCCTGGCAAGGGGGCCAGCCCCCTTGGACCCCCGGCGAGGGACTCCGTCCCCCACACCCCCTGGCAGGGCTCCGCCCCACACCCCGGCAGGGGACTCCGTCCCCTACAACCCCTCGTGGGGCTTCGCCCCTTGGCCTGGACCCCTACCCCTTGGCAGAGAACTCCGCCTCCTGCGTCCCCTCCATCGCGGGTTGAAGGTTGCCGGGTCCCTGTCCCTGGTCGATCGGGCGCAACCTTCCGGGGCGGGTTCAACGGAAGCGTTGAATCCATGGTCACAGACGAGAGAACACAGACGGGGACGGGTGCCGCCGCGCGCTGGTGGACGTTGGCGGTGGTGAGCGCGGCTCAGCTGCTGGTGGTCCTGGACGGCACGATCGTGAACATCGCCCTTCCGTCGGCGCAGCGGGCCCTGGGGCTGACGGACGGGAACCGGCAGTGGGCGATCACCGCCTACGCGCTGGCGTTCGGCGGGCTGCTGCTGGTCGGCGGTCGGGTCGGCGGGATGCTCGGGCACCGGCGCGCGTTCGTGGTCGGGCTGGTCGGGTTCGCCGCCGCGTCCGCGCTGGGCGGTGCGGCGGTCGACGCGGCGACGCTGTTCGGCGCGCGGGCCCTTCAGGGGGCGTTCGCCGCCGTGCTCGCGCCCGCCGGGCTGTCGCTGCTGGCGACCGCCTTCACGCGGCCCCGGGAACGCGGGCTGGCGTTCGGGGTGTTCGCGGCGGTCGGCGCGGGGGGCGCGGCGGTCGGGCTGGTCGCCGGTGCGCTGCTGACCCAGTACGCGGACTGGCGGTGGTGCCTGTACATCAACGTGCCCGTCGCGCTGCTGGCCCTGCTCGGCACGCGTCTGGTGCCCGCGGACCGGCCGGGCCGGGCGCGGGTGGACGTTCCCGGGGCGCTGCTCAGCGTCGCGGGCGTCGGCGCGGTGGTCTACGGGTTCGGCCGGGCCGAGGCGCTCGGCTGGGGGTCGGCGGAGGTGCTGGGGCTGCTGGTCGGCGGGGTGGCGCTGCTGGCGGCGTTCGTCGCCGTCGAGGTCCGCGCGTCCGAGCCGCTGCTGCCGATGCGGGTGCTGCTGCACCGCGCCCGCGCGGGGGCGTTCCTCGCCATCACCCTGGTGTCGGTGGCGATGTACGGGTTCTACCTGTTCATGAGCTACTACATGCAGGGGACGCTGGGGTACTCGCCGGTGCGGACGGGTCTGGTGATGCTCGTCAACGTCGGGGCCACGCTGGTCGGGTCGACGCTCGTCGCCGGACGGCTGCACGGGCGCGTCCCGCCCGCCGCCCTGGTCCTGCCGGGGCTGCTCGTCACGGCGGCGGGGATGCTCGTGCTGACCCGGCTGGAGGTCGGCGGCGCGAACGTCCTCGTCCTGTTCCTGCTGCCCGCCCTGGTGCTCACCGGGCTCGGTTTCGGGTGCGTCATGCCCCCGACCGCCGGGCTCGCCACGGCGGAGCTGTCCGCGCGTGACATCGGAGTCGCCTCGGCCGCCTACAACGCCGCCCAGCAGCTGGGAGCGGCCCTGGGCGTCGCGCTGCTGAACACGCTCGCGGCCGGGAGCGCGGCCGTCGTGGACGGCTACACGAACGCGTTGATGGTCGCGTTCGTGCTGCTGGTGGGCGCGGCGGTCGTCGTCGCGCCGCTGATCCCCAGGTCCCGGTGAAAAAGGCCGTGGCGGGCCGTCCCGGAGGACGGCCCGCCACGGCGGGGTGCGGTGCCCGTCAGTGCGCCTCGGCCTTACGGGCGCGCTTCTTCTCACCGGCCGCGATCTCGGGGGAGGCGGCGGGGTCGGCGGCGACCGAGTCCTCGCCCTCCGGCTCCCGGCCCGGCGTCGCGAAGTTGAACTTCTGGATCAGGAACTTGAAGATCACGTAGTAGAGGACGAAGTACAGGACGCCCATGCCGAGGATCAACGGCAGACCCTTGGTGTTGTCCTTGGTCATGTTGAGCAGCATGTCGATGCCGCCCGCCGAGAAGCCGAAGCCGAGCTGGGCTCCCGCGGCCTCCAGCACCGCCATCGAGATGCCGGTCAGCACCACGTGCACGGCGTACAGGACCGGCGCGACGAACATGAACGCGAACTCGATCGGCTCGGTGACGCCGGTGACGAACGCGGTCAGCGCGGCGGAGATCATGATGCCGCCGACGGCCGGGCGGCGGTGCGCCGGGGCGGCGCGCCACATGGCCAGCGCGGCGCCGGGCAGGCCGAACATCAGGACCGGGAAGAAGCCCGCCAGGAAGCCGCCCGCGTTCGGGTCGCCGGCCAGGTAGCGGTTGATCTCGCCGTGGACGACGCCGTCGGCGCCCTGGTAGTCGCCGAACACGAACCAGATCAGGGAGTTCGGGATGTGGTGCAGGCCGAACGGCAGCAGCAGGCGGTTGACGACACCGTAGATGCCGGCGCCCGCCGCGCCCGCGCCGGTCACCCAGTTGCCGAAGTCGGCGAGCAGGCCTCCCAGCACCGGCCAGACGAAGCCGATGACGACGCCCAGCGCCAGCGCGGCCAGCGCCGTGACGATCGGAACGAACCGGCGACCGCCGAAGAACGCCAGGTAGACGGGCAGCTTGACCCGGTAGAAGCGCTGGTACAGGAGGGCGGCGACGACGCCGATGAGGATGCCGCCCAGCACGTCGGTGGGGTTCTTGGCGCCCCAGTTGATGACCTCCTTGGGCGCGCCGTCGGCGACCTGGGTCATCATGACCTTGGCCTTCAGCTCGGCGTTGTCGCCGAGCGAGAACATGACCTTGGAGACCCGGTCGAACACCAGGTACCCGACCACGGCGGCCAGGGCGGTGGAGCCGTCGGCCTTCTTGGCGAAGCCGATCGCCACGCCCACCGCGAACAGCAGCGGCATGAACTGGAACAGCGCGTTGCCGGCCTCGCCGACGACCGAGGCGACGCTGTTCCAGCCGAGGCCGTCCTTGCCGAGCATGTCATCCTGGCCGAAGCGCAGGAGCAGCGCGGCGGCGGGCAGTACGGCGATCGGCAGCATGAGGCTGCGGCCGATCCGCTGGAGGACCGCGAACGCGCCGGAACCGCGCCTGGGCGCGGCCGACCCTTCCGCTGCTGTTACCGAACTCATCAGGGGGTTCCTCTCCTCGAATTACCGGGGGTGGGAGCGCGACGGGGGGTTTCCGAGCGCCGTGTGGATCTGGTAGCGGTCGGCCCGGTAGGTCGACACGCCCAGCTCGGCGCACACGCCGCCCATGTAGGAGCGGCGTTGCAGGAGCAGCACGGCGCTGCCGCGGGGGATCTGCAGGTGGCGGGCGTCGGTGGCGTCCGCCAGCCCGGCGTCGATGGTCTGGTCTCCGGCGTCGAAGACCAGGCCGTACACCGCCTCCAGCACCCCGTACAGGGAACGGTCGGCCAGCCGCCGTTCCAGCAGGTCGGGGGCGAGGGAGGCGAGAACGTGGGACCGCTCCACGGCCATCGGCTCGCCGTCGGCGGTGCGCAGCCGTTCGATCACGTGGAGCCGCGTGCCCACCTCCACGTCGAACCGGCGGGCCAGCCGCGCGTCGGCGGGGATGGTGCGGCGGTCCAGGTCGATCGCGCCCGGCCGCATCCCGCGGGCCAGCATGTCCTCGGTGAACGAGACCAGTCGCAGCGGCACCTCGATCTTGGGCCGGGCCACGAAGGTGCCCTTGCCGGGCACCCGGTAGAGCCGGCCCTCGGAGACCAGCTGGTCCACGCCCTGCCGCACGGTCATCCGCGACAGCCCGTACCGCGCGCACAGCTCGCGCTCCGAGGGGATCGGGGCGTCGACGGGCAGCTCCGCGCTCTCGATCAGGTCGAGCAGGATCGCGCGGAGCTGGAAGTACTTGGGGACGGGACTGGTCGGGTCAATGGTCGTCACGGGGAGTCCTCAGTTCGGGTCCGGAAGTAAAGATCATCCGCACCGACTGTGCCGGATCCGTGGCCGGATCAACATGGTTCGTACTGGTCTAGGCCGGACTAGACCACACGTCCCAAGTGTGTGTCAACGCTCGGCGTGATGACGACCGGCGGGCATCACGATCCCGCAACAGAACTGCAAAGGTGCAGGTCATAGGTGTGCGGCGGAACGGCGAGGGGGTGGGCCGGCCCGAGCGGCGGAGTCGGGGGGCCGCCGCCCGGTCCCGCCTGTCCGCGTCCGGTCACGCCGGGGTGGGCCGGTCCGGTCCGCTCGCTGGGGCGGTCTGGTCCTCGTCCTTCTCGCGGCCCGGTGTCGGCAGGTCGAGTTTCTTGATCAGGAAGTAGAAGACCGCGTAGTAGAGGGCGAAGTACAGGACGCCCATGCCGATGATCAGCGGGAGCTGGCGGGTGTTGCTCTTGGTCGCGTTCAGGACCATGTCGATCAGGCCCGCCGAGAACGCGAACCCGAGCTGGGCGTCCGCCGCCGCCAGCACGAACATCGAGACGCCGGTCAGCACCACGTGGATGCCGTACAGCAGCGGCGCGACGAACATGAACGCGAACTCGATCGGCTCGGTGATGCCGCAGACGAACGCGGTCAGCGCCGACGAGATCATCAGGCCGCCGACCGCCGGGCGCCGGGCCGGGGGAGCGGCCCGCCAGATCGCCATGGCCGCGCCGGGCAGGCCGAACATCAGCACCGGGAAGAACCCCGCCAGGAACGTGCCCGCGTGCGGGTCGCCCGCCAGGTAGCGGCTGATCTCGCCGTGCGCCGCCTGCCCCGTGCCGGGCGGCGTGTAGGAGCCGAACACGAACCAGATCAGGGAGTTCAGGATGTGGTGCAGGCCGACCGGCAGCAGCAGCCGGTTGGCCATGCCGTAGATGCCCGCGCCGATCGCGCCGAGCCCGGTGAGCCAGTCGCCGAACGAGTCGATCCAGTCGCCGAGCGTCGGCCAGACGAGGCCGAACACCACGCCCAGCACCAGCGCCGCCGCCGCGCTGACGATCGGCACGAACCGGCGGCCGCCGAAGAACGCCAGCCACGACGGCAGCTTCACCCGGTAGAAGCGCTGGTAGAGCAGCGCGACCATGATCCCGACGGCGATGCCGCCGAGCACCTGGGTGGGGTTCTTGGTGCCGAGGTCCAGGACCTCCGTCAGCGAGCCGTCGTCCTGCCGGGACAGCTTGGCGACCCCGGCCTTCAGCTCCCCGCTGTGGAAGAACAGCGTCCGGGAGACGCGGTCGAACACCAGGTAGGCGACCACGGCGGCCAGGGCGGTGGAGCCGTCGGACTTCTTGGCGAAGCCGATCGCCACCCCCACGGCGAACAGGATCGCCAGGTTGTCCAGCAGCACGCCGCCGGCGGCGGCGAAGACCTCGGCGACGCGGTCCCAGCCCAGGCCGTCCTCGCCGAGCAGGTCGTTCTGGCCCAGCCGCAGCAGGATCCCGGCGGCGGGCAGCACGGCGATCGGCAGCATGAGGCTGCGGCCGATCCGCTGGAGGACGGCGAACGTGGCCGACCAGGCGCGTCCGAACCCGCCGGACGCGCCGCCGGTCTCGGCGGACATGGAACTCATGCGCGGACGACCTCCCCCGTGCGGGCCGTCCCGAGCGAGTCCGGCCCGACATCTTCGCGCTATCCGTTTCGTGGAGTATGGTGACGGCTGGTCTAGTCCGGCCTAGACCAGTTGTAGGCCAGTCGTCGAGGGCGGCGACCGGTGGTTATGGCGTCACGGAGAGTGCCCGACGAATGGCATCGCTTCTCATCACCGCGAACAGCTTGATCGCTTCCCCCGACGGGGGTCCTACCCGTCTGCTGGGGCCGGGATACGTCCGGGCCGAGGACGGAGTGATCACGCGGGTGGGCGAGGGCCGGCCGGACGGTGTCCCGGACGTGGAGATCACCGCGGGCATGCTCGTGCCGGGCCTGGTGGACCTCCAGGTCAACGGCTTCTTCGGGCACGACCTGGCCGACGCCGACGAGGTCGGCTGGAAGGAGGTCGTCACCCGTCTCCCCGAGACCGGTGTGACGGCGTTCCTGCCCACGTTCGTCACCGCGCCCGTCGAGCGGCAGGCCGCCGCGCTGCGCTCCACCGCCGAGCTGCTGCCGCGCCTGCCGCCGGGCGCGAGGGTCCTCGGCGTCCACCTCGAAGGGCCGTTCCTGGCGCAGGGGCGCAGGGGCGCCCACAACGCCGCCCACATGACCGACCCCACCCCGGACGCCGTCGCCGCGCTGCTGGAGACCGGCCTGGTCCGGCTGGTCACCCTCGCGCCCGAACGCGACGGCGCGCTCGCCGCGATCCGCGCCCTCACCGAGCGCGGAGTGCTGGTCGGCGTCGGCCACAGCGACGCCACCGCCGACCGGGTGAGGGCCGCCGCCGACGCCGGGGCCCGCAAGGTCACCCACGTCTTCAACGCCCAGTCCGGCGTCCACCACCGCGCCCCGGGCGTCGCCGTGCAGGCCCTCATCGACGACCGGCTGCACCCCGGCCTGATCGTGGACCTGCACCACGTCGCCCCGCAGGTGTGCGAGCTGGTCTTCCGGGCCGCCGGGGGACGCGTCGTGCTGGTCACCGACGCCGCCGCCCCCGCCGGGATGCCGCCGGGCGCCTACGCGCTGGGCGGCGAGCCGATCGTCCTGCCCGAGCAGGGCCCGCCGCGGCGCGCCGACGGCACCATCGCCGGGTCCGGCCTGCGGCTGGACGAGGCGATCGGCAACACCATCGCGCTCGGCGTCGACCCGGTGACCGCCGTGGACGCGGCGACCCGGGTCCCCGCCGACCTGATCGGCAGGTCCGACCTCGGCCGCATCGCCCCCGGCGCCGCCGCCGACCTGACCTGGCTCGGCCCGGACCTCCGGGCGCATGCGACATGGATCAACGGGCAGAACGTCAGCAGAGGGGGATCATGAGCACCAGCCGAATGCGCGCCGAGATCGGTGAGCAGCCGGGCGCGCTGCGCCGCACGCTGGAGGGGCTCCTGCCGCGGGTCGGCGACATCGCCGACCTGGCGCGGGAGACCCGCCAGGTGCTGTTCATCGCGCGCGGGTCGTCCGACAACGCCGCCGTGTACGGCCGCTACCTGGTGGAGTCGCACGCCGGGCGGCTCGCCACGCTGGCCGCGCCGTCCATCGCGACCACCTACCGCAGGAAGGTCGATCTGGACGGCGTGCTGGCCGTGGCGATCAGCCAGTCCGGCAAGACCGAGGAGATCGTCCAGACCATGGAGTGGGCGGCCTCCTGCGGGGCCCGCACCGTGGCGGTCACCAACGGGCACGGCTCGCCGCTGGCCGAGGCCGCCGAGGTCGCGCTGCTCACCGAGGCCGGCGACGAGCTGGCCGTTCCGGCGACCAAGACCTACACCACCCAGCTCGCCGCCCTGGCCGTGCTCGGCCTCGGCCTCGGCGCCGACGTGGACCGGGCCGACCTGGACCGCGTCCCCGACGAGGTGGAGCGCCTGATCGCCGCCACCGAGGCGTCGCCCGCGCTGCCCGAGATCGTCGGGGAGCTCGCGCGGGTGCCCGGCGCCGTGGTGTCCGGGCGCGGCATCGCGTTCGGCACCGCGCTGGAGCTGGCCCTGAAGATCAAGGAGGCGTGCTACCTGCACGCCATGGGCCTGTCCTACGCCGACCTGCTGCACGGCCCGATCGCGGTCGTCGACGCCCAGACCCCGGCGCTGCTGGTGGCCGCCGACGACGGCCCGACGCTGCCCGGCACGATCGCGCTGGCCGAGCGGGTGCGGTCGGCCGGGGCCAAGGCGTTCACCGTCGGCGGCGGCGCGGGCCTGGCGGGCGCCGGGAACGCCGCGCTGGCCGGTCCCGACCTGCCCGAGTGGGTCGCCCCGCTCGGCCTGATCGTCCCCGGCCAGATCCTGGTCGAGAACCTGGCCCGCGCCCTGGGGCTCGACCCCGACGTCCCGCGCGGCCTGAACAAGGTCACCCAGACCGACTGACGGACCCCGCCGACCCGGCGACACCACCCCAAGGAGAAGCAATGGACAAGGCCGAGGCCATCGTCGCCGCGCTGGGCGGCGCCGACAACATCACCGAGATCGAGCCCTGCGCCACCCGGCTGCGCACCGAGGTCGAGGACGCCGGCCTGGTCGACGAGGCCGCGCTCAAGGCCGCGGGCGCGTTCGGCGTCATGCGCGCCGGCAACGTCGTCCAGGTCGTCGTCGGCCCCGAGGCCGACACCATCGCCAGCGACATCGAGGACATCCTCGACTAGTTCCGGCTGGAGGCCGTCATGACGAAGGTTCTGTCCCCGGTCGCCGGTCGCGTGGTCGGCCTGGCGGGCGTGCCCGACCCGGTGTTCGCGCAGGCCATGGTCGGTCCGGGCACCGCCGTCGACCCGGTGCGCGAGCCCGGTCCGGCGCTCGCCCCGGTCACCGGGAAGATCGTGAAGCTGCACCCGCACGCGTTCGTCGTCGTGGACGCCGAGGGCCACGGGGTGCTGGTCCACCTGGGCATCGACACCGTCCAGCTCAAGGGCGAGGGCTTCGAGCTGCTGGCCGCCGAGGGCGAGCAGGTCACCGCCGGGCAGCCGCTGGTGAACTGGAACCCCGCCGCGGTCGAGGCCGGGGGGCGCTCCCCGATCTGCGCCGTGGTGGCCCTGGACGCCCCCGCCGAGGCGCTGTCGGAGGTGCTGGAGGACGGCGAGGTGACGAAGGGCGCCGAGCTCTACACATGGAGCTGATCCCGCTGACGGGTGCCGCCTTCGACATGGACGGCACCCTCATCGACACCGAGCCGCGCAACCGGGTGATGTGGGCGCGGCTCTTCGACGCCCACGGCGTCCCGTGCGACGACGCGCTGCTGTCGTCGTTCACGGGGCGCCGCGGCCGGGAGGTGCTGGCCGAGCTGCTGCACCTGTTCCCCGGCCGCGAGGTGGAGGAGCTCTTCCAGCAGGCCGTCGCCCGCGAGAACGACCCGGACCTGCCCCCGGCCCACCCCGTCCCGGGCGCGGTCGAGCTGGTCCGGGGCCTGAGCGCCGCCGGGGTGCCGATCGCGGTGGTGACGTCCGGGATGTGGGGCTACGCCGAACCCATCCTGACGGGGCTCGGCGTGCTCGACCTGTTCGACGCCGTGGTCACCGCCGACGACGTCACCCACGGCAAGCCCCATCCCGAGGGGTTCCTGGCCGCCGCCCGCCTGCTGGGCCTGGACCCCGCCGGGATGGTCGCGTTCGAGGACGCGCCCGCCGGCGTGGCCGCCGTGCGGGCGGCGGGTATGACCTGCATCGGCGTGAGCACCACCCAGACCGCGGACGCGCTGGCCGAGGCCGACCGCGTGGTGCCGAACCTGAAGGAAATAGACGTACTTCCCGGCCCCGCGCTGCGGGTGTCCGGAGGCTGACGAGGAGATAGGTCCGTGACCGAGCGCAACGTCAAGATCCAGTCGACGGTGGGGCTGCACGCCCGGCCCGCCGCGTTGTTCGTGCAGACCGCGGCCAAGGCCCCCATCGAGGTCACCGTCGCCAAGTCCGGCGGGCGGCCGGTCAACGCCAAGAGCATCCTGGCGGTGCTCGGCCTGGACGCCCGGCACGGCGACGAGGTCGTGTTGAGCGCCGAGGGCGAGGGCGCCGACACCGTCCTGGACGAGCTGGAGGCCATCCTGACGGCCCCGGAGCCCGCTGGTGCCTGAGGTCATGAACGGCGCGGGCGTCAGCCCCGGCGTCGGCCACGGGCCCGTCCGCCGCATCGCCGGCGAGGTCCCCGAGCCGCCCGCCGACGCCCGGCACGCCGGTGACGCCGAGGCCGAGAAACGGACCGCCCTGGCGGCGCTGGCCGCCGTCGCCGACGACCTGGAGGCCCGCGCCGCCCGCGCGGCCGAGGTCGGCAACGACGACGGCCGGGACGTGCTGAACGCCCAGGCGCTCATGGCCCGCGACCCCGGCCTGGCCGACGGCACCGCCGCGCGGATCGACCAGGGGGCCGCCGCCGCGCGCGCGGTGTTCGACGCGTTCGGGGTGTACCGCGAGATGCTGGCCGGGGCCGGGGAGTACCTGGCCGCCCGCGTCACCGACCTGGACGACATCCGGGACCGGACCGTCGCGCGGCTGCTGGGCCTGCCGATGCCCGGCGTCCCCGACTCCGACGAGCCGTTCGTGCTGGTCGCGCGGGACCTGGCGCCCGCCGACACCGCCGTGCTGGACCCGGCGAAGGTGGTCGCGTTCGTGACCGAGGAGGGCGGGCCGACCAGCCACACCGCCATCCTGGCGCGCACCATGGGCGTTCCGGCGGTCGTCGCGCTGCCCGGCGCGACCGGCATCGCCGACGGGACCATGGCGCTGGTGGACGGCTCCTCCGGACGGGTCGTGCTCGACCCGGCCGAGGACGAGGTGCGGACCGCCCGCGACGCGGCCGCCGCGCGCGCCGCCGCGCTGCGCGGCGCGACCGGCCCCGGCCAGACCAGGGACGGGCACCGGGTGCCGCTGCTGGCCAACGTCGGCGGCCCCCAGGACCTGGACAACGCGCTGGCCAACGGCGCCGAGGGCGTGGGCCTGTACCGGACCGAGTTCCTGTTCCTGGACCGGGCGACGCCGCCGGCCGACGCCGAGCAGGAGAAGGCCTACCGGAAGGTGCTGGAGGCGTTCCCCGAGGGCCGCGTGGTGGTGCGGGCGCTGGACGCCGGCGCGGACAAGCCGCTGGCGTTCCTGCCGCCCCCCGGCGAGGAGCCGAACCCGGCCCTCGGCGAGCGCGGCCTGCGCATGCTGCGCCGCCACGAGGACGTGCTGTCGGCCCAGCTGTCGGCGCTGTCGCGGGCCGCGTCCGGCCTGACCACCAAGCTCCAGGTCATGGCCCCGATGGTGACCGACGCCGAGGAGGCGGCCTACTTCGCGCGGGCCTGCCGCGACCACGGCATCGACACCCCCGGCGTGATGGTCGAGGTCCCCGCCGCCGCCCTGCGCGCCCGCGACCTGGCGCGGGAGGTGGCGTTCTTCAGCCTGGGCACCAACGACCTCACGCAGTACACCTGCGCGGCCGACCGCCAGCTCGGCGGCCTGGCGTCCCTCCAGGACCCGTGGCAGCCCGCGGTGCTGGACCTGGTGGCGCTGTCGGCGTCGGCCGGGATCCCCTGCGGCGTGTGCGGAGAGGCGGCGGGCGACCCGGCGCTGGCCTGTGTGCTGGTGGGTCTGGGGGTGACGTCCCTGTCGATGAGCGCCCCGTCGCTTCCCCTGGTGCGCGCGGCGCTGGCCCGGCACACGATGGCGGAGTGCCGGACGGCGGCCGACGCGGCCCGCGAGGCCCGCACCGCGGCCGACGCCCGCGCGGCGGCCCGCGAGGCCCTGCCGGGCCTGGCGGAACTGGGGCTGTAGCTCCACGAGAACGAGACGGCGAGGTCACCCGGTGTGGGGGTGACCTCGCCGTCGCGCGTTTCCATGGCGTCAATGGCGCCGTTATGGCGTCACTTGAATTGCTATGGCGCCACCGTGGTGCCATCATGGCGTCATGAATCTCTCCTCCTATGTCGAGAGCCTGCGGCGCGAGCTCGCGGTGGCCGCGGCGGCGGGCGGGGACGAGGCCAGGGCCCTCGCCGAGCGCCTCGTCGCGCCCCTCGACTCGACCGCCCGGCTCGTCCTGCTGGAGGCGCTCTCCGACGCCGCCGACGAGATCACCCGGGAGCTGGTCCCCGGCTCCGTCGAGGTGCGGCTGCGGGGGCGCGACCCCGAGTTCGTGGTGCGGCAGCCGTTCGCGGAGGCCGGGCCGCCGCCCGCGCCGGTGCCGCCCGCGCCGGGCGCGCCCCTGCCGCCCGCGCCCCCGGCCCCGCCCGCGCCGCCCGAGCCCGAGGACCGCGGCACCGCCCGCATCTCCCTGCGCGTTCCCGAGCACCTCAAGCCGCGCATCGAGGAGGCCGCCCGCGCCGAGGGGATCTCGGTCAACGCCTGGCTCGTCCGCGCGATCTCCGGCGCCCTCGACGGCGCGCCCCGCTTCGGCTCCCCCCACCAGCACGGCGGCCAGAGCATCACCGGCTGGGCCCGCTGACCCCGACAGGAGGACCCTCATGCACACCTTCGCAACCCCCGAGCCCATCTCCGTCGCGCTCGACCTGGAGGTCGGTGAGGTGCGCGTCCGCGCCGTCGACTCGGCCGAGACCACCGTCGAGGTCAGGCCCGCCAACGCCGCCCGCGACGCGGACGTGCGGTTCGCCGAGGAGGCCCGCGTGGACTTCACCGGCGGTCAGTTGACCGTGCGCGGCCCGCGGTCGCGGGAGATGTCGCCGCTCGGCCACTGGTTCGGCCGCGGCGGCGCCATCGACGTCGTGATCACGGTCCCTGCGGGCTCCCGGGTGAACGCCCGGGGGCTGGCGGAGTTCCACTGCGAGGGCCGCCTCGGCGACTGCCGCATCACCAGCGGCACGGGCGGGGTCCACGTCGACCGGGCCGACGGGCTGCGGGTGCGGACCGACGACGGCGACGTGTCGGTGAACGCCGTGGCCGGCCCCGTCGAGGTCTTCACCGCCCACGGCGAGATCCGCGTCGGCTCCGCCGGGGGGCCGGTGTCCCTCAAGACCGACCACGGCGACATCGCGCTCGGCGCGGTCTCGGGCGACGCGCGGCTGGTCACCGCGCACGGCGACATCACCGTGGACAGCGCCGACACCGACGTCACCGCCAGGACCTCCAGCGGCCGCGTCCGGGTCGCCTCGGTGGCGTCCGGGACGGCCGACCTGGAGACCGGCGACGGCGACATCGAGGTCGGCGTCGCCAAGGGCACCGCCGCCTGGCTCGACGTCTCCTCCGAGTACGGCCACGTCCGCAGCGACCTGGACCCCGCCGGGACCCCCGACGGCGACGAGGCCGTCGTCCGCGTCCGCGCCCGCACCCAGCACGGCGACGCCGTCATCCGCCACGCGTGATCCGGCCGCCGGAAGCCGCCCGCCGCACCGGCGGGCGGTTTTTCTTTCCGGCGGCTTGAAGTTCGTATTACGAACTAATACAGTTCGTATCGCGAACGAACCCCTTCTCGGAACGGAAGTGATCATCATGGGGCGTACCGTTGTGGTCGTCGGCGGCGGGTACGGCGGCGCCAGCGTCGCCAGGGCACTGGACGAGCGCGCCGACGTCGTGCTGGTCGAGCCGAGGGACGCGTTCGTCCAGAACGCCGTCGCCATGCGCGCGCTGGCCCGGCCCGAGTGGGCCGACAGCATGTTCTTCCCCTACGACCGGCTGCTGGAGCGCGGCCGGGTCGTCCGCGACCGCGCCGTCTCGGTGGAGCCCGGCGGCGTCGAGCTGGCCTCGGGCGAGCGCCTCGCGGCCGACCACGTGGTCATCGCCACCGGCTCCGCCTACCCGTCCCCGTTCAAGACCGGGGCCGCCGACGCCGCCACCGCCCGCGAGGAGATCCTGCGGATCCACAAGGACCTGGCGGCGGCGGACCGCGTGCTGGTCGTCGGCGCGGGGCCGGTCGGCCTGGAGCTGGCGGGCGAGGCCAAGGCGTTCTGGCCGGACAAGCGGATCACGGTGGTGGACCCGGCCGAGCGCCTGCTGCCCGCCTTCCGGGACGACCTGCGCGCGGACCTGCACCGCCACCTGGACGAGCTGGGCGTGGACCTGCGGCTGGGCACCACCGTGGAGACGCCGCCGACCGAGCCGGGGCGCGCCGGGACGTTCACCGTCTCCTCCGGCGACGGGCCGATCACCGCCGACATCTGGTTCCGCGCCTACGGCGTCACCGTCGACACCGCCCACCTGGGGCCTGGGCTGCGGGCCGCGCGCACCCCCGGCGGCCTGCTGCGGGTCACCGGGAACCTCAACGTCGCCGGGCACGCCACCGTGCACGCGGTCGGCGACGTCACCGACCTGCCCGAGGCCAAGATGGCGGGCAACGCCATGCAGCACGCCGAGGTCGTGGCGCAGAACATCCTCGCCGCGCTCGACGGGGAGGGGCCCACGGCCGTCCACCGGCCGTCGCCGATCCCGTTCGTCCTGCTGCCGCTCGGCCCCGACCGGGGCGTCGGCCAGGTGCCGTCCCCGGACGGCCCGGTCGTGCTGCCCGCCGCCGCGGTCGGCGAGTACAAGGGCGCGGACCTGTTCACCGGCCGGTTCAACGACCTGTTCGGCACGTCGCTGCCGGTGCCGGCCTAGGTCGTGTCCGGTGGATCACGATGTGATCCAGAGCAGGGTGCTGACCAGGGTGACGGCTGCTTGGTAGTGCGCGGCGAGTTTGTCATAGCG
>NZ_JACJIA010000010.1:0-108772 GCF_014138665.1 Actinomadura kijaniata
TCGGTGAGCTCATGACGACGCACCATGGCCACCATCACAACCCGGCCCACTGATCAACCTCAGCCAAACACCAAGATCTGCCGGACACGACCTAGAGCCCGCCTTACAGCGGACCCCAGCCCGCACGCGAGCGCGCTACCTGACCGGCGGGCCCGCAGTCGTAGGCCAGGGCTTCGGGAGTCACAGCCCGGCGCGGTGGGCGACGGCGGCGGCCTGGCCGCGGCTGGTGACGCCCAGCTTGGCCATGATGTTGGAGACGTGGACGCTGGCGGTCTTGGGGGAGATGTACAGCGCGGCGGCGATCTCCTTGTTGCCCAGGCCCTCGGCGACGAGCTTCAGCACCTCGCGCTCGCGGGCCGTCAGCGCCGTCAGCGACCCGCCCTCCGGCCCGTCCCCCGGCGCCGCGCCCGGCCGCAGCCGCGCCCGCGCGCCGAGGTCCCGCAACGCCGCCAGCAGGGGAGCGGCGCCCAGCCGCTCGGCGGTCGCCACCGCCCGCCGCCACTCCTCGGCCGCCTCCTCGCGGCGGCCCCGCTCGACCAGCGCCTCGGCCAGCCGCCACCGCGACCGCGCCACCTCGTACACGAACCCGCCGTCGGGGTCGCCGTAGGTGAACGCCTCGGCCGCCCTGCGCCACAGCTCGGGGTCGTTGACCCCCAGCGCGCGGGCGTGCTCGGCCTCGACGCGGGCCAGCCAGGCGTGCCCCTCCACGCCGATCCAGACGCGCGGGTAGCCGCCCGGGACGATGACCATGGCCGCACGGGCACGTTCCAACAGCGCGTCGGCCGTGGCGCGGTCGACGCCGCCGCGCTCGGCGTGCGCCCACAGCACGGTCGCGGCCGCCCGGATGGACGGCGGGTCGTGGTGGTCGAACGCCGCCAGCGCCGCCTCCGCGTGGCCGAGCGCGGTGGCCGGGTCGCCGTTCCACAGGCAGTGCTCGGCCGCGAGCCCCCGCGAGATGTAGACCAGCAGCGAATCCTGCGGCCACAGCGGCTCGATCCACCGCAACCGCTCCCGGACGCCGTCGCTTCCCCGCGCGACCTCGCAGAACAGCGCGTACGCCGACACGAGCGCCTCGGGCGCCCGCACCACCTGGACGGCGAAGTCGTCCGCCAGCCGGTCGGCCCGCTCCCAGTCGCCGGTGGTGTAGTGGATCAGGTACTGGAGGCAGCGCATCGTGGTGCCGAAGGTGCTCCACTCGACGCCGTGGTCCAGCGCCAGCCGCACGCCGTCGTCGGCCGCCGCCGTGGCCGCCGCCAGCTCGCCCCGGTCGAACGGGACGCGCGCGTAGTGGTAGGCGGCGCGCATCGCGACCGGGTAGTTCCCGGCGGCGAGGGCCAGGTCGCGGGCCCGTCCGAACAGGGCGGCGGCGTCGGCGGCGGCCCCCTCCCGCCACTCCCGGTACACCGCCAGGGAGATCAGCGCGCTGGCCTCGGCGTCGGTCGCCCCCGTCGCCCGCGCCGCCGCGATCGCCTCCTCGGCCAGCGCCGAGAGCCGCGCGTGCTCCTCGCTGTAGACCAGGGTGCGCAGGTAGGCGGCCAGCGCCCCGGCGCGTTCGGGGGTGGGCGGGTCGGCGGGCAGCAGGTCCACGGCCTCGCGGAGCACGGCGGTGGCCTCCTCGTCCTGGTCCAGCTCGTACAGCAGCGACCCCAGATGCTCCCTGATCTTGACCCCCAGCCGCAGGTCGGCGGGGTCGGTGACGGCCAGCAGGCGGCGCAGCCGGGAGATGCCCCGGCGGGTGTCCCCGGCGCGGGCCGACGCCCGCGCCGCCGCCAGCGAGATCTCCTCCCGCGCGGCCCCGGCGACCGCGTCGGCGTCCGGGACCGCGTCCCACAGCTCCAGCGCCCGGTCGTAGTGGTCGTGGGCCTCGTCGGGCGCGCCCATCCGCTCGGCCTCGCGCCCCGCCCGCAGCGACGCCGCGAACGCCACCGGCAGGTCGTGCGCGGCGAGGCTGTGGTGGGCGCGCTCGGCGGCGGCGCGCGGCAGCAGCGAGGCGGGCGGCTCGGCCAGCAGCGCGGCGAACGCGGCGTGCAGCCGGGTCCGCTCGCCCGGCAGCAGGTCGGCGTAGGCGGCCTCGGCCAGCAGCGCGTGCCGGAACCGGTAGCCGTCGGCACCGTCGGGCTCCAGCAGCCGCTGCTCGACGATCTCCCGTAGCGCCGTGCCGACGGCCCGCTCGTCCAGCCCCGACACCCGCCGGACCAGCTCGTCGTTGACGCGGCGGCCCGCGACGGCGGCGACCCGCACCACGCGCTGGGCGTCGTCGGACAGCCGCTCCATGCGGGCCAGCAGCAGGTCGGCGAGCCCGGCGGGCAGGTCCTCGCCGGTGCGGGCGGCGGCGTGCAGCTCGGCGGCGTAGAACGGGTTGCCCTCCGAACGCTGGTGGACCCGCGCGACCTCCTCGGCGGACGGCGGCGTCCCGCCGTCCAGGTACGCCAGGTACTCGGCGGTCTCGCTCGGCGCGAACGGCCGCAGGTCCACCGCCGTCACGTTCGGCAGCCGCACCAGCTCCGCCACCACCGGGCGCAGCGGGTGCCGCCGGTGCAGGTCGTCGGAGCGGTAGGTGCCGACCAGGCAGACCCGCTCGCGCTGCAGGACGCGGCTGAGGAACGTCAGCAGATGCCGCGTGGAGCGGTCCGCCCAGTGCAGGTCCTCCAGCACCAGCAGCACCGGGCGCCGCTGCCCCAGCTCGCCCAGCAGCCCCAGCGCGGCCCCGAAGAGCTGCTGCTGCCCCAGCTCCGACGCCCCGTCCGGCGCGCCGTCCCCGTCGGGCAGCAGCCGTCCCAGCACCGGCCGCGTCTCCAGGGCCTCCCGCAGCACCTCGGCCCCCGGCTCGCGCGCGGCCCGCCACAGCGCGTCGGCCAGCGGCATGTAGGGGATGGACTCGCCGAGCTCGGCGCACTGCCCGGTCAGCACGGTCCAGTCGCGCCGGGCGGCCTGCCGCGTGAGCGCGCCCACCAGATGGGACTTGCCGACCCCGGCGTCACCGCTGACCAGCGCGATCCCGGCGTTCCCGGCGGCGGCGCGGTCCAGCGCGGCGCCGAGCGCGGCGGCCTCGGCGGCGCGCCCGACCAGCTCCCCCATCAGCTCCTCCATCCGCCGAGTATCCCACCCGGAACCGGCTTTCCGGTCAGGGCGTGATCACGAGCTTGCCGCGGGTGTGCCCGGTCCGGCTGGCCGCGAACGCCGCGCCGACCTCCTCCAGCGGGAACGTCCCGGCCACCTCGACCGTGAGCTCGCCCTTGTCGGCCAGCGCGGCCAGCTCGGCCAGCCTGGCCCCGTCGGGACGCACCCAGATCCAGTGGCCGCCGTGCTCCTCCACGGTGTTGTCGGCGACGGAGGCGTGGCGGCCGCCCCCGGCCAGCACCGCCAGCGTCGTGTCGAGCTGCCCGCCGACGAAGTCGGCCACGGCGGTCACCCCGCCCGGGACCAGGTCGCGGACGCGCCCGGCGAGCCCGTCGCCGTAGACGACCGGCTCGGCGCCGAGGCCGCGCAGGTGGTCGTGGTTGCGTTCGGAGGCGGTGCCGACGACGCGGGCGCCGCGCGTCCGCGCGATCTGGACGGCGAGGCTCCCCACGCCCCCGGCCGCCCCGTGCACCAGCACCACGTCCCCGGCGCCGACCGCCAGCCGGTCGAGGGTGCGCTGCGCGGTCATCCCCGCCAGCGGTAGACCCCCGGCCTGCTCCCAGCCGAGCGCCGCGGGCCGGCGCGCGCACGCGGCGGCGTCCACCGCGACGTACTGCGCGAACGTCCCGGCGTGGACGACGTGCTTGCGGGCGTAGGCCATCACCTCGTCGCCGGGCGCGAACTCCGGGGTGTCGGGCCCGGCCGCCCGCACCACCCCGGCCACGTCCCAGCCGGGGATGACGGGGAACACCGCGTCCATCATCGCGTCGAGGCCGCCCGCCATGATCTTCCAGTCCACCGGGTTGACCCCGGCGGCCCGCACCTCGATCAGCACCTGTCCCGGGCCGAGCCGGGGATCGGGCACCTCGCCCGCCCGCAGCCGGGAATCGTCGGTGGTGTAGGCGTCGTAGGTGACAGCGCGCATGGGAAACCCCCCGGTTCGCAGAGCACGGATCATGGTCTGGACGGTGACCTACCCCGAAAACGGGCACGGGCCCCGGTCCACCTCTGGGACCAGGGCCCGTCGTGCGCGGACGGGCGTCACCCGTCCTCGCCCCGCCGGGGCGGGGCTCAGCCCGCCAGGGCGGCGGCCAGCTCGGTCTCCTCCACGGCCTCCACGGGCTCCGCGGTCTCGTCCTCGACCTCGGGCTCCTCGACCGGGGGAGCGGGCAGGATCCGCTCGTAGGCGCGCAGCGTCTCGGCGGCGATCCGCTTCCAGGAGTACCGCGAGTTGGCGCGGTCGGCGGCGGCGATGGCCCAGCCGTGCAGCGTGGTCTCCTCGGCCAGCAGCCGCCGGATCGCCCGGCCGATCAGCACGGGCCGGTCCGCCGGGACGTGCATGCCGGTGATGCCGTCCAGCACGCTGTCGGTGTTCCCGCCGACCGGGGTGGCGACCACCGGGACGCCGCAGGCCATGGCCTCCAGCGGAGCCATCGACGACGGCTGGAACGGCGCCAGCACCAGCGCCAGCCGCGCGGTGCGCAGCAGCTTGGGCAGCGAGCGGCGGGGCAGCCGCCCCAGGAAGATCACCCGGTCGGCGACGTGCAGCTCCTTGGCCAGCAGGGTCAGCCGGTGCACGGCCGGGTCGTTCTCCAGCTCCTCGCGGGCCGGGCCGCCGGCGATCGCCAGCTCGGCGTCCGGGACGTGCGCCAGCGCGCGGATCGCGGTGGCGACCCCGCCGTCCTCCAGGTCGCGGCAGACCGTCACCAGCCGCTGCCGGTCACCGCGCGGCATGGCCGGGCCGACCTGGCTGAACAGCTCACCGTCCACCCCGTAGGGGAGGATGCCGACCGACGGCCGGGGGACGCCCATCCGCACCAGCGCGTTGCGCTCGCCGGAGTGCGCGGCCAGCACCAGGTCGGCGCCGCGCCCGACGGCGGCCTCCAGCCGCATCCGCGCCGGGTGCACCTCGTGCCCCAGCCGCCGCTCGCCGGCGGCCAGCCCGTGGTAGCTGGCGACGAACGGGATGTCCAGCTCCTTGGCGACGGCGCAGGCCACCAGCCCGCCGATCCAGCCGTGCGCGTGCACGACGTCGGGGCGCCCCGGGCCGCTGAACCGGCGGCGCAGCGCGTCGGCGAAGTCCCGCACGTGCCGCAGCGTGTCGTCATCGCTCAGCCGCCGGGCCGGACCGGCGTCGACCTGGTACACCGTGGCACCGGGAGCGATGCGGGAACGCATGCGGGCGGCGGGGTTGCACCGCCGGGTGTAAACGCTGACCTGGTGGCCCTCGGCGTCCTCGGACAGCGGAGCGGCCAGCGCACGGGCGAGATCCCGCACCGCGATCGCCTGAACGGTCTCGGCGTCGAGGTCGGCGGCGGTGACAAGGGCGATGTTCAGAGGGTGGCGCATGACGGATCCTCCGTACTCAAGGCATGAGCAACTGGGAGGTATCTCCGTCTTGGACACCTACAGTCACATGTCTACCCCACCCCTGAGTGAAAGCAAACCCGCTAATGGCGATTCGTCGCGAAAAAAGTTCTTGGTGCCGTGAAACCCGGTTCCGCCGGGCCGCGTCCCAGGTCCATGGGACTCCTACGCAGACACCGACTCGCCACGGGAGCACTGCTCGTCTCCGCGGCCTCCGCCGTCACCGCGTGCGGCGCCGCGACCCAGGAGGTCCGCACGGTCCGGGGCGCGGTGGCCCCGGTCGCCGCGGCGGACCCCGGACCCCTGGCGCGGGCCTCCTCCGCGTTCGGCCTCTCCGTCCTGGACGCCTGGTGCCGCCGGGACCCGTCCGCCAACGTGGTGCTGTCGCCCAGCAGCCTGTCCAGCGGCCTCGGCATGGTCCACCAGGCGGCGCGCGGTGAGACGGCCGCCGCGATGGCCCGCACCCTGCGGCTCCCGCCGGGCGACCCGCTCCCGGGCCTGAGGGCCCGCACCCAGGCGCTGAAGGCCCTCAATACCAAGGACGTGAAGCTGCGCACGGTCGACCAGGTCTGGTCGGACCGGGCGCTCACCCCCCACAAGGACTACCTGGACCGGGTGGCCACGGCCTACGACGCCTCGCTGAAGCTGCTCGACATCCGCAGCGACCCCGAGGGCGCCCGCGCCACCGTCAACGAGGAGATCAAGAAGATCACCGAGGGGATGGTCCCCCGGCTGCTCCCCGAGAACTCGGTCAGGGCGAACACCGGCTGGATCCTGACCGACGCCCTCTCCATGAAGGCGAAGTGGGCCACCGAGTTCAAGGAACAGGACACCGCGCCCGCCCCCTTCGCCACCGCCGCGGGCCGCTCGGTCAGCGCCCCGATGATGAGGAAGACCACCGACTACGGCGTGGCCCGCCACCGGGGCTGGACGGCGGTGGACCTGCCCTACCGGGACGGCCGCCTGTCCATGACGGCCCTGCTCCCCGACGCCCGCGCCAAGGGCTGCCCCGGCCTGTCCCCGGCCACCCTCGACGCCCTGACCGGCGCCCTGCGCCCCACCACCGTGGACCTGTCGATCCCGAAGGTGAGGCTGAAGGCCCAGGCCGACCTCAAGCCCCTGCTCGGCGAGTTGGGCATGGCGCAGGCGTTCGGCGGGCAGGCCGATCTCAAGGGCCTGTCCCCGAAGGCGGTGCGCCTCCAGTTCGTCCAGCACGCCGCGACCCTGCTGGTCGACGAGAAGGGCACCGAGGCCGCGGCGGCGACGGGCAGCGGCATCGAGGCCCTGGCCGCCCCGCCCCGCGGCGAGAAGATCGTCTTCGACCGCCCGCACGTCCTGCTGGTCCGCGACACCCGGACCGGCGAGCCGCTGTTCCTGGCCCGCGTCGCCGACCCCACCCGCTCCTGACCCCACCCGTTCCCGACCGGGCATCCTGGAAGGCATGCGCCTCTGGTACGTCGCCTACGGCTCCAACCTCTACGCCGAGCGCTTCGCCTGCTACCTGGCCGGCGGCCGTCCCGCCGGAGGCGCGCGCCACTACACCGGCTGCCGCGACCCCCGCCCCGCCCGGGCGCAGGCGCCGGTCACCGTGCCCGGCGGGATCTACTTCGCCCACCGGTCGCTGACCTGGGGCGGCGGCATGGCGTTCTACGACCCCGACCTGCCGGGCCGGACCGCCGCGCGCGCCTACCTGCTGACCCTCCAGCAGTTCTGCGACGTGATGTCCCAGGAGATGCGCCGCGCGACCGGGGCCGACCCCGACCTGTCGCGGGTGCTCGGCGAGGGCCGCCAGCGGCTCGGCCCCGGACGCTACGAGACCGTCCTGAAGACCGGGGAACGCGACGGCCACCCCATGCTCACCTTCACCGCCCCGCACGGGGTGGACGGCGCGGAGCTCAACCCGCCGACCGCCCCCTATCTGGCCATGCTCGGCCACGGGCTGCGCGAGGCGCACGGCTGGCGGCCCGTCCGCGCCGCCGCCTACCTGGCCGGACGCCCCGGCGCGCGCGGAGCCTGGAGCGCGGCCGCGATCGCGGCGCTGCTAGCGTCGGGGCATGAAGATCGGTGACACCGTCGACGACTTCGAACTCCCCGACGAGACCGGAACCCCCCGCACCCTGTCCGGCCTGCTGGAGAAGGGCCCGGTCGTGCTCTTCTTCTACCCGGCCGCGATGACGCCCGGCTGCACCGCCGAGGCGTGCCACTTCCGCGACCTGGCGGCCGAGCTCGCCGACGTCGGCGCGCACCCGGTCGGGATCAGCGCCGACGGCGTGGACAAGCAGAGGGAGTTCGCCGACCGGCACTCCCTCGGCTACCCGCTGCTGTCGGACCCCGACGGGACGGTCCGCGCCCGCTTCGGCGTCAAGCGCGGCCTGGCGCTGATGCCGACCAGGCGGCAGACGTTCGTCATCGACACCGACCGGCGGGTCATCGAGATCGTCAAGAGCGAGATCAAGATGGCCGCGCACGCCGACCGGGCGCTGGAGGTCCTCAGGGCACGATCGGCAGGGTGACCGAGGAGACCCGGCCGGGGGAGTGGAACACCTCCTGGCCGGCGGTCAGCATCCGGGTCGCGGTGCCGATCGGCTCGCCCGTCCCCGGGTTGCGGGCGACCCGCGGGTAGGCGCCGCTGCACACCTGCACGCGGATGCGGTGCCCGGCCCTGAACCGGTGCCCGACCGGCCACAGCTCCACCGGAACGCGCCGCACGCCGTCCTGCCCGGGGTCGTTCACGCCCGGGACGAGCCGCCGCATGCCCTCGCACAGGTTCCGCGAGACGCCGTCGGGATCGACGTCGCACAACCGCACCACGAAGTCGGTGTGCGCGCGGTCGGACCGCACGACCAGCTCGGCCGTCACCGGCCCGATCGCCTCCACGTCCTCGGCCAGCGCGTCGGAGGTGTAGACGAGGACGTCGCGGCGCGCCTCCACCCGCGCCTGGTCGGCGACGGGCTTGTTGTCGCCCAGCAGCGACGGCCCGCCCAGGAACGGCGTCGGGTGCTCGGGGTCGTAGCGGTAGCGGTCCGGCTCCGACTCCGGCGGCTCGGCGGTGCCGAGCCCGCCGTCCGGCTGGAGGTTCCAGCGCCGCCCGCGCATCCCCGGCACCGGCCAGTCGGGGAACTCCCGCCACTCGTCGGCGCCGGTCACGTACAGCCGCACCGGCTGCTCGCGCAGCTCCGACGGGTCGTCCAGCAGGTGCGCGCGGAACCACCGCATCGCCTCGCCGACCGACCCGCGCATCATCCGCTGGTCGGCGTGGAACCACGGGCCGATCGTCAGGTACGGACGCCGCCCGGCCGCGCGCAGCGCCGCGTAGTCCTTCAGCTGCCAGGGCAGGAAGATGTCGTACCAGCCGCCGGTCATGTTCACCGGGGCCTCGACCCGCGCGACGCTCGGGCTGAAGTCGCGGCGGTCCCAGAACGGGCTGTCGGGCTCGTTGACCAGCAGGTCCTGGAAGAACTTCTGCTGGCTGCCGGTCGCCAGCACGTCCAGCTCGGCGAGGGGGCGGCCCGACAGCGCGGCCCGCCGCGCCCGCCGCGGCGACATGATCCCGGTGGTGACGCCCGACAGTGGGTGCTTCAGCCGCGCCGTCAGGTCCACCCAGGTCAGCGTGGACTCCAGCGCGAACATGCCGCCGACGTTGATGGCGTCGCGGAACTGCGACGCGGTGACCTGCATCGACAGCGCCCGCAGCTCCGGTCCCGCCTCGGCGGCCACCGCCCACTGCACGTAGCCCAGATAGCTCGGCCCGTGCATCGCGAACGTCCCGCCGAACCACGGCTGCGCCCGCAGCCACTCGATGGTGGCCAGCCCGTCCTCGCGCTCGTCGAGCGGCTCGAACACCCCGCCGGAGCCGAACCCGCCGCGCACGCTCTGCACCACGGCCTGGAACCCGTGCGAGGCGAACACCTGCCCGCACATCAGCCCGAACGGCCCGCGCCGCCCGTACGGCGAACGCACCAGGACCGTCGGCGGCCGCTCCAGGCCGACCGGCGCGTAGTGGTCGGCCAGCAGCACGACCCCGTCGGTGGTGGGCACCTCCAGGTCGCGTTCGACCCGGACCTGATGGGGGCCGTTCCGCAAGCCCAGCGCCGTGACCCCCAGCCGACGCACCTTCTCCTCGCCTACCACTCCACAGATCGTATCCCCGGCATTCCGCGACCGGCCGGTAAGGTGCGGCACTTCACTTACGATCGTGCGATATCCGAACTATCCCCCATCCAAGGAGAGATCCTCACCATGCCTGAGTCGTGGGACTGGGCCAAGGTGATCGCGGCGGCCGCGGTGCTCGCGGTCGCGCTCGCCGTGGCCGTCATCTCGCGCGTGCTGGCGGGCCGGCTGAACCGCCGTGCCGGGGACACCCGGTGGGCCTGGGACGACCTGGCCGCCAAGCTGCTGCACGACCTGGCGGTGCCGATGTCCCTGCTGGGCGGTGCCTGGATCGCCGCCGAGATCCTCATCGTCAACCGGCGCACGCTGGACTACACCGGCAAGGTGCTGACCGCCATCACGATCATCATCGTGGCGCTGGCGCTGGCCCGGCTGTTCGCCGGGGTCGTCACCTCGGTCGCCTCGGCCCGCCAGGGCGTGGCGGCCAACGTCACCATCTTCGCCAACATCACCCGTGTCCTGGTGCTCGGCATCGGCATGCTCGTCATGCTGCAGAGCCTCGGGGTGTCGATCACCCCGCTGCTCGGCGCGCTGGGCGTCGGCGGCCTGGCGGTCGCCCTGGCCCTCCAGGACACCCTGGCCAACCTGTTCGCGGGCGTGCACGTGCTGGCGTCCAAGACGATCGAGCCCGGCGACTACATCAAGCTCGCCACCGGCCAGGAGGGCTACGTCGTCGACATCAACTGGCGCAACACCTCGATCCGCACCCTGTCGGACAACATCGAGGTCATCCCGAACCAGCGGTTCTCCGACACCATCCTCACCAACTTCCACCGGCCCGCCCAGGACATGGGCCTGCTCATCCAGGCCAGCGTGTCCTACGACAGCGACCTGGAGAGCGTCGAGAAGGTCGTCATCGAGGTCGGCCAGGAGGTCATGGCCGAGGTCGAGGGCGGGGTGAAGGAGGCCGAGGTGCTGGTGCGCTACCACACCTTCGCCGACTCGGGCATCGGCTTCACCGTCATCCTGCGCACCAGCGAGTTCGGCGACCAGTTCCGCATCAAGCACGAGTTCGTCAAGCGCCTGCACCGCCGCTTCCGGGCCGAGGGCATCGAGATCCCGTTCCCGGTGCTGCGCGTCATGAACGACGGCGTGCGCCCCGCCGCCCGCCCGGTCGCCGTCGACTGACGGCGGGCCGCCACCGGGCGGGAACGGCCGGGCGGGAACGGCCGGACGCGGTCAGCCGCGCGGCGCGCGCTCCTCGAACCACGCCAGGAACTCGGAGTGGCCGAACATGCGCGCGGTGTCGGCCGCCGACGGCTCGCCCGCCCACGGGTCGGCGCCCACGTCCAGCAGGACCCGCACCACCTCGGGCTCCTTCTTGAACACCGCGCCCGCCAGGGGGCGCTGGCCCCGGTCGTTGGAGCGCTCGGGGTCGGCCCCCCGCTCGGCGAGCGCCCGCACCGTCTCGGCCTGGCCGTGGTAGGCGGCCAGCATCAGCAGGGTGTCGCCCTTCTCGTTGCTGAGGTTGGGCGGCACCCCCGCGTCCACGTAGGCGGCCAGCGGCCCGGTCTGCCCGGTGCGGGCCATGTCGAACAGCCGGGTCGCGAACTCTTCCAGGTCGGAGTCGGTGCCGTTCATGGAACGCACCCTACTGCTCAGCCCGTTCGACTCGTCCACGTGGAGCTGCCCGCCCAGGCTGCCCGGCCCGTAGCGCAGGTGCTTCTCCAGCGCCACCAGCGCCCCGCTCTCGGGGAAGCTGCGGAACCGCACGTCGTCGGCGAGCGTCCGCATGATCATCATGCCGCGGCCGTGCTCGGCGCGTCCGTCGGACTCCCCGGCCGCCTCCCCCTCCGCCCGGGCGGGGTCGAACCCCTGCCCGGAGTCGATCACCTTGATGACACACCGTTCACCGAGGATCGTCACCCTCACCGTGTAGTCGTCGCCCGCCTGGGCGTGCCGGATCACGTTGCCGCACGCCTCGCTCAGCATCAGCTCGATGTCGCCGCGGATCGTCTCCTCGACCCCGAGGGCCTGGAGCGCGGCGTCCAGCAGCCGACGGACGGCGGGCACGCTCGCCGCGTCACGCGGCAATCGAAGGTCGAGATTGAGTTCCACCGTCGCCTCCGTCGTCCCGTTCGGCATCTCCTGCTGTGGCCCC
Organism: Actinomadura kijaniata; assembly: GCF_014138665.1. Lineage (NCBI taxonomy): Bacteria > Bacillati > Actinomycetota > Actinomycetes > Streptosporangiales > Thermomonosporaceae > Actinomadura > Actinomadura kijaniata. The sequence continues at coordinate 11,759 of NZ_JACJIA010000010.1, forward strand.
GCGCTCTCATCCCTGCCCGTCCCGGGCGGACCAAACCTCGCCTACCGGTGTGACAGTTCGTCCCAGGACGGCCACGCCCCGCTTCCGAGCAGGTCGAGCACCAGTGCGCCGATGTTCCACGCGTCGTCCTCGCCGCTGTGGTGGCGCCCCTCCAACGGCAGCCCCGCGTGTCGCAGCGCCCCCGCCATCCCCGGCTTGCGCGGCAGTTCGCGGGCCTCGGCGTAGCGGGCCTTGGCGTTGGTGTGGCGGCGGCCGAACGGGTAGCGCGTCCCGGTCTCCCGGCACTGCCGCTCGAACTGCTTGCGGTCGTAGTCGCCCCAGCTTGCCCACGCCCGCGAGCGCGACCGGTGTTCGCGCTCCAGCAGCGCGCACGCATCGGCGAACGTGACGCCGGTGTCCACCTTCTCCTGCGTCAGCCCGGTCAGCTCGGTGCAGAACGCGCTGACGCGCGAGCGTCGCGGCCGCACCAGGATGCCGTGCCGCTCCACCCGCCTCCGCTCCCTGAGGTCCACCACGCACAGCCCGATCTCGATGATCTCGTTGACCTGGTCGCGCGGCCGCGGCCCGTTCCAGCAGGTGGCCTCGACGTCGACGACGTTGAGGAAACGCCCGATCTCTTCCATGGGCGGCAAGCTACCGAGCGGCCTTCTCCCGGGACGACCGGTTTTCCGCCGGCGCGGGCGCGCGCGGCGCGGTGAGCCGGGCGACGGCGCGCTGCGCGACGACGATCCCGGCCAGCATGACCAGCCCGCCCGCGATCTGCGCCGGGCCGAGGGACTGCCCGAGCAGCACCCAGGCCAGCACCGCGCTGGCCACCGCCTCCAGCGCGGCCACCGGCGCCCCGACGGCCGCCGACAGCCGCCGGATCGCCGCCAGGTTGAGGAAGTAGGCGAGCAGGGTGGTGACCAGCACCAGCCACCCCAGCACCAGGAGCGCGGGCACCCGGTGCCCGGCGGCGGGGACGTCCCCGGCCAGCACCTCCCACGGGATCTCCCAGGGGCGGGCGGGCACCGTCAGCGCCAGCGCCGCGCCGGTCAGCCCCCAGGTGACGGCGGTGAACGGGGGCAGCCGTTCCCCCGAGCTCTGCGTCATCAGGAAGTAGGCGGCGGCGGTCACGCCGGTGGCCAGCCCGAGCACCAGCCCCAGCGGGTCCATGGCCAGCCCCGTCCAGACCTCGGTGACCAGGGCCATCCCCAGCAGCGTGCAGACCGCCCCGACCGCGGCCGACGCCGGGACGCGCACCCGCCGCGCCAGCCACAGCCACGCCACCACGATGACGGGCGCGGTGAACTCCAGCAGCGACGCCAGGCTCACCGGCAGCCGCGCCACCGTCGCGTAGTACAGGCCCTGCACGGCGGCGAAGCCCACGAGCGCGTACCGCACGGCGAACCAGCGGTGCCCCCGGGGGACGACCAGGTCGCGGGGGCGCAGCAGGAGCCCGACGGCCAGCAGCGCCAGCGCGCCCGCGCCGAGCCGCAGCCACGTCATCTGGACCGCGCTCAGTCCCGCGTCGATGAGCATCCGGGCCAGCGGCCCCGAGAATCCGAAGCAGGTGGCCGAGACGATCCCGAGCGCCAGCCCGCCGGTTCCGGAACGGTTCGCCATCGCGTTCTCCCTCCGCCGCTCGACACCGCCATACCCGCTTTGGTGGTGTTATGCCGGAGGGAGGGGAAAAGTTCAGGAACCGGGCCGGGGCGCGTAGGACGGCACGTACTCCTGGCCCGACAGCCTCCGGATCGCCTGCATGATCTCGTCGGTGACCGCGCGCGTCACGTCGCGGTGCGAGGCGGGCCCGCGCCCGGCGAACGTCATCGGCTCCCCGAGGCGCACCTCGATCCGGCCCGGCCGCGGCACGACCCGGCCGCGCGGCTGCACCCGGTCGGTCCCGAGCAGCCCCACCGGGACGACCGGCGCGCCGGTGCGCAGGGCCAGCCGCGCCACCCCGGTGCGCCCCCGGTACAGCCGCCCGTCGGGGGAGCGCGTCCCCTCGGGGTGCAGGGCGAACACGTCGCCGCGCTCCAGGACCCGCGCCGCCGCGTCGAGGGCGGCCAGCGCCGCCCGCCCGCCGGACCGGTCGACCGCGATCGCGCCGCCGCCCCGGAAGAACGCGGCCATCGCCCGTCCCGCCACGCCCGGCCGGGTGAAGTACTCCTGCTTGCCGAGGAAGAACACCTGGCGCGGCACCACCAGCGGCAGCACGAACGAGTCGCAGACCGCCAGGTGGTTGGCGGCCAGGATCACCGGCCCGGTGCGCGGCAGCGACTCCAGTCCCGTCACCTCGGGGCGGAGGGCCAGCCGCATCGGCGGCCCGAGCAGGACGTGCTTCAGCAGGGGGTAGACCAGGCGTTCGGGAGTCATGTCCGAGAAGGCTAGGTTTTCGTTACTCGCCGGTCGCTGACCACGCCGTACAAAAGGAGCGCCTGCGATCTTGTAGGGATCGGCGCTTGCGCCTCAGTCGCGCGCGGCGGTGTCCAGGGCGGTGGTGAGGCGCTCCAGGGAGGCCCGCAGCTCGGTCAGCTCGGCGGGGCCGAGGCCGGTCGCGGTCAGGATCCGGCGCGGCACGCGCACCGCGCGCCCGCGCAGCGCCGCGCCCTGCGCGGTGAGGGAGACGGTGACCGAGCGCTCGTCGTGCGCGTCGCGTTCGCGGCGCACGAGCCCGGCGGTCTCCAGCCGTTTGAGCAGCGGCGACAGCGTTCCCGAGTCCAGCCGCAGCGCCAGGCCCAGTTCCTTGACCGTCAGCGCCCCCTGCTCCCACAGCGCCAGCATCACCAGGTACTGGGGGTAGGTGAGGCCGAGCTCGCGCAGCATCGGACGGTAGGCCGCGTCGAACGCGCGCGCCGTGGCGTGCACCGCGAAGCAGAGCTGCCCGTCCAGGCTCAGCAGCTCGTCGGGGGAGGCGTCGTCCCAGCTCGTCGGGGTGTCCATGGCTTCCATCCTACAATTCAATTGCGCGCAACTAAGTTGTGCTATGTTTAGTTGCGTACAACTCAAGGAGGTTCCATGGACGCCCTGTACACCGCCGTCGCCACCGCCAGCGGCCGGGACGGCCGCGCCGTCAGCTCCGACGGCCGGCTCGACCTGCCCCTGGCCCCGCCCCGCGAGATGGGCGGCAGCGGCGACGGCACCAACCCCGAGCAGCTGTTCGCCGCCGGGTACGCCGCCTGCTTCGCCAGCGCCCTGGCCGCCGTCGCGCGCAAGAGCAGGCAGGACGTCAAGGACGTGTCGGTCACCGCCGAGGTCGGCATCGGCGGGAACCTGGAGCAGGGCTTCGGCCTGGCGGTGGTGCTGCGGGTCGAGCTCCCCGACGAGCTCCAGGACGGCACCGGCAAGGAGCTGGTGGAGCGCGCCCACCAGGTGTGCCCCTACTCCAACGCCACCCGCGGCAACATCCCCGTGGAACTGGTCATCGAGTGACGTCGCGGTCGCGTGCGCGGCGGCGGGCCGCCCGTCCGGCCGCCCACCCGGCCGCCGCGCACGCGACGAACGCGACCGCCACCCACCCCGCCCCGACCGACTCCAGCCACCCCGTCACCGCGCCCTGCGCCCCGGTCACCGCCCCGACCACCGGGTCGTCGGCCGCGCCGCCCGCGTTGACGCGCAGCTCGTACCAGCCGTAGTAGGCGACGTACAGCCCGGCGGGCGCCAGCAGCGCCCCGCTGGCCCGCGACACGTACGGCAGCACCCGGCGCGTCCGCGCGACCACCGCGCCCCGCGCCAGCGCGACCATCATCGACAGCAGCCCGACCACCAGGCCCATGCCCGCCCCGTAGGCGACGAACGCCAGCACGCCGTCGCCCACCGTGCCGCCCGCCGCGACCCCCGTGACGGCCAGGAACGGCGCGATCGTGCACGACAGCGACGCCACCGCGTAGGACGCCCCGTAGCCGAACAGCGCCGGGACCGAGCCGTCCACCCGGCCCACCCTCAGCCGGGGCACCCGCACCGTCAGCTCGCGGCCCGCCAGCAGCCGGACGCCCAGCCCCAGCAGCACCGCGCCCACCACGATCGTCACCCACGGCAGGTACTCCTGCACCGACGTGGTCGCGACCGTCACCACCAGCCCGAACGCCCCGAACACCACGACGAAGCCGGCGGTCATCGCCGCCGACAGCCGCAGCGCCCGCCACACCCCGCCCGCGCCCGGCGCGGCGACCAGCAGCGCCAGGTACGACGGCAGCAGCGCGAACCCGCAGGGGTTGAACGCCGCCACCAGCCCCGCCGCCAGGGCCAGCGACAGCACGCCCGGATCAGCCACCGGCCAGCGCCCGCACCCGCGCCGCCAGCTCGTCCTCGCCCAGCGGGCCGGACGCGCGCTCGGCCGTCCCGTCGGGCCTCATGAACAGGAACGACGACTGCGTGGTGACGCCGAAGTGCCGGTAGAGCCGTCCGTTCCGGTCGTCCAGGTGGGGCAGGCCCGAGGTCCCGGTCCGGGTGACGAACTCCTTCATCCTGGCGGTGCTCTGGTCGAGCCCGGCGACGCCCACGAACTCGACGCGCCCGGCGTTGGCGCGGGCGGCCTTCGCGACCGCCGGGCCCTCGGCGCGGCACTTGGGGCACCAGGGCGCCCAGAACCAGAACACCGCGGGCTTCTCGGCCAGGTTCACCCCGGTGAACGGCCTGCCGTCGAGCGTGGTGGCCTCGAACCGCAGCTTGTCCGGCAGCTTGCGCAGCCTCTGCTGCTCCTTGGCAGGGGAACCGGACGGCGAGGGCGCCGTGGCGGACGGGACGGGCGCGGGCGGGGTGCCCCCGCCCGCGCCCGATCCGCCGGAGCCCCCGCATCCGGCGAGCAGGATCGCGCCGGTGACCAGGGGAAGGAGCTTGTTCATGACGGCAGGCTAACCGCGCCGGGGGCCGCCGGATCTTACGAGCCGGTGACGTCGTGCCCCCGCGGGCCGGCCCGCCGGTCAGCCGGCCGCGGCGGCGGCGGCCTCCTCCGCCTGGATCACCTTGCGCATGGCCTTGACCGCCGGACCGGAACGGGCCGTCAGCTCGGCGATGCGCCGCTTGTACCGCCGCCGGTCGCCGCGCGGCAGCACCGTCCTGAGGTCGGCCGCCGCCGCCAGCGCGGCCGTCGCCGCGTCGTAGCTGTTGACGTGCGCCGACGGCTTGCCGCGCAGCGCCGCCGACGCGCCGCCCCACAGCGTCTTCACCACGCGCGGGTCGCGGACGGTGACCCGGTGCACCGGGAACAGCCCCAGCACCCTGCGCCGCTCCACCCGGATCCAGCCGTCCCGCCGCAGCTCCTCGCGGACCGTGGCGACCATGGCGCGGTGGTCCTTGCGGACCCAGTGCTGCCACGACCTCGGCCGGGACGCCGCGATCTGCGCGCACACCCCGTAGGGGTCCGCGCCGGGGGTGTCGGGACACGGGCGACGCCGGTCGTCGACCAGCCGTCCGTCCAGGTACAGCTCGGTGAGCGCCGCCGCGCGCAGCAGGTAGCCGAGCTTGTCGCGTCGCGTGAGCCGCTGCTTCTTCGGGTCGTAGGCGAGCAGGAACATCCTCGCGGGCAGGGAGTCGGGCGTGGGGACCATGACCTATTCCTCGGGGGTCTCGTCCGGGTCGTCGTTCTTGGGCGGCCGGCCGGGCCGCCGCATCCGCCCGGCGTCGCCGGGCATCCGTCCCGCGTCGGCCAGCGCCCGCCGCAGCAGGAACTCGATCTGCGCGTTGGTGCTGCGCAGCTCGTCCCCGGCCCAACGGGCCAGCGCGTCGTGCACGGCCGGGTCGAGCCGCAGCAGGATCTTCTTGCGCTCGCGGCTCACTGGTACAGCGAACCGGCGTTCACCACCGGCTGCGCGTCGCGGTCGGCGCACAGCACCACCAGCAGGTTGCTGACCATGGCGGCCTTGCGCTCCTCGTCCAGTTCGACCACGTCGTCCTCCTCCAGCCTGGCCAGGGCCTGCTGGACCATGCCGACCGCCCCGTCCACGATCTGCTTGCGGGCGGCGATCACGGCCCCGGCCTGCTGCCGCCGCAGCATCGCCTGCGCGATCTCCGGAGCGTACGCCAGCCGCGTGATCCGCGACTCGATGATCTTCACTCCGGCCGACGCGACGCGCAGCGACAGCTCCTGCGACATCATCGCGGTGATCTCGTCGGCGTTGTCGCGCAGCGAGGTCCGGTCGGCGGCGTCGTAGGGGAAGCTCCCGGCGATGTGCCGCACCGCGGCCTCGGTCTGGAACGCCACGAACTCCACGAAGTCGTCGACCTCGAACACCGCCCGCGCGGTGTCCTCGACCTGCCACACCACCACCGCCGAGATCTCGATCGGGTTGCCGTCCAGGTCGTTGACCTTGGCCAGCCCGGTCTCGTGGTTGCGGATCCGGGTCGAGATCCGCCGCCGGTCGGTGATCGGGTTGACCCAGCGCAGGCCGTCCTCGCGGACCGTCCCGGTGTAGCGGCCGAGCACCTGGAGCACGCGGGCCTGGTTCGGCGCGACCGGCGTCAGCCCCGCACCGACCACCAGCCCGGCCAGGAACAGCAGCACCCCGCCGGCGACCCCGGCGACCGCCGCGCCGCCCTCGGCGGAGATCCCCCAGAGGAACAGCGCCACCCCTCCCGGGACCAGCAGCAGCGCCAGGCCCAGCATCGGCCAGCCACTGACGTTGCGCGCCGGACGTTCCACGATCTGCGGTCGCGGCATCTCCACCGGCGCGACCTCCGCGTTCAGCTCTGTCATGAGCCCTCCTTGGGATATGGCACCAATCTAGCAAAGTGATATCACTTTTCGCCAGAGGGATTCCCCGCCGAACACCACGGAACGGACATGGCGGCCACGGTGGGGAGGCCGGTACAGCCACCACCACGAACGACGCCGCACCGGCTCAGCGGCCCGGTGCGGCGTCGTTCGTGGCGAGGTCGGGCGGCGGCACGGTCAACGCGCGGGTCGCAAGGACGTCCCGCCCGCGAGAGGAGGCGGTCGCCGTCCTCGCGCGCCGTCCTCGGTCACGCCGTCAGCACCGCGTCCGCCGCCTCCTCACGGGTCATCGCCGCTCCCTGGGCGAACGCCTTCTCGTAGGCGGCGTCCCCGAGCGCCTCCCGCGCGGCCGCGGCGACGCGGACGGTGTCGGGGGACAGCAGCCGTCCGATGGTGCGCAGCGTCCGCTCCGCCCCCAGCAGCACCGCCGCCCGCTCGGGCCGTCCCTCGGCGAGGGCGACCGCGGCCATCCCCAGCGCCGTGTCCCCTCCCGACAGGGCGACCGTGGTCCCATCGGTCCCGCCTATCCCGCCGGTCCCGTCGAACGCCCGCCGGAACAGGCCCCTGGCCCGCTCCGGGTCGCCCTCCGCCAGCGCCAGCCAGCCCAGCCCGGCGTGCGCGCGCACCGGTGTGTCGCCGCTCCAGCCCCACTCGGCGATCGGCGCCGCCAGGACCTCCTCGTACAGACGGCGCGCCGTCGCCGTGTCGCCGCGCAGCCGCGCGATCTCGGCGAGGCCGTGCCGGGCGGTCATCGCCTTCGGCTGCGCGCCGGCCCGCGCGGCGAGCCCGGCCGCCCGCTCGTAGTCGCGCCCGGCCGCGTCGAGGTCGCCGCCGCGCAGCAGCAGGTCGCCGCGCCGGACCAGCAGGTCGCTCTGGTCCTCCCGCGCGTCCAGCTCCTCGACCAGCTCCAGGGCCTCCGCCAGCAGCGTCAGCGAGCGCTCCACCTCGCCCCGCAGCTCGGCCAGCTGGGCCTGGGCGTCCAGCGTGTTGGCGATGCCCCACCGGTCGCCGAGCGCCCGGAAGATCACGGTGGCCCGCTCGAACAGCGGCTCGGCCGGATCGGTCTCCCCGGAGAACAGGATCTGGTAGCCCATGCTGAAGGCGTCCAGCGCGCGCAGCCACGGGTCCTCGGACATCAGCAGGTGGGAGCGCCGCTCGGCGACGTCGTCGGCGGCGGGCAGCGGGTTGACCATCGCCCACAGCACCAGGCAGCCCGGCCGCCGGGGCACGCCCCGCATCGTCGCCATGACCGTCTCGGCCGCCCGCAGGTGCGCCGCGCCGTCCGCGCCCAGCGCACCGGTGGCGCGCGCGTTCACCACGCACGTCACGTACTCCTCGGCCAGCCCCTCCGGCGGCACGGGCCCGACCGCCGCCAGCAGCCCGGCCGCCGGGCCGCCGAGCTCGCCGCGCCGCCCGCGCAGCCACATGTACCACGAGGCCGCCGCCATCAGCCGCAGCCCGGTCCCCGGATCGGCCGTCACCGCCCACCGCAGCGCGGCCCGCAGGTTGCCGTGCTCGGCGGCCAGCCGCGCCAGCCAGTCGAGCTGCTCGGCCGAGCGCAGCCGGGGGTCGGCGGTCTCGGCGAGGTCCAGGAAGAACGCCGCGTGCGCCCGCCGGAACCGCTCCCGCTCACCGGCCTCGGCCAGCCGCTCCAGGCCGAACGCCCGCACCGTCTCCAGCATCCGGTACCGGACCCCGTCCACCTGCACGAACGACTTGTCCACGAGCCCGGCCAGCAGGTCGTCCAGCGCGAAGCCGGACAGCCCGCACACCCGCGCGGCGGCCTCCGCGGTGAACCCGCCGGAGAACACCGTCAGCCGCCGCGCGAGGGCCCGTTCGTCCTCGTCCAGCAGGTCCCAGCTCCACTCGACCACCGCGCGCAGCGTCTGGTGCCGGGGCGCGGCGGCCCGGTTCCCCCGCGACAGCAGCCGGAACCGGTCGTCCAGCCGCGCCGCGACCTCCTCGACCGGCAGCGACCGCAGCCGCGCCGCCGCCAGCTCGATGGCCAGCGGCAGCCCGTCGAGCGCGCCGCAGATCCGCAGCACCGACCCGACGTTGCCCGCGGTGACCGCGAAGTCGGGGCGCACCGCCGCCGCCCGGTCGGCGAACAGCCGCACCGCCGGGTAGCCGAGCACGTCCTCCGCCGCCGTCCCGGCCGGGGGCAGCGGCAGCGGCGGCAGCGGCCGCAGCCGCTCCCCGGTGATCCCCAGCGCCTCCCGGCTGGTCGCCAGCACCCGCAGCGCCGGGCACGCGCTGAGCAGCCGGTGCGCCAGCCGCGCCGCGTCGGCCACGACGTGCTCGCAGTTGTCCAGGATGATCAGCAGGGCGCGGTCGGCCAGCGCCGACACCAGCCGTTCCACCGGGTCGCCCTGCGGGGCCCCGTCCCGGATCCCGTGCTCGCGCAGCCCGAGCGCGCCCAGCACCGCCTGCGGGAGGTCGCGCCCGTCGCCGACCTGCGCCAGATCGACGAAGCAGACCTCGCCGGGCTCGCGCTGCCCGGCCTCCACGGCCAGCCGGGTCTTGCCGGCCCCGCCCGGCCCCAGCAGCGTCACCAGGCGCCCCTCCGACAGCAGCGCCCCCACGCGCCGCAGCTCCTCCTCGCGCCCGACGAAGCTGGTGAGCTGCGCGGGCAGGTGGGACCGCACCGACGCCGGGGGAGCGGCGGCGACCTCGCCCCGCAGCACCGCCAGATGGACCGCGGCCAGCTCCGGCGACGGATCGGCGCCGAGCTCCTCGGCCAGCGCCGCGCGCGCGTCCTCGTAGGCGGCCAGCGCCTCGGCCTGCCGCCCGTCCAGGTACAGGGCCCGCATCAGCAGCCCGCGGGCGCGTTCCCGCAGCGGGTGCTCGGCGACGAGCCCCCGCAACGCGCCCAGCGCCTCCGGGTGCCGCCCGGTCGCCAGCGACGCCTCGGCGAGGTCCTCGACGACCGCGGCCCGCGCCTCCTCCAGCCGGGTCGCCCGCGCGGCCGCGAACGGGGCCGCCAGATCGGCCATCGCCGGCCCGCGCCACAGCTCCAGCGCCTCCCGCAGCAGCGCGGCCGCCTGCCCCGGGGCCCCCTTCGACAGGGCCTCGCGCCCCTCCCGGGCCAGCCGCTCGAACCGGTGGACGTCGACGGCGTCGCGCTCGACGGCCAGCCGGTACCCGGCCGCGTGCCCCTCCACGAGCCCGGCGTCCCCGAGCCCCCGCCGCAGCCGCGACACCTGCGACTGCAGGGCGTTGGCGGCCCCGGCCGGCGGGTCCTGCCCGTACAGCCCGTCGATGAGCCGCTCGGCGGGGACGAGCCGCCCGGCGTCGAGCAGCAGCAACGCCAGCAGCGCCCGCACCCGCGGGCCGCCCACGGCGATGACGTCGTCCCCGCGGCGCGCTTCCACGGGCCCCAGAATGCCGAACCGCATGGCCCGATTCTTCCGCATGGCCCGGCGTACGGCCCGGCGCGGTGTACGGGGCGCGGAAGGCGCGTTAGCGTGCGAAGGATGACCGACGCACCCACCGAGATCCAGGCCGTCACCGACTTCCTCGAGGCGCTGGAGGCCCTGGACGTCGACCACGCGCTGTCCTTCACGGCCCCCGGGATCGTCTACCAGAACGTGCCCCTCCCCCCGGCCCGGGGCCGCGAGGCGGTGGAACGGACGCTGCGCGCGATGGCCCGCTACGGCACCGGCTTCGAGGCCCGCGTCCACCACATCGCCGCCAACGGCCCGGTCGTGCTGACCGAGCGCACCGACGTGCTGGTCGCGGGCCCCTGGCGCGCGGAGTTCTGGGTCTGCGGCACCTTCGAGGTCCACGACGGCAAGATCACCCTCTGGCGGGACCACTTCGACTGGGCCACGCTCCTGGCGGCCTCGGCCCGGGGCGTGGCCCGGGCCGCGCTGACCCGCCTCGGCCGGTGACGCGGCCGGTGACGCGGCCCGCCCGGACGCCGCGCGGCGGCGGGCCCGGGTAAAAACCGTGCCAACTGGAACAAACCCCCTACTGCCTGCGTTGACACCGGTGACGTCGCCAACACGGCGTCAAGGTGCGGGGGTCGCCGGGGGGACGGCTCCCGCACCCTTTTCTTTTGCCGCGCTCGTCCCGCGGGCCCGCCTCACAGCCGCTCGAAGCCCCGGACCCGCTCCCAGTCGGTGACCGCGCCCTCGAACGCCTCCAGCTCGGCCCGCGCGGCCTGGGCGACGTGCCCGACCACGTCGTCGCCGAAGACCTTCCCCGCCACGGGGCTGTTCTCCCAGCGGCGCAGGGCCTCGGTGAGGGTGCCGGGCAGGCGGGGGACCGCCGGGTCGGCCAGGGCGTTGGACCGGTGGGGCGCGGGCAGCGGCAGCTCGTTCTCGACGCCGTGCAGCCCGGCCGCGATGATCGCGGCCACGGCCAGGTAGGGATTGGCGTCGCCGCCGGGCACCCGGTGCTCGATGCGCAGGGAGTGACCGGCGCCGACGACCCGGACGGGGCAGGTGCGGTTGTCGCGGCCCCAGCCGATGCCGGTCGGCGCGAACGCCCCGGGGCGCAGCCGCTTGTAGGAGTTGACGTTGGGGGCCATCAGCAGCGCGAAGTCGGCCATGCACGCGAGCTGCCCGGCGATGAAGTGCCGCATGAGGTCGGACATGCCGTCCCCGGCCGCCGGGTCGGCCAGCACGGCCGCGCCGTCGGTGCCGCGCAGCGACAGGTGGACGTGGCAGGAGTTGCCCTCGCCCTCGTCGAACTTGGGCATGAACGTGACCGCGCGGCCCTCGGCGGCGGCGATCTGCTTGACGCCGTTCTTGAAGAAGACGTGGTTGTCGCAGGTCCGCATCGCCTCGTCGTACCGGAAGACGATCTCGTACTGGCCGGGGTGGACCTCCGCCCGCGCGGTCTCCATCCGCAGCCCGGCCGCCGTCATCTCGCGGCGGACGCGCCGCACCAGCGGCTCGACGCCCTCCAGGCCCTGCAACGAGTAGTCGACGTTGTACCGGGTGGCGGGCCGCAGCCCGTGGTAGCGGTGCTCCCAGGCCTGCGCGTAGGACTCGCCGAACACCAGGAACTCCAGCTCGGTCCCGGCGAGGGCGGTCAGGCCGAGGGCGGCGAGCCGGTCGAGCTGCTCGCGCAGGACGCGGCGGGGCGCGACCCGCACCGGCTGCCCGTCGGGCCAGGAGGCGTCGGCCAGCACCACGGCCGTGCCCGGGTCCCAGGGCGGCAGCCGGACGGTGCCGGGGTCGGGGCGCAGCACGAAGTCGCCGAACCCGCTCTGCCAGGCGTCGATCGCGTAGCCGGGGCCGGTGTCCATCTCCACGTCGGTGGCCAGCAGGTAGACGCAGGCGTTGAAACCGTCGCCGGCGGCCTCGTCCAGGAAGTAGGGCGCCGACAGGCGGCTGCCCTGGAGCCGTCCCTGGAGGTCGGGCACCGCGACGACGACCTCCTCCAGGCGGCCGGCCTCGGCCTCGGCGCGCAGAGGGTCGAAGGAGGGGGCGGACATCACTTCTCCTCGGGGAGCGCGGTGGCGAGCGGGTTGGCGACGCGGCCGTGGACGACGTCGAAGCCCTCGTCGCGTTCGGCGCGGTCGTGGAAGCCGCCGCCGAGAAGCTGCTCGCGGTTGAGGGCGACCCGGTCGAACTCGGGGGCCAGCAGCCCGAATCCGGCGAAGCGGTCGGCCAGCTCGGGGAAGCGGGCGTGGTAGCGCTCGACCTCCCGGCGCACCATGGCCCAGAACTCCTGCTCCGGGACGCCCAGGTGCTCGGCCGCCAGCGGCGCGAAGAACCGGAAGTGCCCCGCGAAGACCGCGCTGAGCAGGGAGTGGGCCAGCTCGTGGGCGGGCCAGCGCAGCAGGACGCGGTCGGCGCGTTCGGGCAGGCCGGCGTACTCGGGGTGGTCGCCGGGCAGCAGGTTGACGTCCTCGGCGAAGTCCTTGACGGCGATGCCGACGGGGACGTCCCGCTCGTCGTAGAGGACGACGGTGTTCTCGCCGTGCGGGCAGAACGCGACGCCGTACCGGTACAGGTAGTGCAGCAGGCCGGGCAGCAGGGCCGACAGGAACGCCTCCAGCCACCGGTCGGCGGGCAGCCCGGAGCGCGCGACCAGCTCGGCGGCCAGGGCGCGGCCGTCGGAGCCGACCTTGAGCAGGGCCGCCATGGTGCGGGCGCGCCGCCCGTCGCCCAGCAGGGCGTCCACGGGCTCGCGCCAGACGGCGCCGAGCAGCTCGTGGTAGCGGTAGGGGGCGTCCCCGACCGACTCGTACAGCGGGTGGCGCACCGCGACGGCGGCGACCTCCCCGAGGGGGTGGAAGACCAGCTCGTCGCGCAGGTAGGGGTCGGCCGCGCGGACGCCGTGCAGCCAGGCGGTGACGTCCGGCGCGGCGGAGGTGGGCTCGGTGGACAGGCCGCGCCAGACCAGGGTGTTGCGGATGAGCAGCGGCACCTTGACGTTGCGGCGGTGCGGGTGGTCGAGGTTGGCGAGGGTGCGGATCGACTGGAGCGGGCGGTACCGGTCGGGACTCTCGCCGAGCCGCACGATGCGGCCCTCGGCGAGGTAGGGCGCGAACAGCGTCTCCACCGCCTCGTCCCAGTGGAACGGGTGGACCGGCATCCAGACGAAGTCGGCCGGGCGGTGGGGGCCGCCGGCGCAGGCCGCCGCCAGCGCGGCGGCGAACCGCTCGCGGACCTCCTCGTCCAGCTCCTCCTTCAGCAGGGTCTCGGCGTCCAGCCCGGGGACGCCGGAGTAGCCGGCGAGGCCGGAATGGACGGCGGCCCAGACCAGGCGGACCGCCGCGGCGGTCTCGGGCGCGTAGGCCGCCGAGTCGGAGGCGGAGAAGCCGAGCCGTCCCTTGTTGAGCAGCATGCAGGGGTGCCCGTCCTGGTGGGCCTCCAGGGCGAGGTGGTCCAGGTCGGCCAGGTCGGCGGCGGGCAGGGCGCGGGCCAGGGACCCGGCGTCGGCGCGCCGGGTGGCGGTCAGCTCCCGCAGCACCTCGGCGGTGGTGGGGCCGTCCCAGCCGAGCACGCCGCGGGCGTCGAGCAGGAACCGTTCGGGACCCGCCTCGCCGTCGCCGGGGGCGGGGTGGCGCGCGGGCGGCCCGGCGAGCCGCCAGGTGCCGAAGGTCCCGCGGGCGGCGCGGAAGGTCCAGCGGACGCCGTCGCCGAACTCCAGCCGGTAGGCGCCGGCGCCACCCGCCGGGTCCGGCTCGGGGACCAGCAGTTCCTCGTAGGCGAACTCCTCGACGGCCTTGACCAGCAGCCGGCGGCCCGCCTCGGCCCAGGCGTCTCGGGTGACGGGATTCATCGGTCGTACTCCTTGACTCGCATGGAGGCGTGCACGGGCGCTTCGCCGGGGACGGCGGCGAAAGCGGTGTCGGATGGGGCCGGAAGGGGGGCGGGGGGACCGGACGCCCGCGCCCGCGGCAGGGCGGCCGCGGCGACGCACAGCAGCGCCGCGGCGGCGACCGTCAGCGGCAGGGCCAGGCCGTGGGAGACCATGGCCGCCGACACCAGCGGGGCCGCCAGCAGCCCGGCCGAACGCACGGTCTCCACGGCGGTGAAGGCGGGCCCGGCGGTGCCGGTGGAGTGGAACATCCGCATCTCCACGGCCACCTGCGCCAGGCCCAGCCCCAGCCCCGTCAGCAGCCGGCCGCAGACCAGCTCCGGCAGGCCGTCGGCCGCGTACTGCCACACGAACCCGGCCGCGCAGACCGTGGCCGCCACCGGCAGCAGCCGGTGGCCGAACCGGTCGTGGCAGCGCCGCGCCAGCGGCAGCGTCGCCAGCGCGCCCAGGCTCGGCAGGAAGAACAGCACCGCGCCGCCCAGCGAGCCGCTGCCGAGGCCCTCGGCGAACTCGGTGAAGAACGGGCGCGCCACGGCGAGCGCGAAGTCGAACGCGACACCGATCAGGGCCGCCTGCGCCAGCAGCAGCCACCAGCGGCGGCGCGGGACGGCGGCCCGCCCCCCGCCCGCGTTCCCGGACGACGGCGCCGGCCGCCGCTCGCCGGACGGCAGCCGCCGCAGCGCCCGCAGGATGAGGACCGCCAGCAGCACGTCGGCCACCGCGAACGCCGACACGCCGAGGCGCGGGTCGGGCAGCGCGAGCACGGCCGCCCCCACCAGGGTCGCCGCCACCGCCGTCACGTGGAACACCACGACGATGGAGCGCACCGCGGCCAGCTCGGCGTGCTCGGCGTCGCCCTGCTCCTCGGCCGCCTTCCGGGTGCACTCGGCGACGAAGGCCGGATAGGCCAGCAGCAGCGCGGCGTTGCACGCCACCGAGACGGCCGACAGGGCGGTGAAGGCGACGTAGCTCGGCGCGAACCCCAGCATCACGTCCACCGCGGCGGCCGAGCACAGCCCGGCGACCACGCACTGGTGCAGCGGCCACCGGCGGGCCGCCAGCCCCCACAGCGGGAGCGCGGCCAGCCCCATGATGCGGCAGACCCACAGGTACAGGCCGGTCGCCTCGGGGTCGTCGACGTCGTAGAGGCGCTCGAACAGCTGGGGGAAGAAGGGGGCGAGCGCGGTCTCGGCGATGAGGTACAGCGCGATCACCGCGATCAGGAGGGCCCGCAGCGGCACCCCGGGCCGCGCGGGGGCGGCCTTCCCGGCCGCCGGGGAAGGGGTCACCGCCGGGGTCCGATCGGGTCCGGCAGGCGTTCGGCCGGGACGGGCACGTCGTCGCCGGAGGCGGCGGGGGAGCCGGTGACGGCGGGGCCCTCGGGCGCGCCGAACGTCGTCCAGGCGGCCCGCTCGGGCACCGGCAGGACGGTCCGCCCGCACACCGCGTTGAGGATCTTCGCGGCGCGCCAGGCGCCGAGGGTGAGGTCGGGGGCCCCGACGCCGTGGGTGTGCATCTCGGCGTTCTGGACGTACAGGGTGCCGTCGACGCGCGGGTCGAGCGCGACCCGGTACCGGTCGTCGATCCGGTAGCGGCCCCGGGCGTCCCAGTCGACCAGGTCGCCCATGGCGTCCAGGAACGCCGGGCGGGTGGCGGCGTAGCCGGTGGCCGCGACGATCGCCGAGGTGCGGAAGGTGAAGGAGCGGTCCTGCTGGCCGTGGTGGCAGGTCAGCGCGTACCCGTCGCCGTCGGCCTCGACCGCGCGCAGCTCGACGCCCGGGTGCAGGTCGACGCGGGGGCGCCCGCCGCCGATGGTGCGCTCGTACATCTCGTCGTGGATCTCGGCGAGGGTCTCGACGCTGACGCCCTTGTAGAGCTGCCACTGCTCGCGGACCAGCCGCTCGCGGCGCTCCTCGGGCAGCCCGCGGAAGTAGCGGATGTAGTCGGGCGTGAAGTGCTCCAGCCCGATCTTGGAGTACTCCATCGGGGCGAACGCGGGGGTGCGGGCCAGCCAGCGGACGAACGGGCCGCCGCGCCCGTCCCCGTCCTGGCGGCGGATGAGGTCGAGGACGACCTCGGCGCCGGACTGCCCGGCCCCGAGCACGGTCACGTCGTCGGCCTCCGCCAGGGTGTCGCGGTGGTCGCGGTAGTCGGCGCTGTGCAGCACGCGGCCCCGGTGCGCGTCGGTCAGCAGGGGCCGCAGCGGCTCGGGCACCACCGGGGTGGTGCCGACGCCGAGGACGACCTGCCGGGCCAGCACCCGTTCGGTCGCGCCGTCGGCCGACCGGTGGGTCACCGCGAACGCCCCGGCGGCGTCGTCCCAGGTGACGGCGGTGACCTCGGCGTCGAAGCGGCAGGAGGGCAGCCGTTCGGCGACCCAGCGGCAGTAGTGGTCGTACTCGCGGCGGGGGATCAGGAACCGCTCGGAGAAGAAGAACGGGAACATCCGGTCGTGGTGCCGCAGGTAGTTCAGGTACGACCAGGGGCTGGTGGGGTCGGCCATCGTGACCAGGTCGGCGAGGAAGGGCACCTGGAGGGTGGTGCCGTCCAGCAGCAGGCCCGGGTGCCAGGAGAAGGCGGGCCTGGCGTCCAGGAACAGCGCCTTCAGGTCCGGCACGCCGTCCGCGAGGGCGGCCAGGGACAGGTTGAACGGTCCGATGCCGACGCCGACGAGGTCGTAGGGGGTGCCGTGCGGGGCGTCATGGGGGGTCTGGGGGTTCAACGCCGCTCCTCCGCGAGGGGGTTGGGAAGGTCGATGTAGACGGACTGGGTGTGCACGTCGCCGACGAGTTCGTCGAGCCCGTCCACGCAGGTGAGATAGTTGCCCTTGCAGCGCAGCGCGGGCGCGTCGAGCAGCAGGTCCAGCAGGCCCTTGGCGCCGGGCTCGGTGGCGCGCAGCCGCTCCAGCCGCGCGCGCAGCACCGCCAGCAGGTCGCCCTCGTCGGCCAGGCCCTGGGAGCCCAGGGCGCCGACGAGGCCCAGCAGGTTGCTGATGCCGAGGTAGTAGCCGACGCGTTCGTCGACGAAGGCGTCGTCGAAGACCAGCTCGACGTCGTCGGTCGCGCCGGGCAGCAGGCGCTCCACCTCGCCGAGGCGGGACTCGGCGAGGTAGTAGCCCTGGCTGTCGCGGTACCAGCCCGCGTCCGGCAGGCCGTCGTCGCCGAGGGCGACCAGGGTGTTCTGGTGGTGCGGCTCCAGGGCGATCCCGTAGCGGGCCTGCAACCGGATCAGGGGGACGGCCAGGACGTCCAGGTAGCGTTCCAGCCAGCGCGCGGCGGCCGCCGCGACCGTGGTGCCGTGGACGCGGGCGGCCCGCGCCACGGCCGCGGCGAGCAGGCTGCGGTGCCGGGGCGCCGACCCGTCGCCGGGGCCGGTCCGCTCGGCCAGCAGCCCGGCGACGCACAGTCCCTCGCGGCCGCCGCCCCGGAACGGGTTGTCGCGCACGGCGGTCTCCAGGCCGGTCTCGGCGCCCGAGGTGCCGACCGAGACCCAGGCGAAGTCCCGCAGGATCGCGAAGTCGGGGTGCTCGGCGCGCAGCCAGTCGGCGGGGCCCGCCGCCAGCAGCCGGGCGGCGCTGACCCCGAGGCGCATCTCGCCGCGCAGGTTGTTGCGGCGGGAGTTGGTGATGCGCATGCCCAGCGACAGCTTGAGCATCACCTCGGCGTCGGGCCGGTGGACCGTCCGCACCGAGGAGGTGGGGAACCAGGGCGCCCCGCCGGGCCCCAGCGGGATCAGCAGCCCCTCGTCCACGAGCCGCCGCAGCTCCGGCCGGTGCGCCGCCTCCCGCGCCTGCCAGGGGTGCGCGGGGACCGGCACGGTGCCCGGCGGCAGGTCGACGCCGCCCGCCAGCGGGAGCAGCAGGTCGGCCACCGCGCGGCCGTCGGCGCTGTCGCCGACCACGATCTCGGGGCGGGCGGCGAACCAGTGCAGGGCGAACGAGCCGCGCAGCTCGGGGGAGAAGCCGGCCAGTTCCCGTTCGGTGGCCTCCTCGCGGCTCTTGGGCGCCGGGTGGAAGGGGTGGCCCAGCAGGAGCGCCTGCTCGGCGTCCAGGAACGGCGTCGGCCCGGCGGCCCCGTCGGGCTCGGCGCGGCGGGACGCCAGGTGGGCGGCGATCCGCGCGGCGGAGCCGATGACGCGGCCGACGGCGTCGGCGCCCAGGTGGGCGGGGTGGCCGCGGCCGGTCGTGGTCTCGCGGACCGCCGCCGCCGCGACCAGCGCCACGTCGGCGGGCGGCGCGTCGTCCCGGCCGGTGCCGAGCACGGTCGGCACGCCGAAGCGGTGCCAGCCGGTGGCCGAGCGGTACCGGACCGGCACGCTCAGCCGCAGGCCGCTGGCGGGGAAGTCGAGCAGCAGGTCGCGGCCGGGTGCGGGCACCCTGGTGCCGGTCTCCCGGACGTAGGCGCGCAGCAGCGTCTCGACGGCGGCCGCGTCGGCGGCGCGCGCGGCGTCGGGGTGGTCGAGCGGGTCGGGCCCGCCGGCGGGGGTCCGGTGGTCGAGGGGGCCGGGGCCGACCGTGGTCGGCGGGGGCGGCGGAAGGGGCATCGGGGACTCCGGGGAGGGGAACGGGCGGGGCCCGGTCAGAGCAGGACGCGGTCGGCGACGGGGTGGCCGAGGAAGGAGTGCATGGCGAACTCCCAGCCGTAGGAGCCCGCGTAGGGGAACACGGCGATGTCGCCCGCGCGCACGCGGTCCACCCGCACGTCCCGCAGCAGCGTGTCCTCGGGGGTGCACAGCTCGCCGACGAACGTGACGCGGGTGTCGGCGGCCTCGGGGCGCGGGCAGTCCTCCGGCCACTCCTCGACGGGCAGGACCGCGACGTTGTGGACGATGTCCCAGGAGGTGGGGAGCTGGAAGTGGTTGATGCCGCCGCGCAGCGCGGCGAACGACCGCCCGTAGGAGTGCTTGACGTCGGTGACCTCGGCGGCGTACCAGCCGCAGTCGGCGACCAGGAACCGGCCGGGCTCCAGCGCCACCCTCACCCCCTCGGGCACCGCGACGTCGGCGGCCAGCTCCCCGAACCGGGCCACGTCGAAGGGCTTCTCGCCCTCGAAGTTCACGCCGATGCCGCCGCCGACGTCCACGTGCCGCAGGTCCACGCCGTGCCGGGCGGCCGTGGCGAGGCTCCACTCCACGCACCAGCGCAGGTAGGTCGCGTGGGTCTCGGCGTCGAGGTTGTTGGAGGCGGCGTGGATGTGGAAGCCCACCAGGTCGATGCCCGGCAGGCGGCGGGCGAGGGCGACCGCGTCGGCCACGTCCGGTTCGGCCACGCCGAACTGCGAGGGCTCGCCGCCCATGTGCAGGGACCCGGTGACGGGGATCTCGGCGGGGTTGACGCGCAGCGCGACCCGCGCGGTCGTGCCGCGCTCGCGGGCGATGCGGCTGACGCGGTGCAGCTCCAGCGGGCTCTCGGCGTTGATCGCCTCGACCCCGGCCTCGACCAGCCCGGTCAGGACGGGCACCGACTTGGCCGGTCCCGCCGCGACGACCGGCGCGGGGGATCCGGGCGCGGCGGGCCTGGCGGCGGTGGCCAGGGCCAGCTCCGACAGCGAGGCGACCTCGAACCCGTCGACGTGCGGGGCCAGCGCCTCGACGATCCCCGGGAAGGCGTTGGCCTTGACCGCGTAGTAGACGGCCGCCCACGCGGGCAGCGCCGCGCGCAGTTCGCGGGCGCGCCCCGCCGCGACCCGGCCGTCGTACAGGTAGGCCGCGACCGGCGTCCCGGCCCGCGCGAGGTCGAGGACGCGCCGCCGCACGTGCGCGGGCACGACGTCGGCGGGGTAGGCGGAGCGGGGCGCGGCGGACGGGGGGAGTTCTATGGACACGACGGCTGCCTTGCTGGTGGGAGGGGACGCGGGGAGGGACGGGCGCGCGGCGCGGATCAGGCCGGGCGCAGCGAACGCACGATCATGGTGTGGGGGCGCCAGCCGGGGTAGGGCTCCATGGTGCCGACGGGGGTGAACCCGTAGGCGGCGTAGCGGCCGAGGACGACGGCGTTGCCGTCGGTGACCAGCGCGGCGGCCCGCTCCTCCGGACGGTGGGCCAGGAACGACTCCAGCAGCGTGGCGGCGACGCTGCTCCGCCGCCAGGGCACGCCGACCAGGAGCTCGCAGAGCCCCACGGTGCGTCCGGGGTGCTCGCGGACGAACTCCGGGTCGGGCGCGGGGGTGAGGCCCTCCCACCACAGGGAGTCCTCGGGGAGGGTGTAGCCGTAGAGGAACCCGGCGACGCGTTCGCCGTCGAAGGCCGCGACCAGCTCGAAGCCGGGCCGCCCGCGGTGGCGTTCCAGGCGTTCGCCGATCGGCGGGTCGTTGTGGTCGCTGAGGTCCAGCGCGTGGGCGTAGACGTCCTCGTAGGCGTCCACCCACAGCGCGAGCCGCTCCCCGGCCGCCGGGCCGTCGAGGCGCTCCATGCGCAGGGCCGGGGCGTTCGGGAGGGAGGCGGGGGCGGGGCCCGCGTCGGTGAGCAGTTCGGTCATGGTCCTTCTCCGGGGGTCGGCCGGGGGCGTCCGGCGGCGCGCGGCCGCCGGGCGTCCCCGGCTGGGGGACGGGGCCGCTAGTGGCCGGTACCGGCCGGGGCGGGGTTCTCCGCCCGCTCGGCGACCAGCTTGAGCAGGGCGTCGAGGTCGGCGGCGGTGGTGCGCGGGTGCAGCAGCGTCACCTTCAGCCACAGGCGGCGGCGTCCGTCGCCGTCGGCGACCCGGGCCCGGCCGAGGACCGCCCGCCCCTCGGCGAGCAGCTCCCGCCGGATGCCCGCGACGAGCTCGTCGCCCGCCTCCTCGCCCGCCGTCGCGGCCAGCGCGTCGGCCGCCACCGGCCGGAACAGCACGGTGCTGATGCCGGGGGAGCCCGCGTGGCGGCGCAGCGCCGGATGCGCGTCGACGGCGCGGGCGAACTCCTCGGCCACCCCGACGCAGTGCTCGACCGCGCCGCCCATGCCCCGGCGGCCCAGGGCCCGCAGCGTCGCCGCGATCTTCAACGCGTCCGGGCGGCGCGAGGTGCGGATGGAGCGGCCGAGCAGGTCCGGCAGCCCGGCCTCGGTGTCGTCGTCGGCGTTGAGGTAGTCCGCGGTCAGCGACAGCGGCTCCAGCAGGGCGGTGTCGGCGACCGCCAGCACCCCGGCGGCCACCGGCTGCCATCCCAGCTTGTGCAGGTCGTAGGTGACCGACACCGCGTGCTCGATCCCGGCCAGCCGCGGCGCCAGCCGTTCGCTGAACAGCAGGGGTCCGCCGTAGGCCGCGTCGACGTGCAGCTCGGCGCCGTGCGCGCGCGCCACCTCGGCGAGTTCGGGCAGGGGGTCGACCAGCCCCTCGTCGGTCGTCCCGGCCGTGGCGGCCACCAGCGCCGGGGACCCGTCGCGTCCGGCGTGCGCGGCCAGGGCCCGGCCGAGCGCGGCGGGGTCCATCCGGCCGCCGGGGCAGTCGACGACCACCGGCTCGGGAAGGCCGAGCAGCCACGCGGCCCGGCGCACGCTGTGGTGGGCGTTGGCGCCGACGAACACCCGCGGCGCGCGGGCCCCGGCGGCGAGCGCCCGTTCCCGGAACAGCAGCAGGGCGACCAGGTTGGACTCGGTCCCGCCGCTGGTGATGACCGCGTCGGGGGCGGGGCGGCCGGCGTACACCAGCCGGGCGAGGACGGCGGTGACCTCGTCCTCGACGACCGCGGCGGCGGGCGCCTGGTCCCAGGAGTCCATGGAGGGGTTGAGCGCGGAGGCCGCCAGGTCCGCCGCGGCGGCCACGGCGAGCGGCGGGGTGTGCAGGTGCGCCACGCAGTGGGGGGCGGAGGGGTCGGCGGCGCCCTCGGCGGCGGCGCGGGCCACGCCGTACAGCGCCTCCTCCACCGGCAGGCCCTCCTCGGGCAGGATCGGGACGCACCGGGCGCGGGTGCGGGCCGCGACCGCCTCCGGGCCGCCGGCGGGCAGCGGCCCGCCGCGCGCGGCGGCGCCGTCGGCCAGCGCGTCGAGCGCGACGGACGCCAGGCGGCGCAGCGCGTGCGGCGCGGCCGGATCGGCGGTCGCGTCGGGGCGGATCGGGTCGGGACGGGCGGTCTCGCTCACGCGGCACGCTCCACGGCGACGTCGGCCAGCGCGTCGGCGATGCGGTGCAGCACCGAGTCGGCCTCCTCGTCGGTGAGGACCAGCGGCGGCAGCAGCCGCAGCACGCTGTCGCCGCGCCCGCCGAGTTCGAGGATCAGGCCGTGCTCCAGGCAGGCGGCCTGGAGCGCGCGGGCGAAGGCCGGGTCGCCGGGCAGGGAGCCCCGGGCGTCCGGCTCGGCGGCCGGGTCGACCAGCTCGGCGCCGATCATCAGGCCGCGGCCGCGCACCTCGGCGATCTGCGGGTGCTCGGTGGCCAGCTCGCGCAGCCCGGCGCGGAGGCGTTCGCCCAGCTTGGCGGCGCGCTCGGCGAGCTGCTGCTCGGCGACGGTCCGCAGCGTGACCTCCCCGGCGACCATGGCCAGGGTGTTGCCGCGGAAGGTGCCGGTGTGGTCGCCCGGCTGCCAGGTGTCCAGATCCGGCCGGTAGGCGATCAGGGCCAGCGGCAGGCCGCCGCCCACGGCCTTGGAGGTGACGAGGATGTCGGGGGTGATCCCGGCGCGCTCGCAGGCCCAGAAGTCGCCGGTGCGGCCGATTCCGGTCTGCACCTCGTCGACGATGAGCAGGATGCCGTGCTCGGCGGTGATGCGGCGCACCTCGCGCAGCCACGCGTCCGGGCCGGGCACGACCCCGCCCTCGCCCTGGACGACCTCCAGGATGACGGCGGCGGGCGTGCCGACGCCGCTGCTGGGGTCGGTGACGTAGCTCTCCATCAGGTGGGCCGACAGCTCGCCCGCCCGGTCCGCGCCGACGCCGAACGGGCAGCGGTAGCCGTAGGGGTAGGGCAGCCGGGTCACGGGCTGGGCCTCGGCCGGGCCGAACGCGGCCGAGCCGCGCCGCATCCGGCCGGGGCCGGACACCGAGGAGGCGCCGAGCGTCATGCCGTGGTAGGCGCCGGTGAAGGCGAACACGCCCTGGCGTCCGGTGGCGTTGCGGGCCAGCTTGAGCGCCGCCTCGACGGCGTCGGTCCCGGCGGGGCTGCAGAAGTGCAGCTTGGCGTTGTCGCGGAGGGTGCCCGGCAGCCGCCGCAGCAGCTCGCCGCTGAAGGCGTCCTTCTGCGGGGTGATCATGTCCAGGGCGTGCAGCGGGGCGCCCGAGCCGAGCGCCTCCTGCAGGGCGGCGACCACGTCGGGATGGTTGTGGCCGAGGGCGAGGGTGCCCGCCCCGGAGAGGCAGTCGAGGTAGGCGCGGCCGTCGGCTCCGGTCACGCGGGCGCCGGCGGCGGAGACGGGCGCCACCGGGAGGGACCGCGCGTAGGTCCGGGCGGCGGACTCACGTTGCGCCTGTCGGTCGAGGAGACGGGCACGCAGCATGGGGGATCCTTCGGTCACGAGCGGGGACGGGAGGGCCGGGGCAAGCCTGGCGGGGACAAGCCTGGGAAGGAGGCGGCTCACCGCCCGCAGACTTAGGTAAGGCTAACCTAGCAAAATGTGCGCCGTCGTCCACCGGCCGGACGCCCCGGTCCCCGCGTCGTTGCTCACATCCGCTCGTCCCGGGGCCCCTCGACGAGCCCGGTGTGGCGGCTCAGCGGGATCACCAGCGGCGCGCCGGTCTCCTCGTCGACGCGCACGCGGGCCCGCAGCCCGAAGACCTCCTCCACCAGCTCCTCGGTGAGCACCTGCGACGGCGTCCCCTGCGCGACCACGCGCCCCTGCCGCATCGCCACCAGCCGGTCGGCGTAGCGAGCCGCCAGCGACAGGTCGTGCAGGACCATCACGACGGTCCGGCCCATCGTCAGGTGCAGGTCGCGCACCAGGTCGAGCACCTCGACCTGGTGCGCCAGGTCCAGGTGGTTGGTCGGCTCGTCCAGCAGCAGCAGCTCCGTCTGCTGCGCCAGCGCCATGGCGATCCACGCGCGCTGCCGCTGGCCGCCCGACAGCTCGTCCAGCGTCCGCCCCGCCAGCTCGACCATGCCGGTGGCGCGCAGCGCCTCCGCGACGGCGGCCTCGTCGTCGGAGGACCACCGCCGGTACCAGGTCTGGTGCGGGTGACGCCCGCGCGCCACCAGGTCGGCGACGCTCAGCCCCTCCGGCGCCATCGGCGACTGCGGGAGCAGCCCGACGCGTTCGGCGACCTCCCGCGTGGGGATGCGGTGGACGGGCCGGCCGTCCAGCAGCACCGACCCGGCGGCGGGCTTCATCAGCCGCCCGAACGCCCGCAGCAGCGTGGACTTGCCGCAGCCGTTCGGCCCGATGATGACGGTGACCGTCCGGTCCGGGACGTCGAGGTCCAGCTCGTGGACGACCGTCCGGTCGCCGTAGGCGAGCGTCAGCCCCTGCGCGCGCAGCCGCACCGAGGGGCCGGCCTCCTCCGGCGGCGCGGCGCTCGCGGACCGGGTGGGGGTGGTGTCGGTCATGACGTGCGGGCCCTTCCGCTTCGAACGAGCAGGTACAGCAGATACGGCGCGCCCAGCGCGGCGGTGAGGATGCCGACGGGCAGCTCGACGCTCCCGAAGGCGGTGCGGCCGAGGACGTCGGCCCACACCGTGACGGCCGCCCCGACCAGCGCGGACGCCAGCAGCGGCGGCGAACCCGCGCGCACCAGCCGGACCGCCAGCTGCGGGCTGGCCAGCGCCACGAACGCGATCGGACCGGCGGCGGCCGTCGCGGCGGCGGTGAGCAGCACCGCGGTGAGCAGCAGCACCGCGCGGGTCGCGTTCATCCGGACGCCCAGGCCGCGCGCGGTGTCGTCGTCGAACGCCAGCGCCCCGAAGGGGAACGACAGCGCCAGGGCCACCGGCAGCAGCGCCACCAGCGCCCACAGGGGCGCCCGCGCGGTGTCCCAGGACGCGCCGTTGAGGCTGCCGTTGAGCCACAGCAGCGCGCGCCCGGCGTCGACGATGTCGGCCTTGAGCAGCAGCCACGACAGCACGCTGGTGAGGACGGCGTTGACGCCCACCCCCACCAGCAGCACGCGGTACCCCGACAGGTCGCGCCGCACGGCCAGCAGGTAGACGGCCACGGCCGCCAGCAGCCCGCCCACGGCCGCCGCGACCGGGATGCCGACGTCGGCCACCGCGCCGCCGACGCCCCCGTAGGCGCCGCCGAACACGATGACCGTCACCGCGCCCACCCCCGAGCCCGCCGTGATCCCGAGGATGTCGGGGCTGGCCAGCGGGTTGCGGCCCAGCCCCTGGATGATGGCCCCCGCCAGCGCCAGCGACGCCCCGACCAGCGCGCCGGTCGCCGACCGCGGCAGGCGCAGCCCGGTCACCACCAGGCGGTCGGCCTCGTCCCCGCCGCCGAACAACGCCAGGGCCACCTGACCGAACGGGATGTCGATGTCACCGCGCCCGCAGTTGACGACCACCCCGAGGAACAGCACGCCGAGCGTCACCAGCGGGACCAGCACCGTACGCGGCCGCCACGGAGCGGAGACCGGACCGACGCGCAGGGCCGCGCGTCCGGGCACGACACTCATATCCGCACCGCCCCGCGCCGCCGCACCAGCTGGATGAAGACCGGCGCGCCGATGAGCGCCAGCACGATGCCCACCTGCAGCTCACCGGGCCGGGCCACCAGCCGCCCGAGGGTGTCGGCCGCCACCATCAGCACCGCCCCGATCAGCGCCGCCTGCGCGGTGATCCAGCGGTAGTCGGGCCCCGACAGGTACCGGGCGATGTGCGTGCCGACCAGGCCGACGAACCCGATCGGCCCGCACACGGCCACCGCCGTCCCGGTCAGCAGCGTCACCGCCGTCATGCCCAGCGCGCGGTTGAGCCCGACCCGCACGCCCAGCGACCGCGCCACGTCCTCGCCGAGCGACAGCGCGTTCAGCCCCGGCGTGTTCAGCGCGGCCACCACCAGCCCGACCACGATGAACGGAAGGGCCTTCACCGTCAGCTCCAGAGGCTGGCCGCTGACCGACCCCACCGTCCAGAACCGGTAGGTCTCCAGCGCCTGCCGGTCGAACAGCACCATCCCGGCGGTGAGCGCCGTGAACAGCGCGTGCGCCGAGGCCCCGGCCAGCGCCAGCGTCACCGGCGTCGCGCCGCCGCGCGTCAGCGCGCCCACCGCGTACACCCCGGCCCCGGCGAGCGCGGCGCCGAGGAACCCGAACCACACATAGCCGTACAGGCCGGTGACGCCGACCAGGAAGATCGAGGCCACGACGCCCATGCCCGCGCCGGCGCTGATGCCGAGCACGACCGGGTCGGCGATGGGGTTGCGGGTGTGCCCCTGCATCAGGGCCCCGGCGGCGCCCAGCGCGAGACCGGCGACGACCGCCGTCACCGTGCGGGGCAGCCGCAGCGACCGTACGATGACGTCGCCCTCGGAACCCGAGGCGTGCCACAGCCCGTGCCAGATCTCACCCGGGCTGAGCGGCTCGGCGCCCAGCGCGATGCTCAGCATGACGGCCAGGACCAGCCCGCTCACCAGAACGACGGTCCACACCCCCCGCCGTGTCGCGCTTTCGGACGCGACCTGCCGTGTCCGCCCACGTTTCGTGGGCGGCGCAGGTAGCGCTTCGGTCACGATCCCCTCCCCGGCGACGTATCTGAAACTTAGGCGAGCCTATCCTTATCCCGCACAATGTGACCGAAGAAGGGATCCGCCGATGAGAGCCCGTTGGCTCAGTCGTTTCAGCCGCACGTTCGGAGCCGTCACCGTCGCCGCGAGCCTGCTGGCCGCCTCCGCCTGTGGCGGCGGCTCCGACGCGGCCGGCAAGAATGACGCGCCCTCGGGCGCCGCCGGCACCGCCTTCCCCCGCACCATCGACCACGCCATGGGCAAGACGGAGCTGAAGGCCGAGCCCAAGCGCGTGGTGGCGCTCGACATGACCTTCGTCGACGCCTCGCTGGCGCTGGGCACCGAGGTCGTGGGCTACACCACCTTCGCCGCCCCGAACGAGAAGCTGCCGCCCTACTTCGGCGGCGACGCGGCCAAGTACGCGGGCAAGGCGACCCCGGTCGGCATGCTGGAGGAGCCCAGCCTGGAGAAGATCCAGGCCCTCAAGCCCGACCTGATCCTGTCGGCCAAGGTCCGCCACGAGAAGCTGTACAAGCAGCTCTCGGGCATCGCGCCCACCGTCTTCACCGAGGACACCGGCGCGACCTGGAAGGACAACCTGCGGCTCGTCGGCAAGGCGCTCGGCAAGGAGCAGCAGGCCGAGCAGAAGGTCGCGGCCTACGAGAAGCGCGCCAAGACGATCGGCGACGAGGTCCGCAAGAAGAAGGGGGCCAACCCCGCCGTCTCCGTCGTGCGCTTCGTGGACGGGCCGACGCGCCTGTACAAGGAGGACACCTACATCGGCGTCATCGTGAAGGACCTCGGCTTCGACAAGCCCAAGGACGCCCAGGGCACCGGCTTCAACGCCGACATCTCCGAGGAGCAGATCAAGAAGGTCGACGCCGACGACATCTTCGTCACCACCTTCCCCGACCCGCAGGGCGCCTCGGCCAAGAGCAAGCAGAAGTTCCAGGCCAACCCGCTGTGGAAGCAGCTGAAGGGCAAGGTCCACGAGGTCGACGACATCACCTGGATGATCGCCGTGGGCCTCTACGGCGCCAACGCGGTCCTCGACGACGTGGCCAAGACCTACGAGGTCGACGCGGCCCGAGCCTGACCCGGTAACCGCGCGACGAAGGCCGGGTGAGCCCCACAGGGCTCACCCGGCCTTCGCGTGCGACCTCACCCCGGTCATCCGCTCGCGCACCGGACGCGCCGAACACCTGATGGCCACTTGCGGCCGCGCTCAGCCCACAGAACGACGTCCGACCCGATCTCGAACGTGAGAAACGCCACCGCGCCAACACGCACCGCCCCCGCCTTCCCCCGGGAGCCACCTCCGAGCGGTCCGCACGCCAGCAAACGAACACCACGCGGCGTGGTTACGCACATCGTGAAACACCTCACGAACACACACGACGTGGGCGGATCGCACCTGGCCCCTGCGAAGAGAGATCGCGCCCCAGGCAACAGCTCATCCAGACGTGCGTAGCCTCAACCGCCCGTACCCCAGTGACGAGAACATCTCGTGAGCAATCCGGACACGAGGGGCCAGGCACCGCACGAAGTCGGACGCAACGTGGAACGCCTGGGACGTCTTACGGACGCGCGTTACGGACGGGTGCGGCGCGGGCAGGTCGCGCAGGGCTTCTGCGGGGTGACGGTGTACCACAGGCAGCAGTTGATGCGGGTGCGTGTGGTCTCGCCGCCTCCGCTCCCCTCCTCGTCCCCACAGGAACGGAACCCGGTCGCGCCCACGAAAGGCGAGGTGCCGCCCGGCAGGAGTTCCTCGGCGGCGCGGACCGCCTGCTTCTCCTCTCCGACGACCCGGCCCACGTACCAAAGGCCCTCCACCAGCTCATCGGTGGCCAGGCCCCACATGGCCCGTGGTCCTCGGCGCATCAGGGGACGGAACGCCTCCAGCACCGGCTGGAGGTGAGCGGCCACCGCGCCACGCAGTTCCCGGCGCAGCCGCTCCTCGTCCGCGACGACGCGCGTCCCCGGGCTCCCCGCCACCGGGTCGTCCGGGAGGCAGTCGACGCGCGCGGGGGAGACCGCCAACGAGGACGACTCCTCGTTGTAGGCGATCCCGTCCAGGCCGACCCACGGCACGCGCCGCTCCAGGAACCAGGGACCGCTCATGGAGACCGTGGCGAAGAAGGCGTACCGGTGCAGCACGTCCATGGCCGCCACGTCGCGCCGGGGGGTCACGCCATGGTCATCCGCGATCCGGCGCTGCGCGGCGTCGACGAGCCGTTCACGCAGCGGTCCGTCCTGGACGAGCCGTTCACCGGTGACCGGCTCGCCGCCTACCCGGAGCCGGGGGCTCAGGCGTACGAGAGGCCCGAGCGCGTCGCCAAGCCGCGCGTAGGTGTCCCACAGGACATCGGCGCGGGTCATGGAAACGGCGACTGCGGTCGTCACGAGGCCCCCAGCGGGTGAGCGAACCATGGTCGAAGATAGGTAAGGCTTACCTTAACAGTCAACGATCTTCGGTTCGGCCACCGACCCCCCGAACACGCCCAACAAACGATCACCATCCCCCCGCGACCTTCCCCACCCCCCGCCCGCAAAACGACCCCTCACGAAGCGCCCCCCACGCACCGACCAGCTCCGAGTGCGAATCCCCGCCGGGAAATCCGGGCGTTCAGAGCCCTGTTCGCTCGACGTCCCTCACCTGCCGTGATCGAGTTCGTGGTCCTGCCTCCCTGATGGCCAGGTGACGAAGAGCACCCATGCCCGCAAGCGGCGGCGAGAGGACTTCGACGGAATTCCGGGTTCGCCTGAGCCGTCAACCTGGTATGTCGAACCCCGACGGCTGCTGCGCATCACCGAGGCCGTCATCCATCGGGACGGCGGCACCGGAACGATGCTGGTCAGGGACGCAGCCGACAGCCGGTGGACGCTCTGCTCCGACAAGTTTCCCGGACGCCTGTGCGTGGGGGCACGCCGGACGATGACACGGCGTTCGTCCGCTCCGGAAGCCGACTCGAGACCGAGCTGTTCGACCTCATGGACCAGCAACTCCGCAGCTCACCCCCCGGCCTCCCGCGTTGTCGCCCCGCAGCATGGAACTGTTGTCGCGATTCCACCAACGCGCTCTTGCGCACTCCGGACAGCACCATCGCCGCTCGGACGGCCATCGTCGATAGACGGCACGCAGCCATCGGCTACACGCACACGTTCTCGTTGCATGGATCTCGGCGGGAAAAGCAGGCCGCTTCTGAAGAACCGTCAGAGACCGGCAGCATGAAAGGCTCCTTCTACCTGCTCAAACTCTCCTCTTCCGCAGATCCGTATCCCAACCGCACGGCTCCCCGTAAAGGGCGACCCGGCACGTGAGGGGCGGGCCGACGTGAGGGGCGGGCCGACGTGAAGGGCGGGCCGACGTGAAGGATGGGCCGACGTGAAGGATGGGCTGGCGTGAGCAGTGGTCATGTGTCGGCAGGGTCGCCCTGGAGCGGTGCCGCGAGCGCCCGTCCATGCGGCACCGCTCTTCGGCGGCAGCAAGGGCTGTAACCAGACGGAGTCCTCCCCGGGAGGCGCCTTTCCGGAAGGCGCCCTGGGCGCGAGGTCTCGTCGAGAGCGGGCCCGGCCGAGAGGTGTTCTAGTCGGGAGTGGCCCTGCCAGCCGGAGTCTCCTCACGGGGAGCTGTTCTTGTCGTCTCCCTTCCTCCGTTTGCCGAAGGGGCTTTCCGGCATGCCGGCAGGCCGCTGCGAGGCGTTCCGGAGGCGGCGCAGTTCCTCGCGCGCCGCCCGCGTCACCTCCGGGGCGGTCGCGGACTCCGCCATCGCCTCCAGAACCGCCTCCGTCCAGGGATGGCCACCGGACCCGAAGCTCCGGACCACACGCACGATGCCCGTCGGCTCGCAGTCCTCCATGGACAGGAACGGGTCGCCGGACAGCTCCAGCCCCGCCGCGACCATGTCCACCAGCACCCACGACGAGCCCTCGACCGAACTCGCCGACTCGAACGACTCGCCCCGCGCGGCCAGCGTCAACGTCACCAGCCGCCCCAGGAACGAATCGTCCCTGAACATCTCCAACGCGGCCCGGCCCGCCTCCCCGAGGTCCTCGATGAGCACGCTCAGCCCGATCAGGCGAGCCAGCGGGCTCACCTCCGCCAGCGCCCCCGCGATCTCCCGTGCGCCCGCCTCCTCTCCGCGTCCGGCCAGCCACCCGGCCAGCTCCTCCCGCCGCTCCGACTCCGCGTAACCCCGCATCGCGTACAGCAGCTCCGCCGCTCCCACATGCGCGTACGCGCCCAGCACCGGAACGTCCTCACCGACGATGGCCGCGACGAACACGACAGCGGCCCACGTCCCGAGCGGCGACAGCCACAGCTCCGCCCCGGACCGCACCAGCAGCCCGGCCCGCTCCAGCTCACCCGCGGCGGCCTCCACCTCACCGATCGGCGGAGACCCCTCCAGCTCCATCCGGACGGTCGCGACCGTGACCGGCGCCCGCCGCTCGAACAGGCCCATCAGCAGTGAGCACACCACCGACGTACCGCCCTCGTGCACCGCCGCCCCGGGAAACAGCAGTGCGAGCACGACCTGCCGCCACGCGTCCAGGACCGCTCCGGGGCCACCGCGCAGCCCCTCGGCTCCCGCTCCCGGCCGGGCCAGGCCCCGCACCGCGTCGATCTCCACGATCCCCGCATCGCACGCCACCTCCCACAACCGGCGCAGCTCCGCCGCGTCACCGACCCCGACCGCCTCACCGGCGGCACGCGCCCCCTCCTCCGTCAGCTCGCCGCCTTCGCCGATCTCCCGGCCGTCCCCGGTCCACTCCGCCAGCGCGAGCAGGACCCCGGCCAACGGAGCCGCCGCCACCAACGCGGCCAGCCCGCCCTCCTCCGGCAGCCGCACGGGCGGCCACGGCGGCGTGACCTCCTTCACCGCCAGCGCCTCGACCGCCTCGACGAACCACGTTCCCGACCGCACCAGCTCCTGGTACAGCCGCACCGCGGCGGTCGCCTCCATCCGCCCGGTCTCGACCAGGAAGTCGATGAGATCGCCGACGTTCTCCAGCACCACGGCCGCCGCGTCCCGTCCGGCGACCGTCAGCTCCTCCGGATACACCTCGGTTAAGAGGGTCCGCAGTTCCTCTGGGGTGAGTCTCCCCAGCCCGTGCCCGAGCCGCTCCTCCGCGACGACCGCCAGCAACGTGACCCCGGGCGCGTACCGCCCGTTCCTCTCGGCCCAGGCCTCCAGCTCATCAAGGCCGATCCTCTTGCCACTCATGACACGCCTCGCTTCCTTTCCGTTGCCGCCCGACTCCAAGTACGCATCCGCGCCGGGATTCTCCTCGCCGTACCACCGCCTCCCCGGCGGCGCACGACCCCCGATCACCGACCTACGGACCCCGCGAACGACACACCGGGAGCACCGAAGATCCACCTTCGCCGTCTTCCTCATGGCGACCACCTCCATGCCCGGCATCATGCCGCAGGGGTGTGACATTCTGTGATTTCGCAGGTCCATAGCGTGATCGCTCAGGGGCGTGACGGCGGGGCGGCGCACCGGAGCCGAACGCGGAATGTCAGAAGCCGTGACGCTCCTCCACCGCCCTGCCGCGACACGGGAACGCCGCCCGTCCCACAGGAACGGGCGGCGTCGGAACCACACGAGGGGCGATCCCCTCGACAGCCGGTCAGCGCAGCAGGCCGGCCAGGAACTCCTGGGTCTCCTCGTCCACGGAGCAGATCACAGTGCCGACCATGCCCCGCGTGAGCAGCACCTTGTAGGTGTTGCGGATCAACCGGTCGGCCTGCTCGTCGGTCGCCTTCGACGGCCGCAGGTCCGGGT
This sequence comes from Actinomadura kijaniata, assembly GCF_014138665.1. Taxonomy (NCBI): domain Bacteria; kingdom Bacillati; phylum Actinomycetota; class Actinomycetes; order Streptosporangiales; family Thermomonosporaceae; genus Actinomadura; species Actinomadura kijaniata. The sequence goes on from NZ_JACJIA010000010.1 coordinate 44,077, forward strand.
CCCTGCTCTCGGAGCGGCGGGTGACCATCCTGCCGTTCCGGTACACCAGGTCGGGACCGAGGATCACGCCGTTCCAGTCGTACTCGAATCCCTGCGCGGTGTAGACGCAGCCGACCTGTCCGAGCCCACCGGGTTCCGTCGCCCACAGCGCACTGGGAGGGGCGTCTCCGACGCTTCGGTCGCCGTTGACGTTCCAGGGGCGCGCCCAGTCCCCGATGACCACATCGGGGACCAGCGAGTGTTCGCCGCTGATCGGATCCTCGACGGGCTTGCTCCAGGGCCAGCAGAACCCGGCCGTCATCCGGGCCGAGTGCCCCTTCTCCGACCGGTCGCGCAGGATCGCCTCCAGCTCATACGGGGAGTCCGCGAGGGAGACGTCGAAGTCCTCATCACCCTGCCACGGCCGGATCGGCTCCTCATGCAGGCCGAGCAGCCGCAGCACCCACTCCTCGTACACGCGGCTGCCGCCGCAGCGATACTGGTCGTCCAACGACACGTGCTCGACGGTCAGCCCCTTGGCCTCGGCGTGCTCGCGGATCTGTTCCAACGTCCCCATCTCACCGGGGCGAACGTTCTGCTGCGCGTCCAGCAAGAACACCGGGACGCGCGCGGCGTCGATGAGTTCGTCGACCTGAGGCCGCCCGGTCCGCAGCCGCGCCGGGGTCCACCGGGTGGCCGACACGTTGCGGATACGGTGCGCCTCATCACAGATCAGGACTTCCAGGCTGTTGCGCTCGAACTCCATGAAGTCGTTGAAATACCTGAACATCGCCTTGGTGCGTGTCGAACCCTTGGCGACGTGCTGTCGCATCGTCTGGGTGAACGACCTGGACCCGGTGGCGTGCAGCACGGGCACCTTGCGGCGCGACAATTCGCCGAGCAAGGACAACGCGATCACGCTTTTGCCGCTGCCGGGTCCGCCGGTGATGACCACGACGGTCTTGCGGTCGGAGCGCCGCGCCCTGTTCACCTCGTGCATGACCAGCTCGTAGGCCAGACGCTGCTTGTCCAGCAGGACGAACTGCTCTCGTTCTCTGATCTCCTTCGCCGCGTGCGCGAGCAACTGCTTGGAAGGACGCACTTCGCTGTTGAGGAAACGGTCCGCCACCGCACGGCCCGGAACCGGGGCGAAGCGGTCCTTCAGATAGTCGACGAAAGCCCCTCGCGTCGACTGGGTGAACAACAAGGTCTTCTCGTCCTCGACCGCGTCGTAGAGGTCGATGACGTCGGCCTTCGAGGCGTTGTGCAGGTAGGCGACGGCGTGCAGGGCGTCCGGGTGGTCGGCCAGCTCGGTGAGGAAACCGTCGATGTACTCGGTATAGCCCTTGGCCTGAAGAGCCGGGTGCAGCTTGGGCCTGCCCGACATGTTGTGCACCAGCACCCGGCTGGGGTCCTCGTCCCAGACCTCGACGTGGCTCCACTGCTTGAGCTCGACGACCACGAACGCGTCACCGCCGGTCCTGCGGTCCACCCCGGCGAGTACCACGTCGACCCGCCTGCTGGTCAACGGCAGTTTGTACTCGACGAGCATCTCGACCTGGCCGAGGCCCGCCTCGAGCAGATCCCGGGCAAGCGCGGGAAGGCTGCGTTCCCAGGACCGCTTCTCGGACGCGGAGACCGAAACACCGCTCTTCATCTTCAGCTGTTCGGCCAAGAGGTCGGAAAGGTGGCGCTCGACGGGCGAAAGGACGGACTCGGCGGTGAGACGGACGGCCGTCAACGAACCTACCCCCAGGCAGCACGAGAACCTCGTGCGGTATGGGGGCATGTCCCGGACCCGGTGTGACGCGGATCAGTGGAAGCCCGTCGGGCCGCAAACGCTTACGGGCAAAGGCTATCGGCGATCACCGACATTCACGCACCCGAAAGCGGAGGGGCCTTTCTGGCCGATCCTCGATAGGCGTCGGCGTCGTAGCGGCGTTCGTTCTCGTCGATCTTGGCGTGTGCGGCCTGCGGCAGGTCGACCCCGAGGACGTCGGCCAGACGGATCAGGTAGGAGAACACGTCGGCCAGCTCCGCCCGCACCCGCGGCCCCGCGGGGGACTCCATGATCGTGGCCGACTCCTCCGGGGTGAGCCACTGGAACTCGGCCAGCAACTCGCCGGTCTCGCCGGCGAGGGCCATCGCCAGGTTCTTGGGAGTGTGGAACTGCTCCCAGTCCCTCGCCTCGGCGAACGCCCGCAGCCGCGCCGCCAACTCCTCGATCTCCTGCATCCCGCCAGGTTAGGGCCCGGCCGACAGCCGATGGGCGTGCGCTCGTGCGGCGCGCCCCGGAGGGACTTCCTGAACGTTGCCGCGCGGCCGACGGTCGTTGTTCTTGTTCGAGGCCGCGCTGATCCGTTAATACGTTCGCAAGCAGGATAATTTGTTGTCGTTTTTGTTGATGTCCGGGTGTGGTTCTTGCGAGAGGCTGGACCTGGAGGAGTCCGAAAGGATCTGAAGGACAGTTCCATCGGGGGTTTGATTGAGGAACTTTTCTTATTCTTTGGTGAGCTGGATTCCGTGAGTGTAGGGCCGGGTATAAGCGGGGCGGTACATTTCTGGGGTTCTCGTGGCGGGGTTTCGGTGCGGGTTGGGCGATGGTGTGCTGCCCTCTTGTGGGTGGCGTTGTCCGGGCTTGTCGGCGGTTGTGCGCGACCCGTCGAAGTCGCGGTGGAGCGTTACGTCGCGCTTGGCGATTCCTATTCCTCCGGGGTCGGGGCGGGGGCCTACGACAAGGGCAGCGGGCGCTGTACGCGGAGCGGTAACGCCTATCCGCAGTTGTGGGCGCGGTCGCGTCAGGTCGGGTCGTTCGCGTTCGTCGCGTGTGCGGGGGCCACGACGGGGAGCGTCAGCGCCGGGCAGCTGGGGGCGCTGAACGCGGCCACCACGCTCGTGACGATCACCGTGGGCGGCAACGACGCCGGGTTCGGGCGGGTCATGAAGGCCTGCGTTCTGGAGTCGACCGCCGCCTGCGTCAAGGAGGCCGGCGCGGCGGAGATCTTCATGGAGACCGTTCTTCCGGAACGGCTCGACGGGCTCTACGGCGAGATCTCGGCGCGGGCTCCGGGCGCGCGGGTGGTCGTGCTCGGATATCCGCATCTCTACATGGACGTCGATTACTGCCCCGGGGTCAGCACGACGCGCCGGAACGCGCTGAATAAGGCGTCCGACACCCTCGCCACCGTTGTGGGCGCGGCGGCGGTGCGGTCCGGGTTCGTCTTTTCCGATGTGCGGGACGAATTCGACGGGCACGAACTGTGCTCGGGCGACGGATGGCTCAACGGGACGACCGTTCCGCTCGGCGACTCCTTCCACCCGACGGCTCGCGGACACCAGCTGGGATACCTGCCCGCCATGCGATCCGCGCCCGGGACCCGGGACGCGGACCAGCGGTAGGCGTCAGGCCGCGGGCTCGGCCTCCTGGCTGGCGCGGTACTCGGAAGCCTCGGGGAACTCGGTGTACTCCAGGAGATGGCTGCCGCCGATGCGCTCCAGGGCCGCGCGGACCTCGGCGGGCGTCGCGTGGAAGAACTCGCGGCGCAGGTTGACCTGGTTGACCCGCCGGGAGGAGAACTCCTGGTGGAGGCGGTTCTCCAGGCCGACGGCGTCCTCGCTGAAGATCAGCGTGTGGACGTCGAAGCGGAACGGGACCGAGGCGTCGCCGAGCTCGTTGACGCGGTCCATGGGCTCCAGCCGCCGCGTCATGCCGATCTTGACCATGCGCTCGCCGAACGCGCCGATGTTGGAGATGACGTAGACGTAGCCCGCGCGGGTGTTGGCGGCGCGGCTCTCCACATCGGTCAGGGCGGACTCGACGTCGGTGAGCCTGGCGCGCAGTTCGGCGGCGGCCGCGGTGTCGCCGTTGGCCTCCAGGCGGGCGAGGGCCTGCTCGACGTGCGAGCGTTCCTTGAGGAGCTTGGCCTTCTCGCGTTCGAACTCCTTGCGGGCCTTCTCCTCCTCGCGCTGGCGGTCCCGCTCGGCGCGGACGCGCTCCTTCTCCTCCTCCTGCTTGGCCAGGTGGTCGGCGGTGAGGCGGAGTTCCTTGATCCGCAGGTTCCGGTACTCGGAGCTGACCTTGATCTGCATGGTCCTGCCGAGCCGCTCGATGGTCTGGGCGGTCTTGTCCAGCCGGTCGACCGCCGAGTCCAGCTTGTAGGGGCGCATCGTGCGGATGAGGTTGTCGGCCTCGGCGTTGAACGCGCGGAGCATCAGCTTGGAGAAGTCGCGCACCATCCTGCGGCCCTCGGTGGCCGAGCCGTTGACGGTCCAGTCGGTGGCGCCGACGACGGCGCGGTCGTCGCGCGCCATGGCCTTGATGCGGTTCCTGAGCTTGTCGAGTTCGGCCTTGTAGGCGACGGCGTCCTCCAGGCGGTGACGGTACTGGTAGATCCCGGCCTCCTGGAGGAGGGCGACCTCCTTGGTCTCGACGATGTCGGAGCGGAGGCGGGTGAGCTCCCGGCGCTTGGCCGTGGCCTCCTGGCGGAGTTCGCGAATCTTGGCGCGCAGGTCGTCGATCTCCGTCTGGAGCTGGACCGCCTCCAGCGCGCCGAGACGGGCCAGCTCGGCGCGCAGGTGGGCGTTCTCGGCTTCGAGCTCCGTGATGCGCTGCTTCTTGCCGCCGAAGAGCGGGCGACCGCCCGGCGCGGAAGGCGGGGGCGGGGCCAGGGGCGCGGGCGGCGCCGAAGGAACGGGCGGCGGTGCGGGCGGCGCCGGGGGAGCGGAGGGCGCGGCGGGGATCCAGAGCCGCCAGCCCGCCGGGGGCGGGGGCCAGGACGGGTCGGGCTGCCAGCCCGGCGGCGGGGTCCATCCAGGTGGGGGAGCGGGCCAGTTGGGCGGCGGGTTGTAGTGCCGGCCCGCGGGGTCGGGCGGCGGAGCCGGGACGGGGGCGGCCTGGGTGAGGCGCAGAACGTGCGGCGCGTCGGCGGCGGAGATGTTGCCGAAGTCCGTCTCCTCGCCGGTGACGTCCGTGGCGACGAGCGAGAGCCGCTGCTGGTAGGAGGGGCGGGTCTGGACGGAGGCCAGCCCGGACAGCTCCACCGCCAGTTGCGGGCCCTTCTGCGCGAGGTCGGCCGCGCGGAAGCCGAGGATCCGCTGGTCCGTGATCGCCACGTGGGTGAGCGTCGGCAGTGCCCGGACGGTGGTCACCAGCGCCCGCACCCGTTCGTCACCACGGCGGAACAGCGCCAGCAGGCGGAGGAGGCGGTCGGTCTCGGCGGGGGCGATCTCGGTCCCGAGGTAGGGATGGTCCGTCATCGTGTCCTCGTCGGTCGGTGGGCGGGACGGCGGGGGACGGACGAGGGATTCATCTTCCGCGGGCCGGGGTGCGCTGTCGCCCGGCTTCACGAAAAGTAGACCGCTTTGTGACGGCGAGGTAGCCGAGCGTCAGTCGTGTGCCGGTTCGGGGTGGCGGGTCTTGAACCTCAGGAACGTGCCGAACGTCCCCCGCAGGCGGGTGATCGCCGCCTCGCCGTCCGCCGGGCGGCGGGACAGGGCGCGTTCGACCAGGCCGTCCAGGTTGCGGTCGGCGATCATCACCGAGCACGGGTCGCAGGCGCGCCAGTCGTGGAAGAGCAGTTCCAGCAGGAGGGCGGGGGCCTCGTCCGCGGGGAGGTCGGGGTGGCGTTCGAAGCTCAGGGCGATCTCGAACTCGTTCCCGCCCAGGTCGGTCGTCTCGACGGTGGGGGTGCCGTCGCCGTGCTCCTCGCGCGGGGCCGGGCCGCGCGGGTAGGTCCAGGCCGGATCGGGCGCGCCGCACAGGTCGCAGGCAGGGGGAGGGGGCGTGGGAACGCCGAGGCCCATCTCCAGGGGGTGGTCCCACGGCTCGACGCGCAGCAGGTGGCGGTGGACCAGGCTCTCGATCCGGCCGGGTTCGCCGATCTCGATGGTCGCGATCTCCACGCCGCAGTGCACGCACAGCGGCTCCAGATCCTCGGGCACTTTCCTCCGTAGTGTCGGGGGCGACTACGGAGTGTCACTGTAATGGCGACGGTGGCGTGGTGTGGACGGTTCAGCGGCACACGCTGCCGCCGGACCCCTCCTCGCCGTCGGTGGTGGGCTCCACGTCGAGATATTCGTCCTCGGGCCACAGGTGGTCGGCCAGCCAGGCGAGGTACTCCTCGTCGCCCGGGTCGAGCTCGGCCGTCATGGACTCGGGGTAGCCCGCCGACGCGGGTTCGTCCGGCGGCGGCATCGGGCGCAGCAGGCGTGGCAGACACAGGCCGAACAGGGCGGCCAGTGAGGTGAGGACCAGGGCAGTGATCACACCACGCCGTCCTTCCGCGATCGACGTGAACCCTTGCGTAAGGAGTAAAACAGTTGAACGCTACTAGACAGACCTATCGTACGAGAGCACGACATGCCGTACACCGGGAACGGAGTGACCGGTGGGTCGCGAGTGACTTCATTCTCGCAACGGAACGCCGCGGACGCGTGGTGGTCGCGGTTCATGGCGCGTCCACGGCGTCGTGGCCGGTCAGGCGGGGGTGACCTGCTCCGGCTCGACGCCTGGCCGGACGAGGGCCCGGCGCGGTCCGCAGGCCGTCCGGTCCGCTGCGACGCCGAGGACTGAGGCACAATCGCCTTATGGCGACGAGGCAAGCGGTCACTTACTGCCGGATCTGTGAGCCGTTGTGCGGGCTGACGGTCACCGTCGAGGACGGGAGGGCCGCCCGGATCAGGCCCGACCGGGAGCACCCGCTGTCGAAGGGGTTCGCCTGCCCCAAGGGCATCGCCATGAGCGAGATCCAGAACGACCCCGACCGCGTGCTGCACCCGCTGCGGCGGCGCGGGGACGGCACGTTCGAGCGGGTGAGCTGGGACGAGGCCCTGAACGACATCGCCCGGCGGCTCAACGCCCTGCGCCGCGATCACGGCGGGGAGTCCATCGGCTGGTACTTCGGCAACCCCGCGACGTTCTCCTACAGTCACCCCCTGTGGCTCAACGGCTTCATGAAGGCCCTCGGCTCCCCGCACTTCTACTCGGCCGGGTCGCAGGACACCAACAGCCGGTTCGCCGCCAGCGCCCTGCTGTACGGCTCGCCGCACCTGGTGCCGATCCCCGACCTCAAGCGCACCAACCTGCTGGTGATGCTCGGCGCCAACCCGCTGGTGTCGCACGGCAGCCTGGTGTCGGCGCCGCGCGTCCGCGAGGACCTGACGGCGATCGTGCGGCGCGGCGGCCGGGTCGTGGTCGCCGACCCGCGCCGCACCGAGACCGCGCGGGCGTTCGAGCACCTGCCGGTCGCGCCGGACGGCGACGCCTGGCTGCTGCTGTCGCTGCTGCACGTGCTGTTCGACGAGGGCCTGGCCGACGAGGCCGCCTGCGCCCGGCAGGCCACGGGCATCGCGGCGCTGCGGCGGGCGGTCCGGGACTTCCCGCCGGAGGAGACCGGGCGGCGCAGCGGCGTCGACGCGGCGGCCGCGCGCGCCCTGGCCCGCGACCTCGCCGCCGCCGGACGCGCCGTGGTGTACGGCCGGACCGGCACCTGCCTGGGACGGCACGCCACGCTGGTCGCGTTCCTCATCGACGCGGTGACGCTGGTGACCGGCAACCTCGACCGTCCCGGCGGCGCGATCTTCGGGGACTCGCCGCTGCGCGTGGACGAGCTGCTGCGGATGTCCGGGCTGGCGACCTACGGGCGGACGCGGTCGCGGGTCGGGGCGTTCCCCGACGTGCTGGGCACCTTCCCGGCGGGCGTGATGGCCGAGGAGATCACCACGCCGGGGCGGGGGAGGCTGCGCGCGCTGCTGGTGTCGGCCGGCAACCCCCTGCTCACCGTGCCCGGCAGCGCCGCCCTGGACCGCGCCCTCGACGAACTCGACCTGCTGGTCTGCATCGACCTGTACGTCACCGAGACCGGGCGGAAGGCCGACTACGTGCTGCCCGCCACCACGTTCCTGGAGCGCGAGGACTTCCCGCTGCCGTTCCTGCAGCTCCACCTCACCCCGTACGTCACGTGGACCGAGGCCGTCGTGCCGCCGCGCGGCGAGGCCCGCCAGGAGTGGGAGATCATCGACGGTCTCGCGCGGCGGATGGGGCTCGGGGTGGGGGCGTTCGGCCCGCAGCGGCTCGCCCACCGGCTCGGCGTGCGGCCCTCGCCCCGGTTCCTGCTGGACGCGCTGCTGCGCACCGGGCCGCGCGGTGACTGGTACGGGCTCCGGCGCGGCGGCCTCAGCCTGCGGAGACTGCGCGCCGAACCGCACGGCGTCGTGCTGGCCGACCACCAGCCCACCGGAACGCTGCGCCGCCGCCTCCGGCACCGCGACCGGCGCGTCCACCTGGCCCCGCGGGAGATCCTGACCGAGATCGAACGGCTCGCCGCCGCTCCCGGGCCCCCGCCGGAGTACCCGCTGCGGCTGATCGGGATGCGGGAGATCCGCTCGCACAACTCCTGGATGCACAACGCCCCCGCGCTCATGCGCGGCGACCGCCGCCACGCCGCCCGCCTCAACCCCGAGGACGCGGCCGAGCACGGGATCGCCGACGGCGCGCGTTGCCGGATCACCTCGCCGCACGGCGCGATCGAGCTGCCGGTCGTCGTCACCGACGAGATGACGCCGGGGACGGTCGCCGTCCCGCACGGCTGGGGCCACGACGGCGGCTGGACCGTCGCCAACGCCGCGGGCGGGGCCAACGTCAACGTGCTCGCCTCGCCCGACCCCGAGGATCTGGAACGCCTGGCGGGCATGGCGCACCTCAACGGAATCCCGGTCTCGGTGGCCCCCGCCGACGCCCCCGAAAATGTCAGTGCCCCCCGATAGCGTGGAGAACACGCAGCGAAGGAGGGCACCATGTCCCCGACGAGCACCATCCCGATGAGCAGGGCGGACCTGGCCAAGGTTCTGTTCACGACGCGCCTGCGGCCTTCCGATCGCCCCCGCCCCGAACAGGTGCGGGCCGCCATCGACGACCGGCTGCACACCTGCGGCGGCGACCCGATGATCTACGCCGGGCTGGTCGCACAGGAGGCGGGAGACCACCCCGAGACGTACGCGCCCCGGATGCGCTGGGCGCTCGCGACCGTGGCGGTGGCCTACGCGGACCGCATGCTGACGGCCGCCTGAACGCCCGCCCGACCGGCGGGGCGTCCGACACGCGGCGCCCCGCGACCCGAACCGCGCCCCCGCAAGGCGGGCGAGCGGCACGACAGCCACCCGCGCGGGGCCTCGAAGGCCACGCCGCACGACGAAAGACGACCCGCCGGCGTCCCACGCCCGACCAGCGAGGTACGGGACCCTCCGGAACGGCACGGCCCAGCCGACCGGATCCCGGCGAGCACCCCTAAAACCCACAGACGCCCCCTGCCACGCCGGCTGGCGTCACTGAACCCCGCGCCGGGCGTGACCCCGGGTGTCCCCGATGAGGCGACGGGCCACCGGGCCACGACGATCGCCACGCCGTCCGGCGACCGCCGGAACTCCCGCGCCGGGCACGGACCCGGGTATTTCGGTAAGGCGACGGGCCGCCGAACCATGACGATCGCCGTGCCGTCCGGCGGTCGCCGGGACTTCCGCGCCGGGCCAGGGACCGCGATGATCTGGATCATGGCTTCGGAGCCGGTGGCCGTGCGGTCACCCGCCTTGGGGACCGATTCCAACGCCCAGACGCCGGGGCGCCGATCGTGCCGAGCCGGAAGCGGTCTTTCTGCCCCTGGTGACAAGCAATCCCGGTCGTCGCTGACGTGGAGATGCGTCGGCCGTCACGTGGTGGCCGGGATCCACTCGGCGAGGAAGCGGCGGCATGGTGAACCGCGCGTTGTCGGCCGGGGTCAGTGGTCGAGGAGGGTGGGGATGTCGGCGACGCTGGGCAGCAGGTGGGTGTGGCGCTCGGCGCCGAGTCGCTCGGCGGTCAGGCCTCCGGTGAGGACCCCGACGACCATGGCGGCGCCGGCGTTGGTCCCGGCCTGGAGGTCGCGGACGGTGTCGCCCGCGGTGAGGACGCGGTCGACGGACCGGGTGCCGGTGGCCTCCATCGCCCGGAAGATCATGTAGGGGGCGGGGCGGCCCGCGGGGACGTCGTCGGTGCAGACGACGGCGTCCACGACGGTGTCGTCCCAGCCGAGCACGGTCAGCAGGCCGTCGACGACGGTCCGGTCGAAGCCCGTGGTGAGGGCGACCCTGACACCGGCGGCGCGGAGGGCGGCCAGGGCCTTCTCGACGCCGGGCAGCGGCACGGGCGGGGTGGTGCGGTAGGCGGCGGCCAGCCGCCGGTGGAAGTCGTCGAAGGCGGCGTCGACGGTCGCGGGGGAGGGATGGGCGAGGAGTTCGGTGATGGCCTCGCGCTTGTCGGCGCCCATGCAGCGCCGGATGTCCTCGGCCGAGGGGGCGCCGCCCGCCGCCTCGACGGCCTCGCGGAGGGCGACGTAGACGGCGCCGTGCTCCTGGACGGTGGTGCCGGCCATGTCCAGGGCGACGAGCTCGATCATTGGTCTCCTTAGGATGCCTGCCAGCTCCGCAGCAGGGCGGGCTGCGCTTGCTGGACGTTCTCGATGGTGAAGCTGACCATGTCGGGGCGGTAGCGGTCGTCGGAGTACTCGACGGGGCGGCCGTCCACGCCGCCCGCCGTGCGGCTCTCGCGCAGGAGCGGGAAGCCCGCGGGGACGCCGAGGAGGCGGCTGTCGGTCTCGTCGGCGGCGACCGCGTCGATGAGGTGGCGGGCCACCGACATATCCACGCCCCGCGCGCCGAGGTGGGCGTAGAGCGAACCGGAGTCGCAGTCGAAGTCGAACAGCATGCGTCCGACGGGCTCGACGAAGGTGGTGCGTTCCAGCATGGTGGGGGTGCCGTCGATCAGGCGCAGGCGCAGCAGCTGGACGACCGGGGCGCCCTCCTCCAGGTCGAGGGCGTCGGCGACGTCGGCCGGGGCGGGCCGCAGGGCGATCTCCTGCGTGCGCTGCCCGGGCGTGTGCCCCATGCCCTGGACCCAGCTGGAGAAGGACAGGAAGGTCTCGAAGGGCTGGCTGAGCGCGCGGCGCCGCACCACCGGCGGCTTGCCGCGGCCGCCGCCGATCATGCCTTCGGCGCGCAGCGCGGCGAGCGCCTGGCGGACCGGTCCGCGCGAGGCGTTCCACTGCGCGCACATCTGCGACTCGGACGGAAGCGGCGCGCCGACCGCCAGCTCGCCGGAGGCGATGCGGCGCCGGAGGTCGTCGGCGATCTGCTCGTGCAGCGGCGTCTCCACGGAGGTGACTATACATGTCATGACACGTCGCGGAAGCGGGCTGTGTCGGGAGTTTAACGCTTTCACCTGCATTGTTAACGACGGGTAAACAGCTGCTGGACTTCTCGTCCGTACTGTTGACGACCTCGATCGCGCGCCCCGAACGTTCTTGTCATGACAAGTGATGTGGTCGTGGTCGGCGCCGGGATCGTGGGGCTGGCGCACGCGTACGCCGCCGTCCGCCGCGGCCTGTCGGTGGTCGTGGTCGAACGCGACGAGCGGGCCCGCGGCGCCTCGGTGCGCAACTTCGGTCACGGCTGCCTGACCGCGCAGTCCGGACGGGCGCTGGAGTACGCGCTGGCCGCCCGCGAGAGCTGGCTCGCGCTCGCCAAGGAGGCGGACGTGCGGGTGCGCGAGAGCGGCACGGTCGTCGTGGCGCGCGCCGCGGACGAGATGGCGGTGCTGGAGGAGTTCGCCGCCCTGCGCGGCGACCAGGCGCGGCTGCTGGACGAGCCGGCGGTGCGCGCCCGCGTGCCCGTGGGCGACGGGGTGGTGGGCGGCGCGTTCCTGCCGCTGGACCTGCGGGTCGACCCGCGCCGGGCCGTCCACGCGATCGCGGCGGCGCTGGCCGGGCGGGGCGTGCGGTTCCTGTGGTCGACCGCCGCGCACGGCATCGGGCCCGGCGAGGTCGTCACCAGCCGCGGAGTCGTGCGGGGCCGCCGCGTCGTGGTCGCGGTGGGACACGACGTGGACCGCCACTTCCCCGAACTGGCCGAGTGGCGGCGGGTGCGGCGGTGCTCGCTGCACATGCTGCGGGTCGCCGACCCGCACGGGCGGACGGTCGACCCGGCGGTGCTGACCGGGTTCTCGCTGCTGCGCTACGGCGGCTTCGCCGAGTGCCCGAGCGCCGGCGCGGTCCGGGAACGGCTGTCGCGCGAGCACGCGGAGCTGCTCGACTGCGGCCTCAACCTGATGTTCACCCAGCTCCCCGACGGCGACCTGACGATCGGCGACACCCACGCGTACGCGCGCACCCCGAGCCCCTACCGGGCCGAACGGCTGGACGAGCTGGTGCTCGCCCAGGCCGCGCGGCTGCTGGGAGTGCCGCGCCTGCGGGTGCGCGAGCGGTGGCGCGGGGTGTACGCGTCGGCCCCCGAGCCGTTCCTGGTCGAGACCCCGGCGGACGGCGTCCGGGTGGTCTCGGTGACGTCCGGGATCGGCATGACCACCGCGCTCGGCCTGGCCCCCGCGGTCCTCGACGACCTTCTCGACTGAAGTCCGCGACCCACCTCCCTGGAGAGAGACGATGAAGATCACCAAACGTGCCGTCGCCGCGCTGGCCGCGTCGGTCCTGGCCCTGTCGGCGTGCGGCTCCGCTCCGGAGGGCGGGGGCTCCTCGGCCGCCTGCCCGGGCGGCAGGGTCCGGTTCGGGATCGAACCGTACGAGGACCCGGCCAAGCTGAAGCCCGCCTACCAGATCATGGCCACCGCGCTCCAGGCCCGGCTGGGATGCCCGGTCGAGCTCCAGGTCGTCGAGGACTACTCGGCCGAGGTGCTGGCGATGCGCAACGGCCGGCTGGAGATCGCCCAGTTCGGCCCGCTCGGGTTCGTGTTCGCCAGCCAGCGGGCCGGGGCGGTGCCGCTGGCGTCGTTCGCCGACGGCGGCGGCAGGCTGACCACCTACACGGCCGGGATCTGGGTTCCCGCCGACTCGCCGGTCAGGACGGTCGCCGACCTGAGGGGCAGGTCGCTCGCGCTGGGCGCCACCGGCTCGACCTCCGGCGACGCGCTGCCCCGCTACGCCCTCAGGCAGGCCGGGGTGCCCGACCGGGACGTGCGGATCCAGTACGCCGGCGGCCACCCCGAGGCCCTGCTCGCGCTGACCAAGGGCAAGGTCGACGCCGCCGAGATCAACAGCCAGCAGCTCGCCACCGCCAAGGCCGCCGGGCAGTTCGATCCGGCTCGCCACCGCCGGATCTGGACCTCGGCGCCGATCCCCAACGACCCCATCACCATCAGCGACAAGCTCGACCCGGCGTTCCGGGACCGCGTGGCCAAGGCGCTGCTGGGACTCGGCGCCGCCGACGTGGCCAAGGTCGGGGCGTTCCTGGACGTGCACCCGCCCGGCCCGATGGTCGCGGTCACCAGGGACACCTACAAGCCGCTGTTCGACCTGGCCTCCACCATGGGGCTGACCGAGAAGGACGTCTGATCCGCATGTCGCTGCACATCCGCGGGCTGCGCAAGGCGTTCGACGGGCGCACCGTGCTCGACGGCGTCGACCTGGAGGTGGTGCCGGGCGAGTTCGTCGCCGTGCTCGGCGCCAACGGCTCGGGCAAGTCGACCGCCCTGCGCTGCGTCGTCGGCCTGGACCGCCCGGACGCCGGCGAGATCTCCGTCGGCGGCACCGGCCGCGCGGCCATGGTCTTCCAGCGGATCCACCTGGTCGGCCGCCGCACCGCGCTGGACAACGTCTGCGCGGGCGCCCTCGGGCGGCTGCCCCTGGGCCGGTCGCTGTCGCCCCTGCTGTTCCCCCGGACGCTCCGCGAGGAGGCGATGGCCTGCCTGGACCGGGTGGGCCTCGCCGACCGCGCCGCGGAACGGGCCGGCCGCCTGTCCGGCGGCCAGCAGCAGCGGGTGGCCATCGCCCGGGCGCTCTGCCAGCAGGCCACCGTGGTCCTGGCCGACGAGCCGGTCTCCGCGCTGGACCCCAGCGCCGCCGAGCAGGTCGTCGCGCTCCTGAAGGACCTGGCCGCCGGCGGCCTGGCCGTCGCCGCCGTCCTGCACCAGCCGGACCTGGCCCGCCGCCACGCCGACCGCGTGGTCGGCCTCGCGGGCGGCCGGGTGGCGTTCGACGCGCCCCCCGCGGCCCTCACCGACGCCGACCTGACCACCCTCTACGCCCCCATGACGATCAGGGAGCCCGCCCGATGACCACCACCGCTCCGGCCCCGCCGCGCCGCCGCGGCCCCTCCCCGGCCGCGTGGTCGGTCACCGCGCTGGTCGTCGTGGCCCACGTGCTGGCCTGGCGCGGCACCGACATGTCCCCCGCCGCCCTGGCCACCGGCTGGCGGGGCATGGCCGACTTCCTCGGCGACGCCCTCCCGCCCGACCTGGACTGGGACACCGTCCTCGGCCCCAGCCTCCGCGCCGCCGGCGTCACCTTCGCCATCGGCCTGCTGGGCACGAGCCTGTCGGTGCCCTTCGCCCTGGCCCTGGCGGTCCTCGCGTCCCGCACCACCACCTACGGCCCCGCCGCCTACCAGGTGTCGCGCTCGGTCCTGTCCTTCCTCCGCTCGGTCCCCGACGTGGTCTTCGCGCTCATCTTCGTCACCGCCGTCGGCCTGGGCCCCTTCGCCGGGGTCCTGGCCCTCGTCCTCCACAACATCGGCGTCATGGGCAAGCTGTGGGCCGAGGCGATGGAGGAGAGCGACCCGGGCCCCCGCGACGCCCTGCGCGTCCTCGGCGCCTCCCGCGTCCAGACCGTCGCGCACGCCGTCCTGCCCACCGTCTTCCCGCAACTGGTCGGCCTGCTGCTCTACCGCCTGGACGTCAACGTCCGCTCGTCCCTGGTCCTCGGCCTGGTCGGCGCGGGCGGCATCGGCTTCCTCATCAACCAGTCCATCAAGCTGTTCCGCTTCGACCAGATGGCCACCCACATCCTGGTCGTCCTGGTCCTGGTCGTCGCCGTGGACCAGGTCTCGGACCGGGTCCGGCGCCGCCTCGCCTGACCGGCCCGCGGCCTTGTCAAAGGTCATTTTGAGCGGGGCTGAAACCGTGTTGATGCTCTCTTCGCGGTGCACATGAGTGAATGTTCGCGTAACGCACGCGGACGCCCCGGCGGATCCGGCGCCGTCCGGTCGACACGATCCCAGGAGCAGTCGTGCACTACGGAGAAGCGCTGCGTCGCGAGATCCTGGCCGAAGGGGTCACCCCGCTCGTCGGGGTGTACGACATGTTCTCGGCCTCCCTGGCGGCGCGGCACTACGACGGCATGTTCGTCTCCGGCTTCGGCTTCGCGGCCTCCCACTACGGCCTGCCCGACATCGGGTTCATCGCCTGGCCCGACATGGTGGCGTTCGTGCAGCGCCTCCGCCTGGCCTTCCCCCGGCAGCACCTGCTGGTGGACATCGACGACGGGTACGTGGACCCCGAGGTCGCCTGCCACGTGGTGGAGCATCTGGAGCGGATCGGCGCCTCCGGGGTGATCCTGGAGGACCAGCGGCGCCCCCGCCGGTGCGGGCACGCGGACGGCAAGCTGCTGCTGCCGCTGGAGGAGTACCTGGCCAAGCTCGACCTGGTGCTGCGCACCCGGCGGGACCTGGTGGTGGTCGCCCGCACCGACGCCGACACCGACGAGGAGATCCTGCGGCGCGCCGAGGCGCTGGCCGCCACCGACGCCGACGTCGTGCTGGTGGACGGCGTGCGCAGCGTGGAGTGGATCCGGCGGATCCGGACGGTGACCGGCGACAAGCCGCTGCTGTTCAACCAGATCGCGGGCGGCCGGTCCCCCCGGCTGTCGCTGCCGGAGCTGGCCGAGCTGGGCGTGGACGTCGCGATCTACAGCACCCCGTGCCTGTTCGCCGCGCACGACGCCATCGAGGCGGCGCTGGTGCGGCTCAAGCGCGACGAGGGGCGGCTGCCCGCCGCCGACGGGGCCACCGCCGGGGTCCGCGAGACCACCGAGCTGCTGGAGCGCAACATCAGCAGGCACCACGCCAAGCCCCGCTACCCGGTGCCCGCCCAGGGCCCGGCCTCCCGGTCCGACCGGCGGGTCCGCCCGGGAGGGTGACGGTCCTCTCATCGGCCCCGCGGTTCCGCGTATTCCTTGATCCAACGGGTAGGCGCAGGTCATGGACCGAAACGAGAAAGATCCCCGGGAGCTGGCCGAGGAGCTGGCGAGCCACGCCGAGGACGACCCGCGCTTTCGGAACCGGCGTCCCGGCGTCCGCGCGACCCGGCGCGTCTCGCCCGAGGAGGCCGACGCCGACTCCGCCGGAGTGATCGGCGGCACCGGCACGACGGGCGGCGGCCAGCCGGCGGGAGGCGCCGGGTACGGCCGCACCGAGGGTCGGCCCGTGCCCGACAACGACGCCTCCGACATCCCGTGACACCGAGACCGGCCCATACACGAGGGGGAACACGATGACCACGCCCGAGGAGAACCGACCGAAGACCGGCGACACCGACCAGGTCGTGATGCGTCCGGGAGGCGACCCGGACCGCCGGGCCGACCAGGAATCCGGGTCCGAGCCGGACACCCGCCCGTCGCTGGGCGCCGAGCTGGAGGACAAGATGGCCGAACGGGGTGTGACCCGCGAGGACCTCACCGGCTCCTGAGCCCGCGGCCCTCGACGGCCGATCGGA
This sequence comes from Actinomadura kijaniata, assembly GCF_014138665.1. Classification (NCBI taxonomy): domain Bacteria; kingdom Bacillati; phylum Actinomycetota; class Actinomycetes; order Streptosporangiales; family Thermomonosporaceae; genus Actinomadura; species Actinomadura kijaniata. The sequence continues at coordinate 60,584 of NZ_JACJIA010000010.1, forward strand.
ACGGCGGGAGGGGAGCTGTTCGTCAGGGACTCGTCGCGCTGCGTGATGAGTTTCGGAAGATTAGTACGTGCGTACTTACATGACCGAAAAGCGGATAGCTGGCAAAAGATTTACCTTTGGCAAGGTTTGTCGATCAACGCGGAAGGTCATCGTCCCCGACGTCCAGGCCCACCACCGAAGTGCAGCCCGTGCAGATCCATTCGGCGATCACGGCCTCGAATCCGGCGGCGTGCGAACGGTAGGGGTGCTCCACCTCGCGGCGGCGCATCCCGTGGCCGCAGGAGGAGTGCAGCAGCCGCCCGCACTGGTGGCACGGCCACACGTCCTCCAGGCGCAGCAGGCACTGCGGGCACTGCGGCGTCTCGGCCGGGTCCGGCGTGCCGAACGGGTCCAGCTCGTGCCGCCAGCGCAGTTCCAGGTCGAGGTACTCGTCGCAGGGCCAGTGGTAGTCCGCCAGCCAGGCCAGGTACTCCTCGGCGTCGGGCTCCAGCACGGCCGTCATCGACTCCGGGTACTCCTCGGGGCCCGCCGCCGTGGGCTGCGCCCGGTCGGCGTGGACCCGTTCGGCCTGGAGCCGTTCGGGCTCGGCCGGCTCGGGCTCGGGCCAGGCGGGTTCGGGCCGGGACGGCGTGGGATGCGCCGGCTCGGGGGACGGGGTGACATGCTGGACCGTCCCGGGCGCGGGTCTGCGGAAGCGGGCCGTCTCGTCGGGTGTCGAAGGGTCCGGGGCCGGGGCCCCGTCGGTGGGAGCGGTTCGTGTCGTGCGGCCTCGTGCGGCGGCCAGCAGCGCCAGCAGGGACAGGCTCGTCAGCACGACCGCGACCATGCCGGTCGCCGTGGTCATCGCGGGGATCCTTTCATGATCTAAGGCGGGGTCTGATCATGAATGCGCTTCACAAAACGTTGTGAACCTATAGGAAGGTCAGTTTTCGGAAAAGTCGATCAGAAAAGAATCTTCCTCTCGCTCGTCCGGAGACGGTGGCCGAAACCGGCTCGCTCTTGGTCCGGAAACCGGGGAGGCGGCACAATCGGGGCACCGGTCCAGGGACAGGGAGGTGTCATGGGCGTGCCCTCGCCGCTCAGGCTCGCCGCGCACGGCGTGCGGGCCGTGGCGGCCGGATCCGCGGCGGCGCTCGCCGCGACCGCCGCGCTGGCCGAGGCCGTCGCCGCGCTGCCGAGGCTGGCCGACTCCCTGGAACGGCTCGCCCGCGCCGCCGCCAGCCTGGAGTCGCTGTCGGACGCGGTGCCCTCGCTGGACCGCCTCGGGGAGGTCGCCGGGGAGCTCGGCCGCCTGGCCGACGCCGCCGAGGCACTGCCGCACGTGGCCGGTGACCTGGAACGCCTCGCCGCCGTCGCCCCCGCCCTGGAGGAGCTCGCCGAGACGATCGGCGAACTGCGCGAGCTGCCGCGGGTGGTGCCCGCCCTCGAAGAGCTCGGCTCGGCCGTCGGCCCGCTCCACCACACGGTGGAGGAGCTCAGCCCGCTGGCCGGGACCATCGCCCAGATGCAGGGCGCCATCGAGCAGCTGAACGCGACCGTCAGCCCCCTCCAGGGCACCGCCGAACGCCTCGGCCGTTTCGTGGACCGCCTCCCGCAGAGCCGCAGGTCACCCCGGAACACCCGCTGAACCGGGCGGCCGGTGTGACGTTCGTCATGTGCCGAACGCGACCCGGTGGGTATCGGGTCGGCGCGGAGGTGGTGGCCTGAGGCCGGGCGGCTCCCGGCGGCACAGCATGATGAGCGCTTTCCCACACGTGGTCCACGTGTACGCGGCCCAGCAGTCCGAGCCCCAGGGCGGTTTCGCGGGCTGGGCGACCGACCTGATGGAGAAGCTGGGCGCGCTCGGCGCGGGACTGGCGATCGCCCTGGAGAACCTGTTCCCCCCGATCCCCAGCGAGGTGGTGCTGCCCCTGGCCGGGTTCGCCTCCGCCCAGGGCGACATGAACCTGGTCGCGGCGCTGGTGTGCACCACGCTCGGGTCGGTGCTGGGCGCGCTGGTGCTCTACGGGCTCGGCGCGCTCATCGGCCGGGACCGGATGCGGCGCCTCGTGGGCAGGATCCCCCTGGTCAAGGTGGAGGACCTCGACAGGAGCGAGGCGTGGTTCGAGCGGCACGGCTCCAAGGCGGTGTTCTTCGGCCGCATGATCCCGGTGTTCCGCAGCCTGATCTCCATCCCGGCGGGGGTGGCGGGCATGCGGCCGGTGAAGTTCGTGACCTACACCACCCTGGGCAGCGGGCTGTGGAACGCCGCCTTCGTCATGGCCGGCTACCTGCTCGGCGACAACTGGCAGTCGGTCGAGGGCTACGTCGGCATGTACTCCAAGATCGTGCTGGCGGTGGCGGTCCTCGCGGTGGCCGCGTTCGTCGCGGTGCGCGTCCGGCAGAACCGCCGGGAGCGCGAGACCGCCGCCTGAGCCCGCCGCCTGAGCTCACCAGGGGTGTGGTTTTCCGCAGGGTGGCGCTGCGGATCCTGTCAGGTCGGGTGGAGGGCGTATCCCATGGTGACGGCCCCGCCCGCTCCCTAACGTCGTAGACATGATCACTGCGACGAACCCCGAACCCCTCGGTGGCATCGCCGGCTGGGCGACCGACCTGATGGAGAAGCTGGGCGCGCCCGGCGCGGGACTGGCGATCGCCCTGGAGAACCTGTTCCCCCCGCTGCCCAGCGAAGTGATCCTCCCCCTGGCCGGGTTCACCGCCGCGCAGGGCGGGATGAGCCTGGCCGGCGCCCTGCTGTGGACCACGCTCGGGTCGGTGCTGGGCGCGCTCGCCCTCTACTGGATCGGCGCGGCGATCGGCCGGGACCGGATCCGCGCGCTGGTGGCGCGGCTGCCGCTGGTCAAGCTGGAGGACCTGGACCGCACCGAGGCGTGGTTCGCCCGGCACGGCGCCAAGGCGGTGTTCTTCGGCCGCATGATCCCGATCTTCCGGAGCCTGATCTCCGTTCCGGCCGGGGTCGAGCGGATGCCGATGACGACGTTCCTGCTCTACACGACCCTCGGCAGCGCCCTGTGGAACACCGCGTTCGTGCTGGCCGGCTACCTGCTGGGCGACAACTGGCACGTCGTCGAGCAGTACGTCGGCGTCTACTCCAAGGCCGTGCTCGGGGTGGTCGCGCTCGCGGCCGTGGTGTTCCTGGCCGTCCGCGTCGTGCGGAACCGCCGCGCGCCGCAGCCGTCCCCGGGCGCCCGCCCGAACGTCGACCGGCCCGTGTATCGGCGAGAATTCGAACGTGACCGCGTCAACCACTGAACTGCCGGTTCCCGACGTGCGGCGGTGGCCGCGACCCGCGCGGGCGGCGCTGGGGCTCGGCCTCGGCGCCGCCTCCGCCGTCGTGGAGGCGGCGCTGCTGGCCGTGTCGGCGGTGCTGATGGCCTACGCGCTGGCGTTCTCGCGCGGCCGGCGCTCGGTGCCGAAGGTGGTGGCGTCGGGGGCGGTCGCGGTCAGCCGGTGGGAGCTGCGGCGGCTGGCGATCTGCTTCGGGCACGCCCAGCGCATCGAGTTCGGGACGCTGCGGGCGCTGGCCTACCTGGTGCTGCGGGTGCCGGTCGGGCTGCTGGGCGGCGTGATCCTGGCGCTGATCGGGTACGGGGCCCTCTCCGCCGTCCGGCTCGCCTGGGGCTGGTGGGGGCCCGGCAAGCCGCTGGACGGCATCCCCGCCACCCCCATGATCGTCACCTACATCGCGATCGCCGGGACGGTGCTGCTGTTCCTGGCGGTCCAGGGGCTGGTCGGCGTGGTGGCGCTGGAACGCAAGGTGGCCCGCCGCGGCCTCGGCCCGAGCCCCCTGGAGGAGTACGAGCGGCGCATCGCCCAGCTGTCGGTGACCCGCGCCGAGGTGGTCGACGCCGTCGACGACGAGCGCCGCCGCATCGAACGCGACCTGCACGACGGCGTCCAGCAGCGCCTGGTCGCCCTCGGCATGCTGATCGGACGGGCGCGCCGCGCCGGGGACGGGGAACGCGCCCGGGAACTGCTCCGGCAGGCGCACGAGGAGTCGCAGCGCGCGTTGCAGGACCTGCGGGAGGTCGCCTGGCGCGTGTACCCGGCGGCGCTGGACCACGAGGGGCTGCGCGCCGCGCTGGAGACGGTCGCCGAACGGTCCGCCGTCCCGGTGACCATCGACTTCGACGTGTCCGAACGCCCCCCGCACGCCGTCGAGACCGCCGCCTACTTCGTCGTCTGCGAGGCCGTCACCAACGCCGCCAAGCACTCGGGCGCCGCCGGGGTGTCGGTGCGGGTCGCCGGAGACGGCAAGATGATCGGTGTGCGCATCGAGGACGACGGGACCGGCGGGGCCGACCCGCGCGGCAGCGGCCTGGCGGGGCTGGCCCGCCGCGTCGCGGCGCTGGACGGCGCCTTCACCGTGGACAGCCCGCCCGGCGGGCCGACCGTGATCGTCGCGGAGCTGCCGTGCGGGTGATGCTGGCCGAGGACTCCACGCTGCTGCGCGAGGGCCTGGCGCGGCTGCTGGCCGAGGAGGGGCACCGGGTCCTGGCGGCGGTCGGCGACGGCGACGCGCTGCTGGCGGAGGTCGCGCGGGAGCGGCCCGACATCGTGGTGGTGGACGTGCGGATGCCGCCCACCCACACCGACGAGGGCCTGCGCGCCGCGCTGGAGATCCGGCGGCGGTGGCCGGGCGTGGCGGTGCTGGTGCTGTCGCAGTACGTCGAGAAGCGCTACGCCACCGAGCTGATCACCACCGACACCACCGGCGTCGGCTACCTGCTCAAGGACCGGGTCGCGCAGGTGGACGAGTTCCTGGACGCGCTGGAGCGGGTCGGCGCGGGCGGCGCGGCGTTCGACCCGGAGGTGGTGCGGCAGCTGCTGACCCGCAGCACCCACACCGACCCGCTGACCCGGCTCACCCCCCGCGAGCGCGACGTGCTGGAGCACATGGCGCAGGGCCGCACCAACGCCGCGATCGCCGCGCAGCTCCACGTGTCGCAGAGCGCGGTCGAGAAGCACGCCAACGCCATCTTCGACAAGCTCGACCTGTCCCACGCGTCCGGTTACAGCCGGCGTGTCCTGGCCGTGCTGCGCTACCTGGGTTCGTGACGGTCGCCGAATTTCCGGCACCCCTTCCGAGCTGGGATTACATTTCCGGTGATCGGGGGATTGTTGGTAGTGCCGAGGGCGATGCGACTTCCGGAGTGCACGGTTCCATAGGGGGGAACATGAGCCAGGGAAAGGCTCCGAAGTCGGGCAAGGCCAAGCGGGAGGCCATCAAGGCCAACCGCGCCGCCAAGCAGGCGAAGAGACAGTCGACTCAGCGGCCGGTCGCCGCGCCGCCGCAACAGCAGCCGTCCGAGCCGCGGCCGCAGGAGCGGTGACCCGCGGGGTCTCCGAGGCGGACGGAGGATCGTGCCGGGATACCTGCGCTTCCCAACGATCTTTCATGACGTGATCGTCTTCGTCTCCGAGGACGATCTGTGGATGGTGCCCGCGGTGGGCGGACGGGCGTTCCGGCTCACCGCGGGCGTCGCCGCCGTCACCTGTCCGCGGCTGTCCCCGGACGGCTCGCTGCTGGCGTTCGTCGGCCGCGAGGAGGGGCCCGAGGAGGTCTACGTCATGCCCGCCGACGGCGGCACGGCGCGGCGGCTGACCTTCCACGGCGCGCACTGCACCGTCACCGGCTGGACCCCCGACGGGTCTATCGTCTACGCCAGCGACGCGGGGCAGCCGTTCTACGGCCACACCTGGCTCTACCGCGTCAGCCCCGAGGGAGGGCCGTCGCGGCGCCTGCCCCACGGACCCGCCAAGACCATCTCCCACGGCCCGTCCGGCGGCGTGGTGCTGGGCCGCAACACCGCCGACCCCGCCCGCTGGAAACGCTACCGGGGCGGCACCGCCGGGGACCTGTGGGTCGACCCGCTCGGCACGGGGCGCTTCCGGCGCCTCGTCACGCTGCCCGGCAACCTCGCCTCCCCCTGCTGGGTGGGCGGGCGCGTGTTCTTCCTGTCCGACCACGAGGGCGTCGGCAACGTCTACTCCTGCACCCCCGAGGGCGCCGGCCTGCGCCGCCACACCGACCACGCCGACTACTACGCCCGCAACCTGTCCAGCGACGGCCGCCGCCTCGTCTACCACTGCCACGCCGACCTGTACCTGCTCGACCCGGCCGCGGACCGGTCGCACCGCCTCGGCGTCCGGCTCGGCAGCTCCCGGCCGCAGCGCGACCGCCGGTTCGTCGACGCCGCCGAGTACCTCGACGGCGCGCGGCCCGGCCCGGACGGCAGCGGACTGGCGATCACGACGCGCGGCAAGGCGTTCACCTTCGCCGGGTGGGAGGGCCCGGTGCGCCAGCACGGGGAACCCGACGGCGTCCGCTATCGGCTGCTGACCTGGCTGAACGACCATCGGCGGCTGGTCGCGGCGGCCAGCGACGAGGGCGACCGGGAGACGCTGGTGGTGCTCACCGCCGACGGCACCACGCCGCCGCTGCGCGTCGTGGCCGACGTCGGCCGCGCCGTCGAGCTGGAGGTCTCGCCCGCCGCCGACCGCGTCGCCGTCGCCAACCACCGCAACGAGCTGCTGCTCGTCGACCTCCCGTCCGCGGACCGACCCGCGCCGCGGGTCACCGTGGTCGAGACGAGCCGGTTCGGGACGATCGCGGACCTGGCCTGGTCGTTCGACGGGGCGTGGCTGGCCTACGCCTGCCCCGACACCGCCCGCACCACCGCGGTGAGGCTGTGCCGCGCCGAGACGGGGGAGACGTTCGCCGCGACGCGGCCGGTCGTGCGCGACTACCGCCCGGCGTTCGACCCCGAGGGCCGGTACCTGTACTTCATCGGCGAGCGCGTCTTCAACCCCGTCTACGACTCGCTGCACTTCGACCTGGGGTTCCCGCTCGGCACGCGGCCCTACGCGATCGCGCTGCGGCGGGACGTGGGGTCGCCGTTCGTGCCCGAGCCCCGGCCGCTGGCCGAGCAGGGCGACGCCGACCGCAAGGACGACAAGGACGACAAGGACGACAGGGACGAGAAAGAGGGCAAGGAGGACAGGGAGAAGGACGGGCCCCTGGCCATCGACACCGACGGGCTGGAGGAACGGGTCATCGCGTTCCCGGTGCCCGAGGCGCGCTACGACCGGATCGCCGGGATCAAGGGCAAGGTGCTCTACACGACGTTCCCGGTCGAGGGGAGCCTCGGCGACCGGTACGCCGAGGAGGTGTCGGGCACGCTGCACTGCTACGACCTCGACAAGCAGCAGGCCGAGGAGCTGGTCGCCGAGGTCGACGACTTCCGGCTGGGCCGCGACGGCAGGACGCTGCTGTACCGGTCCGGCGACCGGCTGCGGCTGGTCGAGGCGGGCGAGACGCCCGCCGACGACCGCGATCCGGGCCGCGCGACCGGCTGGATCGACCTGGACCGCGTCAAGGTGTCGGTGCTGCCCGAGGCCGAGTGGCGGCAGATGTTCCGCGAGGCGTGGCGGCTCCAGCGCGAGCACTTCTGGGCCAAGGACATGTCGGGCCTGGACTGGGACGAGGTGTACCGCCGCTACCTGCCGCTGATCGACCGGGTCTCCACCCGCGCCGAGTTCTCCGACCTGCTGTGGGAGCTGCAGGGCGAGCTCGGCACCTCCCACGCCTACGAGAGCGGCGGCGAGTACCGCTACCGCCCGCACTACTGGCAGGGCAAGCTGGGCGTGGACTGGGACGTCTCCGGCGGGACCTACCGCATCGCCCGGATCGCCGACGGCGACCGCTGGGACGACCGCGCCACCTCGCCGCTCAACCGGCCCGGCACGGACGTGCGGCCCGGCGACGTGCTGGTGGCGGTCAACGGGCAGCCGGTCGGCGCGCGGGCCACCCCCAACCAGCGCCTGGTCAACCAGGCCGGGCAGGAGGTGCAGCTGACCCTGGTGCGCGACGGCGGGGAGCCGTTCACCGTGGTGGTGCGGGCGCTCGGTGACGAGCGCCCGGTCCGCTACCGCGACTGGGTGCGGCGCAACCGCGCCCTCGTCCACGAACGCACCGGCGGCCGCGTCGGCTACCTGCACGTCCCCGACATGGGGCCGGAGGGGTACGCCGAGTTCCACCGGGGGTTCCTCACCGAGTACGACCGCGAGGCGCTGATCGTGGACGTGCGGTTCAACGGCGGCGGCCACGTGTCGGCGCTGCTGCTGGAGAAGCTGGCCCGCAAGCGCGTCGGCTACGACTTCCCGCGCTGGGGCGTGCCCGAGCCGTACCCGCCCGAGTCGCCGCGCGGGCCGATCGTGGCGCTGACCAACGAGCTGGCCGGGTCGGACGGGGACGTGTTCTGCCACGCGTTCAAGCTGCGCGGGCTCGGCCCGCTGGTCGGCAAGCGGACCTGGGGCGGGGTGATCGGCATCTCGCCCCGGCACGAGCTGGCCGACGGGACCGTCACCACGCAGCCGGAGTTCTCGTTCGCGTTCGACGACGTCGGCTGGCGGATCGAGAACTACGGCACCGACCCCGACATCGAGGTCGACATCACGCCGCAGGACTACGCGCGCGGCGTCGACGCCCAGCTGGAACGCGCCGTCCAGGCCGCCCTGGACGAGCTCGGGCGGCACCCCGCCCACACCCCCGACCCCGGCGACCGGCCGAGGCTCGGCGTTCCCCGCCTGCCCCCGCGCTCCTGAAGGCCCGCCGTCCGGTCTGGCAGAGTGGGCCTTTCCGGACCGGAAGGAGCACACGTTGGTCGGGAACCTGGACTGGCGGCCCGCGGGCGGGCACCCGGACCTGCTCGCCGCCCCCGTCGCGGCGGCGGTCGGCGCGGTGCCGGACGCGCTCGCCGCCGCGATCGACCCCGCGCTGGCGGACACGGCGGCGTTCTGCGAGCACTACGCGGTGCCCCTGGAGGCCAGCGCCAACTGCGTGATCGTCGCGGCCAAGCGCGGCGGCGAGGTCGCCTACGCGGCCTGCATGGTGCTGGCGACCGACCGCGCCGACGTCAACGGCGTGGTCCGCAGGCACCTGGGCGCGCGGAAGGCGTCGTTCGCGCCGATGGACGACGCGACGAGGCTGACCGCGATGGAGTACGGCGGCATCACCCCGGTCGGGCTGCCCGCCGACTGGCCGGTCCTGGTGGACGAGGCCGTCGCCGCCGCCCCGCAGGTCGTCATCGGCAGCGGGCTGCGCGCCGCCAAGCTGCTGGTCCCCGGCAAGGCCCTGGCGGACCTGCCGAACGCCGCGACCGTCGCGCTCGCCCAGCGGTGACCGGGGCGACGCCCGGGCCCGCCCCGCTCCCGGACCGGGCCGCCCGGCTGCTGGCCGACACCGGCGCCCCGCCCCGGCTCCGCGCCCACCTGCGGCTCGTCCACGACGTGGCGCGCGCCCTGGTCGCCTGGACGGCCGAGCACCACCCGGCCGCCGGGGTGGACGCCGAGGCGGTGCTGTTCGGCGCGGCCACCCACGACATCGGCAAGGCGCTGCACCCCGCCGAGCTGTCCGGCCCGGGGTCCGCGCATGAGGAGGCGGGGTACGCGCTGCTGCGGTCGCGCGGCGTGGAGGAGCGCCTGGCGCGCTTCGCCCGGACCCACGCCGACTGGGACGCGCCGGGGGCCGGCCTGGACGACCTGCTGGTCAGCCTGGCCGACAAGGTGTGGAAGGCCAAGCGCGTCCCCGGCCTGGAGGACCGCGTCGTGGACCGGCTGGCGGCGGCGTCCGGCCGGGAACGCTGGGAGGTGTTCATGGAGCTGGACGACCTCCTCGACCGGATCGCCGCCGGTGCCGACGAGCGGCTGGCGTTCCAGAACGCGCACCCGGTCTACTCGTAGCTGAGCATCCCCTCCGGGACGCCCTCCAGGTGCACCTCCAGCCACAGCGGGCGCCAGTCGGGGATCTCGTGGTAGCGGCGCAGCTCGGCGACGCCGCTGAGCCAGCCCATCCAGGCGCCGTAGGACGGGTTGCCCTCGTCGAACCCGCTCTGCACGAACGTCAGCCGGGTCCCGCCGTCGCTGCCCTCCAGCTCCCAGGAGGAGGTCATGTCGTCGGCCCACCGGAGCGAGCAGCGGCGGCCGGGCTCCAGGTCGACGATCGTGGCGGGGTGGGGGTCCAGGTCGAAGCCGCCCATCGCGAACCGGCCGCCGACGCGCGGCTCGATGTCGACGTTCGCGCCGAACCAGCGGCGGAACTCCTCGGGCTTCATGAGGGAGTCGTAGACCGCCTGCGGCGGCGCGTCGATGTGGACCTGGTTGCGCATCTCGGGCGAGGTGAAGTCGCAGAACCCGGTGAGCGGGCGGCCCTCCAGGTGGTCGGCGAGGTTGGCCAGCGCCAGCGCCCAGAACGTGTGCATCAGCGCGCGGTTGTTCTCCTCCGTGACGGCCGCCTGCCAGCCGGGCACGTTGGTCTGGGTGTAGCGGACGATCGTGGCGCCCGGGGCCTCCTCCTCCAGGGCGAGCTCGACGGTGGTGTCCTCGTCGTCGAGCCGCCACACGAAGCGCAGGACGTGCTCGTCGGCGTGCAGGAGGCGCTGCCGGGGCCGGTCGCCCTCGGGTGTGTGCCGCCCCCAGAACCCGAACCGGTCCGGCAGGTCGGCCTCGGCGTGCTCGGCGAGCCAGACGCGCAGCTCGGCGGGGTCGGTCAGGGCGTGGTGGACGTTCTTCAGGGGCGCCTTCACGCGAAGGCTGAGCTTCATCGGGTCACTCACGGTCGTCCTCCTTGGGGTAGCAGGCCACGGCGAGCTTGAAGGCGTCGCCCTCGGCGCCGCCGTAGCGGGTGAACAGGTCCTGGAGCGTGCGGCGGAGGTCGTCCAGGAACTCCTGCCGCCGTTCCGGCCGCACGCGGATGTCCCCGGACACGCCGATCGACGGCAGTTCGGGCGCGGACCGGTCGAGCGCGGCGACGTCGGCCTGGACCTCCTCCATGAGGTCGAGCAGGTGCCCGAGGCTCATCTCGTCGCGGGCGCGCCGCGGCCCGCCGATCCGGCCGACCAGCCGCGGCGACATCCAGTAGGAACGGGCCGCCGCCTGGTAGACGCCCTCGTTGATCCCGCGCACCCGGCGCTGCGCGACCTGGTGGACCAGGCCCGCGTCCGCCAGGCGTTTGACGTGGTAGTAGACGCGCTGCTGGGTCTGGGCGAGGCGGTCGGCGACCTCGCCGCACGAGCGGGGCTCGGCCAGCTGCCGCAGCACCTCGATGCGCTGCGGCTTGAGCAGGGCCTCGGCCTGCTCGACGGTCTCCAGGTACAGGATGTCTCTCATCGCAAAAACATTCTTTTATGTAAAAGAAGATTTTTTCAATGGGGCGACCGGATGCGGTCAGCGCGAAAAAGGCCAGGTCAGGCCGGTGGGTAGGGGACACCGCCGACCGCGCGGGCGCGTTCGAGCAGCGCGCGGTTGGCGGCCAGCATCCGGTCGGGCGGTGTGCCTCCGGGGGAGGCGGTGCGCAGCAGGCCGAACAGCACCGGGTCGGCGGGGGCGCGCAGGTTCGGGACGCGCCGGACCACCAGCCGCTTGACGAGCACGACCCCGCTGAGTCCGATGTCGGCGGGCGCCGTCTCCGCCAGGGTCCGTTCGATGACGCCGGCGGCGCGGGCGGCGGGCAGCAGCACGACCTGCCAGGGGTGGGGCCGCCGCCACTCGCCGAGCGCGACGAGCCGCTCGACGTCGGGGCGCATCCGGTCGGCGAAGGCGGGGAACGGGAGTTCCTCGGCCTCGACGGCGCCCTCGGGCAGGGGTGACCCGGCGGGCAGCACCGCCTTGAACTCGTAGCGCCAGCCGGGGCCGTCCTGGGGTTTGGCCTGGCCGAAGACGTGCGGGGCGTCCACGGCGCGCTGCCGGTCCAGCAGGGCGGCGGCGCCGGGGCAGGGGATCTTGCAGGAGACGACGCGCGCGGGGACGGCGACCAGCCGCAGCGTCGCGCGGGTGATCACCCCGTGGCGTCCGGCCCCGGCGCGGACCGCGTCGAACAGCTCCGGGCGCGTGGCGGGGGAGCAGGGCGTGACCGCGCCGTCGGGGGTGACGACCTCCAGGTCCAGGACGTTGTCGGCCTGCGTGCCGTGGCGGTGGGAGGAGCCGCCGATCCCGCCCGCCGACAGCGTGCCGCCGACCGTCAGGTCCAGGTGGTCGGTGAGGACGGGCGGGGCCAGGCCGTGCGGCAGCGTCGCGTCCAGCACCTCCCGCCAGGTCGCGCCCGCCTCCACGGCCACCCGGCCGGGCCGCACCTCGCCGACGGCGGCCATCGCGCGCATGTCGAGCAGCGTCCCGGCGGTGAGGGAGCGGCCGTCGTCGGAGTGCCCGCACCCGCGCGGCACGGCGCCCGGCATCGCCGCGGCGACGTCGCGGGCCGACCGGGGCCGCACGACCCGGCGCGGCGCGCGCTCCACCAGGCCGCCGAAGTCGCGCATCTCAGCCGCTCAGGCGCTGGGCCACCCGCGTGAACGCCTCGCCCAGCACCTCGAGCTCCTCGGGGGTCAGCAGGTCGATCAGGTTCTCCCGGACGACCCTGCGGTGGCCGGGGCGGACCTTCTCCAGCGCCTCGCGGCCCCTGTCGGTCAGCTCGGCCCACACCGCGCGGCGGTCGGAGTCGCACGCGGTGCGCCGCACCAGTCCGTCACGTTCCAACTGGGTGACCTGGTAGGTGAGGCGGCTCTTGGAGACCATCACCTCCCGCGCCAGGTCCGACATGCGCAGCCGCCGCCCGTCGGACATCGCCAGCTTGACCAGCACCTCGAACTCGGGGTGGGTCAGGCCGCCATCGTGCTTGAGCTGCTGTTCGATCCGGTTCTCCAGCAGGTGCGACGCGGCCAGGAACGCGATCCAGGCGCGCAGCTCCCGGGGGTCGAGGGCGTCGCTGTGGGTCATGCCCCGATTCTAGTTGGTTCGATTTTGAACTAAACCCTGGTAGCGTTAGTTCAGATTTGAACAACAAGCCTCGGAGGACTCCCGCCCATGACTTCCACGCGCGGCTCCCTGTTCCCTCGCTTCCCCGACGCCGGGCTGCTGGTCGGCCGGCTCGCGCTCGGCGTGATCTTCATCGCGCACGGCTGGCAGAAGCTCACCGACACCGGCCACTCCGGCGTCACCGCGATGTTCAAGGGGCTCGGCATCCCGATGCCCTCGGTCGCCGCCCTGTTCGCCACCTGGGTGGAGCTGCTGGGCGGCGTGGCCCTGATCGTGGGCCTGCTCGTCCCGGTCGCGGGCGTGCTGCTGGCCCTGAACATGCTGGGCGCGCTGTGGTACGTGCACCTCGACAAGGGTCTGTTCGCCGCCGAGGGCGGTTACGAGTTCGTGCTCGTCCTCGGCGCGACGGCCGTGCTGCTGGCCTGCACCGGCGCGGGCCGCTTCTCCCTGGACGCCCTCGTGTTCGGGGGCGGGCGCAGGGCGGCCGAACGCGAGCCGGCCGGAGTCTGACCCTCCGGCGGCCCTCCCGCCGGCGAAGGCCGCCGCACCGATGTCCGGTGCGGCGGCCTTCGCGCGCTCTGCGCCGGGTGTGGGATTTGACCGTTCCATCTGACAAATCAGTGAATTGTGGCGAACTGATCGCCTCTGACGTGCGTGGTGTCCGATTCGCTGGGTAGGACGAACGAACGATCACTGGTCGGCGACCTGCCCTTCGGGCGCCGGGTGATCAGGGCAGAATGATCCACACACGTCGAACGGTCGGGTCCCCGTCCTTCGGCGGTCACAACAGGTTACGGGAAGGCAGGTCGTCAGTGACGGACGGTAGCGAGTTCGTGGTGGTGGCCAACCGGCTTCCGGTGGATCGTGTCGTCGGAGCGGACGGGTCCCCGTCGTGGCGCCGCAGCCCGGGCGGACTGGTCAGCGCGATCGCCCCGCTGATGCGGCGCCGGCACGGCACGTGGATCGGATGGGCGGGCTCGCCCGACGAGCGGCTGGAGCCGTTCGAGGAGGACGGCATGAGGCTGGTGCCGGTCTTCCAGTCGTCGGAGGACGTCGAGCTCTACTACGAGGGCTTCTCCAACGCCACCCTGTGGCCGCTCTACCACGACGTCGTCGCGCCGCCGGTGTACGACCGCGCCATGTGGGACGCCTACGTCCGGGTCAACGAGCGGTTCGCCGAGGTCGCCGCGGCGGTCGCGGCGGAGGGCTCGGTCGTCTGGGTGCAGGACTACCAGCTCCAGCTGGTCCCGGCGATGCTCCGCAAGCTGCGCCCGGACCTGCGGATCGGGTTCTTCCTGCACATCCCCTTCCCGCCGCTGGAGCTGTTCTGGCAGATGCCCTGGCGCCGCCAGATCCTGGAGGGGCTGCTGGGCGCGGACCTGGTCGGGTTCCAGCTGCCCGGCGCGGCGGCCAACTTCGTGCGGCTGTGCGCGCGGCTGCTCGGCGCCCGCAACACCAAGCAGGACGTCCACTGGGACGACCGGGTGGTGCGCGCCCGCGCGTTCCCGATCTCGGTGGACGTGGAGGAGCTGCACGACCTGATCTCGCAGCCCGCGGTGCGGGAGCGCGCCGAGGAGATCCGCGCCGACCTCGGCGGCGGCACCGTGCTGCTGGGCGTGGACCGGCTCGACTACACCAAGGGCATCGCCCAGCGGCTCCAGGCGTTCGGGGAGCTGCTCAGCGACGGCGACCTGAAGCCGGGCGAGGCGGTGTTCGCGCAGATCGCCACGCCGAGCCGGGAGCGCGTCGAGCAGTACCAGCTGCTGCGCGACCAGATCGAGCAGCAGGTCGGCCACATCAACGGCGAGCACAGCGAGCTCGGCACCACCGTCATCCACTACCTGCACACCTCGTACGACCGCCAGGAGCTGGCCGCGCTGTACCTGGCCGCCGACGTCATGGTGGTGACGCCGCTGCGGGACGGCATGAACCTGGTCGCCAAGGAGTACGTGGCGTGCCGGGAGGACCTGCGGGGCGCGCTGGTGCTGAGCGAGTTCGCCGGGGCCGCCGCCGAGCTGAAGCGCGGCGCGTTCCAGGTCAACCCCTACGACATCGACGGGCTGAAGGAGGCGCTGCTGGCGGCGATCCGCTCCACGCCCGCCGAGCAGGCGCGCCGGATGCGCGTGATGCGCAAGCGCGTGCTGGAGCACGACGTGGACCGCTGGGCGCGGTCGTTCCTGGACGAGCTGGAACGACCGCAGGACCCGCTGCCCGAGGAGCAGCCTGCCTGATCCCGGAACGACCCCGCGGCCGCCTGCGTGTCAGGCGGCCGTTTCCGTGTGCGGCCGGGGCAGGTCGAACGACGCCCAGACCGCCTTGCCGCCGGTGCTGAGCGGGGCCCAGCCCCAGGCGTCGCTGACCCCGGCGACCACCAGCAGGCCGCGGCCGTCCTCGCCGAACCACTCGGCGCCGTGGGCGGTCGGCTCGGGCGTGTCCTCGCCCGGGTCGGTGACCACCGCGACCAGCCGCCGGGGGTGGCCGAGCAGGACCAGCTGAACGGGGTGGGCGGAGCCGGGGGACAGGTCGCGCATGCCGTGCCGCAGCGCGTTGGAGACCAGCTCCGACACCGCGAGGACCACGTCGTCGGCGCGCTCCCCGGTGGTGAGCCCCCAGTCGGCGAGCGTCGCGGTGGTGAAGCCGCGGGCCTCGCGCGCGCAGGTGGGGTCGGCGCGCAGCACGCGGCGTGCCGTGCGGGGCGTTCCGGTGTGCGGGACCGGCCAGAAGCCGCGCAGGCCGGAGGCGACGGTCGGCGCGCCGGCGCCGGGATCCCGGCGCGCGTCCGGGCGGGCGGGCGCGGGGCCGGGGTCGGGTTGCCGGTGCGGGTGCTCGGGGGCCGTCCGCCGGGGGCCCCGGGCGTGGGTCGCGGCGTCTGCCAGGTCAACGATCATTGTCAGAACCCCAAGGCGAGCGGGTGGGCAGGGGCGGGCGTTCGCTATCTTGCTCCCCACAACGTGCAGATGCAAGACCGTTCGCACGAACAAATGCACGTGCATCACGTGTCATCATGGGGTGGAGAAGGGGGTCTCCGATGGACGTCCAAGCGCTGCCAGGACCCGTCCGGCAGGGCCTGATATGGCAGAAGAGCCGACGCAGCAACCCGAGCGGCAACTGCGTGGAGCTGGCCGAACTGCCCACCGGAGAGATCGCGGTACGCAACTCCCGCTATCCGGACGGGCCGATCCTCGTCTACACGCGGGCGGAGGTGGAGGCCTTCGTCGGCGGGGCCAAGGACGGCGACTTCGACCACATGCTGGTCTGATCCGCCAGTAAACCGAATACCGTTCCATTTCGGCGGCCCGCGAGGTAGCGTGCGGCGCATGCACCTGGGGCAGATCGCCGAGGAGACGCCCGACAAGCCCGCCGTGATCATGGCGGGCACGGGCCGCGTCATCACCTACCGGGAACTGAACGAGGAGTCGAACCGGCTCGCGCAACTCCTCCACGCCGAGGGGCTGCGCGCCGGGGACCACATCGCGTTCATGCTGGAGAACCACCCGCTGTACCTGGCCATCGCCTGGGCGGCGCAGCGGGCGGGTCTCTACTACACCGCCATCAGCTCACGGCTCCAGGCCGGCGAACTCGCCTACATCGTCGACAACTGCGAGGCCCGGGTGTTCATCAGCAGCGCCGCGCTGCGGGACACGGCCGCCGCCGTCGCCGAACGCGCCCCGCGGGTGTCGCTGCGCCTGATGCTGGACGGCACCGCCCCCGGCTTCGAGTCCTACGAGGAACGCGTCGCCGCCCATCCGCCCACGCCCATCGCCGGGGAGCGCGAGGGCGCGGACATGCTCTACTCCTCCGGCACCACCGGCCGCCCCAAGGGCGTCAAGCCGCCGCTGCCCCTGACCGAGATGGGGACGCCGGGCCCGCTCCACGGCCTCATCGCGTTCCTGTTCCAGCCCGACGGCGACTCGGTGTACCTGTCCCCGGCCCCGCTGTACCACGCCGCGCCGCTGCGGTACTGCCTGACGTTCCAGCGGTTCGGCGCGACCGTGGTGGTGATGGAGAGGTTCGACGCCGAGCAGGCTCTCGCGCTGATCGAGAAGTACCGGGTGACGCACAGCCAGTGGGTGCCGACGATGTTCATCCGGATGCTCAAGCTGCCCGAGGAGGTCCGCGCCCGCCACGACGTGTCCAGCCTCCGGCACGCCGTGCACGCCGCCGCGCCCTGCCCGGTCCCCGTCAAGGAACAGATGATCGAGTGGTGGGGGCCGGTGCTGTCGGAGTACTACGCGGGCACCGAGGGCAACTGCTTCGTCTACACCGACTCCAAGGACTGGCTGGCGCACAAGGGCACCGTCGGACGGCCGCTGCTCGGCGAGGTGCACGTGTGCGACGAGGAGGGCGACGAACTGCCGCCCGGCCGTCCGGGGACGCTGTACTTCGGGAACGGGCCGACGTTCGAGTACCACGGCGACGAGGCCAGGACCGCCGAGTCCCGCGACCCGTGGGGACGCGGCTGGAGCACCCTCGGCGACATCGGCTACGTGGACGCCGACGGCTTCGTCCACCTCACCGACCGCCGCTCCTACATGATCATCAGCGGCGGGGTGAACATCTACCCGCAGGAGATCGAGAACCTGCTCGCCGTGCATCCCAAGGTCGCCGACGTCGCGGTGTTCGGCGTGCCGGACGCGGAGATGGGCGAGGCCGTCAGGGCGGTCGTGGAGCCGCTGTCGGCGGACGAGGCCGGGCCGGAGCTGGAGGCCGAGCTGATCGCCTACTGCCGGGACCGGCTGGCGCACTACAAGTGCCCGCGCTCGGTGGACTTCCGCGCCGAACTGCCCCGCCATCCCACCGGCAAGCTCTACAAGCGGCTGCTGAGGGACGAGTACCGGAAGGGACTCCAGGGCGCCTGAACGCCGGACGCCCCGGTCCGGGACCGTCGTGGGTCCGGGCCGGGGCGTCCGGTGCGAGCGGAACGCGTCAGTGCATCGGCATCGGCGCGTCGACGGTGGTGTCCGGCTTGCGGCGCGGCAGCAGCAGCGCCGGCAGGAACGCGAACGCCAGCAGCGCCAGCGACCACCAGTAGGTGGTCTGGAACGAGTCCGACAGCTTCTGCATCATCGCCGCGAGCACCTCGGGGGGCGGCTGGGGCGCGTTGGCCCCGGCCTCGCCACCGCTGAGCTCGTTGGTGCCCGGCAGGCCCCGGTCCCTCATCTGGGCGGCCAGCAGCACGGTGATGAACGCGGTGCCGATCGACCCGGCGATCTGCTGGATGATGTTCAGCGCGGTGCTGGCCCGCGGCACCTCGTCGTGCACGAGCGTCTGCATGGCCGCCGACATGGTCGGCATCATGGTCATGCCCATGCCCATGCCCATCACGAACAGCGCGGCGGCGTGCAGCCAGTAGGACGAGTCCGGGGTGATCAGCGTGGCGAAGCCCGCCACGCCCAGCACCACGGTGGCCAGGCCGACCAGCACGACCTTGCCCGGACCGAGCTTGTCGGTGAGCTTGCCGCCGATCGGCATGGTCAGCATCGCGCCGAGGCCCTGCGGGGCCAGCAGCAGGCCCGAGGCGAACGCCGACTCGCCGCGCACCGTCTGGTAGTAGAACGGCACGATCAGCATCGCGCCGAAGAAGGCGCAGGCGAACAGCACCATCGTGCCGGAGGCCGCCGCCACCGACCGGCGCTTGAACAGCCGCAGGTCGATCAGCGGGTTCTCGTTGCCCCGGCGCAGCGCGTGCCAGACGAACAGCACGGTCAGGACCGCGCCGCCGACCGTGGCCAGCAGCACGTCGGTGCGGCCGAAGTCGCTCTTCTCCGCGCCGGTGGCCAGACCGTAGATCAGCGCGGCCAGGCCGGGCGACAGCAGCACCAGGCCGAGGAAGTCCAGCTTCTCGCCGGGCTGCGGCTCGTCCTTCTTGAGGATCCGCGCGGCGAGGACCAGCGCCACCGCGCCGATCGGCACGTTGATGTAGAAGATCCACTCCCAGGAGACGTCGTCGACCAGCCAGCCGCCCAGGATCGGGCCCGCGATCGGGCCGAGCAGCATCGGGATGCCGACGATGCTCATCACCTGGCCGACCCGCTGGGCGCCGGCCGCCTGGGTCAGGATCGTCATGCCCGCGGGCATGATCATGCCGCCGCCCAGGCCCTGCAGCACCCGGAAGGCGATCAGCGACTCGGCGTTCCAGGCCATGCCCGCCAGCGCCGACCCGGCGACGAACAGCCCGATGGAGATCATGTAGAGGCGCTTGGTGCCGAACCGGGCGCAGGCCCATCCGGTCACCGGGATGACCGTGGCCAGCGCCAGGGTGTAGCCCGTCGCCACCCACTGGATGGTCGAGAGCGGCGTGTTGAAGTCCTCGACGAGGTGCTTCAGCGCGACGTTGACGACGGTCACGTCAAGGATGGACATGATCGCGCCGAGGACGACGACCGCGGCGACCGCGAGGACGCCGCGGTCGAGTCCGCCGCCGTCCGCCGCCGGTGGTGGGCCGTCCGTCGCCTTGGGAGACGCGGGAGCGGTCAACTGAGTGGTCCAATCGTTCAGGGCCCACGCGGGCGTGCGAGGCCGGAGATGGAGGTTCTAGGGGGTACCGCCGCAAAATACTTCAGCGACTGACATTTTCGCGAACGATTAAACTGCGATCACTCCAGGAGTATTCCAGCGGGGTCCGACATTTCCGTGAAGATCGGCTCCGGGCCTGGTGAACCGGGGGTCCCCCTGAGCTGCGCCGACGGGAGTGTGACGTATCCGACACCCCGCGCGCCGGACCCGGTCAGCCGTGGGCGCGCAGGCGGGCGGCGGCGTCCTCGGGGAGCACGTCGGTGATGAACGCGCCCGCCCCGGACTCGGCCGAGGCCAGGTACTTGAGCTTGTCGGCGGTGCGGCGCGGCGTGAAGACCTCCACCCACAGGTGGGCGCGGTCGCGGTCGGCGGCGACGGGGGCCTGGTGCCAGCACGCCATGTACGGCACCGGGCCGGGGAACAGCCCGTCGAACCGGCGCAGCACGTCGGCGTACAGGCGCATCAGCTCCACCGCGCGGTCCTCGCCGAGCGCGGGCAGGTCGGGGACGTGCGCGCGGGGCGCGATGATCGCCTGGACGGGCCAGCGGGCGGCGTGGGGGACGTAGGCCACGAAGTTCTCGGTCGCGGCGACGAGGCGTTCCCCCCGCTCCTCCCGCGCGACCGCCGGGCACAGCACGCAGCCGTCGCGCGCGACGTCGAGGACCCGCCGCGTGCGGGGCGTGACGTAGGGGAACGCGTAGATCTGGCCGTGCGGGTGCTGGAGGGTCGCGCCGATCTCGGTGCCCCGGTTCTCGAAGACGAAGACCTCCTCGACACCGGGCAGCGCGCCGAGCTCGCGGGTCCGGTCGGCGAAGGCGGCGGCGACGGTGGCGAGACGCTCCCCGGGCAGCGCGGCGAACGTGGAGTCGTGGTCGTCGGTGAAGCACACCACCTCGCACCGGCCCCCGGCGGGACCGCCCAGGGAGGGGAAGCGGTTCTCGAACACCGCGACGTGGTAGCCGGGGGCGGGGATCTCGCTGTCGGGGCCGCCCGGGCACAGCGGGCAGGCGTCGGCGGCGGGCAGGAACGTGCGGGTCTGCCGGTGCGCGGCGACGGCGACCCACTCGTCCAGCAGCGGGTCGTGCCGCACCTCGGGACGGGGCCGGTGGGGCGGCAGGTCGCGCTTGTCGGGCGCGGACCGGTCCAGGCCGGGAGCGTCGTCGAAGTAGATCAGCTCTCGGCCGTCGGCCAGCCGGACGGAGGTGCGGTTCATGGGTGCTCCGTGGTCGGGGAAGGGGCGGTCGGGGAAGGTGTGAGGTGGAGGGTCGCGCCCGCCGCGGCCAGGGCGTCGAGGTCGGCGCGCGGCGCGCGGGGATCGGTGACCAGGTGGGCGATGCGTTCGGGCGGCACGGTCCGGAACGGCGCGTCCACGCCGAACTTGGTGTGGTCGGCCAGCACCACCACCTCGGCGGCGGTGGCGGCCAGCGCCCGGTCGGTCCCGGCCGCCGCCAGGCTCGGGGTGGACAGGCCGTGCGCGCCGGTGAGGCCGTTGCCGGACAGGAACGCCCGGCGCACGCGGACGTCCGCCAGGAAGCGTTCGGTGATCCCGCCGGTCAGCGCGTGGGTCGCGCCGCGCAGGCCGCCGCCGGTCAGCACGACCTCCACCTCCCGCCCGTCGGCGAGCGCGGCGGCCACCAGCAGCGAGTTGGTGACGACGGTGAGGCCGGGAACGCCGGCCAGCCGCCGCGCGAGCCGCTGCGTGGTCGTGCCGGGGCCGAGCACGATCGCGTCGTCGGGGCCGACCAGCGTGGCCGCCAGGTCCGCGATGGCCTCCTTCTCGGCGACCGCGACGCCGCTCTTGTCCCGGTGGCTGGGCTCGCGGGCCGGTCCGCCGAGCGGCGCGGCCCCGCCCCGGCTGCGTTCCAGCAGGCCGCGCTCCTCCAGGACGCGCAGGTCGCGGCGGACGGTCACCTCCGACGCGTCGAGCGCCCCGGCCAGGTCGCGCAGCGACATCGCGCCGCGCTCGCGCAGCAGCCGGAGGATGCGCTCGTGCCGCTCGGCGGCGAAACGGGTGGATCCGTCGGACACGCTCCCTCCTTTCGAGCGCTATTTTACCAGTTTCGATCGTTAGTGATCGATAGTGACTGTCCTGCGGGGGCTTCCACTGGGCGGCGGGGCGGGCCAGGATCGGTACATGGACGTCGAGGAGGGCGCGCTGAAGCACGGCCTGCCGTACTTCGCCCTGGGGGCCGGGCGGACGCTGGTGGTGCTGCGGGGCTTGCAGACGACCCACGCGAACCCGGCCGGGTTCGAACGGTCGATGGAACTGAGGGTGGTGCGGCCGCTCGCCGCGCGCTTCCGGGTGTACGCGGTGGGGCGCGGCCCCGGCATGGCGAAGGGCACGACGATGGCCGACATCGCCGCCCAGCACGCCGAGGCCCTGGCCGACCGGTTCGGCGGACCGGTGGACGTGCTCGGCGTCTCGTCGGGCGGGTCGGTGGCCTTGCAGATGGCGGCCGACCATCCGCGGTCCGTGCGCCGCCTGGTCGTCGCGGCCTCCGGGTACAAGCTCGGGCCGGTGGCCAAACAGGCGCAACTGGACTGGGCGTCCGCCGTGGAGCGGGGGCGGCGCGGACTGCACGTCAACGCGCGGCTGGCCAGCCCCTCGCCCGTGGTGCGGGCGCTGCTGACACCGGTGATGTGGCTGATGGACCCGTTCACCCGGCCGGAGGTGCCGGGCGACTTCGTGGCGTTCGTGCACGCGGAGGACGCGTTCGACCTGGGCGACCGGCTACCGGAGATCACCGCGCCCACGCTGGTGGTCGGCGGGGACCGGGACGTCGCCTACCCCGTCGGGTACTTCCGGCGGACCGCGGAGGGCGTGGCGGACGGGCGGCTCATCGTGTACCCGGGGACGGGCCACGTGGGGACGCTCATGCACAAGAGGTTCGCCGACGACGTCCGCGCGTTCCTGGCCGAGGGGGAGTGATCCGCGTTCTGTTGAAAATTACGCGTTGACCCGCCTTCGACCCGCTCTGATCCTTGGGGCATGGCGGGGTGGCGGAGGGCGGCGCCGGGCGCCGCGGTGATGATGTTCGGCGCCGGTGTGCTGGCGGGGTGCGACGGGGGGTCGCCGGGCGGCGGGGCGTCGCCGAAAGCCGAGAAGGTCGGACGCCCGAGTGTCGTGGCGATGTCGGTCCAGGAGTACGGGTCCGCCCTGGCGGGCGCGATCGGCCCGCTGGACACGGCGCTCAGGGGACTGAACGGGGCCGGGGGCTACAGGGGGCTGGCGGGCCGGGTCCGGGCGGCGGAACGCGCCGCGGAGCAGGGCGTGGTGAAGCTGCGCGGGCTGGCCGCGCCGCAGGAGGTGTCGGCCGAGCACGGCAGGCTCGTGGCGGCGCTCCAGGTATTCCAGCGGAACCTGGGCGGCGTCCGGGGCCAGGTCGAGGACCGGAAGGTGTGCACGGGATCGGTGGCCCGCGCCGAGGTCGGCGGGGCGAGCGGCGCGACGGAGCTGCGCCGGGCCGTGGCGGCGCTGGAACCCAAGGTCCCGGGCTGGGACGCCGCGCTCGGCCTTCCGTCGGGCCGCAGGCCGAACGACCGGCCCGCCAACGGCACGTTCATCCGCTCCGGCGACCGCGGCGGGCGCGGCACGCTGACGATCGACAACGGCGGCTCCCACGACGCGGTCATCACCCTGGCCAGGAGCGGCCGCGCGGCGACCTCGGTGTACGTGCGCGAGGGCGACGACTTCACCGTGCGGGGCGTGCCGGACGGCAGGTACTCGATCTACTACACGACCGGCGGCGACTGGGACCGGAAGGTCCGCGCGTTCGGCGGCGACTGCGCGTTCCGGCGCTTCGACGACGAGATGGCCTTCAAGACCGAACGGACGGCGACGCAGATCCGCTGGAGCACCTGGAAGATCACCCTCCAGCCGGTGGTCGGAGGCACGGCGAGCACCAGCGACGTGGCCCCGGACGGCGTCCCCGACTGACGCGGATCACTCCACCCTCAGGCGACGCCCCAGCCTCTCCGCGCCCCTGACCTCCTGCCCTGGTGCGATGTAGACGGCGGTGAGCTTGGGGTTGCGGGCGAGCGGGGACACGTCGGTTCCCGGCGGCAGGCCGACGATGGCGCAGCCGCCTCAACCGCCACGACGCCCCCGTCTCCGTCGCGGAAACGGGTGGCGGACCTCAGGAGGGCTTGCGGGCCAGGGCGCACCAGTGGCCGACGAGCGGGGCCTCGCCGAACGGGTCCGGGTCGGGCCGCCAGCGGGAGGTGGAGACCACACCCGGCTCCAGGACCTCCAGGCCCTCGAAGAGGGTGGCGATCTGCTCGGGGGAGCGCAGGGTCAGCGGGGGCTTGGCGCCGCCCGCGTTCCAGTCCTCGACGGCCCTGCGCATCGGTTCGCCGTCGGCGGCGTCGGTGGCGTGGGAGACGGCCAGGAAGCTGCCGGGCGGGCACGCGTCCATCAGCGTGCCGATGATGGCGCGGGCCTCGTCGAGGTCGGCGATGAAGTGGACGATGCCCAGCAGCATCACCGCGACCGGCCGGGTGAGGTCGAGGGTCCGGCGGGCGCCGTCGAGGATGCCCTCGGGATCGTTCAGGTCGGCGTGCAGGTAGTTGGTGACGCCCTCGGGGCTTCCGGTCAGCAGCGCGTGCGCGTGGGCGAGGACGAGGGGGTCGTTGTCGACGTAGACGACCTTGCACTCGGGGGCGACGCGCTGGGCGACCTCGTGGGTGTTGTCCTGGGTGGGCAGGCCGGTGCCGATGTCGAGGAACTGCCGGACGCCCTCCTTCTCCACCATGTGGCCCACGGTGCGGCGCAGGAACCCGCGGTCGTGCCGGGCCATGTCGATGATGCTGGGCATCACCTGCGCGATCTGGTCGCCCATCTCGCGGTCGGCCGGGTAGTTCTCCTTGCCGCCCAGCCAGTAGTCCCAGACCCGGGCCGAGTGCGGCACCGACGAGTCGACTTCGTGTGACGGCGTGCTCATGAGGGGGCTCCCTGGGGGTCGCGGGTGGCGTTCCCAGAATGGCCGCTGAGCGATCATGAGAACAAGGGCTGGCCGGAAGTTGACAGCGGGGATGACGGGAAAGGCCGTCCGGCTTTGCCGGACGGCCTGGCGGACGGTCGCGAAGAGTTCAGCGGTGCACGAACGGCACCACGAAGCCGATGAGCGCGAGGGCCTCGGTGAGGGCGAAACCGAGGAGCATGTTCTGGCGGATGGTGTTGGTCAGCTCGGGCTGGCGGGCGATCGCCTGCACGCCCTGGCCGAAGATGACGCCGACGCCGATGCCGGGGCCGATGGCGGCCAGGCCGTAGGCGACGGACCCGACGTTGCCCTTCACGGCGGCGAGGTCGGAGGCGGCGAGAATGGCGGACATTCGTCTCCCTTCCTGTTTTCGGAAATCCTTGTGACTGCATTCACATGCTTTCCTGAAAATGGACGGCAGTCAATGCCCCTTCATTCTCACGCCGCTGTGACCTGGTATTTTGTGGCGGCTTCCGCTACCGGCTGAAAAAGGTTTGGCCCCTGCCATTCCCGGAAAGAATGACAGGGGCCGCAAGCGGGACGGGGCGGCTCAGTGCGTGGGTATTCCCAGCGCGCGGGCGATCAGCATCCGCTGCACCTCGGAGGTGCCCTCGCCGACCTCCAGGATCTTGGCGTCGCGGTAGAAGCGGCCGACGGCGTACTCGTTCATGAAGCCGTAGCCGCCGAAGATCTGCGTGGCGTCGCGGGCGTTGTCCATCGCGGCGTTGGAGGCGACCAGCTTGGCGATGGCGGCCTCCTTCTTGAACGGCTCGCCCGCCAGCATCCTCGCCGCCGCCGCGTAGTAGGCCAGGCGGGCGGTGTGCGCGCGGACCTCCATGTCGGCGACCTTGAACTGGATGGCCTGGTAGCGGCCGATCTCCCGGCCGAACGCCTCGCGCTCGCGCACGTACCGCAGGCACTCGTCCACGCAGCCCTGCGCCAGGCCGACCGACAGGGCGGCGATGGCGATGCGGCCCTCGTCGAGGATCCGCAGGAACTGGGCGTAGCCCCGGCCGCGCTCGCCGACCAGGTTCTCGGCGGGCACCCGCACGTCGTCGAACGACAGCTCGCGGGTGTCGGACGCCGACCAGCCGACCTTGGAGTACTTCCTGCCGACGGTGAAGCCGGGCGTGCCGTTCGGGACGATGATCGTGGAGATCTCGTTGTCGCCGGTGAACGCGGTGACCGTCACGAACGCGGTGATGTCGGTGCCGGAGTTGGTGATGAACGCCTTCGACCCGTTGATCACCCACTGGTCGCCGTCGAGCCGGGCGGTGGTGCGCATCCCGCCGGGCACGTCGGAGCCGCCGCCGGGCTCGGTCAGGCCGAACGCCGCCAGCCTCTCGCCGGAGGTCAGGACCGGCAGCCACTTCTCCTTCTGGGCGTCGGAGCCGAAGCGGTAGATCGGCATCGCGCCCAGGGAGACGCCCGCCTCCAGGGTGATGGCGACCGAGGAGTCCACGCGGGCCAGCTCCTCCAGCGCCAGGCACAGCGTGAAGTAGTCGCCGCCCATGCCGCCGTGCTCCTCGGGGAACGGCAGGCCGAACAGCCCCATCTTGCCCATCGCCGCGACGATGTCGTACGGGAACTCGCCGCGCTCGTACAGGTCGCCGATCACCGGGGCGACGGTCTCGCGGGCGAACCGCTCGACCGTGCTCCGCAGCTCCTCCTGCTCGTCGGTGAGCGTGAAGTCGATCATTGGGTCACTCCTTCGGAGACAGTGCCTGGACGACGCGGGACGGGGAGGGGCGGCCGAGCCGGCCGGCCATCCAGCGGCTGGTGGAGACGAGCTTGCCGAGGTCCACGCCGGTGTCGACGCCGAGGCCGTCCAGCATCCACACCAGGTCCTCGGTGGCGAGGTTGCCGGTGGCGGACTCGGCGTACGGGCAGCCGCCGATGCCGCCGGTGGAGGCGTCCACGGTGGTGACGCCCGCCCGCAGCGCGGCCAGGGTGTTCGACAGCGCCTGCCCGTAGGTGTCGTGGAAGTGGACGGCGAGCCGGTCGGCCCCGATGCCCGCCTCGCCCAGCGCCCCGATGAGGGCGGTGACCTGGCCGGGCGTGCCGACGCCGATGGTGTCGCCGAGGCTGAGCTGCTGGCAGCCCATGTCCATCATCCGCTTGGCGACCGACACGACCTGCGGGATCGGCACGTCGCCCTCCCACGGGTCGCCGCACACCATCGACACGTAGGCGCGCACCCACAGCCCCTCGGCGCGGGCGCGCTCCACGACCGGCGCGAACATCGTCAGGGACTCGTCGACGGTGCGGTTGAGGTTGCGGCGCGCGAACGTCTCGGTGGCGCTCCCGAAGATCGCGATCTCCCGGACGCCGAGCGCGAGGGCGCGGTCCAGGCCGCGTTCGTTGGGGACCAGCACCGGCCGGGGGTCGCCCGTGGCGGGCAGCGCCCCGAGCAGCTCCTCGGCGTCGGCGAGCTGCGGCACCCACTTGGGGTGCACGAAGCTGGTGGTCTCGATCGTGGTCAGGCCCGCGTCGGCGAGCCGGGCCACGAACTCGGCCTTCACCTCGACGGGGACGACCGTCTTCTCGTTCTGCAGGCCGTCGCGCGGCCCGACCTCGTAGATCGTGACCCGGTCCGGCAGACCGGGCAGCGGGACCCGCATCACTCCTCCTCGATCACGGCGAGCACGGCGTCCAGGGCGACCTGGGCCCCCGCGCGCACCGGAAGCCGCTTGACCACGCCCGCGACCGGCGCGGTGACGGTGTGCTCCATCTTCATCGCCTCGACCACGACGACCGGCTGGCCCTCGGCCACGGCCTCGCCCTCGGCGACCTTGACGGCCAGGACGGTGCCGGGCATCGGGCTGCGCAGCACGCCGTCGCCGGTCGCGGCGGTCGCGCCGCCGGTCTCGGCGCGGACGTGCTCGGTCAGCGACCAGGCGTGCCCGTCGCGGCCCAGCCACAGGGTGTGGCCGTCGCGGGCGGCGGCGAACGTCAGCGTGCGGCCCTCGTGGACCAGCGTCAGCGTGTCGCCGTCGCGCCGCAGCGACGCCCGCGCCCGCGTGTCGCCGATCGCGACGGTCGCGTCGTGGGCGCGCCCCTGGACCCGCACCTCGACGGGGTCGCCGCCCGCCGGGGTGATGATCCACGGGGTCCAGGCGGGCGCGCCGGGGCGCCAGCCGTCGGGGATCTCCCACGGGTCGGGGGCGGGGGTCTCCAGCGCCAGCACGCGTTCCAGCGCGGCGGCGGCCAGGACCTCCGGCGGGGTGCCGGTCCCGGCGGTGAGGTCGTCCAGGACGCGTTCGACCAGGCCGGTGTCCAGCCGCCCGGCGGCCACCTCCGGGTGGCGGGTCAGCGAGCGCAGGAACGCCACGTTCGTCGCCACGCCCAGCAGCCGGTAGCCGGCCAGGGCCCGGTCGAGGCGGCGCAGCGCCTGCGCCCGGTCCGGCCCCCACACGATGACCTTGGCGAGCATCGGGTCGTAGGAGCCGCCGACCTCGGTGCCCTCGTCCAGGCCGGAGTCGACGCGCACGTGCTCGCCGTCCGGCTCGGTCAGCGACAGGACCGTGCCGCCGGTCGGCAGGAAGCCGCGCGCCGGGTCCTCGGCGTAGACGCGGGCCTCGACGGCGTGGCCGCGGAAGGCGACCTGCTCCTGGGTGAACGGCAGCGGCTCCCCGGCGGCGGCGCGCAGTTGCAGCTCCACCAGGTCGGGGTCGGGGCGGCCGTCGATGGTGACCGCCCTCTCGGTGACCGGGTGCTCCACCTGGAGGCGGGTGTTCATCTCCATGAAGAAGTACTCGCCCGGCCGGTCGGCCGACACGATGTACTCCACGGTGCCCGCGCCGACGTACCCGACCGCCCTGGCCGCGGCGACCGCGCTCGCGCCCATCCGCGCCCGGGTCTCCTCGTCCAGCAGCGGGGACGGCGCCTCCTCGACGATCTTCTGGTGGCGGCGTTGCAGGCTGCACTCGCGCTCGCCGAGGTGGACGGCGTTGCCGTGGGCGTCGGCGAACACCTGGATCTCGATGTGCCGGGGGTTCGCCACGAACCGCTCGGCCAGCAGCGTGTCGTCGCCGAACGAGCCGCGCGCCTCCCGGCGCGCCGAGGCGATCGCCTCGGGCAGGTCGGCGGCGTCGCGGACCAGCCGCATGCCCTTGCCGCCGCCGCCCGCCGACGGCTTCAGCAGCACCGGCAGGCCGACCTCCAGCGCGGCGGCCGCCAGCTCCTCGTCCGACAGGCCCGGCTCGTCGCGGCCGGGCACCACCGGCACCCCGGCGGCGGCCACGGTCCGCTTGGCGCGGATCTTGTCGCCCATCGCCTCGATCGCCTCGGCGGGCGGGCCGACGAACACGATCCCGGCCTCGGCGCAGGCCCGCGCGAACGCGGTGTTCTCCGCCAGGAACCCGTAGCCGGGGTGCACCGCCTGCGCGCCGGTGCTCCGCGCGGCCTCCACCACCGCGTCGATGTCCAGGTACGACGGCACCCGGACCGCCTCGTCGGCCTCGCGGACGTGCCGCGCGCCCGCGTCGGCGTCGCTGTGCACCGCGACCGACCGGATCCCGAGGCGCCGCAGCGTGCGGAACACCCGGACCGCGATCTCACCGCGGTTGGCGACCAGAACGCTCTCGAACATCTCGCCCCTCACATCCGGAAGACGCCGTAGCCGACCGGCTCCAGCGGCGCGTTGGCGGCCACCGACAGGCCGAGGCCCAGCACGCGGCGGGTGTCGACCGGGTCGATCACGCCGTCGTCCCACAGCCGGGCCGTGGAGTAGTACGGGTTGCCCTGCGCCTCGTACTGCTCGCGGATCGGGTCCTTGAACGCCTCCTCGTCCTCGGCCGACCAGGAGTCGCCGAGCTGGTCGCGGCGCACGGTCGCCAGCACGCTGGCGGCCTGCTCGCCGCCCATCACCGAGATGCGGGCGTTCGGCCACATCCACAGGAAGCGGGGCGAGTAGGCGCGGCCGCACATGGCGTAGTTGCCCGCGCCGAACGACCCGCCGATCACGACCGTGAACTTCGGGACGCGGGCGCACGACACGGCGGTGACCATCTTCGCGCCGTGCTTGGCGATGCCGCCGGCCTCGTACTCGCGGCCGACCATGAACCCGGTGATGTTCTGCAGGAACACCAGCGGGACGCTGCGCCGGTCGCACAGCTCGATGAAGTGCGCGCCCTTCTGCGCCGACTCGGCGAACAGGATGCCGTTGTTGGCGATGATCCCGACCGGGTGGCCGTGGATGCGGGCGAAGCCGGTGACCAGCGTGGTCCCGTACTCCTTCTTGAACTCCTGGAACCGCGAGCCGTCCACGATCCGCGCGATGACCTCGCGCACGTCGTAGGGGGTGCGCGGGTCGGGCGGGACGACGCCGTACAGCTCGCGCGGGTCCAGCGCGGGCTCCTCGGGCGCGGCGCTCTCCCAGGGGCGGGGCTCGCGCGGGCCGAACGTCGCGACGATCTCACGGACGATCGACAGCGCGTGCTCGTCGCTGTCGGCCAGGTGGTCGGTGACGCCGGAGGTCCGCGAGTGCAGCTCGCCGCCGCCCAGCTCCTCGGCGGTGACGACCTCGCCGGTCGCGGCCTTCACCAGCGGCGGGCCGCCCAGGAAGATCGTTCCCTGGTTGCGGACGATCACGGCCTCGTCGCTCATCGCCGGGACGTAGGCGCCGCCCGCGGTGCAGGAGCCGAGCACGGCGGCGATCTGCGGGATGCCGCGCGCCGACATGGTCGCCTGGTTGTAGAAGATCCGGCCGAAGTGCTCGCGGTCGGGGAACACCTCGTCCTGCCTCGGCAGGAACGCGCCGCCGGAGTCCACCAGGTACACGCACGGCAGCCGGTTGTGCAGGGCCACCTCCTGGGCGCGCAGGTGCTTCTTGACCGTCATCGGGTAGTAGGTGCCGCCCTTGACGGTGGCGTCGTTGGCGACGACCACGCACTCGCGCCCGGAGACCCGCCCGACGCCCGTGATGATCCCCGCGCCCGGGGCCTCGTCGCCGTACATGCCCTCGGCGGCCAGCGGCGACAGCTCCAGGAACGGCGAGCCGGGGTCCAGCAGGGTGTCCACGCGGTCGCGGGGCAGCAGCTTGCCGCGCGCCAGGTGCCGCTCCCGGGCGCGTTCGGGCCCGCCCCGGCCCGCCCGGTCCACGCGGTCGCGCAGTTCGGCGGCCAGCGCCTCGTTGTGCGCGGCGTTGGCCTTGAACGCCTCGCTCGCCGGGTCGGCGCGCGTGCCCAGCTCAGGTCCGCTCATCACCCGTCCTCGTCGACAGTTAATGCTCGTTAACAAAGCCGATGTTAACCATCATTAACAACGTACGTCTACACTCTGCCCCATGACCGAGGAGACCGTCGTCAACCCCCGCCGGACCGAGATCCTCGGCGCGGCGGCCGAGCTGTTCGCGCGCCGCGGGTTCCACGGCACCTCGATCGGCGACCTCGGCCGGGCCGTCGGCCTCACCGGGCCCGCCCTGTACCGCCACTTCCGCGGCAAGGAGGCGGTCCTGGCGGAGATGCTGCTCGACATCAGCGAGCGGCTGCGGGCGGCGGGGGAGCGGCGGGCCGCCGACCCCGACCCGCTGCGGGCCCTGGACGCCCTGCTGCGCGGGCACATCGCGTTCGCCCTGGCCGACCCGGCGCTGATCACCGTGCACGAGCGCGAGCTCGACAACGTCCCCGAGCCGCAGCGCCACCGGATCCGCCGCCTCCAGCGCGCCTACGTCGAGGAGTGGGTCGGCGTGCTGCGCCGGCTGCACCCCGACCGCCCCGAGGCCCGGCTGCGCGCCGCCGTGCACGCCTGCTT
This sequence comes from Actinomadura kijaniata, assembly GCF_014138665.1. Taxonomy (NCBI): domain Bacteria; kingdom Bacillati; phylum Actinomycetota; class Actinomycetes; order Streptosporangiales; family Thermomonosporaceae; genus Actinomadura; species Actinomadura kijaniata. The sequence continues at coordinate 91,642 of NZ_JACJIA010000010.1, forward strand.
CGGCCTGCTCAACTCCACCCCGCACAGCGCCGCCGCCCTGGACCGCGACGCCATGGCCGACCTGCTGCACACGATGGCCCGCGCCGCCCTCATGGCCTGACCGGGCGGTCCCGCGCGGGGCGGCTCAGCGGGAGGCGGTTCAGCAGGAGGCGGCGCGGCCGTCCAGGGACTCGGCGACGGCGGTCGCGAACCGGTCCGCGTCGCCCCGCCCCCGCATGATCGCGTTGACGCAGCCCCGGAACGTCTCGGTGAACGTCGTGTAGTGCGGCGTGTGCGGGCGCGGCTGGGCCCGCGCCAGCGCCCCCAGCACCGCGCGGCCCAGCTCGGCGAGCTGGGCGCGGTCGGGGATGTCCGGTTCGCCGCGGACGGCGCTGGTGCCCGGCAGCCGCGAGCACGGCGGCACCGCCACCGCCGCCGGGTCGTTGCGGCCGGGCGGCAGCCCCAGCGCCGAGTGGCGGACCGGCGCGAAACCGCCGCAGGAGAACAGCAGCCGCTGGCTGTCGCGGGAGGTCAGGAAGTGCACCAGCCGGGTCGCCTCGCCCGGGTGCGGCGACCGCGCCGAGACCGCGAGGTTCTGCCCGCCCAGCACGGTGCGGCCGGGCAGGGCCGTCACCGTGTAGGTGAGGCGGCCGCCCTCGCGCATCCTCGGCTCGGTGGCGAGCGTCGGGTAGGCGTAGGGCCAGTTGCGCATGGGCACGCCGCCGGAGGCGAACGCGGCGATGCTCGCCTGCTCGTCGAAGCCCCGCGACCGCCGCAGGGGCTCGCTGGCGGCGACGCGCCCGGAGAGCCGGAGCAGCGCCGGGAAGACCTGGTCGCGCAGCCGGCGGCGGTCGGGCCGGTCGCCGCCGGTGAGCCGGTCGGCCGCGCCGTCGTTCCAGACCGCCTCCAGCGCGTTGACCGTCAGGCCCTCGTAGTCCCCGCGCAGCTGCGTGGTGAACCCGGTCCGGTACAGGTCGGCCCAGGTGGCGGGCGGGGGCCGGTCGCGGCGGTGGTAGAGCAGCCCGACGTCCAGGTTGAACGGCAGCGCGTACTGGACGCCGCCGTGGCGGCCGGTGCGCAGCGCGGCGGGGAAGAAGTCCCCGGCGTCGGGCGGCTCCAGGGGGAGCAGCCGGTCGTTCTCGGCGAACTCGGCGGTGCGGGGGTTGTCCAGGATCAGCACGTCGTAGGCGCAGCTCCCGGAGTCCCCGACCGCCTTGAGCTGGCTGTGCTGGAGGTCGGTGGACGGGTCGATCTCCTGGAGGACGGCCGGGGTGCGCGGATTGTCGGCGTTCCACCGGCGGATCAGCGCGCGGCGCTGGTTGTTGAGGCTGACGTCGGTGCCGCCCGCCACGACCAGGGTGTTCCGGTCGCACCGGCCGGGCAGCTCCTCGTAGGAGTACCGCGGGTAGTAGATCACCGCGCCGGCCGCGACGAGCATCAGCACCGCGCCGACCGCCGCGCACAGCCGGCGGTTCGGCCGGCGGCGCGGGTGCCTCGGATCATGCCCGGTCATCGCGGCCCCCTCGCCTTGCGCAGCGCCGACAGCACGGCGGCGGCCTGGTCCTGCACGGGCGCGCCGGTCACCTCCACGCACGAGCCGGCGTCGCCGAACGCCGCCACGACCTCCCGCACCGGGGCGTCGCCGCAGCGGACCGGGCCGGTCAGCGCCACGGTCAGGCGCGCGGTGCCGCGGGCGTCGCGGAACCGCGCGGCGACCCGCTCGGCCCGGTCGCCCGCGCCGGGGTTGCCGCCGGGGTTCTGACCGTCGGTGACCAGGACGATGTCGGTGCGCGCGGGCGCGACCTCGGCCTGGCCGAGCGCGTCGGCCAGCGGCAGGTCGCCGCCCTCGACGGCCAGCGCCTGGACGCGCCCGGTCACCAGGTTCCGGTGCGGGTCCTCGGCCAGCTGCGACGGGACGCGCGGCGTGGCCGGCGCGGGCCGGGAGAACACCTGGAGCCCCACGCTGTCGGTCCGGTGCAGCTGCGCCACCAGCGCCTGCGCGAACGCCCCGGCGCGTGCCAGCCGCGACCCGCCGCCGCTCCCGCCGGTGCCACCGCCCATCGACCCCGACACGTCCACCAGCAGCGACACCGACACCTTCACCCGCGTCGCCCCGACCAGCTGCAGCGCCGTCGTCACCTCGCTGACCGGCGTGCCCCGGGCGTGGACCGGCACCGCGCCGCCCAGCGCGCGCCGCAGCTCCGACAGCGGGTGCGCGGCGTCGGCGGGCGGCGCCGTACCGCCGCCGTCGCGCAGCCCCCGCAGCGCCAGCGGGTGGTCGCGCAGCCACGCGCGGAAGTCGGTGACCGCCTCGGACCGCGCGAGGGTGTCCTCGCCGGGCCACCGCACGTGCACGAACGGGTGGTCCAGCATCGGCAGGTCGGCCGCGTAGTGCGGGTAGAGCCGCCAGTTCTCCGGCAGGGGGCCGCCGGAGCAGCCCTCGCCGAGCGGACGGCCGGTGCCGTAGTCGGCGAGGGCCTGTTCGGGCACCGCGACGGCGACGCCCTCGGGCGGGGTCCTGCGCGGGTCGGCCATCATCCGGAACCGGCACAGCAGCGACACCGCGTCGGTGGCCAGCAGCCCGTCCGGCACGGCGGCCAGCAGCCCGTCGGTCTCGTCGTACTCGGTCGGGTCGGCGGCGTGCAGCGCGGGCGTGACGGCCAGGGCGGCGGCGGAGGTCTCGGGGACGGGGCGCACGACGCCGCGCAGCGGCAGCCCGTTGCGCTCCAGCGTCCGCAGCAGGTCGGAGGTCCGCTCGTACACCGGGCCGGCGGGGGTGGCGGCGGCCTGGCGCTCCCGGGCGAACAGGCCCAGCACCATGGGGGTGCGGCCGACCGAGCCGGTGTCCTCCAGCCGCACGCTCCCGGTCTGCTGCCCCCGCACGTAGGCGAGCTCGGCGGTGGAGGAGGGGATCCAGACGTCGGGCTGCGGGCCGAGGAGGCGTTCGCTGACGTCGCCGCCGGCCGCGCCGGTCGGCGCGGTCCGCCGCCACCCCTGCCGGAACCCCTCGGCCAGCGGCACCACGCCGGGCTCGGCGGTGACGCTGAAGGTGTGGCGGCGGCAGCCGTTGTCGCGACGGTCGGCGGAGAACGCGTCGGCCGCGTCCCGCACCGCCGCCAGCAGCTCGGGCGTGGTCGTCACGCGCAGCCCCAGCGCCGGATCGCAGGGCCGGAACGTCGCGTACACGATCCGCCCGCCCAGCACCAGCAGCAGGACCAGGCCCGTCACCGCCGCGCCACCGAACACCCACGCCAGCGCGTCACCGGCCCAGCGCAGCGCCGCCGCGACCCGGTCGGGCAGCTCGTGCCGGCGCCGCAGCAGCACGTACGCCGCCACCAGCGCGCCGGAGACCAGCACGACGCCCAGCAGCGGCAGCGCGATGTGCCGCAGGAACGGCCGGTCGATCAGCCGGCCCAGCACCGTGACGACCACGGCGACGGAGATCTCGATGAACAGCAGCAGGGCGAACCGCTCGGCCCACTGCCGGACGGGACCGGGCCGGGGGCCCGGCTCCCGCCGCCGTCTCTCGGATCCGTCCTCGTCCGGACCGGTCATGCACGCCCTATCGCCGCTACAGGTCGTCCCGCCCATCCCCCCGGATCAAGGTTCATCATACGTATCAGCCGTGTTTCGGGCAGGGCGTTCCCCTGTCCGGGGCCGGACGGTTTCCGGCCCGCGCGACGGGTTGCCGGTGCGTCGCGGGGCATGTCCCATGGGGAGAGGGAACCGCCGGGTGCGAGGAGCAGCGCGTGGGCGTCGAGGGCAACGGTTTCTACGAGATCGCACGGAACGATCCCGCCCGTCCGGCGGTGCTCGACCCCGGCGGGACGGTGACGTTCGGGGAACTGCACGCCGAGGCGAACCGGCTGTCGTCCGCGCTGCGCTCGCTCGGGCTGCGCGAGGGCGACGCGGTCGCGACCGTGCTCGGCAACCGGCGCGAGTTCCTGACCGTGCTGTTCGCCGCGATGCAGACCGGCCTGTACCTGGTGCCGGTCAACCGCCACCTGACCGTCCCCGAGATCGCCTACGTCCTGGCCGACTCCGGGGCCCGCGCGGTGGTGGGCGAGGCCGCGTTCGCCGGGGCGGTGACGGCCGCCGCCGACGAGGCGGGGATCGGGACCGAAGCCCGGATCGCGGTCGACCGGGCCGAGGGGTTCACCGCGCTGGCGGACCTGTGCGACGGCGCCGACGACGCGCCGCCGCCGGACCGCCGCATGGGCTCGATCATGCTCTACACCTCCGGCACCACCGGGCGGCCCAAGGGCGTCGAGCGCCCCCTCCTGGAGGTCCCGCCGGAGGTCGTGTTCGCCGTCCTGCGCGCCACCCTCGTCCGGCACCTGGAGCTGGAGCCCGGCGACGAGGTGCACCTGGCGGTCGGGCCGCTGTACCACTCCGCGCCCTGCGTCCACGCGATGACGGCGCTCAACCTGGGGCACGCGGTGGTGGTGAGCCCCCGCTTCGAGCCGGAGGAGACCCTCGCGCTGATCCAGCGGCACCGGGTGACCAACACGTTCATGGTGCCGACGATGTTCCACCGGATGCTGGCGCTGCCCGAGGCCGTCCGCGGACGCCACGACGTGTCGTCGCTGCGGCAGGTGTTCCACAGCGCCGCGCCGATCCCGGTCGAGACCAAGAAGCGGATGATGGACTGGTGGGGCCCGGTCCTCTACGAGTACTACGGCTCGACCGAGTCCGGCGCGGTCGTGGTCGCCCGGCCGCGCGAGTGGCTGGAGCGGCCCGGCACCGTCGGGCGGGCCGTGGACGGCGCCGAGATCAGGATCCTGGACCCCGAGGGGCGGGAGCTGCCGCCGGGCGAGACCGGCCTGATCTACGTCGGCGGGCACGCCGGGTTCGCGTACCACGGCGACCCCGACAAGACCGCCGCCTCCCGGCACGGCGCCCTCTACACCCCCGGCGACCTGGGATACCTCGACGAGGACGGATGGCTCTACCTCAGCGACCGCCGCACCGACCTGATCATCTCGGGCGGGGTGAACGTCTACCCGGCCGAGATCGAGTCGGTGCTGCTCCAGCACCCGGCCGTGGGGGACGTCGTGGTGATCGGCGTTCCCGACGCCGAGTGGGGGCAGCGCCCGGTGGCGCTGGTCGAGCCCGCCGCCGGGGCCGCCCCCGGCCCCCGGCTCGCCGCCGACCTGCTGGAGCACTGCGCGCCCCGGCTGGCGAAGCTGAAGCACCCCGAGCGGGTGGAGTTCCGCGACGCCCTGCCGCGCACCCCGTCGGGCAAGCTCAGCCGCGGCCGGGTCCGCGAGGAGTACCTGCGCGGGCGGAATCGGCCGCCGGGGCGTTGAACGGGCCGGGCGGCGCGGTGCGTACCACCGCACATGACGGACCAGGCGGATGTGAAGGTCGCTCCAGTCGACGAGGAAGGGCGGGTCGTCCCCCGCGGCGTGACCACGGCGGATCCGGCGGGGGCGGGGGAGGTCCGGGCCGGTGACCCGGCCCGCGCGGGCGATCCGGTGGCGATGTGGCCGTGCGCGGGGTGCGGGCGCCCGGTCCCCCAGCCGGTGCGCGGCGCGCGGACCGTGCGGTACTGCCAGGACGGCGGAGGGATCTGCGAGCAGGCGGCGCGCGCCCGCCGCGAGCAGGGGCGCCAGGCGCCCGGCCTGACCGGGCAGGTCGCCCTGACCTGGGAGATGGTGGAGCGGCTGGAGGAGGTCGCCGACCGGCTGGCGACCTCGCTGGCCACCGACCTCAGCGTCGCCGGGGTGGAGCGCCGCCTGGCCGACCTGCGCGCCGAGCTCAGCGCCGAGGTCGCGGTCGCCCAGCAGGAGCGCGACGCCTCCCAGCGGCAGGCCGAGGCCGCCTGGCGGGAGGTCGCCGCCGCCCGCGCCCGCGCCGACGCCGCGGCCCAGGAGGCCGCCGAGGCCCGCGCGGCCGCGGAGGAGGCCGCCGCCGAGCGGGACACCGCGCGCGCCGAGCGCCGGGAGGCCCGCGACGCCGCCGAGCAGGCCACCGCCGCGCGGATGGCCGCCGAGGCCGAACGCGACCGGATCGGCGAACGCGAGAACGAGCTGCTGGCCGCGCTGGAGGCCGCCCGCTCCGAACTGGTCACCCTGCACGCCCGGCTGTCGGAGAGCGAGACGATCGCCGAGGGGCAGCGCATCGAGGCCGCCGCCGCCCGCCAGTCCGCCGAGGACCTGCGCGCCACCGTGCGGGGGGCCGAGGCCGAGCGGGGCCGCGCGGTCGCCGAACGCGACCAGACCCACGCCCGGCTCCAGGAGGCCGAGCAGCTCAACTGGCAGCTCGGCCGCGCCAACGACGAGCTGCGCGGCGCCCTGGCCGCCCTCACCGCCGAACGCGACGCCGCCCGCGCCGAGGCCGAACGCGCCCGCCGCAGCGTCGACCTGCTCACCCGGAGCGTCCCGGCGAACGCCCCGCGCCCCGACGTCGATCTCGAACCGCCGACCGGCCTGCACTCCGTCAACGACTTCCGGCTTCCGCACGCCGGCTGAGCCGCCCTCCGAACGGGCGGGGAAGGGAGGTGCGCCAGGCCCCACACAGCACTGGCCCGTGCCGGCCGCCCGCGGTGCGTTCCGGGGTCCGCGGGCGGCCGGCGCTCAGCGTCCGGGGCCGTTCCCGGCGCGGGCGCGCAGCACGGCGGTGTAGTCCAGCGCCCCCGCGTGCACGGCCGCGTGCACCGCGCGGGCGATCCGCGCGCCCCACCGCGAACGCGGACCGGCGAACGGCTCGGGCTCCCCGCCCTCGGGCGCGACCACGCAGATCGCGTCGGAGGCGGTCCCGGTGCAGGGGTAGCCGGCCTCCAGCAGCGCCTGCGTCTTGGCCTCGGTGGCGGTGACGACGGCGTTGACCAGGGCCGCGTCGGTGAGGGCGGCGGGGACGCGCACGGTGATGTTGACCGTTCCGGGACGCGGCGCGCCGTCCAGGCGGATCGGGGCGAGCTCGGGGTCGGCGGCGCCCTCGGGGGCGGCGGCCCAGGTCGGGACGCGCAGGCCGACGGTCGCGGCGACGGCGACGCCGCCGTCCTCGCGGCGGACGGTGCGGTCCACCGACGCGGCCGTCAGCATCCCGACGCCGGGCCCGGCCAGGCCGAGGCCGGCGGCCATCTCCCGCAGGTGCTCGACCGGGTCGGTCCGCGAGTACGCGCCGGGGACCTGCGCGTTCATCACCCAGGCGACGGGGCCGATGCCGCCGCCGAGCAGCGCCGACGAGACCGCCCGCATGCCGGGGCCGGCGCGCCACACGGTGGTGGTCAGGACGGCGCCGTCCTCCTCGCGCCGCGCCGTCTCCAGGTTCACGGGCGCTCCAGGGACAGGATCGGGCGGCCGCCCGGACCGGAGGTGACGTGGACGCGGGCGTCGAAGTGCTCGGCGACCGTCTCCCGGGTGAGGACCCGCCGCGGCGGGCCCGCCGCCGCGACCCGGCCGCCGGAGACCAGCACCAGGTCGTCGGCGTACTGCCCGGCCAGCGTCAGGTCGTGGATGGTGGTGACGACCGTCAGCCCGTCGTCCCGGCGCAGCCGGTCGATCAGCTCCATCACCTGCTGCTGGTGGCCGATGTCCAGGGCGGTGGTGGGCTCGTCGAGCAGCAGCGCCGAGGTCTGCTGGGCCAGGGCGCGGGCGAGGACGACGCGCTGGCGTTCCCCGCCCGACAGGTGGTCCAGCTCGCGGTCGGCCAGCCCGGCCAGGTCGAGGCGTTCCAGGACCTCGGCGACCACCGCCCGGTCGCGGGCGCTCTCGCGGCCCAGGTGGGGGATGTAGGGGGAGCGGCCCAGCAGGGTGTAGTCGAACACCGTCATCCCGGCGGGCAGGTTCGGGGCCTGCGGGGCGTAGGCGACCAGGCGGGCGCGGTGCCGGGGCTTGAGCGCGCGCGGGTCGACGCCCCCGACGGTGATCCCGCCCCGGCAGGGGAGCAGCCCGAGGACCGCGCGCAGCAGCGTCGACTTGCCCGCGCCGTTGGGGCCGATCACCGCCGTCCACGACCCGGCGGGGACCGTCAGCGACACGCCCGCCAGCACCGGGCGGCCGTCGAGCGCGACGTCCAGGTCGCGGACCTCGATCGTCACGTGCTCACCTGCCTGCGGGCCGCGCGCAGCACGACCACGAAGAACGGGCCGCCGACGAACGCGGTCACCACGCCCAGCGGCAGCTCGCCCGGCGCGACGGCCAGGCGCGCCACCAGGTCGACCAGCTCCAGGAACGCCGCGCCGGCCAGCAGCGACAGCGGCAGCACGATCCGGTAGGAGCCGCCCGCCAGCCGCCGCACCACGTGCGGCACCACGATCCCGACGAACCCGATCAGCCCGCTCATCGCCACCGCGCACGCGGTCGCCAGCGACGCCGCCGCCAGCACCAGCAGCCGGATCCGCGCCGCCGACAGGCCGAGCGCGGTGGCCTCCTCGTCGCCGACGGCCAGCACGTCCAGCAGCCGCCCGTGCAGGACCAGGACCACGCTGGACACCAGCGCGTACGGCGCGACGACCGCGAGCTGGTGCCAGTCGGCCGACCCGACGCCGCCCAGCACCCACGCGTAGATCCGCTGCAGCTCCTCCGACCGGTACTGCAACACGAACGTCTGCATCGCGCCGAGGAACGACGACACCGCGATCCCGGCCAGCATCAGCGTGGCCGAGTGCGACGCGCCCTGCCCGGCGGCGTTGCCCAGCAGGTAGGCCAGCGCCACCCCGCCGAGCGCCCCGACGAACGCGGCCAGCGGCACCGTCAGCCCGGGGTCGCCGGGCAGCAGCGCGATCGTGAGCGTCGCGCCGAGGCCCGCCCCGGAGGCCGCGCCCAGCAGGTAGGGGTCGGCGAGCGGGTTGCGGAACACCCCCTGGTACCCGGCCCCGGCGACGGCCAGCAGCCCGCCGACCAGCGCCGCCATCAGGACCCGGGGCAGGCGCAGCTCGAACAGCACGTTCCACTCGACGGCGCTCAGCCCCGAGTCCACCTCGACCAGCGGCAGCCGGTCGGCCAGGGCCTTCAGCACCCCGCCGACCGGCAGGTCCGCCGCGCCCGACAGCAGCCCCGCCAGCAGCGCGGCGGCGAGCACGGCGGACGCGACGGCCAGCTGCGCCGGGCGCAGCCGCGCCGCCGCCCTCACCTGTGTCTTCACGCTGTGCGGGTCACTTACCTTCCGACGCCTCGCGGACCGCGCCGCCGATCGCCTTGACGAACTCGGGCAGGCGCGGGCCCCAGCGGGAGGCGACGTCGTCGTCGAGCGCGACGACGTTCTCGTTCCGGACGGCCTTCAGGTCCTTCCAGCCCGGCCGCTTCGCGACCGTCTCCGGCGACTGCTGGCAGCACTGGGTGTCGGCCAGGAAGACCAGGTCCGGGTCGTCCTGGAGCAGCGACTCCCGGGACAGCTGCGGGTAGCCGCTGCCCTGCTTGTCGGCGTCGTCGGCGATGTTGCGCAGCCCGAACAGCCCGTACAGCTGCCCGATGAACGTCTTGGACGTCACCGTGTGGAACTGCTGGTCCAGCTCGTGGTAGTAGCTCAGCCGCCCGCTCCTGGGAGGCTTCGCCGCCGCGACCTCCTGCTGGATGCGGTTGCGCATGTCGTCGGTGACGCGCTTGGCGTCGGCGTCCCGCCCGGTGGCCCTGCCCAGGTCGAGGATCTGGTCGTAGGCCTCGTCGAGCTTGGTGGCGGCGGGCTCCACCAGCACCGGCACCTTCACCTTCTGCAACGCCGCGACGATGCCGTCCTGGTCGTTGGACAGCACCACCAGGTCCGGCTTGTAGCCGATGATCGCCTCGGCGTTCGGCTTGAAGCCCGACAGCTTGGTCCGGGGCGCCTGCGCGGGGTGGTCGGACTGGTCGTCGACCGCGACGACCTGCGAGCCCGCGCCGATCGCGAACAGCGTCTCGGTGTGGGTGGGGGACAGCGACACGATGCGCCTGGGCGTCGCGGGGATGGCCACCGCGCCGTTGGCGGCCTCGACGGTCACCGTCCGGGCCGGGGCGGAGGTGTCCCTGTCGGCGGAGCCGCCGCCGCAGGCCGCCGCCAGCGTCAGGGCGCCGCCCGTCAGGGCCGCGCCGAGGGCGCGAAGGGGTCGCACGAGAAGCCTCCAAGGCTGCCGGGAAGGCGCGCGGCCCGCCGGTGACGGGTTCGGCCTTCCGCGAGGTCGAGAGTCGTCGGCGCGCGGGAGGCGACCTGGCTACGTCCGTCACCGGGGAGGGGACGGCATCACAGTTGCGGGACAGCGCCGGATTCGCACCGGACTTCGCTCCGTGACGCGCTTGACCTGCAACGTTACCAGCAGGTTCGGTGCGGCCCGGTGCGGGCCCGTCCCACCGCGGCCCGGCGCCGCGAACCCGCTGATCACGGGACCCGCGGGATGGTCCGGCCGCACCGGGTGGGACCGCCGGAAAACGCGTCCCCGGGGCGAGGACGCGAACCGTTCATCTGGCGGGCCTTGTCCGTTTCCCGGGTCCGGCCCAAAGGTCGGAGCGACCGACCCTGGAGCCGCCTCATGGACAACACGGAACACACCGCCTCCGCGACGTTCGGATCCGCCCTGCTGGGCCACCTGCTCATCGCCCTGTGGTCCGGAGTGCCCGCCGCGGTGCTGCTGCTGGCGGGGGAGACCCGGGCGGGCGTCCTCTGCCTGCTGCTTCCCGCCGCGCTCACGGTCTGGGCCGCCGCCCGCCTCATCCGCCGGCCTTGAGAACCCGCCGCCCCCGGACCGGGAACGGCTGGAATCCGACGGCCGAGGCTCGCCACTATGGTTGCGCCCGAGACGCGGATCGGCCTGCGAGCAGAGGGCGCACAGTGGAACTGATCAACCTTTCGGACGGCGACAACGGCTTCCGGGTGCGCGTGCTCGGGCGCCGGTCGCCCGGCGTGCCGTCCCTTCACGACGTGCTCGACGCGGAGGTCCTGGTCACGAGCGGCTTCGTCAGCGGCCGGCTGGCCATGTCCCTGTGGCCGGCCGACCTGGAGAGCTGGTCGCGTGCCCTGGATCTGCTGGCCGCCGGCCGGGACGCCTGCTGGAGGGACGACGACCACAGCCCTGAGATCAGGATCCGGCCGCACGACGAGGAGCACGGGACGCCCGTCGTCCATGTGGAGGATCCGGGTGCCTCATGCGTCCGGGTGGTGCTTCCCCTGGATCTCCCGGAGGGCTGGATCGACGCGCAACGGAGATTGCTCGCGCAGGTGAGGGAGAAGTGGCCGAGTGAGGTCCTCAGATCATCGCCGGGCGTCTACGAGTGGCGGCGCTGAGGCGCTGCCGTCACCTCATCCCGGATCCGAGGCCTTAAGGTCGCCCGCCCTTGCGCACCGTCCCCACACCACCCCCGACGCACCACGAACATCACGCTACGAGCGCATTTTGCGGAGACTTCTAGGGATCACCGGATTTTTGGGTATGTCCCCGCGTCGTCGTCCCCGTCGGAAGGAGCGTCCTCGGTGAGCACGCGTTCGATCCCGTCCTCCCAGGAGTCCGGCCCCGATGAGGAGCGGGGGGACCGGCGCCACCAGATCCGCCGCCGCCTGGAGCGGCTGATCGGGATCGCGGCGACCGAGGGCAACGAGCTGGTGGCGCTGCGCAACGGAGACGAGATCTTCCCGGCGATGCTGGAGTCGATCCGGTCCGCGCGGCAGACGGTCGACATGATGACGTACGTCTACTGGCGCGGCGCCATCGCCGAGGAGTTCGCCGAGGCGCTGTGCGAGCGGGCCAGCGCGGGCCTCCGGGTGCGGCTGCTGCTGGACGCCATCGGCAGCTGGCAGATCGAGGGGCGCCTGCTGAACCGGATGAGCGAGTCCGGGGTGACCGTGGCCTGGTTCCGCAAGCCGCACCATCTGTCGCCGCTCAAGCAGAACCACCGCTGCCACCGCAAGGTCCTGGTGGTCGACGAGCACACCGCGTACACCGGGGGCGTCGGCATCGCCGAGGAATGGTGCGGCGACGCCCGCGACGAGCGGGAGTGGCGCGACACCCACGTACGGGTCCGGGGACCCGCGGTGGACGGGATCGCCGCCGCGTTCGCGCAGAGCTGGGCCGAGTGCCACGACGAGCTGTACGACGACCGGGACCGCTTCACCGCCCAGCCGGCGGCCGGCGACGCGGTGGTGCAGGTGGTGCGGGGCTCGGCCAGCTTCGGCTGGCAGGACATGCAGACCCTGATCCGCGTGGTGCTGGAGTCCGCGACCGACCGGATCCGGCTGGCCTCGGCGTACTTCGCCCCCGACGACTACTTCACCGAGCTGCTGTGCGCGACCGCCCGCCGCGGCGTCGAGGTGGAGATCCTGCTGCCGGGCCCGCACGCCGACAAGCGGGTCAGCCGCCTGGCGAGCCAGCGGCACTACGAGACGCTGCTGGAGTGCGGGGTCCGCATCCACCAGTTCCAGCCGTCGATGCTGCACGCCAAGATCATCACGATGGACCGGATGGTCTCGCTGGTGGGCTCGACCAACTTCAACCGCCGCTCGCTCGACCACGACGAGGAGGTCATGCTCGCCGTCATCGACGACGACCTGACCGCCACGCTGGACGCCCACTTCGACGAGGACCTGGGCCGCAGCGAACGGGTCGACCACGCGCGCTGGGCGCGGCGGTCCCTGGCCCAGCGGGCCAAGGAGATGTCGATCACTCCGCTGCGCCGCTTCCTGTAGCGGGGTTTCACGCCCCGATTCGCGGCTACAACCGCTCCGGACGCGAGGAGGCGAGCGGATGCTGCTCATCACCAACGCCAGGGCCGGGACCTCCGACGCCGAGACGATCGGCCGGGCCGAGGCGATCCTGCGCGAGGCGGGCCCGGTCACCCGTATCGCCTGCTCGGAACCGGAGGACCTGGACCGCGCGCTGGCCCGGCACGACGACGGGACGGTCGTGGCGGCCGGCGGCGACGGCTCCATCCACACCCTGGTCCAGGCCCTGCACCGGCGCGGGGAGCTGGAGGGCCGGGTGGTCGGGCTGCTGCCCCTGGGCACCGGCAACGACCTGGCCCGCAACCTGGGCATCCCGCTGGAGGCGACGGCCGCCGCCCGGCTGGTCGCCGGGGAGGGGCGGCCACGCGCCCTCGACCTCTTCGTGGACGACGCCGGCGGCGTCGTGGTGAACGCCGCGCACGTCGGTATCGGCGCCGAGGCCGCCGAGGCCGCGACGCGCTTCAAACCGCTGTTCAAAACGGCCGCGTTCCCGCTGGGCAGCCTGCTGGCGGGGCTGCGGCACACCGGCTGGCGGCTGCGCGTGGAGGCCGACGGCGACCTGGTCACCGACGGCACGGTGCTGATGGTCGCGCTCGGCAACTCCTCCGGCATCGCCGGGGGCAACGCCGATCTCGCGCCGGGCGCCTCCCCGAGCGACGGCCGCCTCGACCTGGTGGTCTCCGCGGCCACCGGACCGCTGGCCCGCGTCGGCTACGCCCTGCACCTGCGTTCCGGACGGCACCTGCGCCGCGACGACGTCGTGCGCACGATCGCCAAGGAGGTGTCGGTGAGCGGGGAGCCGTTCCGCGTCAACACCGACGGCGAGGTCTCCGAACCGGTGACCAGCCGCACCTGGACCGTGGTCCCCAGAGCCTGGCGCCTGCTGATCCCCTGACCCCACCCGGCTCACCACACCGCGGCCTCCGACGGCGGAACGGTCCCGCCCGGCGTGCCGGGCGGGACCGTTCCCTCTGGTGGCCTGCCGTCAGTGGCCGACCAGCACGGGCTTGGCCGCCTCCTCGTCGCCGGCCGGGTCGGCCGGCCCGGCGGGACGGCCGGAATCACGGTTGAGCAGCAGGAGCAGCGCCGTGGCCAGGCCCGCCAGCGCGAAGACCGCGGTGGCGGCGAACCCGGCCTGGAAGCCGTCGTTCAGCGCCTCGGGGCTCGTGCCCGTGGTGTAGGCGAAGGCGACCGAGGAGGCGATCGCGATGCCGAGCGCCGCGCCGATCTGGAAGACCGCGTTGTTGATGCCCGACACCAGGCCGGACTCCTCGGCCTTGGCGCCCGTCAGCGACGCGATGGAGGCCGCGACGTTGGTGCTGCCGATGCCGGAGCCGAAGACCACCAGGCCGAAGAACAGGTCGCTCCAGTATCCGCCGTCCGGGTCGATCCGGGTCAGCAGCAGCAGTCCCCCGAACAGCAGCGACATGCCGACGATCGCGATCGGCTTGTAGCCGACCCTGGCGACCAGCCGGGCGCTCACGTTGGCGCCGATGATCGACATGACGGCGTAGACCGCGGTGCTGAGCCCGAACCTCACGGCGCTGTAGCCGAGGACCTGCTGGGCGTAGAGGGAGGTGATCAGAGCCCCGCCGTACACGGCCATCGCGACGATCAGCATCAGGACGTTGCCGCCGACCACGGTGGGCGAACGGAAGATCCGCAGCGGGACCAGCGGCGCCTGCGACCGATGCTCGATCACGGTGAAGACCACGAACAGGACGACGGCGGCGACCAGCAGGCCGATCGTCTGGCCGCTGCCCCAGCCGACCAGCGGGGCCTCGGAGACGGCGTAGACCAGCATGGCGATGGCGGCGGTGACGGTCACCGCGCCGGCGGGGTCGAACCGGCGGCGCCCCTCCCGGACGGGGGTCTGCTTGAGCAGGCGCGGGCCGAACAGCAGCACCACGGCGACGACCGGGACGTTGATGTAGAAGATCCACTCCCAGCCGAGGCCGTCGGTGATCGGACCGCCGATGAGCAGCGCGGCGGTGGCGCCGAACGCGCCGACGCCCGTCCAGATCCCCAGGGCCTTGTTGCGTTCGGGTCCCTCGGCGAAGGTGTGCATCAGCACCGCCATCGCGGTCGGGGTCATCACCGCGGCGGCCACGCCCTGCACGACCCGGGCCGCGACCAGCACGGTGTCGGTCCAGGCCAGCCCGCACAGCACCGAGGCGACGCCGAACAGGGCGGTGCCGAACAGGAACATCCTGCGGCCGCCGAGCAGGTCGGCGGTGCGGCCGCCGAACATGAGCAGGCCGCCGAAGCTCAGCAGGTAGGCGCTCATCACCCACTGGACGCCGCCGGGCGCGAAGCCGAGCTCCTGCTCGATCGAGGGCAGCGCCAGCATGACGATCTGCGAGTCGACGATGACCATGAAGAACGACGCCACCAGCAGGGTGAGCGCCAGCCATCTCCGCCGGTCGGGGGCGGCTTCCTGCGTCGTACGCCGGTCAGGGCGTGTCTGGGACATGGGAGTCCTCGTTTCCTTTCCTTGGACGGGCTGTCGTTCCCGACGTCCGGCGGGGTGCCGACGGCACGTCGGGGCAGCACGAAGCCACCACGCGGGTTCCGCGGTGGTCGTGTCGTGGGGGGCTGTGATGCCCGAAGGGGATGGTGCCTAGGGCCGAGGGGGGACCCTCGCGGCCAGGCACATGCGGTCCAGCGCGTTCGCGACGGAGACCGCCATGATCAGATTGGCGAGGTTGTAGGGGCCGAGCAGCCGTTCGGCCTCGCCGTACTCGTCGTCCGGCACTCCGCCGGCCGGAAGCCGGGTCATGACCTCGGTGAGGGCCAGCGCCGCCCGCTCCGACTCGGTGAACCGCTCCGAGTCGCGCCAGCCCGCCAGCTCGTTGAGCCGCTCCTGCTTCTCACCCAGGTGCAGCGCCTCCCTGATCCGCTGGGCCAGGAAGTACGCGCAGCCGTTGAGCTGGGCCACACGGATCCGCGCCAGTTCTCTCAACCGGTCATCGGTCAGCCCTTCGCGCCGGAGGACCTCCTCCAACTCGGACACCAGGCCGACGGAGCGCGGCGACACGGCGGCCAGTTCGATCCGCTGCCTGGTCATCGGGCTTCACCTCCTTTTCGTCGCTCCTGCGGTCTTCTGCCGGAGAACAGTGTGAATTCGAGGGACGACCGGGAACAACAGTGAAGTTCTCACCCTTCGGTAAGGTCCTCTTACCGAAGAAGGGTGCTGATGAACTGGCAGGAGCTGGAGACGTTCTTGACGCTGGCCGAGGAGCTGCACTTCGGCCGGGCGGCCGAGCGGCTGCACGTGTCGCGGGCTCGGGTGAGCCAGATGACCAAGGCGCTGGAACGGCGCGTCGGGGGCCCGCTGTTCGAGCGCACCAGCCGCCAGGTGACGCTGACCCCGCTCGGGCGGCAACTGCTGGACGATCTCGAACCGCACCACCACGGCGTCGTCGAGGCCCTGGCCAGGGCGTCCGACACCGCACGCGGCACCGGCGGCGTCCTGCGCGTGGGGTTCTCCAGCCCGCTGGCCAGCGAGCAGCTGATGACCATCATCGAGGCGTTCCGCAAGGATCACCCCAGGTGCGAGGTGCAGATCCGTGAGGTCCACCTGTCGGACCGTTTCGGCCTC
Source organism: Actinomadura kijaniata (assembly GCF_014138665.1). Classification (NCBI taxonomy): domain Bacteria; kingdom Bacillati; phylum Actinomycetota; class Actinomycetes; order Streptosporangiales; family Thermomonosporaceae; genus Actinomadura; species Actinomadura kijaniata. Next base: position 107,852 of record NZ_JACJIA010000010.1, read on the forward strand.
CTGCGCAAGGGCGAACTCGATCTCCAGCTCATCGAGGTGCCCGTGGACGAGCCCGATGTGACCGTCGGCCCGGTCCTGGTCCGTGACCCGCTCGTTCTCGCGGTGTCCGGCACCCACCGCCTGGCCGACCGCGCGGCGGTCTCGCTGGAGGACCTGACCGACGAGACGGTGCTGGTCATCGACGGCATGGATGACTGTTTCAAGGCCCGGCTGATCCCGGATCGGACCCCGAGCGGCAGACCCATCCGCCACCTGGCGACCACCCGGTACTGGCAGGAGTTGCTGGCGATCGTCGCCGCCGGCGAGGGCGTCACCATCGCCGCCGCCCAGGGCACCCGCTACTACCCCCGCCCCCACCTGGTCTACATCCCGATCAAGGACGCCGATCCCCTTGAGTACGCGCTGCTGTGGCGTACGGCCGGCGTCTCCGCGAAGGGCCTGGCGTTCGTCCGAACAGCGCTGGAGGCGTCCACCGCCACCAGATCGGGGCCGCTCTAGCACTCGGGCGGTTCCCTGCGTTAACGCCGCCCACCGGGCGATCTGCGGCCTGATCCCGCCGACCCACAACCGACACCGAGACGTGTCGTGGTCACAGCGCCGGTCGACATACATCACCGACGGCTTGCGCCCGTGCGCCCGGCTCGCCCCGGAGCGGCGGGATCACCGCCACCAAAGCCGGCACGTGAGTCACGTCACCGCGGCGGTGGCCCGGTACCGCGCTGGCGTGGGCGTTAGACCGTATTTCCAAGCCTGGCCCACAGCGCTGGCCCACAGCGCTGGCCCACGGCGCTGGCCCACGGCGCTGGCCCACGGCGCTGGCCCACAGCGCTGGCCCACAGCGCTGGCCCACAGCGCTGGCCCACAGCGCTGGCCCACAGCGCTGGCCCACAGCGCTGGCCCACAGCGCTGGCCCACAGCGCT
>NZ_JACJIA010000010.1:108870-391896 GCF_014138665.1 Actinomadura kijaniata
CTCGTCAGGGGGCTCGCACCTCACGAGATCTTGGCGAGTGCGGCATCGCTTCGCGATCTGGCCTGCGGGCCCTCGCCTCCGGCTTCGGGCCCGCAGGTCAGGTCACGTGCTCGTGTGCGTGGCCGGGGTCCACTTTGGAACAGGTCCTAGGTGGTCCGGCGGTCACGGGCTTGGTCCTGCTGGTGGTGCTGGGTGGGTTGCCGTCAGTGAGCCTCGCCGCCAGCGGGAGGCCGCCACTGTTGCAGATCAGGTGGTGCCTGGGGCCCGGCCTGCCGCGGTCGGCCGCGGTTGACCGGACGCGGGACGGGGTCAGAGTTGGGCGAGCCAGAACGGGGTGCCCTGGTTGTCGGTGCATTGGGTGGTGCGGCCGTAGGGGCGGTCTTCGGGGTCTGCGGCGGTGCCGCCGTGGTCGCGGACCCGGGTGATGGCCGTGCTGATGTCGGCGACCGTGAACGTCGGGACCGCGGCGGCCTCGCCGAAGCCGCCGTGCAGGCCCGTTACGGGGCGGACCTCGGTGCCGTGGTTGTGGACCCTCCAGCCGTCGGGGACGGTGCCGGGAGAGAACTCCCAGCCCAGGGCGGTGCTGTAGAACGCGCGGGCGCGGACGGTGTCGGGGACCTGGAGGGTCACGTGGGCGATCTCTCCGGGGGCCGGGACGGGGGTGACGGTCTCGTCCGGAACGGCGAGATCGCCGGTGGGCGGCTGGTAGAGCGAGAAGGGCAGGCCCTGGTCGTCGACGCACATCGAGGCCAGGCCGTAGGGCTCGTCCGTGGGCTCGCCGGCCTCCCCGCCCGCGGCTCGGATGCGGTGGATCGTGTCGTGGATGTCGGACACGGCGACGGCCAGGTGCAGGGTGCGGCGTTCCTCTCCACCCCACAGGCCGATGTGCTGGTGGGGCAGGCCCTCGACCTGGCGTCCCTGGTGGCCGCTGCCGGGGGCGAACGACCATTCGAGCACCGTGCCGTAGAAGTCGGTGGCGCGGACGATGTCGGGCGTCCACAGGGAGGCGTAGCCGATGTCGCCGTGCCGGGGGACGGCGGACACGGGCGGCATCGTGATCATCCAGCGGTGGCCGAACGGGTCGATGATGACGCCGTTGCGGCCGAAGTCGTAGTCGGTGACGGGACGGACCGGGCGGGCGCCGAGTTCGACGGCGCGGTCGAAGGTCGCGTCCACGTCCGGGACCCGCAGGTAGAGCGACTGGCTGGGGCCGCCCCGTGCGGTGGGGCCCAGCAGGTCGAGCTCGGGCCATTCGTCGGCGAGCATCAGCACCGAGTCGCCGACGGCGAGTTCGGCGTGGCCGATCCGGCCGTCCTCCATCACGATCGGCTCGCCGCGCCACCGGGCCCCGAACGCCTCGGCGTACCAGTCCAGGGCGCGGCGGGCGTCGTCGACGCAGAGGTAGGAGTTCAGGGAGTGGAGCGTGGCGACGAGTCGCCGCTCCGGGGCGGCCGAGCGGGCGGCGGTCGCGGTGACCTGGGCGGACATGGGGTCTCCTGTGGGGCGCAGCAGGGCGCGGCGCAGGCGTTCGCGCAGCCGCGCGGCGAAGATCGGGTCGGGGGCGACCGGCTCGACCGGGGTGTGGAGGGCATCCAGCGGATCAGTCATCTCGGCCCTCCTTCACATGGTCGGCGTAGGTCTGGCGGAAAGCGGCCCGGGCGCGCACCAGCAGCGCCTCGGTGGCGTGCACGGTGCGTCCCAGGAGTTCGGCGACCTGGGGGACCGGCAGGCCGTCCAGGTAGCGCAGGGTGAGCGCCGCCTGGTGGTGGGGCCCGAGATCCTCCAGGATCCCGCGGGCGACCAGGGCGTCCAGCCGTTCGTCCCAGGGATCGTCGGTGGGGGACAGCCCGCCCTCGATGGCGTGGAGGCCGCGCTCCTCCCGGGCGGCCCGGCGCCAGTGGTCGACGAGTTTGCGGCGGGCGACCCCGATCAGCCAGGCCGTGGTCAGCTCCGGCGGGTCCGGTCTGCGGACCGCCTCGACCGCGGCCAGGAACGTCTCGGCGGTGAGGTCCTCGGCCAGGGCCCGGCGGCCGCAGCGGGACAGCAGGTAGCCGTAGACCTCCGGCAGCGCCACGTCGTACAGATCCAGCAGCGCCGGCCCGAGGTCCGGTTCGAGTCGTCCCGGTCGGCCCATACCCCTTCATCGTTTCGCGGGCCGGTTCTCCGACGGGCCATCACAAGATTTTTTGACCCGCGGGCGGAACACCACGGGAGGAGGCGCGGTATGCGGGGGATTAAAGCGGTGTGTCGTTCACCGAACCGCTGACGCTCTACACCGCCGACGGCGTGCGCATCGACGCCGGTCACCGGCGGGGCGAGAACGGGTGGTGCTTCATCGTCGCGCACGGGTTCACCTGCTCGTGGCGGCAGCCGATGCTGCTGCGGATCGCCGAGGGCCTCAACCGGCACGGCGGAGTGATCTCCTTCGACTTCCGAGGCCACGGCCGGTCCGGGGGCCGCTCCACGGTCGGGGACCGGGAGGTGCTCGACATCGAGGCGGCCGTCGCCGCCGCGCGCCGCCGGGGTTACGAGCGCGTCGCGGTCGCCGGGTTCTCGATGGGCGCCGCGGTGGCGGTACGGCACGCGGCGCTGCACGGCGGCGTGGACGCGGTGGTGTCGGTGAGCTCGCCCGCGCGCTGGTACTACCGCGACACGGTGCCGATGCGCCGCGTCCACTGGGCGATCGAACGCCGCGCCGGTCGTCTGGCGGTGCGGCTGGCGCGGCGCACCCGCGTCTCGACCAAGGGATGGAACCCGGCTCCCGAGGCCCCGTACGAGGTCGCGGGCCGGATCTCGCCGACGCCGCTGCTGGTGGTCCACGGCGACGCCGACCAGTTCTTCCCGCTGGAGCACGCGCGCCAGCTCTACGAGGCGGCGCGCGACCCGCGCGAACTGTGGATCGAACCCTCCTTCGGCCACGCGGAGGTCGCCGCGACCCCGGACCTGATCGAACGCATCGGCGCCTGGGCGACGGCCTGGCCCCGACCGTGACCCTGGCTCACCGGTGCGGCCGGAGGCGCCGCGGACCGGTCACGGCGCCCGGCCCTGACGGCGTGAAGGCCGCTGCGATGGCGAGGTCGGCCCGGGCGAGGCCCGTGCGGATGTGGCGCCTGGGAAGCGCGACTGGGGCCGTACCGGCTGTACCGGTACGAGCAGGGGTGCGGCGGGCTGCCGGCCGCGCCCGTGGGACGCGTTCCGGTCAAGCCGTTGAGGCGCGGTCAGTCGATGACGCGGTCGTCGCGGTGGGCGCCGTAGAACGTGGACTGGCGGGCCATGATCTCGCGCAGCGGCGTGCTGCGCGGCACGCCGTAGACGGTGCCGGGGAAGTCCATTCCCTGCTGCACCTCCCACAGTTCGTCGTGCCGGTCGGGTGAGAACAGCTCGGCCGGATCACCGGCGGCGATCCAGCCGATGGGGACGACCGTCCCGGGCCCGATACGGGAGTTGACGTGGAGCACGCTGTTTATGCGCAGCTCCGAACCGGTGCCCGCGACCGCGCCGGGAAAGATCGAGACGCCCGTCGCGACGAACACCTCGTCCTCGACGGTCGCGCCGTTGACATGGGCGTGCGGGCCGACCAGGACCGAACCGCCGAGCACCGCCGGATGTTCGGAACGGCCCTTGACCACGGCGTTCTCCATCACCGTCGTGTTGGCGCCGACCCGTACCTCGCCGTCTTCGGCCGTGAGCACCGCGCCGTGCAGCACACGGGCCCCTTCCCCCAGGACCACCGCCCCGCACAGCACGGCGGACGGCGCCACATACGCGGAATCGGGAACGACGGGACGCGCCCCGCGATGCTCCAGCAACATCAGCCCTCCGTAAGTTGTTGGGTGGCGCCGGAGGGCCGGATGTGGCTGATCGGCCCTTGCCGCTTTGTGTGGTTCCCCGGGAGTGGCCGCCCGGCCCTCCGGGTGCCCTGGCCACTGCATTGAGACTCTTAGGCGAATGCCTCGACGTCGGGGAACTCGGCGTTCCTGACCGGCGTGAACACCTCGTTCTCGTAGTGCCGCGCCTGGCAGGAGAAGCGGACCGCCCGCGCCTCCAGCCACCGCAGCAACGCGGTGACCTGCGGGAATCCGTCAGGATGGATCTCCTGCCGCGCGGTCAGCGCCCAACCGCCGTCATCGCGGGGCTGGAACTCGGCGGACACGACCCCGCCGATGCGCCAGGCGGGCTCCCGGCGGGCCAGGACCGGGTAGGGGACCTGCTCGGTCCGGACCTGCCCGGTCTCGTCCTCGAACGCCTCGGCGAAGTCGGTCACGATGGTCAGGGTGTCCGGCTGCCGGCCGGTGCCCAGGTGCCAGCGCAGCTCCGCGACCTCACCGCGCGACAGGTCGGCGGGCAGGTCCGCGGACAGGATCAGTTCGTACACATCCGCCATGTCCGGCACCTTAGCCTGCGGGACCGTCATTTCGATCACCATGCTCCCCATCCGGGGGAGCGAGTTATCCACAGATCTCGCGGACGCCTTCCGGGGAGCGGCGGACGACCCGCAGCATCGAGGGCATGAGCGAACTCAACGTCCTCTGGACACGGTCCTCCAACGGCCAGGTCGTGCCGGTCGCACCCGGCGTCGGCTTCGCCCCGGGACCCGGAGCGTCCCTGACGGAACGAGCCAGGGCGATCAGCGGCCTGCTGCCGGAGGGGTGCGCCGTCGCGCGCCGCACGGCGGCCTGGATCTGGGGGCTGGACGTCTTACCCCCGGGAGTGAGCGCGATGGAGTGCGACGTCGATCTCGTCCTCGCGCCGGGGCCGATGCCGCCGGGGCGTGACCCCCGCTGGACGGAGCTGCCCGACGACCACGTCGTGGAGAAGGACGGTGTGCGGGTGACGACGCCCGCACGCACCGCCCTGGACTGCGTGCGCTGGTTGCCGCGCCGGGACGCCGTCGCGGCGCTGGACCAGTTCCTCCGGCGCGGCGTGACCGAGAAGGAGCTGCGGGCCATGGCCCGCACCCTGACCGGCTACCGGAACAACAGGAGGCTCAGCGCGCTGCTGGGCCTCGGCGACGGGGGCGCGCAGTCGCCGGGGGAGAGCTGGGTCCGCCTGATCACGATGGACGCGGGCTTTCCCCGCCCCCGCACCCAGATCCCGATACCGGGGCCGAACGACGAGCTGCTGTACGTCGACCTCGGCTACCCCGACCACCAGGTCGGACTGGAGTACGACGGCGAGGAACACCACACCGGCCGCCGGGCACGCGCCCACGACGCCGCCCGACGCCGCCCGACGCCGCTGGCTGAAGAAGGAGCAAGGATGGAACGTCATTCCGATCACCAGGGACTTCCTACCCCGGCCAGGCCCCTACCTGGAGGCACTGCTCACCACACTGCTGCAACACGGCTGGGAACCGGGCGACGACACCATGGACCGAATAGCCACCCGCCTGGCCCGCCTCAACCGCCGCCGAAGATGACCCACCGGGAAAGACCCCACGAGCCGCCGTGATGCGTGGGCGTGATGCGTGGGCGTGACGCGCGGCTGTGGCGCATGGCCGTGGCGCATGCCGTGACGCATGGCTGTGCCGCGCGGCCGCTACGCATGGCTTGCGCGCTTCGGTCTGTCTCGTCTTCGTTCTGTCTTGTCTTCGTTCGTGTATGGGGGAAGGAGTGGTTCGCGTGCGTTTCCATTCGATTGCCGCTGCGCCTGGAGAGGGTGCCGCGCTGCGTGAGCAGATGTCGAAGCTGTTCGTCGATCCGCCGGTGTTGGACGAGCGGGCTGATCTTGTTCCTGTGCTGTCGTACACCGGGGGCGTGCCCGGGACGTGGGTCACCGCGCCCGAGGTCGTCGCGGGTGAGGCGGTGGGCGGGGCCGGGGTCACGGTCTACGTGCACGGCGGCGGGTTCTCGCAGAGTGAGCCGGCGCTGGAGGAGGTCATGGCCTTGCGGTTGTCGCAGGCCACGGGGCGGCCGGTGTTCCGGGTGGATTACCGGCTCGCGCCCGAGCACCCGTATCCGGCGGCCGTCGAGGACGTGGTGGCCGTCCACCGCAGCCTCGTGGAGCAGGGGGTGCCCGCCGGTCGGATCCTGATGGTCGGGGAGTCGGCCGGGGCGACCCTGGCCCTGTCAGCGCTGCTGGTTCTGGCGGAGGCCGGGGACGCGTTGCCCGCGGGTGCCGTCTCGGTGTCGCCAGTCACGGACTTCGCCGTTGCCGGGGTGCACGCCGGCGACGGCCGCGATGTCATGACCCCCGAGACGATGGCCGTCATCGCCGAGCACTATCTGGCGGGCGCGCCCCCGGATCAGGCGCCGCAGTCTCCGGTCTACGGGGACTTCCGGGGAACGCCGCCGCTGCTGGTCGCGGTGGGAGCGGACGAGCTCCTGCTGGACGACGCGCGACGTCTCGCCCGCGCGGTTGCCGATGCGGGCGCGGAGGTCACCCTCGACGTCTACGAGGACATGCCGCATGCCTTCCATACGGCCGTCCTGCTCGCGGAGGGAGCGTGGCCGCCCGTGGCCCGCACCTTCCTGGGCCGGCTCGCGGAGTGGGTGAGGCGGTTGGATTGCCGACGGATCATGTGATCGTTCAGTGTGACGGCATGTTCCTCTCCCGTGCGTAGGAGACGCGTCGGCCGGGTCCCGAGCGGCCCGCCCCTCGACGTCCCCTGCACACCCGCGCCGCGCCTGGAGCGCGTCGCGTTCTCCGAGGAACGACTCCCATGTCTTCGTATGCCGTCGTGCTGCGCGTTCCGCATGCCCGCACGACCTTCGCCGCCGCGCTGCTCGGGCGGCTGTCCTACGGAATCGTCTTCCTGTCGTTGACGCTGGCGGTCTCCCAGGCCACCGGGTCGTATGCCGTCGCAGGCGGGCGATGGCGTTGTTCGGGCTGGTCGGGGCGCTGGTGTCGCCGTGGCGGGCGGCGCTGGTCGATCGGCGCGGACCGCGGCGGGTCCTGCCCGTGACGGCCGCCGCCTGCGCGGTGTCGCTGGTGGGGCTCGCCGCTTCCAGCTGGCAACCGGGATCGTCGCGCGTGCTGCTGCGCGGGCTCGCGGCGCTGGGCGGGGCGCGCGCCCCGCCGCTGGGGCCGGTGATGCGGGCGCTCTGGGCGAACTGGTGCCCGACCGGCGGCTGTTGCAGCGCGCGTTCTCGCTCGACACCGTCGCTGAGGAGCTCGTTTACGTCACCGGCCCGCTGGTGGCGGGACTGCTCGCGGTGGTCGCGCGCCCCGCTGCCGGGGTCGCCGTGAGTGCCGTGTTGGTGGTCGTTGGAACGTTGGCGCTGGTGTCTTCGCCGGCGGTGCGGGACATGCGAGGGGAGGGTGACAAGGAGCGGGACGAGCCGAAGCGGTCGTGGGGCGGTCTCGCCGGGCTGGAGCGGCCCGTCGCGGTCGCGGCGGGACCGGCTTCTGCCTGGGGCTCTCCACCTCCTCGCCGTCGCGGTGGCGGTCATGCAGGTCGCCGGCGCTCCCGCCGACCTGATCCTCCTGCTGCTGATCCTCGGCGTGGACCCGGACGACCGCGCCCTCCACACCATGGGCGACCACGCCGCCCGCGCCATGACGTTCCTGCTGCCCGAACCGTTCCTGGCGCCCGAACCGCTCCTGGCGGCGGGCGCGGCCCTGTTCGCGGCCGGGAGCGCCATGGGCGGTCTCGCCTACGGGGCGGTGACGTGGCGCGCGGACGTGCGGGTGCGGCTGGCGCTGTTGGGGGTGCTGCTCGGGGGAGCGGTCGCGGCGGCCGGGAGCATGCCCGAGGTGGCGACGCTGGCGGGAGCCGTCGGAGTCGCCGGGCTCTTCGTGTCGCCGCTGCTGGGCACCGCCTCCCTGATCGCCGACGAGAGCGCCGGGCCGGGGAGCCGCACGCGGGCGGGAGCGTGGGTGAACACCGCCTTCAACGCCGGTCCCTCCACCGGCACGGCCGGAGCCGGGATGCTCCTGGGCGGCGTCCCCCTGGCATGGTGCACCGCCCTGGCGGCCCTGCCCCTGCTGGCGACCGCGGTGGCGGCCCGCCGACGTTAGAAATCTACAATGTAAAGGAAGGGGACGATTCGACACGAAGGGTGAAGGGAGGGAAATCGCTCGTTCATGCGCGCTGATGCCATCCATGCATCGGCTTGGCTGTCCGTGACGACGTCATAACGCTCGGACGCCTCGCGTCGGAGTCCATCTCCAGACCCCGTCCGCTCTCGACGGCTCCGGAGCCCGTCCGCAGGGACCTGCGCGTTGCGCTGGTGCCAGAGGGGGTTCCCGGCGACGCTGCGGCCGCCAGGTTCCGCAGGAGCCGCCGCTCCTGGTCTATCCCAGCCGCGGGGTGGCCACTCTGTGGGCTCTGGCGCCGTCCCTGGACGCCACCGCCCTGAGGTCGCTGTTCGGTGCGTCCCGGGCCGCGTTGCTCGGCTTTCTCGGTGAGCCGCTGCCGACGGTGGAGCTGGCCCGTCGCCTGAAGGTGGCCCCCAGTGCCGTCTCCCAGCACCTGCGCGTGCTGTACGCGACCGGTCTGGTCACCCGGGCCCGCGGCGGGCGGCACGTCCTGTACCGCCGGAGCCGTCTGGGGGACCAGCTCGTGGTCTAGCCGGGACCTGGCGCTTCCATGTGACCGGCCCGTTCCGTGCTGGATCCTCCGTGGTGAACGCCGCTTCGCTCGGGTGTGGCTGGGGCCTGTTTCGAAGCGGGCCCCAGCCTCGCACGCGAGCCCGCGGGTCAGAGCGCGAAGCGAGGTCGCGCTCGCCGAAGCCAGGTGAGCGCCGTGGGTCAGGGGCTTGGGACTCGGCTGAGGTGGGGGCGCGGGAGGCGCCATGTCCTGGCCGGGGGCGGCTCACCGTTCTGGCGCTGTGTCGCGGCGGGGTTCGGGGGGTCGGCGGAGGGTCCGGGACGTCAGCAGGCCGATGGGCACCGGGGCCCAGAACGTGATGGCCCGGAACAGCAGGACCGTCTGGAGGGCCGGGGCCGCCGTCACGCCCAGGGCGATCAGGGCCCCTGTCAGGGCGGCTTCGGTGGAGCCCACGCCGCCGGGGGAGGGGACCGCGGCGGCCGCCGCCGCGCCGACCAGGTAGGCCGTCAGGAACGGCAGGACGTCGCCGGGGCCGGCTCCCGTGCCGGGGACGGCCAGGGCGCTCAGCGCGAAGGCCAGGCCCAGCACGAACGTCGTCGCGGCCGAGGCCGTCACGGTCAGCAGGAGGTCGCGGGGGCGGCGGGCCAGGTCGCGCAGGCCCGCCAGGGCGCGGGTGACGGCCGCCGAGCGGGCCGCGCGGCGGCCCCACAGGGCCGCGGCCGCGAGCAGGGCCGCGCCCGCCGCCAGGAGCGGTTCGGGTGGCAGGAACGTCATGGCGCGGGCGGCGTGGTCGCCCATGGTGTGGAGGGCGCGGTCGTCCGGGTCCACGCCGAGGATCAGCAGCAGGAGGATCAGGTCGGCGGGAGCGCCGGCGACCTGCATGACCGCCACCGCGACGGCGGCCCGGGCCAGGGGGAGGCCGTGGCAGACCAGGTAGCGGGTGTTGACGGCGATCGCCCCCAGGCCACCGGGGGTGAGGCGGTTGGCCGCCGCCGCGGTGAACTGGGCCATCGTCGTGGGCAGCAGGGGGAGGGCGCGGCCGCTGACGCCGCGCAGGGCCAGGGCCGCGAAGACGTAGTGCAGCACCGACAGGGCCGCCAGGACGGGGACGTACTCCCAGCGGGTGTCGCGGAACGCGGTGGCGAGCGTGTGCGTGGGGATCAGCAGGGCGGCCGCGGCCAGGGCGGCCAGTAGCAGGGCCGCGGTCACGCCCTGGCGGACGCGCGGCCGGCGGGCGCGGGGCCGGGAGGTCCCGGCGGCGGCGCCGCTCAGGACGGCGGGCGCCGTTCGCTCAGCGCCGGCGGCGATCGTCTCCACACCTTCGGTTGTCGGCTGGTTCCCTGAAGGCCGGGGGACCTTCGGGTGCCGCGCGGGAGAACACCTCCCGGCGGTCGGGGGGATCATGCCCGGGGGAGGCGGCCGGTGAACCTGGCCTTCCGGCGCGTGACGGGTTTCAGGCGGCGGGGCGGTACCGCTGGTCGCGGGTGTGGGCGCCGATGTAGCGGAGCGCGGTGCGCAGGGCCCAGTGGTTCAGGCCGCCGGGGAGCATGCGGTAGCCCTGCCGGTGGGCCAGGGCGAGGGCGGTGAAGCGGGCCTGGTCCAGGGGGCTCCAGGGGATGTCGAAGCGGGTGCGGACGATCGGGGGCAGGCAGCCGAAGGTGATGAGGCGGAGGGGGCGTTCGGCGACGAGGCGTCCGGCGCGTTCGGCGAGGGGGCCGCCGACGGGCAGGAGGGTGACGGTGTCGGAGCCGTGCCGGGCGATGTCGAGGGCGCGGGCGGCGGCGGGGGTGAGTTCCAGTTCCCGGGCGCACACGTGCCAGAACCTGGACTGGAACGCGGCGTGGTCGGGCGGGACGGGCCGCATGCTGACGCCGTAGCGGGCGTACCAGGTGACGGTCTCGGCGTAGAGGCGTTCGCGGTCCTCAGCGGTGAGGGTCCCGGGGTGGAACAGTTCGGCGGCCTTGAAGATCTCCCAGGTGAAGGTGGCGTGGGCCCACCAGAACGTCTCGGGGTCGAGGGCGTGGTAGCGGCGGTCGTGCTCGTCGGTGCCGCCGATGGCGCGGTGCAGGTCGCGGATGGCGCGGGCGCGTTCGGGGCCGTCGGGGGCGAGGATGGTGGCCCAGATCTGGGGGACCGAGCGGTGGATGCGGTCGAAGGGGGCGTCGAAGAACGCCGAGTGCCGGGCGACGCCCGCGCCGATGCCGGGGTGCATGAGCTGCAGGAGTCCGGCGGCGGCTCCGGGCAGCAGGGAGCGCAGGTCGCCGGCGTACTTCCGGAGCAGGCAGCCGGGTTCGAGGGGTGCGGTCATCCCACCTCCTGGAGGTCCTGCCCGCCAGGGTGGCCGATCGTGAGACGTGAGTCAATATTCGTCTCACGTCCGCCACCCTGGGGGCGGGTCAGGAGGCGGGCCGGTAGACGGCGACGGCACAGGCGCTGCCGAGGCCGATGTTGTGCTGGAGGGCGACGCGGGCGCCCTCGACCTGGCGGGCGCCGGCCTCGCCGCGCAGCTGCCAGGTGAGCTCGGCGCACTGGGCGAGGCCGGTGGCGCCGAGGGGGTGGCCCTTGGAGATCAGGCCGCCGGAGGGGTTGACGACCCAGCGTCCGCCGTAGGTGGTGGCCCGCTCGTCGACGAGCTTGTGGCCCTCGCCGACCGGGGCCATGCCGAGGGCCTCGTAGGTGATGAGCTCGTTGGCCGAGAAGCAGTCGTGCAGTTCGACGACGTCCACGTCGCCGATGGAGACCTCGGCCTCCCGCATGGCGGCGCGGGCGGCGCGTTCGGTGCAGCCGAAGCCGACGGCGGCGATCGAGGAGTGGTCGGCGAAGCTGTCGGGGGTGTCGGTGGTGATGTGGTGTCCGGCGATCTCGACCGCCCGGTCCCCGAGGCCGTGCTCGTCCACGAAGCGCTCGCCGGCCACGATCGCCGCGGCGGCCCCGTCGGAGGTGGGGGAGCACTGGAGCTTGGTGAGCGGGTCGAAGATCATCGTGGCGTTCCTGACGTCCTCCAGGGAGTACTCGTCCTGGAACTGGGCGTAGGGGTTGTTCACCGAGTGCTTGTGGTTCTTCCAGCCGATCCAGGCGTAGTGGTCGGGGGTGGAGCCGTACCTCTCCATGTGCTCGCGGCCCGCGTTGCCGAACATCTGCGGCATCGGGGCCTTGTCGATCTCCCAGGGGCGGCCGGCGGTCATCGCCTTCAGGTGGTGGTCGATGATGGTGACCTTGGACTTGCCGACGCCCGCGCCCAGCGACCCCTTCTGCATCTTCTCCATGCCGAGGGCAAGGACGCAGTCGGCCAGCCCTCCGCGCACCGCCTGGCGGGCCAGGAACAGGGCGCTGGAGCCGGTGGCGCAGGCGTTGGCGACGGTCATCACCGGGATGCCGGTCATGCCGACCTCGTACAGGGCGCGCTGGCCCATCGCGCCGTACATGGAACCCGCGTAGGCCTGCTGGACGCGGTCGTAGGCGATCCCGGCGTCGGTGAGGGCCTTGCCGACGGCCTCCTTCGCCATGTCGGGGTACTCCCAGTCGCGGGAGCCCGGCTTCTCGAACTTGGTCATGCCCACGCCGATGACGAACGTGCGGTTGGCCATGGGGGTGCCTCCAGTGCCGAATCGGGTTCAGCCCCACGATAACCTTTTCTATCTAACGATTGTTAGATAGGGGGGCGGCCGGGGCCGCCCGGGCTCAGGAGCCCAGCTCCTCCGCCAGCGCGGCGGCGAACGCGGCCACGTCCCGCTCGGTGGTGTCGAACGAGCACACCCACCGCACCATGCCGCGGTCCTCGTCCCACACGTAGAACGCGAACCGCTTGCGCAGACGCTCGATCACCTCGTGCGGCAGCACGGCGAACACGGCGTTGGCCTCCACCGGGTGGGCGATCTCCACGCCGGGCAGGCCGCGCACCGAGTCGGCCAGCAGCCGCGCCATGGCGTTGGCGCCGCGGGCGTTGCGCAGCCACAGGTCGCCCTCCAGCAACGCGACGAGCTGCGCCGACACGAACCGCATCTTCGACGCCAGCTGCATCCCGGCCTTGCGCAGGTACTCGACGCCGCGCACGGCCGCCGGGTTCAGCACCACGATCGCCTCGCCGAACATCAGGCCGTTCTTGGTGCCGCCGAACGACAGCACGTCCACCCCGGCGTCGGTGGTGAACGCCCGCATCGGCGCGTCCAGCGCGGCGGCGGCGTTGGCCAGGCGCGCGCCGTCCATGTGGACGAGCATCCCGCGCTCGTGGGCGGCGGCCGCGACGGCGGCGACCTGCCCGGGGGTGTAGACGGTGCCGAGCTCGGTGCTCTGGGTCAGCGACACCACGCGCGGCTGGGCGTGGTGGGCGTCGCCGAAACCGCGGGCGTGCCGGGCGACGTCGCCCGGGGTGAGGCGGCCGTCGCGGGTGGCGACCGGGACCAGCTTGATCCCGGCGACCTTCTCGGGCGCGCCGCACTCGTCGGTGTTGACGTGCGCGGTCGCCGGGCAGATCACCGAGCTCCAGCGGTCGCACATCGCCTGGAGGCCGACGACGTTGGCGCCGGTGCCGTTGAAGACCGGGTAGGTCTCGGCCTGCTCGCCGAAGTGGCGGCGGAACACCTCGCGCGCGTGGGCGGTGACGGCGTCGTCGCCGTAGGCGGGCTGGTGGCCGGTGTTGACGGCGGCGACGGCGGCCAGGACGTCGGGGTGCGCCCCGGCCTGGTTGTCGCTGGCGAAGCCGCGGCCGGCGGCGAGGCCGGCGGAGAGGTCAGGAAGCGGAGAGGTCAACGCGGGTTCCGTTCAGTCGCGCGGCGGGACGGTCCCACAGCCCGGCGACGGCCGCGGCCAGGTCGTCGACGTGCGTGAGGCCGGTGAAGGGGGCGTCCGGGTGCTCGCGGCGCATGGCGTCGGTCAGCAGGGCCTGGACGACCAGGATCGTGGCGGCGGCGTCGGGCAGGTCACCGAACGCGTCGGCCATCGCCAGCGTCCACGCCTCGGCGGCGGCCTTGGCGGTGGAGTAGGCGGGCGCGTCCTGGACGGGCCGCCGGGCGGCGTGCTGGGAGACGATCGCGACCCGGGCGCGCGGGGAGCGGCGCAGGTGGCCGTGGAACGCCAGCGTGGCGTGCTGGAGCGTGCGGACCAGCAGGTCGTGCAGGAACGCCCAGTCGGCCAGGTCGGTGTCGCCGAACGGGACGCCGCCGCGCCAGCCGCCGACCAGGTGGACCAGCCCGTCCACGCCGCCGTGCTCGGCCGCGACCGCGTCGGCCCAGGCGCGGGTGCCCTCGGCGTCGAGCAGGTCCACCACGGCGGGGGAGACGTTCTCGTCGTCCCACCGGTGGGGGACCCGGCCGGCGGCCACCACGCGCGCGCCGGAGGCGGCCAGCCGCCGCACGACCGCCTGCCCGGCGGCGCCGGCGGACCCGGTGACCACGACGACGCGGCCCCGCGGCGGGACGGAGGGGTTCGAAGGATCGGTCATGGGCCCATTCTGCCCGTGCCGGAACCGGTCTCAGGCGTGGGCCTCGCCCCGGCCCAGCGGCTCGGCCAGGCGTTCGGCGCCGTGCCGGGACTGGTCGGTGAGCCGCTCGGTGATCGGGTCGGTGATCGGGTCGGGGACCGGGCCGACCGTACGGCCGCCGAGGCGCTCGCGCAGCGCGTCCACGTCGTCGCCCAGCCGCGCCAGGGTGGCCTGAAGCTCCCGCCACAGCCCGGCGCGCTGCTCGGTCTGGGCCATCCGTCCGCGCAGGTCGCCGATGCGCCGGTCCAGGATGTCGAGGCGGACGCGGGCGGCGTCGTCCTCCTTGCCCGCCCGGATCATGCCGGTGGCGACGGCGATCAGGTCGCGCTCCAGGTCGTCCAGCCGCTCGTCCAGGCGCGGCAGCAGCCGGTCGTTGAGCTGGCCGACCAGCGAGTCCAGCTCGGCGCGCACCGCGCGCAACCCCGCGTCCTGCTCGCGCAGGCGCTCCTCCAGCCGCGCGATCCGCTCGCCCTGGGCGGCCACCAGCCGCTCCAGCTCCACCGGGCGCGTCAGCTCCCGTGCCAGGCCGCGGAGCAGGTCCCCGGGGGTGGCCGGCAGGCGACCGCGCAGATGGCGGTCGGCTTCGGAGACGACCCGGCGGACCAGACCCGGCAGAACGGCCATGACACTCCTCGGCAAGGGGATCGGCGTGGACGCCTCTTGAACTCTAGGCGAACCATGGCGAAACGAGTCATGTTCTCCTTGGGGAGGGAGCCGGAACATGGGGCGCGCACAGGCACAGCCCGTGCCGGAGGATCAGCCGGGCACGGTCGGCGGTGTAGCCGGCAGGGCCGTGCGCCGGGCGCACCCTGCGGCAGGTCAGGCACAGCATCGCGTTCCTCCTCGGCGTCACCGGAGCCGTCGCCGGCCGGGACCTCCCCCATCGCCGCCGCGCGTCCCGCGGAACGCGCGGCGGCGGGTCCCGATCCCGGCGACCGGGCTCCGGTGCACGCCCGTACGGTAGGACGGACCAGGTTGCATGCACGTTGCGACCACCCGTGCACGTACGGCGAGACGTCCCAGGTGATTCCTTTTTCCGGAAGGGGTTGCGCGGGGGAACACCGCGACGGTCGCCGACGAGGCCGAGCAGCTGATCGTCGTCACCGACGAGCTCGGGCGCGCGCTGTGGACCGAGGGGCCGCCGGGGGTGCGGCGCCGCGCCGACGAGGTCGGGCTGACCGAGGGGTTCTGCTGGGCCGAGAACGCGGTCGGCACCAACGGCATCGGCACCCCGCTGGTCACCGGGCGCCCCGAGTACGTCTACTCCGCCGAGCACGTGGTGTCGGTGCTGCACCGCTGATCGTGCGCGGGCGCGCCGGTCACCGACCCGGACTCGGGCCGGGTGCTGGGCTGCGTGGACGTCAGCGCCACCCTGGACCGGCTGCACCCGGCCACCGTCGCGCTGGTCGGGGCCGCCGCGCGGCTGGTGGAGGAGCGCCTGGCGGACCGGATGCGCGCCGCCGACGACCGGCTGCGCGAACGCTACGGCCGCTACGTCGGCGGCGACGGCCTGCTGGTGACCGCGACCGGCCGGGTGCTGGCGGGCGCGGCGCGCTGGCGGGGGCGGCGCGTGGGGGTCCCCGCGTCCGGCGGGCGGCTGGTGCTGCCCGACGGCGGCCTCGCCCTCGCCGAACCGGTCGGCGAGGTGTTCCTGGTCCGGCACGTCGAGCCGCCCGCCCCGGACCGCCGGCCGCTGCTGGCCCTCACCCTGCTCGGCGACGCCGCCCCGGCCGCGCGGCTGGACGGCCGCCCGGTGCCGCTGTCGCTGCGGCACGCCGAGATCCACCGGCTGCGGTCCGCGCTGGGCGGGGTGGGGCGCGCCCGCCCCTACCGGCTGGACTGCGAGGTGGAGGCCGACCTGCTGGCGGTGCGGCGGCTGCTGGAGGCGGGCGAGGTCGCCGCGGCGGTGCGGCTGCGCCGGCAGGTCCTGGCCCGCGGCGGCATCGCCGGGCTGTGGGACTACGTCACCGGCGGACCGGGCCGCGACGACCTGGAGGCGCTGGAACGGCTGCACGCCCTGCTCCCGCCGGACGACCCCGGCACGCCGCCGTCGCCGCCCGCGCCGCCACGCTGCTGGCGGGCGGGGACCGAACGCCGCCCCGGGGCGGACGCCGTGCGGGCCGGGCGTCAGGCCAGGTGGGAGATGTCGTTGTAGATGATCGGGCACAGCCGCCCGCCGTCGTGCCGCCACCGCGACACCGAGCAGTTGCCGATCGGCGTCTTCTCGATCTCCAGGATCTCCGGCTCCGACAGGCCCTCCACCACGTACCGCGTCATCACCACGATCGCGTCGTGCGCGACCGCCAGCACCCGCCCGCCGGGCTCCTGCTCGTGCAGGTCCCGGTACAGGGAACGCAGCCGCAGGGCCAGGTCCGCCCACGACTCGCCGCCGGGCGGCCGGTAGTAGAACTTGCCGATCCGCCGCTTGCGCGTGTACTCCTCGGGGAACCGCGCGCGGATCCCGAACGAGGTCAGCCCCTCGAAGACGCCCTGGTCGCGGTCGCGCAGCCGCTCGTCGACCCGGACCGGCACCGCGTAGGGCGCCTGCTCCAGCGCGATCCGCGCGGTCTCGGCGGCCCGCAGGAACGGGGAGGTCAGCACCAGCGTGGGCCGCTCGCCCTCGGGCAGCGCCGCCAGCCACCGGCCCAGGCCCGCGGCCTGGACACGGCCCGCCTCCGACAGGGGGATGTCGGCGTCGCGCTCCAGGATCCCGGTCTCCTCGGCGCCCCGCTCGTAGGCGGCGCGGTAGGCCACGTTGCCGGTGCTCTCGCCGTGCCGGGTCAGGATCAACCAATCGAGCGTGTCCACCCCAGCATGATTCCACGCCGCGCGAGCCCGTGCGGCCGTGCTCTACAGCCGGTAGTAGTCTCGGAGGTCCTATGTCGAACGCCCTGTCCGTCGTGATCATCGTGGTGGCGCTGCTGGCCGCCGCCTACAGCGCCGTGACCGCCGTCCGCAACCGGGCGATGGGCTGGGGGGACCTGGCCGCCCTCGGCGTGCTGGAGGTCCTGCTGGTCGTGCAGGCCGTGGTCGGGTTCGTGAAGCTGTCGGGCGGCGAGGGGCCCGGCGACAGCGCGACGTTCGTCGGCTACCTGCTGGCGATCCTGGTGATCCCGGTCGCCGGGGCCGGCTGGGGGCTGCTGGAGCGCTCCCGCTGGGGACCGGGCGTGATCGTCGTCGCCGGGCTGTCGGTGGCGGTCATGATCGAACGCATGCGGCAGATCTGGACGGGCACCGTTGGCTGAGCGCACCACCCCCACCGAACCCGCCGGCCCCGCCGCTCCGGGCACCGGCAGCGGCCCCGGGCGGATGCTGGTCGCCGTCTACGCGGTCTTCGCGCTGGCGGCGGGCTGCCGCGCGGGCGTGCAGATCGCCACGCGCTTCGACGAGGCCCCCGTCGCCTACGCGCTGTCGGCGGTGGCCGCGGCCGTGTACGTGCTGGCCACCGTCGCGCTGGCCCGCGGCGGGCGGACCTCCCGCCGCGTCGCCGCCGCCGCCTGCTCGGTCGAGCTGGCCGGGGTCCTGGTCGTCGGGACGCTCAGCCTGGCCGACCCCGCCGCGTTCCCCGACGCCACCGTCTGGTCGGCCTATGGGCGCGGCTACGGGTTCGTCCCGCTGGTGCTGCCGGTCGTCGGCCTGTGGTGGCTGTGGCGCACCGGCCGCCGCGGCGCCCGCGCCTGAGACGGGGGCCGGGGGAGAGCGGAGAAAAGAGCGCCGCCCGTACGGGGAGGGTCGCCGGACCCGTACGGGCGGTGTTCGTGGGACGGCCGGCCGCTCTCAGGCCGCCGTCTGCATGGTGTGGCCGCCGATGGGCAGGACGTGCACGCCGGCGCGCGTGATCTCCTCGACGCGTTCGGCCGGGTACTCGGCGGTGGGGTTGCGGCGCATCCAGCGCAGCAGCGCCAGCGGCGGCGCGAACACGATCCCGTCGGCCTCGAACGGGGCGCGCGCCAGCCGCCCGCCGTGCACCGCCAGCACCGGGGTCACCGTGA
This sequence comes from Actinomadura kijaniata, assembly GCF_014138665.1. Classification (NCBI taxonomy): domain Bacteria; kingdom Bacillati; phylum Actinomycetota; class Actinomycetes; order Streptosporangiales; family Thermomonosporaceae; genus Actinomadura; species Actinomadura kijaniata. Next base: position 126,833 of record NZ_JACJIA010000010.1, read on the forward strand.
CCGGCTCCCCGGTCCGCTCCGACAGCAGCCGGGCCGTCTCCCGCGCCGCGCCCGTCAACCTTTTGACCAGCGCGGACTGGGTGCGGCCGTCGATGAACAGCCGCCCGCCGTAGGGCGCGACCTCGGCCTCGGGGTGCCAGGCCTCGTTGTGCACCAGCCAGACCCCGCCCGGACCGATCACGATCTGGTCGGCCTTGCCGTATCCGGGAACGGTGCGCGCGTGCAGCACGCGGTGACCGCGGCGTTCCAGCGTGTGCCGCAGCCACCGGTTCATGCGCTCCTCGCCGCGCAATCCGCGCCGCCATACCGAGGATGCGTTGTAACCGCGCCAGTGGAAGTAGGCGTCCAATACCGTCACCACAAGAGCCATGACGATGCCGAAAACCGCGTTCACCAGCATCCCGCACAGTACGAAGGTGAGCACCGCGAAAATTGCACGGTTCCTTACACGGCTCTTTCGTCCGCGTTGCCAGAGTTCCTCGTAGACGGCCTGCGGCGTGCCCCCGGTGAAGGCCGCGCGGTCCCTGAGATAGATAGAGCTTCCGATCACCGCTGTTCCTCCTGCCCCGGTGTTGACGAGCCGATTATGGGCATACCCGGGACAATGGGGCGGGCCATCACGGGGTGAGGGAACTAGAACCCGAAAGTCACCGGCGGTGGAAGAGATATCGCAGTACGCGGCTTTTGGTGAAGCTTTTATTGTGCGTTCTTGGCGCTCCCTTGAGAAGGTTTCAAAGGCGCGGCGAAAAGGGCGGTGAAACTATCACCGCAAGAATCGTGACCGCTTTCGGCCGGTGGGATTCGTCACATCCGCCGGAAGTGTACATGGGCCGTTCCCGACGGTGAGCACCGGCGCGGCACACTGGTGCGATGCGCACCGGCCCGACCACCGACCGCCTGCGGGAGGCCCTCGACCTGCCCGTCCGCCACGCCGTGCCCGGCCTGCGCGCCGCCCTGGCCGACCGGGGCCTGGCCGTGCTCGCCGCGCCGCCCGGCACCGGCAAGACGACCCTGGTCCCGCTCGCCCTGGCCGGGCTGACCGGGCCGGCCGGGCTGGCCGGCGAGGACACCGGCGCGCCCGGCCGCGTCGTGGTGCTGGAACCCCGGCGGCTGGCCGCCCGCGCCGCCGCCCGCCGGATGGCCTGGCTGCTGGGCGAGGGCGTCGGCGGCCGCGTCGGCGTCACCGTGCGCGGCGAGCACCGGCCCGGCACGGCCGTCGAGGTCGTCACCACCGGGGTGCTGCTGCGGCGCCTCCAGGACGACCCCGAGCTCGCGGGCGTCGGCACCGTGATCCTCGACGAGTGCCACGAACGCCACCTGGACGCCGACACCGCGCTGGCGTTCCTGCTGGACGCCCGGGCGGCGCTCCGCCCCGACCTGCGGATCGTCGCCGCCTCCGCCACCGCCGACACCGCGCCCTGGGCGGCCCTGCTGGGCGGCGGCGACGGCCCCGCGCCGGTCGTGGAGACCGAGGCCGCCCTGCACGACGTCGCGGTGGTGTGGGCCCCGCCGGACCGCCCGCTCCCCCCGCCGCACGGCATGCGCGTCGACCCCGCCCTGCTCGCGCACGTCGCCGCGACCGTCCGCCGCGCCCTGGCCGAACGCGACGGCGACGTGCTGTGCTTCCTGCCCGGCGTCGGGGAGATCGCCCGCGTCGCCGGGGCCCTGGCCGGCGTGGACGCCGAGGTGCTCCAGGTCCACGGCCAGGCCGGGCCCGCCGCGCAGGACGCGGTGCTGGCGCCGGGCCGGCGACGGCGCGTCGTGCTGGCCACCTCCGTCGCCGAGTCCAGCCTCACCGTCCCCGGCGTGCGGATCGTGGTGGACTCCGGGCTGGCCCGCGAACCCCGCACCGACCACGCGCGCGGCCTCGGCTCGCTCACCACCGTCCGGGTCTCCCGCGCCGCCGCCGGGCAGCGCGCCGGCCGCGCCGGCCGCGAGGCCCCCGGAACGGTGTACCGCTGCTGGACGGCGGCCGAGCACGAACGCCTCGCCCCCCGCCCCCGCCCGGAGATCGAGCTGGCCGACCTGACCGCGTTCGCGTTGCAGGCCGCCGCCTGGGGCGACCCCGACGCCCGCGACCTGGCTCTGCTCGACGCGCCCCCGCCCGCCGCGCTGCGGGCCGCCCGGGCCACGCTGCGGGCGATCGGCGCGACCGGGCCGGACGGCCGCGTCACCGAACGGGGCCGCGCGCTGGCCCGCGTCGGCCTGCACCCCCGCCTGGCCCGCGCCCTGCTCGACGGCGCCCGCCGCGTCGGCGCCCGCACCGCCGCCGAGATCGTCGCCCTGCTGTCGGAGCCCCCGCCGCCCGGCGCCGGCGACGACCTGACGGCGATCTGGCGGACCCTGCGCCGCGGCCGCCCCGCCGACGCCCACGCCGCCCGCTGGCGCGACGAGACCCGCCGCCTCACCACCGCCCTGACCGCGACGGCCACGGCCCCTCCGGCCCGGGGGACGGGGGACGACGCGGCGGCCGGGACCGTGGTCGCGCTCGCGTTCCCCGAGCGGGTCGCCCGGCGGCGGGCCGAGGGGCGGTACCTGATGGCCTCCGGGACCGGGGGCGAGCTCGCGGAGGGGTCCGCCCTGGCGGGGGCGCGGGCCGAGTGGCTGGCGGTCGCGGTCGCCGACCGGCCCGCCGGGGCCGCGTCGGCGCGGATCCGGCAGGCGGTGGTCATCGACGAGGACACCGCCCGCGAGGCCGCCTCCCCCCTGCTGGAGGAGGCGCGGGAGGTCGTCTGGCGCGACGGGGACGTCGTGGCGCGGCAGGTCGAGCGGCTCGGGGCCGTCGAGCTGGCCGCCCGGCCGCTGCGCGCGCCCGATCCGGGGGCGGTCGCCGAGGCGCTGGCCGAGGGATTGCGCCAGGAGGGGCTGGGGCTGCTGAACTGGGGCCCGGCGGCCGTCGCGCTGCGGGAGCGGATGGCGTTCTGCCACCGGGCGCTCGGGGAGCCGTGGCCCGCGGTGGACGACGGCGCGCTGCTGGCGCACGCCGTGGACTGGGTCGCCGGGGCTCGGCGGCGGGCCGAGCTCGCGCGGATCGACGTCGCGGCGGCCCTGCGCGGGCTGCTGCCGTGGGAGTGCGCCTCGCGGCTGGACGAGATGGCCCCCGAGCGGATCCGGGTGCCGTCCGGGTCCCAGGTCCGGGTCGACTACTCCGGGGAGCAGCCGGTCCTCGCGGTGAAGCTCCAGGAGCTGTTCGGCTGGGACGCCGCGCCCCGGCTCGCCGGGGGGCGGGTCCCGGTGGTGGTGCACCTGCTGTCCCCGGCGGGACGGCCCGCCGCCGTCACCGCCGACCTCGCCTCGTTCTGGCGGGAGGGGTACCGGTCGGTGCGGGCCGAGCTGCGCGGGCGCTACCCCAGGCACCCCTGGCCTGAGGACCCCACCCAGGCGGCCGCCACCCGGCGCACCAACCGCCGGGCCTAGGTCCTGTCTCAAAGTGGGTCTCGTCCACGCACGCGAGCGTGTTGCCTGACCTGCGGGCCCGACGCCGCAGGCGAGGGCCCGCGGGTCAGATCGCGAAGCGATGTCGCGCTCGCCGAGACCTGGTGAGGTGCGAGCCCCCCCCGGGGCGAGCGCCGTGGGCCAGGGCCCGGCGGCACCGTCTAGCCGCGGGAACGGATCAGGACCTCGATGCCGTCCAGGATCCGGGCCAGGCCGAACTCGAAGGCGTGCTCGGGCCCCACCGGGCCGTCGTAGGCCTGCCCGGCCGCCGTGCCCACCCGTGCGCCCAGCGGGTAGCGGTCGATGTCGATCAGCTTCGACAGCACCGGCGCGGCCTTCTCCCACCACTGGTGGTCGCTCATGCCGGTGCGGCGCTCGGTCTGGGTGACGTCGGCCGAGAGCCGCGCGGCGCTGTGCACGAACCCGTTGACCAGCGCGACGACCGAGTCCATCTCCACGTCCGACAGGCCGAGGCCCTCGACGGCGGCCAGCTCGTACTCGTACTTGTCCAGCAGGTGGGGGCCCATCGGCGGGCGGGCGGCGGAGACGTGCAGCAGCCACGGGTGGCGGTGGAAGAGCCGCCAGTTCTCGTGGGCGATGTGCTCCAGGCGCTCCCGCCAGGAGCCGCCGCCGGGCGGGGCCGGCTCGCCGTTGACCCGGTCGACCATCAGGTCGAGCAGCTCGGCCTTGCCGGGGACGTAGGTGTAGATCGACATCGGCGCGACGTCCAGGTCCTCGGCGATCCGCCGGATCGACAGCGCCTCCAGCCCCTCGGCGTCGGCGATCGCGACCGCCCGGTCGACGATGCGCGGCACGGTCAGCTTCGGCTTGGGCCCGCGCCGGGGCCGGTCCTGGACGCCCCACAGCAGCTCCAGGGTGCGGACGGGGTCGCCGGTTCCGGTGTGCTCGGTGCTCACCCCTCCATCCTGGCAGAAAATCCGTACACCTTACGGATTGAAACTCTGTACGGCGTACGTTATGTTCTGCGAGCCAACTCTGTACGGCGTACGAAACTGGAGGCGCACCATGACGACGCACATGATCGTCGCCACCGGGCTGCGCAAGCGCTACGGCGGCACCACGGCCCTGGACGGGGTCGACCTGGCCGTCCCGGCCGGGACGGTGCACGGCCTGCTCGGCCCCAACGGCGCGGGCAAGAGCACCACCGTCCGGATCCTCTCCACCCTGGCCCGGCCCGACGGCGGCCGCGCCGAGATCGCCGGGCACGACGTGGTGCGCGACGCGGCGCGGGCGCGGTCGCGCATCGGGCTGGTCGGCCAGCACGCCGCCGTCGACGAGATCCTCAGCGGACGGCAGAACCTCGTGCTGTTCGGGCGGCTGTACCACCTGGGCGCCCGCGCCGCCCGCCGGCGGGCCGACGAGCTGCTGGCGGCGTTCCGGCTGGAGGAGGCCGCCGACCGGCCGGTGCGCGGCTACTCCGGCGGGATGCGGCGGCGGCTCGACCTGGCCGCCGGGATGATCCTGGCCCCGCCGGTGCTGTTCCTGGACGAGCCCACCACCGGCCTGGACCCCCGCTCCCGCAACGAGGTGTGGGAGGCGGTCCGCGACCTGGCCGGCGGCGGCACCACCGTGCTGCTCACCACCCAGTACCTGGAGGAGGCCGACCGGCTCGCGCACAGCCTGTCGGTGATCGACCACGGCCGGGTCATCGCCGAGGGCGCCCCCGACCGGCTCAAGTCGCGGATCGGCGGGGACCGCCTGGACGTGGTGGTCGCCGACCCGGCCGCCCTGCCCGTGGCCGCCGAGGTCGTGGGCCGGGTCTGCGGCGCGGAGGCGGAGGTGGACGCCGCCGCGCTGCGGGTCGGCGCGCCCGCCCGGGACCGCGCCGCCACCCTCACCGAGGCGGTCCGCGCCCTGGACGCGGCGGGCGTCGCGGTCGCCGACATCGGCCTGCGCCGCCCCACCCTCGACGAGGTGTTCCTCAGCCTGACCGGCCCCGCCACCGAGGAGGCGACCGTATGAGCGTCCCGGCTTCGATCCCCGTCCCCGCCGTGCCCACCGGCGCCGCCCGGCTGCGCTGGGCGGTCGCCGACGCCTGGACGATCACCGGGCGGGCGCTGGCGCACTGGGCGCGCCAGCCCGGCCAGGTCGTGCTGGGCCTGCTGTTCCCCGTGATGGTCGTGCTGATGATGGGCTACCTGTTCGGCGGGCAGATGCGCGTGCCCGGCGGCGGGGACTACCGCGCGTTCATCATGCCGGGCATGTTCGCGATGACCATGCTGTTCGGCGTCGAGACGACGTTCGCGGCGGTCGCCACCGACACCCAGCGGGGCGTGACCGACCGGTTCCGGGCCATGCCGATGGCCCCCTCGGCGGTGGTCGCCGGACGCGCCGTCGCCGACATGCTCCACTCGACGGTGTCCCTGGCCGTCATGGTGGTGTGCGGGCTGGCCGTCGGCTGGCGCTGGCACGACGGGCCGGGCGCGGCGCTGGCGGCGCTCGCGCTGCTGCTGGCCCTGCGGTTCGGCCTGGTGTGGGTCGGTGTCTACCTGGGACTGGTCGCCAAGGGCCCCGAGTCGCTGGTGGCGGTGCAGATCCTGGTGTGGCCGGTCAGCTTCCTGTCCAGCGCCCTGGCCGCGCCCAGCACCATGCCGGGCTGGCTGGGCGCCCTCGCCGAGTGGAACCCCCTGTCGGCGACCGTCACCGCCTGCCGCGAGCTGTTCGGCCAGACCGTGCCCGGCGGCGGGTCCTGGGCCGCCGAGCACGCGATGGAGCTGGCGGTGGCGTGGCCGCTGCTGCTGGTGCTGGTCTTCGCGCCGCTGTCGGTGCGCCGCTACCGCGACCTGGACCGGTGAGGGCTCAGTCGCCCGGCAGCGCGTCCGCGCGGTGCCGGGCGACGGCCAGCGCCGGGTGACAGTCGTCGGCGAACGTCCGCCCGGCCGCCAGCGCCGCCCGCAGCCGAGGACCGACCGCCGCCGCGTCGTAGGGCTGCACCACGCACAGCTCCGCCTGCATGGCCTGGCGGGCGGCGTTCATCAGCGCCGGGACGTCCCCCACCACCACGACCTCGCCCGGCTCGTCGCCGTACCCGAGCCGCACCGCCAGGGCGTGCAGGTCGGCGCCGCCCTCGTACCGGAACTCGCACACCAGCCGGTCGCCGTCCAGCGGCCCCTCCTGGATGAGCCAGACCATGCCCGGCACCACCCGGCCCAGCGCGCCCGCCCAGGACGGCTCGGCCGCGGCCAGGGCGTCGGCGGCGCGGCCCGCCGCCGTCCGGGCCTCCGCCGGGCCGATCGCCGCCAGCGCCCGCAGGAAGGCCTTCGCCCCCGGCGTCGCTGCGGCCCGCAGACTCATGATCAGATCGCCCAGCGCCGCGCGGTACCCCTCGGCGTTCGGCGCGGCCGCCTCCAGCGAGCCGAGCTGCGCCGAGGCCCACACCTCGGCCTGCAACGCCGACGGCAGCGCGGGCAGCGCGCCGGCCGCCCGCACGTACGCCGCGTACACCTCGCGGAGGCCGGGCAGCAGCAGGCGGGGCTCACGGGATGCGGGTCGGGTCGCGCTCACCGCTCCAGGGTAGACGCCGCCCGCACCGGATCCGTACCCGCCGGTAGCGTTCGGTCCCTCACGCCGGAACGGTCAGCAGCGTGCGGTCGTCACCCAGCGTGCGCACCTCGAACCGGACGATCTGCGACGACGGCAGCGCCGTGCCGCCCTGGAGCACCAGCGCCGGCGGCGTGCCGGGCAGGCCGTAGCCCCGCTCGGGGACCGACCAGCCCGCCACCGTGTGCGCCCGGCCCGACCGGTCCACGGCCACCAGCTCGCACTGCAGGGGGCCGCGCAGGCGGCTGAGCCGCAGCCCCACGCGGGTGCCCCACGCCTTCGACTCGGTCGCCACGCGGCCCGTCACGCCCGTGCGCGGGTCGGTCGCCGCGGCCGTCCGGCCGGCGCTCAGCAGCTGCTCGGCGCTGCCGTCCGGCGGCGCCGGCGGCTCGGCCTCGGTGAGGTCCAGCGTCGTTCCCAGCCCCAGCGCCCCGCCCAGCAGCACCAGCCCGGCCGCCGCCCCGACCAGCGCCCGCGACCACCGGTCGCGGCGCCGCCGCCGCGCGTGCAGGCTGAGCAGGTCCACCACCCCGGCCGGGTCGGGCTCGGAGGGCGGGGGAGCGGCCAGCTCCGGCGGCAGCCCGTCCAGCGCCGCCGCGACGCCGCGCAGCTCCGACAGCTCGCGGCGGCACGGCGGGCACCCGGCCAGGTGCCCCTCGAACGCCAGCCGGTCGCCCGGCTCCAGCAGGCCCAGCGCGTAGGCGCCGACCTCGACGTGCCCGGTCACGGCGTCACGCCCCTTTCCTCCAGGGCGACGCGCAACGCCCTGAGCGCGTAGTACACCCGGGACTTGACCGTGCCCACGGGGATGCCGAGGGCCGCGGCGGCCTCGTTGACCGAGCGGTCCCGGAAGAAGGTCTCGTTGAGGATCTCGCGGTGCGAGGGGGACAGCGCGAGCAGTGCTTCGGACACCACGACCGAACGCAGCAGGTCCTCCAACCCGTCGGGGGCGCGCAGGTTCTCCAGCGGGCCCTCGCCCGCCTCCTGCGGCCGCGCGTTCTTGCGCCGCTGGTCGTCGATGACGATGCGGCGGGCCACCGTGGCCAGCCACGGCAGCAGCGAGGTCGCGCCCGAGTCCAGCTGGTGGGCGCTGCGCCAGGCGCGGATCATCGTCTCCTGCACGACGTCCTCGGCCCAGTGCCGGTCGCCGCCGGTCAGCCGCAGCACCAGCGACAGCAGCGGACGGCCGTACACGCGGTACAGCTCGGTGATGATCACCTGGTCGTCCACGTCCCCGGCCGGGCGGGGGCCGCGGAACCACGACCACGGGCCGTCGGCCGGGGCGTCGCCGCCCCGGCCGCGTCCGCGGGCGGCCGGGGCGGTGGGGGAACGATGAGCCATCGATGGTCTCCGATGGGTGGGGGTGCGGGGTGGGGTGGACGCGGCCGGGACTCAGTTCATGCCGGGCATGCCCTGCATGCCCGGCATGCCGCCGTCCGGGGGAGGGCTGCTCGGGGCGCCGCCGTTCGGGGCGCCGCCCTGGCCGTCCTCGGCGCGGGTGCCGGGCGGCGCGGGCCGCACCAGGCGGGCCTTGCCTCCGTTCGGGGCGCTGGCGAACCAGACGCCGCCCTTGCCGTGCCCGGTGGTCTCGGTCGGCGCGGCGTCCCCGGCGTACCGGTACAGCGGCCAGCCGCCCAGGGTGACCTGCCAGGACCCGTCGGGGCGCCGGACCCGCCCGACGCGCTCCCGGTCGATGCCGGTGATCCTCAGCTCCGGCGTCCAGACGGCCGGCGGCCACGTCCGCTCGCACTGGTCCACGCAGGTGGTGGCCGGTGGCCTGGGGCGGTCACGGTCGAAGCGGTACAGGGTGCGTCCGGAGTTGTCGGCCACGACGCTGCCGAACATGGTGGTCGGCAGCGCGCGCAGCGACGGCGGAACGGCCTGCATGTCCTGCATGTCCGCCATGCCGCCCGCGGCGGCCCGCGCCGGGGGACCGACCGCCCCGCCGGAGCCGCCGCACGCGGTCAGCGCCAGGGCCGCGGCCACGGCGCCCGCGAGAAGGGCGATCGGTCGTGCCGCGCCGTCGCGCCGCGGGAGCCCGGGGGCCACCCTCCAGGGGGACACGGTCATGGCGTTCCTTCCCGGTGAGCTTCGTGTCACGTCGGGAGGCAGTACGCAGGGATCGGGAAAACGGGTTCAAGCACTTACCGATTCGCCACTGATTACTGACCCGGGCCGTCTCAGGGACCGGTCCGTGACGTCTAAGGGCGGAACGAACACCGCGCCTGTTCTTGGAGGAACGACGGAGACCGAAAGGCGAACCGGAGTGAACGGGGACGAACAGCTCGTCTACCGCCTTCTGCTGGCGGTGGACATCCAGGGCTACAGCAAGCGCAACACCGCCGAGCAGCTGCGGGCGCAGCGGCAGCTGAACGACGCGCTCGACGCGGCGGCCCGGGGCACCGGGCTGGACCGGGCCCGGTGGGCCAAGCAGGTCGGCGGCGACGGGGAACTGGCCACCCTTCCCGAGGACGTCGACCCCGCGCCGGTGGCCGGGGACTTCGTCGTCGCGCTGGCGGCGGCGCTGCACGAGGCCAACACCGGGTCGGGCCCCCGGCTGCGGATCCGGCTGGCCCTGCACCACGGCACCATGACCGACGGGCCGTTCGGGCCCGCCGGGGACGCGCCGATCGTCGTCCAGCGGCTGCTGGACGCCGGGCCGCTGCGCCGGCTGCTGGTCGACGACCCCGGCCGCGACGTGGCCTACGTGGTGTCGGACTCGCTGTACGCGGACGTGGTGCGGACCGGGTTCTGCGCGCTGCCGCCGTCGGTGTTCACCCCCGTCAAGGTCACCGCCAAGGGCGCGGTCTTCCAGGGGCACATCCTCACCGGGCCGATCCCGGCCCTGAGCCCGGCCTGACGGGGGCCGGGACCGACCCCGGCGTCCGCCTACCTCAGACGCGGTAGGCGGACGCCGTCGTTCTACACCGCTCGCGTTAGGGACGAAGCCGCCGCCCATGCGACGCGCCACCCCGAACCCGCCCGGCACCGTCAGGACATGACCACCACCGAGAACCGCACGGGCGCCGAACCCCACGCCCACACCGAGCTCCACGCGAGTGGTGAGGGCTTCACAGGCGGTGAGGGCTTCACAGGCGGTGAGGGCTTCACAGGCGGTGAGGGCTCCACGGGTGGTAAGGCCACCACGAGTGCCGAAGCTCCCACGAGTGCCGAGGTCCCCACGAGTGCCGAGGTCCCCGTCAGGGGCGGGGGGTCCGTGAAGGGCGAGGCCCGCGCGCGGCGGGGCACCACCGGGCGGGGGTGGCGGATGTCGCCCCGGGCGCGCAAGGCGAACCTCGTCCTGCACGTGATCTGCTCGGTCACCTGGCTGGGGCTGGACGTCGGGCTGCTGACCCTCACGCTCACCGGCCTGACCACCGACGACACCACCACGCTGCGCGCCGCCTACGTGGCGATGCGGCTGTTCGGCGACGTGCTGCTGGTCCCGGTCGCCCTGCTGGCGCTGACCACCGGCGTGGTGCTGTCGCTGGGCACCCACTGGGGCCTGACCCGCCATCTGTGGGTGCTGGTCAAGCTGGTGCTGACGCTGGTGGCGGGGACCCTGACGGTCCTCTCGCTGCGGCCCGGCCTGCACGAGGCGGCCCGCGCCGCGCTCGGCACCCCCGCCGACCATGGCTCCTGGGACCTGCTGGCCCCGCCCGTGGTGTCGATGACGATGTACGTCACGATGACGGTGCTGTCGTACTACAAGCCTTGGGGCCGCACCCCCTGGGCCCGGCGCGCCCGCTAGCGGGGCCGCCCGAACCGGTCCTCCGGGCGGAGGGGGATCCGCGTTCCACGGCTCTACCATTCGGACATGGCGGAAATCACCACCCGCGACGGATCCTGGACGTTCGACGGCGAGATCCTGCGGATCGTGCCCGGGCACGACCGGTCGGTGCACAAGCTGCGCAGGGCGATGGGCGAGATCGCCGTCCCGCTGCGGGCGGTGGCGGGCGTCGCGTTCGAACCGGGCCGCAAGGGCGGGCGGCTGCGGTTGCGGCTGCGGCCCGGGGCCGACCCGTTCACCCAGGCGGTCGGCGGCGGGCTGCCGCCCGAGGCCGACCCCTACCGGCTCGCCGTCGGCAGGGACCGCGTCGGGGTGGCCGAGTTCCTGGTGGACGACGTGCGCAACTCCCTGATCGTGTGGGAGGTGCCGGACGGGCCCTGCGACCGCTACCTGATGCCCGGGCCGCCGGTGCCGATCTCGGCGACCGCCGGGGACGGGACGGCGACCTTCGACGGCGCCCGGATCCGCCTGGAGTGGAACTGGATGGCCGAGGAGGCCAAGACCAAGGCCGGGCCCCGCGAGTTCGCCCTCGGCGACGTCGCCGGCGTCGAGTGGAGCCGCCAGTCGGGCATGGGCTACGGGTTCCTGCGCTTCCGGCTGCGCGGCGCGTCCGCCCAGCACGCCGCCGAGAACGACCCGAACGGCCTGGCGTGGGGCATCCAGCGCGAGGGCGGGACCACCGCGCTGCTCGCCGCCGCCGTCGTCGCCCGGCTGCCGCACCCGTTCGCGCCCGCCGAGGACAAGCCCTCGCTGGAGAAGCCCGCCGCCGAGACGCCCGCCCTGGCGGCCGCCGCCGGGGCCGCCGACCCCGACGTGCTGCTGCGCCGCCTGCGCGAACTGGGCGAGCTGCACCGCGACGGCGTCCTCACCGACGAGGAGTTCGCCACCGCCAAGGCCGCCATGCTGGACCGCTTCCGCACCGGGTGAAAAGGCCGGATAGAGGATTGTTCCTCCCGGTAGGGAAGATCGCCTACCGGCGGTGGCCACGCGCTTCCCCGCCGTGGTGCGCTGTGGCACGTTGAGGGAACCCCGGCCCCAGCGAGACGGAGACCCCATGTGCGACGAGCACGACCTGCCGCCCGCCGTCCGGCGGGCCCTTGCGGACTACCGGCGGCTGCTGGCCGAGCACGGGCCGACCTGGGGCGAGGACCCCATCACCTACGTCCGGCAGATCGAGGCCGACGCGTTCGTGCGCGACGAGCACCGGTTCTTCCTCGCGCTCCTGGAGAAGGTCTTCGCGCGGTACCCGGGCGCGTCCGCCGAGGAGATCGAGGAACGCGTCCGCGACATGGACCTCCAGGAGGTGATCCGCGACGCCCTCGCCGGGCGGGAGCTCCCCGACAACCTCGCCGCGCTGCGGATCACCCCGGACGGCGTGCGGCTGGAGGCGCGCGCCCAGACCGTGCTGGAGGGGGAGTGGTTCCGCACCACGCTGATGGCCGACTCCGCGCTCGACCGGCCCGTCACCCTGACCGTCGACGGCGCCGCCCGCGAGCTGGCCGCCGGGGGAGCGCTGCTGGTCCCGGTCACCCCCGCCAGCGTCGTCGCGGTGGACGGCCGGACCGTCGGCCTCGGCGGCCTGGTCCGCTCCGCGCCCGCCGCCCGGCTGCGGGTGCGCGCCGGGTTCCCGTGCCGCTGGTCCGTGATCGGGGAGAACGGCCGGGGCTGGTACCCCGAGGGCGCGCAGCCCCGCCGCGACGGCCACCGCGACCCCTACTTCCACGGCGACGACCTGGTGCTGGACGTGCCCGCCGAGCCGCTGACCGTCCGCGTCACCCGCGGCATGGAGTACGACACCGCCGAGGCCGAGGTCATCCCCGAGCCCGGACGCGAGACCCTCGTCGAGCTGACCCCGCGGCGGCTGTACGACGCCGCCGCGCGCGGCTGGTACGGCGGCGACATGCACGTCCACATGAACTGGACCGGCGACACCGTCGGCACCCCCGCCCAGGCCGCCGCCGCCCAGCACGGCGAGGACCTGCACGTGCTCAACCTGGTCGCGGGCAACGTCGCCTCCGAACGCGTCTACGACCGCGAGGCCCTGGAGCACTGGGCCGGGCGGGACCTGCCCTGGTCCGACGCCACCCACCTCGCGCGCCTCGGCGTCGAGTACCGCAGCGACCTGCTCGGCCACTTCTACGCCTTCGGGATGCACACCCCGCCGACCCGCTACCACACCGGGTTCCTGGGCACCGCGGACTGGCCGCCCAACGCCGAGGCCTGCCGCGAGCTGCGCGGGCTGGGCGCGGTGCTCGGCTACAGCCACCCCTTCCACGTCCCGTTCGACGAGGACGCCCCGCCCGCCGCCGCGCTCACCGAGGGCCGCAACTGCAGCGCCCGCGAGATCGTGTCCGGGGCCGCGCTCGGCCTGGTCGACTCCCTCGACGTGCTCAACCACTCCTCGATCCAGGCCACCGCCACGGTGTACCGGCACCTGGTCGGCGCGGGCAACCGGCTCGCCGTCACCGCCGGGACCGACACGATGCTGTCGTTCAACCGCCGCAGCAGCCAGTCCGGCCCGCCCGGCTGGGAACGCGTCTACGCCCGCCTCGACGGCCCCCTCACCGCCGCCGCGTTCGCCGACGCGATCCGCGCGGGCCGCACGTTCGCCACCACCGGCCCCTGGCTGGAGCTGGAGGTGGACGGGCACGGCCCCGGCGACGCCCTCGACCGGGCCCCCGGCGACCGCGTCACCGTCACCGCCCGCTGCGTCGGCCCCGAGGTGCGCGGGCTGGAGCTGCGCACCGCCGACGGCGTGGTCGCCGAGGGGCCGCCCGGCGAACTCACCGCCGAGCTGACCGTGGACGCCCCCACCTACGTCGTCGCCGTCGCCTCCGGGCCCGCGCACCCCCGGACCTTCCACTACTCGGGCGCGTACGCCCACACCAGCCCCGTCTACCTCGACGTCGCCGGACGGCACGTCGCCCGGCCCGCCGACGTGCGCTGGTGCCTGGACTACCTGGACGGGCTGGAGACGATGATCCGCGAGCACGCGCGCCTGGACGGCGAGCGCCGGCTCACCGACCACCTCGACCTGCTCGACGCCGCGCGCGCCGTCTACCGCGCCCGCCTCCCCCGGTAGGGACGCGGAAGGGGACGGGAAAAGGGCGTGGGCCGAGGGCACCCCGCAGTTCCCTCGGCCCACGCGTCCGTGGCGGCCCCTATTCGAGGTCGGGGCCGTAGACCTCCCACAGCTCGCCCGCGAAGAAGCGGCCGAAGTCCAGCAGCGCCGCCACGCCCCGCGGACCGCTGGTGCGGAACGTGGTCAGCTGCCGCGCGAAGTCGGTGAGCTGGATGTGCAGCACCCCCGCGCCGAGCACCTCACCACCGGGCACCTCACCACCGGGCACCTCACCACCGGGCACCTCGCCGTCGGGCCCGTCCTCGGCGACGTGCCCCTCCAGCAGCCGCACGTACAGCGTGGAGGTGTCGGGCCAGATCCGCGTCGGCGGACCGTGCAGCACGTTCTTCTCCCCGGCCAGGGTGCGTTCGCGCCCCTGGTCGTCGGTGAAGAACAGGCGGTACTTCATCAGGCGGCGGTTCTCGTCGCCGTCCGGGGCGAACAGGTTGAACCAGCCCCGCTGGACCGGCCGCCGGCCCCCGCAGCAGGCGGCGTCGATCCACCCCTCGGCCCGCGCGGTGTGCTCGGGCTCGGCGAGGAACCGCCGCACGTCGTCGGCCGTGATGGTGAGGCGGAACGACAGGGGCTCGCGCCCCTCGGCCAGCTCCCCCGCGCGCGGGTCGGCGACCCCGTGGGCGAGGCGCCCCTTCATCTCCTCGGTGAACGACAGCGACGTCGGGCCGGACCCCTCGGCCCGGGACTGTTCCCCGGTCCCGTCGTGGAGCCCGGGTTCCGACCCGTGCGCCGTGCCGCCCACCGCCCCGTGGTGCGGGCCGGTCCCCGCGACCGGCCCGGCCCCCGCGCCGGCGCCCGCGCCGCCGGCGTTCCCGCCGGCGCTCGCGGACTCCAGCAGTCTCGTGCTCATCCGGTCGGCCATCGCCGCGATGGTCAGGGAGGGGTTCGGGCCCACCGGACCGGGCATCGCCGCCCCGTCGGCGATGTACAGGCCCGGGAACCCGAACACCTCGCCGAAGGCGTCGCAGACGCCCTCGTCCGGATGGTCGCCCATCGGCGCGCCCCCCAGCGGATGGACGGTGATGACGCGCTTGCGGAGCCACATCGGGTTGTCCCGGTACTCCGCGCCCAGCACGTCGGCGATGCTCCGCATGGTGCGGCGCAGCCGTTCGAAGTGCTCCTCGCTGGTCTCGGCGGACCAGTCGACGTTCAGCCGGCCCTCCCGCAGCGACAGCCGCCCGTCGGCGGTGTCGCGGCCCATGCCCAGCAGCGGCAGCGAGCTGACCGTCAGCGCCCCGTCGCCGATCAGCTCGGCCAGCTCCGCCGACAGGTTGGTGTCGGGCGCGTCCTTGAAGAACTCGACGAACCGGCCCCACATGAACTTGACCATGCGTTCCAGCTGCGCGGAGAAGTCCAGCGTCGGCTCCACCATCCACTTGGCGAACCCCGGGTAGCCGCCGTCCTCGATGTAGGCGCCGCGGCCCGCGCCGGGAACGCCGTCGAGCGCGTCGGGCAGCCGGATCGCGGTCGTGATCACCGGTCCCTTGGAGGCGTCCAGCGGCCGGACCCGGTTGCGGTCCTTGGCCCTGAGCAGGAACGTCAGCAGGTCGCCGTTGCCGCAGAACCGCGTGCCGAGCGCCGGGCTCAGCCCCGGGAACGCCTCCCGCGACCGCAGCAGCAGGAACGTGGTGCCGTAGGTCCCGGCGGCCAGCACCAGCCGCCGGCACGTGATCGTCCGCACCGGGGGATGGCGGTCCTCGCCCGCGGGGTCCTCGGCGGGGTCGCGGGTGGGGTCGTGGACGACGTAGTCGACCTCGTAGCCGCCGCCGTGCCGGGGACGGACCGCCTTCACCTCGTGCGAGGTGCGCAGGTCCGCGCCGTGGAACCGGGCGGCCGACAGGTAGGTGTGGTCCAGGCTGTTCTTGGCGCCCTCGTTGCAGCCGATGTCGCACTCGCCGCACAGCTTGCAGGTGCGGCGCGGCACGCCGTGCAGGTTGCCGTAGGGGGCGTCCACGACCGGCAGGCCCATGCCGGGGGCGACCCCGCGCTCGGGTGCGAAGCTGATCGCCAGCGGCGGCAGCGTCGCGTGCAGCCCCAGCTCGGCGGCGGCGTCGGCCAGCGCGTGCGCCTTGGGCGTGTCGTCGTAGGGCGGCCGGTCCAGCGGGTACGGCGCCGCGCCGATCATCCGCTCGACGGCGTCGTAGTGCGGGTCCAGGTCGCCGCGGGTGACCGGCCACGACTTGTGGCCGCCGTGCGCGTCCTCGTGCGCGAACCAGCGCTCGTCCTTGCGCAGCAGCACGTTCGCGTAGATCAGCGAACCGCCGCCCAGCCCGGCCGACACCACCGAGTCGCACCCGCCGAACCGCCACACGTCGTACATCCCGTGCAGGCCCGCCTCGGGGTCCCAGAACGCCCGGCCCATGTCGGCGGGGGAGCGGGGGAAGCTGCCGGGCGGGAACGCCCGGCCGCGCTCCATCAGCACCACCGAACGCCCCGCCTCGGCGAGCCGGTAGGCGGCCACCGAGCCGCCGAAACCCGACCCGACGACGACCGCGTCGACGTGCTCCATACTCTGCTCCTGCTCCGTCCGTCTCGCTCGCGGTGCGGCCGTCAGCCGCCGTGCCGCTTCAGGAAGTCGACGATCTTCGGGAAGACGTCGAGGTGGGCGTTCTTTCCGATCAGCGGGTCCAGGTGCCCGTAGCCGGGCAGCACCGCGAGTTCCTGGCGGCCGGGCCGCCGCTTCTCCAGCACCCGGAACAGGTGGTTGTTGGAGTCGGTGAACACCTTGTTGCGCTCGGGCGCCAGCAGCAGCATCGGCGTTCCGACGTCGGCGGCGTTCACCAGGTAGTCGTCGGGCAGGTCGCGGTGGGCCGGGTTGTCCCGGTCGTACTTCACCGCGCGCCCGGCCTCGACCATCCTGCGGACGTGCCGGTAGTAGTGCAGCCCCGACGCCCCGCAGATGTCGGCGACGCGTTTGTGGGTGACCGGCAGCAGGTTGGCGTGCTCGTACATGGCGGGCTTGCCCGCGCCCCACTGGAAGCTCTGCAGGTGGCACGCCGACACGTCGCACTCGTTGTGGAACAGCGACACCGTCTTGGCGACCATCCAGCCGCGGGTCAGGACCGGCGCCTCCCCGAAGCGCGGGTCGATGTAGGGCAGCCCGACCAGGTACTCCATCGCCGCGGGCCCGAACCGCAGCTTGAGCCGGGAGAAGGCGGGCACCCGCGGCGTCAGCGACACGCTGTTGCAGGTCAGCGACGTGATGCCGGAGACCTTCCCGGCGAACAGGCTCATCGAGAACGACACCGACCCCAGGCAGTGCGCGATGACGTGGATGCGCCGGCCCCCGATATGGCGGCGCAGCACGTCGAGCGCGGCGGGGAAGTCGTACAGCGCGATGTCGTCGAGCGTGTACCGGTGCGTCTCGGTGTCGTAGGGGTACCGGCCGCTCATGCGGAAGTCCAGCGCCCACACGTCGGTGAACCCGTTGTCCAGCAGGTGGGAGGCCAGGTTGCGGTGCTCCGGCATCATGAACACGTCGCTGGCGGAGGTGAGGCCGTGGACCAGCAGGATCACGTCGTCGCTCTCGGCGCGCAGGAACCGCGTCAGCTCCAGCCCGAGACCGTCCTCGGTCGCGAACGGGTACACCGACACCTCGGCGTCGCCGACGCCGTCGAGGGTGAACCTCGGGATCATCCGTTCCATGTCCTCGCCTCCGTGTTGCCCCCGCAAGAATGATGCGACCCGGAGCGATCCGGGGGCATCGTGGTAAACCCTGACTCGCACCACCGATACCGGTGGGACGCTCCCGGAGCCGCTCGGGTTCTGGGAGGACGCGGAGGAACGGGTCAGTCCCGGCCGGCGCCCGCGCCGCGGTTCATGGCGCTGACCACGCCGACGCGGGAGGTGACGCCGAGCTTGGTGAAGATGTGCGACAGGTGCGTCTCGACGGTGCGGACGCTGACGAACAGCCGCTCGGCGATCTGGGCGTTGGTGCAGCCCTCGGCGACCAGCGCGGCGACCTCCTGCTCGCGCTTGGACAGCCCGCCGGGCCCGGTCGCGCCGCGCCCGCCCTGGCCGGGCACCCGCACCCCCAGCCGCCGCTGCTCGCGGACGGCCTGGCCGTGCAGGGTGCGCGCGCCGCACTCCTCGAACAGCCGCACCGCCCCGCGCAGCTGCTCGCGGGCGGCCCCGCGGTCCCCGGCCTCGGCGTGGGCGAGCCCGGCGCGCAGCCGCGCGCGCCCGGCGTCCACGCGGATCTGCCCGGCCTCCAGCGCCTCGGCCGCCGCGACCGCCCGGTCGGCGGCCAGCGCCGGGTCGGTGAGCTGCAGGGCGTGCGCGCGGGCCAGGTCGGCCAGGGGGTTGATGGCGTCCAGGCCGGGGATCACGAACAGCCGGGCGCGGTCGGCCCACTCGGCGGCGGCGGTGGCGTTGCCGCGCGCGGCCTCGGCGCCCGCCATCACCTCGCAGCACGACAGCAGGGTGTGCGCGTCCAGGACGGGGGCGTCGAAGTCGTTGGTGGCCTCGGCGACGGCGGCCACGGCCTCGTCGGTGCGGCCCAGCCCCAGCAGCGCGACCGCGCGGGCGTAGCGGGCCATCGAGCCCCACCACTCGCCGACGCCGGCGCCGATCCGCACCGCCTCGTCGGCGTGCCGCAGCGCGGTCTCCTCCTCGCCCGACCAGCAGGCCACCAGGCTCTGCTGGGTCAACGCGAAGATCATCTGCTGGCCGGAGTTGAGCAGCCGGGCCTCCTCCACGGCCTCCTCGGCGGCCGCGGCGGCCTCGGCCAGCCGCCCCAGCATCCCGTAGGAGCGGGCCAGCCCCGCCATCAGGTTGGTGACCACGTACAGCTGGCCGGTGGAACGGGCCACCGCGACCGCGCGGCGGAACCGGTCGGCGGCGTGCTGGTAGCGGCCGAGGAACGTCTCGGCCCAGCAGCACCAGGCGATGGCGTCCATCCACTCGGCCAGGTGCTCGTCGGGGGCGGCGCCCAGCAGGCGGTCGGCGGCCTCGGCGTAGCGCAGCGCGTCGGCGATCCGCCCGGCGGCCAGGGCGGGCATCGGCCGCATCGCCGCGACCGCGACCTCCAGGCTGGGCTCCCAGTCGTCGCCCGTGTCGGGCATCAGGTCCAGCACCGCCTGCGCGGCGCGGAAGTCCATCCGCATCATGCGCTCGGCGACCAGCCGCATGCGCAGCGGGACGGCGGCGGGCGACCGCGGGTCGGGCATCCGGCGCAGCTCGTCCAGCAGCAGCGCGCGGGCCTCGTTGGGACGGTCGAGCTGGCGTTCCATCAGCGCCGCGAACCGGGCGGCGCGGGCGCGGCGCCCGTAGTCGTCGTCCGGCAGCAGCCGCAGCAGGGCGCGGGCGGTCTCGCGGCCCTCCTTGAGCTGGCCGCCGACCGACTGGACCTGCGCCAGCTCCATCAGCAGCTCCAGCCGCGACGGCAGGCCCTCCCCGGCGGGCGGCTCGGGGGCGTTCTCGGGCATCAGCCGCAGCGCGGCGCTCAGCCAGTGCGCGGCGGTCGCCGGGGCGCGGGTGGCGAACGCCCGGGCCGCCTCCACCAGCGTGGCGACCGCGTCGCGGTCGCCGACCCGGCCCGAGCGCTCCACGTGCCGGGCGCGCAGCGCGGCGGGCGCCCCGATCTGCCTGAGGTACACGGCGATGCGGCCGTGGGCGGCCAGCCGCCACCCGGCCGCCGCCGACCCGTAGGCGGCGTGCCGCACCAGCGGGTGGCGGAACCGGAACCGCTCGGCGGCCGGACGCACGATGTCGCGCGCGACCAGCTCGTCCAGCGCGGCCAGCGCCACGTCCTCGGACACCTCGGCCGCCGCGGCGGCCAGCGGGGGAGTGAACTCGTCGGCGGCCACCGCCGCGCCCTGGGCGACCAGCAGCGCGTCCGGCGACAGCCCGCTCAGCTCCAGCTGCAACGCCGCCCGCACCGCGGGCGGCAGGTCACCCTCCTGCACCCCGCCGGTGAACGGCTGGGCGCTGCGGGCCAGCGCCTCCAGGTAGAACGGGTTGCCGCCGCTGGCCTCGTACAGCTCCCGGCAGCGGGCCCGGCCGACCCGCGGCCCCAGCAGCTGGGCGACCTCGTCCTCGGTCAGCGGCCCCACCGGCACCACGTGCCCGCAGCCGCCCTGCGCCGACGCCTGCACCAGCGCCTGCAGCCGCGCCGACGCCTGCGCGGGCCGGTAGGCCACCGCGATCAGCACGCGGGCGCGCGGCGGGTGGCGCACCAGATGGTCCAGCAGCTCGATGGTGGCGTCGTCGGCCCAGTGGACGTCGTCGAGCACCAGCACCAGGCCCGACGGCGCGGCCAGCTCCTCCAGCAGGTGCCGCACGGTGCGGTACAGCTGGTAGCGCGCGACCGGCGTGCCGGTGTGCGGCGCGGCCGTCCCCGGGACGCCCAGCGGGTCGAGCAGCGCCGTCGACAGCGCCGGGAACACCGGGGCCAGCAGGTTGATCGCCGCCGGGCCGAGGTCGGGGAAGTGCTCCTCCAGATGGTCGTCCAGGGCGTCCACGACCGCGCCGAACGGCATCTCCTGCTCGAACTCGGCGGCCCGGCCGTTCAGCGGGACCAGCTTGCGCGCCGCGGCCGCGCCGGTCAGCTCGGTCAGCAGCCGCGACTTGCCCGCGCCGGGCTCGCCGACCAGCGCCACGAACCGGAACGCCCCCTCGGCGGCGACGTCCAGGCACTCCTCCAGCCCCCGCAGCACGTCGTCACGGCCGACCAGCGGCATGTTCCCGGGGACGGGGCCCGGCATGTTCACGGGCACCCCGGGACTCCCCGCCGACTCCTCGTGACGCCGGTCAGCGTGCCGGTCCGCACGACCCTCCATGTCCACATCCCAACAGCGACAGGCGGTCGATACGCCGTGATGATGCTTTCTTGTCGCGATTGTGAAAATCGCGGGGGTCACAATACCGATCCGCCCCCCGCGGCGGGAGACCGACACGCCCTTATTAGACGAAACGGCCATAACCCGGGGCCGCGGGTCGTTTCCTCCGTCAGTCAGGTTCCAGTGCCATCAAGCGCCGTCGGAGGGCACATGTCAACAGTGTGCGGGCAACCGTGCCGTGTTCGTCATCTTTCTTTTGCCTCGTCCCGGCGTGGCCTTGCCACGACCCGGGTCGAGCGCGCGGGGGCGAGGGTCACGTTCTTCACGCGGGGCCGCTCCGGCTCCGGACGCGCCGGGACGAGGTCCACCCGGCGCAGCACCTCGGTGATGACGACGCGCATCTCCAGCGTCGCCAGCTGCGCGCCCGCGCAGTAGCGGTGCCCGCCGCCGAACGGCATCCACGACCGCAGCGCCGCGTCCGCGCCGGGGCCGAGGAACCGTTCGGGCCGGAACTCGCCGGGCGCGGGGAACGCCTCCGGGTCGGACAGCACCAGCGGCATCGACGCCGACAGGTACCACCCGGCCGGGACCTCGTAGCCGCCGATCCTCACCGGGGCGTCCAGCAGGCGCGGCGCGCCCAGCACCACCGGCCGCGCCCGCAGCGCCTCCTTGACCACCGCGTCCAGGTACTCCGACCCCTCGCCCGCCGCCAGCTCGGCGCGCAGCCGCCGCAGCACGCGCGGGGTGCGCACCAGCCGTTCGAACGTCCACGCCAGCGCCGTCGCGGTCGTCTCGTGCCCGGCCTGCAACAGCGTCAGCAGCTCGTCGCGCACCTCCTGGTCGGTCAGCGGCTCGCCCCGGTCGTCGCGCGCGGCCACCAGCTGCGACAGCACGTCGGTGGCGCCGGGCTCCGGACGCGCCCGGCGCCGCGCGATCTCGTCGTACAGGATCGCGTCGACCGCGTCGCGCAACCGCGCGAACCGGGTCGTCGGCAGCGCCCGGACCCGCCGCAGCAGCGGCGACCCCAGGGCCCGGTCGCGCAGCCGGGGCGGCAGCCGCAGCAGCGCGGGCGACCCCCCGACCGACACCAGCTCCGGCAGCAGCGCCCGCAGCGCCGACAGCCGCGCGGCGTCGGAGATGCCGAACACCATCCGCATGATGACCTCGAGGGTGACGCGCTCCACCCGGTCGCGCAGCGCGAACGGCACCCCCACCGGCCAGCCGTCGACCTCGGCGGCGGCGATCGCGGCGATCCGGTCCCGCCACCCGGCCACCGCCCGGCCGTGCAGCGAGGGATTGACCAGCCGCCGGTGCCGCCACCACGGCTCCCGGTCCAGCAGCAGCAGCGACTGCTCGCCGACCAGCGGCCCGACGAACTCCCGCCGGATCGCCCCGGCGCGCGACCCCCCGGCGTCGCCGCCGTCGGTGGCGAACACCTCCCGGGCCAGCTCCGCCGTCGCCACGCACACCTCCGGCGGCAGCCCCGGGAAGCGCACCGTGAAGACCGGGCCGAACCGGCGCCGTCCCGCCGCGTAGAACCCCGTGGGGTCGCCGACGAGCCAGGCGACCTGCGCGGCCGGGGGCAGACGGAAGCCGGGGGGAGCGGCCATGGGGACGGGTCTCCTGTTCGACGGCGGGCGCGTTCCGGGCATGGCTCCGCTCCGGACGCCCTCGATCCTGGCCAGGGGCCGCTCCCGCGAACATCGTGGGAAACCCTGACATGGGCTCCGCCGCAGGTGGCGGCGGGGGCGGGGTGGCGCGGGTCACGCCGCGGACGGGAAATCCGCGGCGGGACCGGCGCGTTGCCCCAGGGAGGAAAGCTGACAGCGAGCCAGGGAGAGAGTGTGTCGGTACCCGACATCACGCTGAACAACGGAATCACCATGCCGCAGCTGGGCTTCGGCGTCTGGCAGGTGGCCGACGACGAGGCCGAGAAGGCCGTGGGGACCGCCCTGGAGACCGGTTACCGCAGCATCGACACCGCGAAGGTCTACGAGAACGAGGCCGGCACGGGCCGTGCGCTGCGCGCCTCCGGGCTGCCCCGCGAGGAGGTCTTCGTCACCACCAAGCTGTGGAACGCCGACCAGGGATACGACGAGACGCTGCGCGCGTTCGACGCGAGCCTGGACCGGCTCGGCCTGGAGCGGCTGGATCTCTACCTGATCCACTGGCCGATGCCCGACACCGGCAGGTACCTCGACACCTGGAAGGCGTTCGAGAAGATCTACGCCGACGGCCGGGTCCGCGCGATCGGCGTCTCCAACTTCACCGTCGAGACGCTGAGGCGGCTGTTCGACGAGACCGGGGTGGTGCCCGCGGTCAACCAGATCGAGCTGCACCCCTATCTCCAGCAGGCCGAGCTGCGCGCGTTCCACGCCGAGCACGGCATCCGCACCGAGGCCTGGAGCCCGCTCGGCCAGGGCAGGGGGCTGCTGGACGACCCGGCGCTGACGCGCGTCGCGCGGGCGCACGGCCGGACCCCGGCGCAGGTCGTGCTGCGCTGGCACCTCCAGCTCGGCAACCTCGTCATCCCCAAGTCGGTGACGCCCTCGCGCATCGCCGAGAACTTCGCGGTCACCGACTTCGCGCTGACCGGCGAGGACATGGCGGCGATCGCCGCGCTGGACAAGGGCGAGCGCCTGGGCCCGGACCCGGCGACCTTCCACGTGGCGTGACCGTCGCGGCGTCCGGCCGCCGCGACGGCGGCCGGACGCCCGCTCAGCGCCGGGTGAGGGTGAGGTCGGCGCGGTAGTCGCCCGCGGGGATCTGCCGTCCGGCCACGCGGTCCGGCCTGATCGCGACGAGCCTCAGCTCGTGCCCGGCGACCGTGACGCCGGTGGGCGCGCGGTTGAGGTTGAGCCGGTGGGCGGTGGCCTTCCCGCCGGTGACGGCCTCCACGTCCACCGTCACGTCGCCCTCCCAGACGCACTGCACGCCCTGGGGGCAGCGGCTGTCCTGGCTCACCTTCGTGAACGTCACCGCCAGATCGGCGCCCTCCAGCCGCGCGGTGCCGCCGGGCGCGAGCGTGAACGTCCCGCCCGCCCCGACGGTGTCGCCCCGCCGCCCCGCGTCCGCCGGACCGCAGGCCAGCAACGCCACCGGCAGCGCCAGCGCCGCCAGGCCCGACCTCATACGGATGCGCATGGGGTCCACTCTAACGAGCGGTCGCGGAGCGGAGCGCGGCGTTCACCTCACGTGTCCGAACCGGGCGTGACGCCCGCCCCGACCAGCTCCGCTAACCGGCGACGCGCGTCGGCCCCTTCGTGGACCTTCCCGCCCGCGCCGGGTCCTCCTCGTCGGGCGCGAAGGGTGGACGCGCCGCGAACGGCGGAGCGGGGCGGTTCACCAGGTCGCCGTCCACCGTTGCCCCGGCCGTCACCGGACAGGCCCTGGCCCGGGTACCCCTGGCCCGGTACGTTCCGGGCGCGGTGATCCCCCGGTGACCGGCACCGGGCGCCGCGCCGGAAAGGAACCGCTATGCCCGTCGCACGTCGGGGCAGGCGCACGGCCCTGCTCGCGGCCGCCGCCGCCCTGCTGCCGCTGCTGGCCGCCGTCGGACCCGCCCAGGCCGCCCCACCCGAGCACGGCGTCGGCGCGCGCGGGCCGCTGGTGGTCGGGCACCGGGGCGCGCCCGGCTACCGGCCCGAGCACACCCTGGCCTCCTACGAGCTGGCCGTGCGGATGAACGCCGACTACATCGAGCCGGACCTGGTGCCCACCAAGGACGGCGAGCTGGTCGCCCGGCACGAGAACGAGATCGGCGGCACCACCGACGTGGCGAGCCGTCCCGAGTTCGCCGACCGCAAGAAGACCAAGACGATCGACGGCGCGAAGGTGACCGGCTGGTTCACCGAGGACTTCACGCTGCGGGAGCTGAAGACGCTGCGCGCGGTGGAGCGCATCCCCGCCGTCCGCCGGCACAGCACCCTCTACAACGGCCGCTACCAGGTCCCGACCCTCCAGGAGGTCATCGACCTGGCCAAGCGCCTCAGCCGGCAGCACCACCGGCGGATCGGGATCTTCCCCGAGACCAAGCACCCGACCTACTTCCGCTCCATCGGCCTGCCGCTGGAGGAGCGGGTGATCCGCGTCCTCAAGCGCAACGGGATGGACCACCGCGACGGCCGGGCGATCGTCCAGTCGTTCGAGCCGACCAGCCTGAAGATCATGAACCGGGGGCTGCGGGTGCCGCTGCTCCAGGCGATCTCCACCTCCGGCGCGCCCTACGACACCGTCGCGAGCGGGAAGGGCCCGACGTTCAACGACATGGTCGCCCCCGCCGGGCTCAAGGAGATCTCCACCTACGCCGACATGATCGGCCCGGAGAAGACCCGCGTCATCCCGAACAGGGCCGACGGGACCATGGGCACGCCCACCCCGCTGGTGCGCGACGCGCACGCCGCCGGGCTGAAGGTCATCGTCTACACCTTCCGCAACGAGAACCAGTTCCTGCCCAGGGACCTGCGCGTCGGCACGAGCCCCGGCGACTACGGGCAGGCGTTCCGCGAGTACGCGGCCTTCTACCGCACCGGCATCGACGGGGTGTGGAGCGACAATCCCGACACCGCCGTCGAGGCCCGCGAGGACGTGCGCGGGAACTGAGCGGGTCCGCTCAGGCCCGCCAGCGGGCGAGCACGGCGTCGACGGTGCCGCGGATCCGGGACCTGGCCTCGGTCCGCGGCACCCCCGCCATCAGCAGGTCGTCGTAGTCGGTGTCCAGGTGCCGCACCGAGGCGACCACCGCCAGGGTGACGGCCTCGGGGTCCAGGTCCCGGGCCGCGGCCGTGCGGCCCACCCGGCCGCTGCCGCGCAGCCCCGCGTGCCGGGCGATCACCGCGGCGCGGCCCGGTGGGCAGCCGGGGAACAGCCGCCGGATCTCGGCCGCCATCGCCTCCTGGAACTCCACGTCCTCGGCGGCGCGGCGCTCCCGGTCGCGCTCGCGGCGGCGGGCCCGCACCTCCTCGTCGGCGAGGCACCGCTCCTCGGCGCGCTCCAGCGCCGCCTCCTCCACCAGCAGGCCGCGCCGCTCGTAACGCTTGCGCCGCCGGTTGTACTGCACGACCGCGACCGACAGGCGGCTCTCCTTCCTGGCCCGCCGGGTCAGCGCCACGTTCCCCGAGGGCAGGAACACGAGGTGGTCCAGGTCGGCGCAGGCCAGGCAGAGCGGCGCGCCGTCCTCGACGAGCTGGAACCGGTCGGTGCCGTGGCAACCGGTGCAGGTCCACCGCTCCCGCTCGGGGACCAGGACCTCCAGGTCCGGGGCCTTGTCGAGCTTGGCGGCCAGCCGCCGCCGCTGGGCGTCGGTGAGGTCGGGCGCCATCCAGTGCGTGCGGAACAGGGCGTCGTCGCGCCCGTCGGGGGTGAACCGCAGCGGGCGGCGGTCGCGGGTCGCGGCGGTGTAGGCCGCCTCGCCGGGCTCCCATCCCCTGTCCCGCGCCCAGTCGCCGAGCGCGCGGGCGGCGGCGGCCAGCCGGTCGGGACGCACCTGCGTCGCCTCCGACAGCGGGTCGACGCGGCCCTGCCGCCACTCGTCCACCTGGGCCTGCCGCAGCCACCGCAGCCGGACGAACACCTCGACCGGCGACACCGTCCCGGCCCGCCGCGTCGCCGCGTCGGCGGCCTCCCGCACCCGGCGCGCCAGCCGGGATTCGTGCACCTCGCTCACGCGGGCCCACGGTAACGGTCCCGACCTGCGCTTGCACATTGGACGAGGGTTGTGTAAACGTTTACACGAGCTTTTCTGTAATCGTTTACACGCAAGGGAGGTGACGATGGCGAGCGTGAAGGACGTCGCGCGGCTGGCCGGCGTGTCGGTCGCGACCGTCTCGCGCGTGCTGAACGACAGCGCGCCCGTCACCGAGCGGACCCGGGAGCGGGTCCTGGCGGCGGTCGCCGAGCTCGGCTACCGGCCCAACGCGGTCGCCCGCTCGCTGCGCACCGACGCCACCGGCACCATCGGCCTGGTGATCGGGGACATCCTCAACCCGTTCTTCACCGAGCTGGCCCGCGCCGCGGAGGATGAGGCGCGCCAGCGTGGCTACTCGGTGGTCATCGGCAACGCCGACGAGCGCGCCGACCTCCAGGACCACTACGTGCGCACGCTGCTGGAGCGCCGGGTGGACGGGCTGCTGCTGTGCCCCACCGCCGAGATCACCTCCCTGGTGCGCGACCTGGTGGACGACGGCCTGCCGCTGGTCTTCCTGGACCGGACGCTGCCCGGCCTGGACGTGCCGACGGTGCGCGCCGACGGGACGGCCGCGATCGGCGCGCTGGTGGCGCATCTGAAGGGGCTCGGGCACCGGCGGGTCGCGTTCATCTCCGGTCCGGCGCTGCTGTCGACCGGGCGGGAGCGGACCGACGCGTTCATGGTCGAGATGGCCCGGCACGGGCTCGCGGTCCGGCCCGAGTACCTGGAGAGCGGCGACTTCCAGGCCGCCAGCGGGCGCGCGGCGACCGCGCGCCTGCTGGACCTGCCCGAACCCCCCGAGGCGATCTTCGCGGGGGACAACCTGATGGCGCTGGGCGCGCTGGACGAGATCCGGGCGCGCGGCCTGGCGATCCCCGGGGACGTGGCGCTGGCCTCCTACGACGACGTGCCCTGGTTCACCCATCTCGACCCGCCGATCACCGCGATCGCCCAGCCGGTGCGCGAGCTGGGGCGGCGCGCGGTGGCGGCGCTGGCCGACCGCATCGCGGGCGGCCCGGTGGAGCCGGTCGAGCTGCGGGCCCGGCTGGTGGTGCGTCGTTCGTGCGGTGAGCCGGAGCGGGAAGAAGGGAGCGGTCGATGACGGCCGAGAAAGAGATCCTGCGCGTCCGGGGGCTGCGCAAGGCGTTCCCCGGCGTGGTCGCGCTGGACGGGGTCGACTTCGACCTGCGCCCGGGCGAGGTGCACGTGCTGCTCGGCGAGAACGGCGCGGGCAAGAGCACGCTGATCAAGACGCTGTCGGGCGCGCACCGGCCCGACGCCGGGACGATCGAGGTGGACGGGGAGATCACCGGGATCCGGTCGGCGCAGGACGCCGCCCGGCTCGGGATCGCCACCATCTACCAGGAGTTCAACCTGGTCCCCGAGCTGACGGTCGCGGAGAACCTGTTCCTCGGCCGCCCGCCCCGCCGGTTCGGGCTGGTGGACCGCGGGGCGATGCGCGAGGCCGCGCGCGGGCTGCTGGAACGGGTCGGAGTGGACGTCGACCCCGGCGCCCGCATGGGCGACCTCGGCATCGCCCGCGCCCAGATGGTGGAGATCGCCAAGGCGCTCGGCCTGGACGCCCGCGTGCTGATCATGGACGAGCCGACCGCCGTGCTGACCACCGGCGAGGTGGACCGGCTCTTCGAGATCGTGACGGCGCTGCGCGACCAGGGCGTGGCGGTCGTGTTCATCACCCACCACCTGGAGGAGATCCCCCGGGTGGGGGACCGGGTGACGGTGCTGCGCGACGGCCGCTCGGTCGGCCGGGTGCCCGCCGACACCCCCGAACCCGAACTGGTGCGCCTGATGGTGGGCCGCTCGATCGAGCAGCAGTACCCCCGGGAGCGCTCGGACGCCGGCGAGCCGCTGCTGCGGGTGCGCGGGCTGCGCCGCTCCGGGGTGTTCGAGGACGTCTCGTTCGAGGTGCGCGCCGGCGAGGTCGTCGGCCTGGCCGGGCTGGTCGGCGCGGGCCGCACCGAGGTGGCCCGCGCGGTGTTCGGCGCCGACCCCTACGACGGCGGCCGGGTGGAGGTGGACGGCGCCCCGCTGCGCGGCGGCGACGTGCACGCCGCGATGGAGGCGGGCCTCGGCCTGGTCCCCGAGGACCGCAAGGGGCAGGGCCTGGTGCTGGACGCCGACGTCGCCGAGAACCTCGGCCTGGTCACCCTGGGCCGCGCGGTGCGCGGCGGGTTCGTCGACCGGGCCGGGCAGCGCCGCCGCGCCGCCGAGATGGCGGGCGACCTCAGGGTGCGCATGAGCGGCCTGCACCAGCCGGTCCGCACGCTGTCGGGCGGCAACCAGCAGAAGGTCGTCATCGGCAAGTGGCTGATGGCCGACGCCAGGGTGCTGATCCTCGACGAGCCGACGCGCGGCGTCGACGTCGGCGCCAAGGTCGAGATCTACCGATTGATCAACTCTCTCACCGCCGCCGGGCACGCGGTGCTCATGATCTCCAGCGACCTCCCCGAGGTGCTGGGGATGAGCGACCGGGTGCTGGTCATGGCGCGCGGAAGGCTCGCCGGGGAACTGCCGGCGGGCGAGGCGACCCAGGACGCGGTGATGGCGCTGGCCGTCTCGGACACAGGGAAGGAATCGTGATGTCTGCGGACACGCTGCGCGAGCAGCCGCGGAAGCAGGGCGCGCCGGGCACGGCGCGGCGCCTGCTGGGGGACAACGGGGCGCTGGTCGGGCTCGCCGTGCTGGTGGTCGCGCTGGCGGTGCTGTCGGGCGACTTCCTGACCGTGACGAACCTGCTGAACGTCGGCGTGCAGGCGGCGGTGACCGCCATCCTGGCCTTCGGCGTCACCTTCGTCATCGTCACCGCCGGGATCGACCTGTCGGTGGGCGCGGTCGCCGCGCTGTCGGCGGTCGTGCTGGCCTGGACCGCCACCGACGGCGGCGTGCCCTGGCCGGTGGCGCTGGTGCTGGCGGTGCTGGTCGGCGTCGTCGCCGGGCTGGTCAACGGCGCGTTGATCACCTTCGGCAAGCTGCCGCCGTTCATCGCCACCCTGGCGATGCTGGGCGTGGCGCGCGGCCTGGCGCTGGTGATCTCCGAGGGCAGCCCGATCGCGCTGCCCAAGGCCGTCACCCGCCTCGGCGACACCATCGGCGACTACCTGCCGGTCCCGGTCCTCGTCATGATCGTGATGGGGCTGCTGACCGCGCTGGTCCTCGCCCGCACCTACAGCGGCCGCGCGATGTACGCGATCGGCGGCAACGAGGAGGCCGCCCGGCTGTCGGGCATCCGCGTCGACCGGCAGAAGCTGGTGACCTACGCGCTGTCGGGCGCGTTCGCCGCCGTGGCCGGGATCGTGCTGGCCTCCCGGCTGGCCTCGGCGCAGCCGCAGGCCGCCAGCGGCTACGAGCTGGACGCCATCGCCGCCGTCGTCATCGGCGGGGCCAGCCTGTCGGGCGGCAAGGGCCGGGCGTTCGGCACCCTGGTCGGCGCGCTCATCCTGGCGGTGCTGCGCAACGGCCTGAACCTGCTGTCGGTGTCGGCGTTCTGGCAGCAGGTCGTGATCGGCGTGGTGATCGCGCTGGCGGTGCTGCTGGACACCGTCCGCCGGGGCGGCGGCCTCCGCGGCCTGAAGGGACGCCCGGTGGCGTTCTGGGCGGGCGGCGTCGCCGTGCTGGCGGCCGTCGTCGCCATCGCCGTGGGCGTCGCGTCCACCGGCTCCAGGACCGGCACGACCGGCGCGGGCGGCGGCCTGAAGATCGGCCTGTCGGTGTCCACGCTCAACAACCCGTTCTTCGTGCAGTTCCGCCAGGGCGCCGAGGAGGAGGCGAGGAGGCAGGGCGTGGCGCTGACCGTCGGCGACGCCCAGAACGACGCCTCCCAGCAGGTCAACCAGGTGCAGAACTACACCAGCCAGAACGTCAGGGCGATCATCGTCAACCCGGTCGACTCCGACGCCGCCGCGCCCGCCGTGCAGGCGGCCGGCCGCGCGAGGATCCCCGTGATCGCCGCCGACCGGGGCGTCAACGGCGCGGCGGTCGCCCAGCTCGTCGCCTCCGACAACGTCGCCGGTGGACGCGACGCGGCCCGAAGGCTGGCCGAGGAGCTCGGTGAAAAGGGCAAGATCGTGGTGATCCAGGGGCAGCCCGGCACCTCCGCCTCCCGCGAGCGCGGCCAGGGCTTCGAGGAGGGCATCCGGCGGTACCCCGGCATCCAGGTGGTGGCCAAGCAGCCCGCCGACTTCGACCGCACCAAGGGCCTGGACGTCATGACCAACCTCCTGCAGTCCCACCCCGACGTGACCGGGGTGTTCGCCGAGAACGACGAGATGGCCCTCGGCGCGGTCAAGGCGCTCGGCGCGAAGGCGGGCGGGCAGGTCAAGGTCATCGGGTTCGACGGCACCCCCGACGGGATCAAGGCCGTGCGGGCGGGCACCCTCACCGCCACCGTCGCCCAGCAGCCCCGGCTGCTCGGCCGGATGGCGGTGCAGGCCGCGATCAAGGCGGCGAAGGGTGAGAGGATCGAGGCCACGGCCGCGGTCCCGGTGAAGATCGCCACCCGCGAGAACGCGGCCGAGTTCGCCACCTCCTGACGGGAGCAGATGTGTCACACGAAGTGGTCGTGGTCGGCTCGGTCAACGCGGACCTGGTGGTCGGCGTCGACCGGTGGCCCGGTCCGGGGGAGACCGTGCTGGGCTCGGACCTGGCCACCCACCCCGGCGGCAAGGGCGCCAACCAGGCGGTCGCGGCGGCCCGGCTCGGCGGCCGGGTCGCGCTGCTCGGCCGGATCGGCGGCGACGGGCACGGCGACCTGCTGCGCGGCTCGCTCGCCGACGCCGGGGTGGACCTGGCGCACCTGCTGGTCACCGACGCCCCCACCGGTGTCGCGCTGATCACGGTCGGGCCGGACGGCGACAACACCATCATCGTGTCGCCGGGCGCCAACGCCCACCTGTCGGAGGACGACGTCGCCGCCGCCCGCGACCTGCTCGCGGGCGCGACGGTGGTGTCGTTCCAGCTGGAGGTGCCGCGGCCGACGGTGCTGGCGGCGGCGCGGACCGCCGCCGGGGGCGGGGCGCGGGTCGTGCTGAACCTGTCCCCGGCCGCGTTGGTCCCGGACGAGCTGCTGGGACTGTGCGACCCGCTGGTGGTGAACGAGCACGAGGCGGCGTTCCTGCTGCCGGACCACAGCGCCGAGGACGACCCGGCGGCGCTCGCGGCGGCCCTGCGGGAACGCGGCCCCCGCTCCGTCGTGATCACGCTCGGCGCGGACGGCGCGCTGGTCGCCACCGGCGAGGAGACCCAGGTGGTCCCCTCGCCGAAGGTGAACCCGGTGGACACCACCGGGGCCGGGGACGCGTTCACCGCCGCCCTGTGCCTGCGGCTGGCGCGCGGCGACGACCTGGTGACGGCGGCGCGGTTCGCGGTGCGGGTCGGCGCGGCGGCCGTCCGGAAGGCCGGGGCGCAGAGCTCCTATCCGACCGGCGTGGACGAGCTGCCCGGCTGATCCTGCGCGACGGTCTCCTCCGGCGCGCCGCCCCGGCGGCGCCGCCGGAGGACCACCAGCCCGGTGACCAGCGCCGCCACGGCCACGACCAGCGCCGCGGCGGCCGGCGGCGACTCGCGGAACACCTTCAGCCAGCCCCACACGACCGCGTACCCGCCGACGATCCACGGCGGCGTCCACAGCGCCGCCCCGATCACCGAGCCGAGCATGAAGCGGGGCAGCGGCATCCGCATCACCCCGGCGCAGATCGGGATGGCGTGCCGGATCCCGGCGACCCAGTGCGCCCCGACGATCGCCAGGACGCCGCGCCGGGCCACCATCGCCTCGACCCGGCGCAGCCGCCCCTCGCCGATCCGGCGGCCGAGCTTGGACGTATAAATCCGCGGTCCCACCGCGCGGCCGATCCAGTAGTAGACCATCCCGCGCACGAAGATGATCGCGACGGCGACCGAGACGCCCAGCCACAGCGGCAGTCCGCGGAAGAAATCGATCATGAGGCGGGCTTCCTCGTTCCGGGTCGGTGCTGCGGGCGGTCGGGTCGGATCTCGATGTTAGGTCGCCCTAACTTCGAGCGCCACCCCGGGTCAGCGCGCCGCCTCCCGCAGCCGCTCCAGCCCGGCGGCGGCGTCCGCCACGTCGACCCCCAGGTCGAACCGGCTGAACAGGTGCACGTCGTGCCCGTCCTCGGTGCCGTCGGCCGTGCCGCCGGTCTCGATCTCCAGCAGCCGCGTGGTGGTCAGCAGCCGCCTGCGCTCGTCCACCCGCACCGCGGTCACCTCGCCCCACGGCACGCGCCGCCGCGTCGCGTACCCGGTGACCAGCGTCACGCCCTCCGCGTCGGCGGCCACCCGCACCGGCGCCAGCACGTCGCGCAGCGCCAGCGCCCCCGCGCCGACGGCGGCGGCCCCGGCCAGCAGCATCCGCTGCGGGTCGCCCGACGACAGCGCCGCCAGCGCGACGAACGCCGCGCACGCCAGCCACTTGACGGCCACCTGCTGCGGCGGCACCCGCCACCGGGCCCCCGCCCCCGTCCGTTCTTTCACGTCTGCGAGCGTATCCGGGCCTGGCGCGCGGCGCCGCGATCGGATGGAGTGGCCGCATGAGGTTCACCGTGCGCAGCAGGATCATGGGGATCGGGGACGACTCCTGGATCGAGGACGAGGACGGACGGCACGCGTTCCTGGTGGACGGCAAGGCGCTGCGCGTCCGGCGGACGTTCGAGCTGAAGTCGCCCGACGGCGAGGTGCTGGCCGTGGTGCGCCGCAAGATGCTCGGCATCCGCGACACCATGACCGTCGAACGCGACGGGCGGCCCGCCGCCATCGTCCGCAAGCACCTGATCAGCCTCCCGCGCGACCGGTTCACCGTGGAGCTGGCCGACGGCGGCGAATGGTCGGTCACCGGCAACGTGTTCCGCAAGGAGTACACCGTCGCGGCCGAGGAGGGCACCGTCGCGGTCATCTCCCGCAAATGGGTGCAGGTCGCGCTGCGCGACACCTACGCCGTGGAGGTGGCCGAGGGCGCCGACGTGCCGCTGGCGCTGGCGGTCGCGATCGCCGTGGACACCCTTTCGGAGGGAAAGGGCGGCTGACCCCGATTCGCTCCGGGTCCGCTACCGTCATGGCCATGCGACTCGGCGTGCTTGACGTGGGCTCGAACACGGTGCACCTGCTGGTGGTGGACGCCCATCGGGGGGCGCGCCCGCTGCCCGCGTTCTCCCACAAGGCGGAGCTGCGGCTGGCGGCCCACCTGGACGACGACGACCGGCTGTCGGCCGAGGGCGAGGCGAAGCTGACCGCGTTCGTCGCCGAGGCCCTGCAGATCGCCGAGGACAAGGGCGTGGAGGACCTGGTCGCGTTCGCGACCTCGGCGGTGCGCGACGCCGCCAACGGCGAGGAGGTCCTCACCCGCCTCCGCGAGGACATGGGCGTGGACATCAGCGTGCTGTCGGGCGCCGACGAGGCGCGGCTGACGTTCCTGGCGGTGCGGCGCTGGTTCGGCTGGTCGTCGGGGCGGCTGCTGGTGGTGGACATCGGCGGCGGCTCGCTGGAGGTCGCCTCCGGGATCGACGAGGAGCCCGACGCGGCGATCTCGCTGCCGCTGGGCGCCGGCCGCCTGACCCGCGACTGGTTCTCCGCCGACCCGGTGCCGCCCGAGGAGGTGCGCAAGCTGCGCAAGCACGTGCGCGCCGAGATCGCCCGGCACGTGGGGGAGGTGTCCCGCTACGGCGCGCCCGACCACGCGGTGGCGACGTCGAAGACGT
Source organism: Actinomadura kijaniata (assembly GCF_014138665.1). Taxonomy (NCBI): domain Bacteria; kingdom Bacillati; phylum Actinomycetota; class Actinomycetes; order Streptosporangiales; family Thermomonosporaceae; genus Actinomadura; species Actinomadura kijaniata. Next base: position 160,947 of record NZ_JACJIA010000010.1, read on the forward strand.
TCAAGCAGCTGGCGCGGGTCGCCGGGGCGGCGGCGTCGGCGGAGGGGCCGTTCGTGCGGCGCGTGCTGCGGCACCCGGGCCTGACCGAGCTGGCCGAGAAGCTGCCGCGGATGTCCCCGGAGGAACGGGCCGAGCTGCCCGGGGTGTCGGAGCGCCGCGTTCCGCAGCTGCCCGCCGGGGCGATCGTCGCCGACGCCGCGATGGACCTGTTCGGGCTGCCCGAGCTGGAGGTCTGCCCGTGGGCGCTGCGGGAGGGCGTGATCCTGCGGCGGCTGGACACCCTCGGCACCTGAGACCGGCGGCGCGGCTCACCAGTTGGGGTGGGCGATCGTGTAGCCGCTCGGGGTCAGCTTCCGGTCCTCCTCGCCGTCGGTGCGGATGACCCGCAGCTCCGGCTTGTCGTAGGGACCCCGCACGTAGGACAGCCACCGCCCGTCGCGCGACCAGGCGGCGTCCATGTCGTGGCCCCCGCCCCGCACCAGCGGACGGGGCGTGCCGCCCTCCGCGCCGACCACCCAGATGTCGCTGTCGGGATAGGGGCCGCGCGTGTAGGCGATCCGCGTGCCGTCGGGCGACCACTCGGGGTCCACGGAGCGCACGCCGTCGTCGACGATCCGCTTCCAGGGCTCGTCGGGGCGCTCGGGGTCGAGGGTGTAGAGCTGCTCGACGCCGTCGCGCTTGCTCCAGAAGACGATCCGGCCCTGCGGGGACCACATGGGGTCGTCCTTGGCGGCGGTGTCGCGGGTGAGCTGCCGGGGCGTCCCGCCGCCGACCGGCACGGTGAAGATCTGCGCGACGCCGTCCACCTTCCCGACGAACGCCAGCTTGCTGTCGTCGGGGGACCAGGACACCCGGCCGCCGGACAGCCGGTCGGTGACCATGGTGGGGGTGCCGCCGGCGGCCCCGACCAGCATCGCCGCGGTGCGGCCGCCGCCGAGCGAGCGGGTGAACGCGATCCGGGAGCGGTCGTGCGACTGCTCGGGCAGCGAGTCGCAGGTGTCCCCGCCGACCAGGGTCTCGGGCCGGGCCGCGCCGGGGGTGAACCGGCCGATGTCGCTGCGGCACTCGCCCTTGGTCCAGGTCTGCTCGGTGTCGATGCGCACCATCATCGGCGTGGTCGGGACGCCGCCCGCCAACGTGCCGGAGGCTCCGCTCGTCTGCGGCGAACCCGCCTGGCCGCCGGCGTCCGGGCGGCCGGAGGAGCCGGTGAGCCGGTCGAGCGCGAACACGCCGCCGGTCACGGCCGCGACCAGCGCCGCGGCGGCGGCCGCCGCCATGGCGCCGCCGCGCCGGGGGCTCCGGCGCCGGGCGACGGTGGGCGTCTCGGCGACGGTCTCCTGGGTGGAGGGGGAGGGGACCGAGGTGAGAGGGGCGGAGGGAACGGTGGCGTGGGGGAGCGGGGTGCCGGTCGGGGGCGAGGCGAGCGGGCCGGTCGGCGGCTCGGGCACGGGCTGCGACCGGGGTTCCGACCAGGGCTCCGGCCGGGGTTCCGGCTCCGGCGCGGGCTCCGGTTCGGGTTGCGGTTCGGGCTCGGGCCGGGACTCGGGCGCGGCGGGCGGTGGCGGGGCGGCCGGTTCGGGCTGGAGCGGGGCCACCCAGGCGGGGCCGAGCGAGCCGAGCGTGGTGTTCACGGCCTCCTCGCTGGAGCCGCCGACCAGCGACAGCAGCAGGTCGCGCGCGGTGGGACGGTGGCGCGGATCCTTGTCGAGGACCTGGCGGACCAGCCCGGCCAGGGGCTCGGTGAGCGCGCCCAGTTCGGGGTCGGCGTGCACGACGCGGGCCATCATGAGGTGGAACGGGCCCGTGCCGAACGGGTTGCGCCCGTTGGCGGCGAACGCGACCAGGCAGCCCCAGGCGAACAGGTCGGCCGCCGGGGTGGTCTCCTGCGCGGTGACCTGCTCGGGGGAGATGTAGCCGGGGGTGCCGACCACCTGGCCGGTGCGGGTGTGCGCCGACGCCTCGTCCAGCGCGCGGGCGATGCCGAAGTCGATGACCCGCGGACCGGTGATCGACAGCAGCACGTTGCTGGGCTTGAGGTCGCGGTGCACGAGCCCGGCGGAGTGGATGGCCACCAGCGCGGCGGCCACGCCGACCGCGACGCCGTGCAGCATGCCCGGCTGGAGCGGGCCGTTCCCGGTGACGTACTCCAGCAGCGACGGCCCCTCGATGTACTCGGTGACCATGTAGGCCAGGCCGAGGTCCTCGCCGTGGTCCAGGACCTGCGCGGTGCAGAACGACGCGACGCGCTGGGCGTTGCGGGCCTCGTCGTGGAAGCGGGCCAGGAACCGGCGGTCGTCGGCCAGGTCGGGGCGGACGACCTTCACCGCGACGGGCCGGCCCTCGGGGGAGCGGCCCAGGTAGACCGCGCCCATGCCGCCCTCGCCGATGCGCGCCTCCAGGGTGAAGCGCCCCACCCGCGTGGGGTCGCCCGGCCGCAGGTCCCGTGGGGAACCGTCGGCCGGACGCGCACCTGGGCTGGTCATGGGGCGTCACCTCTCGACCCGGGCCGTCGGATGTCGGGCCGCCGGAGGGCCCGTCGTCCCGTCGTGTCTCACGATGGCACGAGCCGCGCCGCCGCCGCCAGAGCGGCCCCGCCGAAGTCAAGGAAAGTTAAAGCACCTCCCAACGACTCCTCCGATAAAGGGAAAAGTCCGCTATGCCCCATGTGTTACGGCATTTCCTGACGATCTCCGGCATACGCTGCGAACCGATCTCCGGGCCGGGGGCCCGGTCCACCGGGACACATGGGGGTGCGTTCTTTGTTCGTCGGGACACGGCGTCGGGCACGGGGAGAGGCGGCGACCCCCGGGCGGGCCCGGGCGTTGCGCGGGGCGGCCGTGCTGGTCTCCGGGCTGGCCTCGGCCGCGCTGCTGGCGGGTTGCGGGGGCGGCCCCGGGCAGCGGGTCCGGCCGGTGGCCGACTCCACGGCGGTGCACGTCGTCGATCCCGGCACGGTCCCCGGCCTGTCGGTGGCGACCCGCAACGAGCAGGACGGGCGCCGCCACCTGTACGCCGCCTGGCCGAGGATCCCCGGCGCGGACCGGCTGACCGCCGCGCTGGCCGCCGCCGCCGACGAGCGCATCCGGCCGTTCCTGGCCGACACCGGGGACCGGACGCCGGGCGCGGTGCCCGAGCTCAACGTCCAGTGGTCCCTGGCCGCCGCGTCCGGCGACGTCGTCGGCGTGCGGCTGGTGTTCGCCGAGTCCGCCGGGGCCTCGGCCGGGGAGGCGCGGCGCACCCTGTGGTACGACGGGCGGACCGGCGAGGTCCGGCCCTCGGCCGACCTGCTGCGCGCGGGCGGCGGCCTGGCGGGGCTGGCCGAGCGCGTCCGCGCGCGGCTGGGCGGCAAGGGGGACCCGGCGCGCGTCACCGCCGGGGCCGACACGTTCTCGTCGCTGGGGTTCAACGACGTCGGCGACATGGTGGTGGAGTTCAGCGACAACACCGTCGCGCCCGGCTCGTCGGGGCGGGTCGCGGTCGTGCTGGAACGCGCGGACTACGAGCCGCTGCTGTCGGAGTTCGGCAGGCGCGCGTACGCGGCCGCGATGGCGCCCCGCCCGAGGCTGGCGCTGGACGGATCGGCCACCCCGAGCCCGACGGCCACCCCGGGCGCCACCCCGGACGCCACCGTCCCGCCCGGACGCACCGACTGCGCGACGGCCAAGTGCGTCGCGCTGACCTTCGACGACGGCCCCGGCCCCGCCACCGGGCGGCTGCTGGACACGCTCCGCGACGCCCGGGCGCGCGCCACGTTCTTCGTGGTCGGCACCAACGCCGACGCCCACGCCGACCTGCTGCGCCGCGAGCACGCCGAGGGCCACGAGATCGGCAACCACACCCAGAGCCACCGCGACCTGAGCCGCCTCACCGCCGTGCAGGTCAACTCCGACGTCCAGCGCACCCAGGAGATCGTGCGGTCGGCGACCGGCACCGCGCCGACGCTCATGCGGCCCCCCTACGGCGCGACCAACGGCACCGTCGCGGGCGTGACGCGTTCGCTGGGCCTGCGGCAGGTCCTGTGGAGCGTCGACACCAACGACTGGCGCGACCGCGACGCGAAGGTCGTCGCCGACCGGGCGGTGCGCCGCGCGCGCCCCGGCGCGGTGATCCTGATGCACGACATCCACCGGACGACGGTGGACGCGGTGCCCGAGATCCTGGAACGGCTGGCGGCCAAGGGCTACACGTTCGTGACGGTCTCGGAGCTGATGGCGAACCGGAAGGTCCCGCCGGGCGGCCGCTTCGGCGGCGCCTGACCGGCGGGAGCGACCGGCATATCCTGCTCGGATGGCGGACATTCGGGCGGTGGAGTGGACCGGGGACGGGCTGCGGCTGATCGACCAGACGGCGCTGCCGGGCAGGGTCGTCCCCCTGGACGTGCGGGACGTGGACGGGCTCGTCGACGCCATCGTCCGGCTGGCGGTGCGGGGCGCGCCCGCGCTCGGCGTGGCGGGCGCGTTCGGCGTCGCGGTCGCGATGCGGCAGGCCGCCGCCGAGGGCTGGGACGACGCGACGCTGGAGGCGGCGATCACGCGGGTGCGCGAGGCCCGGCCGACCGCCGTGAACCTGGCGGCGGGCGTGGACCGGGTCCGGCCGCTGGTGGCCGAGGGCCTGGACGCCGTGGTCGCCGAGGCGCGGGCCCTGCTGGAGGAGGACGTGCGCGGCAACCGCGCGATCGGCGCGCACGGCGCGGACTGGCTGCTGGACCGGGTGGGCGACCGGCCGTTGCGCGTGCTCACCCACTGCAACACCGGGGCGCTGGCGACCGCCGGATGGGGGACCGCGCTCGGGATCGTCCGCGAGCTGCACGCCCGCGACCGGCTGGAGGTCGTCTACGCCGACGAGACCCGCCCGCTGTTGCAGGGCTCGCGGCTCACCGCCTGGGAGCTGGAGCAGGCGGGCATCCCCTACCTGGTCCAGGCCGACGGGGCGGCGGCGGGCACGGTGCTGCGCGGGCTGGTGGACGTGGCGGTCATCGGGGCGGACCGGGTCGCCGCCAACGGCGACACCGCCAACAAGGTCGGGTCGGTCGGCGTCGCGCTGGCCTGCGCGGCGGCCGGGATCCCGTTCGTGGTGGCCGCGCCGTGGAGCACCGTGGACCTGGCCACCCCCGACGGCGCGGCGATCCCGATCGAGGAGCGCGCCGCCGACGAGGTCCTGGCCTGGGGCGGGGCGCCGGTCGCGCCGCCGGGGGCGCGGGCGTTCAACCCGGCGTTCGACGTCACCCCGGCGCGCCTGGTCACCGCGCTGGTCACCGAGACGGGTGTGCTGGAGGTCTCGGCGGGTACCACCCCGGATCGTCCAGCCCCCTGACAGCTCGGGAGACCGCCATGGGCCTGACGGTCGCGGTGACCGGACCCACCGGAGAGATCGGCATGGCGGCGGTGGCCGCCCTGGAGGACGACGACCGCGTGGAGCGGGTGCTCGGCATGGCGCGCCGCCCGTTCGACCCCGCCTCGCACGGCTGGAGGAAGACCGCCTACCGGCGGGGCGACATCCTGGACCGGGCCGCGGTGGACGCGCTGGTCGCGGACGCCGACGTCGTGGTCCACCTCGCCTACGTCATCATGGGGTCGCGGAGCGAGAGCGAGCGGGTCAACCTGGCCGGGACGCGGAACGTGTTCGAGGCGGCCGTCGCCGCGCGTCGGCCCCGCCGCCTCGTCTACACCTCGTCGGTCGCCGCCTACGGGTACCACCCCGACACGCCCGTCCCGATCACCGAGGACGTTCCGCCGCGCGGCTCGGACGAGCACTACTACTCGCGGCAGAAGGCCGCCTGCGAACGGATCCTCGCCGAGGTCACCGGCGGCTCCGGCCTGGAGGTGTACGTGCTGCGGCCGTGCGTCGTGGCCGGCCCCGAGGCGACGGTGATGTTGCGCAGCCTGCCGTGGGAGCAGGTCGCGAAGTACGTGCCCGAGCCGGTCCGCAGGACGCTGGGGCTGGTGCCGGGGCTGCGGCCGGTGCTGCCCGACCCCGGCCGCGCCTTCCAGCTCGTCCACCACGACGACGTGGCGGGCGCCGTGACCGCCGCCGTCAACGGCGACGGCCCGCCCGGCGCCTACAACCTGGCCGGGGACGGCGAGATCACCATCTCCGACGTGGCGCGGGCGATCGGCGCGTACGCGCTGCCGGTGTCGGGGCGGCTGGTGGGGCTCGCCGCCGGGGCGGTCGACCTGCTGCCGTACCTGCCCGCGCAGGCCGAGTGGATCCACGGCGCCAAGCACTCCATGGTCATGGACACCGGGAAGGCGCGCCGCGAGCTGGGCTGGACGCCCCGGCACGACGCGCGCGCCACCCTCGCCGCGATGGCCGGGGCCGCGCGGCGAGGATGACGCCCGGTCACCCGGTCAGGGGGTGAGGGTGCGGGTCGCGGCCCGGAGGCTGCGGTAGAGCTCGGCCTCGTACCTGCGGGCCAGCGCCGGATCGCCGAACTGGAACAGCGCGTCGTTCAGGGCGGGCAGCCGCTGGGTGGCGTACCCGGTGTCGATGCCGGGCGCGTACATCTGGTGCCGGTACCAGGGCCTCCGGGGCAGCCCGGCGGCGGTCAGCAGGTCCCGCTCCGTCTGCATGATCTTGTCGTTGAGGCGGCGGAACGCGGCGGTGTCCCCGGCCTTCAGCGCGGCGTCGGCACGGGCCTGCAACGCCTCGGCGGCCCGCTGCCACGCCCGCGCCTGCCGCACGTCGCGCGACACGTCCACCACGACCCGGCCGTACTTCTTCTTCTGCGCGGCGGTGAAGTCGTTCAGGTACGTCACGGTCTCGGCCGCGTACGACTGGTAGCGCAGCGGCGCGACGTCGGCGTTGGCCAGCCGCAGCGCCGCGATGCCGACCAGCCGCGACATGGCCGCGTGGTACTCGAACGTCGGGTCGCCGAAGCGCGAGGTCCAGTAGTGGTCGTCGCAGGCGCAGTGGTAACTGCCCGCGGTGCCGGGGCTGGAGGAGCCCAGGTCCATCGCCGGGACGCCGTACCGCTGGAAGAACGCCTGGAAGTCCGAGCCGCCGCCGATGCGGTCGATCGGGGTCGTCCCTCCGTTCTTGCGCTTCCAGTCGTCGTAGGCCGTTCCGGTGGTGCCGGGCCAGCGGACCTCCCTGGTCACGTCGGTGACGAACCGGTCGAGGGCGGGGGTGGCCTGCGCGCCGAAGTCCGAGCCGCCCGCGCCGTCCATGTTGATGTAGGCGACGGCGTTGCGGAGCAGCCGGTCGCGGTCCTCGGCGTACTCGCTGGAGCCGTAGATGCCGTACTCCTCGCCGTCCCAGGTGGCCAGCACGATCGACCGCCGGGGCCTCCAGCCCTTCCTCAGCAGCGCGCCGAGGCCCCGGCCGATCTGCAGGATGTTGCCGGTGCCCGACAGGTTGTCGACGCTGCCGTAGGCCCAGGAGTCGTGGTGGGCGCCGAGGATGACCTCCTGGTCGGGGCGTTCGGCGCCGGGGACGCGGACGATGACGTTCCAGATGGGACGGACCCGGTAGTCGTTCCTCAGGTCCAGGTGGACGCGCGTGCCGCCGGGTCCGAACCGGTACGGGAACCTGAGCCCGCCCTGCCACTCCCTGGGCACCCGCGCGCCGCCGAGGGAGCGCAGCAGCGGCTCGGCGGCCCCGTAGGAGATCGGCGCGGTGGGCACCAGGCCCCGGAGCATCACCGACTGCTCGGGTCTGATCCGCCGGGCGTTCCGGGTGGCGGGCCAGCCGGGCGTGAGCGGGTCGCCGGCCGCGTACATGATCTGCGCGACGCTGCCGCGCTGGATGCCGTCGGCGGCGCGCCACGGCCCCTGCGGGTAGACCTTGCCGTGGGTGAACCCGTCGTCGGCGGGGTCGGAGTAGATCAGCACGGCCTTGGCGCCGCGCCGGGCGGCCTCGCGCGGCTTGACGCCGCGGAGCACCGCGCCGTACCGGGCCAGCACGATCTTGCCCTTGACGGAGATCCCGTTCTTCTCCAGCAGCGCGAAGTCCTCGGGCCGCCCGTAGTTGGCGTAGACGACCTCGCCCTCGACGCGGCCGTCGGGCGACATGCCGCTGTGGCCGGGGATGACGTGCTGGAAGTCCTTCTGCCAGGGGCGCCGCCGTTCCTTGACCGGCAGGTTCACCCGCCGGGGCGCGGTCATCTCGACCTTGATGCGCCTCGGCTGCGACAGGTACGTGTGGTAGGTCTTCACCTCGGGCCTGAGGCCGTAGGAGCGCAGCTCGCGCACGATGCGGTCGACGCGCCGCCGGTCGCCCGTGGTGGCGGCCAGGCCGGGTTCGGAGGCCAGTTCCCGGTCCAGGGCACGCGCCCTGGTCGCGGTCGGGACGGCGCCGAACGCCTTCTCCAGCTGCCGTTGCAGCGTGGCGCTGCGCGGCGTGAACCCGGCGATGGGGGCGTTGTCGGCGGCGGGGGCCGCGGCCGCCGGGGGCGCGGCGACCAGCGTGGCGGCGGTGGCGAAGCCCGTGGCCAGTGTCAGGAATCGGGAGCGGAACACCAGCGACACCTCTCGGTACTCGCGGTACGGATGGGCCTCCCGGAACGTACGCCGCGATCACCGCGAGTTCTAGATCATCTGCCGGATGCGGCCAGCGGCCCGTCCGGGCGCGGTTACCGGAGTGTCGGTGGGGTCGGGCATCCTGGGCATGTGACGAGCGCGGCGCCTGACCCTCCCCGGCCGGTGGTGCTGGAGGCGGTCCTGGAGAGGATCACCTACGCCAACGAGGACACCGGCTACACCGTCGCGCGCGTGGCCACCGACCGCACCGGCCCGACCGGCGACCTGCTGACGGTGGTGGGCGCGCTGCTGGGCGCGCAGGTGGGGGAGAGCCTGCGGCTGACCGGCCGGTGGCGGTCGCACCCCCGCTACGGCAAGCAGTTCGAGGTGGACTCCTACAGCACCGTGCTGCCCGCGACCGTGCAGGGCCTGCGGCGCTACCTGGGCTCCGGGATGATCAAGGGGATCGGGCCGGTGATGGCCGACCGGATGGTCGAGCACTTCGGCACCGACATCCTGCAGGTCATCGAGGAGGAGCCCGAGCGCCTCAACGAGGTGCGCGGCCTCGGCCGCAAGCGCGTCAAGCGCATCGCCGACGCCTGGGAGGAGCAGAAGGCCATCAAGGAGGTGATGGTCTTCCTGCAGGGCGTCGGGGTCTCCACCTCCCTGGCGGTGCGGATCTACAAGCAGTACGGCGACGCCTCGATCGGCACCGTCCGGCGCGAGCCGTACAAACTGGCCTCCGACGTGTGGGGCATCGGCTTCAAGACCGCCGACACCATCGCCCAGGCGGTCGGCATCCCGCACGACAGCCCCGAGCGGATCAAGGCCGGGCTCCAGTACACCCTGTCGGAGGGCGCCGACAACGGCCACTGCTTCATGCCCGAGCCGAACCTGGTCACGGCGGCCGAGAAGATCCTCGGCGTGCCGCGCGAGCTGATCGGCCCCGCCCTGGACGAGCTGGTCGCCGAGGAGGGCGTGGTCCGCGAGCGCATCCCCGGCGCGGGCGAGGACGCCGCCGACATCCCGGCGGTGTACCTGGTGCCGTTCCACCGCGCCGAACGCTCCCTGGCGCGCGGCCTGCGCGAGCTGCTGGAGGCCGGGCACGACCGGCTCAAGGCGTTCGCCGACGTCGACTGGGACCGGGCGCTCGGCTGGCTGCGGCAGCGCACCGGCGTGGAGCTGGCCCCCGAGCAGGAGCAGGCCGTGCGGCTCGCGCTCACCTCCCGGGTCGCGGTCCTGACCGGCGGCCCCGGCTGCGGCAAGAGCTTCACCGTCCGGTCCATCGTGGAGCTGGCCGCCGCGAAGAACGCCAGGATCGTGCTGGTGGCGCCGACCGGCCGCGCCGCCAAGCGGCTGGCCGAGCTGACCGGCCACGAGGCGTCCACCGTGCACCGCCTGCTCCAGCTCCAGCCCGGCGGCGACGCCCGCTACGACCAGGACGAGCCGCTGGACGCCGACCTGGTCGTGGTGGACGAGAGCTCCATGGTCGACCTGATCCTGGCCAACAAGCTGGTCAAGGCCGTCCCTCGCGGCGCGCACCTGCTGCTGGTCGGCGACGTGGACCAGCTGCCGTCGGTCGGCGCGGGCGAGGTGCTGGCCGACCTGCTGAACGCCGAGGTCATCCCGCGCGTCCGGCTCACGAGGATCTTCCGGCAGGCCCAGCGGTCCGGGATCGTCGTCAACGCCCACCGCGTCAACAGCGGCGAGCACCCGCACACCCACGGCTACCCCGACTTCTTCCTGTTCCCCTGCGACGACCCCGAGGAGACCGCCACCCTCACCGTGGACGTCGTCGCCCACCGCATCCCCCGCAAGTTCGGCCTGGACGCGCGCCGCGACGTGCAGGTCCTCACGCCGATGCACCGGGGCGCGGCCGGGGCGGGCACACTGAACCAGATGCTCCAGGACGCGCTGACCCCGCACGACGAGAGGAAGCCCGAACGCCGCTACGGCGGGCGCGTCTTCCGGGTCGGCGACAAGGTCACCCAGCTCCGCAACAACTACGACAAGGGCGAGGCCGGGGTGTTCAACGGCACCGTCGGCGTCGTCACCGCCGTCTCCCTGGAGGAGCACACCCTCACGGTCCGCACCGACGAGGACGAGGACATCGACTACGCCTTCGACGAGCTGGACGAGCTCGCCCACGCCTACGCCATCACGATCCACCGCTCGCAGGGCAGCGAGTACCCGGCGGTGGTGCTGCCGCTGACGACCAGCTCCTGGATGATGTTGCAGCGCAACCTGCTCTACACCGGCATCACCCGCGCCAAGAAGCTGGTCGTCCTGGTCGGCTCCCGCCGCGCGCTGGCCGCCGCCGTCCGCACGACGGGCCAGGGCCGCCGCCACACGGCCCTCGCCTACCGCCTCGGCTCAGGAGACTGAGCCCAGGGGACCGGGCTCAGGAGACCGCGCTCAGGCGGCCGAACTCCCACGGGTCGTGGGCGCTGAACACCTCGACCTCGCCGCCGCGCGTGCGCGCCAGTTCGCGGAGGCGCGCGACGTTGTCCAGGCGCAGGGCGCGGTCGGTCTCGCCGCCCTCCTGGACGAGCTGCATCAGCGGGTGCGTCACCGGCTCGGGCCGGTCGATCTCGCCGTGGTAGAAGTACGTGTCGCCCGCGTGCAGCAGCCAGCGGTCCCCAGCGTCCACGGCGACCCCGGCGTGGCCGGGCGTGTGGCCGCCGAGCGGGAACACCACGATCTCCGGCGGCGGCCCCGGCAGGGGCCGTGCGCCCGCGAACCCGAACCACTCGTCGCCGCCGTCGCCGTAGGTGCTCCAGCGAGGCCCGTGGGCGAGCTGCGCGTTGTCCGGGTCGAGCGTCGCGTGCTCGGCCTCGTGCAGGTGGACGGTCGCCTCCGGGAAGTCCGACAGGCCGCCCATGTGGTCGTTGTGGGCGTGGGTGAGGACGATGTGCCGCACGTCGGCGGGGGAGTGGCCGAGCCGCCGGACCTGCCGCAGCGCGGTCTCGGCGGGGTCCAGCACGGGACCGGCGTAGGTGACCCAGTCGGCGCCGAGGCGCTCGCCGGGGCGGGCGATGTCGTGGGTGCCGAGGCCGGAGTCGACCAGCACCAGCCCGGCGTCGGTCTCGATCAGCAGGCAGTGGCACACGACGTGCCGGGCGTCGCCGCCCTCCACCCGTTCGATCGTCGTCAGTGATCCGCAGTTGAGGTGATGGATGCGCATGGGGTGAAAGTAGACCGGTCTACATATTTTTGGCAAGCCGGATGACGGTCCGGGGTTGTGACGGGGGAGCGGTCAGCGGGCGGCGTAGCGCTCGATCGCGTCGAGGAAGATCTCCTCGGCCAGGGCGTGGACCCGGTCGATCTCCTCGGGGGCGGCGGTGAAGCGCCCGCCCGCCTCGGAGGCGGCCAGGCCCATGCCGACGGTGTCCAGCAGCCGTTGCAGCGGCGGGACGACCTCCTCGGGGACGCCCGCCGCGCGCAGCATGTCCTGCACCGCGTCGCGGGGGCGGCGCGCCTCGGGGCCGACGGTCGGGCGGGTGAACAGCAGCGGGAACAGCGCGGGGTGGCGGCGCGCGACCTGCCGGACGCCCGCGGCGAACGCGCGCATCCGGTCCTGCCAGGGCAGGTCCGGGTCGTCCTCGGGCATCTCGCGCATCAGCCGCTCGACCAGGCCGTCCAGCAGCCCGTCCTTGTCGCCGACGTAGCGGTAGAGCGCCATCGGGGTCACGCCGAGGCGGGAGGCGACGGCGCGGACGCCGACGGCGGACAGGCCGCGCTCCTCGGCGAGGTCGAGGGCGGCGTCGAGCACCTCGTCGCGGGTCAGGCCACGGGTGCCCCGGCCGCGCGGGGCGGGGGTGGTCACCCGTCCAGCCTACCGCTTAATATACGCCGTATATATACCCTGTATACCAAGTGAGGTCCCATGTCCCCCCGGTGGACCCTGGCGGTCGTCACCGTCACCGGCTACCTGCTCGTCCTCGACCTGATCGGCGTGAACGTCGCCCTGCCCGCCCTGCGCCGCGACCTGGACGCCGGGCTGGCGGAGGCCCAGTGGGCCGTGGACGCCTACGCCCTGACGCTGGCGGTCCTGCTGCTGCCCGCCGGGGCGCTGGCCGACCGGCTCGGCCGCCGCCGTTTCCTGCTGGCCGGTCTGGCGGTCTTCACCGCCGCCTCGCTGGCCTGCGCCCTGGCGCCCTCCGCGCCGGTGCTGGACGCGCTGCGCGCGGTCCAGGGCGCGGGCGCGGCCCTGCTCTACGGGACCGCGTCGCCGCTGCTGGCCGCGCTCCACCCGCCCGGCCCCGAACGCGACCGCGCCCTGGCCGTCCTCGCGGCGGCGGCCGGGGCGGCGGGCGTGACCGGGCCGCTGGTCGGCGGCGCGCTCACCGAGGCGTTCGGCTGGCGGGCGCTGTTCCTGCTGAACGTCCCGGTCGGGCTGGCCGCGCTCGCCGTCGCGGCCCGCGCGGTGCGCGAGTCGCGCGACCCGGACCCGCGCCCGCTGGACCCCGGCGGCACCGGCCTGCTGGCCGCCGGGATGGGCGGGCTGCTGTGGGCGCTGATCGAGGGGCCGCGCGCCGGGTGGGGCGGACCGGAGGCGGTGGGCGGGCTCGCCGTCGCCGCCCTGGCGTTCGCCGCGCTCGCCCGGCGGCGCACCGCCGTGCTCGCGCCGCTCGGCGGGCGGCTGTTCCGCGCCAACGCCGTCGCCGCCTGCGCCCTCCACGTCACCGGCGCGGGATCGCTGGCCTACTTCTCGCTCCACGTCCAGGGCCCGATGGGAGCCCGCCCGGCGGAGGCGGGCGCGTGGTTCCTGGCCTACGGCCTGCCCGGCCTGGCCGCGCCCCTGCTGCTGGCCCGCGTCGCGCACCGGTTGCCGCCCGCCGCGCTGGTCGCCGCCGGGCCGCTGCTGCTGGCCGCCTCCTGCCTGCTGCTGGCGGCCACCTGCCGGACGCACGCGTGGGGCGCGATGGTGCCCGGCTTCGTGCTCGGCGGACTCGGCATGGGGATCGGGAACCTGGCGGCGAGCCAGGTCGCCCTGGCCGCCGTGCCCGCCCGCGCGGCGGGCGTGGCGTCCGGGGTGACCAACACCGGCAAGCAGGTCGGCATCGCCGTCGGGATCGCGGTGCTCGGCGTCCCCTACGGGATGTCCGGAGTGGACGCGATGTTCGTCACGGCCGCCGTGCCGGCGATCGCGGGCGCGCTGCCCGCGCTCCTGCTGGCGCGGGCGGCGACGCCCGCCCTCACCCCGTCGCGGTCAGGCGGTCCAGGCGCAGGCCCGTGAACGCGTCGGCGGTGACGCCCCGGGCGCGTTCGGACCACACGAAGTGGTCGTGCGGGGCCCACAGCGGCAGCAGCGGCATGTCCCGCAGCAGCGCGCTCTCGGCGAGGCGGGCCGGGATCACCGCGTCGTCGGGGGTGGCGGCGCTCTCGGCCCGGCCGATCTGGTCGAGGGCGTACTCGTCGCGGTAGCCGGTCCCGGCGGCGGTGAGCGGGCTGAGCGCGGCGATCGGGGCGGGGTAGGCGGCGGCCGAACGCACCACGTACGGGCCGTCCACCTCGCGCTTGTCCAGAGCTCTGCGCAGGTCGGCGGTCGGCACGGGCTTCAGGCGGGTGTCGAGCCTCAGGTTCGCGCGGAGCTGGTCGGCGAGGGCCTTCACCCACGCGTCGTCGCCCGCCCCCGCCTCGTACCAGAACGTCACCGGCCCGCCCAGCCCGCCCGCGTCGGCGAGCGCCGCCGACGCGGCCTTCGGGTCGTGCACGCACAGGCGGCACTGGCCCTCGCGGCGGCCGGGCAGGATGCCGGGGGCGACCAGCGAGTTGGCCGGGGTGGTCTGGTGGCCGAGCGGCCCCTCGGACACGGCGCGCCGGTCGATCGCCATCGAGATCGCCTGCCGGACGGCGGGCGAGGACAGCCGCTTCTCCCACCCGGGGAACGCCAGGTACGTCATCGCCCGGCCCGGCACCACCAGGTGCCGCCCGGGGAAGTCCTTGTCCATCGACGCGTGCCGGTTCGGCGGGACGGCCGTGGCGACGTCCAGGTCGCCCGCCTCGACCGCCGCGTACTGGCGGCCCGCGTCCGGCACGGCCCTGACCACGACGTCGCGCGCGCCGTCGCGCCGCAGGACGAGCGCCCGGCCGTCGTTGGAGACGACCCGCACGGGCCCGTTGCCGACCGGCCGCCGGGCGTAGGCGGCCCAGTCGCGCGACCTCAGTACCGGCTCGGGCATCGGCAGGAACGCCGGGTCGCCCAGCAGCGACGGGAAGCCGTTGAGCGGCCGGTCGAGCGTCACCTCGAACGACAGGTCCCCGGTCACCCTGAGCCCGGCGACGCCGTCCGCGCCCTCCCGCGCGCCCTTGACCCGCGCGACCTCGGTGAGCAGCCGCGCCCCGGCCCAGCGCTCGCGCAGCACCGCCGTCCAGGCGTCGGTGAACGACCGGGCCGTGACGGGCGAGCCGTCGTGGAAGCGCCCGCCGGGGCGCAGCCGCACCGTCCACACCCGCCGGTCCGGGCTGGTGATCGACTGGGCGGCGGCCTCGACCGCGCGGCCGGTCGCCGGGTCGTGCTCGACCAGGCCCGTCCACACCGCGCCCGCGACCATCCGCCCGGTGGCGTCGCGCACGTCGCCCGGCAGCAGCGTCGCGGCGGGCGCGGCCCCCACCGACGGGCGCGGGTCGGCGGGCCCGCTCCATGCCCGGAACGCCACCACCGGGGACACCAGGACCACGACCGCCCCCGCGACCAGGGCGGCGGTGCGGGCGACGCTCTTCACGCGGGGCGCTCCTTCGATCTGACCGGTGCCGGACGCCGGTGAGCGTACGGCACCGGCGCACCGCCGAGAAGGGGCGGACCGCCGCCACCTGGGCCGGTGGGCATCTGCTCACATTCCGGCGGCGACTTCTTCGTCACTCCTCGCCCCTTGAGCTTGATGATCTTTACGGTCACACTCGACTCGCCATCCCCGCGTGATCGGAGGCGCGATGTCCCCCGGCAGACCCACCCGACGTGTCCTGTTCGGCACGGCCTCGGTCGCGGCGGCCGCCGCGCTGACGGCCGGGACGGCCTGGGCGTGCCCGCCCGACCCCGGCAACCAGCAGACCCGTGTGGCCTCGGCCCAGGGGGAGGGGCGCGATCTCGGCGCGCACGCCGGGCACGGGCCCCGCGACGTCGGCAAGACCTCCCAGCGGGTCTCCAACGCGATCAAGGGCGTGAAGCCCGTCGGCAACGTGCCCGACGCCAAGGAGTCCACCTCGCTGGTCTTCATGGACTACGGCAAGGGCAAGAACAAGCGGACGATCATGTACGTCAGCGGCCGGTTCGGGCTCAAGGCCTACGACCTGACCGCCGACCCCAAGAGCCCGCCGCTGGTCGGCACGTTCGACCTGCCGGGGTTCTGGCAGGGCGAGGACACCGAAGCCGACCACAAGCGCAAGATCATCTACCTGTCGCGGGACCCGCGCGCGTTCGGCGGGAACACCGACACCGGCGAGTCGGGCATCTACGTCATCGACGTGTCCAAGCCCGAGAGCCTGAAGCAGCTCACCTACGTGAAGGTCCCGGCCGGGCACACCACCTCCTGCGTCAACGACTGCCGGTACCTGTGGACCGGCGGCCCCGCCAAGGCCAGCTGGATGCCCGCCGACTGGGCCGGCCGCCCCGTGTGGGTCACCGACGTGCGCGACCCGCGCCGGCCGAAGGTGTTCCAGAACCCGATCGACACCGGCCGCAACGACGGCACGACCGACTACACCCACGACATCCAGGTGGACGCCGCCGGGATCGCGTGGGCGTCGGGCCGCGGCGGCGTGCGCGGCTACCACACCGAGGGCCGCCGCTGGGACCCGGTGAAGAAGCGCTTCCGGAAGGCCACCGCGTGGGACCCGGTCCCGTACGCGGGCGGCGGCATCGACGAGGCGACCACCAACTCCTCGTTCATGCACAACAGCTTCCGGGCCGTCGGCCGCACCTGGAACCAGGGCCCCGACCCGCGCAAGTGGGGCGTGGGCCAGGTCCTGATCGTCACCGAGGAGACCTTCAACGAGGGCTGCGCCAACGACGGCCTGCTGGTGTTCGCGTCGCTGAAGGGCTCCTACGGCGGGCAGGGCTGGCGTTCGACGCCGGACAACAAGTTCCGGCTGCGGACGCTCGGCACCTGGGGCGTCGCCGGGCAGGAGGGCAGCCGCCCCGACACCGACGACTGCTCGGCGCACTACTTCGACATCAGGAACGGCGTGCTCGCCCAGTCGTTCTACTCGCAGGGCACCCGGTTCCTGGACGTGCGCGACCCCACGAACCCCAAGCAGATCGCCTACTTCCGGCCGGACGACTCGCGGGCGTGGGCGGCGTACTACCACGGCAAGTACGTCTACGTCGCCGACCACGCCCGGGGCATCGACGTCCTGGAGACGACCTTCGGCCGGAGCTGACCGCCCGGCGCGAGCCCCTCGGGAGGCCCTACCGGCGCCGCCGCAGCTGCGGCCGGTAGGGCATCTCTCCGAGATCGACCTCGCGGGCGTGGCGCTCGGCGGCCGACCGCAGCCGCGCGCCCGCCGTCCCCACCAGCCGGGCGGGCCGCTCGGGCAGGTGCCGGTCGGCGGCGCGGCGGCGGCGCCAGTCCTCCCGCGCCATCGCGCGGCGCTCGACGCGCAGCTGCTCGACCAGCCGGTCCAGATGCATGATGATCTCGCCGTACAGCGGCCACGGGCCGGTGGTGCCGGGCCGGGTGCGCACCGCCGCGCCGAGCCGGGCGCGGTGCTCGCGGGCCTCCCGCAGGTAGCGGTCCAGGGACCGTTCCAGATCGTCGGGCCGGGCGTCGGGGGCCAGGTCGGAGCAGACGAGCCGGCCGTAGGTGTCCACGGCCGCGCCGATCGCGCCGATCATGTCGGCCAGCGGGCCGCGGACCGCGTCGTCGGAGCCCAGGCGTGAGGCGTCGCCGCCCAGCCGGGTGTAGTCGGCCAGCGCCCGCAGCAGCCCGCGCAGCGACAGCGTGAAGTGCTCCATGGTCTCCAGGCCGTCGCGCAGCGCGATCCCGGCGTGGGTCATCCTGATCGCGCGCGGGTTGAGGCGCAGGCTGTCCTCGGTCTCGCCGAGCTCCACGTGCAGGCCGTCGATGCGGTGGGCCAGGTCCTCGGTGCCGTGCAGGCGCCGGTCGGCGGCCTCGGCGGTCAGGCCGTGCCGGATGTCGGCCGACAGGCCGGTCAGCACCGAGGCCAGCTTCGCGCCGACGCCCTCGACGGCCTCCTGCGCGGGGCGCACCCGCACCGAGGGCACCAGCAGCGTGACGGCGAGCCCGGCGCCGGCCCCGATCAGGGTCTCCAGCACGCGGTCGGCGGCGGCCGCGTCACTCGCCGCGCCCAGCGCGAAGATCAGCATCGCGCTGATCGGGACCTCCAGCACGTGTTCGCCCAGCCGGAGCACGTGCCCCACGGCGAGCGCGGCCAGGATGGTCAGCCCCAGGCTCCACCAGGAGAACCCGACGGTCCCGGCCGACAGCACCGCCACCAGCACCCCGGAGGCGACGGCGACCACGCGCGACACGCTCGCCTTGATCGTCTGGTAGACGGAGTACTGGACGACCAGCAGCGCGGTCAGCGGCGCCAGCAGCGGCGCGGGGATCCCGGCGGGCAGCACCGCCAGCGCCAGCAGGTAGGCGGCGGTGGCGGTGAAGGTGAGCCGGGTGATCCGGAAGGCGGTGGACTGGACTTCGGCCGTGACGCGGATCGGCCGGTCGGGACGGGCGGTACGGACGGCATGCGGCAGCACGAACGACATGGCTCCGGAAAAGGGTTCGAAGACGTGCGGTGGAAGGGGGTGGGCGCGCCGGGCCTCGGGCGGGCGCACCCCTTGTCCAATGCATCGGACCCC
Source organism: Actinomadura kijaniata (assembly GCF_014138665.1). Lineage (NCBI taxonomy): Bacteria > Bacillati > Actinomycetota > Actinomycetes > Streptosporangiales > Thermomonosporaceae > Actinomadura > Actinomadura kijaniata. The sequence continues at coordinate 179,223 of NZ_JACJIA010000010.1, forward strand.
CTTGGGTATGCCCCAAAACCCCAGGAGTTCGTAAAGGTAAGCGGGCTCACACCAAGCGGGCGGAGATCGTGGGCCGATCTCGACGCCACGCGCATGATCGGATACGGTCCGACCAGATGATCACCAGGGTCATGTCGGGGATGGCCCGCCGATCCGCTGGAGGCTCCTGATGAGAACCCGTCTGGTCCCGGCCGCCGGGATGGCCGCGCTCACCCTCGCCGCGGCGCTCCCGGCCGTTCCCGCCCACGCGGAGCCCGCCCCGCGGCCCCACCCGGCCGCCGCCCCGCAGGCGGGCAAGGGCGTGCGCCTGCACACCAACGCCGAGCTGGCCGCCGCGCTGCGCCGCATCGCCCGCGCCTCGCACGGCCGCGTCAAGGTCCGCAGCGTCGGCACCAGCAACGAGGGCCGGCCCCTGTGGTTCGTCACCCTCGGCAACGGCCCGAGGCGGCTGCTGTACGTCACCCAGCAGCACGGCGACGAGCCGCTGGCCACCGAGTCGGCGATCTCCGCGGTCCGCGACCTCGGCCTGGGCAACGGCCGCGCCGCCCGCCACCTCCGCTCCAAGATCACCCTCGGGGTCCTGGTCCGCGCCAACCCCGACGGCCACGAGCGCAACTGGCGCTACAACTACGACCCCGACGCCAAGCCGGAGTACGGCGAGCCGGGCAAGGGCTACGACATCAACCGCTACCACGACCCGGCGGTGCGGCCCGAGGACAACCCGGTCCCCGAGGCCGCCGCCATCCAGCGCACCTACGCGGCGTTCCGGCCGTCGATCGTGGTGGACTACCACATGCAGGGCCGCTACGCCTTCCCGCCGCCCGACGGCCGGGAGATCACCACCTCCATCCAGTGGCCGACCGCCGCCGGCGTCCCCGCCGACGCGGTCCGGCGCTCCAAGCAGGTCGCGGTGCGGATGAACCAGGCGTTCACCCGGGCGGGCGCGGTCGTGTCCCAGTACCCCGGCGGCTCCTACCAGGGCATCGCCCGCAACGCCTACGGCCTGCGCGGCAGCGCCTCGCTGCTGGTGGAGCTGAGCGACCTGCCGCCCGAGCGGCAGCGCTTCCAGGTCCGCACCGCCCACCTGTCGATGGTGGACCTGGCGTTCGCCGCCGGGACCGGCGCGCTCGACCGGATCGACCCGGCCCGGGCCGACGCCATCCCGCCGCGCGGCCCCGAGCTGCCCGGGGCCCGGTCGGCGCACGACCACGGCCACGGTCACGACAACGCCGCCTGACCACCCGGTCACCGGCCGGCCGGCGTCGCCGCGTTCTCACCCGTCCCGGCGGGCGCGCCTGCGGGCGCGGAACGCGGCGACGTTGGTGCGGTTGGCGCAGGTCTCCGAGCAGAACCGCCGCCGCCCCGCCCGCGAGGTGTCGGCGTAGACGCGGTCGCAGTCGGGCGCGGCGCACACGCCGCTGCGGGCCAGGCCGTGCTCGCACACCATCGTCGAGATGTGCATGAGCGTGGTGGCGCGGAACCGCAGCGGCAGCCGCGCCGACGGCGGCGCGTAGTGCATGTGCAGCCCCAGGCCGCCGTGCTCCGACAGGTGCGGGTGCATCGGCGTCTCCAGCATCAGCTCGTTGAGCACCGCGACCGCCTGGGTGAGCTCGCCCGCCTCGAAGAACCGCCGCAGTGACCAGGCCCAGGACCGGAACGCGTCGGCGTGGGCGTCCTCGAAGTCCTGCCAGAAGAAGCCGTTGTCGCGCAGGACCGCCCGCAGAGCCTCGGGGCTGTCGTCCCCCTCGTCGCAGGTCACGGCGTTGACGAGGGCGACGGAGGCGGCCACTCCGTGGCTCTGGTAGCCGGTGATGCGCATGACCTCGTGATCCCGTCGCCGGTGGTCGGTGAACTCGGTTCCAGTTATAACGCCTGTCCGGACCGGCTCAGTAGCGGGTGACGGTGGCCCGGACGATCTCCTCCGGGGACGCCCCCGCGAACAGCGCGCTCTCGCCCCGCCGCACCGCCACGACCGTGTCGGTGATCGCCTCGCCGAACGCCCCGGTCAGCGCCGGATCGCCCGCGAACGCGTCGGTGGCCTCGGCGAGGGTGGCCGGCAGGCGCCGGGCGCCCGGCAGCGTCGCCGGATCGACGTCCACCGGCTCGGGCAGCGCGCCGCCGGCGGCGAGCCCGGCGCGGCCCGCCGCCAGCAGCCCGGCCAGCGCCAGGTAGGGGTTGGCGGTGGCGTCGAAGCACTTGATCTCCAGATTGGCGGCGTGGTGGCGGGAGCCGGCCGCGCCGGTGACGAACCGCAGCGCGGCCTCCCGGTTCTCCAGCCCCCAGCAGGCGTACGCGCCCGCCCAGTGGGACGGCAGCAGCCGCAGGTAGCTGGCGGCCGACGGGGCGCCCAGCGCCAGCAGCGCGGGCAGGTGCGCCAGGATCCCGGCCGCGAACGCCTCCCCGGCGGGGGCCATCCCGAACGGCCCGGCGCCGCCCGCCATCGCGTTCCCCTCCGGCGCGGCGGGCGCGCCCCCGCCCCACAGGCTCAGGTGGACGTGCCCGCCGTTGCCGACCCCCTCGGCCCGCACCTTCGGCGCGAACGTCGCGGTCAGCCCGGCGCGGCGGGTCACCGCGCGGATCGTGTCGCGGACCAGCACGGCGGTGTCGGCCGCGCCGACCGGGTCCTCGGCGGCGACCGACAGCTCGAACTGCGACGGCGAGTACTCGGGGTGGATCTGCTCGACCGCGACCCCGGAGGCGGCGAGGGCCTGGACCACGTCCCGCAGGTAGTCCGCCGCCTCCACCAGCCGCGACATGCCGTAGGCGGGGTGCCCGAAGCGGGGCTCGCCCTCCGCGTCGAGCACGACCCACTCGGTCTCGAACGCCGCCCGCGCCGACCAGCCCAGCGCGGCCAGCCGGGCGGTCTCGCGGCGCAGCGCGTGGCGCCCGTCCACCGGGTGCGGGGCGCCGTCCTGGGCGTACCGGTCGGCGGGCGCCCAGGCCCAGCCGGGCAGCGCGGTGAGCGGGACCAGCCGGTCCAGCACCGGGTGCAGCCGGAGATCGCCGGTCGCGCCGCCGGTGAAGCGGGCCGGGACCGCCGAGTCGTCCTGCAGGAACGCGTCGAAGCACGGCGAGGCCCCCACCCCCCAGGTCGCGGCGTGCCCCAGGCGCTCCACCGGCACCGCCTTGACCCGGGTGAGGCCGGTGGTGTCCACGAACGTCAGCGCGACGACCGCGACGTTCTCGGCCATCAGCTCCTCGGCGAGGACGGCGGCGCGCTCCCCGAGCCGGGCGCGTTCGGCGCGGTCCAGCGGGCGGGGCTCCGGTGGGCGGGGTCCGGTCGTCTCGTCCACGCTGGCGCTCCCCGGGCGGTGTGGGTGATGGGCGACGGTCTTACGGGCATCGTAGGGAGACCGGGGGGCCGTTTCACGGAGGGAGCGCGTCGTGCTGCTGGATCTGGAGTCGATACCGCTGTTCGACCACCACTGCCACGGGGTGGTGCGGCGCGACCTGGACCGGGCGGCGTTCGAGGCGCTGCTGACCGAGGCGGACGGGGCCGGGCCGCTCGGCGGCAGCATGTTCGACACCCAGGCGGGGCTGGCGGTGCGCCGCTGGTGCGCCCCGGTGCTGGACCTGTCGCCGCACGCCGAACCCGACGCCTATCTGGCGCGCCGGGCCGAACTGGGCGCGTCCGAGGTGAACCGGAGGTTCCTGGCGGCGGCCGGGCTGTCGGGACTGTGCGTGGACACCGGGTACCTGCCCGAGTCGATGCTGGAGCCGGCCGAGCTGGGCAAGCTGGCCGGGGCGCCCGCGCACGAGGTGGTGCGGCTGGAGACGGTCGCCGAGCAGGTCGCCTCCGAGGGGATGAGCGTGGGCGCGTTCACGGGGGAGGTGCGGGCCCGGCTGGCGGCGCGCGCGGCGACGGCGGCCGGCGCCAAGTCGATCGCCGCCTACCGGGCGGGCCTGGAGCTGGCGGGGGAGCGGCCCCGCGACAACGAGGTCGCGCAGGCCGCCGCGCGGCTGCTGCGCGAGGCCGACCGGGCGATGGCCGGGCGCAGCGCGCCGCCGCGCGTGTGCGACGAGGTGATGCACCGGTTCCTGGTGTGGTGCGCGGTGGACCTGGGGCTGCCGGTGCAGTTCCACGTCGGCTACGGCGACAGCGAGACCGACCTGCGGCGCGGGGACCCGCTGCTGCTGACGGACCTGCTGCGGGCGGTGCAGCCGACGGGCGTGCCGATGATGCTGCTGCACAACTACCCGTTCCACCGGCAGGCGGGCTATCTGGCGCAGGTGTTCCCGCACGTGTTCGTGGACGTGGGGCTGGCCACCCACAACCTGGGGCACCGCGCGCCCGCGCTGGTCGCCGAGCTGCTGGAGCTGGCGCCGTTCGGGAAGGTGCTGTACTCCTCCGACGCGTTCGGGCTGGCGGAGTTCCACCATCTGGGAGCGCTGCTGTTCCGGCGGGCGCTGGCCCGCTACCTGCGGGAGGGCGTGGCCGACGACGCCTGGACCGAGCACGACGCCCGGCGGCTGGCGGGGCTGGTCGCCGAGGGCAACGCGCGCCGCGCGTACGGGCGCTGACCGCCGGGCGCGGTAGGTTCCAGGAAGATCTTTCTTGGTGCGGGGCCGTCGAGGGGAGTGCGATGAGGCTGCTGGTGATCGGCGGCGACGCGGCCGGGATGAGCGCGGCGTCCCAGGCCCGGCGGCTGCGCGGGCCGGACGAGCTGGAGATCGTCGTGGTGGAGCGCGGCGGCCACACCTCCTACTCGGCCTGCGGCATCCCCTACTTCGTCGGCGGGGAGGTCGCCGGGGCCGACGCGCTGGTCGCCCGCACGCCCGCCGAGCACCGCGAACGCGGCATCGTCCTGCACCTGCGGCACGAGGCCGTCGAGATCGACACCGGCGGCGCGCGGGTGCGGGTCCGCGACCTGGCCTCCGGCGGCGAGCGCTGGGAGCCCTACGACCATCTGATGATCGCCACCGGGGCGGTGCCGGTCCGCCCGGACCTGCCCGGCGTGGACGCCGCGGGGATCTTCGGGGTGCAGACGCTGGACGACGGGATCGCGATCCACCGGGCCGTCGAACGCGACCGTCCCGCGCGCGCCGTGGTCGTCGGCAGCGGCTACATCGGCCTGGAGATGGCCGAGGCGCTGGTCAGGCGGGGCATCGAGGTCACGATCGTCGAGGCGGGCGAGCAGCCGATGCGCGCCATGGACCCCGACATGGGCGCGCTGGTCGCCGACGCCGTGCGCGGGCTCGGCATCCACCTGCGCCTCGACGAGCCCGTGGAGGGCTTCGACACCGGGGGCGGGCGCGTGACGGCCGTGCGCACCGCCCGGCGCACGATCCCCGCCGACCTCGTCGTCCTCGGCCTCGGCGTGCGCCCGGGCAGCGACCTGGCCCGCGCCGCCGGGATCGAGACCGGCCCGACCGGCGGCATCGTCACCGACCGCCGCATGCGCACCCGCACCGCGAACGTCTGGGCCGCCGGGGACTGCGTGGAGACCCGGCACCTGGTGTCGGGCGCGCCGGTCGCGATCGCGCTGGGCACCCACGCCAACAAGCAGGGCCGCGTCGCCGGGACCGGCATCGGCGGCGGCTACGCCACCTTCCCCGGCGTCGTGGGCACCGCCATCTCCAAGATCTGCAAGGTGGAGGTGGCGCACACCGGCCTGAACTCCCGCGACGCCGAGCGCGCGGGGTTCGACGCGCTGACGGCGACGGTGGAGTCCACCACCCGCGCGGGCTACCACCCGGGCGCCACCACCATGCGCACCAAGCTGGTGTTCGAGCGGCGCACCGGGCGGCTGCTCGGCGCGCAGATCGTCGGCGAGGAGGGCGCGGCCAAGCGCATCGACGGGCTGGCCATCGCGCTGTGGAACGGCATGACGGTCGAGGAGATGACCGGGCTGGACCTGGCGTACGCGCCGCCGTTCTCCCCGGTCTGGGACCCGGTCCTGATCACCGCGCGCAAGGCCGCCGCGCTGGTGGAGGAGGCGATGCGCGACGGCGGCTAGTCCGTGGCGGACGGCTGGTCCGTGGCGGGCGGCTGGTCCGTGGCGGGCGGCTGGTCCGTGGCGGGCGGCTGGTCCGTGGCGGGCGGCTGGTCCGTGGCGGGCGGCTGGTCCGTGGCGGGCGGCGGGTCCAGCTCGACCGGCGGGAGCGGCTTGGTCGCCGGGCCGTGCCGGACCGAGCCGTCGGTGCCGAAGCGGGAGCCGTGGCAGGGGCAGTCCCAGGTCTTCTCGGCGTCGTTGAACGCCACCAGGCAGCCCAGGTGAGTGCAGACGGCCGACACCGCCGTGACCTCCCCGTCCGGGGCCCGGTAGGCGGCGACCGGCCGGCGGCCGACGTGGGTGACGACGCCCTCGCCCGGTTCGAGGCCGGCGATGCGGTCGCCGGGGGCGAACGCGCGGGGGTAGTCGCCGAGGTAGTGCCGCCCGGTCTTCGCGCCGAGCCGGGCCACGCCCGGCGCGGACCGCCGCACCGTGGGCCGCGCCGGGTCGTACAGCCCGGCCCAGGGGTTGTCCTTGCCGAGGATCAGGTCGCTGAGGACCATCCCGGCGAGGGTGCCGTTGGTCATGCCCCACAGGCCGTAGCCGGCGGCGACCCACAGGTGCCGGGAGAGCGGGTGGTAGCGGCCGATGTAGGGGATCCGGTCGGCGGTGGAGTTGTCCTGGGTGGCCCAGCGGTGGGGGAAGGCGGCGGCTCCCAGCCGGGCCTGCCCCCACGCGGTCAGGCGGTGGAAGCGCGCGGTGACGTCGTCGTCCTCACCGGGGTGGTAGCCCTCGCCGCCGAGCAGCAGCACCTCCCCGCCGTCGCCGGGCGTGGTGCGGATCGAGTGGCCGGTGTCGGCGGCGATGTACATGCCCCGCGGGGCGTCCTGCGGGGCGGGCCCGGCCAGCAGCAGCGACCGTTTGGGCTCCAGCCGCGCGAAGTACAGGCCCCGGTCGAACACCGGGTAGTGGGTGGCGACCACCACGTCGCGCGCCCTGATCGTTCCGGCGGTGGTGTGCACGACCGACTCGTCCGGCAGGCCGAGGCGCAGCGCCCGCACGTTCTCCAGCACGGTCCCGCCCGCCTCGGTGATCTCTTCGGCGAGCCGCAGCAGCCAGCGCCGGGGGTGGAACTGTCCCTGGGCGCGGAACCGGACCGCGCCCGCCACCGGGAACGGCAGCTCGGTCTCGGCGGTGAACTCGGCGGGCAGCCCCAGCGCGGCGGCGGCGTCGGCCTCGCGGCGCAGCCGGTCCAGGTAGGCGCGGTCCTCGGCGTAGACGTGGTTGTCGCGGCGGCGGAAGCCGCAGTCGACGTCCAGCTCCGCCACCCGCTCGGCGATCCATTCCAGGGCGGCCTGCTGGCTCTCCCCGTAGGCGCGGGCCCGTTCCCGGCCGAACCCGTCGACCAGGTCGGCGTAGACGAGGTTGTGCTGGGAGGTGATCTTGGCGGTGGTGTGGCCGCTGACCCCCTCGGCGATCCGCCCGGCCTCGATCACGACGACCGAGCGGCCCGCCCGCGCCAGCAGGTGGGCGGTGGTCAGCCCGGAGATGCCGCCGCCGAGCACGACGACCTCCGCCTCGCGGGGCAGGACGGGCGGGGCCGCCGGGGCGGGGGCCGGGGCGCTGTCGATCCAGTACGAGGTGGTCGCGGTCTCGGGCATACCCCTGCTTGTGCCCGAGGTCGCCGCCCCTAACCCGGAGGGAAGATCCGGTTTGTCAGGCACTGTCGGGGTACTCGTGAGGCGTGTTGTTGCTGAGACCGCCGGGGGTCTACCGGCCACAGGGGGACACCCTGCTGCTGACCGAGACGCTGCGCCGCTCGGGGATGCGGCCGGGTGCGCGCGTGCTCGACATCTGTACCGGAACGGGCGCGGTCGCCCTGGCCGCCGCCCTCGGCGGGGCCAGCGTCACGGCCGTGGACGTGTCCACGCGCGCCGTGCTGGCCGCCCGGCTGAACGCGCGGCTGCGGCGCCTGCCCGTGAAGGCCGTGCGCGGCGACCTGCTGCGGCCGGTCGCCGGGCAGCTCTTCGACGTGATCGTGTCCAACCCGCCCTACGTGCCCGGCCGCTCCGCGCCGCCCCGGCACGGCGCGGCGCGGGCGTGGGAGGCCGGGGACGACGGCCGCGCGCTGCTGGACCGGATCTGCGAGCAGGCCCCGCGCCACCTGGCGGAGGACGGGATGCTGCTGGTGGTCCAGTCGGCGCTGAGCGGCGTCGCGCCGACGCTGGCGGCGCTGCGCGGGCAGGGGCTGAAGGCGTCGGTGGTGGCGCGCAGGACCGAGCCGTTCGGGCCGGTCATGCGCGGCCGGGCGGCCGAACTGGAGGCCCGGGGGCTGATCGCGCCCGGGCAGCGTTCCGAGGAACTGGTGGTGATCCGTGCCGACCGCGTCGAGTCCCGGCGGTGAGCGCGGCGGGCGGGAGCGCCGCCGCGTCGTGATCGAGCAGGGCGGGCCCGTGCTGGTGGAGGGCCCGGTGGAGATCGAGACGCCCGACGGGGAGACCGTGGTCTCCGACCGTTTCATGGTGGCGCTGTGCGTGTGCCGCCGCAGCCGCCGCTACCCGTTCTGCGACACCAGCCACCGCAAGCGGGTCCGTTCCCAGGACCAGGGTTCCCCGGACCGGGACTGACCCACCCGCGGGGCCCGCGAGGCCGATCAGCGGCCGGGCAGCGGGTGGCGCAGCGAGGTGCGGCCCGCGTCCCAGCACGACAGCAGGTGCTCGCCGAGCCGGTCCTCCAGCAGGCACGTCGCCTGGATGCCGAGGACCACGTCGGCGGCCAGCTCCGGCTCCCGGCCCAGCAGGTCGCCGAGCACGTCGCGGCGCAGCACCTGCTCGTGCACGGCGTCGGCCTCGATGTGCTCGGTGAAGAACCGGACGGCGCGCGGCCCGGCGCCGAGCCGCTCCAGGGCCTGCGCCATCCGCCGCGCGCTCGGCGCGGTGGTGATCTCGGCGGCGGCGAAGTGCCCGGCCATGGCGCCGCGCAGCGACCGGTGCAGCCCGAACATCGACATCATGTTGACGGTCGCCAGCATCGGGGCGGGCACCGCGTCCAGGTAGTGGCCGTAGTGCGGGTCGAGCCCCAGCTCCTCCATCAGGTCGGCGAACAGCCGCGAGTGCATCGCCTCGGCGCGCCCGCCGCCGTACTCGTCGAACTCCACCGCCACCAGCGCCGCCTTGGCCCGCCCCCGTAGCCGGGGGATCAGCCAGGCGTGCGGGTCGGCCTCCTTGAGGTGGTAGATCGAGCGGTGCGCCACGTACTCGCGCATCTGCCACGCCTCGCCCCGGTCGCGCAGGTGGTGGGAGACCCCCTGGCCGTCCACCGGCTCGACCAGCAGCTCCGCCAGCGCGGCGTCCACGTCGTCGCCGCCCGGCACCCGCGCGCGCAGCGCCTGGAGGAAGTGGCGCTCCATCGCGCCGCGCAGCCGCAGCAGCTCCGGGTCCCACTCCCAGCCGGGGTCGACCCCGGCAAAGCCCCGGTAGTGCATCTCATAGCACAGGTAAAGGCTGAGCTGGAGATCCTCGCCGAACGGGTCGACAGTGGAGCGGCGGCCCGCGCCCACCGCGGCGGTGAGCATCGGGGAGGCCGCGTCGCCGAGCGGCGAGCGGTCCAGCGCCGCCAGCACCGCCTCCGACAACGCCCCGCGCGCCTCCGGCAGCCGCGGCGGGCGGGCGTCCGGGTCGATCGGGGCCATCGTGCTCGCTGTCATTCCCACTCCTGGATTCGCTGGTGTGCGTGGGGTACCCGGTATGTGCGGGTACATGCCTGCCGGGCCAGCCACTCGGCGACCGCGTGCGGTCCGAGGGCGGCGGCGCGGCGCTGCCGGTCGGCCCCGGAGCCCTCGGCGGAGACCCGGGCCAGCAGCCGTTCGACGGCCGCCAGGTCCCCGGCCGCGTCGAGCGCGGGCCGGACCCGGTCCAGCAGCGCGGCGAGCATGGCCCCGGCCGGGACGCGCCGCTCGGCCACCGGATCCACGGCGGGACCGGCGATCCCGTACCGGGCCGCCGTCCAGACGGCCGCCGCGCACACCTGGTCGTCGACGCGCGGCCCCTCCCGGCCCGCCGCCAGATCGTCCAGCGCGGCCCGCACCAGGCCCCGGGTGAGCGCCGCCTGGAGCACCGCCTCGTCCGCCGTGACCACCGCGTCGGCGGCGCGCACCTCCACGGTCGGCAGGTGCGGCGACAGCCGGGCCAGCCAGAACGTCATCGCCGCGTCGGCGATCACCCCGCAGTCCACCAGGCGCTCCACCGCCCGGTCGTAGTCGGCGGCCGAGGCGAACGAGGGCGGCACCCCCGACCCGGGGAAGTGGGCCTGCTCCATCATCCGCCAGCTCGCGTAGCCGGAGTCGCGGCCCCGGTCGAACGGGGAGTTGGCCGACAGCGCCAGCAGCGTCGGCAGCCAGGGCCGCAGGTGCCCGAGCACCGCCACCGCCGCCTCCCGGTCGGCGACGCCGACGTGGACGTGGCAGCCCGACACCTCGTAACCGGCGACGACCCCCGCGTACAGGTCGCCGATCCGGGCGGGGCGCTCCCCGGGGGTGAACGGGGGCGCGGCGTTCGGCAGCACCGGTGTCCCCGTGGAGACCGCCCACAGCCCCTCGGCGCGCGCGGCGTCCCCGAGCGCGGCCCGCGCGCCCTCCAGCTGGTCCCGGAGTTCGGCCAGGCCGGAGCAGACGCCGGTGGCCGCCTCCACCTGCGTGGCCAGCAGCTCCGCGTGCAGGGCCGCGCCGGGGGCCAGCGGCCTTTCCCGCGCCCGCGCCAGCACCCGCGCCGCCCCGGGCGCGCTTCTCCCCGTCCCCGCCTCCACCAGCAGGAACTCCTCTTCCACCCCGATCGTCAGCGCGTTGGTCACCGGGTGGGCATTCCCAGCCCATATCCGATCACGCCCGGCCCGATGCGCCGCATATCCCGCCTTCCCGCGGGTACGGCGGGCGACACCGTTCACGCCACGAGGAGAACGCTCATGAAACGCACCGTCGCGGTCGCGGCCTTCGTCGCGGGGCTGGGCGCCGCCGGAGCACGGCGGGTGCTGTCCCGCGCGGCCGGCGTCGAGGACGCGCCGAACCGGTGGCTGACGGTCACCGTGAACTGCCCGCCCGAGTCCCTGGCCGAGGGCGGCCGCCCCGAGCCGCTGGCCCGGCTGGAGCCGATCGCCGAGATCCGGATCACCCCGGCCCCCGGCGGCCGGGGCACCGAGCTGGCCGCCCGGCTCCGCGAACCGGGCCCCACCGGCCCGGTGGCCCGCGCCACCGGCGACGACCCGCGCCAGAAGGTCCGCTCCGCGCTGCGCGAGGCCAAGTCGCTGATCGAGACCGGCGAGGTCATGCGGCCCGACGCGCCGCCCACCACCCGCTCCACCCCGGGAGGAAAGCTCGTGGAACTGGCCACCCGCCGCGCGGGAGGGGAGGGACGGCTGTGAAGGCACTCGTCTGGGAGGGCGTCAACAAGCTGGCGGTCGAGCGGGTCCCCGACCCGGAGATCCGCAACGACCAGGACGTCATCGTCAAGGTCACCGCGTCCACCACCTGCGGCAGCGACCTGCACCTGATCGGCGGGTACGTGCCCGCCATGCGCGCCGGGGACGTGATCGGCCACGAGTTCGTCGGCGAGGTCGTCGAGGTCGGACCGGGCGTGCGCCACCGCCAGGTCGGCGAACGCGTCGTGGTGTGCTCGTTCGTCGGCTGCGGGCGCTGCTGGTACTGCGCCAACGACCTGTGGTCGCTGTGCGACAACAGCAACACCAACGCCGGGATCACCCAGGCCATGTGGGGCTACGAGCCGGGCGCGGTGTTCGGCTACTCCCACGCCATGGGCGGCCTGCGCGGCAGCCACGCCGAGTACGTGCGGGTGCCGTTCGCCGACTACGGGGCGTTCCCGATCCCCGAGGGCGTGGACGAGACCAGCGCCCTGTTCGCCTCCGACTCGGTCCCGACCGGCTGGATGGGGGCCGACCTCGGCGGCGTGGGGCCGGGCGACGTGGTGGCCGTGTGGGGCTGCGGGGCGGTCGGCCAGATGGCGGCCCGCGCGGCGGTGCTGCTGGGCGCCGAGAAGGTCATCGCGATCGACCGGATCCCCGAGCGGCTGGCGATGGCCCGCGACGTCATCGGCGTGGAGACCATCGACTACACCACCACCGACGTCGGCGCGGAGCTGCGCGAGCGCACCGGCGGGCGCGGCCCGGACGTCTGCGTCGAGGCCGTCGGGATGGAGGCGCACACGACCGGGCCCGAACAGCTGTACGACCAGGCCAAGACGCGGCTGCGGATGCAGACCGACCGGCCCGCCGCCGTCCGCGAGGCGATCTACGCCTGCCGCAAGGGCGGCTCGGTGTTCGTGCTGGGCGTGTTCGGCGGGGTGGTGGACAAGTTCCCGCTGGGCGCGCTGATGAACAAGGGGCTGACGCTGCGCGCGGCGCAGATGCACGGGCAGCGGTACATCCCGATGCTGCTGGACCGCATCGCCAAGGGCGAGATCAGCACGCGGCACCTGGTCACCCACGAGATGCCGCTGGACGAGGCCCCGCGCGCCTACGACCTGTTCAAGAACAAGAAGGACGGCTGCGTGCGGGCCGTCATCCGGCCCGCCGCCTAGCCGCCGGGCCGGTCAGCGCCGGGACATCGAGCCCGCCTTCGGGGCGGGCTCGTGCCGTCCCCGCCGCGACGCGTCGTAGGCCGCCTGCCGCACCGACTGGAACGGCCCGGTCGGGTGCAGCCCGGGCAGCCGGTTGAGCTGGGGGTCGAACGCGTCGGGCAGGTCCCGGACCGGCGGCTGCCGCACCTCCAGGACCCCGCGCGTCCGCCACGGCCCGGTCAGCGTGGCCGTGGCCAGCGCGAACGTCAGCGGCGCGACGGCCACCTCGGCGTTCAGCTCCTCGTCGCCGGTGCGCACCGTCCGCCGGGTCGTGGGCAGCAGGGCCAGCACCCGGGTCTCCCCGGCCACGTCGTAGGGCAGGAGCGTGGTGTAGGCGCCCTGGGTGTAGGAGGCGCGGGGCAGCAGCACGTGCCGCAGCCCCGGCAGCCGCCCGGTGGAGGCGAACAGCAGGTCCAGCGGCCCGTCGTCGGTGGAGATCCGCAGCGCGACACCGAGGATGTCCGGCACGCCGCCGGGGGTGGACAGCGCCTTCGACAGGCGGGCGATCACGTCATAGGGGTGTTCGGCCGCCAGGCCGGGCAGCGGTTCGGTCACCCGCAGCGTCGCGGCGTAGGTCCGGCCGCGCCGGTGCAGCGCCCGGCCGTGCCGCAGCCGGGCCGCCGTCTCGAACGGGACACTGACGATCCTGGAGAGCATGGGTTCCTCCGTGGGCGCCGGTCGCCTAGCGCGCCGGTCGCAGGGACAGGCGTTCGCCGCGTTCCACCAGGCGCAGCCGGTCGCCGAGACCGCGCCGCGCCACCTCGGCCTCGAACGCCGAACGCGGGGACTTCATGACGGTGTAGTCGTCGAAGTGGACCGGGACGGCCCGCGCGCAGCGGACCGTCTCCAGCCAGTCGGCGCCCTGGCGGCCGTCCATGGTGACGGTCACCAGGCCCAGCAGCCGGGTGCCGCCGAGGTGCACCACGCCCAGGTCGATGCCGGGGTGGCGGCGGTGGATCTCGGCGAGCCCGCCGTACATCACCGTGTCGCCGCTGATGTAGATCCGCAGGTCGGGTTCGCCGTCCCCGGCGCCGAACTCCAGCAGCGCGCCCATCACCGGCGGCAGGATCCGGTGCAGCGGGCCGGGTCCGTGCCGTCCGGGCATGGCGTGGACGCGCACCCACCGGTCGCCCTTGGTCAGCCGGGTCGACTCCCAGGTGGCCAGCCCGGCCGACTCCCCGAAGCCCCGCCCGCGCAGGGCGCGGGCGGCGGCGGGGGTGGTCAGCACGGGCAGGCCGCGGTCCAGGGCGCCTTCGGCGACCCGGTCCCAGTGGTCGTCGTGCAGGTGGGACAGCACGACCGCGTCGAGGTCCGGCAGCTCCTCGGGCCGCAGCGCCGGGTCTTTCAGGCGCTTGCTGCGCAGCCCGTAGCCCAGGTGGGCGTACTGGCCGGCGCGCAGGAAGTTCGGGTCGGTCAGCAGGGTGAAGCCGCCGTACCGGATGATCGTCGTGGCGTTGCCGACGAAGGTCAGCGCGTCCTCGGCCACGACAGCTCCCTGCCGTCGGGCGAGGGCAGCGCCCCGCGCCGGGCGGCCACGGCCAGGGCGGTGCCGCCCGCGGCGGCGGCCACCATGGCCAGGCGGCGTCCGGCGGTGCGGCGTCTGCCGTGCCAGCCCCCGTGCACGTCGCCGCTCCCGGCCGACGGGGTGTAGAGGTTCCCCGACATGGCGGGCGCGGGGTCCTGGCGGGACAGGTGGGCCTTGTCGACCTGCCGGGCCATCACCTTCTCCACCGCCTGCGCGTTCATCCGGGTCAGCGCGCGCACCGCCCGGGCGGACGGCCCCACGGTCACCTCGGGCTCGGGGTCCCGCACGAGCCGCACGATCGTGTCGGCGACGCGTTCGGGGGAGTACACCGGCGGCATGGCGACGACCTGGCGGCCGGTGTAGTTGGCGGCGTGCTGGAAGAACGGGGTGTCGATGGTGGCGGGCTGCACCGTGCACACGTGGACGCCCTTGTGGCCTTCCAGCCGTAGCTGCTGGCGCAGGCTCGCGCCCAGCGCGGTGACGGCCGCCTTGGACATCACGTAGGCGGTCGAGTAGGGCTGCGGGGCGAGGGCGGTGAGGGAGGAGACGTTGACGAGCACGCCCCGGCCGCGCCGCCGCATGTGCTCCAGGGCGGCGCGGGCCCCGTGGACGTAGCCCATGACGTTGACGTCCAGCACCCGCCGGAAGTCGTCCAGCGGCGCCTCCTGGAAGGGCGCGAAGAGGCTGACGGCGGCGCCGTTCACCCACACGTCGATCCGGCCGTACCGCTGCACGGTCTGGCGCGCCAGCTCCTCGACGGCGGCGTAGTCGGCGACGTCGGCCGGAACGACCAGGGCCTCGCCGCCCCTCTCCTCGCACTCCCTGGCGGCGGCCTCCAGCGCGTCCTTGCGGCGGGCCGACAGCACCACCCTGGCGCCCTTGGCGGCGAACGCCAGGGCCGTGGCGCGCCCGATGCCGCTGGAGGCTCCGGTGATCACGACGACGGAGTTCTTGATGCGCATGGGTGTGGGGACTCCTTACGCGGCCCGGCCCCGCCGGGGCCGGGCCGCCGGTCGGATTCGGGTCAGCGCGTCGCGCGGGACGCGGGGGCGCGCCGGGCGAGCAGGACGCCCAGAGCGATCATGCCGAGGCCCAGGACGAAGTGGAGCCAGTCGTCGGCGGTGTTGACGGGCACGAAGTTGGCGCTGGAGGTCTTGTCGATGACCAGGCCGTACAGCCACAGCACCAGGTAGATCGCGCCGCCGCCGATCAGGTACGCCCGGGCGCCCGACACGGTCCGGGCCAGGGCCAGCCCGGCGGCGCCGAACAGCAGGTGGACGATGTTGTGCAGGATCGACACCTCGAAGATCCCGAGCAGCTTGGCGTCGGAATGGTGCCCGGCGAACGTCATGGTGTCGTAATCGGTGGTGATTCCCGGGATGAATCCCAGCACGCCCACCAGCAGGAAGACGGCGCCCACGGCGAGGGCCGCCTTGCTGATCAGCGGAAGCGCGCCGAAACCTCGGGAAGCTCCGGTGGGGTGACTCATGGCCGACCTTCCTTCCAGAGTGTAGGGACCCGTCCCTACCCCTCTGGGTGAGGGTCATGCGGTGCCGCCCGGCCGGAACGCGGTGGTTCGACCGTTATAGGACGGCCGTTGAAGGAAACCGGGAACTTCCGTGGGGGAACCTTGCCGCTCAGGCGGCCGCCGGCAGACCTTCCTCGGCCTCCTCCGCGGAGTCCTCCTCGGCCCCGGCCTCCCGCGGGCCGGCGGAGCGCCGGTCGCCGAGCACGCGGACGTTGGAGAGGGGGACGCCGGTCACCGCCGTGTCCGCGCCGGTGGCGGGGTCGATCGGCTCGGCCCCGGTGGCCGAGCGCAGGGTGTCGAGCCTGCGGTGCCAGTCGTCGACACCGTCGTCGTTCAGCCACCACCGCAGCATCGCGACCGTGCCCAGCAGGCACAGCGTGGTCAGCAGGAGAAGGAAGACGCTCATGAGCCACCTCCGTTCCGTCGGTGTGGGGGAGTGCTCGTAGGGGGGAACGTCGGGAGGGATCTTCGGGTTCCCGGCCGGTTCTGGAATCATCGGGGCTCCCCTCCGGACCGAGAAGGAGCCCCTCAGGTGACCTCCCTGCCCTCCGTGCTGGTCGAGCTGCCGTGGCGGACCGCGCCGACCCCGGCCCCGGCCGACGACGACCCGATCCTGGTCCCCGGCCTGGAGCCGCCCGCCGACCGCCGCACCGTGTGGGAGGAGGGGGAGCGGGAGCGGTGGCGCGAGATCCGCGCCTACGGCGCCTGGGGGAGTGACGAGTGGGAGGAGGCCGCCGGGAAGTTCCGCGACCGGCGGATGAGCTACGAGCCGACCCGGGCCGGGTTCCTCGCGCAGGCCCCCGAGCACCTGGCCCGGCCCCTGGTGGCGGAGTGGCGCCCCGGCGCCGCCCACGACTTCGCCCACTCGCTCATGCCGGTGATCGCCCGGTTCGAGCAGGACGCGCGGGACGCGGCGCTGCACGTGGCCAAATCGAACCCGCACGGCACCGGGCGGGCGCTGCTGCCGTTCCTGGACGTGGAGGTCGCCCGGCGGATGGCCGACTGGCGGTACCGGACCGTGTCGGGGCGGAAGGTCGGCGACGCCTGGCTGGACCGGCACGGCCTGGCGGCCGTTCCGTACCTGGTGCCCGACGCGCTCGCCAAGCGCCGCGTCCCCCGCCTCAAGGCGGTCGCGGCGCTGCGGTACCTCGCCGCCGCGCACGGGGCCGGGCCGGTCGTCGAGGCGGCGCGCGTCCACGGCGACCGGGCCGCCGACGCCGTCGCCGAGGTCCTGGCGCGGCCGCACGCGCCGATGCCCAGCGAACCGGTCCCCGACGCCCTGCCGGACCTGCCCCGGCTTCCCCGGTGGATCGATGTCGAGGCGCTGCCCGCGCCGCTCCTGCGCGACGGCGCGCCGCTGCCCCCGGACGCGGTCCGCAACCTGCTGACCATGCTGGCCATGGCCCGCCGGGGCACGGCGTTCCCCGGCCTGGCGGAGGCGCTGGACGGGGCGCTGGCGGCCTGCGCGCCCGCGTCGCTGCCGCCGTTCGGGTGGGCGGTGTTCGAGGCGTGGCGGGCGGCGGGCACGCCGGGCCGGGAGAGCTGGGCGCTGGAGGCGCTGGGACGGCTCGGCGACGACGACGTCGTGCGCCGCCTCCGGCCGCTGGTGGAGCAGTGGCCGGGGCAGAGCGGCCACCACCGCGCCGTGCAGGGCGTGGGGGTGCTGGCGGCGATCGGCACCGACGCCGCGCTGACCGCCCTCCACCGGATCGCCGCCCGGTCGCGCTACCGGGGCCTGCGCGAGAACGCCGACCGGACGCTCGCGGAGGTCGCGAAGGCGCGCGGCCTGACCGCCGAGCAGCTCGCCGACCGCCTGGTGCCGGGCTTCGGGCTGGACGCCGGCGGGAGCATGGTCCTGGACTACGGGCCGCGCCGTTTCACCGTCGGGTTCGACGAGCAGCTCAGGCCGTTCGTCCGGGACGAGAACGGCAAACTTCGCAAATCGCTCCCGAAGCCGGGCGTCAAGGACGACGAGGCCCTGGCGACCGCCGCCTACCAGCGGTTCGCGGCGCTGAGGAAGGACGTGCGGACCGTCGCCGCCGAGCAGGTCCGGCGGCTGGAGACGGCGATGGTGGCGGGCCGCCGGTGGACGACGGCCGAGTTCACCGCGTTCGTCGTGGAGCACCCGCTGCTGCGGCACCTGGCCCGGCGGCTCGTGTGGAGCGCCGACGGCACGGCGTTCCGCGTCGCCGAGGACGGCACGTTCGCCGACGTGGACGACGACCCGTTCGCCCTCGCGGAGTCCGCGACGGTCGGCCTCCCGCACCCGGTGG
This sequence comes from Actinomadura kijaniata, assembly GCF_014138665.1. NCBI lineage: Bacteria > Bacillati > Actinomycetota > Actinomycetes > Streptosporangiales > Thermomonosporaceae > Actinomadura > Actinomadura kijaniata. The sequence goes on from NZ_JACJIA010000010.1 coordinate 197,108, forward strand.
AGCTGGGAGAGGGACGTCCGGCGTGGGCGGACCTGTTCGCCGACTACGAGATCACCCAGCCGTTCCCGCAGCTCGGACGCCCCGTGTACGCGTTCACCGCCGAGGAGGCGACGGCCGCGCGGCTGCCCCGGTTCGAGGGCGCGACCGTTCCGACCGGCCGGGTGCTGGGCCTGGAACGGCGCGGCTGGCGGCGGGGCGCGCCCCAGGACAACGGCATCCAGCACTGGACCTGGCGGGCGCTGCCGACCGGCGCGGTCGCCGTCGTCGGGCTGGACCCGGGCGTGGCGATGGGCGCGATCGACGTGTTCCCCGAGCAGCGGACCACCGCGGTGTGGATCGGCGACCGCCCCGACTGGAGCCCCGTCCCCGGCGCGGCGCGCTTCGGCGACCTGGACGCCGTCACCGCCGCCGAGCTCCTCGCCGACCTCGTCGAGCTGACCGCCGTGGACCGCTGAACGTCCGGCCCCCGCCCTACCCTCGGGTGCCATGGACGCTCCCTCCCCCGTTCCCCCCGACGAGGACTCCCTGATCCTGCCCGCCGACTGGCGCGAGGTCCTGCACCCGCGGCGGGGCGGCCTTCCCGTGCCGGTCGCGCCGCCGGACGAGGAGGCGCTGCGGCGGACCCTCGCGTTCGTCGAGGGCGCCGCGGAGCGGTTGACGCAGGCCCTCGTCCACCGGCGTTCGGACCCCGCGCTCGTCGGGCACCTGCGGGCCTACCTCGGCGGCGACCCCGACCCCCTGGGCGCGGCGGCCGTGGCGCTGCTCGTCACCGAACGCCCCTCCGAGGCGGACCACGCGGCGCTGGTGGACCTGTGGGTCGCCGGGCGCGGGCTGCCGTTCGCCGCCTGCGCGTACGCCGCGACCGACGAGGTGGCGGTCGGCTGGGACCGGCCCGGCGGCCGCGGGGACTGGGAGTACTACCTGGAACGACCCCGGGAGAGCGACGGCCGGGGGGCCGACCCGGCGGCGCGGCGGCTGCGGTCGCTGCTGGCCGTCGCCGACCCGGACGCGCACGCCGAGACCGTGGCGCGGCTGGAGGACTGGCGGCGGACCCCCGGCCAGCGCGTCATGACCGCCTACCTGGACCCGACCCGGCGGGAGTGGGTGGACGACGTCCTCTCGAACCGGCCCCATCCGGGCAGGGGGCGGACCTGGATGCTCTACCACCTGCTGGACGGCCCCGAACGGCTCGGGGGGCTGGCGCTGAGGATCAGGGTCGACCGGAGCATGCTGGCCACCCTCCTGGAGGGGGTCGGCGCGGCGGCGCTGCCGATGCTGCGCGACGCGATCGACCACGCGGACGGCGCGGACCGCGGGGACCTGCTGGCGGCGGTGGCGCTGCTGCCGACCGACGAGGCGTTCCGGACGCTGCTGGACCGCGCCGGCCGGCGGGTGGCCAGGCCCGTGCTGCGCGAGGCGATGGAACGCTTCCCCCGGCGCGCGGTGCGGCTGCTGGCGGCGGCCGCCGTGGACGGGCACGACCACGCCCCCGAACTGCTGCGCCGGCACCTGGGGAGGCATCCCGAAGCCGCCGGGGCGGTGCTGCCGGACCTGCCGGCCCCGGCCCGCCGGACCGTGGAGGAGATCACCGCCGACGCCGCGCTCCCCGAGGCGCCGCCGGAGGCGCTGCCCCGGCTGCTGGTGGAGCCGCCGTGGACGCGCGGACGCCGCGCCGCCCGCCCCACCGTGATCGAGGGCCTGACGGTCCCCACCGAACGGGCCGTGGTCTGGAACCCCGGCGAACGCGAGAGATGGGCTCCCGGCCTGGGGACCGCGCGCTTCGCCGGGATCGACTGGGAACCCGAGGTCCGCGAGGTCCGCGAGGGCCGCCTCCCCCGGCGCGGCGAGGCGTTCACGCTGACCCACGCCCCGGAGGACCTGGTCCGCCCCCTGGTGGAGGACCGGCGGGGGATCGAGCTGAGGTACCCGGCCGACAGCGTGCGCGCGCTGGTCGCGCGGTTCGGGCTGGACGCCCTTCCCCTCGCCCTGTCGTGGGCGGACACCGCGCCGAGGGTGTCGGGCGGGGCGCTGCTGCCGTTCCGCGACGCCGGGGTGGCGGCGGTGATGGCCGACTGGCTGGTGCGGCGCGGGACCGGCCGGACCGTCGCGCGCTCGTGGTTCCGGCGGCACGGGGTGGCGGCGGTCCCGTTCCTGGTTCCGGCGGCGCTGGGTCCGGCGGGGCAGGAGCGCCGCAACGCCGAGGGCGCGTTGCGCTTCGTGGCCGCGCGCTCAGGCGCCGACGCGGTGGTCGCGGAGGCCCGGCCGTTCGGGGAGGAGACCGCCGCCGCGATCGGGGAGATGCTGTCGGCCGATCCCCTGAAGGTCCTTCCGGCGCGCATGCCCAGGCCCGCCGCGTGGGCGGACCCCGCCCTGCTGCCCCCGCTGATGCTGCGCGGCCGTTCGGGCGCGCTGCCCGCCACCGCCGTGGGACACCTGCTGTCGATGATGGCGCTGTCCAAGCCCGACGACCACTACGCGGGCCTGGCGGTCGTGCGGGAGCTGTGCGATCCGGCGTCGTTGCGGCGGTTCTCCTGGGCGGTGTTCCAGGCGTGGCTGGACCAGGACACGCCCACCAAGGAGATGTGGGCGCTGTCGCAGCTCGGCGCGTTCGGCGACGACGCCACCGCCCGGCGGCTCACCCCGCTGGTCAAGCGGTGGCCGGGGGAGGGCGGCACCACCCGCGCCGCCACCGGCGTGGAGGTGCTGGCCGAGATCGGCACCGAGACCGCGCTGCTGTGCCTGCACGACATCACCCAGCGCGCCAAGGCCAAGGGGCTGCGGGCCCGCGCCCGGGAGAGGATCGAGGAGATCGCCGCCGGTCTGGGGCTGACGCCCGACCGGCTCGCCGACCGCCTGGTGCCCGACTTCGGCCTGGACGAGCGGGGAAGCATGGTCCTGGACTACGGGCCGCGCCGCTTCCACGTCGGCTTCGACGAGACGCTGCGGCCCTACGTCGTCGACGGGGACGGCGCCCGCCTCAGGACGCTGCCCCGGCCCGGCAGGAACGACGACCCCGATCTCGCGCCCGCCGCGGCCAAGCTGTTCGCCCGGCTGGGGAAGGAGGTCCCCGCCACCGCCAACGCGCAGGTCAGGCGTCTGGAGACGGCCATGCTGGAGCGCCGCCGCTGGTCGGCGGAGGAGTTCGGCGGCCTGCTGGTGGCGCATCCCCTGGTCTGGCACCTGGTGCGCCGCCTGGTGTGGGTGGCCGAGGACGGCGACAAGACGGCCGCGTTCCGCGTCGCGGAGGACCGCTCGTTCGCCGACGTGCACGACGACGTGCTGACGCTGCCCGCCTCCGCGCGGATCGGCGTCGCCCACCCCGTCGAGCTGGGCGATGACCTGGCGGCCTGGGCGGAGGTGTTCGCCGACTACGAGATCACGCAGCCGTTCGCGCAGCTGTCGCGCCCCGCCCTCGCCCTCACCGACGCCGAACGCGGCGACCACCGGCTGACGCGCTTCGAGGGGGCCGTCGTCTCCTGCGCGGCGCTGCGGCGCCTGCACGGCCGCGGCTGGCTGCGCAGCTCCCCGCCGTGGGAGATGGACGACGCGCGCTGGCTGGTCCGCCGCCTCGCCGCCGACCGCCACGTCATGATCGTCGTGTCGCCCGGCATCCCCTACGACACCGGGGACGACCCCGACCAGACCGTGGAGCGCGTCTGGATCGGCACCGAGTCCGTCGCCTACGCCCCCGAACGCGCGGCCGTGGCGCGCTTCGGCGACCTGGACCCGGTGACGGCCTCGGAGGTGCTGGCCGACCTGACCGCGCTGGTGGAATCCACCTGAATCCGGAATCCGCCTGAAACGTTGGGCTTCTCCACTACGGTCGGCGCCATGATCTTCTCCTCCGACGAGGACGCGCTGGTCCTGCCCGCCGCCTGGCGGCACCGGCTCCACCCCCGGCGCGGCGGGTTCGCGGTGCCGGTCGCGCCGCCGGACGAGGCCGCGATGGACCGGGTCCGTGCCAAGATCGCGGCGGCCGACGCCCGGGTCGAGGACGCGCTCGGCCACGAGCGCTCCGACGCCGCGCTGGTCGCCGCCGCACGGGCCCACCGGGCGGGCTGGGCCGACCCGCTGGGCGCGGCGGCGGTCGCCGAGATCGTCGCCGATGACGGGAGGAGCGCGGTGGTCCCGTCGCGGTGGACGGCGCTGCCGGACCTGTGGGTCGCCGACCACGGCCTGCCGTTCGCCGCCTGCGCGTTCGCCGCCCGCGCCGAGGTGGCGCTCGACTGGTCGGAGGCCACCGGCGGGCGGTGGGTGCCCGTCCTGCGCGCCGCGGGGCGACACGTCCCGCAGCTCCCGGGAGAGCAGGCGTATCGGCTGCGGTCGCTGCTGGCCGCCGCCGACCCGGACGTGTACGCCGAGACCGTGGCACGGCTGGCGGAGTGGCGCCGCACCCCCGAGCAGCGGATGATCACCGCCTATCTGGATCCGACCCGGCGGGAGTGGGCGGACGACGTCTGGGCGGACGCGTCCGCCCTCGGCGGCGGGTGGCGGCGGATGCTCCTCTCCATGCTGGACGGGCCCGAGCGGCTCGGATCGTTCGGCGACCTGCCGGAGCCGCACCCCACCGACCTGTCCGCCGACCTGCTCGGCAGCCTTCTGGACGCGGCCGGTCCGGCGGCGCTGCCGCTGCTGCGCGACGCGATCGACCGCTGGGGGGACGCGGACCGGAAGGACCTGCTGACGGCGGTGTCGCTGCTGCCGACCGACGAGGCGTTCCTGACGCTTCTGGAACGAAGCGGCCAGCGCTACGTACGGCACTTCCTGCTCGCCATGGTGGAACGGTTTCCCCGGCGCGCGGCGCGCCTGCTGGCCGGGGCCGCCGCCGACGGGGACGAACGGGCCGCCGAACTGCTGCGCGTCCATCTGCTGTCCCGCCCCGGGGTCGCCGAGGCGGTGCTGCCGGAACTGCCCGCCCCGGCCCGCCGCGCCGCCGAGGAGGCCACCGCCACGGCGGACGGGCTCCCCGAGGCGCCGCCGGAGGCGCTGCCCCGGCTGCTGGCGGAGCCGCCGTGGACGCGTAGGCGCCGCGCCACCCGCCCGGCCGTGATCCACGGGCTGGAGCCCCCGGACGAACGGGCCGTCGTCTGGATGCCAGGCGAACGTGAGGCGTGGGCGCCCGGCGCGGGCACCGTGCGCTTCACGGGCGTCGACTGGACGGCGGAGATCGCACGCTACCGGAAGGGCGCCGTCCCGCTCTCCCGGGAGGCGTTCGTGCTGACCCACGCCCCCGAGGACCTGGTCCGTCCGCTGCTGGCGGACTGGACGCGCGGCCCCGTCTCCTTCGGCGACCCCGGCGAGATCGCCCGGATCCTGGTCGCCCGGTTCGCGTTCGACGCCCTCCCCGTGGCCAGGCGGTTCGCCGACTGGTCCGTGGTCGCCGCGGGGCGGACGCTGCTGCCGCTCCGCGACGCCGAGGTGACCGCGTTGATGGCGGACTGGCTGGTGCGGCGCAAGTCGACGCGTTCCCTCGCCCGCGCGTGGTTCGGACGGCACGGGACGGCGGCGGTCCCGTTCCTGGTCCCGGCGGCGCTGGGAGCGGCGGGGCAGGAGCGCCGCAACGCCGAGGGGGCGCTGCGTTTCCTGGCCGCCCGCTCCGGCGCCGGGGCGGTGGTCGCGGAGGCCCGGCCGTTCGGGGAGGAGGCCGCCGCCGCGATCGGGGAACTGCTGTCGGTCGATCCCCTGGAGGTGCTTCCCGCCCGCATGCCCAAGCTCGGCGTGTGGGCGACCCCGGCCCTGCTGCCCCAGGTGCTGTTGCGGGGCCGTTCGACGGCGTTGCCCGCCACCGCCGTGGGCCACCTGCTGTCGATGATGGCGCTGTCCAAGCCCGGCGAGCACTATCCGGGCCTGGCGGTGGTGCGGGAGGTGTGCGACCCGGCGTCGTTGGCGGAGTTCTCCTGGGCGGTCTTCGAGATGTGGTGCGCACACAGCCCGGCGGGCCAGGGAGCCTGGGCGCTGGCGCAGCTCGGCGCGCTCGGCGACGACACCACCGTCCGGCGGCTCGCCCCGCTGCTCAGGAGGTGGCCGAGGGAGAGCGGCGGCACCCGCGCCCTCGCCGGGGTCGACGCCCTCGCCGACATCGGCACCCAGGTCGCCCTGCTGCACCTGCACGACGCCGCCGAGAAGGGCACGTTCAGGTCCCTGCGGGCCCGCGCCCGGCAGCGGCTCGACCAGCTCGCCGCCGAACTGGAGCTGACGCCCGACCGGCTCGCCGACCGCCTGGTCCCCGACTTCGGCCTGGACGCCGAGGGCGGCATGATCCTGGACTACGGGCCGCGCCGCTTCCACGTCGGCTTCGACGAGCACCTGCGCCCCCACGTCACCACCGAGGACGGCACGCCCCGCAGGACCCTCCCCAAGCCCGGGGCCAAGGACGACCCGGTCCGGGCCCCCGCCGCGTACGCGAGGTTCACCGGGCTGAGGAAGGACGTGCGCGGCGTCGCCGAGACCCAGATCAGGCGCCTGGAGGCGGCGATGCTGGGCCGCCGCCGCTGGCCGGTCGAGGAGTTCCGCGACCTGCTGGTGGCGCATCCCCTGGTCTGGCACCTGGCGCGCCGCCTGGTGTGGGTGGCCGAGGACGGGGGCGGGACGACCGCGTTCCGGCTGGCGGAGGACCGCTCGTTCGCCGACGTGCGCGACGACGCGCTGGAGCCGTCCGCCTCCGCGCGGGTCGGCGTCGCTCACCCGGCCGAGCTGGGCGGCGACCTGGCGGCCTGGACGGAGGTGTTCGACGACTACGAGATCACGCAGCCGTTCGACCAGCTCCACCGGCCCGTGTTCACCCTCACCGACGCCGAACGCGACGGCCGTCGGCCGGTGCGCTTCGAGGGGAGCGCCGTCCCCGTCCCGAACGTGTGGCACATGCGGAAACGGGGCTGGCAGCCCGGCGACGCGCCGGACGGCATCGTGCGGTGGATCTTCCGCACGCTCGCCCCCGACCGGCACGTCGTCGTCGACCTGTCCCCGGGCGTCCCCTACGACTCCGGCGAGGATGACCCCGACCAGACCGTGGAACGCGTCCGGCTCGGCACCCTCCCCGTCGGCGGCGCCTCCCGCTCCGCCGAGGACGTCCGGTTCGGCGTCCTGGACGCCGTCACGGCCTCGGAGGTCCTCGCCGACCTCACCGCGCTGACCGCCGCCGACCACTGAAACGTCCGACCCGCCCCCTACCGTCAGGCACCATGATCACCCCCTCCGCCCTCCCCGACGAGGACTCGCTGGTCCTGCCCGCCGCCTGGACCGAGGTCCTGCACCCCCGGCGCGGCGGCGCCCCCGTCCCCACCCCCGCGCCCGATCCCGCGGCGATCGCGGAGATCCGCGTTCTCGTCGAGGAGCGCGGCGTGCCGTTCGACGAGGTCCTGGGCAGGGAGGGCACCGATCCGGAGGTCGCCGAACGCGTTCGCGCCCATCTGGACGGCACGGCCGACCCGCTGGGGGCGGCGGGCGTCGCGAAGATCCTCGCCTGGGGTCTGCCCCGCGGCGAGCACGACGGATGGCGCGCCCGGCTGGCGGACGCCTGGGTCGTCGAGCACGGGCCGGTCTTCGCCGCCCGCGCGCTGGTCGAGATGTTCGAGCTGGAGACCGAATGGTCGACCTGGTCGAAAAGACCGACGGAGCGGCGTTTCGTGCTCAGGCGCGTCCGTCCGGGCGACCATCTGGGCAAGGAGCGGTCCCTGCGGGCCGCCTGCCGGCGGCTGCGCGCGCTGCTGGCGGCCGCCGACGAGGACGTCCGGCGGGAGGTGACGGACCGGCTGGCGGAGACGCGGGACACGCCGCTGCGCCGCCTGGTCGTGTCCTATCTGCTGCCCGACCGGCGTGACTGGGTGGACGAGTGCTGCGCCGCGCCGCCGTCCTCCCCGGCCGAGGAGTCGGCGCGGTGGATGCTGTGGTGTTCGGTCGGCACGGCCGACCAGCTCGCCCGGATGGGCGGATGGGCGGACCTCGGCCACGAGGAACGTGAGCTCGACGTCCTGGCCACCATCGCCGACGGGGCCGGTGCGGGCATGACCTCGTTCGTGACGGCGCCGCTGGACGAGGAGTACCTCCCGGCCGATGTGCGCGATCGGCTGGTGGACGTCCTGACGAGGCTGCCGGGCGACGAGGCGTTCCGGGCACTGGTGGACCGGGTCGAGGACCGGCACGTGCGGCTCGTGCTGCCGAAGGCGGCGGAGCGCTTCCCGGTGCGGGCGCTGCGTCTGCTGTCCGCCGCGGCCAGGGGCACCGGCAGGCGGGCCATGTTCGCGCGTTCGCTGCTGGAGGAGCGGGTGCTGGCCGCCCCCGACGCGACGGCCGCGGCGCTGCCCGCCCTGCCGGACGAGGCGCGGCGGACGGTCGAGGAGGTCAGGCGGTCCCTCGTGCGGGCTCCCGAGGCCCCGGCCGACGCCCTCCCGGACCTGCTCGTCTCCCCGCCCTGGGAACGCGGGCGGACCACGCGGCCCGCCGTCCTCACCGGGCTCGTCCCGCCCGCCGAACCGGAACTGGTCTGGGAGGACGGGGAGCGCAGGGAATGGGACGAGCGGCCGGACCACCGGCCGCCCTACTCCCGGGGGGACTGGAAGGCCGAGCTCGCTCGGATACGGGAGGGCCGGGAAGGCTGGGACAGCGCCTACTGGGTGCTCCCCCACGCGCCCAAGGAGGCCGTCCGCCCGCTTTTGAAGGAATGGACGCCCGAGTACCTGTGGAACACGGAGGGCTGGCTGCCCGACACGGTGGCGAGGTTCCAGGTGGAGGCGCTGCCGCTGGTGCTGCGGGTCGCCCGTGCCCAGCCCGCCGTCAGCGGTCAGCAACTGCTGCCGTTCCGGAGCGTCGAGGTGGCGCGGCTGATGGCCGACTGGCTGGCCCGCCTGAGGTCGGTCCGCCCGGTGGCGCTGCGCTGGCTGGTGCGGCACGGCACCGCGGCCGCCCGGCTGCTGGTCCCCGACGCCCTCGGAAAGCCGGGGGCGCAGCGACGCGTCGCCGAAGGGGCGCTGGTGACGCTGGCGGCGCGCACCGACGCCGAGACGGTGCTGGCCGCCGCCCGCGAGTACGGCGACCAGGCCGCCGCCGCGATCGGGGAACTGCTGGCGATGGACCCGCTCGACCGCCTGCCCGCCCGCGTCCCCAAGCCGGGGGCCTGGGCGGACCCCGCCCTGCTGCCGCGACCGCTGCTGCGCGACCGGACGACCGGGCTGCCCGCCGCCGCGACGCGGCACGCCGTCACGATGCTGGCGATGTCCCCGCTGGACGAGGTCTATCCGGGCGTCGACGTGCTGCGCGAGGTGTGCGATCCGGCGTCGCTGGCCGAGTTCGGGTGGGCGGTGTTCGAACGCTGGCAGGTGGTGGGCGCGCCGTCCAAGGACGGGTGGGCGCTGACGCAGCTCGGGCTGGTCGGCGACGACGAGACGGTGCGGCGGCTCACCCCGTTCATCCGGGCCTGGCCCGGCGAGGGCGGGCACAAGAGGGCCGTGACCGGGCTGGACGTGCTGGCGGCGATCGGCACCGACGTGGCGCTGATGCACCTGCACGGCGTCGCGCAGAAGGTGAAGTTCAAGGCGCTCAGGACCCGCGCGCAGGAGAAGATCGAGGAGGTCGCCGACAGGCTCGGCCTGACCGCCGAGCAGCTCGCCGACCGCCTGGTGCCCGACTTCGGGCTGGACGCCGGCGGGAGCATGGTCCTGGACTACGGGCCGCGCCGTTTCACCGTCGGGTTCGACGAGCAGCTCAAGCCGTTCGTCCGGGACGAGAACGGCAAACTTCGCAAATCGCTCCCGAAGCCGGGCGTCAAGGACGACGAGGCCCTGGCGACCGCCGCCTACCAGCGGTTCGCGGCGCTGAGGAAGGACGTCCGGACCGTCGCCGTCGACCAGATCCGCCGCCTGGAATCGGCCATGGTGAGGCGCCGCCGCTGGACGGCGGACGATTTCCGGGATCTGTTCGTGGCGCATCCGCTGCTGAGGCACCTGGTGCGCCGCCTGGTGTGGCTGGCCGAGGACGGGAACGCGACCACCGCGTTCCGCGTCGCCGAGGACGGCACGTTCGCCGACGTGAACGACGACCCGTTCACCCTCCCGGACGCGGCGCGGATCGGGATCGCCCACGCCCTCGACCTGGACGGCGAGAGGGGGACGTGGGCGGACCTGCTGGCCGACTACGAGATCGTGCAGCCGTTCCCGCAGCTCGGCCGCCCGGTGCACGCGCTGGCCGAGGGCGAGCGCGACTCCGGGGAGCTGTCCCGGTTCGCGGGCGTCACCCTCCCCACCGGCAGGGTCGTCGGCCTGGAACGGCGCGGCTGGCAGCGCGGGGCGCCGCAGGACGCGGGCATCCAGGGGGAGATCTTCCGCCCCCTGCCCGACGGCCGTTACCTGGTGGTCCACCTGGACCCCGGCATCGTGGTCGGCGCGCTGGACGCCATCTCCGAGCAGCAGCTCCACTCCGTCGTCCTCGGCACCCGGCCCGACGCCGTCCGCGGACCGGGCGACTCCGGCCCGCGCTTCGGCGACCTGGACCCGGTGACCGCCTCCGAGATCCTCGCCGAGCTCACCGAGCTCACCGAATCCTGACCCCTCCTTCCTGGAAAGCACCGCGAACATGTCTCTCACCGTCCCCGACGAGGACTCGTTGATCCTGCCCGCCGCCTGGCGGAGCCGCCTGCATCCCCGGCGCGGCGGCGCTCCCGTGCCCGTTCCCGGAGTGGACGCCGAGGCCGTGCGGGAGATGCGCGACCACACGGAACGGATGAGCGCGACCCTCCAGGTGAGCCTGGTGCAAGGCCACGTGGACGCCGCGATGGCCGAACGGATGTGGGCGCACCTGAGGGGCGAGCCCGATCCGGTGGGAGCCGCGGGGATCGCGACGCTGGTCGGCCGGGCGCTGGAGGACCTCCCCGACGACCTGCACGCGCGCGTCATCGACGCCTGGGCCGCCGAGCACGGGCTGGCCTTCGCCGCCCGCGCGCTGGTCGAGATGGGATCGATGCAGACCGACCGGGGCACCTGGAGCGAGGGCGCGCGGTGCAAGGTGTTCAGGCTCGGGCCGGTCCGGGAGGACGACCGGATGGGCCGCTGGTGGGCCGCGCGGTCCGCCGCCCGCCGGATGCGCGCCCTGCTGGTCGCCGCCGACGAGGCGGAGTACCGGGCGGCGCTGGAGCTGCTGGAGGGGGCGCGGGACACCCCGCTGCGGCGGATCATCACGTCCTATCTCCTTCCCGAACGGGCGGACTGGCTGGACGGGTGCCTGGGCGAGCTGTCGGACGTCGTCAGCGAGAGGTCCTGCCACTGGATGCTGTGGTGCGCGGTGGGCTCGCCCGAGCAGGCCGCCGGGCTCGGCGCGCACGCGGGCCTGGGGTGGTACGAGTGGCATCTCGACATCATCGCCACCATCGCCGAGGGGGCCGGCGCGGGAACGGCCCCGGCCGTGCGGAAGGCGCTGGGCAGTGCGCACCTCCCGGCCGACGCTCACAAGCTGCTGGTGAACGCGCTGTCGGTGCTCCCGGACGACGAGGCGTTCCAGGTCCTCGCGGACGGCGTCGGGGACAGGTACACGGGTCCCGCCCTGGCGAAGGCGGTGAAGCGGTTCCCGGTGCGGGCGCTGCGGCTGCTTCCCGCGGCGGCCGGGGGGACGGGCCGGAAGGCGGAGCTGCTGTCGGCGCTGCTGCGCGACCACGTGATGACCTCGACGGACCTGGTGGCGGAGGTCCTGGCCGGGTTGCCGGACGACGCGCGCGAGGCGATCGAGGAGATCACGCGTTCGTCGGCGCGGGTCCCGGACGCGCCGTCCGGTGGCCTTCCGGACCTGCTGGTGTCGCCGCCGTGGACGCGTGGGCGCAGGCCGGTGCGGCGGACGGTGCTGACCGGGCTGACCCCGCCCGCCGGGCCGGAGCTGTCCTGGGCGGAGGGCGAGCGCGAGGAGTGGGCGAGGAGACCGGAGTCCTTCGGCTGGCGGGAATCCGGCGTCGACTGGGAGGAGCGGGTCGCGGAGATGCTCGCCGGGACGCTGTCCTCCTACGGCGCGGCCGCGGTCCTGCTCGACGCGCCCGATCACCTGCTGCCTCCGGTGCTGGCGGAGTGGGGGCCCGAGGAGGTGTGGTACGCCGAGGACTGGCAACGTTCGGTCGCGGCGCGGTTCGGGACGGACGCGCTGCCGCTGATCCTGCGGGTCGCGGACGCCAGGGCCGCCACCGGCTCCCAGGGGCTCGCGCCGTTCCGGAGTGTCGAGGTGGCCCGGCGGATGGCCGACTGGCGGGCCCGCCTGAAATCCGTGCGTCCGGTGGCGCTGCGCTGGCTGGTGCGGCACGGCACCGCCGCCGCCCGGCTGCTGGTCCCCGACGCCCTCGGTGAGCCGGGGCCGCGGCGGCGCGACGCCGAGGGCGCGTTGCTGGCCCTGGCCGCCCACAGCGGGGCCGAGACGGTGCTGGCCGCCGCCCGCGAGTACGGCGACCAGGCCGCCGCCGCGATCGGGGGACTCCTGGACACCGATCCTCTGGAGCGGCTGCCCGCCCGCGTCCCCAAGCCCGGTGACTGGGCGGACGCCACCCTCCTGCCGCGACCGCTGCTGCGCGACCGCGAACGCGCCCTGCCCCTCGACGCGACGCGGCACGTCGTCACGATGCTGGCGATGTCCCCGCTGGACGAGGTCTATCCGGGCGTCGACGTGGTCCGGGAGGTGTGCGATCCGGCGTCGCTGGCCGAGTTCGGGTGGGCGCTGTTCGAACGATGGCAGGCGGCGGGCTCACCCTCCAAGGACGGGTGGGCGCTGACGCAGCTCGGGCTGACCGGCGACGACGAGACGGTGCGGCGGCTCACCCCGCTCATCCGGACCTGGCCCGGCGACGGCGGGCACAAGAAGGCCGTCGCCGGGCTGGACGTGCTGGCGGCGATCGGCACCGACGTGGCGCTGATGCACCTGCACGCCATCGCCCAGAAGGTGAGGTTCAAGGGCCTGAGGGCCAGCGCCCGAGAGAAGATCGAGGAGGTCGCCGACAGGCTCGGGCTCACCGCCGACCGGCTCGCCGACCGCCTGGTCCCCGACTTCGGCCTGGACGCCGACGGCCGTCTCGTTCTCGACTACGGTCCGCGCCGTTTCACCGTGGGTTTCGACGAGCGGCTCAAGCCGTTCGTCCGGGACGAGGACGGCAGGCCCCGCACGGCGTTGCCCAAGCCGGGCGTCAAGGACGACGAGACGCTGGCGGGAGACGCCTACCAGCGGTTCGCGGCGCTGAAGAAGGACGTGCGGACCGTTGCCGCCGACCAGATCCACCGCCTCGAATCGGCCATGGTGCGCCGCCGCCGCTGGACGGCCGCCGAATTCCGGGATCTGTTCGTGGCGCATCCGCTGCTGAGGCACCTGGTGCGCCGCCTGGTGTGGCTGGCCGAGGACGGGAACGGATCCGTGGCGTTCCGCGTCGCCGAGGACGGCACGTTCGCCGACGTGGACGACGACCCGTTCACCCTCCCGGACACCGCCCGGGTCGGCATCGCCCACCCGCTGGACCTCGGGGAGGGGGCCGGGGCATGGAGCGAACTGCTCGCCGACTACGAGATCATGCAGCCGTTCCCGCAGCTCGGCCGTCCCGTCCACGCGCTCACCGACGCCGAGCGCGCCTCCCGGACCCTGGACCGGTTCGCGGACGTCACCGTCCCGACCCACCGGATCCTCGGCCTGGAACGGCGCGGCTGGGAGCGCGGGGAGGCCCAGGACGCGGGCGTCCAGGGGGAGATCTTCCGCCCCCTGCCCGACGGCCGCTCCCTGGTGGCGCACCTGGATCCCGGCATCTCGGTCGGGGACCCCGGCTTCTGGCCCGAGCAGCGCCTCATCCACATCGCCCTCGACGCCGACCCCGGCTCGCGTTTCGGTGATCTGGACCCGGTGACCGCCTCGGAGGTCCTCACCGACCTCACCGAGCTCACCGGGCCGTGATGTCGGTGATGTCCCCTACGGTGATCCACATGCCCGAGACGCTCACCCCGCAGGACGAGAACACCCTGGCCCTCCCCGAGGAGTGGGCCGGCCGGACGCACCCCCGCCGCGACGGCCACGCCGTCAACGCCGCCGTCGACGTCCGGATCCGGGACTCGGCCGGGGCCGCACTGCGGCGGGTGGTCGCGAAGGCGCGGCCCGCCCTCGACTCGCTGCTGGCCGGGCGGGCCGGGGAGCCCGATCTGGCCGAGGCGGCCCGGCGCTACCTGGACGGGGAGGCCGACCCCGCCGGGGCGGCGGCGGTCGCGGCCGTCGTGGGCCTGGCGGGCGTGGAGGGGGCCACGCCGGGCGTGTTCGTGGACGGATGGGTCCGGGAACACGGCCTGGCGTTCGCCGCGTGCGCGGTGGTGGAACGCGACGGGCTCGCCACGGAGCGCGCGGCCGGCGGCGACTGGCGGGGCGCGTGGGTCGGCGTCGTGCGCGGGGTCGAGCTTCCCCGCGAGGACGGGCGGCTCCGCCGCATGCGCGCGCTGCTGGCCGTCGCCGGCGAGGACGATCACCGGGAGGCCGTCGCGCGCCTGGCCGGGCTGCGCACCACCCCGCAGCGCCGGGAGTGGACGGCGTACCTGGTCCCGGGCCGTCCCGACTGGCTCGCGGAGGTCGACGACCTGACCGCCCGCCCGCCCGGATCGGACCGCGAGCTCCTGCTGAGCACGCTCGCCCCCGAGCACCTCGGGTTGTTCGGCGACCGGCTGCTGCTGGCCTGGGGCGAGGCCACGCCCGCGATGCTCGCCACCCTGCTCGACGGGCTCGGCCCCGCCGCCCTGCCCCTGCTGCTGCGCACCTACGACCACGACCGGGTGGACGCCGCCGCCCTCCGGCTGGTCCTCCAGGCGATCTCCGCGATCCCCACCGACGAGGCGTTCCGGGCGCTGCTGGAGCGGCGCGACCGGCGGTTCGCGGGACCGGCGCTGCTCGCGGCGGCCCGGCGGTTCCCCGAGCGGGCACTGCGGACCTGCGCCGCCGAGGCCGCCGCCCCGGACGTCGCCGACCTGCTCGCCGCGCACCTGCGCGCCCACCCCCGGCTCCGCGACGCCGACCTGCCAGCCGACGTCCGCGCCGTGGTCGAGACGCTGGAGGCGGCGGGCGGACGCGTCCCCGACGCCGCGCCGGAGGACCTGCCGGAGCCGCTGGTCTCCCCGCCGTGGACCCGCGCGCGCCCGAACGCGGAACCGGTCGTCGTCAAGGGACTGAAACCCCTCGGTGAGCCGCGCGTCGTCTGGAGCGAGGGGGAACGCGAGAGCTGGGCGGCCCCGCACCCGTTCGGCGACCGATGGACCGGCCCCGACACCGACTGGGCGGAGGCCGTCCGGCAGTTCACCGAAAGACGCCTGAAGTGGCGCGACGGCGTCGACCTGCTGCAACTGGCCCCCGTGGAGCTGGTCCGGCCGCTGGTGGGCGGCTGGTGGGGAGCGGGGCTGGCGAGCGGCGGCGACGTGCCGTGGCTGCGGACCGTCGTGGCGCGGTTCGAGATCGACGCGTTCCCGGTCGCGATGGCCGCCGTCAAGGCGAGTTCCGGTGACTGCGGCGAGATCCTGCTGCCCTACCTGGACGCCGACGTCGCCAGGCTCATGGCGGGCGGGCTGGAGAAGGGCAAGCGGATCCGGCCCGCGGCCGAGGCGTGGTTCGAGCGCCACGGGGCCGACGCCGCCCGCCCCCTGGTCCCGGCGGCGCTCGGCAAGCCGGGAGGGAAGGCGCGCCGCGACGCCGAACGCGCCCTGCTGTTCCTGGTGGACCGCGCCGGCGCCGACGCGGTCGTGGCGGTGGCCCGCGAGTACGGCGACCGGGCCGCGGACGCCGTCGCCGGGCTGGCGGCCCGCGACCCCCTGGCCACGCTGCCCGAGCCCATGCCGTCCATCGGGATCTGGGCCGATCCCGCCGTGCTGCCCCCGGTGCTGCTGCGCGGCCGCGAACGGGCCCTGCCGCTCGCGGCGACCGGCCACCTGATCACGATGCTGGCGATCTCGCGGCCCGACGCCCCCTACCCCCTCCTCGCGGAGGTGCGCGAAGCGTGCGACCCGGCGTCGCTGGCGGCGTTCGGCTGGGCGCTGTTCCGGGAGTGGGAGCAGGGCGGCTCCCCGGCCGGGGGCGGCTGGGCGCTCGCGCAGCTCGCGCTGACCGGCGACGACGACACCGTCCGCCGCCTCACCCCGATCATCCGGGCGTGGCCGGGGGAGAACGGCCACCACAAGGCCGTCGTCGGCCTGGACGTGCTGGCGGCGATCGGCACCGAGACGGCGCTGACGCACCTGCACGGCATCGCGCAGAAGGTGAAGTTCAAGGCGCTCAGGACCCGCGCGCAGGAGAAGATCGGGGAGGTCGCCGAGAGGCTCGGCCTGACCGCCGAGCAGCTCGCCGACCGCCTGGTGCCCGACTTCGGGCTGGACGCCGGCGGGAGCATGGTCCTGGACTACGGGCCGCGCCGCTTCACCGTCGGGTTCGACGAGCAGCTCAGGCCGTTCGTCCGGGACGACTCGGGCAAGCCGCGCAAGGCCCTGCCCAAGCCGGGCGCCAAGGACGACCCGGAGCCGGCGGAGGCCGCCTACCAGCGGTTCGCCCAGATGAAGAAGGACGTGCGGGCCATTGCCTCCGGCGAGGTCCACCGTATGGAGCGGGCCATGGTCACCGGCCGCCGGTGGACGGCGGAGGAGTTCCGCACCCACGTCGTGGGACACCCCCTGATCCGGCACCTGGCCCGCCGCCTGGTCTGGCAGGCCGGCGGCACGGCGTTCCGCGTCGCCGAGGACGGCACGTTCGCCGACGTCGACGACGAGGCGTTCGACCTGCCCGACGCCGCGCCGGTCCGCCTGCCGCACCCGCTCCACCTGGGCGAGGACCTCAAGGCGTGGGCGGAGGTGTTCGCCGACTACGAGATCCTCCAGCCGTTCCCGCAGCTCGGACGGCCCGTCCACACCCTCACCGACACCGAGCGCGCCGCCACCGCGCTGACCCGCTTCGGGACGGTCACCGTCCCGGTCGGGAAGGTGCTCGGCCTGACCCGGCGCGGCTGGGAACGCGGCACGCCCCTGGACGCGGGCGGCGAACGGTGGATCTCCAAGCCGCTGCCCGGCGGCCTGCACGCCGTCGCCGCCCTGCGCCCCGGCATCAGCGTGGGCTTCGCCGCCGACAGCGGAGACCAGACCATCGAGGACCTGTGGATCGGACCCGAGCCCACCGACCGCGCGTTCGGCGACCCCAGGCCCCTCGGCGAGCCCGACCCGGCGGCGGTCTCCGAAGTGATCGCCGACCTCACCGCCCTGACCCAGTGACACGGAAAGATCCCTCCATGACCGAGCAGATGGTGCAACGCCCGCCCGCCGAGGCGCGGTTCGCCGACGAGCTGGAACGGCTCCGCCAGAACGACACCGCGCCCCGCCCGCCGGGCTGGGCGCTCAGCCTGGACGCCGCGCGCCGGTTCATCGTCGGCGACGACGCGCTGGGGGTCCGCCGCAAGTTCGTCGGCGACCCGTCGCTGATCGACCGCTCCCTGGTGACCCTGGCCACCAGCCGCGGCCTGATGCTGGTGGGGGAGCCCGGCACCGCCAAGTCGCTGCTGTCGGAGCTGGTCGCGGCGGCGGTGTCCGGCGACTCCACCCTCACCATCCAGGGCGGCGCGGCCACCACCGAGGACCAGATCAAGTACTCCTGGAACTACGCCCTGCTGGTCGCCGAGGGCCCCTCCACCCGGTCGCTGGTGCCCGCGCCGCTGCTGCGCGGCATGGCCGAGGGCAAGGTCGTCCGCTTCGAGGAGATCACCCGCTGCCCGCTGGAGGTGCAGGACTCGCTGCTGTCGCCGCTGTCGGACCGGGTGCTGGCGGTGCCCGAGCTGACCGGCCCCGACGCGATGGTGTTCGCCCGCGAGGGGTTCAACGTCATCGCCACCGCCAACACCCGCGACCGCGGCGTCAACGAGATGAGCGCCGCCCTCAAGCGCCGCTTCAACTTCGAGACCGTCTTCCCCATCGCCGACTTCGGCACCGAGCTGGAGCTGGTGGAGGCCGAGGCGACCGCGCTGCTGGAGAGGTCCGGCGTCCAGGCCGCGCCGCGCCGCGACGTGCTGGAGGTGCTGGTCACCACGTTCCGCGAGCTGCGCTCGGGCAGCTCCGCCGACGGGCGGCCCACCGAACGTCCCTCCGCCGTGATGAGCACCGCCGAGGCCGTGGCGGTCGCGCACGCGGTCGGGGTGCGCGGCTGGTTCCTGCGCGGCGAGCCCGGCGACGCCGCCGACATCGTCGAGTGCCTGGCCGGGACCGCCGCCAAGGACAGCCCCGAGGACCTGGCCCGGCTGCGCCGCTACCTGGAGCAGCAGGCGTCCCGCCGCGGCGGGGAGCAGTGGAAGGCGCTGCACGCCGCCCGCCACCGGCTGCCGGGCCGGTGACCGTCACCTACGTCGGCGTCCGCCACCACAGCCCCGCGTGCGCGCGGCTGGTCCGCCGCACCATCGCCGAGCTGCGGCCCGCGCACGTACTGGTGGAGGGCCCCGCCGACTTCAACGACCGGCTGGACGAGCTGCTGCTCGGCCACACCCTCCCCGTCGCGATCTTCAGCCACCACCGGGACGGCGAACGCCGCCACGCCTCCTGGACGCCGTTCTGCGCCTACTCCCCGGAGTGGGTGGCGCTCACCGAGGGCCGCGCCGCCGGGGCCGAGGTCCGGTTCATCGACCTGCCCGCCTGGCACCCGGCGTTCGCCGAACGCAGCAACCGCTACACCGACGCCGAGGAACGCTACGCCGAGGCCACCGGACGCCTGTGCCGCGAGTTCGCCGTCGACAACACCGACGCGCTGTGGGACCACCTGGTGGAGATCCAGGACGACGACGGCATGGCCGAACGCCTGGCCGCCTACTTCGACCTGGTGCGCGGCGAGTCGGCGGCAGGGGAGGACGACACCGCCCGCGAGGCGTACATGGCGCGCTGGATCGAGGCCGCCGAGGCCGACGCGGCCGGACGTCCCGTCGTCGTGGTCACCGGCGGCTTCCACCGCCCCGCCCTGCGGGCCCTGGCCGGGCGGACCGCGCCGGAGAAGGGCTGGCCGGAGGTGCCGCGCCCGCCGGACGGCGCGACCGGCGGCAGCTACCTGGTGCCGTACTCGTTCAAGCGGCTCGACGCGTTCACCGGCTACCAGTCGGGGATGCCGTCACCGGAGTACTACCAGCGCGTGTGGGAGGACGGCCCGCAGGCCGCCGCCGACGCCCTCACCGAGACCGTCGTGCGGAGCCTGCGCGCACGCAAGCAGATCGTCTCCACCGCCGACCTCATCGCCGCCCGCACCCTCACCGAGGGCCTGACGCGGCTGCGCGGCCACCGCGCCCCCGCCCGCACCGACCTGCTGGACGGCCTGGTCGCCGCGCTGGTGACCGACGACCTGGAGCAGCGGCTGCCGTGGACCGGACGGGGCCCGCTGCGATCCGGCGCGCACCCGGCGGTCGTGGCGATGGTGCGGGCGCTCAGCGGCGACCGCGTGGGACGGCTCGCGCCCGGCACCCCCGCGCCGCCGCTCGTCCACGACGTCACCGCCGAGCTGGAACGCCTCGGCCTCGACGGCGCCGGCCACGTCACCCTGGACCTGACCGGCGAGGCCGACCTGACCCGCAGCCGCACCCTGCACCGGCTGCGCGTGCTCGACGTCCCGGGGTTCCGCCGCGAGTCCGGTCCCGCCGGCGGCGCCGACCCGGTGCTGGAGGAGGTCTGGTCCCTGACCCCCGATGGCGACCGGCTGCCCGCGCTGATCGAGGCGGGCGCGTACGGGGCGACGCTCCGGGAGGCCGCGGCCGCCGCCCTCGACGGGAGGATCGCCGCCGCCGGACCCGACATGCGCGCCCTGGCCGCCGTGCTGTTCGACGCCGCGCTGTGCGGCAGCGCCGACCTGTCGGACCGGATCGCCCTGGCCCTGCGCCGCGGCATCGCGCACGCGCCCGACGTCGGCGCGCTCGGGCACGTCCTCGGCACGGTACTGGGCCTGTGGCGGCACGACCGGGTCCTCGGCACCGCCGGGAGCCCGCTGTTCGGCGCGGTCATCGACGGCTGCGTCCGCCGCGTGCTGTGGCAGGTGGAGGGCGTGCGCGGCGGCCCCGCCCCCGCCGACCTGGAACGGCTGCGCGCCCTGGCCGCCGTCCGCGACGCCGTCCTGCACGCCGCCGAGGTGATCGACCTGGACCGGGCGGCCGTGCTGGCCACCGCCGCGCGCGTCAGCGCCGACACCGCCGCGCCCCCCGACCTGCGCGGCGCGGCGTTCGGGCTGTGCTGGTCGCTGGCCGGGGCGACCGGCGCGGCCGCCGACCCCGAACGCGCGGTCCGCGGGGCCGCCTCCCCCGGCGTGCTCGGCGACTGGCTGGCCGGGCTGTTCGCCCTGGCCCGCGACGAGGTGATCACCGCCGGGAACGGCTCGGTCCTGGCCGTGCTGGACGAGCTGGTCGGCCATCTCACCGAGACCGACTTCCTGGTCGCGCTGCCCGCGCTGCGGCAGGCGTTCGCGTTCTTCCCGCCCCGCGAACGCGAGACCATCGCGCGCGGCCTGCTGGAACGGCGCGGCCTGCGCGGCTCGGCCCGCTCCCTGCTGCGCACCGCCGCCTCACCCGAACTGCTCGCCGCCGCGGCCGAACTGGACCTGCGCGCCACGACCCTGCTGACCACCGAGGGACTGCTGAAGGACCCGCCACCATGACCCTGCCCATCGCCGCGCGTGCGCGCGGCAGATCCCGGCGCTGGGACGCCGGGCCTTCCCTCGTCGCTTTCAAGATCGTTCGCGAGCTCCCGATCTTCACGCTCCTCAGTCCAGACCAGGCGGCGCCATGACCATCCCCACTCCCGACCCCGACCTCGAACGCTGGCGGCTCATCCTGGGGGCGCCCGCCGACGCCTGTTCCGGCGGGCTGTCCGGTGACGCCGCCGCCCGCGACGCCGCCCTCGACTGGCTGTACGGCCGCGACCCCGACCTGGAGCGCCGGGGCGTGCGGCGCGGCGGTGCCCTCGGCGGCAAGGAGGGCGGCTCCGGCCACTCGATCGTCGCCGCCGTGGACTGGCTCGACGACGTGCACCGCCTGTTCCCCAAGGAGACGGTCGAGCGCCTGGAGCGCGACGCCGTCGAACGCTACGAGATCCACGAGATCGTCACCGATCCCGCGCTGCTGGCCCGCGTCGAGCCCAGCCAGGCGCTGCTGCGCGCCGTCCTGCGCACCAAGCACCTGATGAACCCCGACGTGCTGGCGATGGCGCGGCGCATCGTCGACGCGGTGGTGCGGGAGCTCACCGAACGGCTCCGGGTGGAGGTGCGGCGCGCGTTCCACGGCACCCGCTCGCGCCGCCCCAGCAACTTCAAGATCGCCCGCGACTTCGACTTCAGGGGCACGATCCGCGCCAACCTCGCCCACTACCGGCCCGACGAGCGCCGCCTGTACATCGAGCACCCGAAGTTCCTGTCCCGCACCCGCAAGCGCCTGGAGAACTGGCAGCTCATCCTGCTGGTCGACCAGTCCGGGTCGATGGTCGGGTCGGTCATCCACTCCGCGGTCACCGCCGCCTGCCTGTGGGGGCTGCCCGGGCTGAGGACGCACCTGGTCGCGTTCGACACCCAGGTGGTGGACCTGACCGCCGACGTCACCGACCCCGTCGAACTGCTCATGCGCGTCCAGCTCGGCGGCGGCACCGACATCGCCCGCGCCGTCTCCTACGGCGCGGGCCTGGTGGACAACCCGCGCCGCACCATCCTCGCGGTCATCACCGACTTCTACGAGGGCGGCGACGAGCACGCCCTGGTGCGGTCGGTCCGCGAGCTGTGCCAGCAGGGCACCCAGGTGCTGGGCCTGGCCGCCCTCGACGAGGACGCCGAACCCGACTACGACCGGCGCATGGCGCAGCGCTGGGCCGACGTCGGCGCGCACGTCGGCGCGATGACGCCCGGCCAGCTCGCCGCGTTCGTCGCCGAGAGGATCGGCCGGTGACCCGCGCCGACCTGCTCGCCCTCACCCCCGACGCGCTGGCCGCCCTCGCCAACCGGGGCCTGGTCAAGCGCGCCGCCAAGGACCTGGACGCGGGCAACGCCCCCGAGGTGGCCGTCGCCGGGGACGGCACGCTCACCGCGACGTTCGCCGACGGCCCCGTGGCGACCCTGCCCCCCGCCGTGGGCCTGGAGGCGGCCGCCTGCACCTGCGCCGCCACCAGCACGTGCCGCCACATCATCGGCGCGGTCCTGGCCTACCAGCGCCAGGGCGACGCCCCCGCCGAGCCCGCGAAGGACGCGGCCCCGGAGCCCGCCGAGGCGTTCGTGGACTGGTCGCCGGGGGTGTTCGACGACGACGCCCTGGCCCGCGTGTTCGGCGAACGCGCCCTGACCGCCGCCCGCCGCACCCTCCGCGCCGGGTACGCCGCCCGCCTGCGCCGCCCCACCGGGGCCGACCCCGTCCCCTCCGCCGACCTGCCCACCTGCACCGTCCGGTTCCTGGTGCCGGACGAGCTCGGCTACGTCCACACCGACGCCGCCGCGACCACCCGCGCCGAGATGGCGGTGCTGGCGGTGTGGGCGTTCCGCGCCGCCGACGAACGCGGCCTCACCGGCCCCGACGTCCGGCTCGACGTCGGCGGCGCGGCCGTGCCCGCGGCCGGCAGCGGCCTGGAGCCCGCCGTCGAGCTCGCCGTCCGGCTCCTGCTCGACGGCGCGATGCACGCCGGGCCCGTCCAGGCGACCGCGCTGCGCCGCGCCGCCCGCGACCTGACCGCCCGCGACCTGCACTGGCCCGCCGCCGCCCTCCAGGAGATCGCCGGGCAGCTCGACGGCTACGCCCACCGCGACGCCGCCTACGACCCCGGACGCTTCGCCGCCCTGCTCGCCGAGGTCCACGCCCGCCACCGCGCCGCCGTCCACGAGGACGGCAGCCCCCGCTCCCAGGTCCTCGGCACCGACGAGGCCGCCGAGACGCCGCTGCGGCGGGTCCGGCTGGCCGCGCTGGGCTGCCGCGTCGGCGGCACCGCCGGCCGCCGCACCGCCGAGGTGTTCCTCGCCCACCCCGGCGCGGGCGTCACGCTGGTGCTGCCCCGCGACTGGGAGGTCCCCGGGGACGCGGCCCTGACCGGGCACGACCTGGCCGGCCGCCGGATCTCCGGCACGACGCTGCGGGCCCTGGCCACCGGCAACGTCGTGTCCGAGACCGCCGTGCGCAGCGCGGGCCGCACGGTGCGGCTGCCGGTCGGCAGGGTCGGCCGCACGACCGTCAGCCCGCTCGGCTCGGCCTGGGCGGACCTGCCCGCGACCCTGCTGGTCCGCGACCTGGCCGCGTTCGACGCGCGGATCGCCGCCCTGCCGCCGCGCCCGATCCGCCCCCGCGTCGCCGCCGAGTTCGTCCGCGTCGTCGAGATCGCCGAGGTGCGCTCGGTCGGCTACCACCCCGGCGCGCAACGCCTGGAGGCGGAGGTCGCCGACCGGTCCGGGACCACCGCCACGCTGTCGGCGACCCACGCCCCGCACAGCCCCGGCGCGCTGGACGCGCTGGCCGCCGCGCTGGAGGACGGCCCCCGCTTCGTCAGCGCCGAGGTGCGCCGCGCGCGGGGCCGCCTGCTGCTGGAGCCGCTCGCGGTGCTGACCGCGAGCGGCGTCGTGGTGCCCGACCTGGCCCCCGGCGACGGCGAGACCGCCCTGGCCGCGCACGCCGGGGAACGCCCCGACCCGCTGACCGCCGCGCTCGACGAGGCCCTGGCCGCCTGCGCCGACGCCGCCCACCGGGGCCTGCTGCACGTCACGCCGGGCACGGTCGCCGCCGTCGAGCGCGCCGCCGCCGGGCTCGCCGGGATCGGGCTGCGGGCCGCCGCCGCGGCGGTGCGGGCGTTCGGCGACGCCCTCGGCGGCGACGCCCCGCACCGCGCCGCCGACGCGTGGCTGGACGCCCAGCTGCGGCTGCTGGTGACCGCCGAACTCCGCTAGCCCGCCGGGTGGCCGGTCAGGCGCGGCAGCTCAGCGGGCGGCCGCCGTTGTAGGTGATCATGTCGCCGATGGCGGTGAGCACGTCGATGGTCCCGCCGGGCTCCAGGCCGTCGAGCTCGGCGTAGGCGCGGTGCAGGTTCCCGACGATCCTCTCCGGGTCGCTGAGCTCCGCGTACTCGCCGAGGTCCAGCTCCCGCGCGGCCTCCAGCGGGGCCAGGCCCGCCGCCCTGGCCTCCACCGCGCCGTCCCGCACGAACCGCAGGTAGCCCAGCACCCGGTCGATGAGCTCGGGACCGGCGACCGGACCGTGCCCCGGCACGATCGTCTCGGCGCCGAGCGGGGCGACGACCTCCTCCAGCACCGTGATCGCCCCGGTGACCGAGCCCTGGAGCAGGAACGGCGTGCCGCCGTTGAACAGCAGGTCCCCGCAGAACAGCACCCGCCGCTCGGGGATCCACACGATCGAGTCGTTGGTGGTGTGCGCGGGCGTCCCGACGTGCCGGACCTCCAGCCTCAGGTCGTCCGACCACAGCGTGACGCCGTCGGTGTAGGTCAGGAACGGCGGCGCCAGCTCGAACGCGCCCCAGTCCACCGGCTCCCACACCGGCGCGTCCATCGGGGCGCCCCACTCGATCGCGGCGGTGCGGGTCCTCTCGTGCCCGACGATCGTCGCGCCGGCGAACAGGTGGTTGCCGAACGTGTGGTCGCCGTGGTGGTGGGTGTTGACCAGGGTCCGCACCGGCCGGTCGGTGACCGAGGCGATCGCGTCCAGGTAGGCGCGGGTGCGGCGCTCGGTGGAGCAGGAGTCCACGCCGACCACGCCGCGCGACCCGGCGACGAACCCGGTGTTGTTGATCCACCAGGTGCC
Organism: Actinomadura kijaniata; assembly: GCF_014138665.1. Lineage (NCBI taxonomy): Bacteria > Bacillati > Actinomycetota > Actinomycetes > Streptosporangiales > Thermomonosporaceae > Actinomadura > Actinomadura kijaniata. The sequence goes on from NZ_JACJIA010000010.1 coordinate 221,844, forward strand.
GTCCGGCTGCAGGTAGGCGAAGATCCCGTCGGAGACCTCCTCCAGGCGCGGCGGACCGGGGGCGGTGATGTCGTGGTGGACTCCGGACATGAGGGGGCTCCTCCAGCGGGGGACGTGCTGCGGCGGACGTCGTCCGCCGCAGCGTACCGCCGCGCCCCGGCCGCCGTGGTCGGCCGCCGCCGTGGTCAGCCGCCGGGCGTCACCCGCACCGACTCCACCCACGCCGGCGGCGCGGGCGGGTCGTCGCCGACCAGCGCCGCGATCAGCCGGGCGGTGGCGGGCTCGGCGGGCCACGGCGTGTACCCGTCGGTGAGGACGATGACGACGTTGGGGCGCTCCTTCGCCGCCATGGCCGCCTCGATCCCGACCCGCATGTCGGTGCCGCCGCCCCCGGCCAGCACCACCTGGTCCACGCTGGTGACCCGCGAGGCCGCCCGCACGTCGGCGTCGACCGCCAGCACCGTCACCCGGTTGGCGCCGACGCCGACCTCCCGCAGCACCCCGGTGACCTCGGCGAGCGCGGCGGCCAGGTCGTCGGGGCCCATCGACCCGGAGGTGTCGATGACGATCGCGACGCGGGGCAGCGGGCGGCGCAGGCTCGGCAGCACCACCCCGCGCATCGCGGCGGTGCGGCGCGACGGCCGCCGGTAGGTGTAGTCGACCGCGCCGCCCGCCCACGCCACGGCCTCCCGCACGGCCCCGGCCAGCACGCGCCGCCAGTCCACGGCGGGCTCCAGGACCTGGTCGGCCCAGCGCAGCCAGCCGCCCGGCAGCGTGCCGCGGGACCGCTGGTGGGCGCGCATCGCCTCGGCGGTCGCGCGGCGCAGCGCCTCGGCCTCCACCTGGCTGACCTTCGGCGGCCCGCCCGGCCCGTTGATCTCCCACGGCAGCGGGTCGCCGTGCGCGCCCGACCCGCAGTCGTGGAGGTGCGGCTGCGGCGGGACGCCCGGCAGGTACGCCTCGAACAGCAGCCCCTTGTCCATGCCGAACAGGCCCGGCTCGACCCGGCCCTCGGGCAGGGGCAGACCGTCGTCGAGCAGGTCGTCGTTGATCTCGCAGTCCTGCGCGATGTTGACGCGGACCCGGTCGCGGCGGTCGGCGGCGGGCAGCCGGTCGGCGCGGCCGTGGTGGTCGCGCAGCAGGTGCGCGACCTCGTGGATCCACACCCCGGCCAGCTCCGGGACCGGGGTGGCCTCGACGAACGACGGGGACACGTAGCAGCGCCAGTGCCGGTCCACGCCCATCGTCGGCACCGCCTCGGAGGGCACCACCGTCAGCGAGTACAGCGCCGACGCCAGGTAGGGCCGGTCGCCGGCGGCCTTGAACCGGGCGGCCAGCAGCTTGGTGCGGTCGAGTTCGGCCATCGGCTCAGCCCGCGAGCGCGCCGGACAGCCGCAGCAGGTCCACGAACCCGTCGATGCCGCTGGGCACCGGCCAGTCGGTGTCGCGCATCTTCGCCAGGTCCCCGGCGGCGCGGGCCGCCACGTCCGGCACGCCCGCGTCCACGGCCTTGGCGAGCACCGCCCAGCCCGCCTCCCAGCGCCGCCGCGTCGGCTCGGCCTGGATGGCGGCGACCACGGCGGTCAGGAACGCGAGCTGCCGGTCGCCCCGGTCGGGCAGCGCGAACGCGTCGGGGTCGGCCAGCACCCGGTCGGGGTCGGGCAGGTCCAGTTCCTCCAGGTAGTTCAGCAGCTCCAGGCCCGCGCCGTCGCCGACCGCGCCGACCACCGCCGCCGCGACCGCGTCCCGCGCCACGCCGGTGGCGTATCCGGCGGCCAGCAGCCGCAGCGCCATCTCCCAGCTGCGCGGCGACGGCCACGGCCCGCCGCGCGCCTCGGCGTCGGAGGGCAGGCTGTGGACCAGGCCGGGGCGGGCGGTGAGGAAACCGGAGATCGCGCCGCGCGCCCGGGCGACCGCGCCGGTTGTCTTCGCGGGGTCCACCATCGGCACCCGCAGCTCCGGCCAGGTCCCGGCCAGGCCGCGCGCGACCGTGCGGGGGTCGTGCGTCCAGTTCAGGTGGACGAACCGGTTGGCCAGCGGCGGGCTGAGGTGCCAGCCGTCGGCGGCGCTGGAGGGCGGGTTGGCGGCGGCCACGACCCGCACCGGCTCGGGCAGCGACAGGCTGCCGACGCGGCGTTCCAGGACCACCCGCAGCAGCGCGGCCTGCACGGCGGGCGGCGCCGACGACAGCTCGTCGAAGAACACCAGCCCGCGCCCCGCCGTCGCCAGCCGCACCGCCCAGTCCGGCGGGGCCATCGGCACGCCGGTGGCGGCCGGATCGTCGCCGATCACCGGCAGCCCGGCGAAGTCGGACGGCTCGTGCACGCTGGCGATCACCGTCTCCAGGGGGACGCCGAGCCCGTCGGCCAGCCGTTCCATGCCCGCCGACTTGCCGATGCCCGGCTCGCCCCACAGCAGCACCGGCAGGTTCGCGGTCACGGCCAGGGCGAGGGCCTCCAGCTGGGTGCTGCGCGCGGGCTCCGAACGCCAGTCGCGCGCGGCCCGGTTGAGCTCGTCGGCGGCGGCCAGGGGGTCGTTCACACTGTCTCCTCGTCTTGTTCGGCGGCGTCCAGGGCCCGGACCAGCGCCCGCGGACCGCCCGCGTCTCGGACCGCCCACGTGGGCGTACGGTCCAGATGGTCCCGGGAACGCGGATCGACCCCGGCGGCCAGCAGCCGGGGCAGCAGGACCTCATGGTCCACCCGGTGGACCAGGTGCAGGAGCGTGCGGCCGCCCCGGTCGCGGACGCGGGGGTCCACGCCCGCGTCCAGCAGCCGCAGCACGCCGGGGGTGTCGCCGTGCTCCATCCGCCGGAACAGGTCCTTGCGCAGCCGCAGCAGCGCCCCCGGCAGCCGCCCTCGGCCGTCCTCCCAGGCGGCCCGCACGGCGAAGCACCCCGAGGGCTCGCCGCCGAACGCCCCCAGGACCCGTTCCCTGTCGCGCTCCTGAGAGGTGTGGGAGTCCTCCAGGACGCCGTCGCGGAACCGCAGCCCGTGCTGCCTCCGCCGGCACGGCACCGCCACGGGAACGGGGAGCGCGGGCCCCGGCGGCCCCACCGGCCCGTCGACCGGAGGCCGCGCCGGGAACAGCGCGTCGCGCACCAGCGGATGCAGCTCCTCCGGGGTGATCCGCCCGGCGCGCAGCAGGTCCAGGTCCGGCAGCCGCCGCCACAGGCCGTCCGCGAGCAGCGGAACGTTCAGGTAGGGGCGCGGATTGATCGCGTCGATCACGAACACGGTCTCCACCATGGCGCCATCCTTCACGGCCAGCGAGAGATCCCAGGACAGTTCCATCCGGTGATGTTCCGTGGAGTCCCGCATCGTGCGCCCCAGCAGCGCCAGGTCCACCGGGGCCACCCGCCCCCGACGCTGCCACCGCTCCTCGGTCCACGTCCACATGTTTTCGAGGGCGAGCCCGGCGGCGGCCGACGCCTCCTTGAAAGCGCCGCGTTCGTGCAGCAGCCCGACCCACTCGGCGTGCCGGACCGGGTCCCCGCGTCCGGGATCGCCGCCGGGAAGCTCCTCGGGGGCGAGCGGGACGCCGTCGGCGTGGAAGAACGGAGGCCGGTCGCCGCCCCCGCAGTGGGCGAGCAGCCCGGCCGAACGCCGCGCGTCCCACAGGTGCCGCAGACCCGTCCAGTCCACCGTCCGAACGTCCGCCCCGGAGGGACGCGGGCCGGCCGGGACGAGCCGCAGCCGCAACCGCTGCGCGCCGTCGTGGTGGAGGGGGGTGGCCGCGCAGAGGACCGCGTCGCCGTACCGGCCGAGGACCAGCCCCTGGTGCGGGGACAGCTCGGCCCGGCCGTACCGCACGCGCGGCGCGTGCCAGCGCAGCAGGTCGGGCGCGAGGTGCCGCAGGTCGTCCTCGATCTCGGGGGTGAGGTCGGCGGGGTCGAACCCGATGTCCACGCGGGCGGCGGCGCAGGCGCCGCGCCAGTCCCCGGCCAGGCGGCGTTCGGTGGCGCGCTCGATCATCCAGCGCGGCACCGCGTACCGCCGCACCAGCGCCCACGACGCCAGCTCCTGGTCGGCGACCACCCCCGGGTCGCTCACCCGTCGCCTCCCGTCTCGTCGGGCAGGCCGCGGCCGAGGCCGGGGTGCTCGGCCGCGATCCGGTCGCGCAGGAAGTACAGGTGGGCGTACCGGTGCGTGTTGATCAGGTCGCGCAGCGACCAGCCGCCCTCGTTCACCACGTCGATCCGGGCCCCGGCGTCCACCAGCGCCCGGACGCATCCGGCCGAGGCCCGGTGCAGCACCGCCCGGTACAGCGGGGTGCCCCCGTGCCCGTCCTCGGCCTCCAGGTCCAGCCCGGCCGCCAGCAGCCGGGGCAGCAGCACCTCGTGGTCGGCCAGGTACACCAGGTGCAGCAGCGTGCGGCCGTCGCCGTCGCGGACGCGGGGATCGACGCCCTCCTCCAGCAGCCGCAGCACGCCGGGGGTGTCGCCGTGCTCCATCCGCAGGAAGATCTCCTCCCGCAGCGCCTCCAGCGCGGGCGGCAGCCCGCCCCGGCCGCTCGTCCACGCCTCCGTCACGGCGAAGCAGCCGGTCATCGTCCCGCCGAGCGCCCGCAGGGCGCGTTCCCGCTCGTGCTCCCCGGCGGGGTGGGGGACGTCGAGGCGGCCGCCGCGCCAGCGGGCCTCGTGCCGCTCGCCCCGGCAGCGGATCCGGACGGGAGCGAGCGGCGCGGGCGGGGGCGGCCCGGCGGGCGGGCGCGCGGGGAACAGCGCCGCGCGGACCAGCGGGTGCAGCTCCTCCGGGGTGATCCGCCCGGCGCGCAGCAGCAGCGGGTCCGGCGTCCGCCAGCACGGCTCGGGCAGGACCGGCACGTCCGCGACGTCGCGCGGGTCGGCCGCGCTCAGCGTCAGCCGGCCCTGGACGCGTTCCAGCACCAGGCAGTGGCGGGAGGAGACGTCCGCGCGCACCCGCGCCGTCCCCGCCAGGGAGCGGCCCGCCCGCGCCAGCAGGGACAGGTCCAGCGTCGCCAGCCCGTGCCGCACCAGCGTCATCGTCCGCCACGCCCCCGGACGCCCCCGGGGCTCGACGGCCGTCAGGCCCGCCGCCGTGATCGCGCCGTCCAGGTCGCCGCGTTCCCGCAGCAGGAACACCCACTCCGAACGCGCGGCCGGATCGCCCGGCCTCGGGTCGGCGGTGGGAAGCTCCCCCTCGGGAAGCGGAACGCCGTCGGGACGCAGGAACGGAAGCCGCCCGCCCGGTCCGTGGTGGTCGAGCAGCCCGCCGGCGCGCCGCGCGTCCCACAGGTGCCGGAGCCCGGACCAGTCCTCGCGGACGACGGGCGGGTCCGCCGGCCGGTACCGGCCGGGCGCCTTCCGGTCCAGGCGGAGCCGGAGCCGCTGGATCTGCGGGGCGTTGCGGGCGCGGGGCGTGGCCGCGTACAGGACCGCCCCGCCGTACCCGCCGAGGACCAGCTCCCGGCGGACGGCGATGTGCGTGCCGCCGTGGTCCCGGGGCAGGTGCCAGCGCAGCAGGTCGGGTGCGAGGTGCCGCAGGTCGTCCTCGATCTCGGGGGTGAGGTCGGCGGGGTCGATGTCGACGTCGATGTGGGCGGCGGCGCAGGCGCCGCGCCAGTCCCCGGCCAGGCGGCGTTCGGTGGCGCGCTCGATCATCCACCGCGGCACCGCGTACCGCCGCACCAGCTCCCACACCCGCAGGTCGTTCGCGACGTTCCCGCTCACTCGCCGTCCTCGTCCTCCGGGTCCTCGTCCTCGTCGTACTCCCAGTAGTCGTGGGCGGTGATGTCGGGATACTCGGCGGCGATCCGGTCGCGCAGGAACCGGAGGTCGGTGCGGTCGTTGCGCTCCATGAGGTCGACCAGCGAGTAGTCGCTCTCGTCCACCACGTCGATCCGGGCCCCGGCGTCCAGCAGCGCCCGCACCAGCGGCGCGCGGCCGTGCTCGCCGACCACCAGGTGCAGCGGCGTACGCCCGTTCTGGTCGGTCGCCTCCAGGTCCAGCCCGGCCGCCAGCAGGCGCGGCAGCAGCTCCTCGTGGTCGACCAGGTGGAGCAGGTGCAGCAGGGTGCGTTTGCGGCCGTCGCGGACGCGCGGGTCGACACCCATGTCCAGCAGCCGCAGCACCCCCCGCGTGTCGCCGTTGTGCATCCGCAGGAACAGGTCGCGGCGCTGCCCGCGCAGCGCGCGGGGGAGCCTCCCCTCGCCGCCGGTCAGCGCCTCCCGCACCGCGAAGCACCCGGTGACCGCGCCGCCGAACGCCCGCATGGCCTGCTCGCGTTGCCGCTCCTCGGCGGTGTGCGGCATGTCGAACCGGCCGTCGCGCATCCGCACCTCGTGCCACTCGCCCCGGCAGCGCACGCGCGCCGGAGCGGGCGCCTCGGGGCCGGGCGGGCCCACCGGACCGTCCGCCGCGGGCCGCTTGGGGAACAGCGCGTCGCGGACCAGCGGATGCAGCTCCTCCGGGGTGATCCGCCCGGCGCGCAGCAGGCTCAGGTCCGGCTGCCGCCGCCAGGAGAACTCGGGCAGCCGGTCCAGGCCCCGCAGGTCGTAGGCGGAGGCGACGCGCATCCGGGGCGGGTCCTGCGGCGACTCCCGCGTGACGGCGAAACCGGTGTACCAGCCGAACGAGATCCACAGCGCCGTCGTCCCGCGCTCCGCCAGCGCCCGGCTCTCCCGGGCCAGCAGGGCCAGGTCCACCGGCAGCCGCGCCATCAGGCGGCGCGGATCGGTCCGGGCCCAGCCCGGCAGGCCCTCGTCGCTGAAGTCCGGGACGGCCCCGGCGGCCTCGAACGCGGCCTCCAGCTCACCGCGCTCGTGCAGCAGCGTGACCCACTCGTGGTGGGCGGTGGTGTCGGCGGGGTCCGGCGCGGTGCCGGGAAGCTCGTCCGGGGCGAGCGGCGTGCCGTCGGCGTGGAAGAACGGCGGCCGGCCGGTTCCGCCGTAGTGGGCCGGCAGGCCGGCGGAGGACCGGGCGTCCCACAGATGCCGCACGCCGCTCCAGTCCTCGGCGACGATCGAGGTGTGCCCGCGCGGCACCCTGCGCAGGGGCTTGCGCCGGAACAGCAGCCGCAGCCGTTGCGGCCCGTCCACCATCGGCGGCGTCACCACGTGCAGCACGCCGTCGCCGTACCGGCCGAGGACGAGCGCGCGGAGCGTGCCGACCGAGGTACGGCCGTTCAGCACGCGCGGCAGGTGCCAGCGCAGCAGGTCGGGCGCGAGGTGCCGCAGGTCGGCCTCCAGGTCGGCGGCCGCCCGCGCGCCGTACCCGCCGGCGACCTCGGCGAGGTCGAACCCGACGTCCACGTGCGCCGCCGCGCACGCGCCCGCCCAGTCGCCGGCGAGCCGCCGTTCGGTCGCCTGCTCGATCATCCAGCGCGGCACCGCGTACCGGCGGACCAGCGTCCAGGACGACATCTCCTCGCGGTTGTCCATCAGTCGGGCTCTCCTCGGTGACGCGGCAGGTGCGGATGGTCGCGCCGCACCTTCTCGTGCAGGAACCGCAGGTCCGTACGGCGCCTGTGGTGGATCATCGTGGCCAGGGTGCGCCCCTGCCGGTCGACCGTGTCGGTGCGGGCCCCCGCCTCCAGCAGCGCCCGCACGTACCGTTCCGAGCCGCCCTCGGTCACGGCCGTGAACAGCGGCGTCCATCCGTCGCGGTCGGCGGCGTCCACGTCGAGCCCGGCCGCCAGCAGGCGCGGCAGCAGCTCCTCGTGGTCGACCAGGTGGAGCAGGTGCAGCGGCCCGCGCCCGAGGCCGTCGCGGAAGTGCGGGCCGAGCCCCGCGTCCAGCAGCCGGGTCACGCCGGGGGCGTCGCCGTGCTGGAAGCGCAGCAGCAGCTCCCGGCGGAACGCGCGCAACGCCCGGGGCGGGCGCTTGCGGCCGTTCGCCCACGCCTCCTGGGCCGCGAAGCAGCCGGTGGTCGTGCCGCCGAGCGCCACCACGGCCTGCTCGCGCCGCTGCTCCTCCGCGGTGTGCGGCATGTCGAGCCGCCCGTCGCGCAGCGAGACCAGGTGCCATTCCCGGTCTCGGCAGCGGATCCGGAACGGGGTGGGCAGCTCGGGGTCGGGCGGGCCCACCGGCCGGTCCGCCGGGGGCCGCGCCGGGAAGAGCGCGTCGCGGACCAGCGGATGCAGCTCCTCCGGCGTGATCCGCCCGGCGCGCAGCAGCGCCAGGTCGGGCAGCTCGCGCCAGGTCTGCTCGGGCGGGGCCGAGCCGGACGGGACCGCCGGAGAGGAGACGCTGGCGTGTCCCAGGAAACGCAGGTGGGGGAGGCGCGTGTCCAGGCGGAAGCGGTAGGACTGGTAGGTCAGGCAGGTCTGTTCCACGCCCGCCTCGCGCAGCCCGCGCACCATCCGGTCGAACAGCGCCGGGTCGATCGCCAGGACGCGCAGCCACCCGACGTTGACGGCCCTGTCCGTGCGCGCCAGCAACGCGTCCAGACCGGCGTCGGTGAGCGCCTTCTCCAGGCCGTCGCGGTCGCGGCGCAGCGTCAGCCACTCGGCGCGGGCGACCGGATCGTCCGGGCCGGGGTCGCCCGCGGGCAGTTCGGCGTCGGTGAGCGGCGTGCCGTCGGCGTGGAAGAACGGCGGCCGGTCCCCGCCCCACAGCGTCAGCAGCCCGCCCGCGCGCCGCGCGTCCCACAGGCACCGGTGCCCGCTCCAGTCCTCCCGGAGGAAGTCCGCCGCCTCCGGGGGCGGCGGGCCGAACCCGAGCCGCAACCGCTGCGCCCCGGCGGGAACCGGCGGGGTCAGCACGTACAGGAGGTCCGCGCCGCGCCGCGCGAGCACCACCACGCGGTTGATCACCACGGTCGTGAGCTGCTGGGAGCCGCGCGGCAGGTGCCAGCGCAGCAGGTCGGGCGCGAGGTGCCGCAGGTCGTCCTCGATCTCGGGGGTGAGGTCGGCGGGGTCGATGTCGACGTCGATGTGGGCGGCGGCGCAGGCGCCGCGCCAGTCCCCGGCCAGGCGGCGTTCGGTGGCGCGCTCGATCATCCACCGCGGCACCGCGTACCGGCGCGCCGTCCGCCAGATCGACAGCTCCCAGTCATTCATCGGCTGCCTCCTCGGTCAGCAGGAAGGCCAGGTTGTCACGCTCGTGTTTGCGGATCAGGCGGGCCAGGGAGCGGCGGGCGGTGTCGGGGCGCGCGCCCGCCTCCAGCAGTGCTCGCACGACCTCGGGGGATCCGTGGTGACAGACGGCCACGTGGAGCGGGGTGAGTCCGTCGGAGTCCTCGGCGTTGACGTCGAGCCCGGCCGCCAGCAGCCGGGGCAGCAGCATCCGGTGGTCGACCTGGTGGATGTGGTGCAGCAGGGTGCGTCTTCGCGCGTCGCGGACGCGTGGGTCGAACCCGGCGTCCAGCAACGCCAGCACGCCTTCGGCGTCGCCCGCGTGCATGCGCAGGAACAACCCGATCCGCGCCTCCCGCAGGACCGAGGGGAGCTTCCGTCCGGCGTTCGCCCAGGCGGCCATGACGGACGCGCACCTGGCGGCCGGGCCGCCGAGCGCGCCCAGCGCCAGTTCCCGGTCGCGCTCCTCGGGGGCGTGCGGGGTGCACAGCCTCCCGTCCCGCAACGCGATCTCGTGCCACTCGTCGCGGCACCGGACCCGGACGGGCTCGGGCAGCTCCGGGTCGGGCGGGCCGACCGGACCGTCAGCCGGGGGACGCGCCGGGCACAGCGCGTCCCGGACCAGCGGATGCAGGTCCTCGGGGGTCAGCACGCCGGTGCGCAGCAGCTCCAGGTCGGGCAGCCTGCGCCAGGCGACGCAGGGAAGCTCCGGCAGGTCCGCGACGTCCCGGTGGTTCCGCTCGCGGACGCGCGGCCCCTCGGTGTCCACCGACCAGGTCCCTCCGGATCCGACCGCGATCCGGACCCGCTCGGTGCCGCCTTCCCGCAGCGACCGCAGGGTCCGCGCGAACGCGACCGGGTCGATGTACGAGTGGAACAGCAGCCCCCCGGGGAGGGCCGTCTCCTCCGCGGCCTCCGGGAAGCCGAACTCGTGGCGGGCGTCCCGCCGGTCCTCCGGGCCCGGCGGCTCGCCCTCGGCGGTCAGGCGGGGCGCGCGGTCGCGGCGGCCCCACCGGTGGAGGAGCAGGTCCGGTGCCTGCCGCGCGTCCCACAGGTACCGCAGGACGGTCCAGTCCTCGTGGGGCAGGGCGCGGTCGCCGCCGGGCGGCGTGCCGATCCGCAGCCGCAGCGTCTGGGGGGCCTCGGCCCCGGGCGGCGTGAGCGCGTACAACGCCGCGCCGCCGTGGCGGGCCAGGACCAGCGCCCGGCGCGGGTCGAGGGCGGTGCTGCCGGTGAGGCGGCGGGGCGCGTGCCAGCGCAGCAGGTCGGGCGCGAGGTGCCGCAGGTCGTCCTCGATCTCGGGGGTGAGGTAGGCGGGGTCGATGTCGACGTCCACGCGGGCGGCGGCGCACGCGCCGCGCCAGTCCCCGGCCAGCCGCCGTTCGGTGGCGCGCTCGATCATCCACCGCGGCACGGCGTACCGGCGGATCCGCCACCAGTCCCTGAGGCCCCCGGACAGCCAGCCCCGCGGAATGTTCACCGGTCCGCACGCCCCTCGTCGCGCGGCAGACGCTCCGCCAGGAAGCCCAGGTCGCCGCGGCCGCGGATCAGCACCGACAGCGTGTTGCCGAGCACGTCGGCCACGTCGACGCGCGCCCCCGCCTCCAGCAGCGCCCGCACGACGTCGGGCGAACCGTGGTCGCTCACCGCCAGCATCAGCGGGGTGCGGCCCGCGCCGTCCTCGGCGTTGACGTCGAGCCCGGCCGCCAGCAGCCGGGGCAGCAGCACCCGGTGGTCCATGTGGTGGACGTGGTGCAGCAGGGTGCGTCTCCGCGCGTCGCGGACGCGCGGGTCGAACCCGGCGTCCAGCAGCGCCAGCACGCCGTCGGTGTCGCCCGCCTCCATCCGCCGGAACAGGTCGAGCCGGATCTCCCGCAGCTTCGGCGGGAGCTTCCCCTCGCCGGTGCTCCAGGCGTCCAGGACCGCCAGGCACGCGACGGACGTGCCGCCGAACGCGCGCAGCGCCCGTTCGCGCTGGAGCTCCTCGGGGGAGTGCGGCGTCACCAGGCGGCCGTCGCGCACCGCGATCTCGTGCTCCTCGCCCTGGCAGCGGATCGTCACCGGGGCGGGCGGCTCGGGGCCGGGCGGGCCGACCGGGCCGCCGGCCGGGGGGCGCGCCGGGCACAGCGCGTCCCGGACCAGCGGATGCAGGTCCTCGGGGGTGGCCAGTCCGGTGCGCAGCAGCTCCAGATCCGGCAGCTTGTGCCAGACCGCCTCCGGGACCGACGGCAGCCCGGCGAACGCGTCGGAGGGGCCGTACTCGACGCGCATCCCGTCGAGGGTCACCGCGGCGTCGGCCCACAGCATGCTGATCCGGACGCGTTCCGCGCCGCGCGCGTGCCACTCCCGCAGCGCCCGCGCGAACGCGTACAGGTCCAGGGCCGGTTCGCGCATCAGCCGGGTGAGGTCCCACATCTCCTCGGGGTCGTACGCGCGGCCGCCGAGGCGGTCGAGCCCCAGGCAGCGGTAGGCGGCCCCCAACTGCTCCTGTCCTTGTTCCTGGAGTCGCGTCACCCACTCGGCGTGCGCCACGGGGTCGTCGTGGCCGGGGCAGCGGCCGGGTAGTTCGTCCTCGCCCAGGGGAGTGCCGTCGGGGCGCAGGAACGGCGCGCGGTCCCCGCCGAAACGCCGCGCGAGCAGTTCCCCCGCGTGCCGCGCGTCCCACAGGTGCCGCAGCCCGGTCCAGTCCTCGCCGTGCAGCGGAAGCCCGTCCTCGGCCGGGGCCCCCAGCGGGGGCGGGCCCAGGCACAGCCGCAGCCGTTGCGGGGCCTCCGCTTTCAGCGGCGTGCGCACGTACAGCGCGGCGTCGCCGTACCGGGCCAGGACCAGCACCCGGTGGCCGAGGATCGAGACGTCGCCCTCGCTGATCCGCGGCACGTGCCAGCGCAGCAGGTCGGGCACGAGGTGCCGCAGGTCGCCCTCGACCTCGGCGGGCGCGGCGTCCAGCTCCGGCCCCGCGTCGCACCACGCGGCCGCGCACGCGCCGCGCCAGTCCCCGGCCAGCCGCGCCCGCGTCGCCTTCTCGATCATCCGGCGCGGCAGGGCGTACCGCAGGACGCGGAGCCGGTTGAGTCGGGCCCGCCGGTTCAACGGTAGAGGCTGCCGATCGCGTGGACGTCGGGGTGCGGGCCGGCCTCCGGGCGCAGGCACGCCGCGAACGCCCGCTTCACCCGGCGCGGCACGCCCGGACCGAGCCCCACGTGCTCCAGCCGCGTCCCGCCGTCGAGCCGGGCCAGCAGCGCCTTCGCGCCGCGCCCGGTGATCCCGGTGTGCCGCAGGTCCAGCCGCCGCAGCGGGCTGCCGGGCAGGGCCTCGGCCAGCGCGTGCGCGCCCGCGTCGCCGGTCGCGTTGGACGGCGCGCCCAGCGCGCGCTGCGACGGCGGGCGCCCCAGGTCCAGCGCCTCGATCCCGGCCAGCGCCCCGGCCAGGGCCGCCGCGCCCGCCGGGCCGATCCCGTTGCCGCCGAGGCCGAGCCGGACGGGCCGGTCCGGGTCGGCGGCCCCCGCCAGCGTCCGCGCGCCCGCGTCGCCCAGATGGTTGGCGGGCGCGTACACCTCGCGCACCCCCGCGTCCCGCACCAGCGCCGCCAGCAGGCCGGCGGCGTCGGGCCCGAACCCGTTGCCGCCCAGGAAGATCCTCTCCAGCGGCCGGTCCCGCGCCACCAGCGCCTCCAGCAGCGCCCGCAGGCCGTCCGCGGACAGCCCGGTGTTGACCATGTCGAGCGTGCGGATCGCGGTGTTGCGGCGCAGCATCGCCGCGACCGCCCGCGCCCCCTCGTCGCCGACCGGGTTGCGCTTGAGCCACAGCGCCCGCACGGTCCCGTCGGAGGCCAGCCGGTCGGCGAGCGCGGCCGCGCCCGCGGCGTCGATGCGGTTGCAGCCCAGGTACAGCGTCTCGACGCCGTGGCCCGGCGCCAGCGCCGCCGCGATCGTCCGCGCGCCCTCGCCGCCCATCGCGTTGGTGCCCAGCAGCAGGTGCGCGGCGTGCGGGGACGCCACCGCCGCCGGGACCAGCCGCGCCACGCCCGCCGCGCCGAGGCCCTGCTTGCACAGGTCCACGCGGCCGTCGGCGCGCAGCGTCCCCAGCGGGAACGTCTCGTCGCCGGTGACCGGCGCGGCGTCGGCCAGCCGCGCCAGCAGCGGGTCCAGCCCGGCCGGGTCGGCGGGCGGGACGTCGGCGTGCTCGATCGCCGGGCAGCGCACGGGGGTCGGCTCGGGCGTCGGCCCGGGGGTCGGCTCGGTCATCACCACTCCACCGGTCGGTAGTCCTTCAGGAACAGGCCGGACAGCCGTTCGCCGCCGCCGACCCCGCGCACCACCGGGTCGTAGACCCGCGCCGCGCCGTCGATCACGTCCAGCGGCGGCCGGAACCCCACCGCCCGCTGCGCCTGCTTGTCCGGGTGCGGCCGCTCGTCGGTGACCCACCCGGTGTCCACGCTGGTCATGTGGATTCCGGACGCGGCGTAGTCGGCGGCCGAGGTGCGGGTCAGCATGTTCAGCGCGGCCTTGGCCATGTTGGTGTGCGGGTGCCGCACGGTCTTGCCCCTGCGCGAGAAGCTGCCCTCCATCGCCGACACCTGCACCACGTACCGGTCCGGGAACGGCGACGCCTCCATCAGCCCGCGCAGCCGGGAGGTCAGCAGGAACGGCGCGAACGCGTTCACCATCTGCACCTCCAGCCACTCGGCCGGGTCCACCTCGTGCAGCCGCAGCACCCAGCTGTTGCGGTCGCGCAGGTCGAGGGGCTGCCCGGTCTCGTCGACGCGGCCCGCCGGGAACAGCGCCTCGTCGGCGGGCACCGGCAGCGCCGGCGTCCCGCCGGGCGCCCCGGCGCCGCCGGTCAGCGCGATCCGGGCGGCCGTGCCCGGCAGCGGCTCGGCCTCGGCCGCCCGGACCTCGCGGTGGTAGGCGGCGGGCCGCCGGATCGTCTGGGCGGCGTTGTTGACGAGGATGTCGAGGTGGTCGAACCGCTCGTGGACGGTCTCCAGCAGCCGCGCCACGCCGGGCAGGTCCAGCAGGTCCACGCCGTGGACGTGCAGCCGGTGCAGCCACTCGGCCGAGTCGGGCACGGCCGCGAACCGCCGCGCGGCGTCGCGCGGGAACCGGGTGGTGACCATCACCTCAGCCCCGTCGCGCAGCATCTTCAGCGCCGTCCAGAACCCGATCTTGATCCGGCCGCCGGTGAGCAGCGCGCGGCGCCCGCGCAGGTCGCACCGGGCGTGACGGCGCGCGACGTTCTCCGCCGCGCACCCGGGGCACATCAGGTGGTAGTCGGGATGGACCTCCCGGTAGCGCTGCTTGCACACGTAGCAGCGCCGGTCCGCCCGCAGCCGCCGGGCCTCCCCGCGCGGCGTCCCGGCGGCGGGGGCCTCGACGGCGGGCCGCTCGAAGCCGGGGTCCTGCTCGCGGAACCGCGTGCTCCGCGCCAGCGCCTCGCGGTCGTGCCGCCGCCGCTCGTCCAGCCGCGCCGCCTTGCGGGCCTTCTTGCCCGACCGGTACGTCTGCGCGGCGGCCTCGTGCACCGGACGCCAGCGCGGGTCGTCGGGGTCGGTGCCCCTGGCCCGCGCCAGCACCCGCAGGCACGTCTCGATCTCGGCGGCGTCCGGCAGGGCCTCCGGGCCGTCGTCCCCCGCCGCCGCACCGGCCGGGCTGGGGAGGGACGACACGGTGCTCCTTCGCGGCTCCTTCGGCGTTCTGGGGCAAGGCCGGCCGGATTCGAACCGGCGTCCTCCAGCTTGCAGCTCGGGCGCGACGACCTCTGCGCTACGGCCTTGCCGTGCGGCAGCATAGCGGCTTGATCCGACATTTCCCGCATCATTCCCCGCGGTGGGATCGGCCGGATTCGAACCGGCGTCCTCCGCCCTGGCAAGGCGGCGCGACGACCTCTGCGCTACGATCCCGCGCGGGGCGGACCGGCCGGATTCGAACCGGCGTCCTCCCGGTTTTGGAGACCGGGCGCGACGACCTCTGCGCTACGGTCCGCCGCGCGCCAGCATAGGGTCACATGAACCGGGAGCTCCGCACGGGGCCGGTGTAGGGGCACCGGTCGCGCGGCCCGGCCAGCCAGTGCCCCGCGACGGCGGCGGCGAACCGCGCCAGGTCCGCGTCGGTGCCGCCGGGCGCGACCTCGTCGCCGGTCTCCGGACCGGCCTGCGCGATCTCCTGCGCGATCGTCTCGGCGGGCCGGTCGTCGGCCGGGACGGTCTCCGGCTCGCCCTCCCGCACCATGCGCATCCGCTCGCCCCACGGCGTGACGGCCACCTGGTGCAGCAGCCCCGACATGTCGGCGCTGACGGCGGGCGGGTCGGTCCAGCAGGTGGCGTGCTCGTACAGGACCTGGCCGGGGGCGCGGTCGTGCAGGGCGCGCAGGGAGTCGTCGTCGGCGTCGTTCAGGTCGAACGCGACCACCACCGTCTCGGCGGCGGCGTCCGGCCGGAACGGCGCGGCGGGCAGCCCGAGCACCCGCGCGGCGACCAGCCCGAGGATGTGCGAGGACCGTTCGGGGAGCAGCGACACCGACCGGGGCCGTGCCCCGGTCGCCTCCAGCACCGCCCGCAGCCGCAGCAGCCCGCGCACGCAGCTCCCCGGGCTGACCTGCGTGTAGGCGTAGCGCCCGACCATGCCCTCGTCGTAGCCGTAGGGCGAGATCTCGCCGAGCAGCCCGCCGGTGAGCGCGAAGTGCCAGCCGCGCAGGTCGCGTTCGTCCATGGGGCCGGCGCCGTGCGCCGCGCGGGCCCGCCCGACCATGCGCCGCAACCGCCCGTGCGCCCACGCGAACCCGTCGTCGGGCGGGGCGGGCAGCGCCGCCAGCTCGCGGTCGGCGATCTCCAGCCCTCCCGCCAGCAATGCGTTGAGCGCCAGCAGGTACCGGTCGGGCCACGGCTCCAGCGCCGCGTCGTGCGCCTGGAGGACCTCCACGGCCTCGCGGTGCCGCTCGGCCCGCTCCAGCGCCGCCGCCAGCTCCCGCAGCACCGGCGGCGCCCCGCCGGTCAGCTCCAGGGCCTCCCGCAACGCCGGGACGCCCAGCTCGGGCACCCCGCGCTCGATGCAGGCGTACCCGAAGTCGTAGAGCGCCTGCGGGGAGGCGGGCTCCCGCACCACGGCCCCCGACGCCTCCCGCAGGTCGTCGAACCCCGACAGCCCGGCGGCACCCTCCAGCAGCCGCGCCACCTCGACGACCGGCAGCCCCTCCGCGGTGAACCGCAGATGCCGGATCAGCCCGCCGACGTCCCCTGCCTCCAGGAGCTCCCGCCCCTTGACGATCTCCTCGCTCATGCGCCCGCACCCTAGCGACTCCCGCCGCCGATCCCCGCACGGTTTTCGGACCGGGACGTTTGGGACGGACGGAACGGGTACGGCGGTTGCGTCCGTAAGCGTCGCGAGAGGGGAAGGCGATGACGACCCAGAAGGCTCCGAACACCGCCGGGATCGGCGTTCCGCAGGGGGAGCCGCAGAGCTCGCCCGAGGAACTGCACGAGGACGGCGTGCGCACGCGCGAGAACCTGGACTCCGGCGGGAGCAGGCTCGGGGGCAAGCCCGTCGTCTGGTCCGGCGCCGGGACCGCCGGCGCCCTGGCCTGCGCGGTCGCGGTGTTCCTGTGGTGGCGGCGCCGCACCAGGATGAGCCGCTGGGACCGGGCCCGCCGGCAGGTGGACACGCTGGCGGCCAAGGCGGGCGCCGGGGCGAAGGCCGGGGCCGGGATCGCCCGCGAGCAGGCGGTGGTCCAGGGGTCCAAGGCCAAGGCCGTCGCCGCGGAGAAGGCGTCCAAGGCGGCGGCGCGCGTCCGTTCGTGACCGCGGCCGGGCCTTGGCCACCGGCTCCAGGGCCTGTTTCGGAGTGGCCCCGGCCACGCACGCGAGCGCGCTCCCTGATCCGCGGGCCCGACGCCGGAGGCGAGGGCCCGCGGATCAGATCGCGCAGCGATGCCGCGCCCGCCAGGACCCGGTGAGAAGCGGGCTCCAGGCGAGCGCCGCGGGCCAGGGCTCCTGAAACAGGGACCAGACGTTCGAGCCGGTCAGACGTTCGAGCCGGTCAGGGCGCGGGCGGCCAGGATCGCGGCGCCGTGCATCGCGGCCTGCGCGCCGAGTTCGGCGAGCGCCAGCGGCGGCGGCTCGCGGAACGTGAAGCGCGCCGCCAGCCGGCCGGCCAGCGGGACGGTCAGGCGCTCCCCGCTCCCGGCGAGCCCGCCGCCCAGCACGACCAGGGACGGGTCCAGCAGCATCGTCGCCGCCGTCAGCGCGTCGGCGAGGGCGTCCAGGGCCTCCTCCCACACGCGGGCGGCGACCGGGTCGCCCGCGGCGGCCCGCGCGAGGACGTCCTCGGTCCGCAGCGACGCGTCCCCGTAGCGGCGGGGCAGCGCCGAGGCGGAGGAGTAGACCTCCAGGCAGCCGGCCTGGCCGCAGGCGCACGCCTCGCCGCCGGGCCGCACCACCATGTGGCCGATCTCGCCGCCCGCCCCGGTCGCGCCCGGGTACGGCGACCCGTTGATGATCATCGCGGCGGCGATCCCGGTGCCCAGCGGCACGAACAGGAAGTCGCCCCGGCCGCGCCCCGCGCCGTGCGCGGCCTCGCCCAGCCCGCCGGTGCGCACGTCGTGCCCGAGCCCGACCGGCATCCCGAGGCGCGCCTCCAGCAGGGCGCGCAGGGGGGTGTCGCGCCAGCCGAGGTTGGCCGAGTAGACGGCGGTCCCGGCCGCCTCGTCCACGATGCCGGGAACGGCGACCCCGGCGGCGACCGGCGGGTTCCCGGCCCGTCCGGCCAGCTCGGCGGCGAAGTCCCCGACGGCGGTGACGACGGCGTCCGGCCCGCGCTCGCGTCCGGTGGAGCGGGACTCGGCGAGCAGCACGGTCCCGTCGGCGGCGACCAGTCCGCCCTTCATCGACGTTCCGCCGACGTCCAGCGCGACAAAGGTGTTCATGGGTTCCATTCCGTCCGGGGGTCGGCCGGAGCATAGCCGGTCGCGGGGGCCGCGACCGGCGCGCGGGCCTCAGGCGGCCAGGTCGTGTCCGGCGGCGACCCGCCCGCCGCGCGGCGACGCGGGGACCGCGGCGGCGCGGGTGGGCCACAGCGCCCGGGCGGCGACGGCGGCGCCGGCCCCGATCACGGTGAGCGCGCCCGCGGCGGCGGTCATCCCGGCCCCGGCGGCCAGCCACCCGGCGAGCGGGTAGGTGACCAGCCAGGCGGCGTGGGACAGGGAGAACTGCGCGGCGAACGCGGCGGGCAGGTCGGCCGGGCGCACCGCGCCCCGGATCAGGTTGCCGGCCGGGGTCAGCACCGCCGAGGTGGCGGCCCCCAGCACCGCCCACGCGGCCAGCAGCGCGGCGAAGGTCAGCGCGCCCGCCGCCAGCCCGGCGGTGAGGACGCCGAGCACCGCGAACAGCACGGCGGCGGCGGGCAGCATCACGGTCCGGGCCTCGAACCTGTCCAGGACGCGCGGCAGCAGCAGCGCCACCGCCATCGACCCGGCCCCGAACGCGCCCAGCGCCAGGGAGACGTCGCCGGTGCCCCGGCCGAGCTGCTCGCGGACCAGGACCACGGTGTTGACCACGACCATCGAGCCGGCCGCCGCGACCGCCACGTTCAACGCCAGCAGGGCGCGCAGGGAGGCGGCGGCGCCGAACAGCCTGGCCCCGTAGGTCGCCTTGGCGAGCGCGCCGCCGGTGCGGGCGGCCGGCGCCGGCCTGGGCAGCACGACCGAGACCACGAGCGCGGCCGAGGCCAGGAACCCCAGCACGGTGCCGAAGAACAGCCAGTTGTAGCTGATCAGGGTGAGGAGTCCGGCGGCGAGCACCGGGCTGAACAGGCTCTCCAGGTCGTAGGCGAGCCGCGACAGCGACAGGGCACGGGTGTAGTCGCCCCGGGCGGGCAGCACCTCGGGGATGGTCGCCTGGAAGGTCGGGGTGAACGCGGCCGAGGCGGACTGGAGCAGGAAGATCAGGACGTACACCTGCCAGACCTCGGTCACGAACGGCAGGGCGAGCGCGACGCCGCCCCGGACCAGGTCGGTGGTCACCATCAGGGCGCGGCGCGGCAGGCGGTCCGCGACGGCGCCGACCATCTGCGAGACGACGACGTAGGCGACCATCTTGATGGCCAGCGCGGTGCCGAGCACGGCGGAGGCGTCCCCTCCGGCCAGGTCGTAGGCGAGCAGGCTCAGCGCCACGGTCGCGAGCCCGGTGCCCACCAGGGCGATGGCCTGCGCCGCGAACAGGTGCCGGTAGGTGCGGTGACGGAGAACGGCGAACATGGCCCCTGCCCTCTCGGTGACGACTCGACAGTTCATTATGTGCGTACTTGCGCACATAATGAACCCAGAGGGGTGCCGATCCATTCCCGGGAGGCGGAGGGGGGCCAGGGCCTGTTTCACAGAGGCGCGCACGCGAGCGCGTTACCCGGCCTGCGGGCCCGAAGCCGGAGGCGAGGGCTCGAAGGTCAGATCGCGAAGCGATCTTGTACTTGCCAGGACCTGGTGAGACGCGAGCTGCCAGGCGAGCTCCGTAGACCAGGGCTTTCGAACACCGCCTGGCGAGTGTTCAAGGTGCCCTCAGCCACCGCGCGAGCGCGTGACCTGAGCGGTGGGGCGATGCCGGAGGCGAGCCCCACCGGGAAGATCGCGAAGCGATGGCGCGCTCGCCAAGACCTGGTGAGGTGCGAGCCCCCCGGGCGAGTGCCGTGGGCCAGGGCTTTGCAACACGGCTCAGTCGTGCCAGGGTTCGCCGGTCATCAGGTGGTCGGCGTGGTTCAGCGCCTCGTTGACGAGGCCGCGCAGGTGCCCGTCGCGCAGCGAGTACACCACGCGCCGCCCCTCGCGCCGGGACCGGACGAGGTCCGCCAGGCGGAGCTTGGCCAGGTGCTGGCTGACGGCGGGCCGGGCCCCGCCGCTGGCGGAGGTCAGCTCGGTCACGTCGGCCTCGCCCTCGGCCAGCAGCCACAGCAGGTGCAGCCGCGTCGGATCCGCCAGCAGGGCGAACACCGCGCTCGCCCGCTCGAACTGCTCCCGGTCGGGGGTCCACTCGTGGTGGTGGGCCACCGGGGACGCGGCGTGCTCGCGCTCTGGCATACGGCCATCGTAGTGCGCGGTCGACCACCGGACCGGCCGCCGGGCCCGGTCCGGCGGCCGGTCGCGGGACGCCGTCAGCCGGCGAAGGTCATCCAGTTGAGGTTGACGAAGTCGGCCGGCTGGCCGCTGCTGAACGTGACGTAGACCGTGTGCCTGCCGGTCACCGGTGAGATGTTGGCGGGCACCGTCCGCCAGCTCTGCCACCCGCCGGTGTCGGCGACGGAGAACTCACCGACGACCTGGCCCGTCGGGCTGCCCAGCCGCACCTGGACCCGCCCGCTGATCCCGCTCGCCGCGCCCGAGGCGACCCTCGCGCGGAACTGCGTCGCCGGGGCGCTCCCGAAGTCGACGCCGTCGTAGCGCAGCCAGTCGCCGTCGCTGATGTGGCTGACGTTCTGGCCGCCGCCGCTGTCGGTCGTGGTCTCGAGCCGCGTGCCCGACTGGGCCTGGCGGCTCTCGGCCTGGATGGTCGAGCGGGCGTCCACCCCGCCGGGCGGCGGTTCCTGCGGGCCGCCGCTCTGCCAGACCGCGACGTAGTCGACGAGCATGGGACGTCCCGGGACGGTGGCGGCGGTGGGCGTGGCGCGCCCGGCGACGCCGTTGGGGAACGCGCCGCCCATGGCGACGTTGAGCAGCAGGAAGTAGCCGCCGTGCCCGGTCATGTTCGACCAGGTGGCGGCGTCGAGCTGGTTCTGGCCGACGCTGTGGAACTGCTGGCCGTCCACGTACCAGCGGAGCTGGTCGGGGGTGACGCTCCGGTCCCACTCGAAGCGGTAGGTGTGCATGCCCGCCTGGCAGGAGGTGCCCGGACAGGCGCGGCTGGCCCCGATCCCGTTGGGCTCGTTGCAGGGACCGCCGGGGTTCACGCCGCAGTGCAGCACGCCCCAGACCGAGTTGATCCCGTTGACGTTCTCCATGACGTCGAACTCGCCGATCGACGGCCAGTTCTGGTAGTTGCCCCGGTACGGGGCGCCGAGGGCCCAGAAGGCGGGCCAGTAGCCCAGCGCCTGCTCGCCGGTGACGTCGGGCATCCGGATCCGGCCCTCGATCCGCAGGACGCGCCCGTCGGCGGGCTTGAAGTCGGCGCGCCGGGTCTCGATCCGGGCCGACGTCCACTCTCCCGACGCGCTCCGCAGCGGGGTGATCCGCAGGTTGCCGCCGCCGTCCAGGCTCACGTTGGCGGGGTCGGCGGTGTAGTTCTGGATCTCGCCGGTACCCCAGTTGGGCGGGCCTCCCGGGTAGCCGTGCCCGGTGTCGATGATCCAGTTCTCCGGTGCGGGACGGGCTCCGGCGGGGCCGTCGAAGTCGTCGCTCCACACCAGGCTCCAGCCCGCCGGGGGCGGCGGGACGGTGGCGGCGGCGGGTCGCGGCGCCGCGGCCGTGGCGACGGCCGCCGGGAGCACGGCGGCGAGCACGGCGGTGAGCACGGCCGGGGCGGACCGGCGCCGGGGCCGTCTTCTCAGTGGGGTCATGGCGGGGGGACCTCCCACAGTGAGGGGAGCAGGCGTTGTGTCGCGTGCCCTCTGGTGCGGGTCAATGTCACCCTCCCGGGAACGCGTGTCAAGAGCGTGAGAGCGCTCTCTGAACCGCGTTGGCGCGTTTTGCTGGCGTTATACCAATCCGGAATCTGAGCCGGTCCTGTCGGGAAATCGCTCTCTTGACATTCCCGCCTCGTCGCTTCACTCTCTGCGAGAGCGCTCTCTCGCCCGTCGCGGGCCCACCCCCCACCTCTGACCCGAGGACAGCCCATGCGCAGATCCCACCGCCGCCCCGCGTCCCGCCTCGCCGCGGCCGTCACCCTGGCGCTCGGCGCCGCCGCCTGCGGAGGCGGCGGATCCGGCGCCGGCCCGGACGGAACGGTCACGCTGACCGTCGACACCTTCAGCACGTTCGGGTACGAGGAGCTGTTCAAGCGGTACGAGGCGTCCCACCCCGGCGTCAGGATCAAGCACCGCAACGTGGTGCAGCTCGACGAGTACCTGCCCCGCCTGGAGCAGTGGATCGCCGCGGGCAGCGGCGCCGGGGACGTCGTCGCCCTGGAGGAGGGCATCCTCAGCAAGTTCCTGGCCAAGCCCGACCGGTTCGTGAACCTGCTCGACCACGGGGCCGCCTCCCTGAAGGGCGGCTTCCTGGACTGGAAGTGGAAGCAGGCGCTCAGCCGGGACGGGAGGTACCTGGTCGGCCTGGGCACCGACATCGGCGGCCTGGCCATGTGCTACCGCACCGACCTGTTCGCGAAGGCGGGCCTGCCCACCGACCGGGAGAAGGTCGGCGGGCTCTGGCCGACCTGGGACGCCTACATCGCCACCGGCCGCAGGTACGCCGGCAAGGTGAAGGACTCCAGGTTCGTCGACGGGTCGGTGAACCTCTACAACACGATCCTCGCCCAGCAGGCGGGCCAGGCCGCCGGGCACACCTTCTTCGACCCCTCCGGCAGGTTCGTCGCCGGGGCCAACCCGGCGGTCCGCGGCGCCTGGGACACGACCGTGAGGATCCAGCAGAGCGGGCTGTCGGCCGGGCTGAAGTCGTTCGAGCCGAGCTGGGGCTCCGGCTTCAAGAAGGCGGGCTTCGCCACCGTCGCCTGCCCGTCGTGGATGCTGGGCGTCATCAAGGAGAACGCCGGTGCGGAGGCGTCCGGCAAGTGGGACGTCGCGCCGATCCCGGGCGGCGCGGGCAGCCGCGGCGGGTCGTTCCTGGCGGTGCCCAGGCAGAGCAGGCACGCCACGGAGGCGGCCGCGCTGGTCAGGTTCCTGACCGGCGCGGAGAGCCAGATCGTGGCGTTCAAGGCGCGCAACAACCTGCCCTCGTCGCCGCGGGCGCTGGACGACCCGGCGGTGCTGTCGTTCCGCAACGGGTACTTCAACAACGCGCCCGTCGGGGAGATCTACGCCAAGGGCGCCAAGGCGATCAGGCCGCTCTACCTGGGCCCCGACAACAACCCGGTCCAGCAGCGGTTCGAGGACGCGCTGCTCGCGCTGGAGCAGGGCAGGCTCTCACCCGACGCGGCGTGGCGGAAGGCCCTGGCCGACGCCGAGCGGGAAGCCCGATGAGCGTCCCCGCCGACGTCCGCGTCCCGCCCCGGACGGCCCGGCCGTCCGGGCCCCCGGGCCCGCGCCCGCGCGGGTCCGCGCTCACCCGCCTGGACGCCAGGCTCTCGCCCTACCTGTTCGTCTCGCCGTACTTCCTGCTGTTCCTCGTCTTCGGGCTCTTCCCGATGGGCTACACGCTCTGGGTCGCGCTGCACGACTGGGAGCTGCTCGGCGACCAGAGGTTCGTCGGCCTGGAGAACTTCCGGCTCGTGCTGACCGACCCGCAGTTCTGGAACGCGGTCCTGAACACCCTCGGCATGTTCGTCATCGCCACCGTCCCGCAACTGCTGTTCGCGCTGGTGCTGGCGAACGCGCTCGACCGGCGCATGCGGGGCCGGCTGGTGGCCCGGCTGGGCGTGCTCGCCCCGATGGTCACCTCGATCGCCGCGGTGGCCATCGTGTTCGGCCAGCTGTTCAGCCGGGACTTCGGGTTCGTCAACTGGGTGCTCGGCTGGTTCGGCGTGGACCGCCTCGACTGGGCCGCGGGGCGCTGGTCGTCCTGGCTGGCGATCTCGGCGATGGTGGACTGGCGGTGGACCGGCTACAACGCGCTGATCTACCTGGCCGCGATGCAGTCGATCCCGCGCGACCTGTACGAGGCGGCGGCGATCGACGGGGCGTCCCGCGCCCGCCGGTTCTGGACGATCACGCTGCCGATGCTGCGGCCGACCATCGTCTTCACCGCGATCGTCTCCACCATCGGCGGGTTCCAGCTGTTCACCGAGCCGCTGCTGTTCGGCAACGGCGACATGGCCGGGGGATCGCTGCGGCAGTTCCAGACGGTCACCATGTACATGTTCGAGAACGCGTTCCGCCGGTTCGACTACGGCTACGCGTCCGCCGTCTCCTGGATGCTCTTCATGCTCATCCTCGTCGGATCCCTGCTCAACTTCCTGTGGCTGCGACGTGTGGGAGGCACCCGATGACGCCCCGAAGGCCCCGCCGGAGGCGCTCGGGCGCCGTGGCCGCGCTCTGGGGCGCCGGGCCGCTCACCCGGATCACGCTGATCGCGACGGTCGTGCTGTCGCTGTTCCCCCTCTACTGGATGTTCGTCGTCGCCACCCGCACCAACGACGCCGTCGGGTCGGTGCCCCCGCCGCTCACCCCGGGCGGCGAGCTGGGCCGCAACCTGGCCCGGCTGTTCGGCAACGAGCAGGCGCGCTTCACGCTCGGGCTGGTCAACTCCGCCGTCGCCGCCACGACCGTCACCGTCTCCACGCTGCTGTTCGCCACGCTGGCCGGGTTCGCCTTCGCCAAGCTGCGCTTCCGCGGGCGGGGCGCGCTGCTGCTGGTCATGCTCGCGACGATGATGGTGCCGGTGCAGATGGGCGTCATCCCGCTCTACATGCTCATGGCCGAGATCGGCTGGACCGGCAAGCTCCAGGCCGTCATCGTGCCGTTCCTGGTCACCGGGTTCGGCGTGTTCATGATGCGGCAGTACACGACGCAGGCGGTCCCCGACGAGCTGATCGAGGCCGCCCGCATCGACGGCTGCTCGACCTTCCGCATCTACTGGAGCGTGGTGCTGCCCGTGCTGCGCCCCGCCATGGCGGTCCTCGGGCTGTTCACCTTCATGCAGACCTGGAACGAGTTCATCTGGCCGCTGGCCGTGCTCAACCCCGACAACCCCACCGTGCAGTACTCCCTCAACCTGCTCAACGGCGCCTACTACACCGACTACTCGCTGATGTTCACCGGCACGGTGGTGGCGACGCTGCCGTTGCTGGCGGTCTTCCTGCTGTTCGGACGCCAGATCATCAGCGGGATCATGGACGGCGCCCTCAAAGCATGATCACTTCCCCCTCGCCACCGGAGAGACCCGCCGAGACGATGACGGCCCCCGCGCTCCAGACCGACGACCGGCCCCTCACCTTCCCCTCCGGCTTCGTCTGGGGGGCGGCCACCGCGTCCTACCAGATCGAGGGCGCGGCGCGCGACGACGGCCGCGGCCCCTCGATCTGGGACACCTTCAGCCGCCGGCCGGGCGCGGTGGCCGGCGGGCACACCGGCGACGTGGCCTGCGACCACTACCACCGCTTCCGCGACGACGTCCGCCTCATGGCCGGGCTGGGGCTGGGCGCCTACCGCTTCTCGGTGGCCTGGCCGAGGGTGCAGCCCGACGGCTCCGGCCCGGTCAACCCGCGCGGTCTCGGCTTCTACGACCGGCTGGTCGACGCGCTGCTGGAGGCCGGCGTCACCCCCTACGCCACCCTGTACCACTGGGACCTGCCGCAGGCGCTGGAGGACCGGGGCGGCTGGACGGCGCGCGACACCGCCCTGCGCTTCGCGGACTACGCCGAGGCCGTGCACCGCCGCCTCGGCGACCGGGTCGGCACCTGGACGACGATCAACGAGCCGTGGGTGGCGGCCTACCTCGGCCACGCCGCGGGGATCCACGCCCCCGGCCGGACCAGCGCCGCCGACGCGTTCCGCGCCGCGCACCACCTGCTGCTCGGGCACGGCCTGGCCGTCCGGCGGCTGCGCGCCGCCGGGGCCGGGCAGATCTCCCTGACCCTCAACCTCGCGCCGGTCGTCGCCGGGGCGGCGGAGCCGGACGCGGACGCGGCCGACCTGGTGGACGCCATGCTCAACCGGCAGTTCCTCGACCCGGTGCTGCGCGGGGAGTACCCCGGACGGGTGCTGGCCGCGGCGGCCCGCCACGGCGGGCTGGACCACGTCCACGGCGACGACCTGCCCGTCGTCTCCGAGCCGATCGACTCGCTCGGCATCAACTACTACAACCCGACCCGCGTCGCGGCGTCCCCCGGCGCCCCGCCGCACCCCGCCTACCCCGGCTCCGAGGGCGTGGCGTTCCCGCCCGCCGAGCCGCCGCTCACGGCGATGGGCTGGCCCATCGCGCCCGGCGGCCTCGGCGACCTGCTGGTCCGGCTCAGCCGCGACTACCCGGGCACGCCCCTGGTCGTCACCGAGAACGGCGCCGCGTTCGACGACGTCCCGGGCGCCGACGGGCGGGTGCGCGACCCGGCCCGCATCGCCTACCTCGACGGGCACCTGCGCGCCGCGCACGCCGCGCTGGCCGCCGGTGCGGACCTGCGGGGATATCTCGTATGGTCGCTCCTGGACAACTTCGAGTGGGCCGAGGGCTACGCCAAGAGGTTCGGCATCGTCTACGTGGACTTCGCCGACCAGCGGCGCCTGCCCAAGGACAGCGCGCTGTGGTTCCGTGATGTCATCGCCCGCAACGGAATCGGTGGAAAGGCGAAATGAAACGTCCCACGCTGGAGGCCGTGGCGGCCCGGGCGGGAGTCTCCCGGGCGACGGTGTCGCGTGTGGTCAACGGCTCGGCCACCGTCAACCCGCGGATCCGCACCGTCGTGCTGCGCGCCGTGGAGGAGCTGGGCTACGTCCCCAACCCGGCGGCCCGCAGCCTGGTCACCCAGCGCACCGGGTCGATCGGGCTGGTGGTCTCCGAGCCGCCGGCCCGCGTGTTCTCCGACGACCCGTTCTTCTCCCTGGTCATCCGCGCGGTGAGCCAGGAGCTGGAGGCCGCCGACAAGCAGGTCGTGCTCATGATGGCGTCCTCCCCGGCGGGCTACGACCGGGTCGAGCGGTACGTGGCGGGCCGCCACGTGGACGGGGTCATCCTGCTGTCGCAGCACGGCTCGGACCCGCTGCCCACGGCCCTCGTGCGGACGGGGGTGCCCGTGATCTCGCACGGGCGGCCGGTGTCCACGACCAGGCCGCCGTACTGCGACGCCGACAACGTCGGGGGAGCGCGCGCCGCCGTGGAGCACCTGCTGGCCAGGGGACGGCGGCGCATCGCCACCATCACCGGCCCGGTCGACATGTCCGCGGGGCTGGACCGGCTGGCCGGGTACCGCGAGCTGATGTCCGGCAGCGGCCGCCGTTCCCTGGTGGCCGTGGGCGACTTCACCCGGGACTCGGGGGTGGCCGCGATGAGCCAGCTCCTGGAGGACGACCCGGGCCTCGACGCGGTGTTCGCCGCGAGCGACCTGATGGCGATCGGCGCCCTGCGCGCCCTGCGCAGGGCGGGCCGCCGCGTCCCCGACGACGTCGCCGTGGTCGGGTTCGACGACATCGAGGCCGCCCGGTTCACCGACCCGGCGCTGACCACCGTGCGCCAGCCGATCGCCGAGGTCGCCCGGACCATCGTCCGGATGCTGCTGGACGGGGTGGAGGAGGGGGCCGAGCCGGTGGTCCTGCCCACCGAGCTGATCGTCCGCGACTCCACCTGACCGGCGCCCCTCCCGGAGGCGGCCGCCTAGGAGTGCGCCTCGTGGACGGTGCGCCAGCGGTCGGTCGCGACGCCCGCCATGATCACTGAGACGACGTCCCCGGCGAGGCCGGGCGTGACCGGCAGGTGCCCGAACAGGACGCGGTAGTAGGTCGTCGAGGCCAGCATGTCCAGCAGCAGGTCGATGTCGGCGCCCGGGCGGATGTCGCCGCGGGCGACGCCGCGCCGCAGCGCCGCGGCCGTGGTGGCGCGGCGCGGGTGGAAGAAGGTGTCGGGGAACTCCTTCTCCAGGACCGGGTCGGCGGCCAGGTCGGCGACCAGGCCGGGCAGCGCCCGGCGGCGCCGATGGCGCTGGGCATGCTGGTGTTCGCCGTCGGCTGCGCCGTGGCGGGCGCGGCCGGGAGCTGGCCGCTGTTCCTGCTCGGCCGGTTCGGCCAGGGCCTCGGCGTGGGCGCGGTGATGGCGATGGCCTACACGCTGATCGGCCTGGCCTATCCCGAGCGGCTGCGGGCGCGGATGTACGCGCTGCTGTCGTCGGCGTGGACCCTGCCCTCGCCGGCCGGGCCCGCCGTCGCCGGAACGGCCGCCGACCACGTCTCCTGGCGCGCGGTCTTCGCCCTCATGCCGCCGATCACCGCCGTCGCGGCCGTCCTCACGCTGCCCCCGATGCGCGCCCTGCGCCCCGCGCCCGCCGACGCGCCCGCCGACACCGCCGACACCGCCGTCCTGCCGTGGTGGCGGCGGCCCCTGGTCAGCGCGGTCCTGCTGACCGCGGGCACCGGCGTCCTCCTCCAGGCGCTGCTGCTGGAGAACCCCGCCGCGCTGGTCCCGCTGGCCCTGGTGGGCCTGGTGGTGACGGTGCCCGCGCTGCGGTGGGCCACCCCGGAGGGCACCCTGACCGCGCGGCGCGGCCTGGGCGCGGGCGTCGTCGTCCGGGCGCTGCTGTGCGGGGTGTGCTTCGGCAGCGAGGCGTTCCTGCCGCTGGGCCTGCGGGAGCTGCGCGGCGTGGCCGCGGCCGCGGCCGGGCTGGGCCTGTCGGCGGGGGCGGTGACCTGGGTCGTCGGCTCGGCCCTCCAGGCCCGGCGCGACGACGCGGGCGGCGGGCGCGTGGCCGCCACGGTCGCCGGTTTCGCCGTGCTGCTGGCCGGGGTCGCGCTGGTCGCGGTGACGGTCCTGACGGACCTGCTGCCGCCGTGGGCCGCGCCGGCCGGCTGGGCGGTCGGCGGGCTGGGCATGGGCGTGGCGTTCAACGCCTCCACCACCGCCACCCTCGGGCAGGTCCCGGGGACCGGCAGGGCGAGGCGAGCGCGGCGCTCCAGCTCGCCCAGACGTTCGCCACCGCGCTGGTCGCGGGCCTGGGCGGCGCGGCCCTCGCCCTCGGCCGCCACCACGGCGGGTCGACGCGGCCCGCGCTGCTGGGGGTGTTCGTCCTGACCGGCCTGCTCGCGGCGGCGGGGATGCCGCTGTCGTGCCGCCTCGTCCGCCCCTGACGGCCGCCGGGAGGCCCGCGCGGGCCTCCCGGCGGCCGGGTCAGCGCTTCAGCAGCGGGGCGACCAGCGGGACGCGTTCGGCGGGGTCCCCGGTCATCGACCAGAAGACGTGGTCGACCCCCAGCGCGTCCAGCCGCTCCAGGTCGGCGGCGACCTGCTCGGCGGAGCCGGTCAGCGGGGCCCGCCCGTCCAGCGGCCGCGCGGTGACCGGGCCGTTCACCTGCACCACGACGGGCCCGGCGGCGTGCCCGGCCGCCTCCGCCGCGGCCCGGTACGCCTCGACCTGGCCGCGCAGCGCGTCCCAGTCGAAGACCACCAGGGAGATCCCGGCGCCGAGCCGCGCGGCGCGGTCGATCGCGGCGGGGGTGACGCCGCCGACCAGCAGGCCGGGATGGCCGTTCCGCACCGGCTTGGGACCGATCTCGCTCTCGGGGATCCGGTAGAAGCGGCCCTCGAAGCGCACCGGGTCGGGGCCCCACACGGCCAGCATCGCCCGCAGGTGCTCCTCGAACCCGGCCCCGCGCCGCCTCAGCGGCACCCCGGCGGCCTCGAACTCCTGGCCCATCCAGCCCTGGCCGACGCCCGCCAGCAGCCGCCCGCCGCTCAGCCGGTCCAGGGTGGCGAGCCGCCGGGCCAGCACGACGGGGTTGTGGAACAGCGCGACCACCACGCTGCTGCCCAGCCTGATCCGTTCGGTGCGGGCCGCGACGTGCCCGAGGACCTCCAGCGGGTCGTACACGTTGCCGAACGCCTCCGGCGGCTCCATCACCGGACCGCCCTCGCCGCCCATCGCGATCGGCACGGTCGGCCTGAGCAGCCGCTCGAACGTCCACACCGAGCCGAGCCCGGCGGCCTCGGCCTCCTCCGCCACCCGGACGATGGCCTCGGGGGCGGCGCCCTCCCCGGCGGTGGGGAGGTTGACCCCCAGTTCCACTTGACCCATGTCGCTCGCCTCCGTCTACGTCAGATCATGTCCCCTCGGTAGACCCGGCGGCCGGGGACAAATCATCGGTCTCCGGGCAGGATGCCGGTCATGGACCCCGATCTGCCGACCGTGGACGTCACGCTGTGGCGGGCCGACGCCGTCGTCCTGTTCGACTGGCTGGCGAGCACGGACCTCGACACCGTCCCGGTCACCCATCCGGCGCAGAAGCAGGCCCTCGCCGACCTGCTCGCGAGCCTTGAGACGGACACCGACGTCACCGCGTCCACCGAGGAGGAGATCGCGGCCGCGCGGGGGGAGGTGGCCCGGGACATGGCCTGGTAGGTCACCCGAAGGTCCGCAGGACCACCGGGCCGAGCAGCCCGGAGGTCCGCTGGCCGGGGAAGACGAAGTGGGTGGGGCTGGTCTCGTCGAGGTGGGGGGCCAGGGTGCCGTAGACGACGATCTCGATCTCGTTGCGGCCGCCGCGCAGGGCGGCGCCGAGGTCGAAGGCGTACGGGGCGCAGATCCGGACGCCCGCCGGGGTCCCGTTCACCGCCACCTCGGCGGTGCCGCGGACGCGGCCGAGGTCGAGTTCGGCTCCGGCCGGGGCCGCCGCCAGGTCCACGGTCCGCCGGTAGCGGACCCCGCCGCTGTACCCGGCGAGCCCCACGTCCTCCCAGTCGCCCAGCCCGATCGTCCCGGGGCCGACGGTGAACGCGACCGGACCGGCCAGCGCCGCGCCCTCCCGGTGCTCGGGCCGGGTCAGCAGCCGCAGTTCCGCGGTCCCGGCGGGGCGGCGCTCTCCGGGGAGTTCCAGGTCGACACGGCCGTCACGGGCGGCGGCCGGGACGGGAACGCCGTCGAGCAGGACGTCCAGGACCTCGCCGCGCGCGGTGAACCGCATCCGGGTCGCGCCGGGCGGGACCTCGAACCGCAGCCGTTCGACCCGGGGCCGCGCGCCCGGGACGGCGAACCGGGCGGGCAGCACGGCGTCCTCCTGCGGGCCGTCCTCCAGCCAGTGCGCGCCGGGCAGCGGATGCGGGCGGCGCCGCAGGTGGAAGGCCGCGGGGTCGCCGGGCTGCGCGCGCCTGGGCACGACGGGCACCGGGACGCCGTCGCGGGTGGCGTGCCACCCGGCGCCCGACACGAGCGGGCCGTCCACCAGGACCGCCGCCGGGCCCTCGCCCTCGGTGAGGACGAGGGTGAGCCGGGCGCCGGGCGTCCCGGGCAGGTCGTAGCGGCCGGCGCGGGGGGCCTGCTGCTCGGCGTACGGGTCGAAGCCGCCCTGGCGGCCGATCTCCACGCCGTCGACCAGGACCCGGCACGGGGACGCGGACGCGACCTGGAGGAGGGAGGGGGCGGCCGCGTCCGGCAGCACGGCGCCGAAACGGATCCGCGCGCCCGGCCGGGAGGGGCCCGCGACGGTGATCCACTCGGGCCGCAGGCAGCGGGCGGGGTCGGCCGCGACGGACAGGTGGCCGCGCAGCCGCACGTCCTCGTCGGGCACCAGGCGCAGTTCGAGACCGTGCTCGCCCGGCGGGAGCGGCGCCCGCGCCACCGCCAGGTAGCCGTGGTCGTCGAGCGGGACCGCGGCCCCGTCCACCAGGAGCGTCTTGGCGGCGGCGGCGCCGAGCACGAGGAAGCCCTCGGCGGGAACGGTCACGCGGGTGCGCAGGACGACCCGCTCGCCCGCCGCGACCTCGCCGAAGTCGAGGAACTCCTCGGGGACGTGCCCCTTCGGACCGAGCACGGTCCGGTGGACCGGGTCCTTGCGGATGCCCCGGCTGTCGGAGTAGACGACCGGCCGCCACCGGCCCCCGGGACCGGACCGGAGCCCGTGGGGACCGAACGTCGCGTGGACGGGCGTCCAGTCCCCGGCGGGGTCGTCCTCCACCCGGTGCCACAGCCGCCGGCGTTCCACCGACGCCATGGCACCGGCCGGGCGGGCGAAGTCGCCCCAGGTGTTGTCGAGCGTCGGCACCAGCTCCATGTCCCAGGTCGGGCCGAGGTCCGTTTCGCGGACGGGACGCGGCCGCCCCTCCCGGCCGCCGGTCTCCGGCGGCGGGCACGCGCCGCCCGGGAACACCAGGAGCGCGGCGGGGCCGTCGTCGAACGGGACGACCACCTCGACCGGCGCACCGGAGTCCGCCCGGGTGGCGGGCAGCGTCCGGGGCGGGCCGCCGAAGGGGCTCACCAGGAGGGCCGGGCCGGTGACGCCGTGGACGCGGACCCGCATGTCGCGGTGGTAGCGGCCGGGGTCGAAGTCGTAGGTCACGTCCAGCCAGCCGAGGTCGGCGCCGCGCTCGTCCGGGCGGCCCACCGACACGCGGCTGGCCATGGACGCGGCCGCCGTCAGGAACACCACCGTCGCGCCGTCGACCTCGCGGACCAGGGCGGGGACCGGGGCCTCGACGCGGCGGGAGCCCGCCAGGAGGGGGCCGAGCGCGCCGGGGTCCGGCACGGTCTCCAGCAGCGCCGCCAGCCGCGCCACCGTCGCGTCGGCGTCCGGGGCGCCGACGCCGCGCCGGGGCGGCGGCCCGACGGCGACGACCCGGCCGCCCCGCTCGACCAGCGCGACCAGCCGCCGGGCGGTCTCCGCCTCCAGGACGTCGCAGGCGGGCAGCAGGACCGTGCCGTAGGACTCGCCCGCCACGTTCAGCCGTCCCGCCTCCACCGAGGCCCGCCGGACGGAGTCGTCGTCGATGACGTCGGCGTCGACGCCGAGCCGGTCGAGGACGCCGGGGACCATCCGGAACCAGGCCATGTCGCCCACCAGCTCCCGGTAGGTCTCCTGGGCCAGCGCGGCGGACGGATCGACGCCGTCGAGCCGGGCGCCGGCCTGCGCGGTCGCGGTCGGGAGCAGCACGGCCACGTCGCAGACGTGGCGGCCCAGCGACAGGGCCGCGCACAGCCGCGCGACCGCGTCGGCGAAGACCCGGTGGTGCGCCCAGTAGGGCTGCCGCCAGTCGGTGGCGGGCGGCGCCCACTCCCACCAGCCCGCCCTGGTCGTGTAGTAGACCGCGTGCGGGTTGTAGAGGGTGGCCCCGGCGCGCAGCCAGGGCAGCAGCCAGTCGAGGGTCTCCTCCAGCGTGCCTCCCCAGCCGCTGGAGTGGAACGCCTCGATCCACACCCGGTCCCTGCCGTACAGGTGGGCCAGGGACGAGTGGACGCGCGCGTCGCCGTGGTGGTCCGAGCCGGGCGCGCCGAACCAGCGGTGGGTGCGGGCGTAGTCGGCGTACAGCCGCACCCCGTCCACCGGGTGCCCGGCGCGGGCAGGGTCCTGCTGGTCGCAGCCGTGCAGCAGCCCGTGCCGGGCGTGCCAGTCGGCCAGCGGCCGGAAGAACGCCTCCTCGGCCAGCTCCGCCCGGGTGAGGTGGTAGTCGCGGCGGAACCGGAGCGCCTCGTCACCGTCCTTGCCGCCGCCCTTCCGGTCACCGCCCTGCCACAGGCGCGGCAGGTGCGGCGTCGGGTCGTAGCCGCGGCGGGCGGCGAACTCCCCGGCGAACCCCTCGGTCCAGGTCGGCAGCGCGGGCAGCTCGTCCTGGAAGGACCCGACGATCACGTTGCCGAGGCGGTGGCCGAGCCGCCGCTCGAACTCCCCGTGGACGCGGTCGAGCAGCGCCGCGCACGCCTGCGCCGACAGGTAGTCGAAGCCGCGCGCCGCGGTGCCGCCGCCGGGCTCCAGCCACCGCCCGGCGAACGCGGGGACGTCGCGCACCAGCCGCGCCTGGAGGTCGGCCCCCGAGAAGCCGAGCTGGTCGTAGAACCACAGCGACACCCCGAGCCCGGCGGCGTCCTCGCACACCCCGTCGAGCAGCTCCCACCACGCGTCGGTGAAGAACGCGGGGTCGTCGGCGTCGGCCCCGAACATGGGCCCCGACGGCGCCAGGTTGAGGATCACCAGGTTGTACACGCCGCCCGCGGCGAAGCGTTCGAGCTGGTCGCGCAGCCGCCGCCGGTCCAGCCGCTCGCCGCTCCACCACCAGATGGGCGCGGGGGAGTAGGCGCGGGGCGGCGCGTCCAGCACCGCGCGCAGCCGGTCGGGGATCATCCCTTCAGCCCGCTGGCGAAGCCCTTGATCACATAGCGCTGCAGCACCAGGAACACCGCGAGGATCGGCAGCGCGGCCAGCACCAGCCCGGCGAACACCAGCCCGTTGTCGGAGACGTACTGGCCGACGAAGGCGAAGATCCGCACCGGGACCGTCTCGCGGGCCGAGCCGCCCAGGTACAGCAGGGGCGTGAAGAAGTCGTTCCAGATGAACACCGCGTTGAGGATGAGCACGGTCCCGGTGATCGGCCGCAGCAGCGGGAACACCACCTGGGTGAACGCCCGGAAGTGACCGGCGCCGTCGATCAGCGCGGCGTTGGCGTAGTCGGCGGGCAGCGCCCGGATGAACCCGGTGTAGAGGAACACCGTGAAGGGCAGCTGGATCCCCGTGTAGAAGAGGATCATCCCCTGGTAGGTGCCGAGCAGCCCGGCCCCGTCCACCAGCTTGAACAGCGGGATCATCCCGAGCTGGAACGGCAGCACGATGCCCAGCAGGAACAGCACGTACAGCCCGTAGCCCAGCCGGGAGGCGCGGCGGGACAGGAAGTAGGCGGCGAACGAGCCGAGCGCGATCAGCGCCACCAGGCTCGCGATCGTGATCACCGTGCTGTTCAGCAGCGCCGGGCCGAGCTCGGCGCGCGTCCAGGCGTTGGCGAAGTTGTCCGCCGTGGGGTCGGCCGGCGGTGCCAGCGGCGACTCGGCGACCTCCCGCTGGCCCTTGAGCGACAGCGTGACCAGCGCGTACACCGGGAACAGGAAGGCGACCGCCACGACGATCATCACCAGTTCCAGGCCGAGCGTGCGCGCTCCGTACCTGACGTTCACGCGACCTCCCGTCCCCGCAGGTAGTGGATCTGCACCATCGACACCGCGGCCACGAACAGCGCCAGGACCAGCGCGATCGCGGTGCTGTAGCCGAAGTTGCCGAACACGAACGCCTGCTTGTAGAGCACCGTCGACAGCGTCTCGCTGGCGTGCCCGGGCCCGCCGTTGGTCGCGGCGTAGACCTGGTCGAACAGCTTGAGGCCGCCGATGGTCGACAGCATCAGGTTGATGGTGACCGCCGGGGCCAGCAGCGGCCAGGTCACGTGCCGGAAGCGCTGGAACCGGCCCGCGCCGTCGATCATCGCGGCCTCGTGCAGCTCGGCGGGCACCCCCTCCAGCCCGGCCAGGAAGATCACCATGGAGTAGCCGGCGAACTGCCAGATCACCATGCCCGCGATCGACCAGATCGCCAGGTCGGGGTCGCCCAGCCAGTCCTGGCGCAGCCCGCCCAGGCCGACCGCGCCGAGGATGCCGTTGAGCCCGGCGTCCGGCGAGGGGTTGTAGATGTACTTCCACAGGAACGCCACCATCACCGGGCTGACCACGGCCGGGGCGAAGAACACGACCCGCAGGACGGTCCGCGACCTGATCCCGGTGTGGACGCCGAGGGCCAGCAGCAGCCCGACGCCGTTCTGCACGACCACGATCGCCACGGTCAGCAGCAGCGTGTTGACCAGCGAGCCGCGCGCCGCGTCGTCGCCGAACAGCTTGGTGAAGTTGTCCAGGCCGACGAAGCTCCGGTCGCCCAGGCCGTTCCAGTCGGTGAAGGCGTACAGGATGCCGCTGAGGCTCGGGTAGAGCACCACCAGGGCGTACACGGCCAGGGCGGGCGCGGCGAACCACCACGGCGGCGAGAGGAAGCGGGCGCCCCGCCGCCGCCGGTGGGCCGCGGCGTCCGGCGGGGCGGCCCGCTCGGCCGGGGCGGGACGGAGGGTGGAGGCCACGGTCACTTCTTCCGGTAGGTCTCGTCCAGCTTCGCCAGCGCCTTGGGCACCGTCGTCCGCCCGCCCAGCAGTTCCTGCACCGCGGCGAAGTGGGCGGGCTGGACCTCGGCGTTCGGCCAGCCCTGGTCCATGAACGGCACGGCCTTGTTCCCGTCGATGAACGGCAGGAACGACTTCAGCGCGGGATCGATCCTGGAGTCGGCGTCACGGCTGAGCGGCACGCACGCGACGGCCTCGGCCCAGCGGTTCATGTTCCGCTGCTCGCCGAGGAACTCGATGAACGCCTTGGCCGCGTCGGCGTTCTTCCCGCGCGCGCTGACGCCGAGCCCGACGACCACGCCCGCCGGGATCCAGACCCCGCCCGCGTCGTCGGCGCCGGGCACCGGGAACATGTCCAGGTCGTCGGCGCCGGCGGCGGCCTTGCGGAAGTCGGGCAGCACCGCCGAGACCTGGATCGCCATCGCGGCCCTGCCGGTGGCGACCATCGAGGTCTGCTGCTCGAAGGTGGTGCCGTTGGGGTTGTCGTTGAAGTACCCGCGCTTCTGGAGTTCGAGGTACATCTCCAGCGCGTCCGTCCAGCCCGAGTTCGCGAAGCTCGCCGAGCCCGCCCGCATCTGCTCGTCGAACCGGGGGTTCTTGGCGTAGACGGTGGAGGGGACCAGGGCGTAGGTGATGAGCTGGGTGACCCACTGGGTCTGGGCGCCCAGCGCGATCGGCACCCTGCCCTTCTTCTTGATCTTCTCGCAGACCTCCAGGAACCCGCTCCAGGTGGTGGGCGGCTCGACGTCCGCCTCCTGGAAGACCTTCTTGTTGTAGACGGCGCCGATGACGCTGGACCCGGCCGAGTAGAGGAACGTCCTGCCGTTCTTCTGGAACGCGGGCCGCAGCCCCTCCGGGATGCGCCCGGCCCAGGCCTGGTCGCCCAGGTCGGCCAGCAGCCCGGCCTGGGCGATCTGCGCCATGCTCATCGCCGAGCCGTCGCCGGGGTACACCACGTGCACGTCGGGGGCGTTGCCCGCGCCGAGCTGGGTGCGCACCGAGGTCTGCACCTGGTCGGTGGGGGCGTACGAGGCGTTGAACTTCGCCTTGGTGTACTCCTTGAGCAGCAGTTCCAGCGGCTTCTGCTGGTCGGCGACGGCGACCAGGCGCAGCGTTCCGCCGCCCCCGCCCCCGCCGGACGTCCCGCCGCAGGCCGCGAGCGCGCCCATGGCGGCGACGCCGCCGGTCAGGCCAAGGAATCCGCGGCGGCTGAGGGCCGCCGGTCCGGACGACGATGTCATGAGTCCTCCTCGAAACCGCGGCCCTGCGCCGCGATGGTGTCTGCGGCCCGGGGCCGTCACGAGCACCGCGGACGGGACGGACCGGCGGCCTCGGGGCCGGCCGGGTGCTCACCGGGCGGCTGGTGACGCGGGTGATGGGGCATCGGCGTCGTCGTGGGGTGGCCGGTCATGAGCCGCTCCGATCCCTACATCAATTGATCGTGAGTTAACACCCGCGAGTGTGAGAAGGAGCGTAGAGATACCAATTTGGGGTGTCAAGATGTTAGGAGGATCACGCTCCGGTGGCTTTCGGCGCTGCCGGGAAGCCGGGGGAGGGCAGCCCGAATCCGGGCCCTGCTGGCACATCGGCCCTGGTCGCAAGGCATCGAGGGGTGCGGCGACAGCCGGTGAGCGGTGATCGCGGTGCTACGGCCCGGACGAGGGCGGCGGTGCGATGAGAACAGATCTAACGTTACGAAATGGTGTCCCGCGCCCGCGGCAGTCCCGTCCCGCTCAGGTGGCGGCGACCTCGTAGGCGACCTTGTGCTCGTCCAGCTCCCGCAGCGCCTCGGCGCCCGCGCCGTCGTCGACGATGACGCGGTCGAACACCGACAGCGGCGCCACCCTGTGCAGCGCGACCCGGCCGAGCTTGGAGTGGTCCACCAGCAGCACCCGGCGCGCGGCGGCCTCCAGCATGGCCCGCTTGACCGACACGATGTGCTGCTCCTGGTGGTAGGCGAACCCGCCGGAGACGGCCGAGGTCGACACGAAGCACAGGTCGACCTGGAGCGCCGCGATGGCGTCCACGCAGGAGACCCCCAGGAAGGAGTCGTGCAGCGCGTCGTACTCCCCGCCCAGCGCCATCAGCCGGATGCCGCGCTCGCGGGCCAGCAGGTTGGTGGTCTCCAGGAAGTTGGTGATCACCGTCAGCGGGGTGACGGCGCCGAGGCGGCGGGCCAGCGCCAGGGTGGTGGTGGAGTCGTCGAGCATCACCGCCATGCCCGGCTCCACCATCTCGGCGGCCTTCCCGGCGATGGCGTCCTTGGCGGGCTGCATGGACTTCATGCGGTAGGCGACGTTGCTCTCGAACACCGCGGACGGCTGCGCGGTGACCCCGCCCCGGTACTTGCGGACGATGCCCTGCCGCTCCAGCTCGTCCAGGTCCCGGTGGATCGTCATGAGGCTCACGCCGAACCGCTCGGCCAGCTCCCCCGCGGTGACCGAGCCCGCCGACAGGACGTGGTCGGTGATGGCCTGGCGGCGCACGTCGGGCCCGCGCCGGACGCTGCTGTCCTTGGTCATGCTGCGTTCCTCTCGTGGCCGGGCGGCGGGGCGGTGGACGACCGCCGTCACTCCGCTGGTCCGGAGGCGGTGAAGAGGACCCCTTGACGCGATGACTGGCGGTGTAAGTTAACACTACCAGTTGGTAAATCCGGGAGCCGTGACGCGAAGGGGGCTCCTCCACCCGGGCCCGCCGTCGCCGCCCGGACGGCGCGTCGGCATGCGGCGCGAGCAGCGCCTTTCCCCGTAGGCCATGGACGCACTCCCGTCTCCCGAGGCCCTGGACCGTCCCGACCTACCGCGCCGGGCCCCGAGCGCCGCCGCCTCCGAGGATCTTGACGCCGTTCGGGGCCACCCCTACGCTCATTTCACATTTTAAAAGTTACGTTCACACATTGATCCGTGATCGGAGCGGTGCGTGGACGGTCCCCTCCCCGCTCGACCACGCCCCCGGCCCGCCCCCGAGATCACCGGCCCGGCCGGACCACCCACGAGGACATCCGCTTCACCGGCTCCGGCGTCCACGCCCGCCGCCCCCCGAAGGGAAGTGTTCAGATGACTCCGAACGACGACAAGGTGTCGCGGCGCCGGTTCCTCGGGGCCGGCGGGGCCGGCGCGGCGGCGGTCATGCTCGGCACCGGCGCCCTGGGCGCGTCGGCCGCCCACGCCTACACGCTGCGGAAGGCGGGCCTGTTCACGCTCGGCGTCGCCTCGGGCGACCCGTCGCCCGACGGCTTCGTGCTGTGGACGAGGCTGGCGCCCGAGCCGTTCGCCCCCGACGGCCGGGGCGGGATGCCCGACCGCCGCGTCCGGGTCGAGTACGAGGTCGCCCGCGACGAGCGGTTCCGCCACGTCGTCCGGCGCGGGGCGGCGGTGGCGACGCCGGAGCTCGGCCACTCGGTCCACCCCGAGATCGCCGGGCTCCGGCCGGGCCACGAGTACTTCTACCGGTTCCGCGCGGCCGGGGAGATCTCCCCTGCGGGCCGGACCCGCACGATGCCCCCGGCGACCTCCCAGCCGCGCCGGCTGAACTTCGCGGTCGCCTCCTGCCAGGCCTGGCAGGACGGCTTCTACACCGCCTACGACCACATGGCCGAGGACGACCTCGACCTGATCGTCCATCTCGGCGACTACATCTACGAGTACGAGATCCCCGCCAGGAACCGGCGCGGCGTGCCGGTGCCGGGCCCGCAGTTCACCACCGAGACGTTCGACCTGGCCCGCTACCGGTTGCAGTACTCCCTCTACAAGGCCGAGGCGCCGCTCCAGAGGGCGCACGCCGCCGTCCCGTGGATCCACACCCTCGACGACCACGAGGTGGTGAACGACTGGGCCGACGACACGGTCATCATGGGCCGCCACCCGAACCCGGACCCGGCCGAGTTCGCGCGGCGCAAGGCGGCGGCGTTCCAGGCGTTCTACGAGAACCTGCCGCTGCGCCGCTCGCAGCTGCCGTCCGGCCCCGACATCCGGCTGCACCGCAGGATCTCCTACGGCCGGCTCGCCGACTTCACCATGCTGGACACCCGGAGCCACCGGGACATCCAGGCCTGCTCCTACGGCAACGGCACGGGCCGCACGCGCGACTGCGACGAGCGCTTCGACGCCGCCCGCACCGTGCTGGGCGACCAGCAGCGGCGCTGGCTGCTGAACGGCTTCCGCACCTCGCGCGCCCGCTGGCACATCCTGGGCAACCAGATGCCGATGGCGGAGACCGACTGGGACCCGGGGCCGGGCAAGGACGTCTGGGTGGACCCGTGGGACGGGTACGCCGGCGAGCGCAACCGCCTCCTGGCCGCCGCGCACGACCTCGGCGTCCGCAACCTCGTGGTGGTCAGCGGCGACCGGCACCAGAACTACGCCGTCGACCTCAAACGCGACCACGACGACCCCGACTCGCCGACCGTGGGCTCGGAGTTCGTCGGCACGTCGGTCACCAGCGGCGGCGACGGGGCCGACATCGACGCCCTCGGCCGCACGTTCCTGTCGGCCAACCCGCACATGAAGTTCTTCAACGCCCAGCGCGGCTACCTGAGGATCAACGTCGACCGGCAGCGGTGGCGCACCGACTTCCGCGTGCTGCCGTACGTGACCAAACCGGGCGCGCCGGTCACCACCCGCGCCAGCTTCGTGGTCGAGGACCGCAGGCCGGGCGTGCGGGAGGCATAGCGTTCGCATCCATGTCCGAGGAGGGCACCATGACCGTCCCCACCGAACTCCCGCTCGACCGCGTCACCGCGCCGCGCGTCAGGGTCGGCCTCGTCGCCGGGGGCCTGGGCGCGTACTGGCCGCAGTTCCCCGACCTGCTGCCGCAGCTTCGCAGGTCCGCCGACCGGGTGTCGGCGCGCATGCGGGAACTGGGCGCGGACGTGGTCGACGTCGGGTTCATCTCCGACGCGCGGGAGGGCGCGGCGGCCGCGGAGAAGCTGCGCGCGGCGGGCTGCGACCTCATCGTCGGGTTCCTCACCACCTACATGACCGCGACGATGCTGGTCCCGATCGCCCAGCGCGGCGACGCGCCGGTACTGCTGATCAACCTCCAGCCGACCGAGTCGATGGACCACGGGTCCGTCGACACCGGGCAGTGGCTCGCCTACTGCGGCGCCTGCCCCCTGCCGGAGATGGCGAACGCGTTCCAGCGCTGCGGCGTCCCGTTCCGCTCGGTCAGCGGCCACCTGGAGGACGAGCGGGCCTGGACCCGGATCGGACGCTGGGTCCGCGCCGCCGGGGTGCGGGCCGCGCTGCGCCGCGGCCGCCACGGCCTGATGGGGCACCTCTACCCGGGGATGCTGGACGTCTCCACCGACCTGACCCTGGTCAGCGCCAACTTCGGCGGCCACGTCGAGGTCCTGGAGTTCGACGACCTGCGGGTCCGGGTGGAGAAGGTCACCGACGCCGAGGTCCGGGCCCGCACGGACCGGGCGGCGGAGATCTTCGAGCTGGACGGCTCGGTGAACGGCGACGACCTGGCCTGGGCGGCCCGGGTCTCGGTCGGGCTGGACCGCCTGGTCGAGGACTTCGGGCTGGACAGCCTCGCCTACTACCACCGCGGGCTGGACGGCGAGGTGCACGAGCGGCTGGGCGCCGGGATGATCCTCGGCGCCTCGCTGCTCACCGCGCGCGGGATCCCGGCGGCGGGGGAGTACGAGCTGCGCACCTCGCTGGCGATGCTGGTCGCCGACCGGCTGGGCGGGGGCGGCTCGTTCACCGAGCTGCAGGCCCTGGACTTCCGGCGCGGCCATGTCGAGATGGGGCACGACGGGCCCGCGCACCTGGCGATCTCGGCCCGCCGCCCGCTGCTGCGCGGCCTGGGCGTCTACCACGGCAAGCGCGGCTACGGCGTGTCGGTGGAGTTCGACGTCAGGCACGGGCCGGTCACCGCGTTCGGGATCGTCCAGCGCCG
This sequence comes from Actinomadura kijaniata, assembly GCF_014138665.1. NCBI lineage: Bacteria > Bacillati > Actinomycetota > Actinomycetes > Streptosporangiales > Thermomonosporaceae > Actinomadura > Actinomadura kijaniata. The sequence continues at coordinate 263,419 of NZ_JACJIA010000010.1, forward strand.
CGACGGCCGCTACGGGTTCGTCGCGTCCGAGGGCGACGTCGTCGACGGGCCGCTCATGAGGATCGGCAACACCACCTCCCGGGTCGACTTCGGCTGCGACCCGGGGGAGTGGACCGACGCCTGGAGCGCCACCGGCATCTCCCACCACTGGGCCCTGTGCACCGGCCACCGCATCGCCGACCTGCGGGCCCTGGCCGACCTGATGGAGGTCGAACTGGTCGAGGTGACCCCCTGACAGACGCCGGAAGGCCCGGTCCATACGGACCGGGCCTTCCGGAGGTGGTGGGCGATACTGGGATTGAACCAGTGACCTCTACCGTGTCAAGGTAGCGCTCTCCCACTGAGCTAATCGCCCGTGACGTTCCCTCGCGGGATGTCGAGGTGGAGACGGGATTTGAACCCGTGTACACGGCTTTGCAGGCCGTTGCCTCGCCTCTCGGCCACTCCACCGAGTGGGGCCAGGCCCCTCCTCAGAGCGGAAGACGGGATTCGAACCCGCGACCCTCACCTTGGCAAGGTGATGCTCTACCACTGAGCCACTTCCGCTTGGCTTCCGGGGTTTCCCCCGTCGCGCAGGCTCAACTTTAGCGGACTTCCGGAGTGGATGCGTACTCCAACGAGCCGGGCCCCGAGGTCAGGAGCTACGAAGGATCTTGGAAAGCGGACGAGCCGCTCTCGACAGAGAGCGGCTCGTCCGCACGCGGGGATTCAGGGGCGTGGCCCCAAGGGGGTGAGGGGGAACCCCGACGGGGGTTTGGGGGCGGGCCCCCAACCCGGGGGCCTGGGGGTCGCCCCCCAGAAGACACCGCGGGCCACCGGGGAAGACACAGCCGCGTCGACCAGGGTGGCCCAACTCGCGAGCGGAAGACGGGATTCGAACCCGCGACCCTCACCTTGGCAAGGTGATGCTCTACCACTGAGCCACTTCCGCTTGGCTCCGGGGCTCGCCCCGTCGCGCAGGCTCAACTTTAGCCGATGTCGGGGCCGCTCGCGAAAACGCTGGGGACGGCGTGGGAGTTCCTGGGCCGTTCGGGCTGCTCGGGCTGGTCGGTGCCCCGGCCGACGAGGGTGGACTCGGCGTGCAGGTCGTCCCAGAACGCCAGCTCCTCGTCCTCCTGGAGGTGGGCGATGCGGCCCCAGAACTCGCGGTCCTCGGCCTCGTGGGCGGCGGCCAGCGACAGCGCGGGCATGATCGTGGTCTCGCCCTCGGCGGCGGCCAGGTCGGCGGGGGTCATGTCGGCGGGCAGCAGGACCGGGGCGGCGGGGCGGTGGTGCTTGCCGCGCTTGCGGACCCGGATGGGCGGGGTGGTGGGCGTCTTGGCGGCGGCGGCCTTGCCGAAGGCGAGCGCGAACGTGCCGCACAGGAAGAACGCCAGCAGTCCGCCGAGCAGCGCCTCCTCGTGCGGGATCACCATCTCGGGCGCGGGCTTGTGCTGCTGCTGGACGGTCCTGACGCCGGTCGCCGGGGTCGCGCCGGTCAGCGCCTCGACGCCGGGGGCGGGCGCGGCGTGCTTGGGCACGTACTTCTTCTCGGCCGCGCTCTTCACCTCGGCGATCTTGCCGGGGTACCCGAAGCCGACGATCTGGTCCATGGAGCGGACCTTGCGGGTCAGCTTGTAGCCGTCGGCGTTGGCCTCGATCGTGTGGATCTTCTTGCCGACGACCTTCTCGACGATGCCGACGTGGTCGATCTGGTCGATGTCGTTGGAGCCGTTCCAGTCGAAGAACACCAGCGCGCCGGGCTCGGGGTCGTCGCCGAACGCGTCCTGCTCGTCGAACCACTTGGCGTGCAGGATCGTCGAGGCGAACTGCCCGGCCTCGTCGGCGACCCCGGCCTTGTCGGCGGCCCAGGCCAGGAACATGTCGCACCAGGGGGCGGTCTTGAAGTACTCGTCGTTGTCGCCGTCGACGTTCTCGGCGTACCAGTCGCCGAACTTGGTGTAGCCGTCGCTCTTCTCGGTGTAGCCGAGCTGGCCTTTGGCGACTTCGAGCAGCTTCTGACCAATCGGGTCCACTGACGTACTCCCCGGGGCGTGCCTGGTGCGGACGGGTGCGCCCGACCATGAGAAACGTGACCCCGTTTCAAGGTCACGTTCCGATCACGCGAGAATCTAGCCGAGGTAAAGAACGAGTGACAAGTCGTCCCGCGAGAAGTGGTCGTTACGGACTAGTAGGGCGATAGTCCCCCGGTGGTCAGGAGTAGCCCCGGGGGAGGACCGCCACCGGGCACGGCGCGGCCCGCAGCACCTTGAGGGCGACCTCGCCGAGGAACACCCGGTGCGCGCCGGCGTCCTCGCTGCTGGCGCACACCAGGATCTCGCCCTCGGACCAGGGGACGTCGGTCAGCGCGGCGGCCACGTCGTCGCCCTCGCCGAGTTCGGCGGTGACGCTCTCGGGCGGCAGGCCGGAGGACTCCTGGGCCAGCCGGATCGCCAGCGCCAGGTCGTCGCGCAGCCGTCCGGTGGAGACGTCGCCGATCGCCAGGGTGACCAGCCGCAGCGGGACGCCGAGCGTCACCGCCGCCACCGCCGCGCGGGCGACCGCCTCGTCGGCCTGCGGCCGCTGCACGTACATCACCGAGATCCGGGCCAGGCCCTCCTCGGTGGGGCGGTGGCCCGCCGGGGCCAGCATCACCGCCTCGGGCGCCGAGTGCAGCAGGTGGTCGCCGGTCGCGCTGACGGCGATGCGGCCGCGCGCCCCGCCCGGCGGGGAGCCCACCACGATCAGGTCCGCGCCGACCTTCCCGGCCAGCGACGACAGGCCCCGCCCCACGCTGCGGCCCTCCTGGACGGTGTACTCGGCGGGCTGGCCGGCCAGCAGTTCGGCGGCCTGCTCCAGCAGGGCGTGCGCCTCGCCCGCGGCGGCGACCCGGTCGGGCGGGTGGACGTGGGCGACGGTGAGCCGCCCGCCGGTGTGGGCGACGACCGTGCGCGCCAGGTCCAGCGCCTCCCTGCCTCCGGGGTCGGGGACGTACCCGACCAGGACGTGTTCTCCGATCATGGTCGGTGTCATTCCCCTTCGACGGCGCTTCGCACCGCCGCGGGCCGCCGGCCTCCCGCGCAACGGGCTGACCTGGGCGGGAGCGCTTCGGAGGCGGCCGGGACGGCCCGCGCCCTCAGGTAGATTCTGGTGATCTGTCAGCTTTTATAACTTTTGGGGGGAATGTGACTCTGGAGACCGGGCTGCCCGGACTGGTGGCCGGGCGATGGACCGTGGACCCCGCCCACTCGGAGATCACCTTCACCATCCGCCATCTGATGACGACCGTGCGCGGCAGCTTCACCGCCTTCTCCGGCGAGATCGAGGTCGCGCGACAGGTGCCGGCCTCGACCGTCCGCGCCGACATCCGGATGGCCTCCCTCGACACCCGCAACGCCGAGCGCGACGCCCACGTCCGCTCGGCCGACTTCCTGGACGTCGAGCGCTTCCCGGTGATGACGTTCACCTCCCGCGGCGTCGGGCGCGCCGCCATCGGCCGCCGCGCCCGCGCGCCCCGCTACCACGTCGACGGCGACCTGGCGATCAAGGGGGTGTCCCGTCCCGTCCGCCTGCTGGCCGAGTACCACGGCGTCGGCCCCGACCCCTGGGGCGGCATCCGCGCCGGCTTCACCGCGACCGCCGCGATCAGCCGCGGCGACTTCGGCGTCGAGTTCAACCTCCCGCTCCAGGGCGGCAAGGTCGTGCTCGGCGACACGATCGCCATCCAGCTCGAGATCCAGGCCGTCCTGGCCGCCTGACGCCGCCGGACGGACATCCCGGGACGGCAGCGGGGATCACGGGCGGTCGCTCAGAGGGCGCGTTCCCCCGACCGGACGAGGGCCAGCAGGTCGCGGGCGGGCCCCGCGGGACGCCCGCCCCGGGGCCAGACGGCGCGCAGGGGACGGCTCAGGTCCAGGTCGGGGACCGGAACGACCACCAGCCGCCCGCCCGCCACCTCGTCGGCCACCGCCAGCTCGCTCACCACCACCGGACCCGCCCCCGACACCGCCGCCGCCTTCAGCGCGGTCGTCGAGCCCAGTTGCAGGCGCGGCGGGGCCGCCCCGCCGTGCGCGGCCAGCGCCCGGTCCAGCACCTCGCGGGTGCCCGACCCCTCCTCCCGCAGGATCAGCGGCGTCGCCGCCAGCTCCGCCGCCGCCACCCCGCCCCGGCGCCGGGCCCAGCGGTGCCGGGGCGCGACGACCACGACCAGCCGGTCGGACCCCACCACCGTCCCGCCCAGCCCGGACGGGGTGCGCACGCCCTCCACGAACCCCAGGTCGGCCTCGCCGCCGCGCACCGCGTCGGCGACCGCCGCGGAGTTGGCGGGCCGCAGCGTCACCGTCACCTCCGGGTGCGCCTCGCGCAGCGCCACCAGCCAGCCCGGGATCAGGTACTCGGCCACCGTCAGGCTCGCCACCACCCGCAGCCGCCCGTCGCGGCGCCCGCGCAGCGCCCCGATCCCGGCGTCCAGCGCGTGCGCCGCGTCGACCACCTGCTGCGCCCACCCGGCCACCAGCGCCCCGGCCTCGGTGGGCCGCGAGCCGCGCGGCGACCGCTCCAGCAGCGCCACCCCGACCTGCCGCTCCATCGCCCGGATCCGCGCGCTGGCGGCGGGCTGGGTCACGCCCAGCTCGGCCGCCGCCCGCCCGACGCTGCCCAGCCGCACGACCGCCAGCAGCAGTTCCAGGGCCCCGAGATCGGGGACGCGACGCGCCACACTCATAAGGCCAGCTTATGACGGCATAGGGTGATGACCTCTACCGGCCCGCCCGCCCGCGGGCCAGCCTGGGGACCATGAGCATCACCCGTTCCTGCCGCGGGATCGGCCCCAACTGGTACGCCAGCGTCATGGGCACCGCCATCGTGGCCAACGCCGCCCACGCCCTCCCCGTCGGTTTCCCCGGCCGGAACGCCTTCGCGGTCGCGGTGTGGCTGCTGTCGCTGGCCGCCCTCGCCGCCGTCGGCGCCGCCCGCGCCGCGCACCTGCTGCGCCACCGCGACGTCGCCCGCGCCCACCTGCTGGACGAGCCCTCCACCGCCGTCTTCTACGGCTGCCCGCCGATGGCGCTGCTCGCCGTCGGCCACGGCACCCTCGTCATCGGCCCCGCCGTCCTGGGCGAACGCGTCGCCGTCGCCCTCGACCTCGTCCTGTGGACCACGGGGACGCTCTACTCCCTGGCCGTCGCCGTCGCGGTCCCGTACCTGATGACCTCCCGGCACCGCGGCCACCCGGGCGCCTCGGACCCGACCCGGCTGCTGCCGGTCGTCGCGCCGATGGTCGCCGCCGCCCTCGGCCCCGCGCTGGTCCCGCACCTGCCCCCGGGCGAGGCGCGCGCGACGATGCTGTACGGCTGCTACGCGATGTTCGGGATGAGCCTGCTGGCCACGCTGACGTTGCTGCCGGGCGTGTGGACCCGCCTGGTCCGCGACCCCCTGGCCCCCGTCACCCTCACCCCCACCCTGTTCCTGGTCCTGGGGCCGCTCGGCCAGTCCACCACCGCCGTGAACCAGCTCGCCGACGCCGCCGGGGCCGCCGCGCCCGCGCACGCCGCCGCGATGCGCGCGTTCGCCGTGCTGTACGGGGTGCCGGTGCTGGGGTTCGCGCTGCTGTGGCTGGCCGTCGCGGGCCTGGCGAACGCGCGGGCGCTGCGCGGCGGGATGCCGTTCGCGATGACCTGGTGGGCCTACACGTTCCCGGTCGGGACCTGCGTCACCGGCGCCGCCGCGCTGGCCCGGCGCACCGGCCTGACCGCGCTCACCGCCGTGGCCGCCGCGCTGTTCCTGCTGCTGACCGTCGCGTGGGCGGTCGCCGCGTCCCGCACGCTGCGCGGCGTCCTGTCCGGCCGCCTGCTGGCCCCGCCCGCCGCGCCCGCCCCGGCCGGCGTCCCGCTGCGCGAAGCGCGCGCCGCGTGACGGCGCCGATCCGGACCGTGCGCCGGAGGTACGATGCAGCGGAGTCCTTCCCCTCCCGCTGAGAGGCCGAGGTGTCGCTGGCCGGCCTGGAACACAGGTCGGGGCGGCTCCCGGCGGAGCTGACCAGCTTCGTCGGGCGCCGCGCGGGACTCGACGAGATCGCCCGCCTCTTCACCCGGTGCCGCCTGGTGACGCTGACCGGACCCGGCGGGGTCGGCAAGACCCGCCTGGCCCTGCGCGCCGCCGTCCATGTCGGCGACGGCCTGCCGGACGGGGTCCGCTTCGTCGACCTCGGCTCGCTGCGCGACCCCGCGCTGCTCGCCCAGACCGTCGCCGAACGCCTGGAACCGCTCGACCAGGAACCGGCCGCCGCGCTCGACGCGCTGATCGCCCGGCTGGCCGACCGGCGGATGCTGCTGGTGCTGGACACCTGCGAGCACCTGGTCGACGCCGTCGCCCTGCTGAGCGAGACGCTGCTGCGCAGCGCCCCCGGCCTGCTGGTGCTGGCCACCGGCCGCCAGCCGCTGGAGGTGCCGGGCGAGCACACGGTGGTGGTCGCGCCGCCGTCGTCCCCGGCTGGCGCGTCACCGACGCCAACCGGGACGCCGTCGCGCTGCCGTGCCACCGCCTGGACGGCATCCCGCTGGCGATCGAGCTGGCCGCCGTCCAGCTGCGGGCGCTGTCGGTGGAGCAGCTCCTGGACCGCTTCGGCGACCGCCTCGTCCTCGCCCGGGGCCGCCGCACCTCGCTGCCCCGCCACCGGACGCTGCGCACCGCGATCGACTGGAGCCACGAGCTGTGCACGCCGCCGGAACGGCTGCTGTGGGCGCGGCTGTCGGTGTTCGCCGGGGACTTCGACCTGGAGAGCGCCGAGCACGTGGGCCGCGACGACGCCGACGGCGGGGAGCTGCCCGCCGAACACGTCCTGGACACGCTGGCCGGGCTGGTCGCCAAGTCGGTGGTGCTGCGGGTGGAACGCGACGGCGACGCCCGCTACCGGATGCTGGACACGCTCCGTGAGTACGGCGCCGAACGCCTGGCCGAACTCGGCCAGCGCGAGCGGACGCGGGAACGCGCGTTCGACTGGTTCACCGGCCGGATCCACCGGGCCCGCGAGGAGCTGGCCACCGCCGCCCAGCCCGGCTGGCTGCGCTGGTTCCGCGACGAGCAGGCCAACGTCCGCGCCGTGCTCGACCACGCCCTGCGCGACGGCCACGGCTCCGACCTGTACCCGGTGTTCCTCGGCTTCTGCCGCATCCTGGCGTTGCAGGGCCTCATCGGCGAGGCGCGGCACTGGCTGCGCCGCCTGCTGGCCGTCGCCGCGCCGGACCGGACGTGCGCCGCCGAGGCGCTGGCCCTCGGCGGGCTGCTGGCCACCCTCCAGGACGACCTGGACGAGGGACGCGGGATGGTGGGGCGGGCCGCCGCCCACGCCGGGGACGACCCGGCCGGGCCGGCCTACGTGCGCCAGGTGCAGGGCACGATCGAGCTGTACTCCGACCGGATGGCCGAGGCGGCGCGGCTGCTGGCCGAGGCGGGGCGGCTGCACGGGGCCGCGGGCTCCCGCGACGTGCTGGTGCCGATCGCCCGGGTGTTCCTGTCGGCGGCGTGCTCGCTGGCGGGCGACACCGAGGAGGGCGAACGCCACGCCGCCGCGATCGTGCGCGAGGCCGAGGACAGCGGCGAGCAGTGGTGCCTGTCCTACGGCCTGTGCATGCGGGCGCTGGCGCGCCTGCTCGCCGGGGACCCGGCCGCCGCACTGCCGCACGTGCGCGCCGGGCTGGCCGTCAAGGACGGGCTGGAGGACCGGCTCGGGGTCGCGCTGGCCCTCGACATCACCGGCGCCTGCCTGATCGGGACGGGCGCGTCCGGTGCGGGCGTCCGGCTGTTCGGGGCGGGCGACCGGCTGCGGACCTCCATCGGCACGGCGCTGTTCGGCCGCCAGCACGCGCGGCTGCGCGCGTTCTTCGAGAAGGCCGCGCGGGACGGGCTCGGCGCCGCCGCGTTCACGGCGGCGTTCACCGCCGGGCGGTCGCTGGACACCGTCCGGGCCGTCGCCGAGGCGCTGGGGGAGACGCCCGAACGGCCGGCCGGGCGGCGCGCGCTGACCCGCCGCGAGCGGGAGGTGGCCGCGCTGGCCGCCGACGGCCTGTCCAACCGCGAGATCGCCGAACGCCTCGTCATCTCCAAGCGCACCGTCGACTCCCACATCGAGCACATCCTCGGCAAGCTCGGTTTCACCTCCCGTGTCCAGATCGCGACCTGGCACGCGGAGCGGCCTCCCGGGGAGGGCGGGCACGTACCGTGATAAGGCCGTTGCGAACGGTCCCGGCGCGGGTACGATGCTGGCGACGTCCCCCCAAGCGACCATGAGGCGGCCGTGGCGCTCACGACTCTGGAACAACGGTCCGGGCGGCTCCCGGCGGAGCTGACCAGCTTCGTCGGCCGTCGCGAGGAGCTCACCGAGGTCGGCCGCCTGCTGGAGCGGTGCCGCCTGGTGACGCTGATGGGGCCCGGCGGCGTCGGCAAGACGCGGCTGGCGGTGCACGCCGCCGCGCGGGCGCGCGACCGGATGCCCGACGGCGTGTGCTTCGTGGACCTGGCGGCCGTGCGCGGCCCGGGGCTGCTGCCGCTGGCCGTCGCCGCGGCGCTCGGCCTGCCCGACCAGGTCTCCGGCGCCCTGCTGGACACCCTGGCCTCCCATCTGGCCGACCGGCGGATGCTGCTGGTGCTGGACACCTGCGAGCACCTGGTGGACGGCTGCGCGATCCTGGCGGAGGCGCTGCTGCGCAGCGCGCCGGGCCTGCGCGTGCTGGCCACCAGCCGCCAGCCCCTCGACGTCGCGGGCGAGCACACGCTGATGGTCGCGCCGCTGCCGTGCGCCGGCCCGGCGGCCCCCACCGGCGGCGTCGCCGACGACGCGCCGTGCGACTCGACGCGGCTGTTCGCCGACCGCGCCGCCGCCGTCGTCCCCGGCTGGCGCATCACCGACGCCAACCGGGACGCCGTCGCGGAGCTGTGCCACCGCCTGGACGGCATCCCGCTGGCGATCGAGCTGGCCGCCGTCCAGCTGCGGGCGCTGTCGGTGGAGGAGACGCTGCAGCGCCTCGACAGCCGCATCCTGCGCATCCGGGGCCGCCGCACCACGATGTCCCGGCACCAGACGCTGCGCACCGCGATCGACTGGAGCCACGAGCTGTGCACGCCGGGCGAACGGCTGCTGTGGGCGCGGCTGTCGGTGTTCGCCGGGGACTTCGACCTGGCCACCGCCGAACACGTGTGCTGCGACGCCGACGCCACCGACGGGACCGACCACGCCGGCGACGGGGGGCTCCCCGTCGCCGAGGTCTTCGACGTGCTGGCCGGGCTGGTCGCCAAGTCGGTGGTGCTGCGGGTGGAACGCGACGGCGCGACCCGCTACCGGATGCTGGACACCCTGCGCGAGTACGGCGCCGAACGCCTGGCCGGGCTCGGCGACGCCGAACGCGTCCGGGCCCGCGCCTACACCCGGTTCGCCGCGCTGGTGCGGCGGGCCGCCGACGCGCTGGCGACCGGCGAGCAGAGGGACTGGCTGGACTGGGCCCACCGCGAGCAGGCGAACCTGCGCGCCCAGTACGAGTTCGCGCTGCGGGACGACTCCGCCGACCAGATGACGCGCGCGGCGCTGGGGATGGGCCGCATCCTGGCGTTGCAGGGACTGATCGGCGAGGCCCGGCACTGGGCCGACCGGCTGCTGGCCGAACGCGGGCCCGGGCCCGGCCCCGCGGGGACCGAGATGCTGGCCCTGGCGGCGTGGCTGGCCGCCGTGCAGAACGACCTGGCCGTCTCCCGCGACCTGGTCGACCGGGCCGAGGAACGCGCCCGCGCCGCCGGCGACACCCGCGCGCTCGGCTACGCGCACCAGGTCAGGGGCACCATCGCGGTGTACTCCGGGCACCCGGAGGAGGCGATCGGGCTGCTGACCGAGGCGCGGCGGCTGCACGAGGCGGCGGGCACCGCCGACGTGCTGGTCCCGATCGGGGAGGTGTTCCTGGCGCAGGCGTGCCTGGCCGCCGGGGACGTCCCGGCCGCCCTCGGCCACTCCGCCGCCACCGTCGCGGCGACCGGGGAGGCGGGGGAGCAGTGGTGCCACTCCTACGCGCTGTGCGTGCACGGCCTCGCGCTGCTGACGACCGGCGACGCCGACGGCGCGGCGCGGGACCTGCGCGCGGCACTGCGCGTCAAACGCGACCTGCGGGACCGGCTGGGGATCGCGCTGGCGCTGGACCTGCTCGGCGCGGCGGTGATCGCGGACGGGGACGGCGCGGGCGGGGCCCGGCTGCTGGGCGCGGCCGAACGCTGCCGTTCGGCGACCGGCATGGGGTTGTTCGGCCCGTACCACGGGATGCTGCGCGAGCTGGTCACCGGGCAGGCCCGGGACCTGCTCGGCGAGCGGGGGTTCGAGGCGGCCTGCCGGGACGGCCGCGCGCTCGACCTGGACGACGCGGTCGCCGAGGCGCTGGGGGAGCGCCCGCGCCGCCCCGCGCCGGCCGTGCTGAACGGCTCGGCCGGACCGTCCCTCACCCCCCGCGAACTGCAGATCGCCGAACTGGTCGCCGACGGCCTGACCAACCGGGAGATCGCCGACCGGCTCGTCATCGCCAAGCGCACCGCCGACTCCCATGTGGAGCACATCCTGGCGAAACTGCGCTTCTCGTCCCGTTCGCAGATCGCCGAGTGGTTCGCCGGACGGGCGGGATAGGTATGCGGATGGGGGAGTCCACGCATGCGCCGCCGGGCCCCCTCGTCCTACTTTCGGAACTCTGACGGTTTCGCTCCGGGGGGAGACGATGGCCATGGAGACGGATCGGCGGGCGGTGCCCGCCGCGTGTTTCGCGTGGGAGGTGCAGGACCTGCCCGCCGGGGACGGCGGGCTGGGCCCGTGCGGGGTGAGCCGCAGCAAGCCGAGCGCGCTGCGCGCCCTGTCGGAGGCCCTGCTGTCGGCGGGGCCGGGCGCCGTCGGGGAGATCTGGCGGGCGCGACCCAGCCAGACCCGCCCGGCGGTGTTCGTCTACGAGGGGCTGGTCGCGCGGGTGGCGCGCGACGACCTGACGCCGTCGATCGTGTGGCGCTGATCCGCGCGGGTCAGCCGGCGGCCAGGCGGCGCGTGGCGAGCTCGGCGTACAGGGCGGCCCCGTCGGGGAGCACGCCCTCGTCGAACGCCGCGTCGGGCGCGTGGTTGAAGGGGGCCCTGGCGGGGTCGCGGTCGGCGGGGCAGGCGCCGAGCGCGACGAACGCCGACGGGATCTCGTCGCACACGTAGGAGAAGTCCTCCGAGGCGGGCAGCGGCCGGGGCGCGGCGCGGAACCGTTCCTCCCCGTACACCTCCCGCACGGTGTCGCCGACGAACGCGGCCTCCGCGTCGTCGTTGACGGTGACGGGGTAGTCCTGGAAGTACTCCACCTCGACGTCCAGGCCGTGCGCGGCGGCGATGCCCCGGACCGTCCGGACGCTGCGGTCGCGGAGCGCGCGGTGCGCCTCGCCGGAGAACGAGCGGACGGTCCCGGTGAAGCGGGCCTCGTCGGGGATGACGTTGTCGCCGGTCCCGGCGTGGAAGGTCCCCACGGTCAGCACGACCGGATCGAACGGGTCGAACGAGCGGGTCACCATCGTCTGCAGCGCGGTGACCATCTCGCACGCGGCCGGGAGCGGGTCCCGGGCCAGGTGCGGGCTGGAGCCGTGGCCGCCGGCGCCGCGCACGGTGACGCGCAGCCGGTCGGCCGCCGCCATGACCGGCCCGCTCCGGGTGGTGAACAGCCCGGTGGGCGGCCCGGACGACAGCACGTGCAGCGCGTAGGCGGCGACGGGGCGCGGCCCGGCGGCGTCCAGCACGCCTTCCTCGATCATGATGCGGGCGCCGCCGTGACCCTCCTCGCCGGGCTGGAACATGAACACCACGTTCCCGGCCAGGCGCTCGCGCCGCGCCGCCAGCAGCCGGGCGGCCCCGGCCAGCATCGCGGTGTGCAGGTCGTGGCCGCAGGCGTGCATCCGCCCGGGGATCCGCGACACCGGGCCCGCGCCGCCGCGCTCGGTGACGGACAGGGCGTCCATGTCGCCGCGCAGCAGCACGGTCGGCCCGGGGCGCGCCCCGCGCAGCACCGCCGTCACCGAGGTGAGCCGTTCGCCGGTGGAGACCTCCAGCGGGAGCCCGTCGAGCGCGGCCAGCACCTTCTCCCGGGTGCGCGGCAGGTCCAGTCCGAGTTCGGGCTCGCGGTGCAGGGAGCGGCGCAGCCGCACGAGGTCGTCGCGCAGTCCGGCGGCGTCGTCGCGCAGGGACGGCGCGTCGCTCATGGGTTCTCCTTCACTCGGTCACCGCGCCCCGCCCGTCCGCCGGGCGCTCAGTGGTCGGGGTTGAGGGCGCCGCCGATGTAGGACGCCGCCAGCAGGGTGAAGATGTACGCCTGGAGCGCCTGCACGAAGATCTCGAACGCGGTGATGACGACGGTCATCAGCGCGCCGACGATCCCGACGCCGACCCCGGCGGCCGACGGCTTCTCGACCAGGAACCACCAGGCCACCGACGCGAAGAACGCGATCAGCAGGTGCCCGGCGAACATGTTGGCGAACAGCCGGATCGAGTGCGTGGCCGGGCGCAGCACCAGGTGCTGGAGCAGCTCGATGGGGGAGTAGATGAAGTACATCCACGCGGGCTGCCCGGGCGGGAACATCACGTTGCGGAAGTAGCCGGTGAACCCCTGGACGCGGATGCTCAGGGTCAGGTACAGCCCGTACACGACCAGCGCCAGCAGCAGCGGCATCGCGAAGTGCGAGGTGGCCGGGAGCTGGAGCACCGGCACCACGCCCATGAGGTTCATGACCAGCACGAACGAGAACACCGACAGCAGGAACGGCATCCACCGGTCGCCGTCCTTGCCGATCATGGGCCGGGCGATCTGGTCGCGCACGAACAGGTAGGCGACCTCCCCGAGGTTCTGCATGCCGCGCGGCACGGGCCGGGGCGCGCGGAACGCGATCCGGTAGAACGCCACGACGAGCGCCGCCGACAGCGCGATCAGCAGCACGGGCTTGGTGAACCAGCGCAGCCGGCGGGGCCCGTCGGGGAACAGCGGCCCCCAGCGGAAGATCTCGGTGTCGGGGGCGTGGAATCCGCCGTCGCCGCCGGGTGCCAGGGCGAGGGCGTAGGCGAGGCTCACAGTGCGGCACCTCCTTCACGAGGCCGTACGAAAGATCATTTTTTCAGCCGAACGCGGTCCGTTCCAACCAGTGGTCCAGAAGTGGCCGCCGCCCGGTGACCCGCACGCCCGAGGCGTCGTCGGGCCTGGTCCGGCGGCTGAACACCAGCAGCAGGGACGCCATCGGCCCGGCGACCGTGACGTGCGCGTCCCCGCCTCCCCGCGTCCATGCCAGCCCGTCCGGGGTCCGCGTGACGACCCATCCCTCGACGCCGGTCTCGTCGGGGACGAACGCCAGCGTCTCGCCGTCGCCCCGCAGCTCGGCGAGGGTGGGGTTGATCCCCGACTCCACCACGGCGGCCATGAGCTCCAGGCCCTCGGTGAGGGTGTCGGCCGCCAGCGCGGGTTCGGGGCGGTACCCGATCCCCGCGGTGAGCGCGGCGTCGGCGTGGTGGACGGTGGTGTCGTGCAGCATCCGCCGCAGCCAGAACGCCGGGGTCCGCCGCCCCAGGAACGACCAGACCGGCGTGTCCGGGCCGACCCGCTCGACCGCCTCGACCAGCCGTTCGGCGCCCTCCACCAGCCAGCCGGTGCGTTCGCCGGGGGTGGCGGGAAGGGTCACCTCCGGCTGCGGCGGCATCTCCGTGGACCCGGACGCCACCAGCTCCACGGCCCAGCGGTGCGCGCGCCCGACGTGCGCGACCAGGTCCCGCATCCGCCACTCCGGGCAGGTCGGCACCCACGTGTCGAGGTCCGGCCCCTCGGCCGCCGCCGCGAACGCCGCCGTCTGCTCGTGCAGCCACACCGCGAGCGTGCTCGCGTCGGGGTGCTCCATGGGTGTCTCCTCACGCGTTGTCGGACTCGCCCGTACCGTAGGAGTTCCACCCGGGTGGAGGTTCAAGACGCTGTGAGCGAGACCACGCTGAGCATCGGGGAGCTGGCGGACCGGGCCGGGCTGCCGGTGCGCACCGTCCGGTTCTACTGCGACGAGGGGCTGCTCCCGGTGGGCCGCAGCGGCGGGGGCCACCGCCGCTTCGACCCCTCGGCGGTGGAGCGGCTGCGCACGATCCGGCGGCTGCGCGCCCTCGGCCTCGGCCTGGCCGCCATCGCCGGGGTCCTGGACGGCGAGCGCTCCCTCGCCGAGGCGGTCGCGGCCGAACGCGCCGCGCTGGAGGTGGAGCTGTCGGCGCTGGCCTGGCGGCACGCCACCCTGCGCGCCGTCGAGCAGGCCGGTCCCGCCGAGCGCGCCGCCCGCCTGGACCTGCTGGCCGCCGCCGGGAACGGCGCGGCCGCCCGCGACGCGCTGGTGGGGTTCTGGCGCTCGGTGATCGTCGCGCCGATCGGCGGGCGCTACCTCGACGGCTTCGTCGCGCTGGCGGTCCCCGACCCGCCCGCCGACCCGACACCCGGCCAGGTCGTCGCCTACGCCGAGATGGTCGCCCTGGCCGCCGACCCGACGCTGGTGCGGCGGGTGCGCGCCCGCGGCCGCGTCAACGCCCGGGCGATCTCCGACGAGGAGGCCCTGATGGAGGGCGTCGGCGAGGCGTGGCGGCTGGCGGTCCCCGCCCTGGCGGCCGGGGCGCCGCCGGCCCCGGGCGCGGCCCTGGACCGCCTGGTCGCCGCGCACGCGGGGGTGCGCGGCGGCAGGGACACCCCGGAGTTCCGCCGCCACCTGCACGCCGAGCTCACCCTCGACCAGGACCCGCGCCTCGACCGCTACTGGCGGCTGGCGGCCCGCGTCACCGGCGACCGGCTCAGCCTCGGCCTCACCCATGAATGGCTGCTGGCCTCCCTGGGAGTGTCCAATCGGTCACTTCGGGGTACCGGGCCTGCGTGAACGCACGTACCTGCCTGGTCACCGGCGCCACCGGCTACATCGGCGGCCGTCTCGTCCCCGAACTGCTGTCCGCCGGGCACCGGGTGCGCTGCATGGCGCGCCACCCCGACCGGCTGCGCGACCATCCGTGGGCGGGCGAGGTGGACACCGTCCGCGCCGACGTGCTGGACGCCGACTCGCTGCGCGCGGCCCTGGACGGCGTGGACGTCGCCTACTACCTGGTCCACGCGATGGGCGGGGACGGCGACTTCGCCGAACGCGACCGCACCGCCGCGCACAACTTCGCCGCCGCCGCCAAGGCGGCCGGGGTGCGGCGCGTCGTCTACCTGGGGGGCCTGTACTCGGGCGGCCGGATGTCGCGGCACATGCGCTCGCGCGCCGAGGTCGCCCGGATCCTGCTCGACTCGGGGGTGCCGACGGCCGTGCTGCGCGCCGGCGTCATCATCGGGTCGGGCTCGGCGTCGTTCGAGATGCTGCGCTACCTCACCGAGCGGCTGCCCGTCATGGTGACCCCGCGCTGGGTGCACTCGCGCATCCAGCCGATCGCCATCCGCGACGTGCTGCACTATCTGGTCGGCGCGGCGACGCTGCCGCCGGAGGTCAGCCGGGCCTTCGACCTCGGGGGCCCGGACGTGCTGACCTACCGCGAGATGATGCTGCGGTACGCGGCCGCCGCGGGACTGCCGCGCCGGGTCGTGCTGCCGGTCCCGGTGCTGTCGCCCGAGGTGTCCAGCCTGTGGGTCGGCTTCATCACCCCGGTGCCCGGCGCGCTGGCCCGCCCGCTGGTGGAGTCGCTGACCAGCGAGGTCGTCTGCCGCGAGCACGACATCGCCGGGTACGTCCCCGACCCGCCGGGCGGCCTGACCGGGTTCGACCGCGCGGTGGAGCTGGCCCTGAAGCGCATCCGCGAGGCCGACGTCGCCACCCGCTGGTCGTCGGCCTCCACCGCCGGCGCGCCCAGCGACCCGCTGCCCACCGACCCCGACTGGGCGGGCGGCGTCCTCTACACCGACGAGCGCGAGCGCCCCGTCGCCGCGCCGCCCGAGGCGGTCTGGCGGGTCGTCGAGGGCATCGGCGGCGACAACGGCTGGTACTCGCTCCCGGTCGCCTGGCGGGCGCGCGGGGCGCTGGACCGGCTGTTCGGCGGCGTCGGCCTGCGCCGGGGCCGCCGCGACCCGGCCCGGCTGCGGGTCGGCGACGCGCTGGACTTCTGGCGGGTGGAGGCCCTGGAGCCCGGCCGTCTGCTGCGGCTGCGCGCCGAGATGCGGCTGCCGGGTCTGGCCTGGCTGGAGCTGTCGGTCCGTCCCGGCCGGGACGGCGGCAGCGTCTACGCCCAGCGCGCGATCTTCCACCCGCACGGGCTGCTGGGCCACCTGTACTGGTGGGGCATCTCCCCGCTGCACGGGTTCATCTTCGGGAGGATGCCCCGCAACATCGCGCGTCGCGCGGCCGGGTGACCGGCCCGACCGCGCGGAGGGAACGGGTGATCCGGCCGGTCAGTCCCGGGAGACGCGCACCTCGCGCAGGCTCTCCACCGGGTGCTGGCCGTCGGTCTGGTGCCGGTACTCCTGGCCGAACTTCTCGCGGTGCATGTCGATGACGCGCTCGGACGGGGGCTTCTCGCCGCCGTGGATCGCCTCCTGCATCCTCTCGAACCGCTCGTGGGCCTCGCGGACGTAGCCGGCGCCGAGCGTGGTCAGGTCGATCTGGGTGGCCAGCAGGTGGCGCAGGTACTCCTTGTTGGGCTCGAAGGTGACCGGCGGCGGGAGCTGCGGGGCCAGGATGCTCTCGGGGTCGCGGCCGTCGTGGCGGCGCATCAGGTCGCAGGCGATGCGCAGGTGCTCCAGCTCCATGTTGAGGTGGAGCTCCCAGATCGCCTTCACCTTCGGGTCGCTCTCGGTCTCCATGAACGAGTGGTACATGTAGCACTCGTTGTACTCGTGGTTGACCAGGCGCTCCCACCAGGTCTCGCCGGGGTCGACCAGCGACTCGTAGTGCGTGACGTGCTCCTCCTCGATGAGGCCGATCTCCTGGTAGAGCTGGCGCGCGATCGGCTCCATGTACTGCGGGCCGACGGTCATGTAGAAGTTCATCGTCTGCTGCTCGGCCGACATGACCGTCAGGGCGTGCAGCTTGGACAGCGGGTCGGCCTTGGCGCGGTCGTAGGGGTCGCGCACGTTGTCGGCCGGGTGCCGGTGCTCCACGAGCGTGGGCCGGCCCGGCATCACCTCGGTGAGCCCGTCGACGATCTTCTCGGCCTGGCGGTGCTCGATCATCTCGTACAGGTTGGCGTACCGGTACAGGTGGTCGAAGTCCTCCAGGACGCCGAACTCGTAGGCCTGCTTGAGGTAGGGGTCGGGCTCCATGCGGGCGACCCAGGCGGTGAGGTCCACCGCGACCTGCTCGTAGGAGATGGTGGTCTCCAGGATCGACGCCTGGCCCGGCAGCAGCCAGTTGACGACCTTCTGCTGCTGCTGTTCGGTGAAGCGCACCTCGGCGAGCTGCCGCTTGACCTCGGGGTCGGGACAGACCCGGTTGAAGTGGTGGCTGAACATGACGGCTTCGACCTCGATGCCGTTCATCGTGATGATGCGGCACTTGGTGTACGGGTCGGAGCGGTCCGGGTCGACCGGGGTGACGTCGAGTTCGCGCCAGTTGCGGACCTGCCGCTCCAGCGGGATGCCCTTGTGCTCCAGCGGGTTGAAGGACATGTGTTCGTCTCTCCTCACGATGGCGGGGGAGCACGCCCTACCCAGAACGGCGGCCCTCTCACCCGCCTACCCCCACCGGTTGCCCGTTCACGGGATACGGACAATCAAGGGCACTCCTTGGCCGGGGTTTTCCCTGGTTTGTGCATGGCGGTCGGGGCCCGGGGTAGGTGAGCCGCCGACCTGCCGAGCCCTTGAGGGGGAGCACATGAAGAGCCCGACCTCCGAACGTCCGGTCACCGACGTGATCGACCTGCTGTACCAGCAGCACGGCCAGATCCGCGACCTGTTCGGCCTGGTGATGGTGTCCGAGGGCGAGGAGCGCCGCACGGCGTTCCAGGACCTGGTGCGGCTGCTGGCCGTGCACGAGACGGCCGAGGAGGAGATCGTCCATCCGATGGCCCGCTCGCTGCCGGGCGGCGGGGGCATCGTCGACGACCGGCTGGCCGAGGAGCGCTCGGCCAAGGAGCTGCTCGCCGAACTCGACGGCATGGACACCGAGGCGCCCGACTTCCTGGCCAAGCTGGACCAGCTCCGGCTGGCGGTGCTGACCCACGCCCGCGCGGAGGAGCGCTACGAGTTCGAGCGGCTGCGCGACCAGTTCAGCGACGCGCAGCGCAAGGCGATGGCCGCCGCGGTGAAGGCCGCCGAGGCCACCGCGCCGACCCATCCGCACCCCGGCACCGAGAGCGCGACGAAGAACATGCTGGTGGGGCCGTTCGCGGCCATCATGGACCGGACGCGCGACCTGATCCGCGACGCCCGGAAGTGACCCGCCGGGCCAGGGCGGAGTAGAGCAGCGCGTAGAGGGTCAGCGCGACCAGCGGGCCGCTGACCGCGCCGACGACCGCGCCCGCCACCGTGGTGTGGAGGGTGCGGGGGTCCCCGGCGTTGGTCGGCTGGAGGAACGCGCCGAGCGCCGCGCCCGCCAGGCCCCCGCCCGCCAGCAGGCCGAGCATCGCCAGCGCGGCCCGCCCGGACAGCCCGTCCGGGACCGGCCCGGCGGGCGGCGTGGCGCGGAACCACCGCCACAGCCACCATGCCAGGACCGCCAGCCCGCCGAACGAGACGGTGACCAGCCAGGGCAGCGCGCCCGCGAAGCTGTGGCGGCGGTGGGTGAAGGCGTCCCACAGCACGTGCGTCACGATCCCGGCCAGCAGCGACACCGGCACCCAGGGCAGCGCCCGGCGGGGGAGCGGACCGGCGACCGGGGCCAGCCGCCGCGCGACCGGATCCGGGGCCAGCCGCCGCGCGACCGGATCCGGGGCCAGCGCCAGCAGGGGGCGCTTCCAGACCAGGTGGAACGCGGCGGACACCGCCAGCCCGAGCCCGAGGTCGACCGTGACGACGCCCAGCGGCTCGTGGGTGACGCCGCGCAGGCCGCTCAGCCCGAGGAAGTAAGGGACGTCGGGGGCCATGGTCCCCACCGCCAGCGCGGACGGCACCAGCGGCCCCCCGGCCAGCGGCAGGATCGCGGCGGGGTGGCTCAGGGTGGACGGCATGCCCCTTTGTAGGGTCCCGGTGGGAAATGATCAAATCACCGGGGAGGGGAATATCGTCTCCGGGGACGGAGTTCGGTAGGATAGTTGAATCTTCTATTAATCGGAGGCGGGTCATGTCGGGCATGCAGTTCGGAATCTTCAGCGTCGGGGACGTGACGCCCGACCCGACGACCGGCCGGACCCCCACCGAGCACGAGCGGATCAAGGCCATGGTCGCCATCGCGCGCAAGGCCGAGGAGGTCGGGCTCGACGTGTTCGCCTCCGGGGAGCACCACAACAGGCCGTTCGTGCCGTCCTCGCCGACCACGATGCTCGGCCACATCGCGGCCCGGACCGAGCGGCTGGTCCTGTCGACCGCGACCACGCTGATCACCACCAACGACCCGGTGAAGATCGCCGAGGACTTCGCGATGCTCCAGCACCTGGCCGACGGCCGGGCCGACCTGATGCTGGGACGCGGCAACACCGGCCCGGTCTACCCGTGGTTCGGCAAGGACATCCGCGACGGCATCCCGCTCGCCGTCGAGAACTACCAGCTGCTGCACCGGCTGTGGCGCGAGGACGTGGTGGACTGGGAGGGGCGCTTCCGCACCCCGCTCCAGTCGTTCACCTCGACGCCGCGCCCGCTGGACGGCGTGCCGCCGTTCGTGTGGCACGGCTCGATCCGCAGCCCCGAGATCGCCGAGCAGGCCGCCTACTACGGCGACGGGTTCTTCGCCAACAACATCTTCTGGCCCAAGGAGCACTTCCAGCGCCTGATCGGCCTGTACCGCCGCCGCTTCGAGCACTACGGCCACGGCACCGCCGAGCAGGCGATCGTCGGGCTGGGCGGCCAGGTGTTCATGCGCGCCAACTCCCAGGACGCGGTCCGCGAGTTCCGGCCCTACTTCGACAACGCCCCGGTGTACGGCGGCGGCCCGTCGCTGGAGGAGTTCATGGCCGAGACGCCGCTGACCGTCGGCAGCCCCGCGCAGGTGATCGAGCGGACGCTGAGGTTCCGCGACCACTTCGGTGACTACCAGCGGCAGCTGTTCCTGGTGGACCACGCCGGGCTGCCCCTGGAGACCGTGCTGGAGCAGATCGAGATCCTGGGCGAGGAGGTCGTGCCGGTGCTGCGCAGGGAGTTCGCGATCGGCCGCCCCGCGAGCGTCCCGGACGCCCCCACCCACGCGTCCCTGCTGGCCGCCAAGCGCGAGAAGGACACCACGGAGGTCGCCCGATGAGCACCCGCACCCTCGCCGTCGTCTCCGCCGGGCTCGGCAAGCCCTCGACGACCCGGATGCTGGCCGACAGGATCGCCGAGGCGACCGCCGCCGCGCTGGGCGAGACGGGCGAGCAGGTGGAGACCGTCACCGTCGACCTGCGCGACCACGCCCGCGCGCTGGCCGACGCGACGGTCACCGGGTTCCCGGCCGGGGGCCTGCGCGCCGCGCTGGAGGCGGTCGCGGCGGCCGACGGGCTGGTCGCGGTGACGCCGGTCTTCAACGCCTCCTACAGCGGCCTGTTCAAGATGTTCTTCGACGTGCTGGAGCGGGGCGCGCTGGAGGGCGTCCCGGTGGCGCTGGGCGCGACCGGCGGCACCGGGCGGCACTCGCTGGCCGTCGACTACGCGATGCGCCCGCTGTTCGCCTACCTGCGCGCGAACGCCATGCCGACCGGCGTGTACGCCGCCTCGGAGGACTGGGGCGGCGCCGGGGGCGACGCGGCGCTGACCGAACGGGCCGCCCGGCTGGGCCGGGAGCTGGCCGCCGCGATCGCCGGCCGCGCCCCGGCCCGCCCGGCGGACCCGTTCGACGAGCCGGTGGTCCCGTTCGAGGACCTGCTGGCCGGACGCTGACCGCCCGCCGTCTCATCCGGCGTCGGCGATGATGCGGCCGACCCGCGCCATGACCTCCCGCAGCCACGCGTGCCCGGCGTCGCGGGTGTGCACCGGGTGCCACCACATGGCCTCCACCAGCGGCACCACGTCGAACGGGCACGGCAGGACGCGGACCGCCGCCAGCCCCGCGTAGCGGGCGGCGAGCCGCTCCTGGATCAGCGCCACGCGGTCGGTCCCGGCGACCAGGAACGGGATGATCTGGAAGCTCTCGGTGACGACCTCGACGCGCGGCTCGATGCCGAGCGTGCGCAGGTGCCAGGAGGCCGGGGTGAAGGCGGTGGGGCGGTTCAGGTAGTCCACCCAGGGCAGCTCGGCCAGCTCGGCCAGGGTGAGGCGGTCGCCGACCGTGGGGTGGTCGGCGGCGACCATGCACACCCAGGTGTCGGTGAACAGGTCCACCGCCGGGTGGTCGGTGAGGAACCCGTGCGGCATCAGCAGCCCGTCGCAGGTCCGCAGCGTGGTGTCGATCTCCTCCACGTCGGCGGGGCCGAACTGCCGCAGCCGCAGCCGCACGTGCGGGGCCTCGGCGCGCAGCGTCCGCGCCAGGGGCTCGGCGAGCACCGCCAGGGCGTAGTCGGAGCTGCGGAGCGTGAACTCGCGCCGCGCGGTCGGCGGGTCGAAGCCGGGCTGGGCGGTGAACACCCGCTCCAGCATCGCGGCGGCGGTCTCCACCGGCTCGACCAGCGCCGCCGCCAGCGGCGTCAGCTCGTAGCCGCCCCGCACCCGCACCAGCAGCTCGTCCCCGAAGTGGCGGCGCAGCCGCGCCAGCGCGGCGCTGGTGGCGGGCTGGCTGAGGCCGATGGCGGCCCCGGCGCGGGTGACGTTGCGTTCGGCCAGCAACGCCCGCAGCGCCACCAGGAGATTCAGGTCGAGCCCGGCGAGCTGCATACCACCCTGCCTCGTGCTATTCGTCCGGCGGATCATTCCTATACATACTATCCATTTGTCAGATCCAGTGTCCGCCGTCACCTTGGTGGGAAACCGCTCGAAAGGAACTCCGGTGGTGTCCCACCCCTCACTGTCCGGACCGTTCGCCCTCGGCACCTTCGCCGACGGCGACGGGCCCGCCTTCCCCGGCCTGCTGGGCGACGGCCGCGTGCTCGACCTGCGCGCCGCCCCGCTCCCGGTCGACGGACCGCTGACCACCCGCGCCCTGCTGGAACGCTGGGACACGGTGTTCCCCCTGCTGGAAGGGCTCGCGGGCCGCGCCGCCACCGACGGGACGCCGGTCGGGGACCTGCGGGTGCTGGCACCCGTCGAGCCGCGCCAGGTGTTCCAGTCGGGGGCCAACTACCGCACCCACGTCATCGACCTGGCCGTCGCGCACCGCGCCCCCGACGACCCGCGCACGGCCGGGCGGGTCCGCGCCGAGACCGCCGCGATGATGGACCGCCGCGCCGCCGAGGACCAGCCGTACGTGTTCCTCGGCCTCCCCTCGGCCATCACCGGCCCGTACGACGACGTGGTCCTGCCGTCCTGGTGCGCGGAGCCCGACTGGGAGCTGGAGCTGGCCGCCGTCATCGGCAGGCCCGCCTTCCGGGTGGACCGCGAGCACGCCCTCGACCACGTCGCCGCCTACACCATCGCCAACGACCTCACCGCCCGCGAGATGGTGTTCCGCCCCGACATGCCCGCGATCGGCACCGACTGGCTGCGCGCCAAGAACGCCCCGACGTTCACCCCGCTCGGCCCGTGGCTGGTGCCCGCCGCGTTCGTCGGCGACCCGCAGGACCTGCGCCTGACCCTCACCGTCAACGGAGCGGTGCGCCAGGACGAGACCACCAAGGACATGATCTTCGACGTGGCGCGGCTGGTGTCCCATGTCTCCCGGACGACCCCGCTGCTGCCCGGCGACCTGGTGCTGACCGGCAGCCCGGCCGGCAACGGCAAGAAGTGGGGCGAGATCCTGCGCGACGGCGACGTCATGGAGGGCGCGATCGAGGGCCTGGGCGTCCAGCGCAACGTCTGCCGCGCGGAGGCCGCCCGATGACCGCCGGGGGGATCGACCGCGCCGACCCCGAGGCCGCGATCGCCGAGGCCGCCCGGAAGTACTCCAACTGGGGCCGCTGGGGCGAGGACGACGTGCGCGGCACCGTCAACCTCATCGACGGGGCCGCCCGCGTCCGGGCCGCCGCGCTGGTGCGGCGGGGCGCGGCGTTCTCGCTGTCGATGCGCTTCCAGAACGACGGCCCGCAGAAGGGCTGGCGGCGGCGCGTCAACCCGGTCCACACGATGACCGACACCGGCACCGAGGCCGCGCTCGGCACCCAGGGCTTCCCGCACGGCTTCGGCGGCGCCGACGACGTGATCTTCATGCCGTTGCAGTGCGCGACCCAGTGGGACGGCCTCGGCCACATCTTCGACCACGGCCGGGCGTGGAACGGCCGCGACGCCGCCCGCGTGGTGACCAGCGAGGGCGACCGGGTCACCGGCATCGAGCACCTGGCCGCGCCGGTCACCGGCCGGGGCGTGCTGCTGGACGTGGGGCGCGCGGTCGGCGAGGACGGCGAGCTGCCCGACGGCTTCGCCGTCACCGAGGAGCACCTGGCCGCCACCGCCGACGCGCACGGCGTCACCGTCGGGCGCGGCGACATCGTCTGCGTCCGCACCGGACAGCTCGCCCGCGTCCGGCGCGGCGAGGGCTGGGGCGACTACGCGGGCGGTCCCGCGCCGGGCCTGTCGTTCACCACCGCCGGCTGGCTGCACCGCACCGAGATCGCCGCGATCGCCACCGACACCTGGGGCTTCGAGGTGCGACCCAACGAGTTCGACGGCGCGTTCCAGCCCCTGCACCAGGTCGTCATCCCCCACCTGGGCCTGCTCGTCGGCGAGATGTGGGACCTGGACGAGCTGGCCGCCGACTGCGCCGCCGACGGCGTGTACGAGTTCCTGCTCACCGCCGCCCCGCTGCCGGTCACCGGCGCGGTCGGCGCCCCCGTCAACCCCATCGCCCTCAAGTGAGGCCCCCATGGCAGCAGTAGGCGACGCGCTCATCGTCGGCGGCGGCACCGCCGGGTCCGCCCTGGCGATCCTGCTGGCGCGCGGCGGCGTCACCGTCGACATCGCCGAGATCAAACCCGACCTCGGCGCGCTGGGCTCGGGCATCACCCTCCAGGGCAACGCGCTGCGCGTCCTGCGCGACCTCGGCGTGTGGGACCGGGTCCGCGCCGCCGGCCACGCCTTCGACAGCCTGGGGCTGCGCGCCCCGGACGGGACCCTGCTGGCGGAGATCCCCGACGCCCGCACCGGCGGCCCCGACCTGCCCGCCACCCTGGGCATGAACCGCCCCGAGCTCGCCGCGATCCTCGCCGGCGCCGTCCGCGAGGCGGGCGCGCGGGTCGGGCTGGGCCTGACGGTGGACGCCCTCGCCGACACCGGAGACGGCGTGCGCGTGGACCTGTCCGACGGCACGACCGCGACCTACGACCTGGTCGTGGGCGCCGACGGCATCCGTTCCCGGGTGCGCGGGCTGATGGGGATCGACCTCGGCCCCCGCCCGACCGGGATGGGCATCTGGCGGATCCACACCCGCCGCCCCCAGGGGGTCGACCGCACCGACCTGGTCTACGGCGGCCCGTGCTTCATCGCCGGGTACTGCCCGACCGGCCCGGACACCATGTACGCCTACCTGGTGGAGAGGGCCCGGCCCCGCGAGTCGGTCGCCGAGGCCGACAAGCCCGCCCACATGCGCGCCCTCGCCGAGGGGTACGGCGGCGTCTGGGACGAGATCCGCCACGACATCACCGACCCCGATCGCATCAACTACACGTGGTTCGAGTCGCTGCTGGTGGACCGCCCGTGGAACCGGGGCCGGACCGTTCTGATCGGGGACGCGGCGCACGCCTGCCCGCCGACCCTCGCCCAGGGCGCGGCGCAGTGCCTGGAGGACGCCGCCGTCCTGGCCGAACTGCTGCTGGGCCGCGACCGCCTCGACCAGGGGCTGTTCGAGGAGTTCATGGACCGCCGCCACGACCGCGCCAGGGCCGTCGTCGAGGCCTCGCTGCGCCTGGCCGGCTGGCAGATGGAGCCCGCCCCGGACGCCGACGTGCCCGGCCTGATGGGGCGCGTCGCCGCCCTGGTGACGGAGCGGCCGTGAAGACCGTCGACGTGCACGCCCACGTCCTGCTCCCCGAGATCGAGCGGGCCGTCGCGGGCATGCCCGGCCACGCCGGGCACCGGGAGCTGGACGCCCTCCGCAACGGCCCCGAGTCCCTGGAGGTCAGCGGGCGGATGGTGGGGGAGCGCATCCCCCGCCTGACCCGGGTGCCCGCGCGGCTGGCCGACATGGACGCCGCCGGGATCGACGCGCAGATCGTCAGCCCGTCCCCGTCGCACTACCACTACTGGGCCGACCGCGACCTGGCCCGCACCGTGTGGACCCTGGCCAACGAGGGCACCGCCGCGCACTGCGCGCAGGCCCCCGACCGCCTGCACGGCCTCGGCCTGGTCCCGCTCCAGCACCCCGACCTGGCGGTGGAGGCCCTGGACCACGCCATGGCCTGCGGCCTGAAGGGCGTGGAGATCTCCTCGCACGCCCCCGGCCGCGAGCTGTCCGACCCGGATCTGGAGCCGTTCTGGACGCGGGCCGAGTCCCACGGCGCGGTCGTGTTCGTGCACCCGTTCGGCTGCACCCTCGACGAGCGCCTCGACCGCTGGTACCTGTCCAACATCGTCGGCCAGCCCGTCGAGAACGCCGTCGCCCTGTCCCACCTCATCTTCTCCGGGGTGCTGGACCGGCACCCCGCGCTGAAGGTCGTCGCGGCGCACGGCGGCGGCTACCTGCCCGCCCACCTGGGCCGCGCCGACCACGGCTGGCGGGTCCGGCCCGAGGCGCGCGGCTGCGCCGAACCGCCCAGTTCCTACGTGCGGCGGCTGTGGTTCGACTCCCTCGTCCACGACGCCGCCGCGCTGCGCGCCCTGCTCGGCGCGGCCGGGACCGGCCGGGTCGTGCTCGGCTCGGACCACCCGTTCGACATGGGCGACGACCACCCCCTGGACCTGATCCGCGACGTGCTCCCGCCGGGCCCCGACCGCGACGCGGTGACCGGCGGCAACGCCGCGGCCCTCTTCGACCTCAAGGACTGAAGGACATGACCCGACTGATCACCCATCTCCGCCACGTGGACCTGGCGGTGCCCGACTACGACCGGCAGCGCGAGTTCTACGCGGGCGTGTGGGGCCTGACCGAGGTCGCCACCGACTCCGGCCTGTCGTTCCTGGCCGCCGAGGGCTCGCCCGAGCAGTACGTCGTCCGGCTGCGCCGCGCCGACGACAAGCGCCTGGACCTGGTGGCGTTCGGCGCCGACAGCCCCGCCGAGGTGGACGCCCTCGCCGAACGCCTCGGGCGGGCCGGCGTCCGGCTGATCTCCCAGCCCGGCGCGGTGGACACCCCCGGCGGCGGCTACGGCTTCCGGTTCTTCGACATCGACGGCCGCACCATCGAGGTGTCCGCCGACGTCGCGGTCCGCGGGCACCGCCGGCTGGAGGCCAAGGAGGCGGTCCCGGTCCGCCTGTCCCACGTCGTCCTCAACTCCCCGGACCTGGACGCCACCCGCCGCTGGTACGAACGGCACCTGGACTTCGCGCTCAGCGACACCCTGTCCTCCCCGCGCATGGGCGAGGTCATGCACTTCATGCGCTGCAACCCGCAGCACCACAGCGTCGCCCTCGCCAAGGGCCCGCACACCTCGCTGCACCACATCTCGTTCGAGATGCGCGGCCTGGACGAGTACATGTACGGCACCGGCCGCCTGCTGCGCGCGGGCGTCCGCATGATCTGGGGCCCGGGCCGCCACCTGGCCGGGGACAACACCTTCTCCTACTTCCTGGACCCGCACGGCAACACCGTCGAGTACACCACCGAGCTGGAACTGCTCGACGAGGACACCTGGCACCCCAGCGTCCACGACTTCTCCCGGCCGGAGGTCACCGACCAGTGGGGCACCGCCAACCCCATGAACGAGTTGGTCGCCAGGGAGTCCTTCAACGACCCCGACCGCGGCGTGTTCGTCGCCCCTCCGGTGTGATCCGCCATGCGCATCGCCCGCTACGAGCACCACGGTGAGCACCGCACCGGCCGGGTGGAGGACGACGGGATCCACCCGTTCCCCGGCGGCGTCACGGCGCTGACGGCCACCGGCGACACCCCGACCGGGGAGCCCGTCCCGCTGGCGGAGGTCCGCCTGCTGCCGCCCGTCCAGCCGCCGAGCGTCCGCGACTTCGTCGCCTTCGAGGAGCACGTCGAGGGGGTGCGCGCGGCGGTGGACGGCGCGTCCGGGGTGCCCGACGCCTGGTACGAGGCCCCGACGTTCTACTTCACCAACCCGCACGCCCTCGTCGGCGCGCACGACGACGTGCCGGTGCCGCCGGGCTGCCACGCGCTGGACTTCGAACTGGAGGTCGCGGCCGTCATCGGCCGCGCCGGACGCGACCTGACGCCCGAACGGGCCCGCGACCACATCCTCGGCTACACCGTCTTCAACGACTGGTCGGCCCGCGACCTCCAGTCCCGCGAGATGAGGGTCGGCCTCGGCCCCTGCAAGGGCAAGGACTTCGCCACCACCCTCGGGCCGTGGCTGGTCACCGCCGACGAGCTGGAGCCGTACCGCGACGCCGACGGGTTCCTGCGCCTGGCCCTCACCGCCGAGGTGAACGGCGCGGTGGTGGGCCGGGACCTGCTGTCCAACATGGGCTGGCCGTTCGAGGACCTGGTCGCCTACGCCTCGCGCGGCACCGAGGTCCGCCCCGGCGACGTGCTCGGCTCGGGCACCTGCGGCAACGGCGGCTGCCTGGCCGAGCTGTGGGGACGCAACGGGGAGCGGACCCCGCCGCCCCTGCGGCCGGGCGACACCGTCACCCTCACCGTCGAGGGCGTCGGCACGGTCGCCAACACGGTCGTTCCGGGCCCGGACCCGCTGCCGGTCCCGCCCGCCCGCCGGCGGCCCCGCACCCGGCCATGACCCGCGCCGCCGGAAAGATCGTGGTGGTCACCGGCGCGGCCCGCGGCCAGGGCGCGGCGCACGCCGCCGCCCTGGCCCGCGCGGGCGCGACCGTCGTCGCCACCGACCTCGCCACCGCCGCCCCCGCGCCGCCCGGGGTGACCCACCGCCGCCTCGACGTCACCTCCGAACACGACTGGAGCGACCTGGCGGCCTGGCTGCGCGCCACGCACGGCCGGGTGGACGGCCTGGTCAACAACGCCGGGATCACCCACCGCACCCGCGTCGGCGACACCGCCGTCGCCGACCTGGAACGCGTCCACCGCGTCAACGTCACCGGGGCCCTGCTCGGCATCCAGCACCTGGCGCCGCTGATGCCGCCCGGCTCCTCGATCGTCAACATCGGCTCGGCGGCGGCCCTGACCGGCCACTACCCGGTCGCCTACACCGCCAGCAAGTGGGCGCTGCGCGGGGTGTCCCGGGCGGCCTGCACCGAGCTGGGACGCCTCGGCATCCGCGTCAACACCGTGCACCCCGGCTTCATCGAGACGGAGATGACGGCCTCGGCCCCGGCGGCGTTCCGCGAGGCGAGCGACGCCCAGACGCCGCTGGGCCGCCCCGGCACGGCCGAGGAGGTCTCCCCGCTGGTCGTCTTCCTGGTCTCCGACGAGTCCTCCTACATCACCGGCGCGGAGATCCCGGTGGACGGCGGCTACACCGCCCACGGCGGCGCCAAACCCCTCTCCGACGCCCTTCGCGCCCCGTCCGACCCGCCCGTTCCGGAGCGGCCCTGGCCATAGTGGGACAGAATTGCGCGGAGTCCTTTTCGACCTTGACCCCCTCCGGGAGCGGGACGACGATGACGGAACACATTCCGCCGCATCGCGGAATCCGGCCCGGGGGAGGGCTGAATGGGGATCGACGCTGCGCTTTTCTCCGGCCCCAAATGCTATTTCTTCAAAGGGGCCCGGTATGTCCGGGTCACCCGCGGCGAGACCGGCCCCGGCACCGTGGACCCCGGCTACCCCGCGCCGATCTCGAACTGGGGTTGGCCGTCGGGGTTCGGGGCGAGCGGCATCGACGCGGCCTTGTATTCGGGGTCGAAGGCCTACTTCTTCAAGGGGAACCGGTACATCCGGGTCACCCGGGGTGAGACCGGTTCCGGAACGGTGGATCCTGGTTATCCCGCGCCGATCTCCAATTGGGGTTGGCCGTCGGGTTTCGGGGTGAACGGTATTGACGCCGCCCTGTATTCGGGGTCGAAGACCTACTTCTTCAAGGGCGACCGGTACATCCGGGTCAGCCGGGGCGACACCGGTCCGGGAACGGTCGATCCCGGTTATCCCGCGCCGATCTCGAACTGGGGTTGGCCGTCGGGATTCGGCGCGAACGGCATCGACGCCGCCCTCAACTCCGGCTCCAAGACCTACTTCTTCAAGGGCGACCGGTACATCCGGGTCACCCGCGGCGAGACCGGTCCCGGCACCGTGGACCCCGGCTACCCCGCGCCGATCTCCAACTGGGGCTGGGACCGCGAGTTCATCGTCGTCCACTTCAAGTCCCTGCTGAAGGTCGACTCGGCCGTCCAGGACTTCATCGACGACCAGTTCGGCGCGATGCGCGACCTGTTCACCCGGTCCCGCGTCGACGTGCGCCGCGGCTCCACCGAGGACCTGAGCGGCGACAGCGACCTGGACTCCCTGCTCGCCCTGGACGTGGGCGCGTGCCTGCTCGGCCGGCCCACCGAGGAGCACGAGGAGCTGTTCGCCCACCGCGACGGCGCCGCCGACACCGACCTGGTCATCTACATCGTCCAGACGCTGGTGGGGGGCAGCGGCAACCTCGTCGGCTGCGCCACCCACCCGTCCGGCAAGCCCGGCGCGGCGGTCGTCGTCACGAGCTCGCGGTGGCTGCTGGCCCACGAGGTGGGCCATGTCCTGTCCCTGCGGCACGTGCCCCGCACGCCCACCACCAACAGCGACTTCCTCATGTGGCCGAACACCGGCTGGACCAACGTCCCGCCGGACGTGAGCACCGCCGAGACGACGAAGATGCTCGACAGCGCCCTGACCCGGCCCGACCCGTTCTAGGAGCCCACCATGGCGAAATCCCAGGCCGAGCTCCGCGCGCAGCTCAGCGACATCGAGCCCGACGAGCACACCTACGCCGGGATCGGGCCCGAGGACGTCGAGGCGCTCACCGCCCTCATGCACGACGAGGAGGGGTGGCTGGCGGCGCGCGCCGTGCACGCCCTGAGCCGCGTCGACGACGGGTCCGCCCGGCGGGCCGTCCGGTCCGCCGCCGAGAGCCCCCGGCTGGAGGTCGCGGCCGCGGCCGCCTCCTGCGCCGCGCGGCTCCCCGGCCGCGAGGCCGACGAGGTGCTGGCGCGGCTGCTGGACGACCGGCGCCCCGCCGTCCGCAAGGTCGCCGTGCGGTCGGTCACCGACCGCAACGCCTCGTCGCTCCGGCGGCGGGTCGCCGACCTGGCGTCCTCCGACGACGACCCGCGCATCCGCGACGTGGCCGGACGGAGGTCGAGCTCCTTCACCGCGGACTGACCCCCGCGACGACCGCGGCGGGAAGCCCTGGCCTCAGTCCCCGGTGACGGCGGTCGCGCTGTTGGGGTGACCGTGGTCGGCCGGGTCGGGCCTGGCGCCCACGGCCCACACCGCGGACGAGCCCGGAACCGCCGCCACGGCGTCCGGGCTCGTGCCCGGCGGCAACGGCGCCTCCCGCCAGGCGTCACCGGCGCGCCGGTACAGCGCCCACTCGCCGTGCACGGCGCCGGGCCTGCCGTTCTTCAGCCAGACCCCGGCCGGGCCCGCGTCGAGCACCTCCGGCTCCCTGCCCGGCGGCGGCGCGACGGGTTGGAACGCCGTCCCGTCGAACCGCGCCAGGTAGTCGCGCTGCCCGTCCCACCACCCGGTGCTGATCCAGACCCCGGGACGACCCGGCGGCGAGACGCGGAGCCCACCCGGGCCCGTCCCACCCGTTCAGCGGGTACCCGCGCCACGCCGCGCCGTCCCACCTGCGCACCACGGGACTGCCATGGCTGACGACGTTCACGGGATGGGGGAGGACCTTGTACCCCTGGTACCCGGCGACCCGGACGTCCCCCGGCCCGGTCGCGGCGACGGCGCGCAGCCCGCTGTCCCGCCACAGGAACGGCAACGGCACGGCCCGCCACGCCCCGGCCTCCGCCGCGAGCACCGGAGGGGACGTCAGCAGGAGGGCCCCCGCGACACAGCCGAGCCGAAAGATCCGCATGCGCGCATCATGACCCCCGCGCGCCACCGATTTCTCCACCGATCACTGACAAGATCCCCCGCTCTCTTGTGTCCCCGAGCCGGGAGACGGACCCGCGCCGTCTCGGTCACGTACGTCGTCCGCCCGGCGGGACCCCAGCCGGGGCCGTTCGGCACGGTCAGCCCGGACCGCACGCCCCGTCGTTCAACCGCAGCCCCGCCGGGCGCGACCATCGCCAACGTCGACGGATCCGGCTCCCCCCACGGCGCGGTGTGGGGCCGGACGCGGAGGAGGTCGGCAGGGGCGGCGAGCCGGTCCGGGCCGCCGATGCCGAGGTCACGGCGCTGCCGGCGGCCCCGCGGGCGGGGTGGTCGCGCGGCCGGTCGCCCACAGCAGCAGGTCGCCCGCCGGGGCCCGCATCTCGGCGGGCCCCTCCCCGGCCGACCAGTCGGCGTCGGTGGCCACCAGCCGCGTGCCGCGCATGCGCTGCCGGGCCCCGTAGAACCGGCTCGGCAGGACGTGCTCCAGCCCGGCGATCGCGGGCTCGACGGGCATCTCCCGGACGCGGCCGAGCGGCCGGGCGATGTCCTGCCCGTGCACGAGCACGTCGACCAGCGGGTCCAGCGGTCCCGCGTCGGGTGCGCGCCGCGCCGAGCCCGCCGTCTCGCGGATCTGCGCGACGAGCGCGGCGGGCGGGAACGCGGCGGCGCGCTCGCGGGCCAGGTCGGCGGTCATGCGGTTCCAGTCGCCCCGCGCCCGGACCGCGCGCCACAGCACGAGCGGCAGCGTGGTGCGCGTGGACAGCGTCAGGTGCGCGGCCACGTCGCGCACCGTCCAGCCGGGGCACAGGGACGGGACGTCCCACTCGCGCGGGCCGAGGTCGTCCAGGAGGTCGGCGAAGTCGAGCCGTTCGGCGCGGAGCCGGGAGAGAATCGTGTCCGTCATGTGATGACGACGAACGGCCCCCGCCCGGATCGACAGCCCCGCCCGGGATTTCTCGGGCTCAGGCCTTCCGCGCGCCGTGGAGGTTGTGGAGCAGGCCGACCTCGGCGACGTTCTTGGTGAGCTCGACGGTCACCCAGCCCGCCACGTCGGCCAGGCTCTGGTCCGTGGCCCAGGGCAGCGCGGCGGGGGCGTCCAGTTCGGCGTCGGACAGGCCCGTCAGACGGGAGCGCCACTCGTCCTTCAGCCCGCGCAGCCACCCGGCCGTGGCGGCGGCCGAGCCCGGCCAGACGATCTCCTCGCGGTCCGGCGCGCCGGACCCGAAGCAGTGGCCGAGCGTCGTCGTCCACCAGTAGCCGATGTGCCAGGTCACCCACGCGATCGTGACGGCGGGGACGGGGTCGGGCTCGGTGTCGGCCCAGTCGGCGACCCAGCGGTCCCCGGCGCGGCGGACGGTCCAGCAGTGCGGGGCCGGTTCCCACAGGAACGCGGCGTCGTCGAGGTCCGTCAGGTGGTACTCGAACAGCGCCCAGGCGATGTCGAGCTGACGGAGCAGCAGTTCGGTTCGGGTGGTGGTCACCCGGGGGAGTGTGGCACCGGCGCCGTCGCGGGGCGAGCGTATTTCCGGGCCGTGCCGCCGGGCGGCCGCACGCGGGCCGCCCGGCGGCGGGGGTCAGCAGGTGAAGTCGATGTGGGAGAAGCTGCGGTAGTGGTCGGCGGTGTAGTACATGCCGTCGTCGCCCTCGTGCCCGGCGGTCACGATCCGGCGGGCCCCGCGGGTGGAGGAGCCGGGCGTCTTCACCGTGTACTCGTGGTAGTGGCCGCGCGGCTTCTGGGGCAGGATGCCCTCGCGGTTCTGGAAGACCGTTCCGTCCTTCGGATAGGGGAACGGCCCACCCTTCTCGATCAGTTCGATGGTGTCGTGGGCCTGCGAGGGGAGCTTCGACTCGCAGATCGGCCGGATCGCCGCGGCCGTGGTCACGGGGGCGTGGGCGGACGTGGCGCTGACGGCGACGGCGACACCGGGAACGGGGACCGGCGCGGCGACGGCGGACACGGTGGGGGCGACCAGCCCGGCGGCCAGCAGCGGCACCACCAGCAGCGCGCGGCGCAGACGGGAAAGGCGGGGGGTGTTCATGACGCAGAGTGTGGACATAGCACCCCCATCCGGGTCAATGTCCCGCCGGGCGGTTCAGCGAAAATTGATGATCATGTCACTCCGCGTTCGGCACACCCGTCCCGGCCCCGGCTCGCGGTTGCGCGCGCCACGGCCCCGTCGGCGTCGACCGGCGCGCCGTCCGCCCGCCACCGCGTGATCGGGACCAGCCCCGGTTCCACCATCTCCAGCCCCGCGAAGCAGCTCGCCCGGGGCCCGCGGCGCGTACGGGGCGCCGCCGCTCTCCACCGGCTTCGCGCCGCCCTCCACGACGGCCGCGCCTTGCCGAGGTCGGGCTCGTGGCCGAGCACCCCCATGGACATCACCGACACCGGCTCGTCCAGCTCCAGGAGCCCGGCCGCCGCCTCGCCGCGGATCTCCGCCGGGGCCGGTCGTGGGCCGGTCGCAGCCGGACCGCTGTTCGGTCTCCGACATGGCCGTTTCCTGCAAGACGGGACCGTCCCCGGAGGGGGAGGCTGGTCCCATGACCGCTGACCTCTCCGCGGCCGCCGCGTTCATGGCCGGGCACGCCCGCGTCCTGGACCGCCGCCGCTTCGAACTGCTGACCGAACGCACCGACCCCGCCGCCGTGCTGGCCGCGCTGGACGGCTACCGCAACGCCGACGGCGGCTACGGCTGGGGCCTGGAGGCCGACCTGCGCTCCCCGGAGAGCCAGCCCGGCGCCGCCCTGCACGCCTTCGAGGCCCTGGTGGACGTGGCCCCGGCCACCACCCCGCGCGCCGTCGAGCTGTGCGACTGGCTGGAGTCGGTGACGCTGCCCGACGGCGGACTGCCGTTCGCGCTGCCGCTGACCGTCACCGCCGCGACCGCCCCGTGGTGGCAGGGGGCCGACCCGGACGCGTCCGCGCTCCAGATCACCGCTGTGACCGCCGCCGTCGCCCACCAGGTCGCCGCCCACGACCCGGCCGTCGCCGCCCACCCCTGGCTGGACCGCACCACGCGCTACTGCCTGGCGGCCATCGACGCGCTCGACGAGGCCCCGTTCGCGTACGTGCTGGCGTTCGCGGTGCGGTTCCTGGACGCCGTCCACGACAGCCGCCCCGAGGCCGCCGACCTGCTGCGCCGCCTCGGCAAGCACGTGCCCGCCGACGGGCGCGTCCACGTCGAGGGCGGCACCGACGACGAGTACCTGACCCCGCTGGACTTCGCGCCGTTCCCCGGCCGCCCGGCCCGCGCGCTGTTCGCCCCCGAGGTGATCGACGCCGACCTGGACCGGCTGGAGGCGGGCCAGCACGACGACGGCGGGTGGTCCGTCGACTACGCGCGGATCTCCCCGGCGGGCGCCCTGGACTGGCGCGGCCACGCCACGGTCCGCGCCGTGGACCTCCTGCGCCGGAACGGGCGCCTTTGACGATCTTCTCCTGGTACATTCACGACGCTCCCATGACAGGGCAGGTGACGCCTGCGTCCTCGAGCTTTGCGGGATGAACTGGGGGGAACGTTGAGCGAGAAGGCCGACCGCGGTCCGGGCAGGCACCGGGCCGCGTCCGGACGCCTGCTCGGAAGGCCGGTCCTGGCGGGCGCGGCCGGTCTGGTGGTCTGCGGGACGGCGGCGTTCGCCCTGACCGCCGCCGCCGGGGACGACGGGCCCCGCCGCACCCTGGCGGCCCCGCCCGCCGCGCCGACGCCGGAGGGCGGCCCCGCCCCGGAGGAGACCTTCGGCGAGGACGTGCCGCCGAAGTCGAGCGCGTCGGCCGCCGTCACCACCAAGCCCTCGCGGTCGGCCTCGGCGTCTCCGCCGGCCTCGCCG
Organism: Actinomadura kijaniata; assembly: GCF_014138665.1. NCBI lineage: Bacteria > Bacillati > Actinomycetota > Actinomycetes > Streptosporangiales > Thermomonosporaceae > Actinomadura > Actinomadura kijaniata. Next base: position 298,462 of record NZ_JACJIA010000010.1, read on the forward strand.
TCGGCGTCGGCCTCCCCGTCCCCGGGCGGGGCCCCGTCCCGCCCCTCGGCGCCGGTCGGCGGCCTGGCCGCCTCCTACACCACCTCCAACAGCTGGGGCTCGGGCTTCATCGGCACCGTCACCGTCGTCAACCGGGGCACCACCGCCATCTCGTCCTGGCAGCTTTCGGCGGTGTTCTCCGGCCGGACCATCCTGTCGGCATGGACCAACAGCGGCTCGACCAGCGCCAGCCACTCGGGCGACCGCCTGGCGACCACGGGCCGTTCGCTGGGGCCCGGCCAGAGCATCCAGATCGGCTTCCAGGCCGACGGCGGCGCCGCCGCCCCCTCCTCCTGCTCCCTGAACGGCCGCCCCTGCTCCGGCTGACCGGCCGTGAACTCCGTGGCGGCGGGGGAGCGGGGTTGTTACGTTCGACGGCATGACAACGGACACGGCCCCGTCGTTCACCTGGCGGCGGGTCACCGAGGAGGACTTCCCCCTGCTGCGGGCCTGGCTGGAGCAGCCGCACGTGGCCCGCTGGTGGAACCACGAGACCTCGCCGGAGGCGGTCCGGCGCGACTTCGGCCCCAGCGCGCGCGGCGAGGAGCCGAACGAGGACCTGCTGGTGTTCCTGGACGGCCGCCCGCTCGGCCTGGTCCAGCGCTCCCGCTACCGCGACTACCCCGAGTACCGCGAGGAGCTGGCCCCCCTCACCGAGGTCCCCGAGAACGCCGTCAGCCTGGACTACCTGATCGGCGACCCCGGCAGCGTCGGCCGGGGCCTGGGCCCGGCGATGATCCGCGCCCTGGTGGAGCGCACCTGGACCGACGATCCCGAGGCCGGCTGCGTCATCATCCCGGTCGTGGCGGCCAACCGGGCCTCCTGGCGGGCCCTGGAGAAGGCGGGCCTGCGCCGCGTCGCGGAAGGCGACCTGGAACCGGACAACCCGATCGACGACCGCCTCCACTACGTCTACCGCGTCGACCGCCCCTAGCCGGTCAGCGGGCGGGTTTCTCCCAGGTCAGCGAGTACCGGCAGAGAACGTGCCGGTGGTAGCGGACGCCGGGCAGCAGCCGCCGGGCCGCCGAGCGCACCTGCCCGTAGCCCATCCGCGGGTCGGCGGTCGGCATCCCTCCGGGGCCGGTCGCGCGGCGCAGCACCTTGGTGATCCGGACGACCGGGGCCGCCGCGACCGTCGCCGCCCGTTCCGCCGGGGTCGCCGAGCGGGCGAGACCGACCACCACCAGCCTCCCGCCGGGGCGCAGCAGGTCGCGCATGCGGGTGAGGGCGGCCTCGAAGTCCATGTGGTGGATCGTGGACACCGAGCAGACGAAGTCGTAGCCCCCGGCGGGCAGGTCGATGGTGAGGAAGTCGCCTTCGACGAAGGTGAGATCCGGGTGGCCGGCGGCGAGCCCGCGGGCGCGGGCGACCATCTCCGGCGAGCTGTCGACGCCGGTGACGCGCTCGGCCCGCCCGGTCAGCCTCCGCGCGAGCAGGCCGTCCCCGCAGCCGACGTCCAGCGCGTCGCCGCAGCCCTCGGGGACGGCGCGCAGGATGCCCGGATGCCGGGCGACATTGGTGTTCCAGTAGGGGTTCGGGGCGGTCCCGTGCATTTGATCATCGTAGGCGTTCACCGGATCTCCCGGACGCGGCGGGCCACGGGGCTCAGTAGCCCGCCGGGTCGGAATCCGCCGTCCCGTCGAGGGGCGCCTCGCCGTTGTGGCGCCGCTCCAGTTCACCGAGGATCGCGGCGGTGGCCGTCGCCCCGAACCGCGTGGCGCCGAGCCGGTGGAAGCGCAGCAGCGCGTCCAGGGCGCGGACGCCCCCGGCGGCCTTGACCTGCACGGCGGGCGAGACCGCCTGGCGCATCAGGGCGATGTCGGCGAGGGTGGCCCCGCCGGCGGCGAATCCGGTGCTGGTCTTGACGAAGGCCGCGCCCGCGGCCTCGGCCGCCCGGCAGCCGGCGACCTTCTGGTCGTCGGTCAGGAAGTGGTTCTCCAGGATCACCTTCACGGGGCGTCCCTGGGCGGCCTGGACCACGGCGGCGATCTCGTGCTGGACGAACGCGGCGTCACCGGCGCGGAGCCGGCCGATGTCGATCACCATGTCGATCTCCTGGGCGCCCAGGCCGGCCAGCTCGGCGGTCTCCGCGACCTTGGTCCGGGTGGTGCAACCGCCGTGCGGGAAGCCGACGACCGTGCCGACGGCGACCCGGGTGCCGCGCAGCGCCGCGACGGCCGCGGTGACGTCGGAGGGGCGCACGCACACCGAGGCGGTGCCGTACTCCCGCGCGACCGCCAGGCCGGCCTCGACCTCGTCCCGGGTCAGTTCGGGGCGCAGCAGCGAGTGGTCGATCATCCCGGCGACCTCGTCGCGGGAGGGCAGGGGGCCGTCCCAGCGGAGGACCTCGGTGGGGGCGACGGACATGGCGGGCTTCCCTTCGGGTGGACGGAACCGGCGACGCGGTGAGCTGTCTAGACAACCTATACAAATAGAGGACCGGTGTCGACCGCCGTCACACTGGAGGCCGACCGTCCGACCACCGCGAAGGAACCGCCCCATGGCCGCACCTCGACCGCTGCACGCCCGCATCGCCGAGCAGTTGCGCCGACGCCTCGACGCCGCCGCCGACGGCGACCCGTTCCCCTCGGAGACGCAGCTGGCGCAGGAGTTCGGCGTCGCCCGCATGACGGTGCGCGCCGCCCTGGCCGGGTTGCAGCGCGACGGCCTGCTGGAGCGCGTCCCCGGCCGGGGCAGTTTCGTGCGCAAGACCGCGGCCACCCGGCCCGTCGGCACCCTGCTGAGCTTCTACGACCAGGCCCTCGCCATGGGCAGGACGCCGCGTTCGCGCGTCCTGGAGGCCGGCGTGCGCCCCGCCTCCCCCGACGAGGCCGCCGCCCTGTACCCCGGCGGGGCGCCGGGGGCCGCCTCCGTGATCGCCATCAACCGCGTCCGGTTCTTCGACGACCTGCCCGTGGCCATCGAGCACGCCAGGTTCCCCGCGGCCCTCGACGCGCTGCTCACCGCCGACCTGGAGACCGGCTCGCTGCACCACGCGCTGCGCCGGCTCGGGCTCCATCCCACGCTCGGCTCCTCGGTCCTCGGCGCGCGCACGGCCGACGACGACGCCGCCCACCTCGGCGTCGACCCCACCACGCCGATGCTCGTGGAGACCCGGTCCGTCCTCGACCAGGACGGCCGGCCCCTGGAGTACTCCGTGAGCTCCTACGTGGCCGACCGCTACGCGCTCAAGGTCGACTTCTCCGTCGTCACCCCGTCGACGACCTAGGCGCCCGCCCAGACGCCGGTGGGGGCGGTCCGGGCCACATAGGACCCGAAGTCGGCGGCGGGGCGGCCGAGGACCCGCTCGACGCCGTCGGTCGTCCCGGTGAGGGCGCCGCGGCGCATCAGGTCGAACATCTGCGTGAACGTCTCGGCGTCCGCCTCGTCCCAGCCCTCGCCGACGAGTTCCCTGACGTACCCCTCCCGGCTCAGCTCGACGTACCGGATCTCCCGCCCGGCCGCCTCCGCGATGGCCGCCACGGCCTCCCGGAACGTGATCCCGCGCGGCCCGGTCACGTCGACGACCTCCCCGTCGCGCTCCGGATCGGTCAGCAGCGCCACCGCGACCGCGGCGACGTCCTCCACGTCCACGAACGGCTCGGGCGTGTCGTCGAACGGCAGCGCCAGCCGCCCCGCCACCAGGGGCGCGTGGAAGAGGTCCTCGCTGAAGTTCTGGGAGAAGTTGTTGGGCCGGACCACCGCCCAGGACGCGCCGCTGTCGCGCACCGCCGCCTCACCGGCCACCATGTCCGTGCCGAACGACACCCCGTCCACGCCGAAGTGCTCCGACCCGCGCGCCGACAGCGCCACGAACCGTTCCACGCCCGCGTCCGCCGCGCGCCGCACGAACGCCGCGACCGGCGCCGGATCCGTCGGGCACACCAGGTAGAGGGCGCCCGCGCCCCGCACGGCGGCGTCCCAGGTGGACTCGTCGGTCCAGTCGAAACGCGTCTCGGCGGAACGCGACAGGGCGCGCACCGGCCGCCCCGCCTCCCGCAGCCGCCGCACCACGCGCCGCCCGGTCTTGCCGGTCGCGCCGAGCACGGCGATGGGCCTGTCATCCATGGTCACCTCACGGTTCGTCGTCGTCATGTGAGGAAGTCAACCGGGCACGGCCGAGACGGGCCATGGCTGAGAGGCTCACCCGCATGTCCGTGCGTCTACGCTCGGGATCATGGACGCGCTCACCGACCTCCTCGACGGCGTTCGGGCACGGGGTGCCCTGTTCAGCCAGACCCTGTTCGACCCCCCGTGGGGGCTGCGGTTCGCGACCCGCGCCCCGCTCCACCTGGTCGCGACGCTCCGCGGGACGGGCTGGGTCGTGCCGGACGCCGGGGAGCCGGTCCGCCTCGAGACCGGCGACGTCGCGATCGTCCGGGGGCCCCGGCCGTTCACCGTCGCCGACCGGCCCGGCACGCCGCCGTGCTTCGTCGTCCACGACGCCGAGACCTGCACCATGCCCGACGGCTCGGAGCTCCGCGACGAGATCCGGATCGGCCCCCGCCTGTGCGGCATGGGCCGGAACGAGACGGACCTGCTGCTGAGCGGGATGTACGAGGTCGGGTCCGAGGTCAGCCGCCGCCTGCTGGCCGCGCTCCCGGAGGTGCTGCGCGTCCCGGCGGCCGAGTACCGCTCCTCGGCGATGGACCTGGTGGCCGAGGAGATCGCCAGGGACGCGCCGGGCCAGCAGGTGGTGCTGGACCGGCTGCTCGACCTGGTGCTCATCTCGACCCTGCGGCACTGGTTCGACCGCCCCGACGCCCGGCCGCCCGCCTGGTACGCGGCGATGAGCGACCCGGTCGTGGGCCGGGCGCTGCGGCTGATGCACGACGACCCGGCCCGTTCCTGGACGGTGGCGTCGCTGGCGGCCGGGTGCGGGGTGTCGCGCGCCGCGCTGGCCCGCCGCTTCACCGCCATGGTCGGCGAACCCCCGATGGGCTACCTGACCGACTGGCGCATCACCCTGGCGGCCGAGCTGCTCCGGGGCACCGACGCCACGGTCGGGGCGATCGCCCGCCGCGTCGGCTACGCCAACGCGTTCGCGCTGAGCGTCGCGTTCAAACGCCTGCGGGGCGTGACCCCGACCGAGCACCGCGACGACGGCGGCCGCGCCGGGGACCGTCCCGCCGCGCTGCCCCCCGGGCCGTTCGCCGACGCCGCGGCGCGATGACGGTCACCGCAGGGTCTCTTCGGCGCGCGCGCTCCACACCGCCAGCGCGGCCGCCAGGGCGCAGGCCCCGCCGAGCCACAGGACACCTTGCAGGGCGAGCGAGTCGACGATGACACCACCGGTCAGCGCGCCGAGGCCGATCGACAGGTTGAACACCGCCACCCACAGGGAGGAGGCCGCCTCCACGGCGTGCGGCGCGGTCCTGATCATCCAGGTCTGCAGCCCGACCGACACGCCGCCGAAGGCCAGACCCCAGACGACCAGCAGGACGGCCCCGCCGACCGGCCCCCGGCCCAGCAGCGGGTAGAGCGGCATCGCGGCCGCCAGGACCACGGCGATCGCCAGCACGGTCCGGTGCGGGGCGCGCGCCAGCGCGGCTCCGGCGGCGAAGTTGCCGACCATGCCCGCCAGGCCGAACCCGAACAGCAGCGGACCGACGAGCCGTTCGTCGATCCCCGACAGTTCCTGGAGCGCCGGGCTCACGAAGGTGTAGGCCGAGAAGTGGCCGGTCACGATGAGGAACGTCGCCAGGATGCCGACGCGCACGCCCCTGTTGCGCAGCTGCGCGGCCAGCAGCCGCGGCCGGACGGCCTGGGAGGCGGCCAGCGGCGGCAGCACGGCCAGCAGGGCGAGCAGCACCAGCAGCGCGAGGGCGCTCAGCGTCGCGAAGGCGACGCGCCAGCCGGTGAACCCGCCGAGCAGCGTGCCGAGCGGGACGCCGAACACGTTCGCGGCCCCGACCCCGCCGAAGATGACCGCGGTGGCCCGCGGCACGTCCGCGGGCGCCACGAGCCGGACGGCCAGGCCGCCGGCGACGGCCCAGAAACCTCCGACCGCCACCCCGACCAGCACCCGGGAGGCCACCAGGACGGCGAAGTCCGGCGCCAGGGCCGAGACCACGTTGGCGAGCGTCATCACCCCCATCAGGCCGAGCAGCAGCAGGCGCCGGTCCAGCGCGCCGACGAGCGCCGGGACCAGCGGCGCCGCGACCGCGGCGACCAGGCTGGGCACCGTCACCATCAGCCCGGCCGTCCCCTCGGAGACCGACAGCGACGACCCGACGGTGGTCAGCAGCCCGATCGGCAGTTGCTCGGCGGTCACCAGCAGGAACGTTCCCAGGGCCACGGCGGTGACCGCCGGCCAGCGACTCCGTCGCGGGTCCCGGGATCCGGTCTCCGGGACCGCGGTCTGTTCGGTGGACGTCACCGGATATCTCCTCACTCGTTTGGGAGCGATCGCTCCCATATGTCGGTGGACCCTAGTATGGGAACGATCGCTCCACAAGTGGGATAGGGTGAGGGGCATGGCCCGACCCCGACAGTTCGACGAGCAGGACGCGGTCGTCAGGGCGACCGACCTGTTCTGGCGCCGCGGCTACAACGCCACCTCGGTGCGCGACCTGGGCGCCGAGCTCGAGCTCACCCCCAGCAGCCTGTACCGGACGTTCACCGACAAGCACACGCTGTTCCTCCGCGCGCTCGACCACTACCGGGCCACCGACTCCGCCGAGGCCGAACGGCGGCTGGACGCCGCGGGCCGTCCGGTCCGCCAGGTCCTGCGGGACTGGATGCTGTGGCTGGTCTCCTGCCCGTCCGGCGGGGAGCCCGGCCGGGGCTGCTTCGTGGTCAACACCGCCACCGAACTCGGCACCGCCGACGACCAGGTCCGCCGGCGGACCGAGGCCGCCTTCGAGGTGACCCGGCAGGCCGTCCGGTCCCTGCTGGACCGGGGCCGCCGCGACGGCGAACTGCCGTCCGACCTCGACCTCGACGCCGCCGTGGAACTGCTGTTCACCACCGTCCTCGGCCTGCGGGTGCGGGAACGCGCCGGCCACGACCCCGCCCGCCTGGCCACCGCGATCGACGCCGCGCTCCGCACCCTCGCGTGAGCCCGCCGACCAGGGGCGACACCACGCCCACCGCGACGAACGGCCCCGGCGCACGCGCCAGCGGATGGGCGCGCGGCCCCGGCGTCGCGGTTCTCACCGTCGGCCCGCGGCCACTCCCGGAGGCTCGGGGCGACCTCGGTCGCGTTCGTGCCGGGGAGCCGCCAGGGCTGACGGCCAGGACTCCCGGTGCCGCGTCAGGGGACCAGTGGCCCGGCCAGCACGCCCAGCCCCGCCTCGCGGCTCCCGTCCCAGGTCACCGATCCGGCATCCCAGGACTTGCGTCCCCACAGCATGAGCAGCAGGTCCTCGGCGGTGCCCGAGACCTCCGCGACCGGCTCACCGGTCCCGTACGTCCAGCAGCGGCCGGTGTCGGTGGCGGTGATCCGCACGGCCCGCTCGGGGTGGGTGGCGGCCCCCCTGGCGATCATGCGGGGCGCCATGGTGTCGAAGACCTCGGCGACGCCGTCGGCGGCGAGCGCCGGATCCATCGGCGTCGTCGGACCGAGCGCGTGCTCGCCGTCCCACCGGTGTATCAGCGTCTCCTGGCTGCGGCGCCGGCGCCAGAATCCGACCGTGTGAGGCGGGAAGAACGTCCATGCCTCGGTCGAGGGATCGACCGACAGGGCCTGTACGAGCGCGTCGGCCGTCCCGGCGTACCAGGCCTTGAGGGCGGCCTGCTCACGGGGTGCGGCACCCTCGTCATAGCTGTCGCCGTGCCCCTCCCGCACCGCCGCGACGACCCACAGGTTCCCCGCCCCCAGGTGCGCGGCCAGATCCACGAGCCTCCAGCCGCCGCAGTGCTCGACCGGAGCCGACAGGTCACCGTCCAGCACGGCGCCGAACGCGTCCAGTTCACGCCGAAGTGCGACCAGGTAATCCACAGCGCCAAGATACAGCTCACCGACCACGCGGGACTCGCCGCGCGAAGGCGCGCGGCCTGAACGCGGTCGTCGCCCGCGTCAGTCCGGTGACCAGTATCTGTCGGGGTTCTCGTCCGTCTTCGGGTCGGTCAGGTGGACGCGTTCCTCGTCTGGATCGTCGTCCTCGGGCCGCCGCATGAGGAACTGCGCCAGCACGACCGTGCCGAAGATCAGGAAGAACGGGATGGTGATCATGGCGAAGGTGGCGCCGAACCTCGCCACGGAATCGAGGACGCGGTCCCCGGGCCCGCTGGTCGCCAGGTAGGCGATCAAGCCGCCGATGCCACCGAGGGCGAGCCCCGCGTAGACCCACAGGGGGATGGAGGAGGAGAGGCGCGGAGGCGGGAGGACGACGGGTACCGGCCTGAACGTCCGGCGTTCCGCGTTCTGCTGGATGAGTTGTGCCAGGCGCAGCGCGTCCTTCTCCGGCAGGTTGCTCAGCAGCTCGTCGAGTCTGGCGGCGGTGAGCCGTGCGTCGGTCCCTCGACCGCCGGGCCGCCGGTCGAAGGGAGAGGCACTTCCGGGGGGCGTGACGGAAGGGGGCGTGGTCTCGGGTTCGTCGGAGGTGGGTTTCGGGATCCACCTGCCGTTGACGAAGGTGTAATCACCAGGCTTTCTGGACTTCCGCTCGGCCATGCGCAGCGTCCTTGATCGTCCGGGGGTCCACGATCACTCTTCGCCAGGGTAGCCGTACGCCCCGCGATCACAAGCCTGGCGCCGAGCCCGCCCTGCCGGACGACCGCGCGCGCCGCACCCCGGCCACGCGACCGTCACCGGCCCCACCACCGACGATGCCTCCCGGCGCGCCGTGCGAGCGGCTCGGTAACGGGTGGGCGCGGAAAGTCGGTAGCGGTCACCGATGTCGGAAGGGCGACGGAGACGGAAAGTGAGGTGTGTCCGCGAAAGACGCGGGACGCAGAGAACCAGGGGAACGGGAATGATGACGACCGATACGGGGATTCCGGCGGAGGCGATCGAGCACCTGCGGGCGGTCCAGGCCGCGCGGGACGCCGCGCAGAACGAGCGCTTCGTGGCGGAGGGCGAGCAGGTCGCCGCCCGGTTCGCGGCCGAGCAGCGCAAGATCGTGACGCCGGAGGCGCAGGAGAGGCTCCGGCGGCGCGGCAGCGAGCTGCGGTTGCCCGAGAACGCCGGCCTCGACGCCAAGAACCGGCGGGCGGCGGCCATGCGCGCCTACGCCACGGAGCTCGGCGTGGACCTGGTCGCCCTGGACCGGATGCGCGCGGACTTCGCGACGCGGGCCAGGGCCCTCAACGAACTCGGGCGCACCGGCGGCGTCGAGCTGACGTGGAAGGGGGAGGCGGAGGACGCCGAGCGGACCTCGGCCAAGCGCAACTACGACGGCTGGTGGGACCCGGGGTACTCGTGGTCGTCGAGCCGGCCCGGCGACTTCGCGATCTGGAACGCCGACACCTACTTCGACACCGTCACCAACCGGACGGGCAGCCACATCCGCTACCGGCAGCGGGAGACCGGCGACAAGACCACCTGCTCGATGAGCTGGCGGAACGGCTACATGGTGCTGTACACGCCGAGCGTGTCGGGCGGCGTCGTCGTCGACATCGACCTGGCCTGCCAGATCAGCAGGTTCTTCATCGACACCGACAACGAGCCGGGCTCCTCGGCCTGCGACGTGTCGCTGACCCAGTCGGTGCAGATCGAGTTCTACCACTCGTGGGCGGACGCGGTCCCGGTGGAGACCCGGGTCGAGCACATCGCCGTCACCGGCACCTCGAATCCGGAGAACTGGCAGGACTACACCGCCGTGCCCGCGTGGAAGCTCCTGCACGCGCGGATCCCGTCGTTCAAGACGTACCAGGCCGGGCACCAGCTCGCGATCTTCGTGTCGACCCGGAACCAGGCGACCGGCATCAAGCTCGACGACACCCGCCTCACCGCGGGCGTCAACGCCGCCTACTACGTGGACGACATCGTCGTCAGCCGCCTGATCTGACACCACCCCCACGGTCCGGCCGGGCCGCCGTCCCCCGGGGCGGTGGCCACGGCCGGTCACCGCTGACCTCCAAGCCATAAAGACAACAATGTCTGTTTGCTTCTAGGGTGGCCCTGCGACGATCATCGACGGCCGGTGCCGGCAGGACCCGATGGACGGACAGAGCCCCTACGCGCGGATCATGGGCACGCTGGTCCTCGGCGGCGCGATGTCCGCCGTGGTCTTCTTCCAGAAGGGTCAGGTGCCGCTGGGCGTGCTGGGCGCGCTGGTGGCGGCGGCCGCGCTCGGGCACATGGTCGTCTCGGCCGTCGCGGCGCGGCGGAGGTGGCGGGAGGAGATGGGCGGGACCGCCGCCTCGCCTTACGCCGCCGACCCCCGTGTGCGGAGCGCGGCACGCGACGCCGCGCCGGCCTCCGGCGCGTTCGGCGCGTGCGTGGCCGTCCTGACCCTGCTGCTCGCGATGTCCGCCGCCGGAAGCGGCGGCCTGGAGTGGCTCCTCATCGTCGCGCTCCTCCCCGCCATGATGAGCGTGAGCCTGCTGACGGCGGCGGTGAGGATGGCGAAGTACCAGGTCTACGGCGTGGCCAGCGCGATGCACACCTTCCACATCGTGTTCGTCGTGGGCGCCATCCTCGCCTTCAGCCTGCTGGGCAAGCAGTGGCTGATCGCGGGCGGCGACGCCGTCGCGATGCTCGCCGCCGCCGGCGCCTACCGCCTCCTGGTCCGGGCCGAACGGGCGCTGGGCGGCCCCTCTCCGGCCCCCGCGGGACCCGGCCGGATCGGATAGCGCCCGGCGGCCCGAGCCGGTACCCGCTTTCACGCTGCGTCCCGCGACCCGCGCCGATCTCCCGGCGGCGGTCACGGTCACGCAGGCCCACGAGCGCGCCTTCGCGGCGATCGACGCCGACCCGCGGAACGAGATGCCGGTCCTGCTCGAAGAGGTCGACGACCGGGGCGAGGGCGGCGCGGTGGTGGGCTGCCCGCAAGCGACGTGCATCCCGGGGCTCGGCAAGGGCGGCGCCGAACGGGCCCTGATCGAGGCGGTGCGGATCCGCGCGGACCGTCGCGGCGGGCTCGGCCGGATCCTGATGGAGCACGCGATCGAACGGGCACGCGCGCGCGGCTGCGCGCTCGTCCAGCTGACCAGCGACAAACGGCGCGAGGACGCGCACCGCTTCCACACCGGGCTGGGCTTCGCGCGCTGACCGCATGGTCGCCGACGTCCCGGACCCCCGTGGGGACCTCTGACGAAAGTCGGGGTCGGCGGTGGACGATCGTCCGATGCCCTGAGGTGACCCCGGTTTCTAGATTCTCTTCCGATCCGCGCGAAGGAGACGGAATGAGAACCAGGCTCTCGGCGGCGATCATCGCGATCGGGCTCGCCGTGGCGATGACCCCGGCGCCCCCGGCCCACGCCGTGACCGGGTCCCCGGCGGAGGCCCAGGTCAGGCCGGAGACGATCGACGCGTACGCCCACCGGGTGAGGAAGGCGTCCGGCATGCCGGGAATGTCGCTGGTGGTGACCCACGGCCGCCGCGTCGTCCACGCCGCGGGATACGGCCACGACTCCACCGGACGCCCGGTCACCGCCCGCACACCGATGCGGGTGGCCTCGCTCAGCAAGTCGTTCACCGCCGCCGCGGTGATGACCCTCGTCGACGAGGGACGGATCGCGCTGGACCGGCCGGTCGCCGCGCAGATGCCGGAGTTCCGGACCGCCGACCCGCGCGCCGCGCGCATCACCGTACGGCAGTTGCTCAACCAGACCTCCGGCCTGTCCGACCGCACCGTCGACATCGGCGCGACGCAGGACGCCGGGTCGCTGCGCGAGTACGTGGCGCGGCTGCGCACCGCGCGGTTGACCACCGACCCGGGCACCCGCTGGGCGTACTGCAACGTCAACTACAACCTGGCCGCCCGGCTCGTCGAGGTCGCCGGCGGCCGGCCGTTCGGTGACTACCTGCGGCGCCGCGTGTTCGCCCCGCTCGGCATGAACGGCAGCGCCGTCAGCGACCGGGACGTGCGCCCGGCCGACGGCCACCACTCCCTGTTCGGCCTGTGGATCGCGCGCTCGGAAGCGCCCGGCTTCCTGGACGGCAGCGGCTCGGGCGGCGTGATCACCAACGCCCATGACATGGGACGGTGGCTGATCGCCCAGTCCGGGCAAGCGCCGCGCACGCTGAACCGCGCCGCGCTGCGCACCATGCACGCGCCCGGCCCGGCCACCGGCGACCACCGGTACGGCATGGGCTGGGCCGGGGAAGAGGGCGGCACCGGCCCGGCGCGGCTGGTGCACTCGGGGAACATCTTCACCTACAACGCCGCCCAGGCGATCGTGCCGTCCACCGGATACGGCGTCGCCGTCATGGTCAACGGCGCCGGGCTGACCGACGTGAGCTGGTCGACGCTGGAGGGCCTGCTGACGCTGATCGACGGGCGTACCCCGCCCGCGCCGGGGCGCGGCGGGCACCTGACGGAGCTGGCCCTCGGCCTGATCGTGCTCGTGTCCGTCGGGCTGGGGGTGCTGGCCGGGTTCCGCGCCCGCCGATGGGCCCGGCGACGCGCGGCGGCGCCCCGGTGGCGGATTGCGCCGCGGCTGGTCCCGGCGCTGCTGCCGGTCGCGGTGTTCGCCGCCTATCCGCAGCTGGTGTCGCTGATCATCGGAGGCCGTGCGGTCACCTGGGCGCAGCTCACCTACTTCGCGGCCCCGTTGACGATCGCCCTGGCCGCCGCGGCGCTCGCCGGGCTGGTCGCGGTGGCGCTCCGGCTGTGGGCACTGGCCCGGTTCTTCAGGCGAACGGGTGGCGGGGATGCTGGAGACAGGCCCCTCCAGGTCCAGGCGGCTTCACCGCAGCGCTGACAGGCTGGATCGCGCAGCACGATCTGGACCATCACCGTGGCCTTCCCCGGTGTCGGCGAGGTCAGCGGATGAGGGCGGCGATGTGGTCCTGGAAGTGGGGGAACTCGGCCTGTGCCGCCGCGACGATCTGTTCGGGCGGACGCTGGCGGCCGGGGGCGTGGCGTTCGGCGATGGCGCGGAAGGCGGGGTCGGGTTCGGCGTTGGGCTCCGGCTCGGTGGAGGCTTCGGCCGGTCCGAGGCCCGCGGCGAACAGCCAGAGCAGGTCGCCGAGGTCGCTCGCCAGCACCTCGTGCTCCCCTTCGGAGCCGATGTAGACGATGGGCTGGTCGGTGAGCCGGGCCGTGGGGCGGGCGAGCCAGAAGCCCGTGTAGTCACCGGAGCCGGTCGTGCCGAAGAAACGGAACTGGCTGCCGTCGACATCGGGATTGCCGGTCCACAGCCGGAACCACCACGCGGTCCGGGCGGGGTCCTCAAGGTGGTCGTAGAGCTCGAAGTCGCAGCCGCGGACTTCGTCGGTCTCCTCGTCCCATTCCCAGGTGAAGCCGATCTCGGCGACTTCGGCGAGCGCGGTGGGGAGCGCGAGGTTCTCGGGGGTGTCCGTCACCCGCCAAGGTTAAAGGATCTTCTGCCGCCGTCAGCGCGCCGGCGGTCCCGCCTGCCGAACCGGCGCGGGCGGGGGCGTCCACCCGACCAGCTCCTTGAGGAAGGCGTCGTTGACGAGCAGCCTGGCCGGTGTGAGCCGCAGGAGGGTGTCGCGAACGGGGCGCCGCCGGCCGTCTCCCAGGCGGACGCCGAAGCGCCCGATCATGCCCGCCTGACGGTCGATCCTCCGGCACCGGGGGCGGCGGGCCCGGTCGTAGGCGGCCAGCGCGGGGGCCAGCTAGCGGACGGCGGCCTTCAGCCCGTCGCGATGGTGGGTGGGCAGAGTGGCAGCCCGGGTGGTCATGTCGCCGATGAACTGGTCGATGTTCCCGGCCAAGAGGCTGAGCGCCCAAGCGGCGACATGTTGTTGGGCCGTGGGCCGTCGGCGGTGCACAGGGTGCCAGCAATACTCCAGCACGTGGACCAGGTCGCAGAAGATGTGGACAGCCACACCGCGGCGAGCAATGACCGCAGCGTGGGTGGTGCCGCGCGACCCGCGCACCGCCTCGGTCATGGCGAGCTTGGTCAGTCCGTGCGAGTGCCGACCACCGTGGCCGGCAGAAAGTGAAGGCCTTTCCCGATCATCCGGCCGGACGACCGGCGGTCGGGCGCTGTTCCTCGCACGCCGCCACAGATCCAGATGGGCCTGCGGCAACTGTCGCGTCACCTCACGCCCACGCGTCCGACACCGTTTCCCAGGCGATCTCCAACCAGGACAACCGATCTTCCACGGCCCCACACGACCGCACCTCGCCCGATTGCCCGCGCAGCTCGACAATGCGCCACCTGGCCTCAACCAACGGTGGAAGGCAGTCCCGCGTTCAAACAGCCCAGGCGCGAACGCCCGGCTCAGTCGGTCCCTCCGTTCGAGCTACACCCTGTGCACATCGCCTCCGACCGCAACCTGATCGATGTGCGGTTCCCGGTGCAGTACGTCATCCGCCCCCACGCCTCCACCGACCCCGACCTGCACGACTATCGGGGTTACGCCGGGCAGGTCGCCGGTGGGGTGCTCAAGCCCGGCGATGAGGTGGTGCACCTGCCGTCGGGGCTGACGACCACGATCACTCATATCGACGGTCCCGGCGGTCCGGTCACCGAGGCCTATGCGCCGATGTCGGTGACGTTGCGGCTGGCCGACGATATCGACATCTCCCGCGGTGACATGATCGCCCGGCCGGGCAACCGGCCCGAGGTGGCCCAGGATCTGGATGCGATGGTCTGCTGGATGACGTCGGACCGGCAGCTCGGCCCGCGCACCAAGCTGATCATCAAGCACACCACCCGGACCGCTCGGGCGTTGGTGAAGGATCTGCACTACCGGCTGGACGTCAACACCCTGCACCGCGATGAGACCGCGACCGGGCCGGGGTTGAACGAGATCGGCCGGATCTCGTTGCGGGTCACCCAGCCGCTGTTCGTCGACGACTACGGCCGCAACCGGCTGACCGGCGGGTTCATCCTGATCGACGAAGCCACCCACACCACCGTCGGCGCCGGAATGATCACCGGGGTGCGGTGAACGGCGTCACAGGGGCAGTCCGGGACGATGGTGCGGCTCCCGCTCGGCGGGTTCGACCAGCTCCCGCCAGTCGTGCACGGGAAACCCGATGTTCCGCTGGCCGGGGAACATGGCGGGCATCAGCTCGTACTTCTCCTCGTACGCCAGTTCGAGCATGCGCAACCTGAGCTCCGTGCGCTGCCCGACCAGCTTGTCCGAGCCCGCGCCGTAGCGGCCGGACCGGGCGGTGGCCTGCCGGAACCGGCGCTCGGTCCGCTCCCGGCCGCGTAGCGGGAAGTGGTGCATCAGCAGCGACGACCGGCTCTCGACGACGGGTCTGCGGTCGGGCGGGGCAGCGATGGTGTGCCGTCCCATCCTGAACCGCAGGTCGCCGGGCGCGCGGACGTGGAGCAGCTGGTGCTTCCAGTGCCCGGCGGGGCAGGCGGGGTTGAGGTAGGGGCGGGCCATGCGCAGCTCGTCGATCGGGTGATGGCGCGGTTCCGGGGCGGAGGACCGGCTCGGATAGTGCTCCAGCACGCGGCTTCCGACGGTGTCCACCTCGGGCGCGAGCGTGCCGACGAGCTCACGGATCGTGCTCCGGCCCGGACCGCGGGGGAACTCGTCGGCGTCCACCATGATCCACCACAGCGGGCGGCCCGCGGACGCCGTCCGCTCGTCGATCACCCGCGCGATCCGCTCGGTCCGGCGGACCTCGTTGAAGGCCCCGCCGGCCGGCTGCCGGAGGACCGTCGCCCCGGCCGCCGCGGCTTCGGCGGCGGTGTCGTCGTCGGAGCCGTCGTCGATGACGAAGACCTCGTCGACACCCTGGCCGAACAGGTTGCGGACGGTCGCGTAGATCACGTCGTCCTCGTTCCACGCCTGGCACAGACCGAAGATCAGCGGCCGCTCCCGCGCGTCGTTCGCGGACGGCCCGGCCCGCTCGGGTGCGAAGGTCTGCCAGGAGCCGACGTACCTCCGCCACCACGGCGGGAAGGGCGGATTGCGCCGCCGGGCCTTGGCGAAAGCGACCTCGAACGCGTACCGGGGGACGTCGAGCACACGCCCCCGGGGCCCGTCGTCGAAAAGGAAACCGTGCGTCTGCGGGAACGGCATGCGCGTCTCTCCTCCGCGTCGCGGCTGGGACCTGGAGCGTAGAGCGGCGGCCGGAACGGGCGGGATACCGGTGTCGGGCGCAGTTCGGCCCGCCCGATCGTCCGCACCTCCGGGCGGCCGATCGCGGATATCGCCGGGGACCCCCGATGATCACTATGGCGGACGTCGCAGTGGCCACCGGATCTTCCGAGGGATGGGGAATGGCTGAGGCGCTGCGCGGCAGGGCGGGCCAACGGGAACCCGCCGTGTACGGCGGCGCGCCCGTCCGCTCCCGGCCGTGGACGCCCTGGCCCCGCCTGGACGCCGAGACCGAGCGCACCGCGCTGGCGGCATTGCGCAGCGGCAGCTGGGCCATCAGAGAGATGCACACCGGCCGGGAACTGTACGAGCGGAGCTTCGCCCGCGCGTTCGCCGACGGGTGCGGCTCTTCCACAAGGACTCCGCTGAGCTGGACGGATGGCTTCCTGAGAACGAGCCACACCCATCACCGTTGCCGTCAGCTCGTTGCCCATGTGCGCGTCCCCTCACCGTTGGCCGTTCCTTGTCACTATTAAAGTAGTACTATTGTAGTAGTGTCATGTGTCGGCCCCCCGGGTGGCCGCTCGGGCTCCCGGATTCCGGTAAGACAGGACGGGTGACGCCTCCAGAGAACCTGCTCCGCCGCCGAGCCCTCGCCGACGCCGCGATCGAGGTCCTGGGCACGCGGGGCATCCACCAGCTCAGCCACCGCGCCGTCGACGAGGTGGCGGGCGTGCCCGGCGGCACCGCGTCGAACTACTTCCGCAACCGGGACGAGCTGCTGCGGGCCGCCGCGCGCCGCGTCGTGGACCTGCACCTGGAGGACATGCGGGAGGATGTCGAGGCGGTGCCCGTCGCGCCCGGGGGGCTCGACCGGGAGGGGCTCGCCGACCTCATCGGCCGGTCCCTGCACCAGGCGGCGACCCGGCGGCGCACCCGGTTCCGGGCCATGTTCGAACTCCACCTGGAAGCCGACCGCAGGCCCGTCCTCGGCGAGACGCTGTCGGAGATCGGGGCCGCGACGCTGCGGACCGTCGTCGGCCACCACCGCGCGCTGGACCTCGCGACCTCCCCGGAGCAGGTGCGGGCGCTGATGACCCTGTACGGCGGAGCCCTGTTCACCCTCGTGACCGGGCCGCTGCGGCCCTCCGCCGCCGACACCGCGCACGCCCTGGCCAGGTACATGGTCAACGGCGTCCTGGACGGGCCGCAGGAGGACCCCGCCTAGGGCCTGTTTCAAAGTGGGCCTCAGCCGCGCACGCGAGCGCGTTACCTGACCTGCGGGCCCGACGCCGGAGGCGAGGGCCCGCAGGTCAGATCGCGAAGCGATGTCGCGCTCGCCAAGCCCTGGTGAGGTGCGAGCCGCCAGGCGAGCACCGTGGGCCAGGGCTTTGAAACACGGCCTAGGTCCCGCCTTCGGTGATCCCCGAAGGGCCTGGCGGGGATCTGTCGCCGGGGCGGCGGTGTCCTAGGGTTCTCGGGTGCGCATGTATCTGTCCTCCTGGCGGATCGGGGACCATCCCGAACAGATGTTGGGCCTGCTGGAGGATCCCGCCGGGGCTCGCACCGCTGTGATCGCCAACGCTGTCGACGCCCTGCCCGACGCCGAGCGCCGGGCCGCGGTCGAGCGCGAGATCCAGGCACTCGCCGCCCTCGGCCTGCGGCCGGTCGAAGTCGACCTGCGCGCGTTCTTCGACCAGGACCCGGGCCGGGTCGCGGCCGCGCTCCGCGAATTCCCGCTGCTCTGGGTCAGGGGAGGAAACGTGTTCGTCCTACGGCACGCCCTGGCCAGGAGCGGCGCCGACCGCGCGATCATCGAGCTGCTGCGGCAGGACGCCGTCGTCTATGCCGGTTACAGCGCCGGCGTCTGTGTCCTGGCCCCTGACCTGAACGGGCTGGAGCGGTGCGACGGTCCCCGTGCGGTGCGCACCGCCTATGGCGCCCCGGCCCGCTTCGACGGCCTCGCCGTCCTCGACTTCGTCGTGGTGCCGCACATCGACTCCCCTGGCCATCCCGAGACCGAGATCCTCGGCACCGTCGCCGACCTCTACCGCTCGCGGGGCACCGCCCACCGAACGCTGCGCGACGGCCAGGCCATCGTGGTCAACGGCCCGGCCCCCAGCACCCGCAACGGCACCTGAGGCGCGCTCGGCCCCCTGGACGGGACGCCGGAGGGCTCCGCCCAGATCGTCGATGGGAGACCACTGAACGGGGTGCGGTGAAGGGCGCCCATGGTCGGCGTGTGAAGACCGACCCGGACGCCCTTCCGACCGCACACGCTCATCAGGGGCCGTCGGGGCCGAAAAGGAGCACCGCGACTTCAACGACCGCACGATGTACCGCCGGGTGCGGCCCGTTCGCGGTGGCCCCCGTCCAGTTCGGACCCTGGGCGCCTGGAGCCGCGCCTCAGGCGTTGGGGTTGGCCATGGTGGCGCAGACCACGCGTTTCTCCTCGGGACGCCACTGCACCTTCTCCATCGGCGCGATCAGGTACTCGACCGGTCGTCCGTCCTTGCCCGCGGGTCCCTTGTAGAGCTTGGCGAATTCGGCGTCGCAGAACTTCAGCGTGAAGTCGTAGACCTTCTGGTAGCCGGGGAAGGGACCGTCGCGCATCTCCGGCGGCAGGTCGGTGGAGGCGTAGGTGCGGTACATGTGCCGGCGTTTGCAGTCGACGGTCTGGACGGTGCCGTCGGGGCGCAGGAACCGGTCGTTGGCCAGGCAGGACCCGTTGGGCAGCTCGGTGAGCTTGACGGCGGCGGAGGCGGCGGGCGAACCGCTGCCGGTGGTTGCCGTGGGGCCGGTCGTGGCACCGGAACGATCCGGGGAAGGCGCGGAGGAACAGCCGGACAGCAGAGCGGTCACGACCATCGCGACGGCGGGCAGCGTCAAGGCGCCAGAGCGCGCGACCAGGGCGCGGGAGCGTGGGGCGCTCCCGCGCCCGCCACGCGGGGCGGCGGGCGCGGGAGGTTGCATCACGGGATGACGTTCAGGGCGCACTTGTCGGTGCGGTAGGGGGTGTCGGGCTTGTCGCGGTCGGGCAGCAGCTTGGTGTCGTTGTCCTCGTACCAGTGGCGGGTCTTGGTGCCGTCGGAGTTGCGGCGCACGTGGTGGACGTAGTGCTCGCCGGTGGTGTGGCTGTGGCCGTAGACGTTGGAGGGGGGCTCGGCGCCGCCGCCGTCGTTGATGACGACGTAGCCCTGGTTGCCGCAGCCACCGTGGGCGCTGGCGGCCGGCGCCGTCAGAGTCAGCAGACCGCCGGCCGCCGCACTGGCGGCCAGGATCGTCAGCATCGCGCGGGCCGGCTTGGGTGAACGCATGGGAAGCCTTTCGTCGCTTCGGGAGGTCTTGGTCCTTCCGACGTGCCGCATGGGAGAGGGGCCGGTCGAACCAAGATCATTGATATCACGATCCTCGTAATACACGGAAGTCGTGATATTCGAAGCCGATAGGATTCGCTTCCATGACGTCTGGTGACTTCCAGGGGCGGTTCGACAGGGACGAGGCGCTCACCCGGCTGGCGGTGCAGGGCCGGTTGCTGCACCTGGCGATGATGGGGCTGTCGACCGCCGCGGCCTCCCGGTTCGGGTTGCAGGTGATCGACCAGCAGTGCGCCGGGCTGCTGAACCAGACCGGCCCGATGAGCGTGGGCCGCCTGGCGGAGCTGGCCGGTCTGACCCCCAGCTCGGTCACGGGTGTGGTCGACCGGCTGGAACGCCGCGGCCTCCTGCGCCGCGAGCCCGACCCGCACGACCGCCGCAAGGTCATCCTCGTCCCGCTGCGGTCGGCCGAGATCGAGGAGGCGTTCCAGCCGCTCGCCCGGCAGCTCCAGGCCATGTACGCCCGCTACGACGACCGGGAACTGGCGCTGCTGAACGACTATCTACAGCAGATGACCGAGCACCTCCGAGCGCACACCACCGCCTTGCGCACCCAGTAGCCACCTCGCCCGACCGCCGGTCCTCCGAGCGGTCCGGCCGGACGCGTCACCCGGAACGAGCTGCCCCTGTTCGCCGTCGTGGTGGACGGCCACCGGTCTTCGACCCCGAGGTCTGCCAACGCCGCGACGTGAATGACTCAGGCGGGGGAAAGGGTGATGTCTCCGTTGCCGGTGGTGAGGTCGATCCGGCGGCCCGCGCCGGGCGTGTGCGGGACCCGGAGGTTCCGGTCGCCGTTCTTGCTCTGGGCCCGCACCTGGTAGGAGCCGCGCGGGACCGTCAACGCGATCTCGCCGTTGGAGGTCCTGACCCGGACGTCCTGCGGGACGGCGGTCGTGACGGTGACGTCGCCGCTGCCGGTGACGACGTCCACCGTCCCCACGGCGGTCAGGGCGATCTCGCCGTGGGAGGTCGAGCCGCTGACGGGCGTGCCCTCCGGAAGAACGACGGTGTAGTCCACCTCGCAGTTGACGCCGCAGTCGCCGAGGACCAGCACGCCGTTCTCCACCCGATGCGTCGGACCGTCCGGAGGCGAGGTCGTGTACGCGACCCTGCGGTGCAACGAGACCGTGCCGTCGTCGGTGCCGCGCACCGTGACATCACCGGAACGGTTCTCCAGCCGGACCGAGGTGATCCGCCCGGTCAGCGCGGGGTCGTCCTCGAACGACCGGTCGGGGACCAGCCCGCACGCGCCGACCGCACTCGCACCGAGCGCGAACAACACGACGACTCCGAACCGACGCATGGGATCTCCCGGGGAACGTAAGGTCACCGCCCCGTCTCAGCGGTCCTTGAACGTTACGAACCCCGGCGTACGACGGTCGCCCTCCTGCGGCACGACTTTCGAGATCCTTCGAAGGATGTAGGCGCACTCCGCCGGACGGCGGCGGTTACCGGCGTTCCTTCAAACGCCCGACCAGCTCGGCGAACGCACCACGGGCGACACGAAGGTGCGGCCCCTCGGGATCCGTGGAGTCGCGCAACCCGACCTCCGTGAGGAGTATGGCCGCCTCGACGCAGGTGCTGTCGATTTCCGCGGTCGAGTAACTGGACTTGCGCCACTGGGGAGACGCGTTGTTCATAGATCCTCCATGATGGATCTGATCAACTGCTCGGATTCGGCTCCCCGCAGAGCATGTCCACGAGCGCGGTCAAATGTCTCTCTTAGGGCTTTGACCTCGGGGGAGGGGGTGAGTAGGTGACCCCGACTCCCTGCGCCTTCGATGAAGGCCATGTCGTCGCCTTCGCCGAAGCCCAGGATGTTGAAAGCTCCGGAAGGGTAGACGGGAGAGCCGAACGGCAGGATTTCGATGTGGATGTCCAGGCGGTGGCCGAGTTCGATGAGGTGGGCAAGCTGCTCGCGCATGACTTCAGGGGTGCCGATGGTGTCATGCAACACGCCTTCCTTGATCAGGGCAATGATGAGTGGTGGTGGTTCGCGGTTGAGGATGTCCTGACGGCCGAGCCGTAGAGCCACCACCTCCTCCAGGTACTGGTTGCGCTGTCCTTGCCCCAGGATGTGGCGTGCGCTTGCCTCGGTCTGGAAGAGGCCCGGGATGTGCATCGGTTCGTAGATGCGCAGTGAAGCGACGTCCCCCTCGAATTGGATGTACTTGAAGAAGCCGGGAGGGATGGCGGCCTCCCGGAGGATCTGGTGGTGCTGATCCTCAAAGAAATCCGCATCGAGGAGTTTGTCCAGGCTTGCGCTGAGCTGCTCACCCGGCAGGCGGTGCAGGTTCTCGATGGCCGCGATGAGCTTGGGCGAGACGACGCACGCCTCGCCTACCTCTGTTCGGCTGAGTCCCGCACGTTCGCGGTACTTGCGCAGCTTGTAGGCGTAGAGAGCCCATGCGCTGGACCGAGGATCGATGTCGCGCCGTTCGGCGTTCTGACGAGGCATGTTCGCTCCTGCGATACAGGGGACCGCGTATCACTTCACCCACTTCCGGACCGTAGGGCGGCCCGGCCAGAGTGGTGGGCGGATCACAGAAAGTTCTGAACCCACTACTCCGGGAGGCCGGTGATGAGCTTCGACGCGCCTCGCGTGTGCGACCGTATCCCCGATTCGCCGCGCGAGAAAGCCCGCATCACCAGGAGGAACAAACTTCTGGCCCTGGCGGCGGCCCTGGACGATCTGGGGTTGCGCGCCCGCATCGTCGAGTACACCCTCCGCCCGACCGTCCTGCGCTGCTGGAACCCCGCCGAGATGGGCCGGACGATCTCGGTGACGTGCGAGCGGTCGACCGGCGCGGAGCCGCGCTGGCGGTTCCGCCGCGAACCCGGGGAACGGCTCATCGCCGACGCGGAGGACGTCACCGGCCCCGACGACGCGCTGGAGGCGGCCCGCGCGGTCGCGGCCGCGTTGGCGCGGTGAGGTCGGCGCGGTGAGAACGCTCCCCGCCTCCCCGGTCCTCGACGCCTGGCGGGCCCGCCGCCGGCTCGACCGGCTGGCCCGCGCGCTCCGGGCCCGGGGCTGGGTGGCCGAGCCCCGTTACGCCGACCTCCCGCCCCTGCTGCGGGTGTACGCGCGCGAGGTCCCCGCCATCGGGGACAGCGTCCTGGCCGTGCGGCACCTGGACGGCTGGTGGTTCCGCTCGGGGACCGGCGTGCTGCTCGGGCCCTGCGCGCACGCCGGGTTCGCGGCCGAACGCGTCGGCCTGCTGCTGACCCCCTGGGTCGTCGCCGCCCTCACCGGGCGCGAAGGGAGGAAGCCGGGCGAACGGTGATCACTCGTTTGGTAAATTGAACGTGTGGTTCATCAAACTGAACAAACCCCCTCCTATCTCGACGACACCCACCTCACCGAGATCGTCACCCGCGTGGTCGCGGCGGGCCGTCAGGACGACGGGGCCGCGTGGGTGGCGGTCCGGGACAACCTGTTCCACCCGCAGGGCGGCGGGCAGCCCGCCGACCGTGGCTGGCTGGACGGGTGCGAGGTCGTCCCGGTCCGCGACGCCGCCACCGGGCTGGTGGTGCTGCGCGCCGCGGACGCCGACGTCCGGGACCTCGACGGCCTGGCCGCGGGCGACGAGGCGAAGGCCCGCGTCGACGCCGACCTGCGCCTGCTGCACGCCGCCCTGCACACCGCCGGGCATCTGGTCGAGGCCGCCGGACGTGCCCAGGACTGGACCTACACCGGCAGCAACCACTTCCCGGGCCAGGCCCGCATCGAGTTCACCCCCGACGACCCCGGCCCGCTGTCGGACGCGGGGCGGCGCGAGGAGGCCGCCGACCGGCTGCGCGCGTTCGTGGCCGCCGCCGTCGCGGACGGCCTGCCCGTCACCGCCGCCCCCGGCCCCGACGGGCTGCGCCTGGTCAGCATCGGCGGCCTGCACACCGCGCCGTGCGGCGGCACCCACGTGCGCGGCCTCGCCGATCTGGCCGACGTCGCGATCACCGCGGTGAAGCTGAGGAAGGGGCGCCTGCGCGCCTCCTACTCCGCCTCCCACCGGACGGCCGGGTGAACGCCCGCCCCAGCAGCGCCGCGGCGGCGGCCGGAGCCCAGATCCGGCGCCGCCGCCGGCAGCGCGGCATGACCCAGGCGGAGCTGGCCCGCCGCACCGGCCTGAGCAAGGCGACGCTGTCCCAGCTCGAAGCGGGGAACGGCAACCCCACCATCGACACCCTGGACGCCATCGCCGTCGCGCTCAGCATCCCGCTCACCGACCTGCTCACCCGCGCGACCGACCCCGGCACCGTGCACGTCACGGCGACCGAGGTCTTCGCCGACGGCCCGACCCGCGAGCTGCTGCGCCGGGTCAGCGGCGGCCACGGCCTGGAGCTGTGGCGGCTGCGGATGCCGCCGCACACCGCGTTCGACGGCGTCCCGCACGCCCCCGGAACGATCGAACACCTCCTGGTCGCCGCCGGGACCCTCACCGCGGGCCCCGTCGACGACCCCCGCCTGCTGCGCCCCGGCGACCTGCTGGCCTTCGCCGGGGACGCCCCCCACGCCTACCGCACCGGCGACGACGCGGCGGACGTCACCGTGGTCATCGCCTCGCCCATCACCTCATGACCGGCGGACCGGCCCCGTCACACCGCGAGGGCGCCGCCGACGAACGTCCGCTCCCGCGGGGACGCCACGAGCTCGACCGTGGTCCCGGCGCGGAGCTCCTCGCCGAGGACCAGGGTGATCGCGTCGGTGAGGGCGGTGCCGAGGCGTTCGGTGATCTGGGCGGCGTCGGGGCGGTCGAAGACCCCGGCGCGGATGCCCAGGGCCACCGAGGCGATGGTGTCCACGGCCGCGCCGCCCTGCGCGAAGCGGCCCGCGGGCACCCCGGCCAGCCGGATGTTCACGAGGTCGCGGGCCCATGCGCCGTAGACGCCGACGATCGCCTCGGTCAGGGCGGCGACGAGCTCGGGTTCCCGGCCCGCCAGCCTGTTCTCTGGAAGGTGGACGGTCAGATGCGGCACAGTGGGCCTCGTTTCCTTTGTTCCTAAAGGCTTTGTATTCAAAGGTAAGTGAGGAGGTCGCCGATGTCCACCGCATCGGACGGTCCGGCCGTCGACGAGGCCGTCCGCACCCTGCTGCTGCTCATGCCGCGCCTGGTCGGCCGCGCCAAGCGCCTGCCCATCCCCCCGGCGCTGCGGGGCCTGGACCTGGCGCCGCGCCATCTGGCGCTGCTGGCCCACCTGGAGTACGACGGCCCCGCCAGCGTCAACGAGCTCGCCGCCCGGCTGGAGGTCGCCCCGACGACCGTCAGCCTCATGGTGAGCGAGCTGGCGCGGCCGGGCGTCCTGGAGCGCACCGCCGACCCCGCCGACCGCCGCCGCCGCATCATCGCGATCGCCCCCGCCTACACCGCGCCGATCAGCGAGTGGCTGTCGGGCAGCGCCTCCGCCTGGGAAAGCGTCATGCGCGGCCTCGACCCCGCCGGACGCGCGACGGTGGTCAACGCCCTGCGCGCCTACGAGGCCGCCCTCGAACAGGGCGCCGGCCGGCACCGGGACGCGGACGGCCCGCCCCGCCCCGGCGACGTTTGAAAGCGGCGCGCGGAGGCAGGTGACCACGTGCAGCACGTTCCGCACGGGAGGCCACCCTGGTATCCGACGGCCGCATCGCCGATCCCTCGGGCGACCGCGCCCCGGCGGCCCCGGTGGGCCCCGGCCCCCGCGCGCCGATCCGCACCGCCCCGCACCGCCCCTCATGGAGGCCGCCGATGACCGTCGCCAGCGTCCTGCGCGACCTGTACCACCACGAACACGACATGGCCCGCGACCTGCTGCACGTCTCCGACGTCCACAAGGCCGAGCACGAGGTCCACCAGGCGGCCCGGGACCTGGCGGAGCTGTCGCGCGGCCATCTGGCCGCCATCGCCGAGGAGGCCCGCCGCCTCGGCGCCGACCTGGACCCCGACCCGCCCGTCGAGCCCGGCCTGGTCGAGCGGCTCCGCGACAAGGGGGCCGAACTGGCCGGACTGCACCCGGCCTCCGGCCTGGCGCTGCTGCACGACCTGCGCCGCGTCCACACCCGCGCCGCCGAGATCTCCGTCGAGTGGGAGATGCTCGACCGGACCGCCGAGGCGGCCGGTGACGAGGACCTGCTGGCCGCCGTCCGGCGCTGCCACCCCGAGACGCTGCGCCAGAGGAGCTGGGCCGCCGCCCACATCAGGCAGGACGCCCCGCGGATCCTGCTGACCTGACCCCGCGCCGGGCGGCCGCCTGGCCATGTCGGGCCAGCCGCCCGTCCGGGCGGACGCGCTGCCTGCGGGAACGCCTCCGGCGAGATCCACTCTGCGCGATCATCCATTGACAAACCGTCACGGCGGGGATGCGGTGGCGGGGCAGGCCGCAGCGCGGCGGCCCGGACGGAAGGCGTCCCCCATGACCACCCCCTTCCCGCAATGGCTGATCGACGACTTCCTGGACATCCGGGGGCAGGTGGTCCCCCTGACGGGGGCGGTCCTGGGCCGGCCCACGGTCCAGGAGGCCGACGAGTACGAGAAGCTCCTGCGCCGGCTCCTGCGCCACGCGCGCACCATCGCCGCCGACCCCACCGACGAGGAGCGGGTCGGGGCCTACGACCAGACCTACAAGCTCGTCGGGGACCTGCTGGAGCGGCTCCACCCGCACATCGGCGGCCAGGACGGGAACGCCCGCGACCTCGCCCGGCTCTACCACACCTACCTCGGCCCGGCGCGGGACGTGATGGTCGCGGCGATCGACTGGAAGCACCACGGGGCGGGCTTCAACGCGCTGGCCCGGCGCGACGTCCCGCCGGACGGCCTGGACACCGTCCTGGCGCAGGCCGCCTACATGAGCGGCGACATGTTCGGCGTCTCGGCCGCCCTGACGCTCAACCCCGGCATGGGCCTGGCGCTGTTCTACGACCCGGCCGCCAACGCCGACCGCGACGTGCGCGCGCACCTGCTGCGGTTCTACGACGGTGCGGGCGGCGCGCCGCACCCCCGGGTCGCCCTGGTCCCCACCACCGACTGCGAGGCGGCCTACCGGCTCGCCCAGGACGGCAACTTCCCGGCCCGCGTCTTCCCCCTCGGGCGGCCGCCGATCCTGGCGAACGTCCAGCGGTGCGTGGCGATCGGCCGGGGCACCGCCGCCGTCGCCGAGGCGTTCGGGACCACCGCCGAGACGGCCGCCCGGGCCCGCGACGCGCTCGCCCGGGAGTGGCTGCCCGCCGGATGGCGGACCGGCCAGGTGACCGCGCCCGGCGGCGGCAAGACGATCGCCCAGTGGGTGACGGAGAAGTTCGGCCAGGGGGACCGGGCGTACTGCTTCGTGTGGTTCCGCCGCAGCGGCGCCAAGGGCGGCGCGCACCAGGAGCTGGACACCAGCGTGGTGGCCATCCGCGACCTCATCGGGGTGCTGCGGGAGGGCAGGCTCATCCAGAACGCCACCGTCGTCATGATCGGCGACTCCGGGCACGGGCTGGCCCACCCCGACGTCGACATCGACCTCACCGAGTACTGGACCGAGCAGGGCTCGCCGTTCGTCGGCGGCGACCGCCGCGCCCAGCTGGCGCTGTTCGCCTACCTGGTCGAGCGGAAGACGAACTTCATGAACGTCGGGATGCGCAGCGGCGCGCTGGAGGGACCGGCGCTGCTGGGCGCCCGGACCGTCTACCTGGAGGAGAGGTACAACCTCCAGGAGGGGCGCATGGAGCAGTGGCAGGGCCGGGTGCCCGGCTACACGCGCATCGAGCTCGGCCACGTCCCGACCGCGTCCGGCAAGCGGATCCTGAAGGGGCTGCTGGAGGTCGGCGTGAAACGCGGCGAGCGGGAGCTCGACACCGCGGCCGGGTACCTGGCGGGCCTGCTGAGGCTGCCCAAGGCCGACCTGAAGGCCCTCGTGCAGAAGATCGCCTGCCGCGGCGTCGTCCCGGCCGACCACCGGTTCGAGCCGCCCGAGGTCGCGCAGTGCTTCACCGACCTGTGCCGGGAGGTCGGGTCCCTGCTCAAGGCCGCGGACCTGAGGAAGGCGCTGGGCGGGTCGTGGAACGACTTCCGGTACGCCGCCTTCGCCGGGCTCCGCGCCGCGCAGTCCATCGGCAAGGCCGAGGTCAAGCTGCGGATGGGCCGCGACTACGACGGGCCCGAGGAGGGGCTGTCCAAGACCGACCGGGAACGGCTGTGGCAGGCCATGGCCCAGACGATCGACAACTGGCAGGTCAAGGGCCGGCGCAAGTAGGGAGGAGGAGGGGAGGGGCGGTGGCGGGCCTCAGGAACGCCGCTTCATCTCGGCGGCGGCCGGGCTCGTCATCAGCTTCTCCAGCAATCCGATCAACTGGGTCCGCTCCTGCTTGCTGAGGGAGTCGGCCAGGACCCGTTCGCGCCGGTTGTGCTCCTGGAACGCGCCGGTGATCGCGTCGTGCCCGGCGTCGGTGAGCTCCAGCGTCACCGCGCGCCCGTCGTGGTCGGCGGGCCGCCGCGTCACCAGGCCGGCCCGTTCCAGGGTGTTGACCAGCGCCGACACCGCCGCCCGGCTCATGCCCGTCAGCACCGCCGCCCGCTTGGCCTCCAGCGGCCCGGCCAGCCACAGCACGAACAGCACCCGGAACCCGCTCCAGCTCAGCCCGCGCGGCCGGTGCACCGTGGACTCCCAGTCGTAGACCAGCGCGCTGGCCAGGCGGCTGAGCGTCAGGCTGAGCCGCATCGCGTCGGCGTCCACGGAGGGCAGTTCGGCGGTCGTCCGGGCGACCGCGAAGTCGACGAACGACAGGAAGTCCAGTTCGCCGGGATCGTCGGGCATGACCGCACCCTACCCTTCCGTTCTGCTGTGGCCTGGGTTACAGTGATCCCACCAGATAATCAAAGCTTTTATCAAACGGCGAGGGGGAGTCCATGGGGAAGGCGTTCGCCTCGTCGGCGGATCTCGCCGACAAGCGGCAGACCCTGGAGGTGCTCGCCGACGGCGTCTACGCGCTCACCGCCGAGGGCGACCCCAACGTCGGCGCGATCGAGGGCGAGGACTTCCTCGTCTGCTTCGAGGCCATGGCCACGCCGACCGCCGCCCGCGCCTGGCTGGAGCGGCTGCGCGAGCACACCGACAAGCCCGTCCGCTACCTGGTCCTGTCGCACTACCACGCGGTGCGGGTGCTGGGCGCGAGCGCCTTCGACGCCCAGGTGATCATCGCGCACGACAACACCCGCGCCCTGATCGCCGAGCGCGGGAGGCAGGACTGGGAGAGCGAGTACGGGCGGATGCCGCGCCTGTTCAAGGACCCGGACTCCATCCCCGGGCTCACCTGGCCGACGCTGACGTTCGGCGACACCGCCACCATCCCCCTCGGCGGCGACCGGGGCGACCTGGTGCTGAAGTA
Source organism: Actinomadura kijaniata (assembly GCF_014138665.1). NCBI lineage: Bacteria > Bacillati > Actinomycetota > Actinomycetes > Streptosporangiales > Thermomonosporaceae > Actinomadura > Actinomadura kijaniata. Next base: position 327,302 of record NZ_JACJIA010000010.1, read on the forward strand.
CTGCGGCCCCGGGCACACCGAGGGCGACATCGTGGCCTGGCTGCCCCGGCACCGGATCATGTTCGCCGGGGACCTGGTGGAGTCGCAGGCCGCGCTCTACACCGGCGACGCCCACCACCGGCGGTGGGCGACCACCACGCTGGACGCGGTCGCGGCCCTCGGGGCCGAGACCCTGGTCGGCGGGCGCGGCGCGGTCGCGCGCGGCCGGGACGCGGTGGACGCCGCCATCGCCCAGACCCGCCACTTCCTGGACACGCTGCTGCGCGAGGTCGGCGCCGTCCACACCGCCGGGGGGACGCTCAAGGAGGCGTTCGACCGCGCCCACGCCGCCCTCGCCGACCGCTACGGCCGGTGGCCGATCTTCGAGCACTGCCTGCCGTTCGACGTGGCGCGCCTGTGGGACGAGCTGTCGGGGAGCGAACGCCCGGTCATCTGGACCGCCGCGCGCGACCGCGAGGTCTGGGAGCGGCTGCAGGGGTGAGGGGAGCGCAGGCCATGCCCGTGGACGGGGCCGCCGGCGGCGTCGGCGTCGTGGTGATCGGCAACGGGCCGGTCGGGCAGACCACCGCGCTGCTGCTCGCCCGCCGGGGCGTCCCGGTCGCGCTGCTGGACGCCCGCCCCGCCCGCGACCTGACCGGCTCCCGGTCCATCTGCCAGCAGCGCGACGTGCTGGACGTGTGGGACAGCGTCGGCGCGGGCCGCCGGATCGCCGCCGAGGGCGTCACCTGGACGACCGCCCGCACCTTCCACCGCGACCGCGAGCTGTTCGCCCTCACCCTCGGCGGGCGGGGCCGCTCGGCGTTCCCGCCGTTCGTGAACCTGTCGCAGGCGCGCACCGAGCAGATCCTCGACGAGCGCGTCGCCGCCTCGCCCCTGATCGACGTCCGCTGGGACCACCGGGTCACCGGCCTCGACCAGGACGCCGACGGCGTCACCGTCACCTGCGACGGCGGCCGCTCCCTGCGCGCCCCCTACGCCGTCCTCTGCGCCGGGGCGCACGGCGGGCCGCTGCGGGAGGCGCTCGGCGTGGAGTTCACCGGGCACTCCTTCGACGACCGCTTCCTCATCTGCGACATCCGCGCCGACCTGCCGGGCTGGGCCACCGAGCGCCGCTTCTACTTCGACCCCGCCTGGAACCCCGGCCGCCAGGTCCTCATCCATCCCTGCCCGGACGGCACCTACCGCGTCGACTGGCAGGTCCCCGCCGACTTCGACCTGGCCGCCGAGGAGGCGAGCGGCGCGCTCGACGCCCGCGTCCGCGCCATCGTCGGCGACCGCCCCCACGAGGTGGTGTGGCGGTCGGTGTACCGGTTCCAGTCGCGGGTGGCGTCCCGGATGCGCGTCGGGCGGGTGCTGCTGGCGGGCGACTGCGCGCACCTGATGGCCCCCTTCGGGGCGCGCGGCCTCAACTCCGGCGTCGCCGACGCCGAGAACGCCGCCTGGAAGCTCGCGTTCGTCCTCGACGGCCGGGCGGGGGAGGGGCTGCTGGAGTCCTACCACGCCGAACGCCACGCCGCCGCCCTGGAGAACCTCGCCGTCACCACCGCCACCATGGACTTCCTGGTGCCGCACACCGACGAGCAGCGGCGGCACCGCCGCGACGTGCTCGCCCGCGCCGCCGACGACCCGGACGCCCGCGCGCTGGTCGACTCGGGACGGCTGTACGAGCCGTTCTGGTACGCCGACTCGCCGCTGACCACCCCCGACCCGGACCGCCCGTTCGCGGGCCGCCCGCCGCGCGGCGCGACGCCCCCGCCCGGCCCCGGCGTCCTGCTGCCCGACGTCCCGGTGCGGGCGGGCGGCGCGACCCGGCTCCGCGAGCTCGCCCGCGACGGGTTCCTCCTGCTCGTGGCCGGGGACGGCGATCCCGTCCCGGTCACGGCCGCCGACAGCGGCGGCGTTCCCGTCCGGACCCACCGGATCTCCGAGATCGACGCCACCGGGGAGCTCGCCGCGACCCTCGCCGTACGATCCGGGGAGATCTGGATGGTCCGTCCGGACGCCCACATCGCCGCGGTCCTGCCGAACCCGGACCGCACGCGACTGGTGCGGGCCCTGCGCCGCGCACTCGGTGACCCCGAACCGACCGAACCCGCCAGGAAGGGAGACGACGATGGCGTTCTACCAGCGCGTCGGTGACGTCCCGCCCAAGCGCCACACCCAGCACCGCACCCCCGAGGGCGGCCTGTACTTCGAGGAGCTGATGGGGGAGGAGGGCTTCTCCAGCGACTCCTCGCTGCTGTACCACCGGCACATCCCCTCGGCGATCGTGGACGCGACCCCGTGGGAGCTGCCGGACCTGGCCACCGTGCCCAACCACCCGCTGAAGCCCCGGCACCTGAAGACCCACGACCTGTTCGCCGAGCAGGAGTGGAAGGCCGGCGACGCGGTCACCGGCCGCCGCCTGCTGCTCGGCAACTCCGACGTGCGCATCTCCTACGTCGCCGCCGGGGAGGCCTCCCCGCTGTACCGCAACGGCATCGGCGACGAGTGCGCCTACGTGGAGTCCGGCGAGGGCGTCGTGGAGACCGTGTTCGGCGAGCTGCGGGTCGGGCAGGGCGACTACGTGATCCTGCCGCGCGCCACCACCCACCGCTGGGTGCCGCAGGGCGACCGGCCGCTGCGCGTCTACATCATCGAGGCCGAGTCGCACATCGCGCCGCCCAAGCGCTACCTGTCCAAGTACGGGCAGTTCCTGGAGCACGCGCCCTACTGCGAACGCGACCTGACCGGCCCCGCCGAGCCGCTGCTGGCCGACGGCGAGGACGTCGAGGTCCTCGTCAAGCACCGCGGCCGCGGCGGCATCGTCGGCACCCGGTACGTGTACCCGCACCATCCGTTCGACGTGGTCGGCTGGGACGGCTGCCTGTACCCCTACACCTTCAACATCGCGAACTTCGAGCCGATCACCGGCCGGGTCCACCAGCCGCCGCCCGTCCACCAGGTGTTCGAGGGCCACAACTTCGTCGTCTGCAACTTCGTGCCGCGCAAGGTGGACTACCACCCGCTGTCGATCCCGGTGCCCTACTACCACTCGAACGTGGACTCCGACGAGGTCATGTTCTACTGCGGCGGGAACTACGAGGCCCGCAAGGGGTCGGGCATCGGCCAGGGCTCCATCTCCCTGCACCCGGGCGGCCACGCCCACGGCCCGCAGCCGGGCGCCTACGAGCGCAGCATCGGCGTCGACTTCTTCGACGAGCTGGCCGTCATGGTCGACACGTTCCGGCCGCTGGAGATCGGCGAGGGCGGCCAGGCCGCCGAGGACGACCGCTACGCCTGGACCTGGGCGGGACGGGGACCCCGGTGAGCCCGCTGCCCCTGCCGGCCCTGGCCGGGCTGCTGGACGACGCCGCGCTGTTCCCGCCCGGCGACATGCCGCTGCCCGACGCCGTGCCCGCGCACCACCGGCACCACGCCGCCTGGTACGCCGAGCTGGTCGGCCCGCTGGTGTTCCCCGCGCCGCGCCTGCACGAGCTGCCGGACGTCCTTGACGGCCGCCCGATCGCGCTGAGCGTCACCGTCCCGCAGGGACCGGCCGCGCTCGCCCCGGCGCTGAAGGCCGTCGCGGACCTGCCGCACGCGTCGCTGGCCGCCGTGGAGATCACCGTGCCGCCCGGCACCGAGCTGGCGGACCTGCTCGCCGTCCTGGACGAGCACCTCACCGACCAGGTCCTCGGCTACGTCGAGGTGCCGCGCGACGACCGCCGCGAAACCGTCCTGGACGCCCTGGCGGGCACCCGCCACCGCGCCAAGTTCCGCACCGGCGGCCTGGTGCCCGACGCCCACCCCTCCGAACAGGAGCTGGCCGGGAGCATCCACGCCGCCGTCGCGCGGGGCGTGCCGTTCAAGTGCACCGCCGGGCTCCACCACGCCGTCCGGCGCACCGACGGATCCCTGGAGCAGCACGGCTTCCTCAACGTGCTGCTGGCCACCGGCGCCGCCCTGGACGGCGCGTCCCCCGCCGCCCTGGCCGCGATCCTCGCCGACCGCTCCCCGGCGTTCGACCTGACCGGCGAACGCCTGGCCGCCGCGCGCGGCGCGTTCGCCTCGTTCGGCACGTGCAGCGTCGCCGACCCGGTGGACGACCTGCTGGCCCTCGGCCTGATCACGAGAAACGGAACCCGATGACCTGGCTCGACCTGCCCGCCGACACCCTGTTCGGCATCACCAACCTGCCGTACGGCGTGTACTCCCACGGCTCGGAGGCCCCGCGCTGCGGCGTGCGGATCGGCGACCACGTGCTCGACCTCGCCGCCGCCCTGGCCCCCGACCCGGCCGCGGAGGCGTTCGCCGCGCCGACCCTCAACGCGTTCATGGCGCAGGGCCGCGACCGCTGGAGCGCCGTCCGCGCCCGCCTGGTGGAGCTGCTCACCGACGAGGCCCACCGCGCCGCCGTCGAACCGCACCTGCGCCCCCTCGCCGAGGTGCGGCCGCACCTGCCGTTCGAGGTCGGCGACTACGTGGACTTCTACGCCAGCGAGCACCACGCCTCCAACATCGGCCGGATGTTCCGCCCGAACACCGACCCCCTCACCCCCAACTGGAAGCACCTGCCGATCGGCTACCACGGCCGCTCCGGCACCGTCGTCCCGTCCGGCACCCCGATCGTCCGGCCGCGGGGCCAGCGCAAGGCCCCCGACGAGACGTTCCCGACGTTCGGCCCGTCCCGCCGCCTCGACATCGAGGCCGAGGTCGGCTTCGTCGTCGGCACGCCCTCCGCGCTGGGCGAGCCGGTCTCCATCGACGCCTTCCCCGACCACGTCTTCGGCGTCTGCCTGGTCAACGACTGGTCCTCGCGCGACCTCCAGGCCTGGGAGTACGTGCCGCTGGGGCCGTTCCTCGGCAAGTCGTTCGCCACCTCGGTCTCCCCGTGGATCGTGCCGCTGGAGGCCCTGGAGGCGGCCCGCATCGCCCCGCCGCCGCGCGACCACACCCTGCTGCCCTACCTGTCCGACACCGACAACTGGGCGCTGGACCTGTCCCTGGAGGTCCGCGTGAACGACCAGGTCGTCTCCCGCCCGCCGTTCTCGACCATGTACTGGACCCCGGCGCAGATGCTCGCCCACATGACGGTGAACGGCGCGTCGGTCCGCACCGGCGACCTGTACGCCTCCGGCACGGTCTCCGGCCCCGAGAGGGACCAGCGCGGCTGCCTGATGGAGCTGAGCTGGGGCGGCAGGGAGCCGCTGAAGCTGGACGACGGCTCGGTCCGGACGTTCCTGGAGGACGGCGACGAGGTGACCATCACCGCCGTGGCGCCGGGCGCGAACGGCACCCGCCTCGGCTTCGGCGAGGTCACCGGCACGGTCCTGCCCGCCCGCTAGTCGCGGTAGCCGGTGGCCTGGAGCGTGAACAGCCGCGCGTACAGGCCACCGGCCCGCAGCAGGGCGTCGTGGGTGCCGCGCTCGGCGACCGCGCCCTCCTCCAGCGCCACGATCGCGTCGGCGTCGCGGACCGTGCTCAGCCGGTGCGAGACCAGCAGGCTGGTGCGGCCCGCGCGGTGCTCGCGCAGCCCCCGGTGCACCTCCGCCTCCGCCTCCGCGTCCAGGCCGGAGCTCGGCTCGTCGAGGATCAGCAGGTCGGCGCGGTCGCGCAGCAGCGCCCGCGCCAGCGCCACCCGCTGCCACTGGCCGCCCGACAGCAGCACCCCCGAACCCGGGTCGTCCTGCTCCGCCGACTCGAACGCCCGCGACAGCACCGTGTCGTACCCCCACGGCAGCGCCGCCAGCGCCCGATCGCAGCCCGCCCGGCGGGCCGCCGCGACGATCCGCGCCCGGTCCTCGCGGGCGTCGGGGTCGCCGACCGCGATGTTCTCGGCGGCGCTCAGCTCGTAGGCCATGAAGTCCTGGAACACCGTGCCGATGCGGCGGCGCAGCCCCGCCACCGGCAGCTCCCGCAGGTCGGTCCCGTCCCACAGGATCGCGCCGCGCGTCGGGTCGTAGAAGCGGCACAGCAGCTTCACCAGCGTGCTCTTGCCGCCGCCGTTCGGGCCGACCAGCGCGGTCGCCGCGCCCGCCGGGATCGTCAGGTTCACGCCGCGCAGCACCCACGGCAGGTCCTCGCCGTACCGGAACCACACGTCCCGCAGCTCGATCCCGTGCCGCAGCGGCGGGACCTCCCCCTCCGCCACCGCGGGCAGGTCGGGCCCGGCCGTCACCACGTGCCGGTAGTGGCCGAACAGCAGCAGCGCCTCCTGGGTGCGGCCGAGGCTCGACACCATCACCGTCAGGCCCGCCTGCACGCCCGCGACCGCCGCGACGAACATCGACACGTCGCCGACCGTCAGCCGCCCCGCGCGGGCCGCGCCCACCGCCCACACCAGGCCCGCCCCGGCCACCACCGAGCCCAGCAGCCCGTGCCCGGCCTGCACCAGCAGCTCCCGGCGGTCCATGCGGCGGCGCTGGGCGTTGCTCCACCGCAGCTCCGTCAGCATCCGCGCCCCGAACAGCCCGCCCAGCCCGAACAGCCGCACCTCCTTGGCCGCGCTGAGGCTGGTCAGCAACTGCGCGTAGAAGAACTCGCGGCGCAGCGCGTGCCCGAGGCCGCCGTGCAGCCGCGCCCGGAACCGGCCCAGCCGGAACTGCCCGTGCAGCGCCACCGCCCCGGCCAGCAGCACCGGGACGAGCATCCAGGCGTTCAGGACCACCAGCGTCCCCACGAAACCGCCCAGCATCAGCAGCCCCTGCGCCGCCCCCAGCGCGCCGCCGACCACCTCCGACGGCCCGGTCGGCCCGGTCTCGGCCGCCAGCGACAACCGGTCGTGGAACCTCGGGTCCTCCAGGCGGCGCAGCCCCGGCATCCGCGCCAGCGCCCCGTACAGGCGTTCCCGCGCGGTCAGGTCCACCGCGCGCTGCGCCTCCGCCTCGACGTACTGGATCACCTGGGGGACCAGCGCCGCCGCCCCGCCCGCCACCGCCAGCAGCAGCGCCGACGCCAGCACCGGGCGGTCCGCCGCGACCCGGTCCAGCACGTCCTTGGTCAGCCACGCCGCCGCCACCGGAACGGCGCTGCCCAGCACCGCCAGGGCCATCCGCAGCAGCAGCCGCGCCCGGCCCGACGCCCACGCCAGCTCCAGCGCGGCGATCATGTCGCCGGGGTCTCCAGCCTGTCGACCAGCGAGTGCGAGGCGACCAGCGTGGAGCCCGACAGCACGGCGAACGCGGGCAGCGCGCCCACCCCGAACGCCGTCGCCAGCGGCCCCTGCTCCTCGTTCTCGGCCAGCACCCGCGCGACGGGCGCGAGCCGCTCGTGGACCTCGGCCGCCGCCGCCCCGTCGCCCATCACGACCGCCAGCACCCGGTCACGCCCGCCCGGCGTCGCCTTGGCGCGCTCCACGAACCCCGGCAGGCTGGCGTCGCACGCCTGGCACCCCGGGGCCAGGAACCCGACCAGCACCTCGCCCTCCAGCTCGTCGCTGGCGACGACCTCCCCGTCCAGCGAGGCCACCCGGAACGCCCCGATCCTCTGCCCGGCTTCCACCGCCATCGGCGGCGGCCAGCCCTGCGGCGGGCGCCCACCGGCCGGGACGCCCTCGCGCAGCATCCGGTTCTGCTCGTTCAGCCGCCGGATCACCGCCAGCAGCAACAGGGTGTTGACCAGGCACACCACGCTCAGCAGCACGGTCATCGCGCCAGCTCCACGATCTCCTCCAGCTCGGCCAGCAGCAGGCCCAGCGCCGCCCCGGCCGCCACCGGCGGCGCCACCGCCGCCGCCGTCCACACGATCTCCGCCCCGGCCGCCGCCGACACGCCGCCGACGGCCGCCACCAGCGCCAGCGCGCCGTTCCGGGCCACCTGCACCGGCCCCGGCGGACGCCGGCCCGCGCCGAAGCACCGGCACGGCACCCGCACCCGCCGCCGGATCATCGACGCCAGCGCCGCGGTGAACACCGCCAGCAGCGCCAGCGCCGCCCCGAACCCGAACGCGGCGGTCGCGGGGACCAGCACGGCCACCGCCGTGCCCGCCTCCGCGGCCACCGCCAGGGGCGCGGCCCACGCGGGGACCCGGACGGTCCGCGCGAGCCAGCGCCGGAAGTCGGCGTAGGCGGCGCGCCCGGCCACCTTCGCGAGCGCCGAGCCCGCGAAGGCGACCGCGACGGCCGCCTGACACCCGACCAGGAGCGCCGGCATCTCAGTAGCCGACCTGGGTCACCTCGCCCCGCGCGAACGGCCCGCCCCGCACCAGCAGGTCGGCCATGTGCTCGTGCAGGGGGAGGTCCAGGTCGTACTTCATCCACATGAACTGCCCGGCCGGGTTCACCTCCAGGAAGATGTGCTCGCCCTCGGGGGTGACGATGAAGTCGACCGCGGCGTACACGGCGTTCAGCTCCGACAGCAGGGCCTGGGTCTTCTTGACCACGTCGTCGGGCAGCGGCCGGTAGTCGCCGTAGGGCAGGACGGAGTGCTCGCCCGCCTCGCCCCGCCAGTCGACCTTCGTCGTGTCCATCTCCTGCGAGTTGATCACCACCGGGAAGTAGGTGTTCCCGATGACGGTCAGCCGGACCTCGTAGGCCTTCTCGACGTACTCCTGGAACATGCACATCGTGTGGCCCACGCGGTCGAGGTGCTCGTGGATCTCGTCACCGACCACCGTGGTGAGCAGCCCGCCCGGGAACGCCCCCGGATAGTGGATCACCCCGCCGGTCTGCGACTTGTAGACGATCGGCTCGCCCCCGGCCTCCAGCAGCTCCCGCACCTCCGCCGGGTCGTTGGTGAGCAGCGTCCTCGGGACCCGGAACCCCAGGCGCTTGGCCAGCTGGAGCTGGTAGGGCTTCAGATCGCCGATCGCGTCGACGTCGGGCCGGTTGACCCACAGGCAGCCGGTGGCGCGCATGATGCCGCCGATCGCCTGCATGGCCTCCTTGCGGGCGAACTGGCGTTCCGGCTCGCCCATCTCCGGACCGAAGTCGAACCCGGTCGGGCGGCGGTACCACACCGCCGACAGCGCGTCGAGGTCGACGACGCGGTCGCGGTGCCGCAGCTGCCGCCGCTCCCCCCGGAAGTCGGAGGTCGTGAACGACATCCGGCGCGGGAAGTAGCTCAGGTCCACCCGCACGACCTGCGCGCCCCGCTCCCCGAGGGCCTGGATGACCGGATCGACGGTCGGGTCGAAGTCCTGGGTGACGACCAGGACGGTGGGGTCGGTCACCGCGCTCCCGTCCTCAGGCGCACGTGTCGTCGCGGCAGCGGTCCGACCCCATGTAGCAACTGGTGTTGGTGTAGGTGGCGATCCCGGCGGTCGGCATGCCGTCGGGGAACGACCAGGTCTGCGACTCCTCGTCGTAGTCGCCCGGCTGCGGGGCGGCCAGCGAGCCGTCCCACTCGGAGTAGAGGTAGGCGAGCGGCTGGAGCCGCTCGTCGGCCGGCGGCTGCGGCTCGACGTGGTGCCCGTCGACCATCGACAGGGTGGTCAGCAGGGGGTCTCGGGTGAGGACGTCGGACACGGCTGTTCCTCCTTGCCCGCCGGGGTCTCCGGCGACGACGGCTCGGTGATACCGGCGATTCCGGTCACCTCTCCGGAGAGGTCCCGCACCAGGGCGTCCCTCGCGCGGGCCCGCGGGCACCGCCCGGACGACGGGCACGCCCTCGTGCGGCTCCGGCGGATCGAAGCGGAGGGACACCGGCGCCGCGGTGCCCTCCGGGCGCGGCCCGGGGCCGCTGTCTGCGATCACTGCTGCATCTTGACCGAGCCCCGCTTTCGGCCCGCTCGCGAACCGCTCTCAGAAGATCCGGGCGGCCTCGGCGGCGTACAACCGGACCAGCGCGGCGGCCCGGTAGACGCCGTCCTCGCCCGGGACCTCCAGCAGGCACGCGTCCACCAGGGACTCCAGCCCCTCCACCACGGCGTCGGGGTCGCCGTCCACCGCCACGACGGCCTCGCCGGCGGTGAACCCGTCCGGCAGCGCCGCCAGGGAGCGGAACAGCGACCGTTCGCGTTCGGGCAGCTCGCGGTAGGCGGCGGCCAGCGCGTTGCGCACCGCCAGACCGGGCACGGCCAGGCCGCCGAGCCGCCGTCGCGGATCGCGCAGCGCCGCCGCGAGCCCCGCCGCCCCCAGCCCCGGCCGCAACGCCAGCCGCATCCCGGCGGCCCGCAACGCCAGCGGCAGCCCCCCGCACAGCCGCACGACCTCGACGGCCTCCGGCCCCGGCGCGACACCCCCGACCAGCCCCAGCAGCCGGACCCCGTCGTCCTCGGCCAACGGCCCCAGCCGCACCAGCCGCACCCCCGTCAGCCCCGCCAGGCACGCCCGCCCGGTGACCAGCACGGCACAGCCCGCGGCCCCCGGCACCAGCGGCCGCACCTGCCCGGCCGTCACCGCGCCGTCCAGCACCACCAGCACCCGGCGCCCGGCCGTCCGCGACCGGAACAGCGCGGCCCGCTCCTCCAGGGTCGCCGGAAGCCCGGCCTCCCCCAGGTCGCGCAGGAACCGCCGCAGCACCTCGGCCGGATCCACCGGCGCGCCGTCCGCCCGCAGCTCCGCGTAGAGCTGCCCGTCGGGGAACAGCGCCGCCATCCGGTGCGCCACGTGCACCGCCAGCGCCGACTTGCCGACCCCGGGCGCCCCCGCGATCCCGAACACCAGCGGCCCCCGCCGGTCCTGCTCGGCCAGCAGCGGCCCGCCGATCGCCGCGACCTCCGCGCCCCGCCCGGTGAAGTCGCACACGTCCGGCGGCACCTGCCGGGGCGGCGCGGACCGTTCCCCCGGAAGCGCCGCGGCGTGCGCGGCCCGCAGCTCCGGCGACGGCGCGATCCCCAGGTCGTCGGCCAGCCGCTGCCGCACCCGCTCCACCTGGAGCACCGCCTCGGCGTGCCGCCCGCACGCCGCCAGCAGCCGCACCAGCCGCGCCTGCAACGGCTCGTCGTAGGGCGCGGCCAGCGACGCCGCGCTCACCGGCGGCACCGCCTCGGAGGCGCGCCCGAGGTTCAGCGCCACGTCGGCGAGGGCCGCCGCGCAGAGGACCCGTTCGTGCTCCAGGGCCCGCACCGCCGGATCGGCCGCCAGCGACCCGGGGCGCCCGCCCAGGACCGGTCCCTGCCACTCGCCGAGCGCCCCCGCCAGCAGCCGCATCCGTTCCTCGGGATCGTCGGCGGCCTGGCCCGCCCGCAGCCCCTCCCGGAACCGCACCAGATCGACGGCGCCGCCCACCACCGTCAGCCGGTAGCCCGAACCGCTGTGCTCCAGCCCGCACTGCGTTCCGGCGAACCCCTGCAACCAGGTGCGCAGCCGGTGCACGGCGCACTGGAGCGCCCGGCGGGTGCCCCGCTCCTCGCCCCAGGCCAGGTCCAGCAGCCGTTCCTCGCCGACGACCTCACCGGGCGTGAGCAGCAGCGCCCCGAACAGCGCCCGCGCCCCGGGACCGGGCAGCCGGACCGGCCGCCCGCCCGCGCGGACGGCCAGATCACCAAGGACGCGCACGTCCAGACCGAACTCGCCCAACCCACCGCCTCCGAGCCCCGGACGAGACGAACGTAAGCGCTTTCCGATCTCCCGGCAAGACACCGCGGGCGGCCGGACCCTGACAGCCGGGAACGGGCCGGTAACCTGGGCGGACCATGGAACATCTGGGGACGCCGTGGGGTGGGTTCGAGCTCGTCCGCCACCCGCACGACGAGCGTTCCGGGCTGCGGGCCTGGGACGCCGCCGACGAGTACCTGCTGCGCCACCTGGCCGAGACCGGCTGGGACCCCTCGGGCACGCTGGTCGTGCTCGGCGACCGGTGGGGCGCGCTGACCACGGCCCTGGCCGGGCACGGCCCCGTCCAGATCACCGACTCGTTCCTGGGCCGCACCGCCACCGCCGAGAACCTGGAACGCAACGGCCGCCCGCCCGTCACGCTCCTGACCACGCGCGACGCCCCGCCCGACCGGATCGACACGCTGCTGGTCCGCGTCCCCAAGAGCCTGTCGCTGCTGGAGGACCAGCTCCGCCGCCTCGCGCCCGCCGTGCACGCGGGCACGGTGATCGTCGGCACCGGCATGGTCAAGGAGATCCACACCTCGACCCTGACCCTCTTCGAGACGATCCTCGGCCCGACCCGCACCTCGCTGGCCGTGCGCAAGGCCCGCCTGATCCTCTGCGAGCCCGACCTGTCGCTGCCCCGCGTCCCCAGCCCGTGGCCGCTGCGCTACGACCTGCCCCCCGACGCCGGCGCCGCCGCGGGCCGCCCCGTCGTCAACCACGCGGGCATCTTCTCCGCCGACCACCTCGACATCGGCACCCGCTTCCTCCTCCAGCACCTCCCGCAGGGGGACTTTCGCCGCATCATCGACCTGGGCTGCGGCAACGGAGTGGTCGGCACGGCGGCGGCCCTCCTGCACCCCGACGCGGAACTCCTCTTCGTCGACGAGTCCTACCAGGCCGTCGCCTCCGCCGAGGAGACCTTCCGCGCCAACGCGACCAACCGGGCGGGGTTCCGCGCCGCCAACGCCCTGACCGACGCGGAACCCCGCTCGGCCGACCTCGTGCTGAACAACCCTCCGTTCCACTCCCACCAGGCCACCACCGACGCGACGGCCTGGCAGATGTTCACCGGAGCCCGCCGCACCCTGGACCGGGGCGGCGAACTCTGGGTGATCGGCAACCGCCATCTCGGCTACCACGTGAAACTCCGCCGGATCTTCGGCAACTGCACGACGGTGGCCTCCAACCCGAAATTCGTCCTCCTCCGCGCCGTCCGCCGCTAGGACGGCGCGAACGGCACTCCTCGGGGTGGTCAGCCGGTGGGGCAGGGGGTGTAGAAGCGGCGGGTTCCTGTGGTGTGGGCCGTCGGGTCGGTGAAGCGGCAGCCGTAGGTGGGGGCGGCGACCTTCCGCGGGTTCCGTACGTCGTCGCCTTCGGGGCGGGGGCCGCCGCGTTCCCAGCGGACCAGGTCGTCCCAGGCCCGGCCCGCCTCGGCCGGGCTGAACTCGCAGTGGCCGAGGGCGCGGATCGCCCGTTGCACCAGCAGGTGGCCCCGGCGGTGGCGGTCGGCGTCGGCGCGGTAGTGCTGCTCCATCGAGAACGGCACGAACACGTCCCCGATGTTGTGCAGGGACAGGACGGGCGCCGTCAGGCGGCCCGAGACGGACGGGACCTGCGTGAGGCGGCGGGTGTGGCGGCTGGCCGGGTCGGCGGGGCGGACGCGCTGGACGGTCCGGTTGACATCGACCGGCGTGGTCGGGGTGTAGAACGTGCGGACGTTCGTCGCGACGCGGTCCGGGTTCTGCGCCAGGGACCCGTCGGTCGGGGGACCGGCCAGGCCGAACAGGTAGTTCTGCCAGTACGCGAACGCCGCCCGGTCCGCCGGGCGCGGCCCGCCGCTGCGGTTGATCACGATGGAGCGGAACTGGTCGCCGAGCTTGGTGGTGGTGTCCGGCCCGCCCGGCGTCAGGGCGGTGAGGCCGAGCCGCTGCTTGATCCGGGGGACGACCGCGGTCTGGTAGCCGGGCGGCGGCGGGTAGGCGCGCAGGTCCGCCAGGTCCTGCGCGACGACGTGGAAGTCCAGGAAGAAGTCGAACAGCGCGTGGTCGCCGACCGCCCCGCACATCGGCATCGCCCCGTCGTAGAAGCCGGGGAACTCCTCGATCGACCGCGCCGCGATGTGCCCGCCCATCGACACCCCGGCCAGGAACGTGCGGCGCGGCTCCCCGACCCGGCGCGCGAAGTGCCGTGCCAGCGTGCGGGTGCTGAGCACCCCGGCGCGCACGTCGTAGTCGTTGGCGTAGTAGGACGAGGCGGCCCAGGCGTACCCCTGGTCGAGCACCCTCTGCCGTAGCCCGTACGCCGGGGGGTCCACCGTCAGCACGCGGGTGTCGCCGCGGTAGCCGTGCGCCCACATCATGAGCCGCCCGTTCCAGTTCGGCGGCACCTCGATGATGTAGGCGGCGTGCCCCCGGACGCCCTGGTGGACGCGGGTGGGGCGCCCGTCCACCAGGGCCGGGGGCAGCGGCGGGTTGCTGATCGTGTAGCCGGGCAGCGGCTGGTCGTCGGGGACCCGCCCGCTCTGGGCGGACGCGGCCTCGGCCGGAGCGGTCAGGACCGCCGCGCACAGGGCGGTCAGGACGGTCAGGGTCACCGGTCGTCGACGGCGCACGGCCGTCACCTCCTCGGGGTGGGGGGAACGGCGGCCGGAGCGGCCGGCAGCCGCAACGCGCGTTTGATGATCTTTCCGGTGGGGCCGGTCGGCAGCTCGTCCACGAGCCGGACCAGCCGGGGGAACTTGTAGGCGGCCACGCGCTCGCGGACGAAGTCCCGCAGCTCCTCCGGCGGGACCCGCGCGCGCACCGCCACCACGGCGGCGACCTCCTCGCCCAGTTCGGGGTGCGGAACGCCCACGACGGCGGCCTGGCGCACCGCCGGGTGCTCGTACAGGACCTCCTCCACCTCGCGCGGGTACACCGTGTACCCGCCGCGGATGATCACTTCGCGGCGGCGGCCGACCAGGAAGAAGAAGCCGTCGGCGTCGACCCGGCCCAGGTCGCCGGTGTGGAACCAACCGTCGCGGACCGCCTCGGCGGTGCCCTCGGGGTCGTTCCAGTAGCCCTTCATCACGTTGGGCCCGCGCACGGCGATCTCGCCGATCTCGCCGGGCGGCGCCTCCCGCCCCCGCTCGTCCACCACCCGCATCGCCACGCCGGGCACGGGCCGTCCGATCGAGCCGGGCCGGTGCCCCGCGCCGCCCCGGTTGGACGCCGCCACCGGCGAGGTCTCGCTCAGCCCGTACCCCTCGAAGATCACGCAACCGAACCGCGTCCGGTAGGCGCGCAGCACGTCCAGCGGCAGCGGCGCGCCGCCGCTCACGCAGACCCGCAGCAGCGACAGGTCGGCCGCGCCCGGCAGGTCCAGCAGCGCGATGTACATCGACGGCACCCCCTGGAACACCGTCACCCCGTCCCGCCGGATCACCTCCAGGGCGCGTTCGGGCTCGAACCGCGGCATCAGGGTCAGCCGGGCCCCGGCGTGGACGGCGGCGTTCAGCGTGCAGGTCAGCCCGAACGCGTGGTACAGCGGCAGCGCCCCCAGCAGCACGTCGTCCACGCCGAGCGCCTGCACCCGCGCCACCGCCGCAGCGTTGGACCCCAGGTTGCCGTGGGTCAGCTCGATGCCCCGGGGCCGCCCGGTCGTCCCCGCGCTGTAGAGGATCACGGCGGTGTCCCCGGCCGCCGCCGGGGCGACGGCGCGGTCGGGCCGCTCCTCGCGCAGCAGCCGGTGGAACTCCCCGGGCACCACGAACAGGTAGTCGGTGCGGGTCCCGGCCGTGCCCGACTCCACGGCCTCGGCGCACGCGTGCCAGGCGACCACCAGCCGGGCCGCGCAGTCGCCGAGGAACGCCGCGATCTCCCGCCGCTTCAGCAGCGGGTCCAGCGGGACGACGATCGCCCCGGCCCGCAGCGCCCCGTAGTACACGACCGCGAACTCGGGGACGTTCGGCAGCATGACCGCGACCCGGTCGCCGGGCCCGATCCCGCGCCGCCGCAGCAGCGCCGCGACCCGGGCGCTCCAGAGGTCCAGCGCCCGGTAGGCGAGGTCGGTGCGGTCCAGGGTGAGGACCGTCCGCCCGCCGAGCCGTTCGGCGGCGGTCCGCAGCCGGTCAGCCAGGTTCATGACCCGACGCTACGGCGGAGGTCCCACCGTTCTCATTGGTCACGGAGACCAGTCTTTCCGCGCCGGATTGGTGCGCCGCGGCGCGGCGTCCTGGAGCGCGATCGCGACCAGCAGGTCCACCAGGTCGGCGATGTGCCGCGGGTTCCGGCCGGTCCGCTCCTGGACGCGGCGCAGCCGGTACTGGGCGGTGTTGTGGTGGATCTGGAGCCGCTCGGCCGCCGCCCGCAGGTTCAGGTCGGCGGCGGCGAACGCGCGGATCGTCGCGGTCAGCACCCCGCCGCGCGCCCGGTCCTCGGCCAGCAGCCCCGCCACCGACGGGTCGACCAGCCGCCGGGCGGTGCCGTCGGCCCGCAGCGCCAGGTACTCGAACGGCCGCATCCGCGGCAGCGCCGCCACCCCGCCCTCCTCGGGCAGGAACTCCAGCGCGGTCCGCGCCTCCCGGTGCGCGCGGGGGACGTCCGCCATCCCCGGCACGACGGTGCTGACGCCCACCGCCAGCGCGACGCCCTCGCCCAGCAGCCGGTCGCGCACCTCCTGGAGCCGGTCGCACAGCCGCCCGGGGTCGCCGCCGGGCCCCAGCGCGGCCACCGCGACGATCTCCGAGTCGCGCAGCACCGTCAGCGGGCGCCGCCCGTTCACCACCAGGTGCCCGATCGCCGTGCCCGCCTCGTGCCAGGCGTCCGCGCCGGTCGCGGCGTCCCGGCCGGGCCCGGCGTCGGGACCGACCAGCACGGCCGCCACCACCACCAGCGGGGCGCGGGGGTCGGGCCCCAGCCCGTGCGCGTGCGCGGTGGCCAGCTGCGGGCCGCCCGCCGGGAGAGCGCCCGCCAGCAGCGTCTCCAGCAGGTCGCGGCTCTCCCGCGCCACCTCGGCGGCGGCCTGCCGCTGGTACTCCACGTAGGTGTTGGCCGCGTGCGTGCTGACGAAGTCGATGTAGCGCATCAGCGCCGACGCCAGCGACAGCGCGGCCACGTTGCCGACGTCGGTGCCGCCCGCGCGCTCGACGATCGCGTCCCAGAACACCTGCTGGCCGACCCGGTAGGCGTTGATGTAGTCGGCCAGCGCGAACCCGGCCCGCGCGCGGCGCATCGACGCGCGCCGGGTGAAGGCGATGTCGTCGACGGTGACCTCGCGCTCCTCCAGGAACGCCGCCAGCTTGTTGCGGTAGTGGCGCAGCACCTGTTCGCGCACGTCGGCGTGGAACGCGGGGCCCTGCGCGTCGTAGGCGGGGATCTCCGCGCGGATGGCCGCGACCGCGCGGTCGGCCAGTTCGTCCACGCGGCCGAGCAGCTCGGTGAGGATACGCGTGCGCTCGGTCCGGACAGCGTCCGTCCCGGTGAACGTTCCCGTGCCGTCACCACCGGACATGTGCGGATCATCCATGGCGCCCGCGGGGCCGTCAACGTGTCGTGACAACTTCGGGACCGGCGCTGTGCTCGGCGGACAACTCGCCGTTCCCATCTTGGGTGACAGCGCCCAATGTGCGGCCCGGAGGCGGAACCTACGCTGGCGCACCACCGCCACCACCCCGCGCAGGAGGCCGGATGCTGGAGGTCCACGAGCTCACCGTCCGGTTCGGCGGCATCACGGCCCTGGACGGGGTCGGCTTCACCGTGGCGCGCTGCGCGATGGTCGGGCTGATCGGCCCCAACGGCGCGGGCAAGACCACGCTGTTCAACTGCCTGACCCGCCGCCACCGCGCCGACGGCGGCGAGGTCCGCTACGAGGGCCGCGGCCTGCTCGCCGAGCCGCCGCACGCGATCGCCGGGCTCGGCATCGGCCGCACCTTCCAGAACCTCGGCCTGTTCCCGCGCATGTCGGTGCGCGAGAACGTCATGGTCGGCGCGCACCACCACGGCCGCGCCGGGTTCCTCACCGCCGCGCTGCGGCTGCCGCGGGTGCGCCGCGAGGAGGCCCGGTTGCGCGAGGAGGCCGACGCGGTCCTGGCCCGCCTGGACCTGGCCGCCGTCGCCGACCACCCGGCGGCGGGGCTGCCGTTCGGCACGCTGAAACGCGTCGAGCTGGCCCGCGCCCTGGCCGGACGCCCCCGCCTGCTGCTGCTGGACGAGCCGGTCAACGGCCTCAGCCACGGCGAGGTCGACGCGTTCGCCGACACGCTGCGCGCCCTCCGCGAGGAGCTGTCGCTGACCGTGGTCGTCGTGGAGCACCACATGGGGTTCGTGATGGGGACCTGCGACCGGGTCGTCTGCCTGGACTTCGGCCGCAAGATCGCCGAGGGGCCGCCCGAGGAGGTCCAGCGCGACCCCGCCGTCATCGAGGCCTACCTGGGGACGGCCGCATGAACGCGAAGGACGAGGCGTTTCTCAAGGTCGAGGACCTGCACGCCGGGTACGGCGACGTCCGGGTGCTGCACGGCGTCGGGCTGTCGGTGGGGCAGGGCGAGATCTGCGCGATCCTCGGCCCGAACGGCGCGGGCAAGACCACGCTGCTGCGGGCGCTGTGCGGGATGGTCCGCGTGCGCGGGGCGGTCCGGCTGGACGGGGTGCCGCTGTCCGGGCGTTCCCCCGACGCGGTGGCGCGCCTCGGCGTGGCGCACGTCCCCGAGGGGCGCGGCACGTTCATGCCGCTGACGGTCGAGGAGAACCTGCGGGTCGGGGCCTACACGCGCCGCGACCGCGCGGCCGTCCGCGACGACCTGGAACGCGTGTACGGCTACTTCCCCGCGCTGAGGAAACGGCTCCGCCAGCAGGCGGGCAGCCTGTCCGGCGGCGAGCAGCAGATGCTCGCCATCGGCCGGGCGCTGATGCTGCGCCCCCGGCTGCTGCTGCTGGACGAGCCGTCGCTCGGACTGGCCCCGATGGTCACCCGGGAGCTGTTCGGCATCGTCGCCTCGATCAACCGGGAGGAACGCACCACCGTGGTCGTCGTGGAACAGAACGCCCATCTGGCGCTGGACGTCGCCGGGCAGGCGCACGTGCTGGAGACCGGCCGGATCGCGCTGTCGGGCTCGGCCGCCGACATCCGGGCCGACGAGCAGGTCGCCCAGTCCTACCTGGGATACCGGATCTAGCCATGGCCGGATTCCTGCAGCAGGTCGTCGAGGGCCTCGGCGCGGGCGCGATCTACGCCAGCCTGGCGCTGGCCCTGGTCCTGATCTACCGGTTCACCGGGATCGTGAACTTCGCGCAGGGCGAGCTGGCCATGTTCGCCACCTACATCGCCTGGCAGTTCACGCACGCCGGGGTGCCGTTCTGGCTGGCCCTGGTGCTGACGCTGGCGGTGGCGTTCGCGGGCGGGATGCTCATCGAACGGGTGGTCATCCGGCCCGTGGAGGGCGCGCCCGAACTCACCGTCGTGATCGTCACCGTGGGGCTGTTCATCCTGGTCAACGCGGCGGCCGGCTGGATCTGGTCGTTCCTGATCAAGGACTTTCCCAACCCGTTCCCGCGCGGGGCGCTGGAGGCCGGGGGAGTGGGCGTCGCCTACTCCACGCTCGGCGTCATGGGCGTGGTCGCCGCCGTCATGGGCCTGCTGTACCTGCTGTTCCGGCACACCAAGATCGGCCTGGGGATGCGGGCGGTGGCGAGCGGCCCCGAGTCGGCGCGGCTGGTCGGCATCCGCGTCGGCTGGACCCTCGCCCTCGGCTGGGGCCTGGCCGCCACGGTCGGCGCGGTGTCGGGCGTGCTGGTCGCGCCGCTGCTGTTCCTGGAGCCCAACATGATGGGCGGCGTCCTGATCTACGCGTTCGCCGCGGCGACCCTCGGCGGGTTCGACAGCCCGGCCGGCGCGGTGGTCGGCGGGCTGGTCGTCGGCGTGGCCGAGACGCTCTCCGGGGCCTATCTGGACTTCGTCGGCTCCGACCTGAAGGTCGGCGTCCCGCTGGCGATCATCCTGGGCGTGCTGCTGCTGCGCCCGCAGGGGCTGTTCGGCCGGGCGGCGGTGGAACGGGCATGAGCGGAGGCACGGTCATGGCCGAACGACGCGGCACCGGGCGGCGCGGCCCCGTCCCGGCGGTCCGGGCGCGCTGGCGGGGCCTGCTGCTGGCGGTCGCGCTGCTGGCGGTCTGCGCCGCGCCGTTCCAGCTGGTGCCGTTCCGGGTCTTCCAGCTCACGATGGTGCTGGTCTACACGGTGGCGCTGATCGGGCTGAACCTGCTGGTCGGGCACGGCGGTCAGATCTCGCTGGGGCACGGGGCGTTCTTCGCGGTCGGCGCGTACGGCACGGCGGTCATGATGTTCCACGGCGGGTGGCCCTACCCGGTGACGCTGCCGGTGGCGGCGGCGGTCGCGTTCGCGATCGGGCTGGCGCTGGGCGTCCCGGCGACCCGGCTGCACGGGCTGTACCTGGCGCTGGTCACCCTCGCCATCGCGATCTTCCTGGTGCCGCTGCTGAAACGGTTCGAGTCGGTGACCGGCGGGTCGATGGGGCTGACCCTCGCCAAGCCGCGGCCCCCGGCCTGGAGCGGCCTGGCCGAGGACCAGTGGCTGTACTTCCTCACCCTGGCGACGGCGCTGCTGGCGCTGGCCGTCAACCACAGCCTGCTGCGCTCGCGCGTCGGCCGGGCGCTGCACGCCGTCCGCGACAACGAGACCGCCGCCGAGGTGATGGGCGTGCGGCTGGCGTTCCACAAGCGGATGGCGTTCGCCTGGAGCGCGATGTTCGCGGGCGCGGCGGGCTGCCTCTACACCTGGGTGATCGGGTTCGTCTCGCCGGACTCCTTCACCGTCAACCTGTCGATCACCCTGCTGGCGGGCCTGGTGATCGGCGGTCTGGGCGCGACGTGGGGCCCGCTGCTCGGCGGGCTGTTCGTGATGTTCGTGCCGAGCCTGTCGCAGGACGTCAACAAGGCGGCGCCCGGCGTCATCTTCGGCTTGTTGATCATCGTGGTGATGTACGTGGCCCCGACCGGCCTGGCCGGGCTCGTGCGGCGCGCCGCGCATTCGTTCGGCAGGACCCTTCGGAAGGGATGAGGGCATGCGTGTGACGGCGATCGGCGGCGCGGCGGCGGCCGTGCTGCTCGCGACGACGGCCGCGTGCGGCGGGCGCGGCGGGGACGACGGCTCCACCACCGCCACCGGCGCGTGCGAGGGCCAGCAGACCACCGGCATCACCGACAAGACGATCAAACTCGGCGGGATCTACCCGCTGTCCGGCCCGGCCTCGGCCTACGGCGACATCCCCAAGGGGATCAAGGCGTACTTCGACTACGTCAACGGCGAGAAGGGCGGCGTCGCGGGCCGGAAGGTCGAGTTCACGGTCCGCGACGACGGCTACCAGCCGCCCAAGGCCGTGGAGGAGGCCCGCCGCCTGGTCGAGCAGGAACGCGTCTTCGCGCTGTTCCAGACCCTCGGCACCCCCTCCACCACGGCGACCTGGGACTACGCCAACCAGCGCAAGGTCCCGCAGATCTTCGTGGCGACCGGCGCGTCCAAGTGGGGCAGCGACACCGGGCACCCCTGGACGATCGGCTGGCAGCCCAACTACGTCTCCGAGGGCCGCGTCTACGCCCAGTACCTCAAGACCGAACGCCCCGCCGCCAAGGTCGCGGTCCTCTACCAGAACGACGACTTCGGCAAGGACCTCCTCAACGGCTTCCGGAAGGCCGTCGAGGGCACCCGCGTCAGCATCGTCAAGGAGCAGAGCTACGAGGTCTCCGACCCCAGCGTCGAACCCCAGATGCGGAACCTGGCCACCTCCCGCGCCGACGTGTTCCTGAACATCACCACCCCGAAGTTCGGCTCCCAGGCCCTGGCCGCCGACGCCAAGCTCACCGGCTGGAACCCGCTGCACATCGTCAACAACGTCGCCGCCTCGATCACCACCCTGCGGCCGGTCGGCTTCGGGAACGTCCAGGGCGTGGTCTCCGCCAACTACTACAAGGACCCCAACGACCCGCAGTGGGACGACGACGCGGAGATGAAGCTCTACCGGGCCAAGATGAAGCAGTACGCGCCGGGCGCCGACCCGGCGGTGCCCTACCACGCGTTCGGCTGGGCGGCGGCGACCAGCTTCCACAAGACGATGGAGGCCGCCAAGTGCCCGACCCGCGAGGGCCTGCGGGACGCGATGCGCGGCCTGAACAACGTGCAGGTGCCGATGCTGCTGCCCGGCGTGACCCTGCAGACCGGCCCCGACGACGGCTTCCCGATCGAGTCGATGCAGATGATGCGCTTCAAGGGCGAGCGCTGGGAGCTGTTCGGCGAGGTGATCGACACCCGTAAGGCCTTCGGTCCGGTCACGGGCTGACCCCGGGGCGGGCGTCGGCCCCGCGCGGCTCCGGGCCCGGCGCCCCCGCGAGGCCGGGCCCGCCGAGCGGGGACCGCGTCCGGGCGGGGGAGCGGCGGGACAGCAGGAGTCCGGTCAGCGCGGCGGCGACCCCGGCCAGCCCGGCCGCCGCGAAGCCGCCCGCCGGAGCGGAGGCGTCGATCGCGATCCCGGCGACCGGGGCCCCGAGCGCGAAACCCGCGCTCAGCGCCGAGGACTGCAACCCCGTCGCCTCGCCCCGCACGCTCGCCGGGGCCAGCCGGCTCACCGCGTCGGCCAGCGTGGAGAGGGTCGGCGCGGTGAGCAGCCCGGAGCCGACGACGGCCACGCACAGCCAGCGCCAGTCGTGGGCGAGCCCGGCGGGGACCGTCAGGAGCCCGAGCAGGCCGAGCAGCAGCCACGTGGGCAGCGACCGGGACAGCGCGCCGTAGACCAGCCCCCCGATGACGGAGGTCACGCCGAGCACGGTCACGACCGCGGCGGCCCAGGACACCTGGCCCGCCTCCTCGAGCGCGGCGACGATGGCGAGGTCGATGCCGCCGAGCAGCATCGTGGTGCCGAACGCCATCGTCAGTACGGCGATCATGCCGGAGCCCAGCCACTCCCGGCGCGGGGGCCGCCCGGCCGCGCCGGCCCCGGCCTCGTCCGCGGCGCGCAGCGGCGGGTCGAGCAGGGCGATCCCGGCCCCGCCGACCACGATCGCGGCGCCGACCCCCCACGCCACCACGCCGGGGGACAGGTTCGCCGCGCACAGGATCACGATCGCCGGGCCCACGATGTACGACAGCTCGCCCTGCACCGACTCCAGCGCGAACGCGGCCCGGCGCTGCCCCGCCGTCGTCATCGCGGCGATCGCCTGCCTGGTCACCGGCTGGGCCGGCACCATCAGCAGCCCCGCGGCGAAGGCGGCGCCCAGCAGGAGCCCGTACGGCAGGGCCGGCACGCTCAGCCAGAACACGACCTGCGCGCCGATGGTCACCAGCAGCACGGCGCGCAGGCCCCGCCGGTCGATCATGCCGCCGAGCAGCGGCCCGCCCAGCGCCACCCCGGCGGTCAGCGCCGCCGCGACGCCGCCCGCCGCCGTGTAGCTCATGCCGAGGCCGAGCACGACGTACATCGTCAGCGCCATCACGTCGGCGGTGATCGCGGTGCGGGCGAGCAGCGAGACGCCCAGCAGCGACGCCAGCCCCGGCACGGCGAGCACCTGTCGGTATCCGGTCACCCGGGTGACGCTAGATCGTCCGTTCCGCCATAGGAAGTGGTTGTTTCGTTGGAGCTGCCATAATGGTTGCTTATGGCCAGGGATCTTGAGATCGCGTTGCTGCGGTCGTTCGTCACCGCCGTGCGGGCGGGGAGCATCAGCCGCGCCGCGACCGCGCTCGGGCACACCCAGCCCGCGCTCAGCCAGCAGTTGCGCAAGCTGGAGGGCACCGTCGGCCGTCCGCTGCTCCACCGGTCGCCGTCCGGCGTCTCGCCGACCCGGGCGGGCGAGGAACTCCTGCCGTACGCCGAACGCATCCTCTCGCTCTCCACCCAGGCGCTCACCGAAACCGGGCGCGTGCTCACCGGCCACTGCGGCGTCGGGCTGCTGGAGGACCTCGCCGCGTCCCAGCTTCCGCAGGCCCTCGCCGACCTCGCCCGGCTGCACCCCGGCGCGACGCTGGAGGTGTTCTGCCTCCCCAACGCCGAGATGCGGCGGGCCTACGACGCGGGCCGCGTCCAGCTCGTGTTCGACGAGGCGCAGGACGTTCCCGGGCCGCCGCGCTGGACGGTGCGCCGCCCGCTGGTCTGGGCGGTCGGCCAGGGGGTGGACGTGGCCGCCGACCCGCTGCCGGTGGTGCTGTTCTCGAACCCGTGCACCTGGCGCACGTCGGTGCTGGAGACGCTGGAACGCACCGGCCGGCGCTGGCGGGTGGCGTTCGAGAGCAACAGCCTGGTCGGCGTGCTCGCCGCGCTGCGGGCCGGGCTCGGCGTCGCGGCGCTCATGCCCGCGAACCTCGAACCGGCCATGGCCTGCCACGACCCGGACGCCCTTCCCGTCCTGCCGGACGTCGAGCTCGGTCTCGCGCGGCACCCGCGGACCGACGGCGATCCGCTGATCGACGCCGTGGAGACCGCGCTGCGGCGCACGATCTGATGAGCCCGATCACGACGGCCGGCACCAGTGGAGGGCCGCGGCCCTGTGATTCATGGGCGCAGGGAGCCGTCGTGCGGTGAGCGGGGCAGTGGCCATGCGGGGATGAGGGCGATGAGAGCGAAGCCGGCCGTCCACCGGAAGGCTTCGCCGACACGCTGGTCAGGCCGGTCGCCCCCGGGATCCGGCCGGGCCGCGGTGGTGAGGTCATGATCGTTCTTTTCGCCGTCTACCTCGACTCTTCGAGGTCGAGGCGGCCCGCCCAGGTGGTGAGCGCGTCGCGCAGCGCGGCGGTGTCGCCCGGGGCCTTGCCCGCCCAGGCGTAGTAGCCGTCGGGCCGGACGAGGGCGATGGTCTGGTGGTCGTCGGTCCGGTGAGCGAGGACGATGCGGTCTGGCAGATCGGGGACCGCGGTGCCTTCCGGGACGATGAGGACGAACCGGCCGCCGCGCAGCAGTTCGTACTGGCGCCCCTCGGCGAGTTCGGTGTCGGGGGCGCGACGGCCGGTGAGCGGGTGCGCGCCGCGTCCGGCCCGGTACCTGATGCCGATGCCGATGCCGGAGATCATGAGCGCGGCCCGGTCGGCCACCGGACGCAGGTGGCTGACCATCGTGCCCGCCACGGTGCGGAGGAGGCGGAGGGACCGGTGGCGCAGGATCGCGGCGCGGACCATCGTGCCGCTCATGCGCAGCACCAGCCTGCCCACCGCGTGCCGTTCCGTCCGATAGGTGTCCAGCAGCGCGTCATCGGCGCCGTCGCGCAGCACCGCGACCAGCTTCCAGCCGAGGTTGGCGGCGTCCTGCAGTCCGGTGTTCATGCCCATGGCGCCGGCCGGGGAGTGAACGTGCGCCGCGTCGCCCGCGAGGAAGACCCGGCCCACCCGGTAGGAGGGCGCCTGGCGCTCGTCGCTGTGGAAGCGGGACTTCCACCTGACGTCGCGCATGCCGTAGTCGGTGCCGAAGTTGAGCCGCAGCAGTTCCTTGAGCTCGTCCTCGTGCAGCGGCGCGCGGCGAACAGCAGCGCGTCGGCCGACTCGCCGTCCAGCCACTGGGCATCGTCGACCAGGCAGACCACCGGGCCCGCCGCCGACAGCTCCACCAGCAGGCTGAGCGTCGCCAGCCCGACGAAGAACCGGTCGCCCGGGGTGACGCCGCCGAGGCCGAGCGCGCCGCGCAACGCCTCGGCCTGCTGCGGCGGCAACGCCTCGACGTGCCCGAGGACCGGGCGGAGCAGCAGATGCAGGGCCGCGAAAGGCAGGTCGGCCTCGGACTCGACCCCGATCACCCGCAGCACCCGCGCCCGCACGCGCGCCGCGCAGGACTCCAGCAGGACCGACTTGCCGATGCCCGCCTCGCCGCGCACGATGAGAGCGCCGCACCGGCCTTCCAGCAGCTCAGCGATGACGGACTGCTCAGCCTGACGCCCGTACAACATTGCATTCCAGGAAATGGTTCGTCCGCAATGTGACGCATGGGGACTGTATCGCTCGACGGCGGTCCCGCAGGGCGAGGAACGCGCCGGTCGACGCGGGCTCAGGCGCCGTTGAGGAATCCGGCGATGACGGGGTTGGCCTGCGCCGGGCAGTCCTCGTGGACGTTGTGCCCGCAGCCGGG
Source organism: Actinomadura kijaniata (assembly GCF_014138665.1). Classification (NCBI taxonomy): domain Bacteria; kingdom Bacillati; phylum Actinomycetota; class Actinomycetes; order Streptosporangiales; family Thermomonosporaceae; genus Actinomadura; species Actinomadura kijaniata. The sequence goes on from NZ_JACJIA010000010.1 coordinate 352,860, forward strand.
CAGCACCCGGGAGGTGGCCCCGGGGATCCGCCCGGCCATCGCGGCGGCCTGCCACGGCTTGTCGAACCGGTCCTCGCCACCCCACAACACCAGGGTCGGCGCGGCCACCCTGCCCATGAGGCGCTGCGTGACGGAGTAGTCGAGGTTGCGCTGCGAGGCCCACAGGGCCTCGCGGTTGGCCGACCGGCTCATCGGAGCCCAGTCCTCGGCGACGACCTCGTCGGTGACCCGCCCGGGATTCGCGAACGCCTTGCGCAGGGTGCGGGCGGCGTCGCTCCTGCGCATCAGCTTGCCCATCAACTCGCCGGCCACGGGGAACTCCAACGGCCTCCAGTCCCAGCTGGAGGGCACGTCCAGGCCGGTGGAGCCCATCAGCACCAGCCGGTCGACGCGCTCCGGGTGACGCTCGGCGAAGTACAGCGACCAGCTGCCGCCCCAGGAGTGCCCGACCACGGAGGCCCTGCGCAGGCCGACGGCGTCCATGAACGTTCCCAGGGCTCCGGCCATGGCGTCCAGGTCGTAGCGGAAACCGTCCTTCTTGAGGGTGGTGTAGCCCTGGCCGGGCAGGTCGACGGCGTAGACGGTGCGGTCGGCGACCAGCGCGGGGACGGTGTCCCGGTAGGAGTAGAGCCACTGCCCGCCGCCGGCGACCAGCACCACCGGCGCGCCGCGGCCGGTCTTCGTGTAGTGGAAGCGGGCCAGGGGGGTGTCGGCGTAGTGGGAGTCGATCCGCGCCAGGTAGGGCGAGGCGTAGGCGGTCGCCGAGGGCTGCCACGCGTAGGCGGTGAACAGCGCCGCGGCGACCAGCACGGCGAGCAGGCCGCCCAGGGTGGCCAGGGTGCGGCGCAGCCACCGGCGCCTGGGCCCCGGGCCGACGTCGGAAGCGGGCGCGGATGCGGGTGCGGTGTCGACCGTCAAGCCCATCAACTCCTACGTTCGTAGAAAATTCTCCACCAGTAGTAGATGCAGCTTCTACGGATGTCAACTCCCCGGGGCATACTGGTGGGCATGGCCACTGCGAGAACGACGGAGACGGGCGGCCGCGCCGACACCCGGACACTGCTGCTGGACACCGCGATCGCGGTCATCGCCGAGCACGGGCTGCGGGGCCTGACCCACCGTGCGCTCCAGGAGGCCGCCGGCCTCAAGCACGGCTCGGTGACGTACTACTTCAAGACCTGGGACCTGCTGGTCCTGGCGGTGGTCGACCGCATGGTCGAGATCGAGAGGGACCGGTCCGGCCCGGTGATCCACGACCTGGTGCGATCCCTGGCCGTCCGGCCGCAGGGCCGGGAGGCCGAGCCGGACTACGACCGGATCGCCGCGCTGCTGCACCAGTGGTGGACCGCGAGCCGGGACCTGCTGCTGGCCCGCTTCGAACTCGATCTGGCCGGGGCCAGGCAGCCCGCGGTGAGAGAGGCGATGGCGCGATGCGGCGCGGAGTTCCGGCGGGCCGCCGAACTGGTCGCCCTGGCCGCCGGATCACCCGAACCCGACCTCGACGCCCAGGTGCTGGTGAAGCTCATCGACGGCCTGATGCTCGACTTCGTCATCCGCCCTCCGCAGGACCGGCGCCATCTCGCGCTCGGCCTGCGGCACGCGGTGGAGGCCATCCGCCGAAACGGCACCCCCTGATCCCGGCCGCCGACCGGGGCGGGAGGGTTCCCGCTGGCGCGATGCGGCTCCTCTGATCCTCGGGGTGTGTTTGGGCTTCCGGTGCTGGGTATGGCGAACACACGTTCGAGGAAAGGGGAGTCATGACACAGGGACCGGTGGAGAAGGATCCCCAGGACTGGGCGACCGGTGACGAGCCGATGACGGCGCCGCAGGCGTCCTACCTGCAGACCCTCGCGCGCGAGGCGGGGGAGGAGGTTCCCGAGGGACTGTCCAAGGCCGAGGCGTCCCGCCTGATCGACGAGCTGCGACAGCGCAGCGACCGCGTACGTGACGGTCAGAACGGGAGGTGACCCGAGAGAGAGGGGTGGTGGGCGATACTGGGATTGAACCAGTGACCTCTACCGTGTCAAGGTAGCGCTCTCCCACTGAGCTAATCGCCCGGATGTCCGCCGTGGTGGCGGCGCCGCGAGCGGAAGACGGGATTCGAACCCGCGACCCTCACCTTGGCAAGGTGATGCTCTACCACTGAGCCACTTCCGCGTGATCTCCGCTGGGGTCCAGCGGTGACACGTGGGCGATACTGGGATTGAACCAGTGACCTCTACCGTGTCAAGGTAGCGCTCTCCCACTGAGCTAATCGCCCGGGCGTCCGCCGTGGTGGCGGCGCTGCGAGCGGAAGACGGGATTCGAACCCGCGACCCTCACCTTGGCAAGGTGATGCTCTACCACTGAGCCACTTCCGCGTGTCCTGCTCGGGCCTCCCTGCCGGGCGGTCCCTCGCGGCGACACAGAGAACACTAGCGGTAAACCGGCCCGGATGCGTAATCGAATAGACGGTGACGTTCTGCACCCGCGCGCGCGTGTCAAGGGGGTCGGGAACGCAAAAAACCCCGGGTCCGAAGACCCGGGGTCCGCTGTCCGGTGGGCGATACTGGGATTGAACCAGTGACCTCTACCGTGTCAAGGTAGCGCTCTCCCACTGAGCTAATCGCCCGCGACACCCCTCGTCGAAAGGGTGCGCGTGGAGGTGGAGACGGGATTTGAACCCGTGTACACGGCTTTGCAGGCCGTTGCCTCGCCTCTCGGCCACTCCACCAGAGCGAGGCCGGTGAAGACCTCTCAGAGCGGAAGACGGGATTCGAACCCGCGACCCTCACCTTGGCAAGGTGATGCTCTACCAACTGAGCCACTTCCGCGCGATCTCCGCTCGGGGCTCCCCGGGCGGCGACAAGGAAGAGATTAGCGCGTCCGTGGCCCAAGCCCAAACCGGTTTCCCGGCGTGCCCGCGCGGGCGGCACACTGGTCTGCATGAACGATGCGTTCGCGCACGTCGGGGGGCTGCTGGCCACCGGGCTGGCCGAGGTGACCGGCGATCCGGCCGCGCTGGACACGCGCGGCTGGTGGGCCGTCGTCGCCACCTACGAGGGCAAGGTCACCTGTGCGCGGTTCGAGAACGTCCGCCCCGCCCCGCATCCGGACGGGCCGTGGAGCCCGCCGGGGGAGTGGGACACCTCCCTGGACGAGGCCGCCTACGTGGCCGGGGTCCGGCGGATCCGCGCCGCCATCGCCGACGGCGTCGTGTACCAGGCCAACCTGTGCCGGGTCCTGTCCGCGCCGCTCGGGCGGCACGCCGACATCGCGGGCCTGGGGGCCCGGCTGGCGCGCGGCAACCCCGCGCCCCACGCCATGACGCTGCGGATCCCCGGCCTGGAGGTCGCCAGCGCCTCGCCCGAGCTGTACCTGGCGCGCGACGGCGACCTGGTGGAGTCCAGGCCGATCAAGGGCACCGGACGCACCGAGGCGGACCTGCTGCCCAAGGACTACGCCGAGAACGTCATGATCGTCGATCTGGTCCGCAACGACCTGGGCCGCGTCGCCGCCACCGGCTCGGTGGTCGTGCCGGACCTGTGCGCCGTCGAACCGCACCCGGGCCTGGTGCACCTGGTGTCCACGGTGCGGGCCCGGCTCGCCGGCGGAATGGGGTGGCCGGAGCTGCTGGCGGCGACGTTTCCTCCCGGTTCGGTGACCGGTGCGCCGAAGTCCAGCGCCCTGACCTTGCTGGATGAACTCGAACCCGTCCCGCGCGGGCCGTACTGTGGGGCCATCGGCTGGGTGGACGCCGACTCCCGGCGCGCGGCGCTGGCGGTCGGCATCCGGACCTTCTGGGCCGAGGACGGCCGGTTGCGGTTCGGTACCGGCGCCGGAATCACCTGGGGGTCCGATCCGCACGGCGAATGGCGCGAGACCGAGCTGAAGGCGGCTCGGCTTTTGGAGGTGGCTTCCGGTGACGGGCAAGGTGTGGGTGAACGGGCGGCTGCTCGACCCTGAGCAGGCGACGGTCTCGGTCTTCGACCACGGGATGCTGGTCGGGGACGGGGTGTTCGAGACCGTCAAGGCCACCGGCGGGGAGCCGTTCGCCCTCACCCGGCACCTGCGGCGCCTCACCCGCTCGGCGACCGGCCTCGGCCTGCCCGCCCCCGACGAGGACGCCCTCGCCCAGGGCGTGCTGGAGGTGCTGGCCGCCTCGCCGAGGTGGCCGCTGGCGCGCGTCCGCATCACCTACACCAGCGGCGTCGGCCCGCTGGGCTCGGACCGGGGGGACCAGGGCCCCACGGCGGTCGTCGCGGTCGGCGAGCAGCGGCCGTTCCCGCCGACCGGCAAGGTCGTGGTGGTGCCGTGGGCCCGCAACGAGCACGGCGCGCTGGCGGGCCTGAAGACCACCTCCTACGCCGAGAACGCCCTCGCCCTCGCCCACGCCAAGCAGCGCGGCGGCGGCGAGGCGATCTTCGGCAACCTCGCCGGGAACCTGTGCGAGGGCACCGGCACCAACGTCTTCCTGGTCCTGGACGGCCGCCTGGTCACCCCGACGCTGGAGTCGGGCTGCCTGGCCGGCGTCACGCGCGCGCTGACGCTGGAGTGGTGCGGTGGCGAGGAGCGCGACGTGCCGCTGTCGGACCTGTACCGGGCCGAGGAGGCGTTCCTGACCTCCACCACCCGCGACATCCAGCCGATCGCGTTCGTCGACGACACCGCGCTGCCGGCCGCGCCCGGCCCGATCACCGCGAAGGCGATGGAGCAGTTCGCGGCCCGTTCCGCCGAGCTGATGGACCCCTGATAACGATCCCGACTCTGGCCCGGCGGGGGGTTTACAAGATCGGGATCCGGAGTCACGGTGACGGTGAGCTCAAGGGAGGTCACCGTGGACCACTCCAGACGGCGGGGAACCACCGGGCTGCGGGGGATCGTCGGGGCGCTGGCCGCGTTCGCGCTGACGGGCGCGGCCCTGTCCGGCTGCGGCGGACCGGACGGCCCCACCCTCACCATCGGCCGCAACGCCATCGAGGGCGGCAAGAACTCCGGCGAGGCCGAGTGGATCACCAGGACGGTGATCCCGCGGTTCGTCGCCGCGCAGAAGGCCAAGGGCGTCGACGTCAGGGTGCGCTACCGGGGCTCGGGCGTGGCCGACGAGGCGTACAAGACCCGCGTCTCCCTGGACCTGAAGTCCCGGTCGGGCGCCGACATCCTCGACGTCGACGGCATCTGGGTCGGTGAACTCGCCCAGGCCGGATACCTCAGGCCCCTCACCGAGCTGGCCGGCGCGCAGGCCGACGCCTGGGACGGCTGGGCCCAGATCCCCAGGGCGGTGCAGAGCCTCGGGTCGTTCGGCGGCAAGCGGTACGGCATCCCGCCCGGCACCGACGGCCGCCTGCTGTTCTACAACAAGCAGCTCTTCCAGCGCGCCGGGCTGCCCACCACCTGGCAGCCCAGGAGCTGGGACGACATCCTCACCGCGGCCCGCGCCCTGCGGAAGGTGCCCGGCGTGACGCCCCTCCAGCTCAACGCCGGGACGCCCATGGGCGAGGCCACCACCACCCAGGGCGTGCTGCCGCTGCTGGCCGGGGCCGGAGCCGAGATCCACGCCGACGGGAGGTGGACCGGCGGTGGCCCGGCCCTCAAGCAGGTCCTGTCGTTCTACTCGGCCGTCTACCGGCAGGGGCTCGGCGACCCGCTGCTCCAGCAGGAGGCGCAGGGTCGCGACAAGTCGTTCGCGCAGTTCGCACAGGGCCGCATCGCGATCCTGGCCGAGAGCGACTACTTCTGGCGCGACGTGATCAACCCCCGCAACGGCATCGCGAAGATGCCCGACCGCGACCAGGCGGTCGGCTACGCGATGTTCCCGGCGATCTCCCCGGGCAAGGGCGTGCGGGGCCAGTCGTTCGTCAGCCTGTCCGGCGGCCCGGTCTCGGTGATCAACCCCAACACCGAGCACCCGAAGCTGGCGTTCGAGCTGCTGGCGTTCATGAACTCGCCGGAGATGCACAAGGCCCGCACCGCCGGAACGCCCGAGATCACCTCGCGGACCGACGTCAACCGCGAGGTGCTGAGGAGCGACCCGCTGCTGGCCTACATCGCCGAGAAGATCCTGCCGATCACCGTGTACCGGCCGAGCCTGTCGGCGTACCCGCAGGTGTCGATCGCGTTGCAGGAGGCCACCGCGAACATCGTGGCGGGCCGCACCCCCGACGAGGCCGCCGCGGGGTACCACCGGAGGCTGGAGGAGATCGCCGGTGGCCCCGGCAACGTCGCCGCCCGCTGAACCGGCCGCCGGACCGGCCGCCCGGTCGGCCGAGGACGCGGCCGGGCTCGGACGGGCGCGGGCGGCCGCGTTCGTCGCGCCCGCGCTGGTGCTCGTGGCGGTGTTCCTGGTCTTCCCGGCGCTGTGGACGCTGTACCTGGGCACCACCGACTACCGGCTCACCGGGGCGCAGGCCGAGGACCCGGGGTTCGTGGGCCTGGACAACTACCTCGGCGCGCTCGGCGACGGGGGGTTCCACCGGTCGCTGTGGCTGACGCTCCAGTTCGTGCTGGGCTCGGCGGTCCTCGGCCAGACCGTGCTGGGGTTCGCGCTGGCGTGGGTGCTGCGCGACCGCTCCGGCCCGGTGCGGCGGACGGTGGAGGCGCTGGTGCTGCTGGCGTGGATCCTGCCGGGCTCGGTGGTGGCGTTCCTGTGGCTGGCGCTGCTGGACCGCGACGCCGGGACGCTCAACGCCCTGCTCGGCACCCCCGGCACCGCCTGGCTGCTGGACCACCCGATGGCCTGCGTCATCGTGTTCAACGTCTGGCGCGGCACCGCGTTCTCGATGATGCTGTACGGCTCGGCCCTCGGGAACGTCCCGCCCTCCCACCTGGAGACCGCGCGCCTGGCCGGGGCCTCGGCCTGGCAGACGCTGCGCGACGTGGTGTTCCCGCGGATCCGCGGGCACGTGCTGACGAGCCTGCTGCTGGTCAGCCTGTGGACGTTCAACGACTTCACGCCGTTCCTGCTGACCGCCGGGGGCCCCGACCACCGTTCGGAGATCATGTCGGTGTACGTGTACCGGACCGCGCTCGGCGACGGCCGCCTCGGCTTCGGCGCGGCCGTCTCCCTGGTGATGATCCTCATCAACCTGGTCATCGCCCTGCTGTACCTGCGGGCGCTGCGCGAACGCCGGAGGACCCCCTGATGGCCCGCGCCACGCCCGCCCGGGCGGTGCTGCGCCGGATCGGTGCCGCGGTGTTCGTGTCGGCGGTGCTCGGGTTCTTCTCGCTGCCGCTGCTGTGGCTGGCGTCGGCCCCGTTCGACCGCGACCCGCGGATCAGCGTGTCGCTGCCGCGGTTCACCCTGGACAACTTCCGCGCGCTGCTGGACAACCCCTACGCGCTGGCGTCGCTGCGCAACTCGGCGCTGCTGGCGGCCGGGACCGCCGCGCTGGTGGTGACGGCGGCGGCGCTGGCGGCCTACGCGCTCAGCCGCGTCCGCGTGCCCGGCCGCGACGCGCTGCTGTACCTGCTGCTGTTGCTGTCGTCGATCATCACCGGGACGGCCGCGATGGTGCCGGTGTTCCTGCTGGCGTTCCACCTGCACCTCATCGACACGCGGCTCGGCGTGGTGCTGGTGCTGACCGGCGGCCTGCTGCCCACCGCGATCTTCATCCTGAAGGACTTCACCGACGCCACCCCGCCGTCCTACGAGGAGGCCGCGCGGGTGTTCGGCGCGACCCCGCTCCAGGTGCTGCGGCACGTGGTCGCGCCGGTGATCCGGCCGGGCCTGGCGACGGTCACGGTGTGGACGGTCGCGCAGGTGTGGGGCGACTTCCTCATGCCGTTCCTGCTGCTGCGCGATCCGGACAAGGCCCCGGCGGCGGTGGTGATGTACACGTTCTACACCGAGGGCGGCCAGGCCGACCTGCCGCTGCTGTCGACGTTCTCGCTGCTGTACGCGCTGCCGGTGGTCGCGATGTACCTGTTCGTGAGCCGCCGCTACGGGTTCCGCTTCCACGGAGGGATCAAACACTGATGGCGGGCATCACCCTGCACGCGCTCACCAAGGTCTACCCCGGCGGCGTCCGCGCGCTCGACGCGCTCGACCTGGAGATCCGCGACGGGGAGTTCTTCGCGCTGCTCGGCCCGTCCGGCTGCGGCAAGACCACGCTGCTGCGCGCCGTCGCGGGGCTGGAGACCGCCACCTCCGGCGAGGTCCGCATCGGCGACGCCGACGTCACGCGCCTGCCGCCGGGCCGCCGCGACGTCGGCATGGTGTTCCAGGACTACGCGCTGTTCCCGCACATGGACGTCGCCGACAACATCGCCTACCCGCAGCGCGTCCGGAGGGTCCCGCGCGCCGAACGCCGCACGGCCGCCGCCGGCGTCGCCGCCGAACTCGGCCTCGACGGACTGCTGGGCCGCCGCCCCGGCGAGCTGTCGGGCGGCCAGCAGCAGCGCGTCGCGCTCGCCCGCGCGATGGCGGCCCGTCCCCGGGTGTTCCTGCTGGACGAGCCGCTGTCCAACCTCGACGCCCGGCTGCGCCTGGAGGCCCGCACGTTCCTCAAGCGCCTCCAGAACGAGCTGGGCGTCACCACCGTGTTCGTCACCCACGACCAGGCCGAGGCGCTGGCGATGGCCGACCGCATGGCCGTGATGGAGGGCGGGCGGATCCGGCAGGTCGGCACGCCCGGCGAGGTGTTCCGCCGCCCCGCCAACCTGTTCGTCGCCTCGTTCATCGGCTCCACCCCGATGAACCTGCTGCCCGCCCGCGCCGCGCCCGGCCTGGCGTCGGCCGGGGACGGCCTGGTGTACGGGGTGCGGCCGGAGTACCTGGACTACTCCGACGAACCGCTCGACGGCGCGTTCGCCGGCCGTGTCGCCGTCGTGGAGAACCTGGGTAGTACCTCCCTGGTGACCCTCGAACTCGGCGGGGACGACGGCGCGGGAGAGCTGGTGCACGTGGTGGTCGGCGAGGAGCGCGAACCCCGGCCCGGCGCGCGCGGGTGGGCCCGCCCCCGGCCCGGCCGCGCCCTGCTGTACCGCGACGGGGAACTGGTCGGCGCGGTGGAGGAGGCGGCCGCGTGACGACCACCACCCACCAGGGCCGCTGGACGCTGGAGGACCGGATCGCGGGCACGCCCCGCACCCTGCCGTTCGAGGTCCCGGCCGGCACGGCCGCGCTGACGGTCCGGCTGCGCCACGAGGGCGGCGTCCTCGATCTGGGCTGCGGCGGCCCGGACGGGTTCCGCGGCTGGTCGGGCGGCGCGCGGAGCGAGTACACGATCACCGCGGGCTGGGCGACGCCCGGCTACCTGCCCGGCGAGCTCGAACCGGGGGAGTGGCACGTCTGGCTCGGCCTGCACCGCATCCCGCCCGACGGGGTCCCCTACGCCGTCACCGTCGAGCTGTCCGGCACCGCGCCCGCCCCGCCCGAGGACCCGCCGCTGCCGCCGCCGGAGCGCCCGCCCCGCCGCGACCTGCCCGCCCCGTCCGGGACGCGCTGGCTGGCCGGGGACCTGCACTCCCACACCGTGCACAGCGACGGGAAGATGACCGTCCCCGAGCTGGCCGCCCTCGCGGTCCGGCGCGGCCTGGACTACCTGGCCGTCACCGACCACAACACCGTCAGCCACCACCCCGGGCTGCCCGCCGCCGGCGCCCGCATGGGCGTGGCGCTGGTGCCGGGCCAGGAGGTCACCACCGACCTCGGCCACGCCAACGTGTTCGGCGACGTCGGCTGGATCGACTTCCGCCGCCCCGCCGCCGAGTGGGCCGCGCACGCCGCCGCGCGCGGCGGCGTCATGTCGATCAACCATCCGCTCAGCGGCGACTGCGCCTGGCGGCACCCCCTGCCCGGGGACGGACGCCCCCGGCACGCCGAGATCTGGCACGCCTCCTGGTGGGACCGCACCTGGGGCGCGCCGCTGGCCTGGGCGCAGCTGTGGCGGCCCGGCGTCGTGCCGCTCGGCGGCAGCGACTGGCACGCACCCGACCAGTTCCAGCGGCTCGGCGAGCCCACCACCTGGATGCTGGCCGAACGCTCCGAGGGCGACGCCGACGTGATGGGCGCGCTGCGGGCCGGGCGCACCGCGGTCTCCGCCGGCCGCGACGCGCCGGTGCTGCTGCGGCTCGGCGACGAGCTGCTCGCGCTGGACGCCGACGGGACCGTGCTGATCGGGCCGGACGGGCGGCGGCGCGTCGTGCGCGGCGACCGCGTCCGGTTCCCCGCCGGGCCCGGCATGCACCACCTGGAGACCGACCGGAACGAGGTGATCGCGCTATGCGGCTGACCGACCCCGCGCCGGGGCCGCTGGTCGTCGTCCCGCACACGCACTGGGACCGCGAGTGGTACCTGCCGTTCCAGCGGTTCCGGCTGCGGCTGGTCGCGCTGCTGGACGAGGTCCTGGACCGGATGGAGCGCGACCCGCGCTGGCACTTCACCCTCGACGGCCAGACGGCCGCCGTGGACGACTACCTGGAGATCCGCCCCGAGCGCCGCGACCGCGTCGCCGCCCTGGTGCGGGAGGGCCGCCTGGCGGTCGGGCCGTGGCAGATCCTGCACGACGAGTTCCTGTGCTCGGGCGAGACCATCGTCCGCAACCTCGAACTCGGCGTCGCCCGCGCGAACGCGCTGGGCGCGGCGATGATGGTCGGCTACCTGCCCGACCAGTTCGGGCACTGCGCGCAGATGCCGCAGATCCTGCGGCGCGCCGGGATCGCGCACGCCTGCGTGTGGCGGGGCGTGCCCGCCGCCGTGACGGCCTCGGCGTTCGCGTGGGAGGCCCCGGACGGCAGCGTGGTGCGCGCCCAGTACCTGCCCGAGGGCGGCTACGGCAACGCCGCCTCCCTGCTGGAGGACCCCGCGCTGCTGCCGCGCCGCGCCGCCGACCTGGCCGAGCGCATGCGCGCCTGGCGCCCCGAGGGCGGCCCGCTGCTGGCGATGTACGGGTCCGACCACGCCGCGCCCGTCCCCGACCTGGCCGACCGGCTCGCCGGGGCCGGGCTGCCGGTGCGGCTGGACACCCTCGCCGGGTTCCTCGCCGGCGAGCCCGCCGACGCGACCGGGCTGACCCGCGTGCGCGGCGAGCTGCGCTCCCACGCCCGCGCCAACATCCTGCCGGGGGTGCTGTCGGCGCGCGTCCCGCTCAAGCAGGCCATGGGCCGCGCCGAACGCCTCACCGCCCGCTACGCCGAGCCCCTGGACGCGCTGTGGTGGCCGGAGTCGGCGCGCCGGTTCCTGGACATGGCCTGGCGGCGCATCGTCGAGGTGAGCTGCCACGACTCGGTGACCGGCTGCGGCAGCGACGAGACCGCCGAACAGGTCGCCGCCCGCGCCGCCGAGGCCGAGCAGCTCGGCCGCGCCGTGTGCGACCTGGTCACCTCCGGCCCGGCCGCCGCCGTGCCCGCCGGCGGCCACCTGGTCTTCAACCCGACCCCGCGCCGCCGCACCGCGCTGGTCGTGCTGGACGTCCCCGGCGACGCCCCGGTCACCCTGGAGGACCCGGCGGGACGGCTGCTGGCCACGCAGGTCCTGGAGTCGGCGCCGACCGTGCTGGACGACGCGGTGCACCCGGCCGCCGACCTGCCGCTGGTCCTGGAACGCGTCTACGGGCGGGTGCTGTTCGGGCAGCGGGTGAGGCTGTGGTCGGTGGCGGAGGGGACGCTGACGTTCCAGGTCGCGCGGCACGCGGACACGCCGTTCGACATCGCCGACGTGCGCGCCGCCCTCGGCGACGCGGAGGGGGAGTGGCGGGTCCGGATCATCGCCGAGCCCCGGCACACCGTCGCGGCCCTGGTGGAGATCCCACCCCTGGGCCTCACCGCCGTACGCCCCATCACGAGAAGCACTCCGAGCGGCGCTCCGAGCGGCACCGCAAGCGGCACCGTGGGCAGCGTCGCGGGGAGTGGCGCGGGGAGCGCTGTGGGCGGCGTCGTGGGGGACGTGGCGCCGGTTGACGCGCCCGTCCGCGTCGAGGGGCGCGCGCTGGACAACGGCCTGTTGCGCGTCGAGATCCGCGACGACGGCACCCTCACCCTCCGCACGCCCGACGGGCGAGCGGCCGAGGGGCTGGCGCGGCTGGTGGACGGCGGCGACCTCGGCGACACCTACAACCACGCCCCACCCGCCCGCGACCTGCTGGTCGACGTCCCCGAAACGGTCCGGATGGGGCCGGTGTGGACGGGGCCCCTGGTGGCGGCGTTCGACGTGGTGCGGACCTACCGCTGGCCCGCCGCCGGGGACGCGGCGCGCGGCGCGCGTTCGGAGGCGACCGAGCGGACGGCCGTCGTCACCCGCGTGGAGCTGCGGGCGGGGGAGCCGTTCCTGCGGCTGGGCGTCGCGTTCGACAACCGCTGCGCCGACCACCGGGTGCGGCTGCACCTGCCGCTGCCGCGCCGGGCGGGCTCGTCGTTCGCCGAGGGCCAGTTCGCGGTCGTCGAACGCGGGCTGACCGCCGAGGGCGGGTTCGGGGAACGCCCGGTCCCCACCTTCCCCGCCTCCGGTTTCGTCGCGGCGGGCGGCCTGGCGGCGCTGCTGGAGCACCCGGCCGAGTACGAGATCGTCGACGACGAGCTGGCGGTGACGCTGCTGCGCTCGGTCGGCTACCTGTCGCGCGACCGCAACGCCCACCGCGACCAGCCCGCCGGTCCCCAGCTCCCCACGCCGCGGGCGCAGTGCCGGGGCGAGCACGCCTTCAGCCTGGCGGTCCTGCCCTACGCGGGCGACCGGCCGGGCGAGGAGGTGCTCGCGGCCGCCGAGGAGTACCGGCACGAACCGCTGACCGCCGAGGGGTACGGGCCCGCCGGCGGGGCGCTGCCGCCCGCCCGCGCCGGCCTGGCCGTCTCCGGGGCCGGCGTGGTGCTGTCGGCCCTGCGCGACCGCGACGGCTGGACCGAGGTGCGCCTGGTCGCCGAGACGCCCGAGCCGACCGTGGCGGTGCTGAGCGGCGCGTTCGGCCGGGCCGTGCGCACCGACCTGCTCGGGCGGCCCGGCGAGGACCTGGCGGTGGCCGACGGCGCGGTGCGGCTGCCGATGCTCCCGTGGGAGATCGTCACCATGCGCCTGCGGGCCTGACCTCGGTGACGGCGGTGTGGGCGGCGTCGGCGGCCATCGCCGCGCCCACGATCCCGGCGTGGTTGTGCAGCGCGGCCGGGACGACCTCGGTCCGCAGCCCCTCCAGCAGCGGCACGAACCGGTCGGCCTTGCGGCTCACCCCGCCGCCCAGGATGACCAGCTTGGGGGACAGCAGCATCTCCAGGTGCGCCAGGTACGCGTTGAGCCGGTGCGCCCACTCCTCCCAGGTCAGGTCCTGCTCCTTGCGGACCCGCGCCGCCGCCCGCGCCTCGGCCTCCTCGCCGCGCAGCTCCAGGTGCCCGAACTCGGTGTTGCGCACCAGCACCCCGTCGGTGAACAGGGCGCTGCCGATCCCGGTGCCCAGTGTCAGCACCACGACCGTGCCGGTGCGGCCGCGCCCGGCGCCCAGGCGCATCTCGGCGATCCCGGCGGCGTCGGCGTCGTTCAGCACGGTCACCGGCCGCCCGGTCGCCTCGGCGAACAGCGCCTCGGCGTCGGTGCCGATCCACTCCTTGTCGACGTTGGCGGCCGACAGCGTCACCCCGTCGACGACGACGCCCGGATAGGTCACCCCGATCGGCCCGTCCCCGCCGAAGTGCCCGGCGATCTCCGCCAGCACCGGCGCCACGGCCCGCGGCGACGCGGGCTGCGGGGTGTCGATCCGCAGCCGTTCCGCCATGAACTCCCCGGTCCCCGGATCGACCGGTGCGCCCTTGATCCCCGATCCGCCGAAGTCGATGCCCAGCATGCTCATGCTCAGGGATCTGCCCCGTTCCCCACGATCTAAAGAACGCTCAGCCCTCGACCGCGCGCAGCCCGACGACCCCCGCGAGGATCAGCGCCATGCACGCCAGCCGTCCGGGCGAGGCGCTCTCGCCCAGCGCCAGGATCCCCGCCACCGCCACGCCCACCGAGCCGAGCCCGACCCACACCGCGTAGGCCGTGCCGACCGGCAGCTCCCGCAGCGACACCGACAGCACCACGACGCTGACCAGCGCCACCGCCAGGCCGATCGCCGTCGGCCATGGCCGGGTGAGGCCGTGGGACTGCTTGAGCGCGGTCGCCCAGACCAGCTCCAGCAGGGCCGCCACCACCAGCAGGATCCATGCCGTCCTCACGCCGCGACACCCCCGTCCACCAGGATCGACGCGCCCGTGACGTAGGCGCCGCCGGGACCGGCCAGATGCGCGACCGTGGCGGCGACGTCGCCCGGATCGGCGTAGCGGCCGAGCGCGGTGTGCCGCCGTTCGGCCTCGGCCTCGGGCGCGTCGGCGGGGTTCATGTCGGTGTCGGTGGAGCCGGGGTGGACGAGGACGGCGGTGATGCCGCGCGGGCCGAGGTCGCGGGCCAGCCCCCGGGTGAGCCCGACCAGCGCCGCCTTGCTGGTGGCGTACAGCGTCCAGCCCGGATCGGGGACGCGTTCGACCAGGCTGCTGCCGATGCTGATGATCCGCCCGCCGGGCGGCAGGTGGCGGGCGGCGGCCTGGGCGGCCGCGAACGCCGCCCGCACATGGATCGCCAGCGCCCGGTCCAGGTCCTCCAGCCGGGCGTCCTCCAGCGGGCCGTAGGGGGCGATCCCGGCGTTGTTGACCAGGATGTCGAGCCCGCCGAGCTCGGCCGCCGTCCGCTCGACCGCGGCGGTGACCGCGCCGGGGTCGGCGGAGTCGGCCCGGATCGCCAGGGCCCGGCGGCCCCGGCGTTCGATCTCCGCGACGACGGCGGCGGCCCGGTCGGCGGCCGACACGTAGGTCAGCGCGACGTCCGCGCCGTCGCGCGCCAGGCGCAGCGCGATCGCCGCCCCGATGCCCCTGCTGCCGCCGGTGACCAGGGCGGTCTTGCCCTCCAGCTCTGCCATCCACACTCCCGAGATAAGCGGAGAAGTTTCCGTTTTACTCCTGGGGCGAGGCTAAGCGGAGAACTCTCCGAATGGCAAGGGGGAAAGGGAGAAGGTTCCGTTTCGCTAGGCTGGGCGCGTGAACGCACCGGTGAGCGACCCGCCCGGCGGGCGCCGCGTCCTGCCGATCGCCGGGGGGCCACCGGCCGAACGCGCCGACGCCGTGCGCAACCGCCGCCGCATCCTGGCCGCCGCCGCCGAGATGATCGCCACGCGCGGCGCCGACGCGCTGTCGATGGACGAGGTGGCGCGGGCGGCGGGCGTCGGCGTCGGCACCGTGTACCGGCGCTTCCGGGACCGCGCGAGCCTGGTCTACGCGGTGATCGACGACCGGGAGCGGGAGTTCCAGCGGGACTTCCTCGCCGGGCCGCCGCCGCTGGGCCCCGGCGCCGCCCCGGCCGAGCGGCTGCGGGCGTTCCTGCACGCGCTGGCCGACCGCACCGAGGAGCAGGCCGACCTGCTGCTGGCGGCCGAGACCGACTCGGCCTACGCGCGCTTCAACGACGGCTCCTACGCCCTCTACCGCATGCACCTGGCGATGCTGGTCGCCCGGCACCGCCCCGGCGCCGACGCGGTCTACCTCGCCGACGCCCTGCTGGCGCCGCTGGCCGCCAACCTGTTCCTGTACCAGCGGCGCGTCCTCGGCATGGACCTGGACCGGGTGAAGGCGGGCCTGGACGCGATGCTGCACGGGATCTGTCCGGCATAGGCCCTTTGCTAGGACGTTCCGGACGAGCCCTTATGCGGACGACCCCCACGGGTCACACTGGGGAACGTGAGCGACTTCGACGTGCTCGTCCTGGGCTCGGGCCCCGGCGGGCAGCGCGCGGCCATCGCCGCCGCCAAGCTCGGCCGCCGGGTGGCCATCGTGGACCGCCGCACCATGATCGGCGGCGTGTGCATCAACACCGGCACGATCCCGTCCAAGACGCTGCGCGAGGCGGTGCTGTACCTCACCGGGCTCAACCAGCGCGAGCTGTACGGGCAGAGCTACCGGGTCAAGGAGGAGATCACGGTCGCCGACCTCGGGATGCGCACCCAGCACGTGATCGGCCGCGAGGTCGACGTGATCCGCAGCCAGCTGGCCCGCAACCACGTCACCGTCCTGCCCGGCACCGGCCGCTTCCTGGCCCCCGACCAGATCGGGGTGACCGGCGAGGACGGCCGCGAGCACAAGGTCACCGCCGACCGCGTCGTGATCGCGACCGGGACCCGTCCGGCCCGCCCCGACTCGGTCGCCTTCGACGAGCGCACGGTGATCGACTCCGACGGCATCCTGCACCTGGACCGCGTCCCCGACACGATGGTGGTGGTCGGCGCCGGGGTGATCGGCATCGAGTACGCCTCGATGTTCGCCGCCCTCGGCACCAAGGTCACCGTGGTGGAGCGGCGCGAGCGGATGCTGGAGTTCTGCGACCTGGAGATCGTCGAGGCGCTCAAGTACCACCTGCGCGACCTGGCGGTCACCTTCCGGTTCCGGGAGACCGTCGCCGCCGTGGAACGCACCTCGCGCGGCGCGATCACCGTGCTGGAGAGCGGCAAGCGCATCCCCGCCGACACCGTCATGTACTCGGCCGGACGGCAGGGGATGACCGACGACCTCCACCTGGAGGCCGCCGGGCTCGCCGCCGACCCGCGCGGCCGGATCCAGGTGGACGAGTACTACCGCACCGAGGTCCCGCACATCTACGCCGTCGGCGACGTGATCGGCTTCCCCGCGCTGGCCGCCACCTCCATGGAGCAGGGACGGCTGGCCGCCCACCACGCCTGCGGCGACCCGGTGTGGGGCATGCACGAGCTCCAGCCCATCGGGATCTACACGATCCCCGAGATCAGCTTCGTCGGGCGCACCGAGGACGAGCTGACCGAGGCCAAGGTGCCGTTCGAGGTCGGCGTCTCCCGCTACCGGGAGCTGGCCCGCGGCCAGATCATCGGCGACTCCTACGGGATGCTGAAACTGCTGGTGTCGCCGGAGGACCGGTCCCTGCTCGGCGTGCACGTGTTCGGGACGGGGGCCACCGAACTGGTGCACATCGGGCAGACCGTCATGGGCTGCGGGGGGACCGTGGACTACCTGGTCAACGCCGTGTTCAACTACCCGACGCTGGCCGAGTCCTACAAGGTGGCGGCGCTGGACGCGATGAACAAGATGCGGCACATCGCCCGGTTGTCGGAGTGAGCACCGGTGCGGACGCCAGGGGTCGGGACGCCGGGGGTCAGGAGGACCAGAGCAGGTGCTCCAGCTCGGCGTCGATGTCGATGAACTCGGTCTCCTGGCCGGCCGGCACCGCCTGGTAGGTGCGGTGCAGGAACTCGGCCAGCGGCGACAGGGGCGCCTCGAACAGCGCGTCCCCGAACGGGGAGGACAGCGCGATGTTCAGGGTGTCGTCATCGTCCTCCGCGGGCCAGACCTCCACGTCACCGTCCCCGACCCTGCGCACGATGCCGACCGTGAGAAGTTCGCGAGCGAAGATCCACTCCACCGGCTCGTCGTCACCGACGTAGAAGGCCATGCGGATGGCGTACGGGTCGTCGGCCGCGTACTCCAGGCCTGCGAGCAGGGGGACGGTCGTGCGGTCGGGGACGACGAGGCGGAGGCCAAGCTCGGCTGAGACGGTCGTGCTGCTGTTCATGGCCATTCCTTCTGACGTCGGTCCCGCGAACTCGCGGGCGTTCCGGGCAGGTGCTTCACTCCCTCCCACGGATGTCCCCGCGATCTATGACGCGTAACTGGTGCGAGATGTGGGAACATTCCGCCGCCACCCCCGAGTGTGATCTATCTCACTCGCAAGAAAGCGCCCCCTGACCTGGGCAAACAAGGTCATTTCCCCCAACACGGCGGGGCCGATCAAGAAGTCTCCGGGACACCGCCACCCCTTCTGTGTGAAGATCGGAGTGCTCCTATTGCCCGCAGAAAACGGGCCTCTCGCACGTTCTCCACACCACTCTGGCGTAGGGTGATTTCCGTGGCGACAGAGCATGAAAAGGAAGCACCGCCCCCGCCGGTGGACCAACTGCCCGCGCACGGTCGGCTGGGACGCTTCCGCGAGTACGTGCGGCGCAACCCGCTGCTGAACACCACCTGGCGGATCGGGGTCTTCACCGTCGGCGTGACCGTCCTGATCGGCGGCCTGGTCATGATGGTGGCCCCCGGCCCCGGCATCCTCGGCATCGTCGTCGGCCTGGCGATCCTGGCGACCGAGTTCGCCTGGGCCCAGCGCGCCCTGCACCACGCCAAGAAGGCCGCCGAACGCGCCAAGGAGAAGGCCCTCGACCCCAAGGCCAAGCGCCGCAACGCCATCCTCGGCGTCGTCGTCGGCATCCTGGTCGGCGCGGCGGTCGTGGCCTACCTGATGGTCTACGACTTCAAACTCCCCTGGGACATCCAGGACTGGACCCCCTGGAAGTGAGTGAGCGCACCGTCACCTAACGTGAGGGAATGCGCGATGACCCGCGGAGACATCCCCACGCCCGGCGCCGCACCCCGCGGGAGCACTGGGCGGCGTTCCGCGGGTCGCCGTTCGTCCCGGCGGTGGTGCTGACGCTCATCCTGGCCGCTGCCGCCGGGCTGTTCGCCGGTACCTACACCTACGCCATGGCGAACCCCGGCCCGCACCGCATCCCGGTCGCGGTCACCGGCGACCCGCCGCAGCGCCTGCCGGCGGCCATGCGCCGCGAACTGGGCGCCAGCCTGGTCGTCCACCGCTACCCCGACCGCGCCGCCGCCCTGCGCGGCGTCGAGGAGCAGACCGTCTTCGCGGTCTTCGACGGCTCGGAGGTGGACGTCGCCGGCGCCGCCGGGGCCTCGGTGGCCCGCCTGCTCACCCAGACCGCCCGGCACGCCGACCCCGCCGTCCGGGTCCGCGACGTCCGGCCGCTCCAGCCGACCGACCCGCAGGGCCTGGCGATCTTCTACATCTCGCTGGCCGCCGTGATCATCGGGTTCGTCGGCGCGATCCAGCTCAGCGTGCACGCCAAGGCCCTCAGACCCGCCGAACGCGTCGCGTTCACCGCCGCCTACGCCGCCCTCGGCTCCTGGGCCATCGTCGCCGTCGTGGACGGGCTGCTCGGCGTGCTGAGACTGCCGGTGCCCGAGTCCTGGTCCATCCTGGCGCTCACCATGTTCACCAGCGGCATGGTCTTCACCATGTTCAACACCCTCGTCGGACGCTGGGCGATGCTGCCCACCTGGGGCCTGATGGTCCTGGTCGGCAACCCCTCCTCCGGCGGCGCGGTCTCCTGGCCCCTGCTGCCGTCCCCGCTCGGCGAGATCGGCCGCTGGCTGCCGCCCGGCGCCTCGGTCAGCGCCCAGCACACCGCCCTCTACTTCCAGGGGCACCAGCACGCGACGCCGTTCCTCACCCTGGGGGCGTGGGCGCTGGTCTCCACCGTCGTGTTCGTCATCTGGCGGCACCGCCACCCCGGCGGCCGCACCGCCACCCCCGCGCACGCGGCCCCGCGCTGACCGTTTTTCCCTGCGCGAACCGCTCACGTCATGCGCTAAAGTCTTCCTGTCGGAACGCCCCCGCAGGGGCGGGAGGACGGACCGAGGGCGATTAGCTCAGTGGGAGAGCGCTTCGTTCACACCGAAGAGGTCACTGGTTCGAACCCAGTATCGCCCACGTGGCGGGCCACCGTGGTCGGCGCTTCGCGCCTTCCCGGTGGCCCGCAGTGTTTTTCGGGGGGCGACCCCCGAACCCCGAAGCGGATCACAAGGCCGGTTCCGGAAGACGGGACCGGCCTTCGGCGTTCCCGGGGCCCTGACCAGTGCGCTTGCCGGGCGGCACGAGGACGCCCCGGGATGCGCTAAAGTTTTCCTGTCGGAACGCCCCCGCAGGGGCGGGAAGACGGACCGAGGGCGATTAGCTCAGTGGGAGAGCGCTTCGTTCACACCGAAGAGGTCACTGGTTCGAACCCAGTATCGCCCACGTGGCGGGCCATCATGGTCGGCGCTTCGCGCCTTCCCGGTGGCCCGCAGTGTTTTTCGGGGGGCGACCCCCGAACCCCGAAGCGGATCACAAGGCCGGTTCCGGAAGACGGAGCCGGCCTTCGGCGTTCCCAGGGCCGGGCGGCCGCTCTTCGATGACGTTCGGGAAGCTTCCGAAAAACTGACGACCTTCAAGTTCGGCTCACGCCGCCTTCCGTCCTCGCAGGTGGACCGGGGCGGCGGCCTTCTGTTGGTCCATCAGGATCGGGCCTCGGCACTGCCCAAAGGTGGCCAATTCCGTCCCAACGGTCGATAGTCGGTCCATCGATCCCGGCCGCACCCACCGAGGCGCCGGGACCGACAGACCGACAGGGCCCTGCGGTCAGCACGTTTCACCCCCGCTTCAGTGAAGGGACACCCCCTCGTGAGGAAACGTCATCTGCTGGCCGTCCTGCCCGCCGCCGTCGTCACGCTCGCGGGCACCTCCGTGGCCAACGCCGAGCCGACCCCGCCGCCCAGCCCGAAGATCGTGGGCGGGGTGCCCGCGACCGAGACGTACTCGTTCATGGCGTCGCTGCAGAGCGCCTCGGGCAGCCACACCTGCGGCGGCTCGCTGGTCTCGCCGACCTGGGTCGTCACCGCCGCGCACTGCGGGACGCCGTACCAGGTCCGCGTCGGCACCACCAACCGCACCTCCGGCGGCCAGGTCGCCCGCGTCGCCGCCCGGCAGGTCGTCGGCAGCGACGTGGCGCTGCTGCGCCTGGCCAGCCCCATCACCACCGGTCCCATCCAGATCGCGACCAGCGCGCCGGTCGGCTCGGCCACCCGGCTGCTGGGCTGGGGCCAGACGTGCTCGACGCGCGGCTGCGGTCCCGCGCCGGTCGGGCTGCGCCAGCTCGACACCCGCATCATCAGCGACTCCTCCTGCTCGGGCATCAGCGCCGCGACCGAGCTGTGCATCCAGGGCGGCGGCGGCCGGGGCGCCTGCTACGGCGACTCCGGCGGCCCGGCCCTGATCGGCGGGCCCGGCGCGTGGCAACTGGTCGGCGCGACCAGCCGCGGAACGGCCGGGACGTGCGCGGTCTCCCCGGCGATCTACGGCGACGTAACCGCCTACCGCACGCGCATCCAGCAGATCATCGGTAGCGGCGCGTCCGCCCGCTGATCCGGCTCCCACCCCGCTCGGCGTCCGCCGCCTCGGCCCTGGCGGCGGACGCCTCCCCGCCGAACACCGGAGGTCCCCCATGCACGTATCCAGGCTGTCGAGAACACTGGGCGGCGCGCTGCTGGGCGCCGCCCTGGCCACCGGGGTGATGACCGCCCCCGCCCAGGCCGCGCCGTCCGCGCCGTCCGCGCCGTCCGGCGAACGCTCGCAGGCCGCGCCCGCCGCGGTGCGCGTGATCCGGTACGACGCCAGCCGCGCCGCCGAGTTCCGCACGGTCGTGGACCAGGGCGCGCAGATCTGGAACCAGCACGTCCGCAACGTGCGGTTCGTCGCCGGAACGCCCGCCGACGTCGTGGTGTACGCCGACAACGGATGGCCCCGCGCCCAGCCCGCCGGGCTGGGCCGCGGAAGGGTGTGGATGGGCCGCCAGGCCACCGCGCAGGGCCATTACGCGCTGCGTATCGCCAGCCACGAACTCGGGCACATCCTCGGCCTTCCCGACCGCCGTACCGGCCTTTGCTCGGATCTGATGTCGGGCGCCAGCGCCGGAACCTCGTGCCGTAACCCCAATCCGAACGCCGCCGAGATCGCCGAGGTGGAGCGCAACTTCCAATTCGGCGTCTCCGGCGTCACGCCGGGCGTCACCATCACCGAACGGGTGCCCGCCTCGGCCCGTTGACCGGGGCGGCCATTCCGGGGCCGCCGGCGGGAAACACAGGAATGCCGTGCCTTGACAGGGCGGCCGGCATTCCCCGGCCCCGCCGGAACGGAGGCCGGAGATCGGGACGCCCGGCGGGGCGGGCCTTTCCCGGTCCCGGCCGGCCGGCCTTACCGGAATCCCTGACAAATGATCTACCAATGGCCCCGCGGCGGCACGGTCCGATACGCACGCAAAGGGGCCGGGTGAACGAATCACCCGGCCCCTCGGGAAGCGGCGCGCACCCGGTCTAGTGGGCGGCCTCGTACTTCTCGATCACGTCGCGCGGAATGCGGCCCCGCTCGTTGACCTTGATCCCCTGGGACTTCGCCCATTCGCGGATCTCGGCCGAGCGCTCGCGGGTGCCGGCGGTGCGGGTCGTGCCGCGTCCGGGACGGGCCCCGACCTTGCGGGCCTTGCGGGCGTGCGCGACGAACGGCTCGAACTCCTTGCGGAGCTTGGCGGCGTTCTCCTTGCTCAGATCGATCTCGTAAGTGATTCCATCGAGGGAGAAGCTGACCGTCTCGTCCGCCTCTCCGCCGTCGATGTCGTCGACGAGAAGGACTTCGACCTTCTGTGCCATGCGGGGACCTCTTTGCTATGCGTCCGGCTTCGCGTCCGGGTGAGCCTCGATGAATGCAGCATAGACCTCATCGGAGATCTTGCCACGTTCGGTGACTTCGATGTCGTTGCTCATCGCCCATTCGCGGACGTCGGCGTTGGTGTAGCCCTTGAGCTTGACGGCGCTGGTCGACTTGCGGCCCTTCCGGGCGGCCTTGACCTCGGTGGCGTGCTCGACGAACAGGTTGAGCGTCTCCAGCGTCTCGACCAGACGCTTGTGGTTGTCGTCGCTCAGGTCGATCGTGAACGTCCGCCCGAGAACGTCGAAGTCCCGCTTGGAGACGTCGCTTCCCTCGGAGCCGTCGATGTCGTCTACGCGAATGACCTTCTCGGCCATGTGTGTGGTGTCTTCCTTCCGTTGCCGACGCGGCGACCTTGACCGTAGCGGATTCCGGACCCTCGTTGGTGCGGACGCGACAGCCGGACGGCTCCGGCGGGACTTCGCCAATTGTGATGTTCTTCACTTCCGCCGACGATGTTTATGTCCCGCCTATAGATCCGGCTTTTCGGTCGCAAATGATGGCGTCGCAGATGCGGGGCAGCGCGACGCCGACCGGCTCCCGCACGACCTCGGCGGCCAGGTGGTCGTAGGGGGTCGGGTCGCGGTTGACGATGACGAGGGTCGCGCCGCTCTCCACCGCCACCGCGCACAGCCCGGCGGCGGGTTCCACGGTCAGCGAGCTGCCGACCGCCAGGAAGAGGCCGCCGGCCCGCGCGATGGCGGCCGCGTGCGACAGCACGTCCGGGTCGAGGAACTGCCCGAACATCACGATCGACGGCTGCACCACGGCGCCGCACGACCGGCACGCCGGATCGTCCTCCCCGGCCGCCATCCGGTCGAACACCGCGCCGATCGGCTCCTTGACGTGGCAGCGCGTGCATTCGGCCTCGGCCATGTTGCCGTGCAGTTCCAGCACCTTGCGCGCGGCCAGTCCCGCCTTCTGGTGCAGGCCGTCGATGTTCTGGGTGAGCACGCGCACGGCGACGCCGGACGCGTCCAGCCTGGCCAGCGCCTCGTGCGCGACGTTCGGCCGCACGCCGTCGCGGCGCATCCCGGCGTAGATCCGCCAGAAGCGCCGCCGCCCCTCGGCGTCGGCGAGGAAGTGCTCGCGGGTGAACAGCCCGGCCAGCGACGGGTCCTTCGTCCAGAGGCCCTCCGGTCCCCGGTAGTCGGGGATGCCGGAGTCGGTGGACACGCCCGCGCCGGTCAGGACCGCCACGCGCGTGACGCCGCGCGCCCAGGCCGGAACGTCCGCGTTCATGGCGTCGTTGGGGTTCATGGCGTCAAGGTACGGAGGGCGGCCCCCCGGCGGCGACGGGTTTTGCGGCGCGCCGCAGGCCGGCGCCGATGTGCCGACCCCGGCGTGCTGGTCTGCGACGAGGTGACCTCGGCCGCATCACGACCCTCGGCCCCACCACCGGGATCCTCACCCCTCCCCAGGGTTAGGGCACCCCACCCGCGGGACAATGGTCGGCGTGAGAGTCGTCGTGTTGTCCGACACCCATGCGCCCCGGCGGTGGAGGGCGTGCCCGCCCCGGGTCGCCGAGCATCTGCGGGGCGCGGACGTGATCCTGCACGCCGGGGACGTCTGCACCGCCGGCGTGCTGGACGAGCTCGCCCAGTACGCGCCCGTCCACGCCGTCCTCGGCAACAACGACGGCCCCGACGTCGCCGGGTGGGGCGCGCCCGAGCGCCTCGAACTGGAGCTCGCCGGGCTCAGGGTCGCGATGGTGCACGACAGCGGGCAGGCCAAGGGGAGGCTCGGGCGGATGCGGCGCTGGTTCCCCGGCGCGGACCTGGTGGTGTTCGGCCACTCCCACATCCCGCTCGACGAGCACGACGAGCATTTGCGGATCTTCAACCCCGGATCGCCCACCGACCGCCGCCGCCAGCCCCACGGCACGGTCGGGCTGCTCGACGTCGCCGACGGCGCGCTGGTGCGGGCCGAGATCGTTCCGGTGACCTGAGGTCAGGGGTTGCGGCGCACGATCGCGGTGTTGAGGGCCGTCGCGAACGCCGTCCACCCCAGGTAGGGCATCAGCAGGAGCCCCGCGCGGCGGTCGGCGCGCCAGGCGCGGCGGGCCAGCAGCAGGTTGGCGGCGTTCAGCGCCGCGATCTCGGCGAGCGCCGCGCGCGGGCGCCTGGCGGCGAAGAACAGCGGCGTCCACGCGGCGTTGAGCGCCAGGTTCCAGCCGAGCGCCCGGCGCAGCCCGCGCCGCTCCGCGCCGTCGGCGCTGTCCAGGGCCCGCGCGCCCGCGTACGCCAGCGACGCGTACAGCGGCGTCCACACCAGCGGGAACGCCGTCGGCGGCGGCTGCCACGGCGGCTTGTCCAGGCGCAGGTACCAGGTGGAGCGCGGGTCGGTGGAGACGGCGCCGAGCGCGGCGGCGGCCGCCGTCACGGAAAACGTCTTGAACAGCGTGCCCTTGGTGGTCATGCTGGTCGGCCTACCCGTCCGGGGAGGAGGCACGCATGACCGGGGAGAACATCGCCCCGCCCGCCGCCGGTGCGCGGATGAGCTGGTGGGAGGCGCCCGAACGCCTCCGGCGCGCGGTCGAGGACCTGCTCGGCGGCCGGGTCGCCGAGGCCGTCACCCAGCCGGGCGGGTTCTCGCCGGGGGTCGCCGCGCGGCTGCGGCTGGCCGACGGGCGGCGCGCTTTCGTCAAGGCGGCCGGGGCCGAGCCGAACCCCGAGACCCCGGAGCTGCACCGCGCCGAGGCGCGGGTGGCGGCGGCGCTTCCCCCGGCCGCGCCGGTGCCCGCGTTCTGCGGCGCGGTCGACCAGGGCGACTGGGTCGCGCTGGCGTTCGAGGACATCGACGGGCGGCCGCCCCGCGAGCCGTGGGACGCCGGCGAGTTGCGGCGCGTGCTCGACGCCCTGGCCGCGCTGGCGGCGACGATGACCCCCGCGCCCGTCGAGGCGCCCACCGCCGCCGAACGCTGGACCGAGCAGTTCCGGGGATGGCGGCGCCTGGCGGGCTCCACCGGGGTGGACGACCTCGACCCCTGGGCCCTGGGCCGCCTGGACCGCCTCGCCGCCGTCGAGGCGACCTGGGAGGACGCCGCCGCCGCCGGAGCCACCCTCGCCCACGCCGACATCCGCGCCGACAACCTGCTGCTCACCCCCGACCGGGTGGTGGTCGTGGACTGGCCGTGGGCGTGCCTGGCCCCGCCGTGGTTCGACCTGCTGCTGGCCCTGCCCTGCGTCCGCATGCAGGGCGGCCCGCCGCCGCAGGAGGTGTTCGACGCCCACCCCGTCGCCGCCGGAGCCGACGGCGACGCGGTCACCGCCGTCCTGGCGGCGGTCACCGGCTTCTTCGTCCACATGGCGCGGCTGCCCGCCCCGCCCGGCCTGCCGACCCTGCGCGCCTTCCAGCGCGCCCAGGGCGACATCGCCCTGGCCTGGCTGCGTCGACGACTGGACGGCCGACCCTAGACCTTGGTCGGTCCCCGCTGGCCATCCGGCCGAAGCCCGGCCGCGTCCCGCCCTGAGAGCGTCGGAGCATGGACCAGACCACGGACGGGCTCAGGGACCCGCGGACCGCACGCGTGGCGCGGGGCGGCGTGCGGGCACGGGAGCGGGCGCTGGCCCCCGACCTGGCGCGCGGCCTGATGCTGCTGCTGATCGTGCTGTCGAACACCGCCTTCCACCTCTACGCGGCCGAGCACGGGCCCTCCGGATGGCATCCGGTGGACGGCTCGGCGCTCGACCGCGCCGTCCGCCTCATCATGATCATCACCCTGGACATGCGGGTGTACCCGCTGTTCGGGTTCCTGTTCGGCTACGGCATGATGCAGATGTTCCTGCGCCAGACCGCCGCCGGAACGAGCGAGCGCCGCGCGGCCCGCCTGCTGTACCGGCGCGGTTTCTGGCTGATCGTCATCGGGCTGCTGCACTCCACGCTGCTGATGGCCGGGGACATCGTCGGCGCGTACGGCGTGGCGAGCCTGCTGCTGGTCCTGCTGTTCCTGCGCCGCAGGCCCCGCACGCAGCTGGTGTGGGCCGGGATCGCCGCGGTCGTCACGGTGCTGCTGTACTCCGGGCCGCTGTGGGCGCTGGCCGGCGGCGACGTCGGCGCGTTCGGCCCCGCCGCCGGGGACCCGCCCTCCACCAGGGAGTACGCCTCCGGGACCGAGAGCTACCTCGACGCGATGGGCACCCGCGCCACCACCGGGTTCTTCGTCACCTTCGTCGGCGGGCCGCTGATGCTGACGGCGCCGCAGATGATCCTGGCGTTCTGGGCGGCGCGCCGCCGCGTGCTGGAGGAGCCGCACCGGCACCTGCGGCTGCTGCGCTGGACCGCCGCCGTCGCCGTCCCGGTCGGCTGGCTGGGCGCGCTGCCGATGGCCCTGGCCCACAGCGGGATCTGGCACGTCCCGCCCGCCGCGCTCAGCGCCGAGGGCACGCTGGCCGCGCTGCGCGACGTGACCGGGACGTTCGGCGGCGTCGGCTACGTGGCGGTGTTCGCGCTGCTGGCCCACCACCTGTCCGGACGCGCCCGCCGCCACCCCGTCACGGCCGCGGTCACGGCGGTCGGCAAGCGTTCCCTGTCGACCTACCTGACCCACTCGCTGATCTTCGCGCCGGTCCTGGCGGCCTGGGGCCTCGGCCTCGGCGCGCACCTCAACAGCGCGACGGTGGCGCTGTTCGCGATCGGCGTCTGGCTGGTGACGGTCGCCGCCGCCCACGCCCTGGAACGCGCGGGCCGGCGCGGCCCCGCCGAGGCGGTCCTGCGCCGCCTCACCTACGGGGCCGCCGACCGCCGCGGGTAGCGCCGCCTGTTTGCCCGCCCGCTCCACGGGAACATCGCTGTCCCGACCAATGATGATCAACAGGGGGCAGCATGCCGGACAACGCGGTCGTCGCCGCCATCAAGAACGACCACCGCACCCTGGAGCGGATGTTCGACCAGCTCCGCAAGAACCCCGACGAGAAGACCCTCGCCGAGATGTCCATCCTCTTCGTCGCCCACGGCAAGGCCGAGGAGGCCGAGGTCTACCCCAAGCTCGCGGTCAAGTCCCCCGAGGACAAGGGCGACGTCTTCCACGGCGTCGAGGAGCACCGCGAGGCCGAGGAGCACCTGCGCGCCCTCCAGGCCGCCGAGCCCGGCACCGAGGACTTCACGGACAGGCTGGAGAAGTTCGTCGAGTCGGTGGACCACCACGTGGAGGAGGAGGAGAGCAGCATCCTCCCCGAGCTCAACCAGGCCCTCGACGAGGACGAGGCCGCCCGCGTCGCCGAGGCGTTCCACCAGGCCGAGGAGGCCGAGAAGACCCGGCTGGCCGCCACCTCCGGCCGCGACCTGGACGCCATGAGCAAGGAGGAGCTGGTCGCCCAGGCCGAACGCCAGGGCCTCACCGGCGTGTCCTCCCGCACCAAGGACGAGCTCAAGACCGAGCTGCACGCCGCCCTCAACCCGAAGGTCTGACCCCGGACCCGCCCGTCCACGGAGCCGCCCCGGCCGATCACGGCCGGGGCGGCTCCGTTATCGTGACACCCCTTGGATCAGGGCAAACGCCGCCATTGCCGGACCATCCTCCGGTCCCGCGGCCCGCCCCGCCCGCGGAATCCGTCACCGCGGCCGCTGGATCCGCCCGGAGGGCAGGGGCGCGCCCGCCCCTGCCCGCCACCGACGCACCACACATGTCATTCACCTACCTGGAAGGCAAGGCAGGCATGTCCGAAGCGGGACCCCGCACCCGGCCCGACGTCCACCCCGTCGACGAGGTCCTCCCCGTCCCCAAGCTCGCCCTCTACGGTTTCCAGCACGTCCTGGCCTTCTACGCGGGCGCCGTCATCGTCCCCCTGCTGGTCGCCTCCGGCATCGGACTGTCCCCCGAACAGCTCGTCTACCTCATCAACGCCGACCTGTTCACCTGCGGCATCGCCACCATCATCCAGGCCCTCGGCTTCTGGCGGATCGGCGTCCGGCTGCCCATCGTGCAGGGCGTCACCTTCACCGCCGTCGCCCCCATGATCGCCATCGGGCAGGGCGCGGCCACCCCCACCGCCGCCCTGCTGGCCATCTACGGCGCCACCATGACCGCGGGCCTGCTGACGTTCCTGGCCGCGCCGTTCCTCGGCCGCATCCTGCGGATCTTCCCGCCGGTCGTCACCGGCACCGTCCTGATGATGATGGGGCTGCTCCTGCTGCCCACCGCCCTCACCGACGCCGCCGGCGGCGCGGCCGTCAAGGGCACCCCCGAGTTCGGCGACCCGAAGCACCTGGCCTACGCGGGCGGCACCCTGCTGTTCATCCTGGCGCTGTACCGGCTGCGCCGCCCGTTCCTGTCCAGCATCGCGGTCCTGCTCGGCCTGGTCGGCGGCACCCTGGTCTCCTGGCTGCTCGGCGACACCACCTTCGACCAGGTCGGCAAGGCCGACTGGCTCGGCGTCACCACCCCGTTCCACTACGGCGCGCCCACCTTCCACCTCGGCGCGATCGTCGCGATGGTCCTGGTCATGATGGTCACCGTCGTGGAGACCATCGGCGACGCCAAGGCCACCGGCGAGATCGTCGGCCGCGAGGTCGGCCGGGACGGCATCACCCGCGCGCTGCGCGCCGACGGCGTCTCCACCTTCCTCGGCGGCGCCCTGAACTCGTTCCCCTACACCTGCTTCGCCCAGAACGTCGGCCTGGTCCGCCTCACCGGCGTCCGCAGCCGCTTCGTCGTGGTCGCCGCCGGCGCGATCATGATCCTGCTCGGCCTGTTCCCCAAGGCCGCCGCCTACGTCGCGGGCATCCCCAGCGACGTGCTCGGCGGCGCGGCCGTCGCGATGTTCGGCATGGTCGCCGTCGTCGGGATCCAGACCCTCGCCAAGGCCGACCTGCGCGACGAGCGCAACGCGCTCATCGTCGCCATCAGCGCCGGGGCGGGCTTCCTGCCCACCGTCGTGCCGCAGTTCGCCCAGAACCTGCCCAAGGACCTGGCGGCCGTCCTCGGCGGCGGCATCACCGTCGCCGCCCTCACCGCCATCGTCCTGAACCTGGTGTTCAACGTGCTCACCCGGGACCGGCCCGCCGACGCCGGCGAGACCCCCGCCACCGAGCCGATCACCACCTGACCGGCCGCGCGGGCCGCCGCCCCTCCGGAGGCGGCGGCCCGCCGCTCACTTCCAGAGCGCCGCGACCCGCTCGGCCTCCGCGCGCCCCTGCGCGTACCCGGCCTCGGCCGCCGGCGTCCGCGTCGCCGGATCCAGCGGATCGGTCCCGAACGCCGCCGCCGACGCCTCGTCCGGCGCGACCACCTCGACCCGCGCGCCGTCCCCGGTCAGCCCGGCCACGTCCTCCTCCAGCACCGGGTCGGCGAACGGCGCCACCACCAGCACCCGCCCGTGGCCCGCCGCCAGGTCCGCGTTGTTCATCGACCGCAGCCCGCCGTCCACGTACCGGGCGTCCGCGATCGTCACCGGCGGCCAGATCCCCGGCACCGCGCAGCTCGCCGCGACCGCGTCCACCAGGTCCACCCCCGACTCGGCGTCGAACAGCACCGGGGCGCCCGAGATCGCCTCCACCGCCGGGATCACCAGCCGCGGCCGCCGCGGCCACTCGCGCACCGGCAGCCGTCCCTCGATCACCGCGCGCCGCGCGGACTCCGGCACCGTCTCGGCCGCCAGCGCCAGCGCCCCGACCCGCCGGCGGACCTCCGCGGGCTCCAGCCCCTCCGACCGCAACGTCAGCATCCGCTCCAGCGCCTCGGCCACCGACCCCGCCGGAACCAGCTCCTCGCTCCGCCTGCCCGGATCGGTCTGCCGCGCCAGCAGCTCCTCCCACGGCAACCCGCTGGTCACCTGGGCCGCGACCGTCGAGCCCGCCGACGTCCCGACCACCAGGTCGGCGTCGGTCACCTCGACGCCCGCCGCGGCCAGCCCCGCCAGCACGCCCGTCTGCCACGCGATGCCCGCGACCCCTCCGCCGCCCAGCACCAACGCGCGTTCGTCCGCCATCGTCGCCTCCCCATCAAGACCATGCGCGGGCGCGGTACCGCACCCGGGCCCGGCATTCCCGGTCAGGCGGCGAGAAACGTCCCGAACGGCAGGTTCCGCACCACCCAGAACACGACGACGACCGCGAACAGCCCCCAGATCGCCCGCGGATCACCCGCCTTCCTCCGCGTGGGCACCCCGCGCGCCCGCGCCACCGCCCACCGCGCCCAGAAGAACGCGAGGACCGGCACCATCGCGACGGTCAGCACGTTCAGTCCCAGCGCGGTGCCGACGTCCCCGTGCGCCAGCGCGTGCAGCGTCCGCAGCGACCCGCATCCCGGGCACTGCAACCCCGTCAACAACAAGAACGGGCACGTCGGGTAGTGCCCGGGCTGGTTCGGGTCGACCGCGCCGACGTACGCCACCGCCCCGACGGCCAACGCCAACACCCCCGCCGGAACGGCCAGCCGTCGCGCGACGGCGACCGGCGGTCCGCTCGGCGCGTGCGGAGCGGACCGACGTTCGTCTCCCATCGAACCCGTCGTCAGTAGCTGCTGGAGTTGCTGTTGAGGGCGAACATGGCGACCAGGTAGATGGCGCTGCCGACCAACCCCACGACCGCCGAGACGATCGCCCAGGTCTTGGCGTTCTTCGACGCCTTCATGGCCCCCTGGTAATCACCCGCCGACCACTTGGAGTTGACCTGCGCCGCGTACACGATCGAGACGACGCCGCCCGGCAGACAGCAGAGGATCGTCGTCAGGATCGCCCACACCAGATGGTTCGGCGGGGGAGACTGGGGCGGCGGAGCCGAATAACCGCCGTACCCCTGCCCGGGCGGCTGGTAGTAACTCATGCAGTGCACCTCCAAGTGTGCGGGGGTTGGCCACCTCATCCAATCGACGCGGCGGCCGTAAACGAAGTTCAACCTTTACCATTCAAAGGCCAGCTCCGGCCAGGTCGCCCCCCTTGCAAGGGGCCGCCTGAGCTGCTGGTGAACGGCGGCCCGAGACCGGGGACACGAGCGACGGCACCGGCCGGACACCGAGGCCGCGGCGACGGCCGCCGGAATCACGATTGATCTTCGGGCGCGGCGGGTCTAGCGTTCACCGGACACCTGAGCGCTCGCCCTTTGGAGGGACGTTGTCACAGCACATCCGGCCGGCGGCCCCCGCGGACGCCGGAGCGCTCGCGCGGGTCAAGGTCGCCTCCTGGCGGGCGGCCTTCCGGGGACTGATGCCCGAATCGCACCTCGCCGGGCTGGACGTGGCGGCCATCCAGGCCACCTGGGACAGGGTCCTCGGCGAGACCGACTGGCCCCGGTCGGGCATGCTGGCGCTCGAACGCGACGGCGCGATCGCCGGATACTCGCACTTCTACCCGACCGACGACGCCGACGACCCCTCGTCGGTCGGCATGATCGGCTCGCTCTACACGCTGCCCCAGGTGTGGGGGACCGGCGCCGGCAAGGCCCTCATGACCCGGGTCGTCGAGACCCTGGCCGAGGCGGGGTACGCCGAGGCGTCCCTCTGGGTGCTGGTGGACAACCGCCGCGCCCGCGCCTTCTACGAAGGGCAGGGGTGGAAGGACGACGGCGGCCGGGACGAGGACCGCAGCGACGGTTTCCTCGTCAGCAAGGTCCGCTACCGCCGCTCCCTCGGCTAGGGGCACGGGGCCGGCGCGCCGTCGTCCGGGCGGCCGTCACCCGGCGCGCTGTTCTCTCCACCGTTCACGCTCGGGGCCGTCTCCCGGGGACGGGGGCGTCGCGTCCCCCAGGCGGGCGGCGAGCGCTCGGATGTGCTCGACCAGCTCGGGCGGCCCGTGCACGGTGAAGGGAACGCCTATCAGGCCCACCCACAGGACCAGCTCGTCCAGGGAGTCGGAGCCGCAGTCCAGCGTGCAGGTCCGGGCGTCGACGGGCTCGATCCTGCCGGCGGTCGGGGCGACCCGCTCGGCCACGACGGCGGCGGGCGCGTGCACGGTGAAGCGGCCCTGGTAGCGGTAGGGCGCGCTGGAGACCGCGTGTGAGGTGTATCCGGCGATGTCGGTATGGGGCGGGTCGCGGGGGATGAACCGCGGGCCGTTGGGGGTGCGCAGGGTGAGCCGGTCCAGGCGGAACGTGCGCCAGTCCGCGCGGTCGAGGTCGTAGGCGACCAGGTACCAGCGGCGTCCGCCGGCCACCAGACGGTAGGGCTCCGCCATCCGCCTGCTCGGGTCTCCCTCCCGGGCCCGGTAGTCGAACCGGAGGGTCTCGTGGTCCCGGCAGGCCGCCGCGACCGCCGTCAGGGTGTCGGGGGAGACGGTCGGGCCGCCGGAGGCCATCGGGACCGTCATCGTCTGCAACGCGTGGACGCGGTGCCGCAGCCGGGACGGCAGCACCTGCTCCAGCTTGACCAGGGCCCGCACCGAGCTCTCGGCGATCCCGGCCACGGTGCCGCCCGCGGCGGTGCGCAACCCCACGGCGACCGCCACCGCCTCCTCGTCGTCCAGCAGCAGCGGCGGCATACCGGCCCCCGGTCCCAGCCGGTAGCCCGCCGCGCCCGCGGTGGCGTCCACGGCGTAGCCGAGTTCGCGCAGGCGCTCCACGTCACGGCGGACGGTGCGCGGGCTCACGCCGAGCCGGTCCGCCAGTTCCCTGCCCGACCACCAGCGGTGGACCTGGAGCAACGCCAGCAGCCGCAGCAGCCGAGCCGAGGTTTCCATCATGGAGTCCACCCTGCCGCACACCTAGGACGGTGATCGACCTAGGTGCGCCGTAGCGTTCCTGACATGAGCAACGACAGCGCCATCCGCCCGTTCCGCATCGAGATCCCGCAGGCCGAGCTGGACGACCTGCGCGACCGGCTGCGGCACACCCGCTGGCCCAGCGAGATCGACGGTCAGGGGTGGAGCCGCGGGGTCCCGGTCGGCTACCTCAGGGAGCTCGCCGACCACTGGGCCGACGGCTACGACTGGCGGGCCTGGGAGGCCAGGCTGAACGCCCACCCGCAGTTCGTCACCGAGATCGACGGGCACGACGTCCACTTCCTCCACGTCCGCTCCGACCGGCCCGACGCCCTGCCGCTGATCCTGACCCACGGCTGGCCCGGCTCGATCGTGGAGTTCCTCGACCTGATCGAGCCGCTCTCCCGCGACTTCCACCTGGTCATCCCGTCGATCCCCGGCTTCGGGTTCTCCGGCCCGACCCGCGAGGCCGGCTGGTCGACCGGGCGCGTCGCCGCCGCCTGGGCCGAACTGATGCGCCGGCTCGGCTACGACCGCTACGGCGCCCAGGGAGGCGACTTCGGGAGCGGCATCACCCGGGCGCTGGGCCTGGCCGCACCCGACAACGTCGTCGCCGTCCACATCAACGGCGGCACGACCTACCCCAGCGCCGAGGAGGACGACCCGACGCTGACCGACCTCGAACGCGCCCGGGTGCGGCGGATGCGCGAGTTCATGAACGAGGCGGGCGGCTACATCGCCATCCAGTCGACCCGGCCGCAGACCCTCGCCTACGGCCTGACCGACTCGCCCGCCGGCCAGCTCGCCTGGATCGTCGACAAGATCAGGGACATGACCGACCTGGCGAAGGAGCTGCCGCACGAGGCGATCGACCGGGACCTGCTGCTCACCGACGTCACGATCTACTGGCTGACCGGCACGGCGGGCTCCTCGGCCACGCTCTACTACGAGGACGCGCGGAGCTGGGGCGAGCAGGAGGAGTCCCCGGTGCCGACGGCCGTGGCGCTGTTCACCGTCCAGGACATCGCGCTGCGCCGGGACGAAGAAAAGATCAACAACATCGTGCGCTGGTCGGAGTTCGACCGTGGCGGCCACTTCGCGGCGATGGAGGCCCCGGACCTGCTCCTGAACGACATCCGGGAGTTCTTCGCCTCCTACCGATGACGGGGATCCCCGGGCCACGGCAAGGCCCGGAACGAGGCTCAGAGGCCGTCCCTCCCGACCGGCCGCGGCGTCACCCGTTATTCGGCGGGCCAGAGGACCAGCATGCGAGCGATCTGGGAGGGGTCGGTCTCCACCGTCAGGTGGTGCCTGCGCCTCCGGACGTCGCGGCGCTCGACCTCGAACCGCCCGTCCTCCAGTAACGAGGCTACCGCGTACCAGGAAGGGTCCGCCTGGTCGGGCTGAACGGTCAGGAACGTGTTGGCAGGGTGCTCCAGCTCTTGGAGCATCATGAACAAGGCGTCTTCGGACGGCTCCTCGACGCGGTCCCCCACCTCGCTCTCGGCGACCTCCAACGGGCTTGCGGAGTGCGTCATGCTCCGGTTCTCCAGTGACGGGTTCCCTGTGACCCGCACATGATCGCAAACAGGCGAGGCCGCCGCCGGGGCGGACCGCACCCGGACGCGGCTCTTCCCGGTGACGTCGGCGCCGCCGTCGCCCCCGCGCGTCGCATGTGACCGCGGGCGTGCCCAGGACGCGGAAGCCCAGAATCCGTCCCGGCGGTCCGGACCGCCGGGACGGGTGGGTTTGAGGCGATATGAGCGTGTTGGTGGAGGTCGTGGTCCTAGGCTGTCGGGCGTGACAGGGAAGACGGTGATCGACGGGCGCTTCGAACTGCGCGACCGGCTCGGCAGCGGCGGGATGGGGACGGTCTGGCGCGCCTTCGACCTCGCCCTCCAGCGCGAGGTGGCGCTGAAGGAGGTGCGGCTCGCCGAGGTCGACACGGCGCGGCTCGACCCCGGGGTCGCGCGGATGATGCGCGAACGGGTGATGCGCGAGGCCCGCGCCCTCGCCCGGATCGACCACCCGAACGTGGTGACGATCCACCACATCGTCGACTCCCCGGACACACCGCACCCGTGGCTGGTGATGGAACTGGTCCGCGGCCGGTCGCTCCAGGAGCGGCTGTCGGCCGGACCGATGTCCCCGGCCGAGGGGGCCGCGCTCGGACGCGGCGTCCTCGCGGCGTTGCGGGCCGCGCACGAGGCCGGGATCTGCCACCGCGACGTCAAGCCCGCGAACGTCCTCCTGCGGACGGACGGCACCCCCGTGCTCACCGACTTCGGCATCGCCGTGCTGGAGGACGCCTCCCGCGTCACCGCGACCGGCGGCCTCGTCGGCTCCCCCGAGTACATCGCGCCCGAGCGGCTGCACGGCGAGGAGGGCAACCCCGCGTCCGACCTGTGGTCGCTCGGGATGCTCATGTACGTGGCGGTGGAGGGCGCCCACCCGCTGCGTCGTCCCACCACGGCCGCGACGCTGGCGGCGGTCATGACCGCGCCGATCCCGCCCGCCCGGCGCGCCGACGCCCTGGCCCCCGTCCTGCGGGCCCTCCTCGTCCGGGAGCCGGCGGCGCGCCCCCCGGCGGCGCAGCTCGACGCCATGCTCGCGTCGGTGGCGGGCGGCACCCCGACGTCCGTGCCGCTGCCACCGCCCCCGTCGTTCCCCGCGCCGGGCGCGCCGTCGGGGCCCCGACCCGTGCCGGTCCCAGGACACGGGACGGGGCCGGGCTTCGCCCCGAACCCCACCCACCCCGCGCAGGAACGGCCCCGCCGGTCGCGGATGCCCGGCGTGGCGATCACGATCCTGGCGCTCGGGCTGGTCGCGACGCTCGTCACGACGGTCGCCGTCGTGCTGCCCCGCGTCCTGGACGCGGCCGCGCGCAGGACACCGTCGGACGCCGCCGACACCAACGACCGCCCGGGACTTCGCGTGACCGGCGACAGCGACCGCACCGACGGCAAGGGAGTGCCGGAGAGTGGAACGCTGCTGGAACCCGCCACGATCCGCGGCATCATCAAGAGATTCCAGGAGGCTTCCGGCAGCAAGCGGTTCGCCCAGATGACGGTGCACCAGACACACGCGTCCGCCGACGCGCCCGCGGTGGGGCGACCCGACCGGTTCGACAACTACACCTACCAGAAGGGCGCGGAGGCCGCCGTGCGGAGCCGCCCCAGCATCGCCATCACCGAGAACGCGAAGGTCGACTTCAGCGCGTTCAACTGGGAGGCGCTGCCGCAGCTGATGAAGCGGGCCGAGCAGACACTGAACGTGAAGAAGCCGACCAGCCGGTACATCATCGCGAAGGCGTCCTGGACGTTCGCCGGCGACAAACCCGTCATGATGCTCTACCTCAGCGACGAGTACGGCGGCGGCTACCTGGCGACGAACACCCAAGGCAAGGTCATCAACACGCAGCCGGCCGACTAGGCGACCGGCGCGTGGCCAAGGTGCCGGTCAGGACTGCGTACCGGTCTCCCGACGAGGCGGACGCGCTGCTGACCGACCCCCGGTCCACCCTGCGAACGCCGCCCGTGCGGCTCACTTCGCTGCTCGACCGGGCGACCGGCACCCCCGCCAGTACTGTGGTGGCGACCTGCCACGGCGACGCGGACGCCGCGGAGCTGCGCCATCTGCCGGCGCAGGAACCGGCCCGCCACGGCCACCCCCGAGAGTCCAAGGCGTTCGCGCCCTCGCGCCGGAGGAGACACCGGACCCCGGCCCCTGGACGCTCGGCTGGGCCGACGGGACACCCGTCGACGGCTCGG
Source organism: Actinomadura kijaniata (assembly GCF_014138665.1). Classification (NCBI taxonomy): domain Bacteria; kingdom Bacillati; phylum Actinomycetota; class Actinomycetes; order Streptosporangiales; family Thermomonosporaceae; genus Actinomadura; species Actinomadura kijaniata. The sequence continues at coordinate 389,579 of NZ_JACJIA010000010.1, forward strand.
CGGACGGGCCCGCCGACCCCGGCCCCTCGACCGTCCGGGCGATGGGAAGCGCCCCCGGCGGATCGCCGCTGGCGGTGACGGCCAGCGAATGCGGCACCGTCCGCGTGCTCGACCTGGCCACGGGACGCGCGATCGGAGCCCCCATCGCCGACGGCGGCGGAAGCGGCGCCGTCGCCGTGGCGGTCGTGGACCGGCGGCCGGTGGCGGTCTCGGGCAGCGGCCGTCAGATCGGCGAACCGCTGGTCGACGGAGGCTGGGCACCGGTCCTGACCGCGACGGCGGGCGGGCGGCCCGTCGTGCTGGCGCGCGGAACCGGACGAGACCGTGCGGTATGGCCCCTGGACGTCCACGGCCCCGGCCCCGCACTGACCGACGCCGACCCGCGATCTCCCTTTCCGCCCCGACCCTGGGCGGTCGGCCGTCGGCCGTGACCGTCACGGCCGATGAGGAGGACGACTGCGGAACCGCCGAGCTATGGGACCTGGACACACGATGCGGCGCGTCGGCGTCCCCCTGGCCGAGGACGGCGACGTCCACACCGCCGGCTGGGGCAAGGCTGTCCGCATCTGGGGCCCACTGAGCGGTCGGCAGATCGGCCACAACGATGGCGCGATCCGGCGACTGGTCACCACGGTCGCGGCGGGACGGCCCGTCGCGGTCACCGCCGGGCCGGTCGCGAACGCCGGCGTGCTGAGAACCTGGGACCTGGCCACCGGCGAAAAACTCGGACCCGACCTGCGTTTCCCGTTCCCCATCGGTGGCCATGGCCCCGAGACCGCGTTCCTCTCCACGCTCTGACGGCACGTACGAACACGGCGACCGGAGCACACCGGATCACTCGGTCCTCGCACTCCCACGACCCTCGGGAACCACGCGTGCCGACCGTGGCTCGGGACGGTGACGGAGCAGGTAGAGCCCGAGGAGGGCCTGCCAGGCCAGGCCCAGCGTGACGGCCAGACGCTGGAAGAGCCCGGCGATGTTCTCCAACCTCCCGTCCTGGGCGAAACCCACGTTCGCCAGCCCCATGAGCACCGCGAACCCGACCCCGCACAGAACCGACCCCCACGCCCACCCGGGAGCACCCGCCCGCGCGAACCGCCTGGCGAACACGAAGCAGGCGACCACCAACGACACGAACCCCATGAGCGACAGCCCGTCGTGCCACGCCCCGTGAACGGTGGGGAGGGCGGGGTGTCGGGGGAACCGGGCGGATACCCGTTGATCGGATCGGTGAGGAAGATCCCGGCGCCCAGAAGCCCGACGGCCCAGACCCCGAAGAACAACGGCCCCCAGAACGACCCACTGACGGGCCCCGAAGTCCGCCGGATCCCGAAGGCGAACAAGAGCGTCAGGGAACCGGTGACGAGGAAGTTGAGCGTCTGCGTCCAGCCGTGGGGACCGAGGGCGAGCGAACTGACCGGATGCCGCAACGGGTCGTAGGCGTCGCGGGTGAACGCTTCGAGGAGGTGAGCGAGCGTGAAGAGGGGACCGGCGAGCACACCGCAGGAGAGCGCGACACAGGGCCGGGTGCTGGCGTTCATGATGTCAACGTAGGTTGACAGGCGGTGAGCGTCAACCTGTGTTGACATCCGTCCGGGCGGCAGCCCGGGAAGAGCAGGAGGGGTGAAGTTGCGGGAATGTCCGCGAGCACTGCGCTGTTGGCCTACAGTGAGAGTGCAAGCAGGCGATCGCTCTGAGGCGGACCTCCTGGGTCTGTCGATTTGACGTCGTCTACGGGAGTGCATAGATTCTCCCCTTGTCCCCAACGGGATGCAGGACGCCCATGAGGCGGCCGGCCCGGGGAACCCACCAACGATCACGCCGACGAGGCGGTTTCGTCGCGTCCGCGTGCCCGTAGGTGGATCTCCGTTCCACGGAAACGCCCGATTTTGCAAAGTCGGACGGTTCTGGTGAAATAGAGACATCGCCCGAACGGGAAACCGAAAGGGTGAAATCGGGGAAGACCGGTGAAATTGACAGACCGGCCGGAACTGATAACGTAAAGCGAGTCGCCCCGGAGCGAGAGACGCGCGAGCGGATTGAGCGCGGTGGGTGTCCGTTTCTTGAGAACTCAACAGCGTGTTAAAAGCCAGTGCCTTTATCGATCAGGCAAGGTCCTGATCGCCCCGTCCGGCTCTTTCGGGAGTCGACAGGGATTTCTTTGAGGCAAGCAGTCCTTCGGGGCTGCATGTCGGGATTCATTCCCATGAAGGTTTGGCGGCTCGGGTTCGCCCCCGGGTTGTCTGCGAGACCTTAATGGAGAGTTTGATCCTGGCTCAGGACGAACGCTGGCGGCGTGCTTAACACATGCAAGTCGA
>NZ_JACJIA010000011.1:0-2267 GCF_014138665.1 Actinomadura kijaniata
GTCGAAGCTGAGAATCTAAGCGCCGGTAAACGGCGGTGGTAACTATAACCATCCTAAGGTAGCGAAATTCCTTGTCGGGTAAGTTCCGACCTGCACGAATGGCGTAACGACTTCCCCGCTGTCTCAACCACAGGCCCGGCGAAATTGCAGTACGAGTAAAGATGCTCGTTTCGCGCAGCAGGACGGAAAGACCCCGGGACCTTCACTATAGCTTGGCATTGGCGCTTGGAGCGTCTTGTGTAGGATAGGTGGGAGACTGTGAAGCCGGCACGCTAGTGTTGGTGGAGTCGCTGGTGAAATACCACTCTGGTCGTTTTGAGTGTCTAACCCGCACCCGTGGATCCGGGTGGGGGACAGTGCCTGGTGGGTAGTTTAACTGGGGCGGTTGCCTCCCAAAGAGTAACGGAGGCGCCCAAAGGTTCCCTCAGCCTGGTTGGTCATCAGGTGGTGAGTGCAAGGGCACAAGGGAGCTTGACTGTGAGACCGACGGGTCGAGCAGGTGCGAAAGCAGGGCCTAGTGATCCGGCACCGACGTGTGGAAGTGGTGTCGCTCAACGGCTAAAAGGTACCCCGGGGATAACAGGCTGATCTTCCCCAAGAGTCCATATCGACGGGATGGTTTGGCACCTCGATGTCGGCTCGTCGCATCCTGGGGCTGGAGTAGGTCCCAAGGGTTGGGCTGTTCGCCCATTAAAGCGGCACGCGAGCTGGGTTTAGAACGTCGCGAGACAGTTCGGTCCCTATCCGCTGCGCGCGTAGGAGAATTGCGAGGATCTGTCCCTAGTACGAGAGGACCGGGACGGACGGACCTCTGGTGTGCCAGTTGTCCCGCCCGGGGCACGGCTGGTTGGCTACGTTCGGTAGGGATAACCGCTGAAAGCATCTAAGCGGGAAGCCTTCCTTTAGATGAGTTCTCCCTCCCACGTAAGTGGGGTAAGGCTCCCAATAGACGATTGGGTTGATAGGCCGGAGATGGAAGCGCGGTAACGTGTGGAGTCGACCGGTACTAATAGGCCGAGTGGCTTGAACACACGATACGTTCAAACCAATCGCTGCATGAAAAGTTGTTCGCGTCCCTGTGTGGTTCCCAGAAAACAAACGGGAACCGCTACAAAAGAATCAGCTGAGCCTTGAGCTCGGACGAAGACTTCCCGCACCCTTCGAGGGTGGCCCGGGAGATGGTCGTCCGGTGGTTATGGCGAAGGGGAAACACCCGGTCCCATCCCGAACCCGGAAGTTAAGCCCTTCAGCGCCGATGGTACTGCACGGGAGACTGTGTGGGAGAGTAGGACGCCGCCGGACTCATTTTTGGTCGAGGGTCGCCGCGATTTATCGAGGCGGCCCTCGACGCATGTCTGGGACCTGCCAAAGTAGGCTGGCAAGGGTCCACATGAACCACGAGAACAGTGACGGACGTGATGAGCGCGGAAGAGGACGGCCGCAGCGACGACAACCGCGGGCGGCGGGACAGGAACGGGGAGCAGGGCAAGGCTCCCCGTCGTGGAGACAACGCCCGCGGTGGGCCTCGACAGGGCGCCGGTGGTCCGCGCGGGAACTCCTCGCGTGACGGGGGACCGCGGGGCGACCGCGGTGGCCGTCCATCGGGCGGCGGTAACTGGCGGGACCGCCAGGGCGGACAGCGTGACGACCGTCGTCAGGGCGGCCGGCCGCCGTTCCAGCGGTCCGACGACCGGCGCGGCGGCCCCGGCGAGGACCGCGGTGAACGCCGTTTCGGCGGCCCCCGCAACGGCGGTGGCCAGGGGCGCCCCCAGGGACGTGGCTTCCAGGGGCGGCCGCAGGACCGTGACGACCGCCGTCCCCGCCGTTTCGAGAACGAGCAGCGCGGTGGCGAGCAGCGTTCCGGCGGGTTCAACCGCGACGACCGCCGTCCCCGCCGCTCCGACGACGAGCGTCCTCGCCGGTTCAACGAGGGCCGCGGCGGTGAGCAGCGCTCCGGTGGGCGCCAGTTCAACGACGACCGTCGGCCCGGTGGCCGCCGGTACGAGACCGACCGCGACGACCGTCGTCCCCGTCGTTTCGAGAACGAGGGCGACGACCGCCGTCCTCGCAGGTTCGAGAACGAGCAGGGTGGCGGCGACCGCCGTTCCGGCGGCTTCAACCGTGACGACCGTCGTCCTCCGCGTCGCTTCAACGACGCGCAGGGTGGCGGCGACCGCCGTTCCGGCGGCTTCAACCGTGACGACCGTCGTCCCCCGCGTCGCTCCAACGACGAGCGAGGTGGTGAGCAGCGTTCGGGCGGGTTCAAC
>NZ_JACJIA010000011.1:2367-357119 GCF_014138665.1 Actinomadura kijaniata
CGTGATGACCGTCGTCCTCCGCGTCGGTTCAACGACGCGCAGGGTGGCGGTGAGCAGCGTTCGGGTGGGTTCAACCGTGACGATCGCCGTCCTCCCCGTCGCTTCAACGATGAGCAGCGTGGTGGTGAGCAGCGTTCGGGTGGGTTCAACCGTGATGACCGTCGTCCTCCGCGTCGGTTCAACGACGCGCAGGGTGGCGGTGAGCAGCGTTCGGGTGGGTTCAACCGTGACGATCGCCGTCCTCCGCGTCGGTTCAACGACGCGCAGGGTGGCGGTGAGCAGCGTTCGGGTGGGTTCAACCGTGATGACCGTCGTCCTCCGCGTCGGTTCAACGACGCGCAGGGTGGCGGCGAGCGTCGCTCCGGTGGGTTCAACCGTGACGACCGCCGTTCCGGTGGTGGCCGTGGCTTCGACAAGGGGCGGGACGAGCGCCGTTCGTTCTCCGGCAGGCGCCGGGAGGCGGCCGAGGAGCGGCCCGCGCCCAAGCACGACGATCCGCTGCTGCCCGAGGACGTGACGGGCGAGGAACTGGACGCCGACGCCCGTGCCGAGCTGCGCGGCCTGCCGAAGGACCTGGCGGCCCGGGTGGCGCGGCACCTGGTCATGGCCGGCCGGATGGCCGAGGAGGACCCGGAGCTCGCCTACAAGCACGCCAAGGCCGCGCGGCGGCTGGCGTCGCGGGTCGGGATCGTGCGGGAGGCCGCCGGGCTGGCCGCCTACCACGCCGGGGAGTGGGCCGACGCGCTGGCCGAACTGCGGGCCGCGCGGCGCCTCAGCACCGCCGAGGACGCCTACCTGCCGATCATGGCGGACGCCGAACGCGGCCTCGGCCGCCCCGAACGCGCCCTGGACCTGATCAAGTCGGCGGAGGCCGACCGGCTCGACCAGATGGGCCGGGTGGAGCTGCGCATCGTCGAGTCCGGCGTGCGCCGTGACCTGGGGCAGCTCGACGCCGCCGTGGTGACGCTCCAGATCCCCGAACTGCGGGACCGGCGGCTGCGGCCGTGGTCGGCGCGGCTGTTCTACGCCTACGCCGACGCGCTGGTCGAGGCCGGACGCGAGGAGGAGGCGTCGGACTGGTTCGCCCGCGCCGCCGCCGCCGACCGGGACGGCGAGACCGACGCCGCCGAACGGTACGCCGAGCTGGAGGGCCTGGAGATCCTCGACACCGAGGAGACCGACGGGACGATCCGGGAGGCGCAGGCCGCCGTCGCGGTCGCCGAGGCCCTGACGGCGGTCGAGGAGGCCGACGACGAGGCCGACGACGCCGACGGCGATGCCGGGGACGACGCGGACGCGTTCGCCGAGGCCGCCGCGGCCGACACCGGCGATGACGCCGCCGCCGTCGCGCTCGCCGAGATCGAGGCCGAGAAGGACGCCGCCGAGGAGGACGAGGACGCCGCCGGGGCCGGGCCGGTCCCGGCGACGGCGATCGCGTTCCAGCCGGCCGAGCCGGAGGTCGTCGAGCAGGTCGAGACCCCCGAGGAGGCGCCGGAGCCGGTGGTGTTCCGCGAGCCCGAGCCGAAGCCCGAGCGGGACGAGCCACCCGCCGAGTGACGCGACCGAGAACAGGGCGCTCCCCGCACGGGGAGCGCCCTTTTTTCGTCGACGCAGGTCAGGCGTGCCTGCTGAGGGCGTGCATGATCCCGGCGACGTTGCTCTCGACGTCGTTGAGCAGCTCGTACTTGGCGGTCAGCTCCGCGCCCTCGCGGGTGATGGCGTAGCGCTCGTCGGTGCGTTCCCGGACCATCGCGACGGCGTGGTCCAGGTCCAGGCCCTCGTCCTTGGCGGCCCGCACCGTGTCCACCCAGATCCGCAGCTCCTCCGCCGAACGCCCCAGCGTCTCCTCCACCTCGCTCACCGGCCCGTAGTGGGCGAACAGCAGCCGCTGCGGCCCCAGGTCCCCGAACCTGCGCAGTGACGCCAGCGCCGTGTCCAGGTCGAAGTCCGGCGGCGGCGTCGCGGGCCGCACGTCGGCGGTCTCGGGGATGTAGATCCCGGCGGCGTCGCCGACGTACAGGTCGCCGGTCGCCGAGTCGACCAGCCCGACATGGTGCTTGGCGTGCCCGGGGGAGTAGTGCGACTCCAGCCGCCGCCCGCCGCCCAGGTCGATGACGCCGGTCTCCTCCACGGCCCGGATCCGCACCGCGTCGGTCGGCCTCAGCTCCCCGAACAACGTGTCCAGGGCGTCCCCGTAGACCATCCGGGCGCTGCGCATGAGGCGTTCGGGGGAGGCCAGGTGCCGCGCGCCCTTCTCGTGCACGACGACCTCGGCCTCGGGGAACATCTCGGCGATGTCGCCGACGCCGCCCGCGTGGTCCAGATGGATGTGGGTCACCACCACGGTCGCCAGGTCGCGCGGTCCGACGCCCAGCTCCTCCAGCGCCCGTCGCACCACCGGCGCGGACCCGGCGGTGCCCGGCTCGACCAGGCACGGCCGGTCCGACAGGATCAGGTAGCCCGCGGTGATGCCGCTGTAGCCCGCCATCCGGGTGTCGATCTCGTAGACGTCCCCGCCGAGCGGCGTGATCGTGGTCGTGGTGTCCATGGGACGATCATCGCCCCGGACCGCCCCCGCCCGCCATCCCCGGCGGCGTCACCCCAGGTCGAGCAGGCGCAGCACCAGCCCGGTGCGGGGCTTGGGGCCGAACGAGGTGGACTTGCGCGGCACGCGTTCCCCGCCTGCGGCCACCGCCAGGACGTCCTCGACGCGCAGCGGGTTGAGGATCACGGCGGTGCCGCCGGTGCGGCGGGCGCGCGCGTCGGCGGCGGCCGGGTCGTCGTGCACGACCTCGACGCTGTGCTCGTCCTCGGGGACCTTCCAGACGTCCTCGACCAGCAGCCGGTCCAGCACGGCGGTGTCGAGGGCGCGCCGGCGCTCGGAGTGGCCGTCCGTCATCACCTGCGCCAGCCGGGCGGGGTCCGGGCCGGTCAGCAGGTGGAAGGCGTCCCCGCCGCCCAGCAGGAACGCCGGCCGCGGCGCCTCGGCCAGCGCCGCGACCGCCTCCGCCAGACCGGCGAAGGCGGTGGTGTGGAACACCTCCGCGGCGCGTTCCGCGGCCGTGTCCGGCGGCAGGCCGGGCAGCACCCGGTGGATGGCCCCCAGATGCGGCGGATAGCGCGTGGAGTCCACCAGCAGCGCCAGCCCGTGGTCCCAGGGCCCGGGGCCGTCCCCGGCGCGGTGGTGGCGCGCCTGGAGCGCCCGGTAGGTGGCGTACCGGTGGTGCCCGTCGGCGATCAGCGCCTGCCGGTCGCGCAGGTCGGCGGCGATCCGGGCGTGCAGGGCGGGATCGGCGAGCCGCCACAGGCGGTGGGTCAGGCCGTCGTCGGCGCGGAACTGCATGACCGGCGGCGTCCGGTCGGCGGTGCGGTCCACGATCCGCGCGGCGTCCCCGCCGCCCTCGTAGATCAGGAAGATCGGTTCGAGGTTGGCGTTGGCGGCGGTCATCAGCGCCAGCCGGTCGCGGACCGGGCCGGGATAGACGTTCTCGTGCGGCAGCACCACGCCGTCGGACTCGGCGCGCAGGCCGAGCGCGCCGATCAGGCCGCGCTGCAGCACCCGCCCGCCCGACGCCGCCTCGTAGACGTACAGGCCCGGCTCGGGGTCGGCGGCCAGCGCGCCGTCGGCCAGCCAGCGGCGCAGCGTCGCGGCGGCCTCGCCGTAGCCCTCCCCGGCGGCGCGCGGCAGGATCAGCCGCACGATGTTGTGACCGTCCTCACCCCGCAGCCGCGCGACCTCCGCCTGGTCGATCAGGTCGTAGGGCGGGGTCGTCACGGTGGCCAGATCACCCACCACCCGCGGGTCGAACCGCACGCCCCGGAACGGCGCCAGCACCAGCCCGCCGCCCCCGCCCGGCGCGGCCGATCCGAAGATCTGGGCGCTGAACTCCTCCGGCGAGGGGCCGGAGGGGAGATCGTCTTTCACCATGGGCATGGTAATCCCCGACGGATGCCCGCGCTCGGGGCGGGTACGGTCAAGACGATCGAGGTCCGAGGGGAGGTCCATATGAGTGTTCAAGGACCAGGCGGCCGCGACGATTCCCCGCACGACGAACCCGGCGAGCAACCCGCCGCCCCCGAAGGCGGCGTCTACGAGTGGTACACCCGGGGGCTGGAGCTGCTGCGCTCGGGCAGTCCCGCCGCGGCGGTGCAGCTGCTGGCCCGCGCCGCCGAGGCCGAACCGCACTCGCGCAGCATCCGCGAGGCGCTGGGGCGGGCGCAGTTCGGGGCGCGGCTGTTCGACGAGGCCGCCGGGAGCTTCCGGTGGATCGTGGAGCGCGATCCGGCCGAGGACTACGCGCTGTTCGGGCTGGGGCTGTCGCTGAGCCGCATGGGCGACTTCACCGGCGCGGTGGAGCCGCTGGCCCTGGCGGTGGCGATGCGCCCCGACAACAAGGACTACGTGCGGGCGCTCCGGCACGTCCGGGCCACGCTGGAGGCCCGCCGATGAGAGAGAAGGAACATGAGAGCCAGTGACCTGCCGTTGAGCGAGGCCTACGACGTGGCCCTGCTCGACCTGGACGGGGTCGTCTACATCGGGAGGCGGCCCGTTCCGGCGGCCGCCGAGTCCCTCGCCAAGGCGCGGGCGGCCGGGCAGCGGCTGGCGTTCGTCACCAACAACGCCTCCCGCACCCCCGCCGCCGTCGCCGGCCTGCTGCGCGACGTCGGGGTGCCCGCCGACCCGCGGGACGTGGTGACCTCCGCGCAGGCCGCCGCGCGGCTGCTGGCCGAACGGCTGCCCGCCGGCGCCGGGGTCCTGGTCGTGGGCGGCATGGGGCTGCGCAAGGCCCTCTACGACCGGGGCCTGCGGCCGGTGTCGACCGCCGCCGAACGGCCCGCCGCCGTCGTGCAGGGCTACGAGCCGGGCCTGTCCTACGGGCTGATCGCCGAGGGGGCCAAGGCGGTCCGCGAGGGCGCGCTGTTCGTCGGCTCCAACGGCGACTACACCATCCCCGGCGGCGACGGCCCGCCCAAGCCCGGCAACGGGTCGCTGCTCCAGGTCATCAGGTACGCGACCGGGATCGACCCGATCGTGACCGGCAAGCCGGAGCGGCCCCTGCACCACGAGTCGATCCTGCGCACCGGCGCGCGGCGGCCCCTGGTCGTCGGGGACCGGCTCGACACCGACATCGAGGGCGCCCACAACGGCGGGGCCGACAGCCTCCTGGTGTTCACCGGCGTCACCGACCCCCTCGGCGCGCTCACCGCCGGGCCCCGGCACCGCCCGACCTACCTGGCCCCGGACCTGACCGGGCTGCTGGTCCCCCACCCGGAGGTCGGCGGCGACGGCGACACCCGGTCCTGCGGCGGCTGGACCGCCCGCTGGAACGGCGACCGGATCGCGCTGGAGGGCGACGGCGACGCCTACGACGGCCTGCGGGCCCTCGCGGCGGCGGCCTGGCGTTCGGAGACACCCGCGCCCCGCGAGGCCGTCACCGACGCCCTGGGACGCCTCGGCCTGTAGCCGAGCCCGTCATCCGAGCCCGTCATCCGAGCCCGTCATCCGAGCCCGTCATCCGAGCCCCGGCTGAACCGCCGCCCGCTCCCGCCCGTACGGACGGAGCGGGGAATGGATCGGCCGGGGGACGCCGCGCGCGTCCTCCGGCCTCTCACCGGACCCCGGCCGCCGGGCCCCGTCACGGGGGCCACGATCACAACAGCTTGCGCAGCCGCAGCAGGTCGAAGATGCTCGCCTCGATCTTCAGCCGGCCCGACGCCCACGCCCTGGCCGGATTCAGCTCGTCGTTGGCCAGCGCCACCAGGTCGTCGCTGGTCACCGTCAGCCGCACCTGCGCGCTCCTGGGCTTGTCGGTGGGGGTGAAGCCGTCCAGTCCGCCCTGGTGCAGGCGGGTGCGGTACGCCACGTCCAGATCGGGGATCCGGACGCTGATCGTGCGCTCGACGACGTGCTCGGCGAGCTTGTCGTCGTCCACCTCCGCCAGCCGCTCGGCGACGCGCGTGAGCGCGGTGCGGCAGTCCTCCTCGTTCGCCATGGTCAGGCCGTTCCCCGTTCGGTCGGCAACGATGTCGTGGAGGGACGGTAGCGTTCTGACTGAGCCCGAAGCGACTCCCGGCGCTCGGCCGGGGGTCTTCTTGGAGGTAAACGTGATGTCCGACGAGGCAGCGGGGGAGCCAACGGCGGCGCCCCCGCCGTCCCCGACGCCGTCGCCCGCCCCGGCCCCCGCGCGGGGGACCGGCGACGCCCGCGTGGACGAGGCGCTGGCCCGGCTGGACGCCCTGGGCGGTGCGCCGGTCGCCGCGCACGTGGCGGTCTTCGAGGACGTCCACCAGCGGCTACAGGAACTGCTGGTGGCGGCCGACGAGGAGGAGGGCGGCCCGCCCGTCCCCCGGCCGCCCGGCCCGGGGACCGCCCCGCCGCGCCCGGGACCGCCGCGGGGCCCGTTCCCGGGACCGCGCGCATGAGCCGCCACCGGCTGGACGCCGAACTCGTCCGCCGCAAGCTGGCCCGCTCCCGCGAGCACGCCGCCCAGCTGATCACCGAGGGGCGGGTCAAGGTCGGCGGGCAGATCGCCGCCAAGCCCGCCACCCAGGTCGACACCGGCGCCGCGATCGTCGTGGAGACCGCCGACACCGGCCCCGAGTACGTCTCGCGCGGTGGCCACAAGCTGGCCGGGGCGCTGGCGGCGTTCACCGACCTGAAGGTGCCGGGCCGCACCGCGCTGGACGCCGGGGCCTCCACCGGGGGGTTCACCGACGTGCTGCTGCGCGCCGGGGCCGCCCGCGTGTACGCCGTGGACGTCGGCTACGGCCAGATCGCCTGGTCGCTGCGCACCGACGACCGCGTCACCGTGCTGGAGCGGGTCAACATCCGCGATCTGACGCCGGCGATGCTCGGCCAGCCCGAGGCCGTGCCGCCGGACCTGGTGGTGGGCGATCTGTCGTTCATCTCGCTGAAGCTCGTGCTGGGGCCGATCCGCGCCTGCGTCAGCCCCGACGCCGACTACGCGATGATGGTCAAGCCCCAGTTCGAGGTCGGCCGCGACCGCGTCGGGGCGGGCGGCGTCGTCCGCGACCCGGCGCTGCGCGCCGACGCCGTCCGGGGCGTCGCCGAGCACGCCGCCACGCTCGGCCTGGGCGTGCGGGGCGTGACCGCCAGCCCCCTGCCCGGTCCGTCGGGCAATGTGGAGTACTTCCTGTGGCTGCGCGCCGGAGCGCCGCCCCTGAACGAGGCCGACCTTGGGAAGGCCGTCACGGAGGGCCCGCAGTGAGCAAACGGACGGTGCTGGTCGTCGCGCACACCGGTCGGCCCGGCGCGGTGCGCAGCGCGCAACTGGTGATCGAGCGCCTCACCGAGGCGGGCATCGCGGTCCGCGTCATGTCCGACGAGGCCGGTGACATCGGCTGCGCCGGCGCCGACGTGCTGCCCGCCACCTCGGCCGCCGCCGAGGACGCCGAGGTGGTCATCGTGCTGGGCGGCGACGGCACCCTGCTGCGCGCCGCCGACCTGGCCCGCCCCGTCGGCACCCCCCTGCTCGGCGTCAACCTCGGCCACGTCGGGTTCCTCGCCGAGGCCGAGCGCGAGGACCTGGCCGCCACCGTCGACCGGGTCGTGACGCGCCGCTACGACGTCGAGGAGCGCATGACCGTCGACGTCACCGTGCGCCTCAACGGCACCGTCGCCGGCACCACCTGGGCGCTCAACGAGGCCAGCATCGAGAAGGCCGAGCGCGAGCGGATGCTGGAGGTCGTCGCCGAGATCGACGGCCGTCCGCTGTCGCACTGGGGCTGCGACGGCGTGGTGTGCGCCACCCCCACCGGCTCCACCGCCTACGCGTTCTCCGCCGGGGGACCGGTGGTGTGGCCGGAGGTGGAGGCGATGCTGGTGGTGCCGATCAGCGCGCACGCCCTGTTCGCGCGCCCGCTGGTGGTGTCGCCGCGGTCGGTCGTGGCGGTCGAGGTGCTGCCCGACACGCCGCGCGCGGTGCTGTGGTGTGACGGACGTCGCACCCTCGACCTGCCGCCGGGCGCGCGCGTGGAGGTACGGCGCGGCAGCGCGCCGGTTCGCCTGGCACGGCTGCACCTGACGCCGTTCACCGACCGCCTGGTGACCAAGTTCGGGCTGCCGGTGACCGGCTGGCGGGGCCGCGCCCGGGCGCGCTCGGAGGAGGCGGCGGGGGGACAAGAGAGATAATCTCCTCAGGCGCTGAACCGGGATCTGTTTTTGCGAGGGGTTGTGACGCTGGTGCGTCCGATGGTCGATGAGGTACGGATCCAGGGCCTCGGTGTGATCGACGAGGCCGTGCTCGATCTGTCCCCGGGCTTCAACGTCGTCACCGGCGAGACCGGGGCCGGCAAGACCATGGTGGTCACCAGCCTGGGCCTGCTGTTCGGTGGCCGCGCCGACCCCCAGCGGGTCCGGCCGGGCGCCGACCGCGCCACCGTGGAGGGCCGGATCGTGGTCGATCCGGGCGGCCGGGTGGTGGAACGCGTCGAGGAGGCCGGCGGCGAGCTCGACGACGACACGCTGATCGTCATGCGGTCGGTGTCGGCGGAGGGGCGCTCCCGGGCGTTCCTGGGCGGCCGGTCGGTCCCGGTCAGCATGCTGATCAACCTGGCCGACGAGCTGGTGGCGGTGCACGGCCAGTCCGACCAGCAGCGGCTGCTGCAGGCCGGGCGGCAGCGCGCCGCCCTGGACCGCTACGCCGGGTCGGCCCTCACCAAGCCGCTGCGCGCCTACACCCGCACCTACCAGCGGCACCGCGAGGTGTCGGCGCTGCTGGAGGAGCTGACCACGCGGGCGCGCGAACGGCAGCAGGAGGCCGACATGCTGCGGTTCGGCCTGGAGGAGATCGAGAAGGTCGACCCCAAGCCGGGCGAGGACGCCGAGCTGGCCGCCGAGGAGGAGCGCCTCGGGCACGCCGACGCGCTGCGCGGCGCGGCCGACCTCGCCCACGAGGCGCTGCTGGGCGACCCGGCCGCCGCGATCGAGGCCCCCAACGTCACCGGCCTGCTCGGCCAGGCCCGGCACGCCCTGGACGCCGTGCGCGACCACGACCCCGAGCTGGCGGCGCTGGCCGACCGGCTCGCCGAGGCCGGCTACCTGATCGCCGACGTGTCCACCGACCTGGCCGCCTACGCCGAGTCGATCGACGCCGACCCGGTCCGGCTGGCCGCCGTCCAGGAGCGCCGCGCCGAGCTGACCGCCCTGACCCGCAAGTACGGCCAGACGCTGGACGAGGTCCTGGCGTGGTCGCGGAACTCGGCCGTCCGCCTGACCGAGCTGGAGGGCGACGACGACCGCATCGAGGAGCTGCGCGCCGAGCACGGCGAGCTGTCCGAGCGCCTGGCGGCCGAGGCCGCCGAGCTGACCACCGTGCGCACCCGCGCCGCCGAGCGGTTCTCCAAGGCCGTCACCGAGGAACTGAAGGCGCTGGCGATGCCGCACGCCCGCGTGCACGTCACCGTCACCCCCACCGGGGACCACGGCCCGCACGGCGCCGACGAGGTCGAGGTCCGGCTCGCCCCGCACCCCGGCGCGCAGCCGCTGCCCCTGCACAAGGGCGCCTCCGGCGGTGAGCTGTCGCGCGTCATGCTGGCGATCGAGGTGGTGTTCGCCGGGGCCGACCCGGTGCCCACGTTCGTGTTCGACGAGGTCGACGCGGGCGTCGGCGGCAAGGCGGCGGTGGAGATCGGGCGGCGGCTGTCGCGGCTGGCCCGCAACGCCCAGGTGATCGTCGTCACGCACCTGCCGCAGGTCGCCGCGTTCGCCGACCAGCACCTTCTGGTGGAGAAGTCCAACGACGGCACCGTCACGCGCAGCGGCGTCACCGCGCTGGACCGCGAGGGCCGGGTCCGCGAGCTGTCGCGGATGCTGGCGGGACTGGAGGACTCCGAACTGGGCCGGGCGCACGCCGAGGAACTGCTGGAGATGGCCGCGCAGGAACGCGGCTGATCCGCGCCCCGGCAGGGGCGTCGACCCCATAACCACCGACAGTGCGCGAACGGACACGCCTCGCCGTTCGTCGTTACCGATGTCCCCTCCCGCGCTCTGGCAGGATGTCAACCGATGAACGACCCGTCTCCGATCACCGACCGCCGCGCCCGCCTGTCGTCCCGGCTGCCGCGGCGACTGCCGTTGGGCCTGCCGCGGGGGCGGGGCCGGGAGGAGGACGGCGCGATCGCCGCGGTCGCGCGGCTGGACCGCCGCACCAAGGACCTCACCAAACGGCTGCAGCCCGGCGAGATCGCCGTGATCGACCATGTCGACCTGGACCGGGTCAGCGCCGAGGCGCTGGTGTCCTGCCAGGTCGGCGCGGTGGTGAACGTGGCGCCCAGCATCTCGGGCCGCTACCCCAACCTCGGCCCGCAGATCCTGGTCGAGGCGGGCATCCCGCTGGTCGACGACGTCGGCCCCGAGATCTTCGTCAAGATCGGTGAGGGGGACCAGCTCCGCGTCGACGACGCCACCGTCTACCGGGGCGACGAGGTGGTCGCCAAGGGCACCCGGCAGACGCCCGAGTCGGTCGAGACCTCGCTCGTGGAGGCCAAGGCGGGCCTGGCGCACCAGCTGGAGGCGTTCGTCGCCAACACGATGGAGTACGTCAAGCGCGAGCGCGACCTGCTCATCGACGGCGTGGGCGTCCCCGACGTCAGGACGAGGATCGAGGGACGGCACGCGCTGATCGTGGTGCGCGGCTACCACTACCGCGAGGACATCGCCACGCTGCGGCCCTACATCCGCGAGTACCGCCCGGTCCTGATCGGCGTGGACGGCGGCGCCGACGCGCTGCTGGAGGCCGGCTACCGCCCCGACATGATCGTCGGGGACATGGACTCGGTGTCCGACGCCGCCCTCACCAGCGGCGCCGAGATCGTCGTGCACGCCTACCGGGACGGCCGCGCGCCCGGCCTGGCGCGGGTGGAGGAGCTGGGCCGCGAGGCCGTGGTGTTCCCCGCCACCGCCACCAGCGAGGACATCGCGATGCTGCTGGCCGACGACAAGGGCGCCACGCTGATCGTCGCGGTCGGCACGCACGCCAACATGGTGGAGTTCCTCGACAAGGGCCGCGCGGGCATGGCCTCGACGTTCCTCACCCGGCTGCGGGTGGGCTCCAAGCTCGTCGACGCCAAGGGCGTGTCGCGGCTGTACCGCAGCCGGATCTCCTCCTGGTCGCTGCTGTTCCTGGTGCTGGGCGCGTTCATCGCCATGACCACCGCCGTCGTGATGTCGCCGGCCGGCGACGTCATCCGGCCGCTGCTGGCCGAACGCTGGCACTCCTTCCTCTTCTGGCTGACCGGACTCTTCACGTGATCGATTTCCGTTATCACCTCGTCTCCATCGTCGCGATCTTCCTCGCGCTGGCGCTCGGCATCATCCTGGGCTCCACCACCCTGTCGCAGTCGGTGACCGCCGGGCTGCGCCGCCAGGCCCAGTCGGTGGCGCAGACCAACGAGCAGCTCAAACGCCAGCAACGGCAGCTGGAGAGCCAGTTGAAGGGCGAGGACCAGTTCGCCGAGGCGCTGGGACCGCAGTTCGTCGCCGAGCGGCTCAAGGGCCAGTCGGTGGTGCTGGTGGAGACGCCCGGCGCCTCCAACGACTCCATCGAGAAGGTCGGCGAGCTGCTCAAGGCCGCCGGGGCGACCGTCACCGGCCGCGTCACCGTGCAGAAGAAGTTCCTGGACGACGACCAGCGCACCACCGTCGACGAGCTGGCCACCCAGTTGCGGCCCAGCGGCATGAACTTCCCCGCCGGGGCCGGCCCCTACGACAAGGCCGCGGCGGTGCTGGCCAGCGCCCTGGTCACCCGCGACGCCGCGAAGGCGGGCCGCGAGGACGCCGCCGGAGGGACCATCCTCAACGGTTTCCGCGAGATGGGTTACCTGACCACCAGCGGGAAGCCCGGCTCGCATGCGACACTCGCCGTCGTGATCGCACCGTCGGTCCCCTACGCCACCGAGGGCGGGGACGAGGACAACAAGGCCCTGATCTCGGTCGCCACCGGGCTGGACGCCGCCGGACGCGGCGCCGTCGTCGGCGGCCCGGCCACCGCCGCCCAAGAGGGCGGCCTGATCACGGCCCTGCGCGACTCCGACACCGAGAAGACCATCTCCTCCACCGACGCGGTGGACACCGCCTCCGGCCAGGTCGTGACCGTCCTGGCGCTGCAGAACGAGCTCGCGGGCAAGTCCGGCCAGTACGGCACCGGCTCGGGCGCCAGCGGCTACCTGCCCACCCCGGTGCCCGCCGTGGGGAAGAACGGGTGACCCCATGACCTCCATCCCGACCGGCACGACCCTGCGGGCCCTGGCCGGCGCGGCGCTCGGCGCGGCCGCCGCCCGCGCCGCCTACACCGCCCTGACCCGCCGCCCGCCCGGCCTGGACGGCCGCCCCGGAGCGGAGGTGTGGGGACGCACCAACCACCGCGGCGAGCCCGTCACCCTGCTGGAGGGCCCCGCGTTCGCCGCCGGGGCCGCGGTGGCCGGGCTGCTGGCGCCGGGCGCCACCGGCCGTGTCCGCGCCGCCGCGCTGCTGGCCGGGGCCGGTTCGGGGGTGCTGGGCGGCTACGACGACCTGTCGGGCTCGGCGTCCTCGCGCGGCTTCAAGGGCCACCTGAAGGCCCTGGCGCGCGGCGAGGTCACCACCGGCGCGGTCAAGCTGCTCGGCATCGGCGCGGTCGGGCTGGGCGCGGCGGCGCTCGCCGGGTCGCCCGCGCCCACCCGCGCCGGACGCGCGTTCGACGTGCTGCTCAACGGCGCGCTGGTCGCCGGGAGCGCCAACCTGATGAACCTGTTCGACCTGCGGCCCGGCCGCGCCATCAAGGTCGGGCTGATCACCGGGGCGCCGCTGGCCGCCACCGCCGGGTCCGCCGTCGTCGCCGCCCCGCTGGGCGCGGCCGTCGCGCTGCTCCCCGAGGACCTCGGCGAGCGCGCCATGCTCGGCGACACCGGCGCCAACGCCCTGGGCGCGCTGCTCGGCCTGGCCGCCGCCCGGCTGGGCCGGGGCCCCCGCCTGGCCGCGTTCGCGGGCGTCGCGGGACTGAACCTCGCCAGCGAGTTCGTCAGCTTCACCAAGGTCATCGCGAGCACCCCGGCGCTGCACCGGATCGACATGCTGGGCCGCCGCGCGCCCGCGCCCGTCCCGGCGCCCGCGCCCGCCGACCCCGCGCCCTCCGACCGGCCGGCCCCCGCCGCCTCCTGACCCGCCCACCCCCCCGCCACCCGGAAAGCCCCAGCCCCGTGAGCCCACGTCTGCGCCGCCTGACCGGCGGTCTCGCGGGCGCCGCCGTCGTCATCGGGATCATCACGGTGCTGTCCCGGCTGGCGGGGTTCGGCCGCACCTACGCCTTCTCCCAGACCGTCACCACCTCCTGCCTCAGCCAGGCGTACTTCACCGCCACCCAGATCCCCGCGATCGTCTACGAGATCGTCGCGGGCGGCGCGCTGGCCAGCATGGTGGTGCCGGTGCTGGCCGGTCCCGCCGAACGCGGCGACCGCGCCCAGGTCCGCCAGATCACCTCGGCGCTGGTCACCTGGGTCGTGCTGCTGATGGTCCCGCTGTCGCTGCTGATGGCGGCGCTCGCCGGGCCGATCATGGAGGTGCTGGTCGGGCCCACGCTGGCGGACTGCTCGCGCGGCGACGTGGTCCGCGTCGGCGGCGACATGCTCGCCGTCATGGCCCCGCAGATGGTCATGTACGGGCTGGCGGTGGTGCTGTACGGCGTGCTGCAGTCGCACCGCCGGTTCGCCGCGCCCGCGCTCGCGCCGCTGATGTCGAGCCTGGTGGTGATCGTCGCTTACCTGGCGTACGCGCCGCTGGGCCGCGGCCACGAGAACGACCTGACGCACCTGCCGTCGAACGCCGAGCTCACCCTGTCGGTCGGCACCGCCCTCGGCGGCGTCGCGATGGCGGCCACCGCCGGGATCGCCGCCTGGCGGCTGCGCCTCGGCCTGCGCCCGGCGCTGGGGTTCCCGCCGGGCGTGGCGCGGCGGGTGCGCAGGCTCGCGGTCGCCGGGCTCGCCACCGTCGTCGCCCAGCAACTGTCGGCGCTGCTGGTGGTGCGGCTCAGCTACGAGGGCACCGGCGGCGCGCTGGCCAACTACCAGTACGCCTGGGCGATCTACCTGCTGCCGTGGGCGATCCTGGCCGTCCCGATCGCCACCAGCGCGTTCCCGATGCTGTCGGCCCGCGCCGGCGGGGAGCGGGCCGCCGAGTTCGACCGGGTCACCGCGGGCACCACCCGCGCGGTCATCCTCGTGTCCTGCGCCGGGGCCGCCGCGCTGGCCGCCGTCGCGCTGCCCGCCGCCGCCGTGTTCAACCCCGGCGACGTCGGGCAGCAGGAGGTGCTGGCCCGCGCGGTGCTGGCGTTCGCGCCCGGCCTGCTGGGCTACGGGCTGGTCGCCCACCTGGGCCGGGTGCTGTACGCGGCCCGGCACGGCAGGGCGGGCGCGCTGGCCACCGTGGCGGGCTGGCTGGTGGTGATGGCCGCCGACCTGGCGCTGGTGTCGATGGCCGAACGCCGGTGGGTGGTGGCGGCGCTCGGCCTCGGCAACGCCGCCGGCATGACCGTCGCCGGGATCCTGCTGCTGGGCGCCCTGGTGAGGGCGCGGGGCCGCGCCGCGGTGCGGGGGGTGCCGCGCGTGCTGGCGGCGGGCCTGGCCGGGGCCGGGGCGGGCGGCGCGGCCGGGTACGCCGTCGCCGCCTGGCTGGGGACCGGCGCGCAGTGGCGCAACGCCGGAACCGGGATCCTGGCGGCGGCCGTCGCCGGGGCGGTGTTCCTGCTGGTCGCATTCGTGATCGACGGCCGGGACCTCCGCGCCGTCCTCAGCCGGAGGGTGACACGGGATGTCTGAGAGCCTCAAGGAGACGCGGGTGGCGCTGGTGCTGGGCACCAGCGCGGGCGGCGTGGGCCGCCACGTGCGGTCGGTCGCCGCCGGGCTCGTCGAGCGCGGCGCCCGCGTGCTGGTCTGCGGGCCCGCCGCCACCGAGGACCTGTTCGGCTTCACCGGCGTCGGCGCGCGGTTCGCCGCGGTCGAGCTGGCCGACCGGCCCCGCCCGGCCGGCGACGCCCGCGCCGTGGCGCGGCTGCGGACGCTGCTGCGCGACGCCGACGTCGTCCACGCCCACGGCCTGCGCGCGGGCGCGCTCGCCGTCGCCGCCTGCGCCCGCGTCGCGCCCGGCCCGCTGCGCCTGTCCCGGGGCCGCGTCCCGCTGGTCGTCACCCTCCACAACGCCGTCATCACCGGCGGGCGGACCGCCGCGATCCACGGGACGCTGGAACGCGTCGTCGCGCGCGGCGCGACCTGCGTGCTGGGCGTCTCCCCGGACCTGGAGGAACGCATGCGCGCCCTCGGGGCCCGCCGGGTCGGGTACGCGCTGGTGCCCGCGCCCGTGCCGCGTTCCCAGCCGGGCCCGGCCGCCCGCGCCGACCTGCGCGCCGAGCTGGGCGCGGGGGAGCGGCCGCTGATCGTGACGGTGGGACGCCTGGCCGACCAGAAGGGCTACCCCACGCTGCTGGACGCCGCGCGCGGCTGGGCCGGACGCACCCCGCGCCCGCTGGTGGCGGTCGTGGGCGACGGCCCGCTGGAGGGGACGCTGCGGGCCCGGATCGAGGCCGAGGACCTGCCGGTGCGGCTGCTGGGCCGCCGCCGCGACGTCCCCGCGCTGCTGGCGGCCGCCGACGTGGCCGTGGTCTCCAGCGTGTGGGAGGGGCAGCCGCTCATCGTGCAGGAGATCCTGCGCGCCGGGCGCCCCCTGGTCGCCACCCGCGTCGGCGGCATCCCCGTCATGGTCGGCGCCGACACCGCCGACCGCTCCGGCGGCGGGCCCCTGCTGCACGGCCCCGAGAGCGAGGCGGCCCTGCTGGTGCCCCCCGGCGACCCGCGGGCCCTGGAACGCGCCGTCGCCCGCGTCCTGGACGACCCGGCCCTGGCCGCCCGGCTCGGCGCCGCCGCCGCCCAGCGCGCCGCCGCCCTGCCCACCGAGGCCGACGCGGTCACCCAGCTCGCCGACCTGTACCGGGAGCTGCGCGGCTGACCGCCGGGCCCCGGACGGGCCGGGCGGGGCGGCCGCGTTCGGCCCTTAGACGCTCGCCGGGACGCCCTTGTTCAAGATCAACTAAAAATTCTTCGGGATCGCGGAACCGATCCGGGGGGCGCCGCGTTGAAGTAGGCAGTGGAGGGGAGTATCCCTGCGCGTCGGTCTCGTCAATACGGTCGGTCCGTACCGGCCCGGGGCCGTCGGCCCGCTTTCTGAAGGGCGGGAGAGACCTCCGACGTTGACCTGTGCCGTCGGAGGTGCGTTTTGCATGTCTCGCCCGTGGTCTGGGGCCTGACGATCCTGGCGATCCTCGTGATCATCGCCACCGACCTGTTCGTGATCCACCGCAACGACACCCGGGAGTTCACCACCCGCCGGGCCGCGTTCTGGTCGGCCGTCTACATCGGCCTGGCCATCGCGTTCGGCCTGGGCGTCTGGGCGTTCTCCGGGGGCGAGTACGCCGCCCAGTACTTCGGCGGGTTCGTCACCGAGAAGAGTCTCAGTGTCGACAACCTGTTCGTCTTCATGGTGATCCTGGCGCGGTTCGCGGTGCCCAAGCACTCCCAGCACACGGTGCTGATGGCGGGCATCGTGATCGCGCTGGTGCTGCGCGGTGCCTTCATCGCGGTCGGCGCGGCGGCGCTCGGCGCGTTCACCTGGGTGTTCTTCCTGTTCGGCGCGTTCCTGATCTGGACCGCCTGGGGCCTGGCCAAGAGCGAGGACGAGGACGAGGAGTTCAAGGAGAACGCCCTGCTGCGGTGGGCCAAGAAGGTCATCCCCACCACCGACTCCTACGACGGCAACCGGATGTTCACCCGGGTCGACGGCAAGCGCCTGGCGACCCCGCTGCTGATCGTCATGGTCGCCATCGGCTCCACCGACGTGCTGTTCGCGGTGGACTCCATCCCCGCGATCTTCGGCCTGACCACCGAGCCCTACCTGGTGTTCACCGCCAACGCCTTCGCCCTGATGGGCCTGGTGCAGCTGTACTTCCTGCTGGACAGCCTGGCCACCCGGCTGGTCTACCTCAACAAGGGCCTGGCGTTCATCCTCGGCTTCATCGGCGTGAAGCTGGTCTTCCACGCGCTGCACGAGTACGGCGTGCACTGGGCCCCCGACGTCCCGATCTGGCTGTCCCTGTCGGTGATCGTCGGCACCCTCGTCGCCGTCACCGTGGCCAGCCTCACCGTCCCGCAGAAGAAGAAGGCGCAGGCCGCCGGGGTCGCGGGCAAGGGCGCGGACGGGGCCGGGGACGGGACCGCGGACGAGGTCCGCGGCGACATCGCCCCCGAGGTGGAGACGCGCCGCTCGTAAGGGATAGGGTCGCCTTCCGCACGGGACCAGAATGCTGTTCTAGAATCTGCATCACAGCGGTCTGAGGAAGGTGACGCATGGCCATCGGGTTGACCGAAGAGCATGAGGCCCTCGCCGAGTCGGTACGCGGCTTCGCCGAGCGCAACGTCCCCGCGACGGTCGTACGGGCCGCGCTGGAGGCCGACGCCGAGACCCGTCCCGCGTTCTGGGGCGGGCTCGCCGAGCAGGGCCTGCTGGGCCTGCACCTGCCCGAGGAGCACGGCGGCCAGGGCTACGGCCTGCTGGAACTGGCCGTGGTGCTGGAGGAACTGGGCCGCGCCGCCGCGCCCGGCCCGTTCCTGCCGACCGTGCTGGCCAGCACGGCGGTCAACGCCTCCAGCAACGCCAAGGCCCGCGCCGAACTGCTGCCGAAGCTCGCCGACGGCTCGCTGACCGGCGCGGTCGCCCTGGCCGGGGCCCTGACCGGCGTCCGCGACCAGGACGGCCTGACCGTCACCGGCACCGCCGACCCGGTGCTGGGCGCGGGCCTGGCCGACGTCCTGGTGCTGCCGGTGGAGGTCGACGGGACCACCGAGTGGGTCGCCGTGGACGCCTCGGCCGTCACCGTCACCCCCGTGGAGAGCCTGGACAAGGTCCGCCGCGTCGCCCGGGTCGAGGCCCGGGACGTGGCCGTCACCGCCGACCGCGTCCTGGACGGCCTCACCACCGGCCGGGTCCGCGACCTGGCCGCCGCGCTGTTCGGCGCCGAGGCCGCGGGCGCGGCGGGCTGGCTGGTCACCACCGCCGCCGAGTACGCCAAGGTCCGCGAGCAGTTCGGCCGCCCGATCGGCCAGTTCCAGGGCGTCAAGCACAAGGCCGCCCGGATGCTGATCCAGCTCGAGCAGGCCCGCGCCGCCGCCTGGGACGCCGCCCGCGCCCTGGACGAGGGCACCGAGCAGGCCGGGTTCGCCGCCGCCGTGGCGGCCGTCGTCGCGGCCGACGCGGGCGTGCGGACCGCCCGCGACGCCATCCAGATCCTCGGCGGCATCGGTTTCACCTGGGAGCACGACGCCCACGTCTACCTGCGCCGCGCCCTGACGCTGCGCGCCCTGCTCGGCCCCGCCAAGGAGTGGGCCGCCAAGGTCGCCGAACTGGCCCTGGCCGGGGGCCGCCGCGAGGTCGAACTCGAACTCGACGAGGACACCGGGCCGCTGCGCGAGCGCATCCGCGCCGAGATCGCCGAACTCGCCGCGATCGAGGACCGGACCGAGCGCAACCGCCGGATGGGCGACGAGGGCTGGACCGTCCCGCACTTCCCCGAGCCCTGGGGGCGCGGCGCCGGGCCGGTCGAGCAGATCCTCATCCAGCAGGAGCTGAGGGCCGCCAGGGTCAAGGCGCCCAACCTGGTCATCGGCGCGTGGCTGGTGCCGTCGCTGGTCCGCTACGGCACCGAGGAGCAGAAGGAGCGCTTCCTGCGCCCGACGCTGCGCGGCGAGATGGTCTGGTGCCAGCTGTTCTCCGAGCCCGGCGCGGGCTCGGACCTGGCGTCGCTGTCGATGAGGGCCGAACGCGTCGAGGGCGGCTGGCGGCTGACCGGCCAGAAGATCTGGACCTCGGTCGCGCAGCACGCCCAGTGGGGCTTCTGCATCGCCCGCACCGACCCCTCGGCGCCCAAGCACGAGGGCATCACCTACTTCCTGGTGGACATGAAGGCGGAGGGCGTGGACGTCCGCCCGCTCCGCGAGCTCACCGGCGAGGCCCTGTTCAACGAGGTGTTCCTGGACGGCGTGTTCGTCCCCGACGACTGCGTGGTCGGGGAGGTCGACAAGGGCTGGCAGGTCGCCCGCAACACCCTGTCCAACGAGCGCGTGTCGCTGTCCACCGGCGGCGGCCTCGGCATGGGCGTGCCCGAGCTGCTCGCCTTCCTGAAGGACCGGGAGCTCGACCCGGTCGCCGCCGTCGACGTCGGCAAGCTCGTCGCCCAGGGCCAGTCCATCGACCTGCTGGGCCTGCGCACCACCCTCAAGCAGATCAACGGCGTCGAGCCCGGCGCCGAGGCGTCGGTGCGCAAGCTGCTGGGCGTGCAGTTCAACCAGGACGTCGCCGACTACTGCTGGGCGGCGCAGGGCGCGGCCGCCGCGACCGAGGTCGCGCTGGCCGAGAGCGGCATCGTGGCGCGCGCCATGCTGTTCAGCCGCGCGATGACGATCTACGGCGGCACCACCGAGGTGCAGCTCAACATCATCGGCGAGCGGCTGCTCGGCCTGCCCCGCGACCCCGAGCCCGGCAAGTAGCGGCGGGCGCGGTCGGTGCCGGGAGGCGGTCCGGTCCCGGGTCAGCGGATCCGGGACCGGACCGCGAACGCCACGTTCACCAGCACGATGCCGATCCACACGGTCAGCAGCCCCGCCAGGCCCTCGGTGCCCGCCCCGATGCCCGACAGCGGGACGGCCGCCACCAGCGAGACGATGGCGAGCGCGAGCGTCGAGCCGCGTTCGCTCCTGGCCTGCCGGTCCGCCGTGCGGGCGACGCGGTGGTCCTCCCGCTGCTGGATCGCCATGCGCGTGCGGAGGGTCTCCTCGATCCGGTCGGCGAGACTCTCGACGAACGCGTCGTCGTAGTCGGGCCCCAGCTCGCGGCGGGCGGCCATCGCCGCGACGAGGTCCTCGCGGGGCAGTGGAGTACTCATGAACCGGTTATAAGCCGGGGGAGGCGCCGGTGTCGTCCCTCGCCGGGAGTAGATCGGGCCTCCACCCCGGGGACGACGGCCCCCGGAGGCGCGTCGGGGTCGGATACGGTACCGGTCGGTAAACTCCCGCTTCTCCCCTTTCCGGAGGTGCACGTGACGGTGCGGATTCGTCCGGCGCGGGTTCGTCGGCCCCTGGCCCTCGCGGGCACGGCACTGGCCGCCGCGCTCGCCCTGACCGCCTGCGGCGGGGAGAAGAGGCCCGCCCCGGCCGGGACCGCCGCGCAGCCCCCGCTGGCCCCGCTGCCGAAGGTGAGACCGGCCGAGGTCAAGCCGCTGGTGGGCCGGTGGGTCGGCACGGCCGAGGACTACTTCGAGTTCAGGGCCGACGGCACGGGGGTGTGGGTGAAGGACAGGCAGACCCTCTGGAAGGGGCTGGCGATCCCCGAGGGCGGCGACCGGTTCCGCTTCTCCTGGCAGGGCGGCGACCCCAGGACCGCCTCCTACTGGGGGGTGTCCCTCACCGGCGGCAAGCTGGTGTTCGCCGGAACGAACCAGACCTACACGAAGGCGAAGGCATGACAGCGGAAGCCACCACCGGGGAAGCCACCACCGGGGAAGCCACCACCGGGGAAGCCACCACCGGGGAAGCCACCACCGGGGAAGCCACCACGGGAGCCCCCGCCGACCCGAGCCGTTTCGGCTCGCCCGCCGAGGCCGCGGCCCGGCTGGACGGGGTCGGCTACCTCACCGACGACGCGATCGCCACCACGGTGTTCCTGGCGCAGGCGCTCGGCAAGCCGCTGCTGGTGGAGGGCCCGGCCGGGGTCGGCAAGACCGAGCTGGCCAAGGCCGTCGCCGCCGCCACCGGTTCCGAGCTGATCCGCCTGCAGTGCTACGAGGGCCTGGACGAGGCCCGCGCGCTGTACGAGTTCAACTACAAGAAGCAGCTGCTCGCCATCCAGGCGGCGGGCGGCGACCGCTCCTGGCAGGAGACCCACGACGACATCTTCGCCGAGGAGTTCCTGCTGGAACGCCCGCTGCTGGCCGCGATCCGCCGCGCCGACCCGACGGTGCTGCTGATCGACGAGGCGGACAAGGCCGACGTCGAGGTGGAGGGCCTGCTGCTGGAGGTGCTGTCGGACTTCCAGGTCACCATCCCCGAGCTCGGCACGGTCCGCGCGGTCCGCCGCCCGTTCGTGCTGATCACCTCCAACGCCGCCCGCGAGCTGTCGGAGGCCCTCAAGCGCCGCTGCCTGTACCTGCACCTGGACTACCCGGCCCCCGACCGGGAACGCGACATCGTGCTGGCCCAGGTCCCCGGCCTGGAGGCCGAGCTCGCCGAGCAGCTGGTCCGCGCCGTCGGCACCCTGCGCTCCCTGGAGATCAAGAAGGCCCCGTCGATCGCCGAGACCGTCGACTGGGCGCGCACGCTGCTCGCCCTCGGCCTGGACGAGCTGGACGAGGCCGCCGTGGCCCGCACCCTGGGCGTGGTCCTCAAGCACGTCTCCGACCAGGAGCGCGCCGCCCGGGAACTCGGCCTCACCTCCCCGAAGGCGAAGGGCTGACCGTGGCCTCGCTCGTCGACCGGCACGCCGCGTTCGTGGCCGCGCTGCGCGAGGCCGGGCTGCCGGTGTCGGTCGCCGAGGGCCTGGACGCGGTGCGCGCGATGCGGGCGATCGACCTGCTGGACCGCGAGTCGCTGCGCGCCGCCTACGCCGCCACCCTGGTCAAACGTCCCCAGCACCGGCCCCAGTTCGACGTCCTGTTCGACCTGTGGTTCCCGCCCGCGCTGGGGGCCGGGGCCGCCGCCGACCCCGAGCGCCCGGCCCGGACGACCGGCGACGACGGCAGGCCCGTGCCCGCGCCGCTGGACCCCCGCGTCCAGGAGCGCCGCCGCGAACTGTTCGACCTCCTGCTGGGCGGCGACGACGCGGGCCTCACCCAGTTCGCCCGCACCGCCGTCGCCGAGTACGGCCAGACCCCGGGCCAGGAGTCGTGGTTCTCCTCCGGGGTGCTGCGCGCCCTGTCGCCCGAGACGCTGATGGCGAGCCTGCTGACCGCCGTCCTCAACGGGCGGGAACGCGGCGGCATGGCCGAGCGCGTCGCCCGCCAGAACCTGCGCGCCCGCATCTCCCGGTTCGAGGACCTGGTCGCCACCGAGGTCCGCCGCCGCATCGCCGAGGACACCGGCGTGGAGCGCACCGCCCGCCTGTCGGTGCGCCCGCCGCTGGAGAGGCTCGACTTCAACCGGGCCGGCCGCGCCGAGCTGGCCGCCCTGCGCCGCGAGGTCCACCCCCTCGCCCGCCGCCTGGCGACCCGCCTGGTCCAGCGGCAGCGCGCCGGGAACCGGGGCCGCCTGGACTTCCGCCGCACCGTTCGCGCCTCGCTGGCCAGCGGGGGAGTGCCGCTGACCACCCGGCACCGGCCCCGCCGCCCGCACCGCCCCGAGCTGGTGATCCTGTGCGACGCCAGCGACTCGGTGTCGGCGTTCGCCCACTTCACGCTGCTGCTGACGTTCGCGCTGCGGGAGCAGTTCAGCAAGGTGCGGGCGTTCGCGTTCATCGACGCCACCGACGAGATCACCAAGTACTTCGCGCCCGGCGTGGACGTGGCCGACGCGATGACCCGGATGGCGCGCGAGGCGGACCTGGTCTGGATCACCGGCCGTTCCAACTACGGCCACGCCATCAAGGTCTTCGAGGAGAAGTACGCCGACGCGATCACGTCGAGGACGTCGCTGCTGATCCTCGGCGACGCCCGGTCCAACTACGGCGAGCTGTCCCTGCCGGTCCTGCGCCGCCTGGTGGACCGGGCCCGGCACGCGTACTGGCTGAACCCCGAGCCGCGCTCCCAGTGGGACACCGGCGACTCGGCGGCCTCCCGCTACGGCGAGCTCGTCCCGATGCACGAGTGCCGCAACCTGACCCAGCTCGCCGAGTTCATCGAGAGGCTGGCCTGACCGGGCGGTGCAGCAGCACCGCCAGGACCGCGCCGAGCAGGGCCAGCGCCGCCGACACCGCGAGGGCGACGTTGGCGCCGTGGGTGAGGGCCTCGGCGGTCGAACGGCCGCCCCCGCCCGTGGTCGTGACGATGGCGACCATGGCGGTCACGCCCAGCGCCGCGCCGATGTAGCGGGCGGTGTTGTTGGCGCCCGAGCCCATGCTGACCCGTTCCGGCGGAACGCTGTCCACGGCGGCGCGCGCCAGCACCGCGTTGCCGAGGCCGCTGCCGATCCCGCAGACGAGCAGGCCGGGGACCAGCCGCCACCAGGGCACCTCGGGGGCGAGCCCCAGCAGCGCCAGCTCGCCGGCCGCGCTGAGCAGCAGCGCCCCGGCCAGCAGGTGCCCGGCGGGCAGCCGCGCGGGCAGCCGCCGGGCCTGGAGGGCGGCCAGCCAGGAGGTGCCCGACCAGACCGCCAGCACCAGCGCGGCGACCAGCGGCGTCATGCCCATCGCCACGTCCAGCGCCGTCGCCAGGTAGCTCATGATCCCGATGATGGCGAACCCGTAGACCAGCGCGCCCGTGACCGACAGCAGGAACGGCCGGTGGGCCAGCAGGCGCAGGTCCAGCAGCGGCGCGCGGTGCCGGGCCTCGGCCACCGCGAACGCCGCCAGCAGCAGCGCGGCGGAGGCCAGCAGCGCCAGGACCGGGGGACGGCCCCACCCGTCGCGGCCCAGCGTCACGGCCGCGAGCAGCGCGGCGACACCGCCGGTCAGCGTGACCAGGCCGACCGGGTCGGCGCCGCGCCGCACGGCCGCGCGGGACTCGGGCAGCAGCCACCGCCCCGCCAGCCCCAGCGGCACCGCCACCACGGCGCACGCCCAGTACCACCCCCGCCAGTCGACGACGGCGATCCCGGCCGCCGCGATCGGGCCGAGCGCGATGGCGAGCCCGAGCATCGAGCCCCACAGGCCGGTGGCGCGGGCGCGTCCGGGTCCGGCCGGGAACGCCACCGCCAGCATGCCCAGGCCGGTGACCTGCAACGCGGCCCCGGCGACACCCTGCGCCAGGCGGCCCGCCACGAACACCGTCGCGTTCGGCGCGACCGCGCACACCACGCTGGCCGCCGCCATGAGGGCGGCGCCGAGCCCGAACACCCGGCGGCGGCCGTGGTCGTCGGCCAGCCCGCCGATCGCCAGCATCACCGCCGCCATGCCCAGGCTGACCGAGCTCATGATCCAGATCTGGGCGGTCGGTCCCGCGCGCAGCTCCGCCGAGGTGAGCGACAGCGTCGCGATGGGGGCGGTGTAGTTCATCACCGACAGCAGCGTCGCGGCGCTGGACAGCACCAGCGCGGCGCGGGCGTGCCGCGCCCCTCGCGGAGCGTCCGAGCGGGCGTCGGGGGACGCCGTGGCCGTCATCCGGTCTCCTCAGTTCGTTGAATGAACCAGAGCGACGGCGACCCTAACACGGTTCGGTTCGGTGAATGAACCACCTCGCGGGTAGTCTTGGCCCATGGCACTCGGCAAGGACTACACGCGGCAGGTCTGCTCCCTGGCGCGGGCGCTGGAGGTCGTGGGGGAGCGCTGGACCCTGCTGATCATCAGGGACGCGTTCTACGGGGTCCGCCGCTTCAGCCACTTCCAGGCGCACCTGGACATCCCCCGCGCGGTGCTGACCGCCCGGCTGGGGGCCCTGGTCGAGGCCGGGGTGCTGGACAAGCGCGACGGCGAGTACGTCCTCACCGGCACCGGCCTGGAGCTGTGGCCCGCCGTGCACGCCCTGTCGGACTGGGGGGCGCGCAACTTCTCCGACGCCGGGGCCTGCCGCCTGTTCCGCCACGTCGGATGCGGCGGCCTGGTCGGCGTCGGCGGCGGGTGCTCCTCCTGCGGGCAGGTCCCGGTCCCCACCGACCTGGAGATCCACCCCGGCCCCGCCCTGGACGGCGACCGCCGCGACGACCCGGTCTCCCTCGCCCTGCGCGCCCCGCACCGGCTGCTGGACCCGATCCGCCCCTGAGCGAGGGGGCTCACCGGTTTGGACCCAGGTGTGACCCTTTCATTACTCCGGGTGGAAATCGGATGTGATGTACGGAACACCGGGTGTGACCGGCTAGTCTCCAGCCTCATGCGACTCGACGAGGCGAAGGCTGCCGCGCGGCGTTGGCGGCACCCCTTCCGCCTGCTGTGGCGGCTGATCGACGGCGGTCCGGACGACACCCGCGCCCAGATCGCCCGCCGCGCCCGGGTCCTGGTCACCGTCGCCACCGGCCTGGCCAACCTGGGCGGCGCGCTGGTGGTGCTGCTGTTCAGCGTGCTGCTGCCCAACCCCGACGGCCCGGTCTCCCCCTGGCTCGCCGAACTCAACCTGTGGATCTTCATGGCCTACGTGGTCGCGGCCGTCCCGGTCGGCCTGCTGCTGGGCGAGCGCTTCTTCCGCCGGGTGCGCCGCCTGGTGGAACGGCACGAGGAGCCCGACCGCCGCGAACGCTCCCTGCTGCTGTACGGGCCGCTGAGGCTGATGGGGGTCCACCTCAGCCTGTGGGGTATCGGGACGGTCGGCTGGGTGGCGGTCAACGCCCCGTTCTCGACCCTGCAGGCCGTCCGCCTCGGCCTGACGAGCCTGCTGGGCGGCCTGACCACCTGCGCGATCGTGTACCTGCTCACCGAACGCCTGCTGCGCCGCGCCCTGACCACCACGCTGGCCGACCGCATGCCGCAGCGCACCGGGCTGCCCGGCGTGGTCGCCCGGTCGGTGCTGGCCTGGGCGCTGGGCACCGCCGTGCCGATCCTGGGCCTGATGGCGCTGGCGGTCGGCTCGTTCCTGTTCGCCGACGTGTCGCTGAACGCGTTCGTCGGGGCGGTGCTGGCGCTCGGCGGCACCTCCCTGGTCGTCGGGTTCGGCGTCACCTACGGCGCGGCCTGCGCCATCGCCGACCCGGTGGAGTCGGTGCGGCTCGGCCTGGCCCGCGTGGAACGCGGCGACCTGGACGTGCGGGTGCCGGTCTACGACGCCAGCGAGATCGGGCTGCTCCAGGCCGGGTTCAACCACATGGCCGCCGGGCTGCGCGAACGCGACCGGCTGGCGGACCTGTTCGACCGCCAGGTCGGCCCGGACGCCGCCCGCGTCTCCCTGGAGCAGGGCGTGGACCTGGGCGGCGAGCTGCGCGAGGTGGCGGTGCTGTTCGTGGACATCGTCGGCTCGACCCGGCTGGCCGCCGACCGCCCGCCCACCGAGGTCGTGCAGCTGCTCAACGAGTTCTTCGCCGTGGTCGTCGACGTCGTCGGCGCGCACGGCGGATGGATCAACAAGTTCGAGGGCGACGCCGCACTGGCGATCTTCGGCGCGCCGCTGGAGCTGGACGGCTCGGCCGCCCGCGCCCTGGCCGCCGGGCGGGTGCTGGCCGAACGGCTGCGCGCCGAGGTCCCCGGCCTGCGCGCCGCCGTGGGCGTCTCGGCGGGCGAGGCCGTCGCCGGGCACATCGGCGCCGAGGAGCGCTTCGAGTACACCGTCATCGGCGACCCGGTCAACGAGGCCGCCCGCCTGACCGACCTGGCCAAGTCCACCGAGGGCCGGGTGCTGGCGGCGGGCTCGGTGGTGGAGGCCGCCGGGGCCGAGGAGGCGGCCCACTGGTGGCTCGGCGAGGAGGTCACCCTGCGGGGCCGTACCCGCCCGACACGGCTGGCCGGTCCACGCCGCGCCGGGACCGGCGTTCCCGGGCCCGCCGCCGAGCGCGCGGTCAAGCCCGTCGAGCCCGCCGCCGAGCACTGACCTCGCTCGTCCGGGGCGGGTCACGGCGCGCCGATCGTCGCTCCCTTGAGCGTCGTGTAGTACGGCGAACGCGCGAAGCCCGGCCCGGTCTCCTCGCCGATGTACACGTCGGCGTGGTGCTCGCCGCCCCAGCCGGGCCGGAACACGTCGGTGACCGTCCAGGCGGCCGAGCGGAACCGGTCGCACACCTTCGCCGGGAGGGGCCTGCCCCCGGCGGTCCTGCCGCAGTCGGCGACGGTGAAGCGCTGTCCGCGCGCCAGCACGTCC
The DNA here is from genome assembly GCF_014138665.1 of Actinomadura kijaniata. NCBI lineage: Bacteria > Bacillati > Actinomycetota > Actinomycetes > Streptosporangiales > Thermomonosporaceae > Actinomadura > Actinomadura kijaniata. Next base: position 29,325 of record NZ_JACJIA010000011.1, read on the forward strand.
CGGTCGGCCGCCGCCGACGACCAGGCGCGCAGCGGCCTGGCGCGCGAGTCGCGGGTGCTGGAGTCCAGCCACCAGCCGACGGTGGAGGACCAGTTGAGGTAGCGGCCCCTGGTGGGGCCCTCGGTGATCCGCCCGCTGCCCTCCATCTTGATCACCTTCAGGAAGTCCGCCGGGTACTTCCCGAGGGGAGTCTTCCCCCACTTGCAGTGCAGCCGGGGGCAACCGCGCACCTCGGTGGGCCGTCCGCCGTGGAACGACTGCACCGCCGTGTAGTACGTCGTGATGCGCCAGGAGGCGCGCTTGCCGAGGATCCTGAGCGGGCGGTCGCTCCGCGTCGCCTCCGGCGGCGCCGCCCGGGGGGCGTCCCCAAGCGGCGCGGCCGTCGAGGCGGCGGGCGCGGGCGGGGCGGTCGGCGGGGGGACGTTCGCGGTGGGCGCCCCCGACGCGGTGCCGCATCCCGCGATGGCCAGACATGCCGTCACGACAGCGGCCTGCGGTCCCTTGGGCCGCATCCCACCTCCCCGTCACCGGAAGCACCGAAGGACACTATGCCGCATCCGGCTCCGGTGGACGGTCCCGGCGCGGTGAGGCGTCGGTGACCCCGGGGCGCCGTCAGTGGCCCCGGGCGATCCATTCGTCGAGGTGGGGTGCTTCGGCGCCGATGGTGGTGGAGTCGCCGTGACCGGTGCGCACCACCGTGTCGGGCGGCAGGGTCAGCAGCCGTCGCCGGATGGAGTCGATGATGGTGGGGAAGTCGGAGAACGACCGTCCGGTCGCGCCGGGCCCGCCCTGGAACAGGGTGTCGCCGGAGAACACCGTGCCCAGCTCGGGGGCGTGCAGGCACACCGCGCCGGGGGAGTGGCCGGGGGTGTGCAGCACCGTCAGGCCGGTTCCGGCCACGGTGATGACCTGGCCGTCGGCCAGTTCCCCCTGCGGGGAGGTCTCGGGATGTCTCTGCTTCCACAGCATCAGGTCCGACGGGTGCAGCAGCACCGGGGCGCCGGTGCGGGCCGACAGGGCCGGGGCGGCGTCGATGTGGTCGTCGTGCCCGTGGGTGGAGACGATCGCCAGCAGGGTCCGGTCGCCGACGGCGGCGGCGATGGCGTCGGCGTCGTGGGCGGCGTCGATCACCACGCACTCGGCGTCGTCGCCGACGATCCAGACGTTGTTGTCGACCTCCCAGGTGCCGCCGTCCAGGGAGAAGGTGCCGGAGGTGACCAGGTGGTCGACGCGGACTCCGTGGGACCGGGCCATCACAGCACCACCACCGAGCGCAGCACGTCGCCGTGGTGCATCTTGGTGAAGGCCTCTTCCACCTGGTCGAGGGCGATGGTCTCGGAGACGAAGGCGTCCAGCTCCAGGCGGCCCTGGAGGTACAGGTCGATCAGCATCGGGAAGTCCCGCGAGGGCAGGCAGTCGCCGTACCAGGACGACTTCAGCGCCCCGCCGCGCCCGAAGACGTCCAGCAGGGGGAGCTCCAGGGTCATGTCGGGGGTGGGGACGCCGACCAGCACCACCGTCCCGGCCAGGTCCCGGGCGTAGAACGCCTGCTTGTAGGTCTGCGGCAGCCCCACCGCGTCGATGACCACGTCGGCGCCGAACCCGCCGGTCAGGTCCTGGACGGCCGTGACGACGTCGGTGTCGCGGGCGGCGACGGTGTGGGTGGCGCCCAGCCCCCGGGCGGTGGCCAGCTTGCGCTCGTCCAGGTCGATCGCGATGATCTTCGCCGCGCCGGCCAGGCGGGCGCCCAGCACCGCCGCCGCGCCGACCCCGCCGCAGCCGATCACGGCCACGCTGTCGCCGCGCCCGACGCCGCCGGTGTTGATCGCCGCGCCCAGCCCGGCCATCACCCCGCATCCCAGCAGCCCGGCCACCTCCGGGCGCGCGGCCGGGTCCACCTTGGTGCACTGCCCGGCGGCCACCAGGGTCTTGTCGGCGAACGCGCCGATCCCCAGCGCCGGGGACAGCTCGGTGCCGTCCTGAAGGGTCATCTTCTGCCCGGCGTTGTGGGTGGCGAAGCAGTACCAGGGGCGACCGCGACGGCACGCCCGGCACTGGCCGCACACCGCCCGCCAGTTCAGGACCACGAAGTCGCCGGGGGCGACCTCGGTGACGCCGTCGCCGACGCTCTCCACGGTGCCGGCGGCCTCGTGACCGAGCAGGAAGGGGAACTCGTCGTTGATCCCGCCCTGGCGGTAGTGCAGGTCGGTGTGGCAGACCCCGCAGGCCTGGACCCTCACCACCGCCTCGCCCGGCCCCGGATCGGGAACGGTGATCGTCTCGATCCGGACCGGCTCCCCCTTGCCCGGTGCGATGACCCCGCGTACCTGCTGTGCCATGGCGGCCCCTCTCGCCGATCGTCTCCCTCTTCCGACCTTAGGGGACGAGGGGGCCGACAGGGTGACTTCGTTTATTGTAGTTCCGTGCGACCTGGCCGTCCGCACCCGGAAGGGCACCGCCGTGCCGCCCTCCCCACCGCCCGTCCTGTCGGCCGCACCGGGCTGTGGCTCGGTGAGATGGCCACCTCCGACGTCTTCGCGCTCGCGACGGCGGTCGCGCACCGCACCGGGCGGATCCCCCTGACGCTCGGCCCCCTCGCCTTCGCCGTCCGCGACCCGATGACGATCGCGCGCGGCGTCGCGTCGGTGGCGGACCTGACCGGCCACCGCGTCGACGTCGCGATCGGCGCTGCGGGCGTGGACGAGGTCGTCGTCGTCCCCGCCAGCGTGGACGCCGACCCCGGCGGCGAACGCACGCAGGCTGCATCCGCCCGAACGGGTCGCCGAGTGCACGGCGGCGGGCTGGTGGGGGAGGCGCGCCCTCAGGCTGCCCGAACGCCTGGAACTCCGCGACGCGCCGCCCTCACCGGGGAGTGGCCAGGCCGGTGTCGTAGGCGATGATGACCAGCTGGACGCGGTCGCGCGCGCCCAGCTTGGTCAGCAGCCGCGCGACGTGCGCCTTGGCGGTCGCCACGCTGATGGTCAGCTCGGCGGCGATCTCGTGGTTGGACAGGCCGCGCCCGACCAGGGCGAGCACCTCGCGCTCGCGCCCGGTGATCCCGTCCAGCGGCGGGGCGGGCGCGGACCGGGACACGAACTCGGCGATCAGGCGGCGGGTGACGGCCGGGGCCAGCAGCGCGTCGCCCGCCGCGACCACGCGGACGGCGCCCAGGATGTCCTCCAGCGCCATGTCCTTGACCAGGAACCCGCTCGCCCCCGCGCGCAGCGCCGCGTGCACGTACTCGTCGTCGTCGAACGTGGTGAGCACCAGCACCTTCGCCGTGCCGGCGGCGACGATCCGGCGGGTGGCGGCGATGCCGTCCATGCCGGGCATGCGGATGTCCATCACGACGAGGTCGGGCCGCAGCCCGGCGGCCAGCCGGACCGCCTCGGCCCCGTCCCCGGCCTCGCCGACCACCGTCAGGCCGGGCTGGTCGGCGATGAGCGTCCGCAGCCCGGCGCGGATCAGCGGCTGGTCGTCGGCCAGCACGAGCCGGATCTCCGCCGTCTGGTCCGCCGGCTCCGTTGTTGGGTCCGTCATCGGGCCGCCGCCGGGACCGGCAGCCGGGCCGCCACGCGGAAACCGCCCTCGGGGCGCGGCCCGGCGTCCAGGGTGCCGTGCAGCAGCCCGGCGCGTTCCCGCATGCCGACGATGCCGAAGCCGCCCTCGCCCCCGCCGGATCCCCGCCCGTCGTCGACGACCTCGATGGTCAGGTCCCCGTCCCGGTAGCCGACGGTGACCCGGCACTCGTCGGCGCGGGCGTGCCGCACCACGTTGGCGACCGCCTCCTGGACGATGCGGAACGCCGCCGCGTCCACCTCCGGGGGCAGCGCCCGCCGGCCGCCCTCCCACCGGACCTCCACCCGCACCCCGGCGTTCCCGGTGGTGGCGGCCAGCCGGTCGAGGTCGGCCAGGCCGGGGACGGGGTCGAGCGGCGCGGGGGCCGCGGTCTCGCCGGGCTCGGCCTGGCGCAGCGCGCCCAGCATCCGCCGCAGCCCCGCCAGGGTCTCGCGGCTGGTGCCCTCGATGGCGGTGAGCGCGTCGCGGGCCTTGGCGGGCTGGGAGTCGATGACCCGCGCGCCCACGCCCGCCTGGATCGCGATGACGCCGATGCTGTGGGCGACCATGTCGTGCAGCTCGCGGGCGATGCGCAGCCGCTCGGCGGTGACGGCCCGGGAGGTGGCCTGCGCGTGCAGCGCGGCGGCGTGCTCGCGGCGCTGGCGCGCCGACAGTCCCGTCGCCAGGGCCGCCGCGAACGCCAGCACGACGGAGGTGGCGGTGGAGAGCAGCGCCGGGCCGTGGGCGAACAGGGCCGCGACCGTGAGGTGCGCGCCGAGCGTCGGCACGGCCAGGGCGGCGGCGGCCCGCCGCGAGCGGGTGGCGGCGACCAGCGCCACGGCCAGGTCGTCGGCGGCCACCTTCAGGTAGCCCAGGGGCCACGTCACCTCCACCGCGACCACCGCGACCCAGCCGAGCAGCATCAGCGGGACCAGCGCCTCGGGCCGCCTCCGCCACAGCAGCACGGGCAGCGCCATCAGCAGCGCGGGCGCGACGTACGCGCCGATGCCGGCGACGGCGGCGTGGCGCGGCAGCGTCGCGAACATCACGGTCGTGCAGGCCGTGACCCCGCACCAGGACAGGAGCGTCCAGGCGGCCCGGCGCAGGCGGCCGGGCCAGGGGGAGGCGGGGGAGGCGGAGGCGGGCATGCCGCGATCGTAACGAGCGGCCCCGGCGCCCGGTATTGGCCCGCGGGCGTACGCCCGCGGGCCACCGCCCGCTCCCGCGAATGTGGCCGACGGCCCGACGATTTCGGAGCGCCCTCCCCGCCACCGTCGACGGCGTGAACCGACGAACGGAAAACATCGTCAAGACGCTGCTGGCCGTCGAGCTGGCGGCGGTGGTGGTCTTCTCGGTCCGGTACGACTCGCTGGACTTCCGCATCTACATGCTGGGCGGCCAGGCCCTGACCGACGACGCCTCGCTCTACCTGCGGAAGTGGTCGGGCCTCTGGTTCACCAACACGCCGTTCGCGGCGCTGCTCTTCGCGCCCTGGTCGGAACTGCCGCTCACCGCCGCGCGGGTGCTCTGGCAGCTGTCGACGGTGGCGGCGTTCGCGTCCGCCTGCGCGACCGCGCTGAAACTGGCCGGTCACCGCCCCACCCGAGGGGTGCTCCTCGCCGTCGTGGCCGCCGGGCTGCTCCTCGCGCCCGTCTACCACACCCTGTTCCAGGGGCAGGTGAACGTCTTCCTTCTCGCGCTCGTCCTGGCCGACGTCCACCGCGTCTCCCAGGGGAGGACGGCGGGGATCGGCATCGGGATCGCGGCGGCCGTCAAGCTGACCCCGGCCATCTTCATCCCGATGCTCCTGCTGACACGCAGGACGACATCCGCGATGGTCGCCGGCGCGGCGTTCCTCGGCTGCACGGCGCTGGCCCACGCGGTCGCGCCGGACGCCTCCCGCCAGTACTGGCTGCACACCTTCTACGACGCCTCCCGCGTCGGCAGGACCTACATCAGCAACCAGTCGCCCTACGGGGCCGCCTGCCGGATCATGGGCAGCCCGGAGCGGGTGGGGGAGTGGTTCGCCGTCGTGCCGGTGGTGCTCGCCGTCGCCGGACTGGCCCTGGCGGCGGCGTGGGCGCGCCGCGGCGACTGGCCGGCGGCCGCGACCGTGACCGGGGTGACCGGCCTGCTGGTCTCCCCGATCTCCTGGGCCCACCACTGGGTCTGGGTCATGCCGGCGCTGCTCCTGCTGCTGCGCGACGGCCACCGCCGGGCCGCCGGATGCGCCTACGTCCTGTTCGTCCTGGCCCCGCTGTGGTGGACCCCGCACAACGGCCACCCCCTCCAGTACGGCTTCCGCGGCCCGCTGACGCTGGTGGCCAACTGCTACCTGGTCGCGGGCCTGGCCTTCCTCGCGCACCAGGCCCTCCGGCTCCGCTCCACCCGAAACTTGTCATTGACAAGTTTCGGTCCGGCATGGCATCTTGTCGGTGACAAGTTCAAGCGAGGAGTCGACCATGAGCCTGCCGCCGAGCCGGGTCCGCAACCTGTGGCACCTGACCGAGCCCGTGCACGCCGTTCTCTACTACGCCCCTGAGGTGCTGGCGGAGGCCGCCGCCCTCGGCTACGCGACCGACACCCGCTGGCCCTCCTACTTCGCCTGGCGCCCCGCCCCGCTGGGCGCGGCCGGACCGAACGCGGTGGCCGCGGCGTTCTACAGCTTCTCGCCCGCCATGGTGGCCGAGCACGTCCCGGCCGCCTGGCGGGTCGCCGACCCCGGCACCGTCCTGGCGTCCCGGCTGCGCGCGATCGACGCGACGTACCGGACCCTGCTGGGCGACGCCCTCGCCTCGCCCGAGGTCAGGGAGGCCGCCGAGCTGGCCCGCCGCGCGGCCGAGTCCGCCGCGACCGCGGGCCGCCCCCTGGCCGCCGCCAACGCCGACCTCCCCTGGCCGGACGAGCCGCACCTGGTGCTGTGGCAGGCCGCCACGATCCTGCGCGAGCACCGGGGCGACGGCCATGTCGCGTCGCTGCTCACCGAGGGCCTGGACCCGGTCGAGGCGCTGGTGTCGTTCGCCGCGTTCGGCGCGGCCCGCAGGCAGGTCTTCGACAGCCGGGGGTGGACGCCCGGGCAGTGGGAGGAGGCCGGGGACCGCCTCCGCTCCCGCGGCCTCCTGGCGGCGGACGGGACGCTCACCGAGGCGGGCCGCGCCCTGCGGCAGCGGATCGAGGAGCGCACCGACGCGCTGGCGGCGGGCCCGTGGGAGACCCTCGGCGAGGCGGGGGCGGACCGCTTCACCGAGGTGATCGCGCCGGTCTGGGCGGCCGCCGTCGGCAGCGGCCTGCTCCCCGCCGAGAACACCCTCGGCATCGGCAAGGTCGGCTGACGGGCGGCGCGGGCGCGTCCTGCCCCCTCGGCCGGTAACTCTGTTAGTTGTAGTATCGCAGACCGGGCTTTACCGGGGAGGCGTCGATGGAACGGACCGGCATCTGGGTCCTGGGCGGCCACCAGACCGACTTCGCCCGCAACCGGGCGCGGGCCGGGCTGGAGTTCGCCGACCTCACCCGCGAGGTGGTGGACGGCGCCCTGGCCGCGGCGGGCGTCGGCCCGGACGCCGTCGAGGTGATCCACGTCGGCAACGCGTTCGGCCGGCTGTTCACCGGCCAGGGCCGGCTCGGCGGGATGCCCGCGACGGTCGAGCCGGGCCTGTGGGGCGTTCCCGCCGCGCGGCACGAGGCCGCCTGCGCGTCCGGCGGCGTCGCGGTGCTGGCCGCGATGGCCGACCTGGAGGCCGGGCGCTACGACCGCGCGCAGATGACCGACGGCGGCGCGGGCGTCGTCCTGGTCACCGACCGCCGGCCGGCCGCGCGCCCCGGGGCCGCCCGGGGCCGGCGGCTCGCCCGGATCGCACCAGATCGAGGAGGGCACCGATGGACGTTGAGGTCGTGGGACGGGTCCTGTCCACCCTCCCCGAGGACGACGACCACCCCTACCGCACCGGCCCGTGGCGCCCGCAGACCACCGAGTGGCGCGCCGACGACCTGGCGGTGGTCGAGGGCGGGATCCCCGCCGACCTCGACGGGGTCTACCTGCGCAACACCGAGAACCCCGTCCACCCGGCGATCCGCCTGTACCACCCGTTCGACGGCGACGGCATGGTCCACGTCGTGGGGTTCCGCGACGGGAGGGCGTTCTACCGCAACCGGTTCGTCCGCACCGACGGGTTCCTCGCCGAGCAGGAGGCGGGCGAGGCGCTGTGGGCGGGCATCGCCGACCGTCCCGAGCTGTCGCGGCGGCCAGGCGGCTGGGGCGCGCGCACCCGCATGAAGGACGCCTCCAGCACCGACGTCGTCGTGCACAACGGCCACGTCCTGTCGAGCTTCTGGCAGTGCGGCGACCTCTACCGGCTCGACCCCCTCACCCTCGACACCGTCGGCAAGGCGACCTGGGGCGGCGGCTTCCCCTCCGACTGGGGCGTCTCGGCGCACACCAAGACCGACGGGCGCACCGGCGAGCTGCTGTTCTTCAGCTACTCCACCGAGGCCCCCCACCTGCGGTACGGCGTGGTCGACGACCGGGACCGCCTCGTCCACCACACCGACGTCCCGCTGCCGGGCGCGCGGCTGCCGCACGACATGGCGTTCACCGAGAACTACGCGATCTTCAACGACCTCCCGCTGTTCTGGGACCCGGAGCTGCTGGAACGGGGCAGGTACGCCTCCCGCTTCCACCCCGACCTGCCCTCCCGCCTCGGCGTGATGCCGCGGCGCGGCGACGCCTCGCGGATCCGCTGGTTCGAGGCCGAGCCGACCTACGTGCTGCACTTCGCCAACGCCTACGAGGACGGCGACGAGATCGTCCTCGACGGGTTCTTCCAGGGCCGCCCCGAACCGCCCGACCCCCGCGGCGAGGGCGTCTACCAGCGCATGTTCCGCTTCCTGGCGCTGGAACGCCTGCAGACCCGCCTGCACCGGTGGCGGCTGAACCTGGCGACCGGCCAGGTGAGGGAGGAGCACCTGGCGGAGCGGTACACCGAGTTCGGCACGATCAACCCGGGGCACGGCGGACGCCCCCACCGCTACACCTACGCCGTCACCCAGAAGCCGGGCTGGTTCCTGATGGACGGGATCGTCCGGCACGACACCCGCACCGGGGCGCACGAGCGGTACGCGTTCCCCGAGGGCGTCTACGGCAGCGAGACCGCCATGGCGCCGCGCGCGGGCTCCACCGCCGAGGACGACGGCTACCTCATTACACTGACGACGGACATGAACACCGACACCTCCGAGTGCCTGGTGTTCGACGCGGCCCGGCTGACCGACGGCCCGGTGGCCCGCCTGCGGCTCCCGGAACGGATCTCCAGCGGAACCCACTCCGCCTGGGCGCCCGGCCCGGCCCTGCCGCGCTGGCGCGACACCGACACCGCCGCGGAGGCGATCGGTCTGTGAAGGGGGAGCGCGGGGTGGACGAGGCGACGCCGACCCCGCTGCCCCCCGGCGGGCGGAACGCCATCGCCGTCACCATGGGCCTGATGGGCGACGAGTGGACGCTGCTGATCCTGCGCCACGCCCACCAGGGCGTGCGGCGCTACGCGGACTGGCGCGAGCACCTGGCCATCTCCGACTCGGTGCTGTCGGCCCGCCTGGCGCTGCTCACCGACAGCGGCCTGCTGGAGCGCACCGCCTACCGGCAGCGGCCCACCCGGTACGAGTACCGGCTGACGCGGCGGGGCCGGGAGTTCTGGCCGGTCCTGGTGTCGATCTGGGCGTGGGAGTACCGGTGGGTCGCCGGGCACCACGAAACCCTGCCGTGGATGCGGCACCGGGCCTGCGGCGAGCGCATGGAACCGCTGCTGACCTGCGCGGAGTGCGGCCAGGGCGTCCGGCCGCGCGACATCGCCGGCCGCCTGGGGCCGAGCGGCGGCGACGGGCGCTCGGTGCCCGCCGCGACGACCCGCCGCCGTTCGGGGGCCGCCGGGGCGGGCGGCGCCGGACTGTTCCCCGAGACCATGGCGTTGATCGGCAACCGGTGGTCGGTGGTGATGCTGGGCGCGGCGTTCCTGGGCGCGCGCCGGTTCGGGGAGTTCCAGCAGGCCATGGGCGCGCCGCCGGCGATGGTCGCCGACCGGCTGCGCGCGTTCACCGGGCTGGGGGTGCTGGCGGGCCGCCCGAGCGCCGACCGCGCCGCCTGGAACGAGTACCGGCTGACCGGCAAGGGGCGCGCGTTCTTCCCGGTGGTGATGACGGCGATCGACTGGGGGCAGCGCTGGTTCCGCGCCCCCGACGGCCCCGCCCTCGTCTCGACGCACCGGGGGTGCGGGCGGGCGTTCGTCCCCCGCCTGGTCTGCGACGTCTGCTCCGCCCCGCTGCAGGAGGGGGACGTGCTGGTGGAACCGGCGCCCGCGGCGGTCCCGCCCGCTACCTGAGAGGGACCCCGGAGATCACCGCCGCGCGCGATGCCGGTCCGGCGGGCCGGTCGGCACGCTGGAGCTCGTTGATCTCAGGACATCTCAGGAGCATCTGATGAACTTCAGCGCACGCCGCGGCCTCGTGGTCGTCCTCACGGCGGGACTGGCGGCCAGCGCGGTCGGCGGGCTCGCCGCGCACGCGGACACCGCCGCCCGGACGCACGCCGCGACGCGGGCGGACGCGCGGGGCGAGGTCGTCTCCTTCGCCCGCGTCAGGAGCATGTCGGCCAAGCAGACCCGGGCCTGGCTGGCCTCCGACGGTTTCGACGCCGAGGCCGTCCGGTACGGCGTGGACGCCTACCGGCTGGTCTACCGCACCGTCGACGTCCGGAAACGGCCCACCACCGCCAGCGGGCTGCTGGTCCTGCCGCGCAACGGCGACCGCAGCCTGCGGACCGTCTCCTACACGCACGGGACCATGAGCTACAAGAAGGACGCCCCGTCCGTCACCAAGGACGTGTGGGGCCCCGGCGCGGCCGTCACCTACGGCGGCGCGGGCTTCGCGGCCGTCGCGCCCGACTACCTCGGGCTCGGCAAGGGGCCCGGCGCCCACCCGTGGATGCACGTGCCGTCGGAGACGACCGCCTCGCTGGACATGCTGCGCGCCGCCCGGAACTTCGCCCCGCGCACCGGCCGCACCCTGGAACGCCAGGTCCTGGTCACCGGCTTCTCCCAGGGCGCCTCGGCGGCGCTCGGCCTGGCGCGGGCGTTGCAGGAGGGCGCCGACCCGTGGTTCCGGGTGCGGGCCGTCGCGCCGATCAGCGGTGCCTACGACTTCGGCGGCACCCAGCTGCCCGCCACTGTAGGCGGGAAGATCCCCGCCAAGTACGCCGTGGTGTACGCCTCCTACCTGCTGACCTCCTGGAACCGCACCCACGGCCTCTACCGGACGCCCGACGAGGTGTTCCGCCGGCCCTACGCCGACCGCGTCGAGAAGTACTTCGACGGCACCACGCCCGGCGCGGAGATGTTCCAGGGGCTGCCCGGCACGCTGCCCGAGTTGCTCACCCCGCGCGGCCAGGAGATGCTGCGGGCCCCCGGGGGGAGGCTGGCCGCGGCCCTCCGCCAGGATGCCGCCGCCGTCATGGGCTGGGCGCCGCGCGTCCCGGTCCGCCTCTACAAGATCAGCGACGACGAGCAGGCCGTCACCGGCAACACCGACCGCCTCGCGGCCGCGTTCCGCGCCCGCGGCGTGCGCGCCCCGGTGATCGACGTGGGGGACCGCGTCTACGAGGAGTCCCGCCACCTCGGCTCGAACCTGACCGGCACGGCCCTGACGGCGCGCTGGTTCAGGACGCTGCGCTGACCTCGTCGAAGCAGATCGCCTTCAGCCGGTCGGCGGCGGCGCGGTCCAGCACCGTGACCCCGGCGGCCGGCGGCAGCGTCCCGGTGGCGCGGGCCCGCGCGATCATCGGCTGCCACAGCCGCACGTGCCGCGCGAACGTCGCCGGCGTGAGGATGCGGCCGCGCGCGTACTGCCCGGCGCGCGCGGTCCCGGGGTCCACGTCCAGCAGGACCATGTGGACCTGCGTGCCGCGCCGCCGCGTCAGCCAGGCGAAGCCGCGCAGGATGTGCGGCCAGGTCCCGCGCGTGTGCGCGACGACGCTGCGCCCGCCCAGCACCGCCCGCGTGATGCGCCACACGTGCGTGGTGTGCACGATCGGGACGCGGGCGCGCGGCGGCACCGGCCCCAGGAACCGCGCCCACCAGTTGCGCGCCTGCCGCGAGTCGATCACCAGTGCGGGCCCGGCCGGGACCGGCAGCTTCTCGTCGCCGCGCAGCCCGTACAGCCGGTCCAGCAGGGTGCTCTTGCCCGCGCCGGGCAGCCCGGCGACGAGCACCAGCGCTCCCCGGGGGTAGCGCAGTTCGTTGGTGGTCTCGGTCGGGTCGGCTCTGTGGATGGCATCTCCCTGGTGTCGGCCCCGAACGCGGTCTGAGCGGATGCGGCTGACCTGATGCGGTGTGACGGAGACAACGAACATCCGTGCGACTCCGTTCCGTTCTTGGCGGATCCGTGACCGAGATGTTTCCTGCCCATCCCCGCATGAGTAGTTTGTCTTCTTTCTCTGGGGGGACCACCGGCACATGGCTACTCTCTTGTGGATCATCGCCGTCGTACTGGTCATCGCGGGCGTCTACGTCCTCGTGGCGCGCCGCGACCTGCTGTGGGGCATCATCCTGATCGTCGTCGGCCTGCTCATCGGCCCCGGCGGCGTCAGCATCTTCGGTTGACCCCACGGTAACCGCCGTCCGGGCCGATCCGGCGCACCGGCGCCGGGACCCGCGCCCGGAACCCGCGTTCCGGTCACCGCGACCGGAGCGTGATCCTCCCACGTCCCCGAACCCAACCGCCGCAGCTACCAACGAACGCCGCCCCGTATGCCCCGCCCCGCCGGGGCATACGGCACACCGTCGCCCAAGGCGGCCGTGGTCACGGATCCGGTCGGCGACCTCCGCCCACCGACACGCGATGACCGCGGCCGCCCCACACGGACATCGGCCCCGCAGCGCGAGCCCTGTCCCCGTCCGCGAGAACACGCGGACCACACCGCCGCACCCCCGCCGCCCGGCACCACCAACGATCTCCGGCCACCCCGGCCCCATCTGCGAGAACGCGAGGCTCCACGCGTCAGATCCGCCCGGACCGCGTGGAAGGGGCCCAGATCTCATCCGTTGCCGCGCTGGTCGTCAGCCTTCTGTCGTGTGGCTCGGCTCCATCTGCGGGAGCGCAGGGAGTCGTGTGCCGGGCGCCGTCCGGCCGCGTGAACGAGACCCGCGCCGCCGGCTCCCCGGTGTGCGCTCCGGTCCCGTCCAGGTGGGGGTCACTGCTGGTGGCGGGCGCGGAACGCGGCGGCCTTGGCGCGGTTTCCGCAGCCTCGCATGTCGCACCAGCGGCGGGTGCGGCGGTGTGAGGCGTCCACGTACAGCCTCGTGCACGGGGCCGCCTCGCACTCGCGGATCAGGTCCCGCAGGGGGCCGCCGAGCAGCTCGATCGCGGCCCGCGCGGCGCTGGACAGCGCCGCCGACAGGTCGCCGGTCCGTTCCAGGCCGTCGGCGGCGAGCGTCACGCCGGTCGGTGGGGGAGCGGCGGCCGCGTTGAGCCGTTCGCGGTCGGGCCCGGGGAGGGGCTCCCCGCGGCGCGCGGCCGTGGCGAGGCGGTAGATCGCCTCGCGGAGCGCCACGGCGTGGCGCAGGTCGTCCCCGGTCACGGCGGGCGGCGTGTCGAGCAGGCCCGCGGCGACGACCCACCGGCCCAGGTCCCGCGGTGAGGCCAGCATCTCGACCCGCTCGTTGCGGCGTTGGCCGACCGTTCCGGCGAGGTCCAGGCCGAGGTTGCCGCTGACGAAGGTGAAGTCCACCCCTCGATGGTAACCGAGTTGACAGGTTACTTCGACGGCTGCCATCGTTCGTAACCGTCTGAGGCGGTTATTTTTGGGAGGGGACGCATGGCCACGCTCGTCGCAGGGGAGGCGCGGAGCGCGTCGCGGCATCGGTGGGTGGTACTGGCGGTGGGGGTGGGCGCGCAGGCCGGCTTCTCGGCGATGTTCTCCGGGCTGCCGGTCGCCGGTGTCGTCATGCGCGCCGACTACGGGCTGTCCACCGCCGGGCTCGGGCTGGTCCTGGGCTGCCTGAGCCTGGGCGTGGCGACCTGCGACCTGCTGTGGGGGATGCTCACCGACCGGCTCGGGGACCGCCGGACGCTGATCACCGGGCTGACCGCGACCGGGGCGCTGCTGGCGCTGATGGCGGCGGTGGCCGCGCCCGGCGACGGGGTGGGGACGGCGCTGCTGGCCGGCTGCGTGTTCGCCCTCGGAGCCCTGGGGGCCAGCGTCAACAGCGCCTCCGGGCGCGCGGTGATGACCTGGTTCGCCGACGGCGAGCGCGGGCTGGCGATGAGCGTCCGCCAGGCCGCGATCCCCGCCGGGGGAGCCGTCGGCGTCGCGCTGGTGCCCTGGCTGGCCGGAACGTACGGCTTCCGCGCCGCCTACCTGGCGCTCGCCCTGCTGTGCCTGCTCAGCGTCGCGGCGACCTGGCGGTGGCTGCACGAGCACGACGGCGGGGCCGCCGCGCCCGGCGCCCGCCCCGCGGCCGGGCCCTCGCCGCTGCGCCGCCCGGACGTGTGGCGGCTCGCCCTGGCCGGAGGGCTGCTGACCGTCCCGCAGTTCGCCGTGCTGACCTTCACCGGCATCTTTCTGCACGACGCGCGCGGCCAGGGAACGCTGCTGGCCGGTGTCGCCGTCATCGTCGCCCAGGTGGGCGGGGGCGCGGCGCGCATCGGGACCGGGCTGCTCAGCGACCGGGGCCGGGACCGCCGCGCGCTGGTGCGGGTCATCGCGCTGGCGACCGCGGTCGCGATGGCGGGCGCGGCCGTGCTCACCTCCGCGCCCGTCGCGCTGACCGTCGCCGCGCTGGCCCTCGGCGGGCTGCTGGCCAACGCCTGGCACGGCGTCCTCTACACCGAGGCCGCCGTCATGGCGGGCGCGGGCCGGGCCGGCAGCGCGCTCGGGCTGGCGGGCACCACGCTGTTCGGCGCCGCGTTCGTCACCCCGCTGGTCGTCCCGGCGCTGCTGGAGGTCGCTCCCTGGGAGGCGGTGTGGGCGTTCGCGGCGCTGACCCCGCTGCTGGCGGTGCCGCTCGTCCCGGCCCGCGCCCGGCGGTGAGCCCTACCAGCCCCGGGCGCGCCACTCGGGCAGGCCGGGACGCTCGCGGCCCAGCGTGGAGTCCGCGCCGTGCCCCGGATAGAACCAGGTCGCGTCCGGCAGCCGGTCGAAGATCCGTTCCTCGACGTCCGACAGCAGCTGCTTGAACAGCGTCGGATCGCCCCAGGTGTTGCCCACCCCGCCGGGGAACAGGCTGTCCCCGGTGAACAGGTGCGGGCGGTCGGCCAGCTCGCCGCCCGCGTCGTACAGCAGCGCGATCGACCCGGGCGTGTGGCCGCGCAGGTGGATCACCTCCAGCGCCGCCCGCCCCACCCGGACGGTGTCGCCGTGCTCCACCGGCTCGGCCACCGGCACCGGCAGCGCCTCGGCGTCGTGCGGGTGCGCCGCCACGGGCGCGCCGGTCGCCTGCACCACCTCCGCCAGCGCCATCCAGTGGTCCTGGTGCCGGTGCGTGGTGACGACCCGGGCCAGGGGGCCGTCGCCGACCAGCTCCAGCAGCCGGGGCGCCTCGTTGGCGGCGTCGACCAGCAGGCGTTCGCCGGTGGCCGCGCAGCGCAGGATGTAGGCGTTGTTGTCGTAGGGGCCGACCGCCACCTTCGTGACGGTCAGGCCCGGCAGCTCCCGCACGTCGGGCCGGCCGCCGACCTCGACGTGTCCCGTGTAGCTCATGTCGACCTCCACTCGTGGACGGCACCATCTTTCCCCATCGGCCGTCTCCGCCGCGCGGCGCGGACCTCCGAATGGGTCGCCCGACGCAGAGCATCTGGGTACTTTCTGGCGGACAACCCGGCCGGGATGTCTCACCATGGCTCCGACGGCACCGGACGACCCCCCGGATGGTGAGGAGTGATCGACCACGACGTACGGCCCGGAAGCTTCTGGGAACGCCTCACCCCCGCCGACCGGCAGGCGCTGCGCGCGATGGGACGCCGCACCGACGTGCCGCCCGGCGGGTTCCTGTGCCACCAGGGCGTGGCCGCGTCCGGCGTGTGCGTGGTGTTCCGGGCGGGCACCCGCACCGTCGGCAACGCGCTGGCCAAGGAGTTCGTCGACTCCAGCGAGGGCGACGAATCGATCATCGACCTGTTCGGGCCGGGCGACCTGGTCGGCGCGCTCGCCCCGTGGGGGCACCCGCAGCGCGCGTCGGTGCGGTCGCTGGACCACGTGGCGGTGCTGCGCATCGACCGCCGCCAGTTCGGCAGCCTGCTGGCCGCCAACCCGCAGGTCGCCGAGGCGATGATGCACACCGTCGCCGAGAGCGGCACCCTCGGCGGACGGCGGCACGCCGTCCGCGTCGCCGAGCACCAGCAGCGCCTGGCCTACCACCTGCTGGAGCTGGCGCACCGGTTCGGGGACACCGCCGCCCACGGCGTCGAGATCCCGCTGCGGCTCAGCCAGGCCGACCTGGCGAACTGGGCGGGCATCTCCCGCGAGACGCTGGTGCGCTGGTTCCGCCGCTGGCGGGCGCGCGGCATCCTCGACGGGCGCACCCGGCCGCTGACGATCCTGGACCCCGAGGCGCTGCGGCTGGCCGCCAGCCCCTGGGGCGACGAGTGGCCCGCCGCCGGCCGCCCCGACCCGGCCGTCCCGGACCGCGTCCCCCGCGCCGGGCTCGCGGCCCGGTCGCCGGTGCGGCTGGAGCCCGCCGGGACGCCCGCCACGACCCCGGCGGTGGTGCGGCTGCCCGCCGACAAGCCGTTCTTCACCGGCCGGAACGTCAGCCTCAACAAGCTCGACCTGCTCGTCGTCCAGACCGAGATGCCCCGCGCCGTGGTCATCCAGGGCATGGCGGGCGTCGGCAAGACCACGCTGGCGCTGCACTGGGCGCACCGGGCCGCCGACCGGTTCCCCGGCGGGGTGGTCTTCGCCGACCTGCGCGGCACCCGCGGCCCGGTCGCCCCCGCCGAGGCGATGGGCCAGGTGCTGCGCGGCGTGGGCGTGCCCGGCGACCAGCTCCCGCGCACCGAGGCGGAACTGGCCGCCCAGTGCCGGTCGCTGCTGGCCGACCGGCGGATGCTGCTGATCCTGGACGACGTCGCCGACGCCGCGCAGGTGCGGCCGCTGCTGGCGGCGCTGAACGCGGGCCTGGCGATCGTCACCACCCAGCGGCGGCTGCCCATCTCGCTGGACGACGCCGACATCCGCGTCCTGGAGCTGGCCGAGATGGCGCTGGACGAGGCCGTCGCCCTGGTCGCCGCCGTCCTCGGCCCCGGCGACCCCCGCGTCCGCCGGGAACGCAAGGCCGTCGAGCGCCTGGCCAAGGAGTGCGGCTTCCTGCCGCTGGCGCTGGCGGTGATGGCGGGCAAGCTCGCCGAGGACCCCGCCGCGCCCATCGGCGACACCGTCCGCGAGCTGGAGACCAGCGACATCCCCGCGGCGTCGTCGTACACGGCGTCGTCGTACATGACGTCGTCGTACATGGTGCCGTTCGCGCCCGTGCCGTTCGGCAGGCCACCGGACCGCACCGCGCCGGCCGACCCCGTCCTCAACGGCGCCCCCCTCACGGTCCCGCTCACCGCCACGCCCCTCACCGCCGCGGCGCTGCCCGAGGGCGGGACGCCCGCCACCGCCACGCCCGCCCTGCACACCGCGCTCAGCCCGACGTTCGAGGTCGCCTACCGGGGGCTGCACCCCGACCGGCGGGCGGCGTTCCGCGCGCTGGGGCTGGCCACCGGCCCCGACTTCACCGCCGCCGCGCTGGCGGCGCTCACCGGCCGCGACGCCGCCGGGGCCCGCGAGTGCCTGGAGGACCTGCGGCAGGCGTTCCTGGTCCAGGACGTCTCGCCGGGCCGCTACCGGATGCACGACCTGCTGCGCGACTTCGCCCGCGAACGCGGCCTCATCCAGGACGCCGACAACGACCGCCTGGCCGCCCAGCGCCGGCTGCTGGCCCACTACCTGGCCGAGGCCCGCCGCGCCCGCCGCGCGCTGGCCCGCCACCGCCGCCCCACCCTCGACGACGCCGACGCCGGGACCACCGCCGACCGCGCCGCCCAGGGGCGCCACGCCGCGCTGGAGTGGTTCGAGACCGAGCGCCGCAACCTGGTCGCCGCCGCCCACCAGGCCGGGCGCCTCGGCCTGCACCGCACCTGCTGGGAGCTGGCCGACGCGCTGTTCGACTTCCAGGAGTTCCGCCGCTACACCGAGGACAACATCGGGATCCACCTGGCCGGGCTGCGCGCCGCCCGCGCCGAGGGCGACTGGCAGGCCGCCGCCGTCATGCTGCACAACCTGGCCGTCTCCTACGCCGGGCTCGGCGGCAACGTGCAGGCCATCGGGTACGCCGAGGAGGCCCGCCGCGGCTTCCGCTCGGTGGACCCGCCCGACCGGTTCGGCGAGGCGGTCGCGCTGGCCACCCTCGCCGACGTGCACGTGGCGCTCAGCCGGTACGTCACCGCCATCGAGCACGCCCGCCTGTCGCTGGAGGCCCACCGCGAGCTGGGCGACGTCGCCGGGATCGCGCGCGGCCACGAGACCCTGGCCCGCGCCTACCTGAGCCTGGCCGACTACCCGGCCGCCCAGCACCACGCCGACCAGGCCCTCACCCTGCGCCGCCAGGCCGACGACGCGCCCGGCGTCGCCGAGTCCCTGCTGACGCTGGCGCAGGTGCACCGCCGCCGCGGGACGCTCCACGACGCCGCCCGCCACGGCCTGGAGGCCCTGTTCATCCGGCAGGGCGAGGGCGACCGGCCCGGCACCGCCCAGGCGATGACCGAGCTGGCCCGCATCAACGCCAACCTGGGCCTGCGCGACCTGGCCCTGCACGACGCCCGGCAGGCCCTGCGCATCTACCAGGAGCTGGGCGGGCGCGGCGGCGAGGCGGGCACGCTGACCACGCTGGGACGGCTGATGTGCGACGCGGCCCGGTTCGCCGAGGCGTTCACCTACTGCGGGCAGGCGCTGCGGCTGCACCGCGAGATCGGCGACCGGCACAAGGAGGCCGAGACCCTCGCCCAGATCGGCATCGTGCACTGGCGGCTGGGCCGCTACCGCGAGGCCCA
The DNA here is from genome assembly GCF_014138665.1 of Actinomadura kijaniata. Lineage (NCBI taxonomy): Bacteria > Bacillati > Actinomycetota > Actinomycetes > Streptosporangiales > Thermomonosporaceae > Actinomadura > Actinomadura kijaniata. The sequence continues at coordinate 47,958 of NZ_JACJIA010000011.1, forward strand.
CGAGCACCTGGTGCGCGCCCTGGAGATCCGCCGCGAGATCGGCGACCAGCACGGCGAGGCCCACGACCTGGAGCACCTGTCGATGGTCATGCGCCGTCTGGAACGCCACCAGGAGGCGTTCGTGCTCGGCCTGGAGGCCCTGGACCTGTGGCACCGCCTCGGCGCGCGCGGCCGGCTGGCCGGGACGCTGGGCAGCCTGGCCCGCACCTACCTGCGCCTCGGCCTGCACGAGGAGGCCGAACGCGCCGCCCGCCAGGCGCTGCGCCTGCGCGAGGAGATCAACGACAGCTACGGCAAGGGCATCGGCACCGACACCTTCGCCACCGTGCTGCGCCGCAGCGGCCGCCCCGTCGAGGCCCTGGAGTGGGAGCACGAGGCCCTGCGGCTGCTGGACGAGGTCGGCGACCGGTACGGCGCGGGCACCGCCCTGGTCCACCTGGCCGCCATCCACCTGGACCTGGACGACCCCGAGGCCGCCCTCGCCACCGGCCGCCGCGCCCTGGAGCAGACCACCGAGCTCGGCGACACCTACGAGCAGGCCAACGCCCTGTCCAGCATGGCCCGCGCCTGCCAGCGCCTGGGCCGCCACGACGAGGCCGTCCGGCACTCCCGCCACGAGATCGACATCCGCCGCGACATGGGCGACCATCGGGGTCAGCGCCTGGCCCTGAACCGCCTGCGCGCCTCCGACCTGGCGCGCGGCGAGCACGCCGAGGCCGCCGACTGCGTCCGCCACATCCGGGCGATCGACCAGTGGCTGGAGTCGGCCGGCGACCCCCGGCGGTGACACGGCTCCGGCGGTGACACGGCTCACAGGGGCCGCCCGAGCGGGATGTGTCGTGCTACACGGTCGATGGCGACCGCGCCGCCTTCACTGGAGGAGGCGGACACGACCGCCTCCTCGGCGCCCCGGGCAGGAGGAGAGATGGCCGGCACGTTCTGGGAGCGGCTGCCCGAACGGGCCCGCGGGGCGCTGCGCGAGGCCGGGTCGTACTCGCTGGTCCGGCCCGGCACGTTCCTGATGCGCGAGCACACCCGCTCCTCCCAGGTGTGCGTGCTGTTCGCGGGCGCCGTGAAGGTCTGGGTCGACCGCGCCGGGGAGGTCGTCATCCTGGACGTGCTGGGGCCGGGCGACGTGCTGGGGGAGCTGGAGGCCGCCGACGGCGGCGTCCGCTACGCCAACGCCGAGGCGCTGACCGCCGTGGAGGCGCTGGGCCTGCCCGCCGACCGGTTCCGCGCGGTGCTGGACTCCTGCGCCGGGTCGGTGTGGACGGTCGCCGAGGTGCTGGCCGACCGGCTGCGCGCCGCCGACGACCTGCAGACCGGCCACTTCCCCGACGATCCGGCCCGCCGGCTGGCGGCGCGGCTGCTGCGGCTGGCCGACCGGCTCGGCACCGACCTGCCCGGCGGCGGCGTGGTGATCCGCGTCCCGCTGTGCCAGCAGGACCTGGGCCGCTGGTCGGGCATGGGCCGCCGCAAGGTCGCGCAGCTGCTGGCCGGCGAGCCGTTCCGCGGCGTCGCGGTCACCCGCAACGTGATCACCGTGCGGTCCCCGGCGGACCTGCGCCGCCTCCTGGACGAGACCGACCCCGCCTGACCCCCTGCCCCGGCCGGACCGGACGGGGCGAGGACCGGACCCGGGACCCGGCGCGAAGCGAGCCCTCCCGGGCGAGCGCCGTAGGCCAGGGCTTTTACAACACGACCTAGAACCGGGCGGGCGGGGGCCACGGCGGTGGTACCGGTGGGGTGCCCTCGCCGCGTACCACCACGCCCGCGCCGCGCGAGCGGCCGCTCAGCCATGCCAGCAGCGCCCGTGACGACCCGGTCGCCTCCGGCCCGTCGCCGAGCGCCACCCCGTCCCCGGAGTCGGTCGACACCAGCCGGTAGCCCGCCAGCGACCCCTGCCCGCCGGGCGGCAGCCCCACCAGCCCGTCCAGGGTCTCCCGCAGCGCCCACCGCACGTAGGCGTCCGGCCAGTCCGCCGGCCCGTACCCCGCCGCCAGGTCCACGTGGTGCGCCTCCACCTCGTGCCACCGGCGGTAGACCGCGTACCAGGCGGGATGCTCCCACCCCGCCATCGCCCGCACCCGCGCCCGCGCCGCCTCCTCCGGCAGCGCGCGCGCCTGCTCGACGAACCGCGCCGCCGAGTCCCGCAGGTCGGCGGCCTGCTCGGCCACGCCCCGCCCGGCGCCGGCCTCCAGCGCGGCGTTGCGGGCCGCGAGGCTCGGGTACTGCGGGATCTCCCGGCCGGTCCGCGCCCACTCCAGCAGGTTCCACAGCGAGTCGGCGTTGCGCGCGACATGGGTGACCACGTGCCCGCGCGTCCACCCCGGCAGCGCCGACGGCTCGCGCAGCCGCGCGTCGGTGAGCCCCGCGAGGGTGGCCAGGATCCGTTCGGCTCCCGCCTCAAGGTGTTCGAGGACCTTGCGCCAGTCGTCCATGCCGGTCTCCGCCATGTCGTTCACCTCCGCGCCCGCAGGAGGCTCCATCCTGGCCCACGGCGGCCCTCCGCACCAGAAGCCGGGAGGCGCCGGAGGTAACGTTCCCCTCGTGAGCCATCCGATCTGCGTCACCTGCGGGGTCCAGTACGCCGCGCCGCGCCCCGACTGCCCGATCTGCGAGGACGAGCGGCAGTACGTCGGCTGGGACGGCCAGCGCTGGACCACCCTGGAGGAGCTGCGCGCCGCCGGCCACCGGGGGAGGGTCGCCGAGGAGGGCCCGGACGTGGTCGGCGTCGGCGCGGACCCGCCCACCGCCATCGGCCAGCGCGCCCTGCTGGTGCGCACCCCCGCCGGGAACGTCCTCTGGGACATGATCACCCACATCGACGACGACCTGGTCCGGCGGGTCCGCGAACTGGGCGGCGTGGACGCGATCGCGATCAGCCACCCGCACTACTACGGCTCGATGATCGAGTGGGCGCGCGCGTTCGACGCCCCGGTCCACCTGCACGAGGCCGACCGCCGCTGGGTCGCCCGCCCCGACGACGCGGTGCGCTTCTGGGACGGCGACACCCTGGAGATCCTCGACGGCCTCACCCTGATCAACGCGGGCGTCCACTTCGACGGCGGCCAGGTCCTGCACTGGCGCGACGGCGAGGAGGGCGGGGGAGCGCTGTTCTCCGGCGACATCCTCCAGGTCGTCCAGGACCGCGACTGGGTCAGCTTCATGTACAGCTACCCCAACTTCATCCCCGAACGCCCCTGCACCGTCCGCCGCGCCCTCCGCCTGCTGGAGCCGTACGCGTTCACCCGCGTCTACGGGGCCTGGTGGAAGCGCGTCGTCTACACCGACGGCAAGGCGGCGGTCCAGCGCTCGGCCGACCGCTACCTGTCCTACGCGCTGGACGACGAGGGGTAAGCCGGTCAGGGCGTCCGGACGCCCGTCCCGACGACGTCCTGGCCCTGCTGTCGGCCGCCTGCCGGGGCCCTGGCGGGGGAGTGGGACGCCGACCTGCGCCGCCGCCCCCTGGCGCTGGTCTTCGAGGGGCTGCGATCGCGCTGATATCCGTTTGCCCGGCCCCGCTCGGAGCGGTCAGGATCACGTATGGAAACAGACCACCCCGAAACCGCGCGTCCTCCCGAACGGATCGTCCTGCCGCGGACGGCGCCGCCGCCGGTGGTGCTGCGGCGGATGACCGAGGCCGACCTCGAGGCCGTGTACGAGGCCGTGACCGAGTCGTTCCCCCACCTGCACGCGTGGATGGACTGGGCGGCCGAGCCCCCCACCCCCGCGGGCCAGGCGGAGTTCCTGCGGCGCGGCGTCCGGGAATGGGAGCAGGGCTCCCGGTACTGCTACGGCATGTTCGAACCCGGCGGGACGATGCTCGGCGCCGCCTCGCTGATAGGGCGGGACGAGCCCGGGACGCGGGAGATCGGCTACTGGGTCCGCGCCGGCCACACCCGGCGCGGGCTGGCGACGGCCGCCGCCGGGGCGCTCACCGCCGGGGCGTTCGCGCTGCCCGGCGTCGAACGGACCGAGATCCGCTGTGACGAGGCCAACACCGCCAGCGCCGGCGTGCCCCGCAAGCTCGGCTACCGGCTCGACCGGGTCGTGGACCGGCCCGTGGAGGCCCCCCGCGAAACCGGGCGCGGCCTGGTCTGGGTCATGACGCGGGAGGCGTTCACCGCGCGCGATCGAACCGTGGCCGCGCGTTCCGGTGGCGGCAGATCTTCGAACACGTGTACGGTTTCGGAGTGAGCCGCCGCCTCTGGTGAGGCGCGTGTGGCGTCCGCAGAAATGCGGCGGCCTCCGCCGTCGTTATGAACCCGGGGGAGTCTGTCGCACCCCCTCGTTACCCTGAGACCGACGGTCTCCCACCGCGCCCAGAAGAGGAACCGGATAGACGCCGTGCATGACCGACTCATCGTGCGTGGAGCACGCGAGCACAACCTGAAGGACGTCTCGCTCGACCTGCCGCGGGACGCCATGATCGTGTTCACCGGGCTCTCGGGCTCCGGAAAGTCGAGTCTGGCGTTCGACACGATCTTCGCCGAGGGCCAGCGCCGCTACGTCGAGTCGCTGTCGGCCTACGCCCGCCAGTTCCTCGGGCAGATGGACAAGCCCGACGTCGACTTCATCGAGGGCCTGTCCCCGGCGGTGTCGATCGACCAGAAGTCCACCTCCAAGAACCCCCGGTCGACCGTCGGCACCATCACCGAGGTGTACGACTACCTGCGCCTGCTGTACGCGCGCATCGGCCACCCGCACTGCCCGATCTGCGGCCGCCCGATCAGCCGCCAGGCCCCGCAGCAGATCGTCGACCGCGTCCTGGAGCTGGAGCAGGGCACCCGGTTCCAGGTGCTGGCGCCGGTGATCCGCGGCCGCAAGGGCGAGTACGTCGAGCTGTTCCGCGAGCTGCAGTCCAAGGGCTACTCGCGCGCCATCGTCGACGGCCAGACGGTCCGGCTGGACGAGCCGCCCAAGCTCAAGAAGCAGGAGAAGCACGACATCTCCGTGGTCGTGGACCGGCTGTCGGTCAAGGACACGGCCCGCCAGCGGCTGGCCGACTCGGTGGAGACCGCCCTCGGCCTGGCCGGCGGCACGATCGTCCTCGACTTCGTCGACCTGGCCGAGGACGACCCCAACCGCACCCGCATGTACTCCGAGCACCTCTACTGCCCGTACGACGACCTGTCGTTCGACGAGCTGGAGCCGCGCTCGTTCTCGTTCAACTCGCCCTACGGCGCCTGCCCCGACTGCACCGGCCTCGGCACCCGTATGGAGGTCGACCCCGAGCTGGTCATCCCCGACCCCGAGCTGACCCTCGCCGAGGGCGCGATCCAGCCCTGGTCCAACGGCCACGTCAGCGACTACTTCCTGCGGCTGCTGTCGGCGCTCGGCGACGCCCTGGGCTTCGACCTGAACACCCCCTGGGAGAAGCTGCCCGCCAAGGCCCGCAAGGCGATCCTCAACGGCCACGAGACCCAGGTCCACGTCCGTTACAAGAACCGCTACGGCCGCACCCGCTCCTACTACACGTCCTTCGAGGGCGTGATCCCGTTCATCCAGCGGCGGCACTCCGAGTCCGAGAGCGACTCCACGCGCGAGAAGTTCGAGGGCTACATGCGGGAGATCCCGTGCCCCTCCTGCGAGGGCGCGCGGCTCAAGCCCTACGTCCTCGCCGTCACCATGGGCGGCAGGTCGATCGCCGAGGTCTCGGCCATGCCGATCGGCGAGGCCGCCAAGTTCCTGCTGTCGATGGAGCTGGACGAGCGCGAGAAGCACATCGCCGAACGCGTCCTCAAGGAGGTCAACGCCCGGCTCGGCTTCCTGCTGGACGTCGGCCTGGACTACCTCACCCTGGACCGCGCCTCGGCCACCCTGGCCGGCGGCGAGGCCCAGCGCATCCGCCTGGCCACCCAGATCGGCTCCGGCCTGGTCGGCGTGCTGTACGTGCTGGACGAGCCGTCGATCGGCCTGCACCAGCGCGACAACCACCGGCTGCTGGAGACGCTGCTGCGGCTGCGCGACATGGGCAACACCCTGATCGTCGTCGAGCACGACGAGGACACCATCGCCGCCGCCGACTGGGTGGTGGACATCGGCCCCCGCGCCGGCGAGCACGGCGGCGAGATCGTCGTGTCCGGCACCGTGGACGAGCTGATGCAGGCGGAGCGCTCGCTGACCGGCGCCTACCTGTCGGGCCGCCGCGAGATCCCCGTCCCGGAGGTGCGCCGCCCGCGCCAGAAGGGCCGCGAGATCGCCGTCAAGGGCGCCCAGCAGAACAACCTGCGCAACGTCGACGTGGCGTTCCCCCTGGGCGTGTTCACGGCGGTGACCGGCGTGTCCGGCTCCGGCAAGTCCACCCTGGTCAACGACATCCTCTACAACTCCCTCGCCAAGCAGCTCAACGGCGCCCGCACCGTGCCCGGCAAGCACCGCCGCGTCACCGGCGTCGACCAGCTCGACAAGGTCGTGCACGTCGACCAGTCGCCGATCGGCCGCACCCCGCGGTCCAACCCGGCGACCTACACCGGCGTGTTCGACCACATCCGCAAGCTGTTCGCCCAGACCACCGAGGCGAAGGTGCGCGGCTACCAGCCGGGCCGGTTCTCGTTCAACATCAAGGGCGGCCGCTGCGAGAACTGCGCGGGCGACGGCACCATCAAGATCGAGATGAACTTCCTGCCGGACGTCTACGTCCCGTGCGAGGTGTGCCACGGCGCCCGCTACAACCGGGAGACCCTGGAGGTCCACTACAAGGGCAAGACGATCGCCGAGGTCCTCGACATGCCGATCGAGGAGGCCACCGTGTTCTTCGAGCCGGTCACCGCGATCCACCGGCACCTGAAGACCCTCAACGACGTCGGCCTCGGCTACGTCCGCCTCGGCCAGCCCGCCCCGACCCTGTCGGGCGGCGAGGCCCAGCGCGTGAAGCTCGCCGCCGAGCTGCAGAAGCGCTCCACCGGCCGCACCATCTACGTGCTGGACGAGCCGACCACCGGCCTGCACTTCGAGGACATCCGGCGGCTGCTCGGCGTGCTGAACGGCCTGGTCGACAAGGGCAACACGGTCCTGGTCATCGAGCACAACCTCGACGTCATCAAGACCGCCGACTGGATCGTCGACATGGGCCCCGAGGGCGGCTCGCGCGGCGGCACCGTCGTCGCCCAGGGCACCCCCGAGGACGTGGCGAAGGTCGAGGCCAGCCACACCGGCCAGTTCCTCGCCAAGATCCTCGGCTGACCGGCTGAACCGGCGGCGCCCCCCGTCCGTGTCCGGAGCACGGCGATGACCCGCATCGCCGTGCTCCGCGTCCGCGGGAGGGCCGCCGGGATGTCCGAGCGGTTCACCCCCGCCAGGGGCACCGGCCGGAACCGGGGACGAGGGGGGACCGGGCGCGCCCGCCGGCGGACGCGGGGGCACGGGACCGGCCGGGCCGCGGCGGCGCGGCGGCGATCAGGGGAGCGGCACCGCCACCGCCCCACCGCACCCGGCCGGTCCCCTCGCCTCACCGCCGCCGCGCGGTGATCCGAACGTCTCAACCCGCCAAGCGAAATGCCATCACGGCCAGGGCGACACCACCCGCTGCGCCCAGGAGCAGGGCGGCGACACCAGCCGTTCGGCCGACACCCTGCTCGAACGGAACATCCGGCACGACTTTGTGAAGCAAAGGTGCCACCGCGACGAGACCGAAGCCGATGCCGATGCGCCAGTACGCCTCACCCGAACACGAAGGCCGGAAGCGCCCCCCCGCAGCCGCTCGGTTCCACGGCGAAGCCCGTCACCACGAGAAACAACGCGCCGGCATACACCGCGCCGAACAACATCGTCGTGCCGAAGTCGACGCGCCGCGCTCTGCGAGAGCTGCCGCCGTCACCTGCCACATCGCCCCCTCACGGCCTCACTCTCGCAGTCAAGCGCGTGGAGTCTAAAGCCTGCCTCTCCGCTGTCCGTTCATGGCCTCGGCGCGGTCGGTCGTGCGGTGGTGTCCGCGACGGCGGCGGTACGGCGGGTGCGCAGGTCACCGGCCAGACACAGCATCACGCCGAGCGTGAGCCAGGTCACCAGGACGACGAGGGAGTGGGTGGCGCCGCGGCCGTCGAAGAAGGCGGCGGAGCGCAGCAACCGGCCCCCCGCCCCGGGCGGCAGCAACTGGCCGAGCGCGCCGGACCAGCCGGGCAGCATCTCGGGTGCGGTCGAGGTGCCTGACAGGGGATTGCCGATGAGCATCATGATGGCGGCGCCGAGACCCAGGCCGGCGTACCCGAGCAGTGACTCCAGCCCGAGGATGCTCAGGGACGTGGCCGCGATGGTCAGGGCGATGGCGCCGGTGTTGGCCAGGTAGGAACCGTCGAGCGAGCCGAGCCAGAACTGCAGGATCGCCGCTATGGCCAGGCCGCCGGTCATGGCGAAGGCGAGCGCGCCGGTGATCCGGCGGGCGGTGCCGCGGATGAGCCGGGTCAGCAGCAGCGCGGCGAGTAGGCCGCCCATGACCAGGGGCAGGGCTGCGGCGGCCAGGCCGGCGCCGCGTGGGTCGTCGGCCGGCAGGGGGACGAGGTCGCGGGCGGCGGCCGTGGTGCCGGTGCCCTGGCCGAGCGCTGTCGCGACGCTCTGCAGGGTCTGGGCGACCGCCGTGCTGGCGGCGGAGGCGGTGATGACCTGTGGGGTGCCGGAGCTGACGTCGATCGCCCCGTACACCTCACGGTCGCGGATCAACCGTTGGGCGGCGGCGGTGTCGGCGACCTCGGTGATCGCGAAGCCGCCCGGCAGGCGCTGGCCGAGGGCGGCGGTGACCTGCTCGACCGCGGCGTCGGGCCCGGCGACGGCGATCGGCACATCGTGCACCGACGACCGCACCGACGGCCAGGCGAAGGCGGTGAGCAGCACACTGATGATCGCCGTGAGCAATACGACCGCCCTGGCCACCGCCGGCCAGGGGGACGGTGGTGCGTCGGCTGCAAGCGAGGCCCGAGCGGCCATTTCCTACTCCTCGAACAGAACGGTGGTGTGCCTTACGTGGGCGGGGACCGGGCCGGTACGCGCCTGTGTCGATGAGCTGATGCCTTCGCGCGGGCGCCGCGACCGCCGCGATCGCATGATCGCGATGCTCCGGCCCGGTCATCGCAGGGTGAGCGGGGTCTCGGATCCCAGGTGGGTCAGCTTCTGGGGGTTGCGGACGAAGTACAGGCCGGTGATGCGGGCCTCCTCGACCTGGACCGCCAGGACGCCTTCCAGCTCGCCGTCCAGGCGGACCAGGAGTGCCGGATTGCCGTTGACCACGGTGGGGGCACAGGTGATCGCGCCTTCGGTCTTGCCGGAACCGCCGAGGTGGAAGCGGGCCACCTTCGCGGCGCCGATGACCGGTCGCAGCGGGGCCTGCTTGACGCCGCCGCCGTCGCTGACCAGGACCACCCGCGGGGCGAGAACGTCGAGCAGGCCCTGCAGGTCCCTGGCCTCAAGTGCCCGCTGGAGCGCCTTCACAGCCGCCCGGGTCTGGCTCGGGGAGGCCGCCTGGCGGGGACGGTGCGTTTCGACGTGCCGGCGGGCGCGGTGGGCGATCTGGCGGACGGCCGCGGGGCTCTTGCCGACGGCCTCGGCGATCTCGTCGTAGTCGACGTCGAACACCTCGCGCAGCACGAACACCGCCCGCTCGGTCGGCGAGAGCCTTTCCAGGAGGAGCATCATCGCCATCGACACGCTCTCGGCGAGCTCGACGTCCTCGGCCACGTCCGGCGCGGTGAGCAGCGGCTCGGGCAGCCAGGAGCCGAGATAGGACTCCCTGCGATGCCTCATGGCGCGCAGCTGGTTGAGTGACTGGCGGGTGGTGATCCGTACCAGGTAGGCGCGCTGGTCGCGCACCCGCTCCAGGTCGACCTGGACCCACCGCAGCCAGGTCTCCTGCAGGACGTCCTCGGCGTCGGCCGCCGATCCGAGCATCTCGTAGGCGACGGTGAACAGCAGGTTGCGGTGGGCGACGAACGCCTCGGTCGCGGTGTTGGCGGGCTGGCCGCTCATGCCTCGGCCCCTTCGCCGCGTGGCCGGCCCTGGTTGCCGACGATCTTCAAACGTGCCTCCACAGCACGGCCCCTTTCGTTGGCGGCTCTGCGACTGGTGGCGCTGTGGCACGACATGCGGTCAGGACCCGTTGATGGTCGGTCGGCCACGGGTGCCCGGCTAGACCGCTCGTTCGGCGGCGGCCGGTGCCTGGCCGTGCTTGGCCCGCACCGACCGCTGGCGTTTGCCGTCCTTGAACGCCCAGGTGTACGAACCGGGCTTGCGGCCCTCGTCCGCCAGATGCTTCACCAGGCCCGTGTAACTGCTGTGCTTGATCTTCGCGCCGAGGCGGCCACCGAGGGAGAATCCATTGGCGGTGTCGTCCCTGGAGGCGAGCTGTACGGTGGCGGCCCGGCTCCCCAGGCTGACGCACAGGCCGAAGAACCCCACGTTGATCAATGCGGGTTGCTCACCCGCGATCCGGGCCAGCACCGTGTCGGCGGCGTGCGCGCCCAGCGGGCCCGCGGACTGGCAGCTCATCCGTAGCGGCAGGTCCGACGGTGCCGCCGAGTCCCCGGCCGCGATGATGCGCACGTCGTCCACGCTGGTCAGCGTCTCGTCGGTGAGCAGGCGGCCCAGGGCATCGGTGCCCAGTCCGCTGCGGGCGGCCAGGTCCGGCACGCCGAATCCGGCGGTCCAGATGGTCACCGCGCTCGGCAGCTCGCGGCCGTCACCGAGCCGCACGGCATCACCCGTGACCGCCGTCACCTTGGTGCCGGGGCCTTCCAGCACGGTCACACCGAGCTTGGCCAGCCGCCTCGCCACCGAGCGTCGAACCCGAGGATGCAGGTAAGGGCCGAGCACCCCGCCGCACACCAGGGTCACGGTACGGCCCACCTCCGCCAGCTCGGCGGCGGCCTCGATGCCGAGCATCCCCGCTCCGACCACCGTCACCGCGGCCGTCGCGTACGCGGTGTCCAGGACCGGCCGCAGCCGCTGCGCCTCTTCCAGCGTGGCGATCGGGTAGGCGAACTCGGACGCTCCGGGCACCTGCGGGTCGGCGCTGCCGCTGCCCACCGCGTAGATCAGGTAGTCGTAGCCGACCGCGTCGCCGGACGCCAACCTCACGCTGCGCCCGGCCGCGTCGATCCGTGTCGCGATGTCGACGACCAGCCGGACGCCGTCGGCCAGGATCTCCCGGTAGTCCACGACCGGGTCGTCGGATCCGCTCACCACCTGGTGCAGGCGGATCCGGTGGACGAAGGCCGGACGCGGGTTGACCAGCGTCACGGTCACGTCGTCGCGCTGGGTCAGGCGATTGGCGGCCATGACACCGGCGTATCCGCCGCCGACCACGACCACCGCGGTTTTCTCACTCATGGGGTCTCCTCCACTTCAGGGGATTCGGCACAAGACACGGCGTCACCGATCGCTGTGACAGCATGTGAGGTAGATCACCGTCGCGCCCGAGGGTGTGCCCGGCCCCACCCTCCGGCGCCGCCGCCGTCCCGGCGCTGAAGAGGTGCGGCACGGATTCGGCGTTGCGTGTCATAGCGCCGCACACCTGCCGCGGCGACCGCGCCATCCCGCGCGTCCGGCTGGACCAGTTGCCGACCGACCGTTCCCACGGCCTGCGCGCTGAACACCGAGCCATCCACGAGATCAGGTGGACCGCCCTGCGGCATTACCGCCAGGCTCACATGACAGGAACCTGGCCCCAACCCCAAGCGGCTCCGGGTGACGGTGTGCGGTTCGCGGAAGGGGTCATTTCTGCGAACGGTGCCCCGCACCAGTCTCAGGGGCACGACACGAAAGCCTGCAAAAAATCACGACAGCGAGCGGGGTCTGGCGAACTTCGTGTGGTGCCGTCACGCGCTGTGGGCATCGTTTCGGTCGGCGCAGAGGATGTCTTTTGGAGGAGGTCGGGTTTGGCGCGGCCGTAGCGGCTGCGTTTGATGGCCTTGATGCGGCGCGCCGTTTGGCGAAGTCATCCACCCCCATCACGGTCAGGGGGCCGACCTTGGGGTCGGACAGCGCGTGGACCAGCGCGATCAGAGTGTCACGGCCGATGCGCACGCCCATCAGGCCCAGCACCCGGGACGCCGCCGTGATCGGCTCGGCGAACGTCCGCCCCGGCAGTCGTGGTTGTCACATCGTTCTCGGTGAGCCATCCGTCGAGTTCGGCAATGCGGCACGCAAGTGAATGAGGTACCTGCAGATGGGCAGGTCGGCCTCCGAGCAGCGGGCGTTCTGCGGTTGCGTCATCGGCCCTGGGCTGCGCCGGACGATCATCTGGTGCCGTTGGCCAAGCGGAGGATGACCGGAACCGGGAGTCACGGTTCAGCCGTCCAATACGAGGCGGCCCGGTTCCATAGGCCGTGTTGGGGGTGTGATGTGAACCCGCAAGGCTGGTGGGGCATCCTGCTTCAAGGCACCATTTCGGCGGTCGTCGGCGGCGTTGTGGCTGCGCTGACCGCTTGGGCGGTGGTGGCGGCGACGCGGCGGCATGAACGCCGGTCCGCGCTGCGGGCCGAGGCTCGTGCATCGGCGGTGCGCATGTATCACCTGGCAGGCGAGATGTATGGTCAGCTGTCCCGCCTCGCAAGTGGTGAGCGGGCACCGGTTCCGACGACCGACGGCCGAGACTGGCTGATCAACGCCACCAGTCTGGAAATCGCGATGTTCGCCTTCGACCGTGACCTGGGTACTCGTATGTCGCACGCTCTGGGTGAGGCGCGGCGCGCGTTGGAGCGCCTCGATGGCGATGTCGAGGCCCGGGATGAGACCGCTCAAGCCGCGGCCGGCAGCATGCTGCGGCTCTGCGACGACCTGGCGGACTGGCTCATGGATGGTCGCCATCGCGCAGCGGTGGGCGCTGCCTGAGCGGAGGGGGACGGCTCGCTTCACGCAGCACCTCCGCTCAGTCCAGCGAGATCCCTGCGGAAGAGCCGGGCCCGTCCCCGGACACCATGCGTGATGGGCTCCACGCGAAGTTCGCCAGACCCGGCGAGCCTGCGAGATCACGTTCTTGACCGAATGAGGTCAAGGCCACCGAAAGCCGACTCTCGGGCGTGACGGCCGCTTACCGTCCGTGCATGCGACAGATGAGCAAGGGCGCCAACGTCGGCCTGGCCGAACTGACCGGGACCACCGGACCGATCACCGTCAGCCTGGGCTGGTCGGACCCCTCGGGCGCCGGCGAGGCGGACGTGTCGGTGCTCCTGCTCGGCGCCGACGGCAGGGTGCGCGGCGACGCCGACCTCGTCTTCTACAACCAGCCGGTCACGCCCGACGAGTCCGTGCGGCTGCTCGGCAAGGTCCCGACCGGCAGCGGCACCGAGGACCGCATCCTGGTGGACGTCGGCGCCTTCCCCGAGACCGTCGAGCGCGCGGTGGTCGCCGCGAGCCGGTACGGCGGGGCGACGTTCGGCGGGCTGAACGACCTGCGGCTCACCCTGCTCGACGGCACGGGCGAGGCGCTGCTGGCGTTCGACATCGACGACGCGGCCGCCGAGACCGCCTTCATCTTCGGCGAGCTGTACCGGCGCGGCGGGGAGTGGAGGTTCCGGGCGGTCGGCCAGGGCTACGACTCGGGCCTGGCGGGCCTGGCGGCGGACTTCGGGATCGACGTCGACTCCAGCGACGAGGACGCGGGCGACGAGAACGCGCCCGCCGACGCGACGGCTCCGCGGGCCGAGCCCGCGCCCGCCCCGGCGCCCGTTCCCGAGCCCGCGCCGGAGCCCGCGCCGCGGCGGCGGGAACGGGTGCGCACCGCGAAGAGGAGGGTCACCCTGCCGAAGGCGGCCCGGATCGACCTCGCCGAGGACCCCGCCTGGCAGGCGGCCCGGCTGTTCCCCGTCACCGGACTGCGCAACGACCAGGAACGCGAGGCCCGCGCCACCGCGACGCTGCTGGCGGTCATGGCGCAGGTCCCCGAGTTCGGCCGCCGCATGACCGCGCGGTTCAACGCCCCCGCCGGGACGGTCCAGACGTTCACCGAGACCTCGTTCAGGCACGGCGATGGCAGGGTGCGCCCCGACGGCGTCATCCGGGTCGCGCGGGCGGGGCGCATCTGGACGGCGCTGGTGGAGACCAAGACCGGCGGCAACCCGCTGCGCCGCGAGCAGATCGAGTCCTATCTGGAGGTCGCGGCCCGGCACGGCTACGAGACCGTGATCACGCTCTCCAACGACCTGGGCATCGACGGCGAGCACCCGCTGGACCTCGACCGCAGGAGGCTGCGCAAGGTCGCCCTGCGCCACCTGTCGTGGGCCGAGGTCGCGCACGAGGCCCACATGCTGTGCCACCACCACGGCGTCGCCGACCCCGCGCACGCGTGGCTGCTCAACGAGCTGCTGCACTACCTTCGCCGGCCCGGCGCGGGCTGCCAGGGCTTCCAGGACATGGGGCCCGCCTGGGTGCCGGTCCGCAACGCCGTCACCGCGGGCACCCTGCGGCTGGGCGACAAGCGCGCGATGCCGGTGGCCGAGAGCTGGGAGAAGCTCATCCGGCAGCTGTGCCTGCGGCTGAGCGGGGAGACCGGCGTGACGATCGCGCCGGTGCTGCGCAGGCGCCGGGACGGCGACGCGGCGGTCCGGCGGCTCCAGACCGTGGCCTCCCTCGTGGAGAGGGGGCGGATGAGCGCGGAGATCCGCCTGCCCGGCGCCGCCGGACCCGTCCTCGTGGAGGCCGACCTGCGCACCGGGCAGATCGAGACCACCGTCGAGGTCCCCGCCGCCGCGCGGGCCCGTGCCCTCACCCGCGTGCAGTGGCTGCTGCGGCAGCTCACCGACGCCCCTCCCGAGCTGCGCGTCGAGGCGCTGGGCCCGGGGGAGCGGACGGGGCCGTGCGAGCTGCTGGCCAACCTGGTGTCCGAGCCCGGGCTGCTGGTCCCGGAGGCGGGGGCGGAGATCGCCACGTTCCGGCTGACCCTGCCGACCCCCATGGGCGCGAAGCGGGGAACGGAGGAGTCCGGCTTCGTCCGCAGCGTGGACATGGCGATGGACCGCTTCCACCAGCGGGTTCTGCGGGCGCTTCGGATCGAGGCGCCCGCTCCCGCCGGGGCCGCGTCCTGAACGGCCGCCCCGGTTCGGGGGCCGCGGGGGCATACAGGATCATGAAGGACCATGAACGACGATGTGACGACCGGGGGGATCGGCCGCCGCGCCGTGCTGTGCGGGGCCGGGGCGCTGGGGGCGGCCGCGGTGACGGCGGGCTGCGCGTCCCAGCCGCGCAGGGCCCGGCCCGCCGCCGACCTGAGGGGTAAGGAGATCGCCAAGACCGCCGACATCCCGGTCGGCGGCGGCAAGGTGTACGCCGACACCAAACTGGTGGTGACCCAGCCCGCCCAGGGGCAGTTCAAGGCGTTCAGCGCCAACTGCACCCACTCGGGCTGCCTGTGCAACCGCGTGAACAACGGCGTCATCGAGTGCCCCTGCCACGGCAGCCACTTCAGGGTCGCCGACGGCTCGGTGGCGCAGGGCCCCGCCAGCCGCGGCCTGCTGGAGTACTCCGTGCAGGTCAGGGGCGACGGCATCGTCGTCGTCTGACCGTCACGGCTCCGATACTCCCCGGAATCGAACCTTCAAGTTTGAACCTTTCCGGTTCGGCGTACGTGTCAACCGTTGAGAACGGAACGCGACACGTGGAGGACGACCCATGGCTCAGGATCCCGCAGTGGAACCGGACGGCACGACACCCCGGGGGGAGGGGGCGGCGCGGGACGCGACCCGGCGCGGGGTCCTGTTCGGCGCCGGGATCGTCGGCGCCGCGACCCTGGCGGCGGCGTGCGGCGGATCCGGGGACGACGCCGGCCAGGGCGGCCAGAACGGGGGCCAGACCGGTGGCAAGGCCGGCGACCAGACCGGTTCGGGGGCCGGCGACGGCAGCGGCGGCGGCGAGGGGCTGGGCGCCGCGTCCGCCATCCCGGTCGGCGGCGGCAAGGTCTTCAAGGACAAGAAGGTCGTGGTGACCCAGCCCGCCCAGGGGCAGTTCAAGGCCTTCGACGCCACCTGCACCCACCGGGGCTGCCCGGTCGGGGACGTGTCCGGCGGCACGATCAACTGCCCGTGCCACGGCAGCAAGTTCAAGATCACGGACGGTTCGGTGGCACAGGGGCCCGCCGACAAGCCCCTGCAGGAGAAGCAGATCTCCGTCGAGGGCGACCGGATCAGGCTGAGCTGACCGGCGCCGGCCTCCCCGCCGGGCCTACCCCCGGCGGCCGTTCGGGACCGGGTCCGGGTGGAACGGGGCGGACCGCTCGGACCCGGACACCTCCGACCCGGACATCTCGGCGCGGAACCGGGGCAGCGCGTGGGGGTAGTGCTCGCGGATGTGGGCGACCAGGTGCTCGCGGACGTCGCAGCGCAGGTCCCACGCGCTGGCCGAGTCCGCCGCGCTCATCAGCGCCCGCAGCCCCACCAGGCCGTTCGGCGTCACCTCGGTCACCTGGAGCACCCAGTCGCGCCGGTCCCACAGCGGGTTGTCCCGCAGGAACGCGTGCAGCTCGGCGCGCAGCTCCTCGACCGGCACCGACCAGTCCACGTACACCTCGACCGCGCCGATCACGCGGCTGCTGTGCCGGGTCCAGTTCTCGAACGGCCGCTCGGTGAAGTACGACACCGGCAGGATCAGCCGCCGCTCGTCCCACAGCTGCACCACCACGTACGACAGCGTCAGCTCCTCGATGCGGCCCCACTGGCCCTCGACGACCACCACGTCGTCCAGCCGCAGCGCGTCGCTGAAGGCGATCTGCAGCCCGGCGAACAGGTTGCCCAGCGCCGGGCGGGCGGCGATGCCGACGACCAGTCCGGCGACCCCGGCCGAGGCCAGCACCCCGGCGCCCAGCGCCCGCACCGCCGGGAACGTGAACAGCGCCGCGCCCACCGCCACGATCACGATCACGGCGGCGGTGATCCGGCGCAGCAGCAGCATCTGGGTGCGGGCCCGGCGGGCGCGCCGGTTGCGCTCGCCCTCCACGCGGGTCAGCCGGTTCAGCGCCGGGTCGGTGAGGGCGTAGGAGATCCGCAGCACCAGCCAGGTGGTGGCCCCGATCGCGGCGATCCGCAGCGCGTGCCGGACCGGCCCGTCGAAGGAGTCGGTGAGGAACTGGTAGGGCAGCGCCCCGCTCACGCTGACCACGGCCGCGAACGTGAACGCCGGCGCGGTGCAGCGGCGGGCCACCCCGCCGATCTGCGGCCAGCGCGCCGACAGCGGGCCCGCCAGCAGGCGTCTGGCCCCCTCCACGAAGGTCACGGACGCGGCGACGACGGCCGCGAAGACGATCCAGGACCAGAACGCGGACACGATGGTGACGACCTCCTCGGGGTGACGTGCTATCCCGATGACCGTTTCCGGATGATCTGTCGCTGAACGAGATTCATGTCACTTCCGTCCCGTGCGGCGCGGCGGGACCATCACGCGTTGTCGGTGGCGCCCACTACGCTTGCCGTTGTGGCAGATCCGGCGACCTATCGACCCGCACCGGGATCCATCCCCGAGTCCCCGGGCGTGTACCGCTTCCGCGACGAGCACGGCCGGGTCGTCTACGTGGGCAAGGCCAAGAACCTGCGCTCCCGGCTGAACTCCTACTTCGCCGACTTCGCCGGGCTGCACCCGCGCACCCAGACGATGGTGCGGACGGCCGCCCGCGTCGACTGGACCGTCGTCGGCACCGAGGTCGAGGCGCTCCAGCTGGAGTACTCCTGGATCAAGGAGTTCGACCCCCGGTTCAACGTCAAGTACCGCGACGACAAGTCCTACCCCTACCTGGCCGTCACCCTGAACGAGGAGTTCCCGAGGGTGCAGGTCATGCGCGGCGCCAAGCGCCGGGGCGTCCGCTACTTCGGCCCCTACTCCCACGCCTGGGCGATCAGGGAGACGGTGGACCTGCTGCTGCGCGTGTTCCCGGTCCGCACCTGCAGCGCCGGGGTGTTCCGGCACCAGCGCCAGCTGGACCGGCCCTGCCTGCTGGGCTACATCGACAAGTGCTCGGCGCCGTGCGTGGGCCGGGTCACGCCCGAGGAGCACCGGCTGCTGGCCGAGGACTTCTGCGACTTCATGGCCGGCACCACCGGCCGGTTCATCAAGCGCCTCGAAGCCGACATGCGCGAGGCCGCCGTCGCCCAGGAGTACGAGCGGGCCGCGCGCCTGCGCGACGACGTCCGCGCCCTCCAGGCCGCCCTGGAGAAGCAGGCCGTCGTGCTCGGCGACAACACCGACTGCGACATGATCGCGTTCGCGGAGGACGAGCTGGAGGCCGCCGTCCAGGTGTTCTACGTGCGCGGCGGGCGCATCCGGGGCCAGCGCGGCTGGGTCGTGGACAAGGTCGAGAACGTCGACACCACCGACCTGGTCGAGCAGTTCCTGCTCCAGATCTACGGCGAGAGCGAGGCGGTCCCCCGCGAGGTGCTGGTCCCGGCCCTGCCACCGGACGTGGAGGCGATGACGGACCTGCTCACCGAGCAGCGCGGCGGCCCCGTGCGCCTGCGCGTCCCGCAGCGCGGCGACAAGAAGGCCCTGCTGGAGACCGTCGAGCGCAACGCCCGGGAGACGCTGCGGCAGCACAAGACCCGCCGCGCCGGCGACCTGACCACCCGCAGCCACGCCCTGCGCGAGATCCAGGAGGCGCTGGAGCTGGACGAGGCCCCGCTGCGCATCGAGTGCTACGACGTGTCGAACCTCCAGGGCACCAACGTGGTGGCGTCGATGGTCGTGTTCGAGGACGGGCTGGCCCGCAAGAGCGAGTACCGCCGCTTCTCGATCAAGGCGGTGGAGGGGCAGGACGACGTCCGCTCCATCCACGAGGTGATCACCCGGCGGTTCCGGCGGTACCTGGCCGAGAGCGAGAAGCTCGGCGAGCTGGCCCTCGGCGACGCGGAGGAGGACGGCGCGCCCGGCGGGCACCAGCCCCTCGACCCCGAGACCGGCAAGCCCCGCAAGTTCGCCTACCCGCCGAACCTGGTGATCGTGGACGGCGGCCCGCCGCAGGTCGCCGCCGCCCAGCGCGCCCTGGACGAGCTCGGCATCGACGACATCGCCGTGTGCGGCATCGCCAAGCGGCTGGAGGAGCTGTGGCTGCCCGGCGACGACGACCCGGTGATCCTGCCGCGCAACTCCGAGGGCATGTACCTGGTGCAGCGGGTCCGCGACGAGGCGCACCGGTTCGCCATCGCCTTCCACCGGCAGCGCCGCTCCAAGGCCATGATCGTCAGTGAGCTCGACGAGATCCCGGGGCTGGGGCCCGCGCGCCGTACCGCCCTGCTGAAACATTTCGGGTCGGTCAAGCGCTTGAAAGAGGCGACGGCGCAACAGATCGCCGAGGTGCCGGGCATCGGCCCGCGCAGCGCCGAGGAGATCGTCAGGGCCCTGCACGGGGAGACCGGGCCCGGGGCGACCCGCTCCGGGGACAGCACGCCGCACGGGGGAGAGAAGACGCAGTGACCACCGAGACGAAGATCCCGGACATCGTGATCGTCACCGGCATGTCCGGGGCGGGCCGCAGCACGGCCGCCAAGGCCCTGGAGGACCTCGACTGGTTCGTGGTCGACAACCTCCCGCCGGGCCTGCTGGCGACCATGGCCGACCTGGGCGGCCGGGTCAAGGACGCGGTACCGCGCATCGCGGTCGTGGTGGACGTGCGCAGCCGCGCGTTCACCGAGGACCTGCACACCGCCATCGGCGAGCTGGAGGCCCGCGGCGTCCACCCGCGCGTGGTGTTCCTGGAGGCCGGCGACGCCGACCTGGTGCGCCGCTTCGAGAGCGTGCGCCGCCCGCACCCGCTGCAGGGCGACGGCCGCCTGGTCGACGGCATCGCCCGGGAACGCGAGCTGGTCCGCGAGGTCCGCGCCGAGGCCGACCTGGTGCTCGACACCAGCGGGCTCAACGTGCACGAGCTCCGCGCCAAGATCATCGGGTTCTTCGGCAACGACACCGGCGAGTCCAGCCTGCGCGCCACCGTGGTGTCGTTCGGCTACAAGTACGGCCTGCCGGTGGACGCCGACCTGGTCGTGGACTGCCGGTTCCTGCCCAACCCGCACTGGGTGCCCGAGCTGCGGCCCAAGACCGGCCGCGACACCGACGTGCGCGACTACGTGCTGGGCCAGCGCGGCGCCAAGGAGTTCCTGGACGCCTACACCGAGGTGCTGCGGCTGCTCGCCGACGGCTACGAGCGCGAGGGCAAGCACTACGTGACGCTCGCCGTGGGATGTACCGGCGGCAAACACCGTAGTGTGGCCATGGCGGAGCAGTTCGGCGCCCGCCTGCGGGACGAGGGCATCGAGGTCCAGGTCGCCCACCGCGACCTCGGCCGCGAGTGAGCCGCGTCGCCCCGACGCGCCCGTCCCGGACCCACCCACGACCCGGACCCACTGACGATCCGGACACACCTACGAGGAGAGCGGTACCCCGGTGAACCCCCCCGGACCGAAGGTCGTCGCGCTCGGCGGGGGCCACGGCCTGTACGCCTCGCTGTCGGCGCTGCGCCGCGTCACCGACCGGCTGACCGCCGTGGTCACCGTCGCCGACGACGGCGGCTCCAGCGGCCGGCTCCGCCGCGAGCTGGGCGTGCTGCCGCCCGGCGACCTGCGGATGGCGCTGGCCGCCCTGTGCGGCGACGACGAGTGGGGCCAGACCTGGCGCGACGTGGTCCAGCACCGCTTCCGCAGCCAGGGCGAGCTGCACGACCACGCCGTCGGCAACCTGCTGATCGTCGCGCTGTGGGAGCTGCTGGACGGGCAGGCCCCCGGCTCCACCGTCGCCGGGCTCGAATGGGTCGGGCGGCTGCTGGGCGCGCACGGCCGGGTGCTGCCGATGGCGGCGGTCCCGCTGGACATCGTCGCGCAGGTGCGCGGCGCCGACCCGTCCCGGCCCGACGCGGTCACCCAGGTGAAGGGGCAGGTGGCGTGCGCCAAGACGCCCGGCAGCGTGCTGGGCGTCTCGCTGGTGCCCGCCGACCCTCCCGCCTGCCCCGAGGCCCTGGCCGCCGTCGAGGACGCCGACTGGGTGGTGTTCGGGCCCGGGTCGTGGTTCACCAGCGTGCTGCCGCACCTGAAGGTCCCCGCGCTCGCCCGCGCGCTGACCGCCACGAAGGCCCGCCGGATCGTGGCGCTGAACCTGGTGCCGCAGCCGGGGGAGACCGACGACTTCTCCCCGCAGACCCATCTGGAGGTGCTCCAGGCCCACGCCCCCGACCTGCGCGTCGACGTGGTCGTCGCCGACCGCGGCGTGGTGGACGACCCGGTCGCGCTCGACAAGGCGGCGCACATGCTGGGCGGCCGGCTGGTGCTGGCCGACGTGGCCGCCCCGGACGGCTCGCCGCGTCATGATCCCGCCCTGCTGGCCCAAGCCTTCGTACAGATATTCGCTGACTGACGCCCAGCGCGGCCGGGATCGGCCAGACTGCTGGGAGTTCGATAGGGGGAGGGTTCGTATATGGCGATGACCGGTGTGGTGAAGGACGAGCTGAGCAGGCTCACGGTGATGAAGCCGTGCTGCCGCAAGGCCGAGGTCTCCACGCTGCTGCGGTTCGCGGGCGGTCTGCACCTGATCAGCGGCCGGATCGTGATCGAGGCGGAGATCGACACCGGGGTGGCGGCGCGGCGGCTGCGCAAGGACATCGCCGAGGTGTTCGGGCACACCTCCGAGGTGGTCGTGCTCGCGCCCAGCGGACTCCGCAAGGGCAACCGCTACGTCGTGCGCGTCTACCGCGACGGCGAGTCGCTGGCCCGGCAGACCGGGCTGATCGACAACAACGGGCGCCCGGTGCGCGGCCTGCCCCGGCACGTGGTCGCGGGGGCGGCCTGCGACGCCGAGTCCGCCTGGCGCGGGGCGTTCCTGGCGCACGGCTCGCTGACCGAGCCGGGCCGCTCCATGTCGCTGGAGGTCACCTGCCCCGGCCCGGAGGCGGCCCTGGCCCTGGTCGGCGCGGCCCGCCGCCTGAAGATCCACGCCAAGGCGCGGGAGGTGCGCGGCGTGGACCGCGTCGTGGTCCGCGACGGCGACGCCATCAGCGCCCTGCTGACCCGTCTCGGCGCGCACGACAGCGTGCTGGCGTGGGAGGAGCGGCGGATGCGCCGCGAGGTCCGCGCCACCGCCAACCGGCTGGCCAACTTCGACGACGCCAACCTGCGCCGCTCGGCGCGCGCGGCCGTCGCCGCCGGGGCCCGCGTGGCCCGCGCCCTGGAGATCCTCGGCGACGAGGCCCCCGAGCACCTGGTCAGCGCCGGCCGGCTGCGGCTGGAGCACAAGCAGGCGTCGCTGGAGGAGCTCGGCCAGCTCGCCGACCCGCCGCTGACCAAGGACGCCATCGCGGGCCGTATAAGGCGTCTGCTGGCCATGGCCGACAAGCGCGCCCAGGACCAGGGCATCCCCGGCACCGAGGCCAACCTCACCGCCGACATGCTCGCCCCCTGACGGCCGCCGGGACGCGGCCTCAGGGGAGGCGGCGCAGCGTTCCGTCCGGGGACGCCTCGACGGTCAGGGGCCGCCCGGCGGCGGTGATCCCGATGCGCAGGCCGCCGCTCGGTGACGGCCGGGTCCGCACCCGCGCGGCCCTCGGCTCCCGGGACGGCGCGATCACCGTGAGCATCCGCACGCGTTCGCCCCGCCCGCCCAGCCGGACCACCGGCGCGGGGCGGGCGGTGCGGTGGGCGGTGGCGACCCATCCCTGCAACGGCGCGCGCGAGCCCGCCACCACCTGCGCGGGCAACGCCTCGGCGCCGTCGCCGGGCAGCGGCACCCGCACGAAGTCGACCCGCGTCCTGCCCGCCGTCGCGACCGCGCCGTGCGGGGCGGCGACGGCGCTGAACGCGGGCGGCAGGTGCCACAGCTGCTCGACGGTCCGGCTCGTCGGTGCCGTGGTTCCACGCGCCCGAGCAGTGGCGCGGGTCCGACAGTCACCGGGCGTGCTCGGCGATGGCCCCGTCCAGCCGGCCCGCCGCCAGGTGCGCGCGCAGGCACACCATGGTGATCAGCCGGAACCTGGTGCCCTCCTCGATCGCCTCGCGGCGGCGGGCGTCGAAGCGCGCGGGGCGGCGGTTGGCCGCCAGCCAGTCGCGCACGACGTGCGCGGCCAGGTCCAGCGCGCCGCGGTCGCCGGTGCGCTCGTACGCGCGGACCAGGCCGCCCAGCCACTCCAGCGAGTGCAGCCACAGCTGCCAGGTCCGGTCGCCGCCGGGGGCCAGCGCCCAGTCCACCCCCCGGTCGACGCGGCCGCCGCGCGCCACCGTGACCGGCGCGGCGCCGGGGACGGCGAACCGGCCCGCGCGGACCTGGGCGGGCGGGTTGAGGCGGTCCAGGCCGTTGTAGCCCAGGCACCCGGGGACGACCGGCGCGACGCGCGCGTGCGGGGGCGCGGCCACCGGCAGCGCCGGGGAGACGGCGCGTTCCGGCGGGAGCAGCGCCACCACTCCGGCGACGGCCGGGACGGCGGCGGCGAGGGCGCCGCACAGGACGGCGTACCAAGATCGTTAGTACACGTGCGGGAGACCCCCGCAGGGCCCCGGAGGTTGCCCCGGCCGCCGGAAACGGCCGGTACCGGGCGGCGGGACGAAAAGTTTTCCGGACGGACGCCGAACGTTCCGCCGACCAGGCCGTTGTGTTGCGAAAAGAGTGGTTTGTCGGAAAAGCAGGGCGGTGCGACCCGCGTTTTCAGGGACGGCGGGCCAATGGTCTAGACGACGTGGTCTAGACCCCCATCGGCGCAGGTGGGGTCACCCGGCCGGGGGAGGGCGACTCACCCGCCGCGTCACGGCCACCGGTGTGGGGACGCGGCCTGCGCATTCGATAGGGTCGGAGGCGGGGGAGACCCCTGATCCACGGTAGTTAGCGGGCCCGGTGCGCACCGGGCGAGACGACGTACGAGGAGAGCCGTTCCGTGACCATCCGAGTAGGCATCAACGGGTTCGGCCGGATCGGCCGTAACTTCTTCCGCGCGGTCAAGGCGAGCGGAGCCGACATCGAGGTGGTGGCGGTCAACGACCTGACCGACAACGCCACCCTCGCGCACCTGCTCAAGTACGACTCCATCCTGGGCCGCTTCCCCGAAGAGGTGAAGGCCACCGAAGACGAGATCATCGTCGGCGGCACCGCGATCAAGGCGTTCGCCGAGCGCGACCCGGCCAACCTCAAGTGGGGCGACCTCGGCGTCGACGTCGTCGTGGAGTCCACCGGCTTCTTCACCGACGCGACCAAGGCCAAGGTGCACGCCGACAACGGCGCCAAGAAGGTCATCATCTCGGCGCCCGCCAAGAACGAGGACGTCACCGTCGTCATGGGCGTCAACCACGACGAGTACGACGCCGCCGCGCACACGGTGATCTCCAACGCCTCCTGCACCACCAACTGCCTGGCCCCGATGGCGAAGGTCCTGCGCGACACCTTCGGCATCGAGAAGGGCCTGATGACCACGATCCACGCCTACACCCAGGACCAGAACCTCCAGGACGCGCCGCACAAGGACCTGCGCCGCGCCCGCGCCGCCGCCCTGAACATCGTCCCGACCTCCACCGGCGCCGCCAAGGCCATCGGCCTGGTCATCCCGGAGCTGAAGGGCAAGCTCGACGGCTACGCGCTGCGCGTGCCGATCCCGACCGGCTCGGCCACCGACCTGACCGTCGAGGTCGGCCGCGAGACCACCGTCGAGGAGGTCAACGCCGCCATGAAGGCCGCCGCCGAGGGCGAGCTGAAGGGCATCCTGACCTACACCGAGGACCCGATCGTGTCCTCCGACATCGTCACCGACCCGGCCTCCTGCATCTTCGACGCCGGCCTGACCAAGGTCATCGGCAACCAGGTCAAGGTCGTCGGCTGGTACGACAACGAGTGGGGCTACTCCAACCGCCTGGCCGACCTGGTCAAGCTCGTCGGCGCCGGCCTCTGAGCCGCTGACCCGCCGTGCCCGTGGACGCCGCGGGCACGGCGGTCGTGTCTCCACCCGTCTTTTCACGGAAGGACCTCGCGTTCGATGCGCACCATCGACGACCTGGACGTCAGCGGCAAGCGGGTGCTCGTCCGCACCGACCTGAACGTTCCGCTGCAGGACGGCCGGATCACCGACGACGGCCGGATCCGGGCCAGCGTCCCCACGATCAAGAAGCTGCTGGACCGGGGCGCCCGCGTCATCGTCTGCGCCCACCTCGGCCGCCCCAAGGGCGAGGTGAGGCCGGAGCTCTCGCTGGCCCCGGTCGCCGCGCGCCTGGGCGAGCTGCTGGGCACCGACGTCGCCTTCGCCTCCGACGTGGTCGGCGACTCCGCCGGGGCCACCGCCGAGGGGCTGGCCGACGGCCAGGTCGCCCTGCTGGAGAACCTGCGCTTCGAGGCGGGCGAGACCAGCAAGGACGACGCCGAGCGCGGCGCGTTCGCCGACCGGCTCGCCGCCCTCGCCGAGCTGTACGTCGGCGACGGGTTCGGCGCGGTGCACCGCAGGCACGCCAGCGTCTACGACGTCCCCCGGCGCCTCCCGCACGCCGCCGGCGACCTGATCGCCGCCGAGCTCGCGGTGCTGCGCAGGCTCACCGAGGACGTCGAGCGCCCCTACGCCGTCGTGCTGGGCGGCTCCAAGGTCTCCGACAAGCTCGGCGTGATCGACAACCTGCTCGGCAAGGCCGACCGCATCCTGGTCGGCGGCGGCATGGTCTTCACCTTCCTCAAGGCCCAGGGCCACGAGGTCGGCAAGAGCCTGCTGGAGGAGGACCAGCTCGACACCGTCCGCGAGTACCTGCGCCGCGCCGAGGGCAGCGGCGTGGAGTTCGTGCTCCCGGTCGACGTCGTCGCCGCCACCGCGTTCGCCGCCGACGCCGACCACGAGGCGGTGCCCGCCGACGCCCTCCCCGCCGACCGCCTCGGCCTGGACATCGGCCCCGAGTCCGGCAAGCTGTTCGCCTCCCGTCTCGCCGACGCCCGGACGGTCTTCTGGAACGGCCCGATGGGCGTGTTCGAGATGGAGCCCTACGCGCACGGCACCCGCGCGGTCGCGCAGGGCCTGATCGACTCCGGCGCGTTCACCGTGGTCGGCGGCGGCGACTCGGCCGCGGCCGTACGCCGGCTCGGCTTCGACGAGGACGCCTTCTCCCACATCTCCACCGGCGGCGGCGCCAGCCTCGAGTACCTCGAGGGCAAGGCGCTGCCCGGCCTGCAGGCTCTGGAGGACTGACCCCCATGGCACCCAAGACCCCTTCCCGTAAGCCGCTGATGGCGGGCAACTGGAAGATGAACAACAACCACTTCGAGGCGATCGCGCTGGTGCAGAAGCTGGCGTTCGCCCTGAAGGACACCGACCACGACGCCGTCGATATCGCGGTGCTGCCGCCGTTCACCGACATCCGCTCGGTGCAGACCCTGGTGGACGCCGACAAGCTGCGCATCCAGTACGGCGCGCAGGACGTCTCCCCGCACGCCTCGGGCGCCTACACCGGCGAGATCTCCGGCGCCATGCTGGCCAAGCTCGGCTGCGCCTACGTCACCGTCGGCCACTCCGAGCGCCGCCAGTACCACCACGAGGACGACGCCCTGGTCAACGCCAAGGCCCGGGCCGCCATCGCCAACGAGATCACCCCGATCGTCTGCGTCGGCGAGGGCCTGGAGGTCCGGCAGGCGGGCGAGCACGTCGGGTACTGCCTCAAGCAGGTCGACGGCGCGCTGGAGAAGATCCCCGCCGACCGGGTCCGCACCCTCGTGATCGCCTACGAGCCGGTGTGGGCGATCGGCACCGGCGAGGTCGCCACCCCGCAGGACGCCCAGGAGGTCTGCGCCGCGATCCGCGGCCGTGTCGGCGAGCTCTACGACGCCGAGACCGCCGACCAGGTGCGTATCCTGTACGGAGGGTCGGTCAAGGGGAGCAACGTCGCCGGGATCATGACCCAGGCCGACGTGGACGGCGCGTTGGTCGGTGGTGCCAGCCTCGACGCGGGTGAATTCGTCAAGATCTGCCGGTACCGGGACCTCCCGGTCTGATCAGATCTGATCAATTCGGGCGTGTCCCGGGGGTTCCTGCCGAACCAGCGAAGAGTTCGTCGTACCCTTCGTAGCTGACGGGTAAACCGTCCGGCTCGATCCTCCGTCCTTGCATATGAGAAACCCCGCGCCAGCGGGGGTGGCCAGAAAAGGCGCTGAACTGTGATCATCGCAACGTCCATCGTGCTCATCATCACGAGCCTGCTGATGGTGGTCCTCGTCCTGATGCACAAGGGCAAGGGCGGCGGGCTGTCCGACATGTTCGGCGGCGGCATCTCGTCCTCCCTGGGCGGATCGTCGGTGGTCGAGCGCAACCTCGACCGGCTGACGGTGGGAACCGGCGTGATCTGGTTCGCCTCGATCGTCACGCTCGGACTGCTGTTCAAGAGCTGACGGGGCGGGCCGGGACGTCGGCCGAGCGGCCGAAGAACACGTACGATCGCCGCGCCCGTCCGCGCCTCTCCCTCGGGAGGCGCGGACGGACGGGCGGCATACAGATGCGAGGAGTAGTCCGTGGGTAGTGGCAACGCGATTCGGGGCAGCCGTGTCGGGGCCGGCCCGATGGGAGAGGCCGAGCGCGGCGACGCGGCCCCCCGGGTCTGGGTGACCTTCTACTGTGCCAACCGGCACGAGACCCGTCCGAGCTTCGCGACCGACGTCGCGGTCCCCGACACGTGGGACTGCCCGCGCTGCGGGTTCCCGGCCGGGCAGGACAAGGACAACCCCCCGGCCCCGCCGAAGACCGAGCCCTACAAGACGCACCTGGCGTACGTCAAGGAGCGCCGCAGCGACGCCGACGGCGAGGCGATCCTGGAGGAGGCGCTCGCCAAGCTCCGCGAGAAGCGCGCCGCCGTCAAGCGCGCCATGGAGGCCGCGGGCCGCTGAGCCCGCCAGCCCCACGACGGCCCGGTCCCGCCCCCGCACGGGGGGAGGGAACCGGGCCGTCGGCGTCCCCGCGCCGCGAGGGCCCGCTATGCTTGCCGGACGCGACTGGCGCGGTCAAGGTGGAGACACCACCGGGGAGCGAACCATGTCCGGACACCGCGCGCCTGGGTGGACGGGCCCCTCAGCCGGGGGTGCCCGCCACGCGCCTCCGGCGTGACCCAGCGCGGAGGCAGTCATGCACCAGCCGTCCCTTCCCCATCTGCTGGCCGAGGACCCCGACCTGGCGGGGCTGATCGAGGCCGAGGCGCAGCGCCAGCACGACAAGATCAGGCTGATCGCGTCGGAGAACTACGTGTCCCCGGCGGTGCTGGAGGCCACCGGCTCCGTCCTGACCAACAAGTACTCCGAGGGCTACGCGGGCCGCCGCTACTACGAGGGCCAGCAGAACGTCGACCCGATCGAGCTGCTGGCGATCGAGCGCGCCAGGTCCGTGTTCGGCGTCGAGCACGCCAACGTCCAGCCCTACTCCGGCTCGCCCGCCAACCTCGCGGTCTACCTGGCGTTCCTGGAGCCCGGCGACAAGGTCATGGGCCTGTCGCTGCCGATGGGCGGCCACCTGACGCACGGCTGGTCGGTGTCGGCGACCGGGAAGTGGTTCACGCCGGTGCGGTACGGGGTGCGGGCCGACACCGGCCGCGTCGACATGGACGAGGTCCGCGACCTGGCGCTGAGGGAGCGGCCCAAGCTGATCTGGTGCGGCGGCACCGCGATCCCGCGCACGATCGACTTCCCGGCGTTCGCCGAGATCGCCCGGGAGGCCGGGGCGGTGCTGGCCGCCGACATCGCCCACATCGCGGGGCTGATCGCCGGCGGCGCGCACCCGTCGCCGGTCGGCCACGCCGAGGTGATCTCCACGACCACGCACAAGACGCTGCGCGGCCCGCGCGGCGCGATGGTCATGTCGACGGCCGAGCACGCCGCCCGGATCGACAAGGCCGTCTTCCCCGGTCTGCAGGGCGGCCCCCACGACCACACCACCGCCGCGATCGCGGTGGCGCTGAAGGAGGCCGCGCGGCCCGAC
The DNA here is from genome assembly GCF_014138665.1 of Actinomadura kijaniata. Taxonomy (NCBI): domain Bacteria; kingdom Bacillati; phylum Actinomycetota; class Actinomycetes; order Streptosporangiales; family Thermomonosporaceae; genus Actinomadura; species Actinomadura kijaniata. Next base: position 76,813 of record NZ_JACJIA010000011.1, read on the forward strand.
TTCCGCGCCTACGCCGCGCAGATCGTGGCCAACGCCCGGGCGCTGGCGGAGGCGCTGGTGGAGCGGGGCTTCGACCTGGTCTCCGGCGGCACCGACAACCACCTGATCCTCATCGACCTGACCGGCCGGGGCGTGCCGGGCAAGCCCGCCGCGCAGGCCCTGGACCGGGCCGGGATCGAGCTCAACCACAACACCGTCCCGTTCGACCCGCGCAAGCCCTTCGACCCCTCGGGCCTGCGGCTGGGCACCGCCGCCATCACCACGCGGGGGCTGACCGAGGAGCACATGCCGCGCGTGGCGGCGTGGATCGACGAGGTCGTGCGGGCCGCCGCCAAGCGGGACGAGAGCGTGCTCGCGCGCGTCGCGGGCGAGGTCCGCGACCTGCTGGCGGCCTACCCGATGCCGGGCTGGGCCCCGGCCTCCTGAGCCCCGTCCCGCCGGGCGGTGTCCGCGGCGGGCGCGGTGAACGGTCTGCGCCCGCCCGGCACGCCCGTGTGGGGTGCGCCGTCGTCGTCGAGGTACTCGAAGGCGAACGGCAGCCCCTGCGCGAGCATCGGCCGGGCCCGGTCCATCAGGTGGAAGTGCAGGTGCGGCTCGGAGGAGTTGCCGGAGTTGCCGACCTCGCCCAGCACCTCGCCCGCCGCCACCCGCTGCCCCCTGCGGACCCGGACCGAGCCGCGCCGCAGGTGCGCGAGGACCGCGTGCACGCCGTCGCCCAGGTCGAGGGTGACGTGGTTGCCGATCACGAACCGGCCCGCCGACAGCGTCGCCAGCGACAGCGGCGACCGGAAGAGCATGCCCTCGACCAGCAGGTAGAGCAGTCCGGGCCAGGTGTTGCGGGCCCGGTGGTCGCGCTGCCACCCCGAGACCGCGACCACCACGCCGTCGGCGGGCGCGTGGACGGGCCGCCCGAACGCCGGGAACGCCTCCGCCCGCGCCCCGACCACGCCGGGCCGCACCGGCCTCCACTCCGCGTCCGGGTCGGGCGCGTGCACCAGGTCGATCGCGTAGGTCTGGCCCAGCTCGTGGGTGCCGTGGCTGGGGACCTTGTCGGCCGGGCTGTTGACCGGGACCCACCGCCCCTCGACGGGGGAGCGCAGCGGGACCGGGGCGCGCCCGGCGGGGCGGGTCGGCAGGAAGGCCAGCACCAGGCCGGCCAGGATGAGCGCGAACCCGGCCGCGCCGAGCCCCCCGACGCCGTGCAGCGGCTGGGTGAGCGTCATCGCGATGCCCGCCAGCACCGACGGCGTTCCGAACCGGGACAGGGCGCGCGGTATTCTCATGTCTCCGAAATTACGGAATTTCGGAATTGATGTCAACGTCGCGGCGGGACGGGGCGCGATCCCCGGCCCGGCCCGTCACCGGCCCGCGCGCCGGAACACGGTGATCATCCGCCACGCCTTCGGGTCGCGCAGGTCCACGTCGGCGAAGTCGCCGTGGCGCGCCACCGGCTCCAGCGCGCCCGACAGCCGGACCGCCGCCGCCAGCTCGGTCGCCGACCAGAACCGGTAGGGCACCATGTCGCGGATCACCCGGGTCGTCCCGGCCTCCTCGATCACCATCGTGACGTGGTCGTCGGCGATCTGGGTGACCGGGTCCAGCCGGTCGGCCGGCTCGCCCCAGCGGACCGTGGCGCGGACGCCGTCGCGCTCCACCGTCCAGGCGGTGGACACGCTCGGGTCGTCGCCGAGCCGGTCGCGGGGGTGCGACATCTCCAGCACGTACAGGCCGTCGTCGGCCAGGTGCTCGGCGACGCGGTCCAGGTGCGCGGTGAACGCCTCCAGCGTCATCAGGTGCGAGGTGGAGTCCAGCATGGTCACCACCAGGTCGAACCGGCGGCCCAGCGCGAACGCCGTCATGTCCTCCTGCACGACCTCGATCTCCAGCCCCGCCGTCCGCGCGGCCCGGTCGGCGTGCGCGCACATGGCCGGGTGCAGGTCGAGCGCGGTCGCCCGCAGCCCGCGCCGGGCGAACTCGCGGGCGTGCTCGGCGGGCCCGGCCGCCAGCTCCAGCACGGTGCGGGGCGGCGCGCCGCCCGGCCGGTGCCGCCCGCACCAGTCCAGCAGCACGTCCACCTCGGCGGTCACGTCGCGGAACGCGCACGCCAGTTCGTAGGCCCAGGGGTCGTCGTAGATGCCGCTCACGGGCCCCTATCCTGCCAGCGCGCCCCCGGGGCCGGGGTCCACGGCGCCCGGCGCGGCGGAGCGGCCGTCCAGCCGCATCCGCACCTCCAGCACGCCGGGCTCCCCGGTGCGGCGGGTCCGGCCGCCCAGCGAGGCCAGCAGCCGCCGCATCCGGACGTTCTCGCCGAGCGCGGTCGCCCGCAGCTCGACCAGGCCGCGTTCCCGGCCGAGCCCCAGCAGCAGCCCGGCCAGCGCCCGGCCGAGCCCGCGGCCCTGCCAGGCGTCCTCCACCAGGAACGCCAGCTCCGCCACGCCCGGGTCCAGCACGTGGATCAGGTGCGCCAGCGCCAGCACCGACCCGTCGGGGCCCTCCGCGACGAGCGTCAGCCCGTGCGCCGGGTCGCAGAACAGCTCGAACGACCGCCGCGACAGGGACGGCTTGGGGCTGAAGTACCGCATCCGCCGGCTGTCCAGCGAGCACCGCTCGTGCATGGCCCGCACCGCGTCGGCGTCGCCGCGCGTGACCGGCCGCACCAGCACGCGCGTGCCGTCGCGCAGCGTCACCGCGCGCGACCCCGGCGGCGGGGAGGGGTGCGGCAGCGCCGCGCGGACCAGCGCGTCGGCCCGCGCCGCCTCGGTCGCGGTGAACGGCAGCCCGCCGCGCCGCAGCCGCACCGCCCGCCGCTGCCCGGCCGCGACGACGAGCACGTCGGGCTCCTCGTCCCCCGCGGCGGCGGCCGTCGCCCAGCCGGCCTCGTCGGCGCGCAGCAGCTCGGCCAGCACCTCCGGCAGCGCGTGCGGCTCGGCGCGCAGCCGCGCCACCAGGGCCAGCGCCCGGGTCGGCTCGTCCACCAGCTCGTGCGGGCGGGCCGGGACGACGGCGGTGCGCGTCCCGCCCGCCTCCTCCAGGGCCGCGCGCAGCCCCTCGGGGCCGGGCCCGCCGGGCGGCGCGGCGACGATGAACTCGTCCACCACCCCCTGGGTGTCGACCTGCACCGACAGGCCGAGGATGTTGGCGCCCCGCGCGGCGAGCGCGGCCGTGAGCAGGGCCAGCCGGCCGGGACGGTCGTCGATCTCGGTGCGGATGCGCAGCAGCGGCATGGAGCGTTCCCGTCTGTGGGGGCGGGTGCGTACCCCGTCACGATGGGCGGGCGGTGTTACGCGGCGGCTACGTCCCCGTGAGGCCACGGTTTCACCTTGCCGACGAGGCTTGAGCGATCGGCCGGGGCGGCCTACCGTGCGGTGGGTGATCGACCCTCCGAACGGGGACGTGGAGCGGCTGCCGCTGCTGCCGCCCGGACTGCTGAGCGAGCGCCAGCGCGAGGTCTACGACGCGCTGACCGAGGGGCCGCGCGGCGAGCGGCCGCCCGCCTTCCGGCTGACCGACGGCGCGGGGCGGCTCCAGGGGCCGTTCAACGCGATGCTCTACAGCCCCGCCGTCGGGATGCCGTTGCAGGAGCTGGGCGCGGCGCTGCGGTTCCGGACCGCCTTCACCCGCCGGGAGCGGGAGATCGCGATCCTGGTCGTCGCCGCGCACTGGCGCAGCGACTTCGAGTGGTACGCGCACGAGGGCATCGCCCGCCGCGCGGGGCTGACCGACGGCGAGCTGGCGGCGCTGCGCGCCGGGCGGGCCCCGCTGCTGGCCGACGCGCGCGAGCGGATCGTCCACGAGGCGGCCCGGCAGCTGGCCGCCGAGCACGACCTGTCCGACGCGGTGCACGCCGAGGCCGTCGCCACCCTCGGCCGCACCGCGCTGGTGGAGCTGGTGACCCTGGTGGGCTACTACGCGGCCCTGGCCCTGCAACTGCGGGCGTTCCGGGTGGGGGTGCCGGACGGCGAGCCGGCGCCCGAGTGGGGGGACGATGGCGGGCACCCCGGGTGACGGGCGCGGCGAGACCCTGCGGACCGGGCGGCTGGTGCTGCGCCCGGTGAGCATGAGCGACCACGCGGCGCTGCTGGCCCACTGGAACGGGCCGCTGGTGCGCCGCCACCTGTTCGACGGCCGCGGGGTGTCCCCCGAGCAGGTCACCGAGATCATCGCGGCGAGCCAGCGGGACTTCGCCACCGAGGGCTACGGGCTGTGGACGGTGCGGCCCGCGGTGCGGGGCATGGCGCGCGGCGTGGACCTGGACCCCGGCGGCGCGGACGCGGTGCCGCTGGCGGGGGTGAGCGGGCTGCGCCGCCATCTGGGCCCCGTGGGGGCCGACGTCGAGATCGTCTACAGCGTGGAACCGGCGCGCTGGGGCCAGGGCCTGGCGGCCGAGGCGGCGCGGGCGGTGCTGGGGTACGCGTTCGACGTGGTGGGCCTGCGCCGGATCACCGCCGAGATCGACACCGGCAACCCCGCGAGCGCGCGCGTGGCCGAGCACCTGGGGATGCGGCGCTGTCCCGACGGACCCGACGGTCCCGACGGGACGCTGCTGTACGCCGCCGACCGCCTGCGCTGGCGCGGATCCAGTCGTGTTGCCGACGTGTGACGACAGAATCAGTCGAACGCTGCACAATAGGGCCATGGATTCAGCACCGCTCGCCCCCGGCTTCGTCAATGGCGACGTCTCGTTCTGGTACCGCGATCTCGACCGGGTCCCGCCCGGCGCGCCGCTGCCCGGACCGCGCACCGCCGACGTGTGCGTGATCGGCGCGGGCTACACGGGCCTGTGGACCGCCTACTACCTCAAGCGCGCCCAGCCGGACCTGCGCGTGGTGGTGCTGGAGAAGGAGCACGCCGGGTTCGGCGCGTCCGGCCGCAACGGCGGCTGGGTCGTCGGGGAGATCGCCGGGTCGCGGGAGCGGTACGCGCGGCGGCACGGGCGCGCGGCGGCGGTGGCGTTGCAGCGGGAGATGTTCGCGACCGTGGACGAGGTGCTGCGGGTCGCGGAGGCCGAGGGCGTCGACGCCGACCTGGTGAAGGGCGGCGTGCTGACCGTCGCCCGCAACGCGCCGCAGCGGGCGCGCCTGGTCGACACCGTGCGCGAGTGCCACGCGTGGGGCTGGGACGAGGACGACATCGTCCTGCTCGGGCCGGGGGAACGCGTCGACGTCGCCGGGTCGGCGGGCGCGGCCTGGAGCCCGCACGCCGCCCGCGTCCAGCCCGCCCGGCTCGTCCGGGGGCTGGCGCGGGTGGTCCGCGACCTCGGCGTGGAGATCTTCGAGCGGACGCCCGTCACCGGGATCCGGCCGCGCCGGGGGAGCGACCCGGCGGCGGCCGTCACCCCCCACGGCACGGTCACCGCCGATCTCGTGCTGCGCTGCACCGAGGGCTTCACCGCCCTGGTGCGGGGGCACCACCGCGACTGGCTGCCGATGAACAGCTCCATGATCGTCACCACGCCGCTGCCGCCCGGAACGTGGGAGCGGATCGGCTGGGAGGGCCGCGAGGTGCTGGGCGACATGGCGCACTACTACATGTACGCCCAGCGCACCGCCGACGACCGGATCGCGTTCGGCGGGCGCGGCAGGCCCTACCGGTACGGCTCGCGCGTGGACGACGCGGGACGCACCGCGCCGGAGACGGTGGCGGCGCTGTGGCGGACGCTGACCGGCATGTTCCCCGCCGCGCGCGAGGCCCGCGTCGACCACGCCTGGTCGGGCGTGCTGGGCGTGCCGCGCGACTGGTGCGCGACGGCCGTGGTGGACCACCGCACCGGCCTCGGCCACGCGGGCGGTTACACCGGGCACGGCGTCGCCGCCGCGAACCTGGCCGGGCGCACGCTGCGCGACCTGGCGCTGCGCCGCGACACCGAGCTGACGGCGCTGCCGTGGGTGGGGTGGCGGGTGCGGCGCTGGGAGCCCGAGCCGCTGCGCTGGCTGGGCGTCCAGTCGATGTACGCGCTGTACCGGGTGGCCGACGCCCGCGAGGCGGCGACGGGCAGGCCCTCGGTCCTCGCCCGCGTCGCCGACACGATCACCGGTCACTGACGGCCGAGCCGCGCCTCCAGCTCCTCCAGGTCGGCGACGAACCACAGGTGGCGGCCCCGGTTGCTCTCCCGCACGAACGCCTCCAGCGCGTCGCCGCCCTCGGGGACGTCGCCGACGACGGCCAGGCCGACGCGGTAGTTGACGAACTTCTGCGCGACCGCGCCCGCCAGCCGGGTGCGCAGGCGGAAGAAGTCGCCGGTGAGGCGTTCCACGGGGAGGGCGACCCAGTGCGCGCCGAGGTAGAAGGCGTTGCCGACCAGGTCGACGGCGTCCTGCTCCCCGCGCACCGCCGGGCCGCCGGGCGCGCACACCAGCACGGACGTGCCGCCGAGGTCGGTGAGGGCGTCGTTCACGCGCGCCGCCTTTCGGGGCCGAGGAAGTCGAGGACGCGGCGGGCCTGCCCGACGATGAGGTGACCGGTGTTCTCCAGCAGCACGTGCTCGGCCCGGGGCAGGCGGCGCAGCGTGGCGCGGGAGTCGAACATCGGGTCCCGGTCGCCGACGATGACGAGGACCGGCATCGTCAGCGAGGCCAGGTCGGCGTCGGAGAACACCGGCAGCCGGTCGCGGCGCGGCCGGAAGTTCTCGTGGACGAACGCCACGTACTCGCCGATCTCGCGGTCCTGCGGCGTCGCGGGCCGGGGCCCCAGCACGAGGTCCATGGCCCTGATCCTCGCCCGCCGCCCGAACGGCAGCAGCAGCGACGCCAGCAGCACCGCGCCGGTCTTCTGCCTGCCGACGCCGCCGGGGCACAGCAGGACCAGGCGCTCGACGCGCCCGGGGCGGCGGACGGCGTAGTCGAGCGCGAGCCGGCCGCCCAGGGACATGCCCGCGACGGCGGCGCGGTCGACCTCCAGCCCGCCCAGGACCTCGTCCAGCCACAGCGCGTGCTCCTCGTCGGCGAGCGGCAGCCGCACCGGCTCGCTCAGGCCCGGCTCGCCGAGCACGTCCACGGCGTGGACGCGGAACCGCCCGGCCCACACGGGCATGTCGTCGCGCCAGGTGAGGGCGTTGCCGCCGGAGCCGTGCAGCAGGACCAGCGGCGGCGCGTCCGGCGGCCCGGCCGACACCACGAACGTGTCGCCCCGCCGCGTCGGCACGTGCCGGCGCTCGACGGGGACGGGCCAGGACGCCAGCAGCTCCCGGTAACGCCCCTCGACGAGACGCCGCCCCTCGGGGGATCGGTAGACCTCGTTCACGAGGGACCCTCCGTCAGCGCGTGGACGACCTTCAGGATCTCGGCGGTGCCCTCCAGGCCGCCCGTGACGACGACCTTGAGGGCGGAGCGGGGCTCGTCGTGGACGGTGTGGACGTGCAGTCCGTGGGCGCCGGGGCCGTTCAGCAGGGCCGCGACGGTGTTGGCGACCCGGTTGGCGGCGTCCCGGCCGATCCCGTCGACCCGCACGACCGTGGACGCCTCGGCGTACGTCTCCGCCGCCGGCGCGGCCGGCGCGGGAGCACCGGTGAACTCCTCCAGGTCCTCCCGCGCGATCCGGTACTGCTTGCCGATCCGGGTCGCCCTCAGCTTCCCGTCCCGCACATAGCCCCGCACGGTCCGCACGTGGAGATCCAGAAGCTCGGCCACCTGCTCGACCGAGTAGTACTGCTGCGCCATACACCCCACCCCGAGACTCTCTATCGTTACCTATCCTGCCATATGTATGGGCTAACAGGTAATGTTGGGGAGTGTCAGGGTCACCGGAGGTGGTGGCCGGGCGTCAGGAGAACCGGGCGATGTACTCCTCGAACGGCGGGATGCCGACCTCGGCGCGGCGCTCGTCCATCCTCTCCGGCTCCACGCACGGCCACGGCACGGGCCCGTCGTCGCGGATCCCGGCGATCTGGGTGCCGTGGACCTGCTCGCGGCCCTCGTTGACCAGCGTCCGGTCCCGCAGGAACGCGTACTGCGCCGCGTCGGCCTCCCCGGCGGCCACGGCCTCGCCCATGAGCGCCACGGCGCGGCGCTGCACGTCGAGCTGGCGGTCGGCGTGCTGGGCGATCAGCCAGGCGGCGCGCGCCGCGTCCGCGCCGACCGCCGGGACGGTGGGCCAGCCGTGCTCGTCGAGGATCTCGGTGAGGCGGTCGGCGTGCCGCGCGGTCAGCCGCCGCCGCTCCAGCTGCTCGGCGAAGTCGTCGCTGTTGGCCATGGGGGAGGCGGCGTGGTCGGCGGCGGCCATGGCGGTGAGCTCGTCGGCGAGTTTCTTGATCATTTGCCGTATTGTGCCATCGCGCGCGGACCGGGCTCAGAGGTCGGCGGTGCCCAGGTCGCGGACCACCCCGGCCAGGGCGCGGATCCGCTCGCACCGGGCGTCGCTCCGCCAGACCAGGCCCCACCGCAGGCGGGGGGCGTCCCGGAGGGGCAGGAACGCGACGTCCGGGCGGTTGTAGTAGCGGGCGGCGTGGGCGCCCAGGTGATGGACGACCTCCCCGGTGCTGACGGTGGTGAGGATGTCGTCCATCTGCCGGGCGACCGGGCCGCGCTCGATGGGGCGCCCGCTGGGGGTCTCGAACGGGAGGAAGGCGTCCTCCCAGTAGTCGGGCAGGGGCGCCGCCGGGCCGAGGACGCCGAAGTCGCCCAGGTCCTCGACCGAGGCGGACGTGCGCGCGGCCAGCGGATGGTCGGGCGTGGCGAGCAGCACCCGGGACTCGGTGAAGACGACCGGGCCGACGGTGAGGTCGGGCTCCTCCACCGGCAGCCAGGAGACCAGGACGTCCACCTCGCCGTTGCGCAGGGGGTCGAACGGGTCGATGAACGGGTTGTGGCGGATGCGCAGCCCCCAGTCGGGGTGGCGGTCCCGGAACGCCTCCCAGTAGGGGCGCAGGTCGTGGGCGTTGCCGGGCAGCATGCCGACGCGCAGCACCGCGGTCTCGCCCCGCGCCGCCAGCCTGGCCCGCCGCATGCCCTCGCGCATCTCGCGGTAGGCGGGTCGCAGGTCGGCGTACAGCCGTTCGCCGATCGGGGTGAGGCGGACGCTGCGGCTGGTGCGCTCGAACAGCCGGGCGCCGACCTCGCGCTCCTGCTTCCTGATGGCCTGGCTGACCCGCGCAGGGCTCACGTGCAGCCGGTCGGCGGTCCTGGTGAAGTGCAGCTCCTCGGCGAGCGTCAGAAAGATCTCGATGTCACGCAGCTCCATGGCGCCCCTCGATCGTGAACCGCGGTGTTAACCGACGTTGCGGAGACGGCCGTTGTTCTCTCCGTGACCGGCCGGAATGCTCGACCTGGTCGCGCCGGGACCGCGACCGAAAGGCATTTTCGAAGGAATTGTGACATGTGCCCGCCCGGGCGGCGCGCCGGTCACGGAAGAGGCCGTCCCGCGAGCGAGGAGAGCTGATGGAGCCCACCGAGATCCTGCCGACCGTGGCGATCCTGTCGCTGGTGACGGTCGAGTTCGGCGGGCACGCGCTGCTGCGTTCCGCCACCACCGACCGGGACCGGCTCGGAGCGTTCCGCGAGCGGTTCTTCCGGGCCGGTCACGCGCACGCCGGGGTGCTGCTGGTGCTCTCGCTGGTCTACCTGCTGTACCTGCCCCGCGCCGGTTTCTCCGACGGCCTGGAGTGGCTGTGCGGCGGTGTCCTGCTGGTCGGGGTGCTGGCGCAGTCGGGCGGGTTCTTCCTCCACCTGGGCGTCGGCGAGGAGGGACGGCGTTCGGCGGGCACGGCGCTCATCCGCGTCGGCGCCCTGCTGCTGGCGGCCGCGCTCATCGCCCTGGCGGCCGGGCTGATCAAGGCCGCCTGACCCTCGTCACGCACGCCCAGAACAACGCGAACCGGAGTCCGACCATGCATCCCTCCCCGACCGTGAGCCCGAGCCCCCCGGCCGTGAGCCGCGCCCGCGGCAACCTGGCCCTGCTCTCGCTGTTCCTGGCCACGTTCGTCCTCGGCAGCACCGAGCTGGTGATCGTCGGTGTGCTGGACCTGATCGCCGCCGACACCGGCGTGACGGTCGGCACGGCGGGCGTCCTGGTCACCGCCTACGCCCTGGGCCTGGCCATCGGCGGGCCCGCGCTGACCGCGGCGACCATCCGCCTGGGGCGGCGGACCCTGCTGTGGATCTCCATGCTGGCCTTCCTGCTGGCCACACTGACGATGGTCGTCACCGACGGCTTCGCGTTCCTGCTGGTGGCCCGGGCGGTGGCCGGGTCACTGCACGGGGTGTTCGTGGGGGCGGCCTTCGTCGCGGTCGGCTCGTTCGTTCCCCCCGAGCGCATGGGGCGGGCCATCGCGGTCATCCTCGGCGGGATCGCCGTCTCCACCGCCATGGGCGTCCCGATCGGGACGCTGGTGGGCCGCAGCCTGGGCTGGCGCGGCGCGTTCGTCGCGATCATCGCCGTGGGCGCCGTCGTCCTGGCGGGCCTGCTCCTGCTGATGCCCGCGGTCAGTACCGGCGGCGCGCAGGGGCTGCGCTCCCAGGCCCGGGCCGCGTTCGCGCCGCGCGTCCTGGTCATGCTGGCGATCGGGGTGCTGCTGCTGGGCGGGCAGTTCACCGTCTTCACCTACATCACGCCCTTCCTGCTGAAGGTGACCGGCCTGTCGGACGCCGCCGTCAGCGGCTTCCTGCTGGCCTACGGCGTGGCCACGGCGGTCGGCACGTTCGCCGGCGGCTGGGCGGCCGACCGCGACGCCTCCCGCGCCCTGGTGGTGGCCAACGTCGTCCTGGTGCTGGCCCTGGGCCTGCTGTACGTGGCCGGGGCCGTCCCGGCGCTGGTCGCGGTGGCGCTGCTGGTGTGGGGCCTGGTCGGGTTCGGGCTGGTACCGGCCCTGCAGTACCGGGTGGCGACGCTCGCCGGTCCCGCCCGCGACCTGGCCGCCAGCCTGCCCGCCTCGGCGGTCAACGCCGGTATCGCGGCCGGGGCGCTGCTGGGCGGCCGGGCCCTGTCCGGCAGCGGCCTGCCGGCGGTCGTCCTCGCCGGCCTGGCGATGTGCCTGGCCTGCCTGCCGCTGACCTGGCTGACGGGACGGTGGGCCGCCCGCTGACGGCCCCGCCCGACCGGGCCGGTCACACGGCCGCGGGCTCGGCGGCCGGGACCGCCGGGACCGGCTCCGGGGCGGCGGCGCGGCGGGCCAGGAGCGGCGCGAGGGCGAGGACGCCGAGGGCGGCGGCGACGCCCGCGACGGCGGCGGTCCACCACAGCGCCGCCGGGGCGACGTGGGTGTACAGGGCCGTCCCGGCGGTCATCGCGGTGAACCGGGCCAGGCCCCAGGTCCACTGGAACGCCCCCTGGTAGCGGCCCCGGGCGTGGGCGGGCGCGAGGTTCGCCACGACCGAGGCCGCGATCCCGCTCATCCCGGCCTCGCCCAGCGACCACAGCACGACCGTCGCCGCGTACTCCCCGGGGCGGTCGGCCAGGCCGGTCGCCGCGACGCCCGCCGCGATCAGCAGGCTCGTCGCCACGTACACCGGAAGCTGCGGGAACCGGGCCAGCGCACCGGTCGCGACCGGCTGGACCAGCACCACCAGCAGCGCGTTCAGCATCGCCATCGTGCCGTACACGGCGGGGGACAGGCCGTCGTCGCGGATGGCGAGGGGCAGCGCCACCTCCGTCAGCGAGTAGATGGCGAGCTGCAGGCCGAGCAGGGGCAGCAGCAGCATCAGCAGCCGGTCGCGCAGCACGACGCCGTAGCCGACGCCGGTCCCGGCCGCACGGCCCGGAGCGCGGTCGGCGGGCAGCCGCCACACGACGATCGCCGCGTACAGCAGGACGGTGACGGCGTCCACGGCGAACAGCAGCCAGTAGCCGCGCTCGGCGAGGAACCCGCCCAGCACGCCCGCCATCGCCGTGCCGATGTTGACGCCCCACCCGAACAGCGCGTACGCGCTCTGCCTGCGTTCGGGGCCGACCCGGTCGGCCAGCAGCGCGTACGCGGCCGGGCTGACCATCGCGCCGGTCGCGCTGAGCAGGACCGCCGCCAGCGCCAGGGTCACCGCGTTGGGGGCGGCGAACAGCGCGCCCTGCGCCGCCGCCGTGCCGACCAGGCCGGTCAGCATCGTCGGGCGGCGCCCCAGCCGGTCGGCGAGCAGCCCGCCGAGCGCCGGGCCGAGCAGGTTGCCCGCGCCGAGCGCGCCGAGGATCCACGGCGTCTGCTCGGGCGTGACGCCGCGCGCCGCGAGGAAGAAGACCAGGAACGGGGTGACCATGTAGCCGAGCCGGTTGACGACCGTGCCGGCGAAGACGACGTAGATGTCGCGGGGAAGCCCGCCGAACTGGGCGGACACGCTGGAACGCAGGAAGGGCATGGCGGAGATCGTGCCCTCGGCCCGGCCGGGGCTCCATTGATTAAGATCAGGCGAAATCCTCGGCCCCGGGAGGCGGACATGCTGGCCGAACTGGCGTTCTCGGCGAGCGACCTGGCGCAGACGCGCTTCGTGGTGTCGCCGATGTGGGAGGTCGTGGCGAGCTACCGGGCCCTGGCCGCCGACACCGTCCCCGACATCCACCGGCGCTGGGCCGGCCAGGTCCGCCCGCGCCTGGGCGCCGTGCCGCCGGACGGGTGGCTGGCCCGGCTGCTCCCCGCGACCGGGCACCTCGCCGACTTCCTCACCCCGCCGCCGGACGGCCCCTTCCCGACGCTCGCGGACGAACTCGCCGCGATCCGCGCCGGCGACCGGGAGATCCTGCGGGCGGAGGTGCCCCACCTGTCCGGGCTGGACCCCGAGCGCCGCGCCCTGCTGCGCGACGACCCCGACACCGCCCTCGGCCAGGTCGTCGCCGAGGTCGAGCGGTACTGGGAGGTCGCGCTCGGGCCGTACTGGGCGCGGATCCGGACCGTCCTGGAGGCCGACGTGTTCCACCGCGCCCGCCAGGTCGCCGAGCACGGCGCGGCGCACCTGCTCAACGACCTGCACGCCGGGGTCCGCTGGGACAACGACACCCTGCGCATCGTGCGCCGCCACTGCGTGCTGAACCGCACGGGCACGGGCGCGGGGCTGGTGCTGGCCCCGTCGGTGTTCGTGTGGTCGCGGGTGCTGACCCTGGCCTCCCCGGCCGGGCCGCCGCAGCTCGCCTACCCGGCGCGCGGCGCGGGCACCCTGTGGGAACGCCGCGCCCCCGCCTCCACCGAGGCCGTCGCCGCGGTGCTCGGGCGTTCCCGCACGACGCTGCTGACCGAGCTGGAGGCCCCCGCGTCGACGACGGAGCTGGCGTCCCGCACCGGCCTGTCGGCCCCGGCGGTGTCCCAGCAGCTGACGGCGCTGCGCGCGGCGGGCCTGGTCAGCGCGCACCGCGCGGGCCGTTCGGTCCTGTACGCCCGCACCGCCACGGCCGACGCCCTGCTCACCGCCCCCGTGGGGTGATCCCGGTCCGGCCCCCGTTCCTTTCGGCCGTTTTTATGACGGCGCGCCTTGAATGATCTCCGGCGTACTCGCCCTTTCATTCCGCCCGGCGAAAACGGTGGGAAGGACGGCTTCATGGATGATCCGGAACGGGAAGGACGGCCCAGCCGCCGCGTGTTCCTCTCGACGGGGGCCGGGCTGGCGGGAGCGGCGGCCCTCGGCACGGGCGCACGGCCCGCGGAGGCCGCGCCGGCGGCTCCGGCGGCCCCGCCCGAGACGGTGCCGCTGACGATGACCGTGAACGGGACACGGCGGTCGTTGCGGGTGGACCCCCGCGCCAGCCTGCTCGACACGCTCCGGGAGGATCTGGCGGTCACCGGGCCGAAGAAGGGGTGCGACCAGGGCGCGTGCGGGGCCTGCACGGTCCTGCTGGAGGGGCGGCGCATCCTGGCGTGCCTGACCTTCGCGCCGATGTTCGACGACGCCGAGATCACGACCGTTGAGGGGCTGGCGGACGGCGACCGGCTGCACCCCGTGCAGCGGGCGTTCGTCGAGCACGACGGGTTCCAGTGCGGCTTCTGCACCTCCGGCCAGGTCACCTCGGCGGTGGGCCTGCTGGAGAAGGAGAACCCGCGGCCGTCCCGCGCCGAGATCAGGGAACTGATGAGCGGGAACCTGTGCCGGTGCGCGGCCTACCCGAACATCGTCGCGGCGGTCGAGGCGGCGGCGCGCGAAACGGGGGAACGGTGATGTCCTTCCACTACACGCGTGCCCGGCACGTCTCCGAGGCGCTGCGGATCCTGGCGGGCGACGAGGGCGCGCGCCTGGTCGCCGGGGGGACCGACCTGTCCACGCTGGTCCGCGACGGCATCGTCGCCCCGACCCACCTGGTCGACGTCAACGGCCTCGGCCTGGACGGGATCGAGTGGCCGCGCGGCGGCGGCGTCCGGATCGGCGCGCTGTGCCGCAACGCGGTCGACGACCCCCGCCTGCGCCGCGCGTACCCGGTGCTGGTCGAGGCGCTGCGCTCGGGCGCGTCCCCGCAGATCCGCAATCGGGCCAGCTTCGGCGGCAACCTGCTCCAGCAGACCCGCTGCGCCTACTTCCGGCTGCCGGAGTTCGCGTGCAACCGCCGCGCGCCCGGCGCGGGCTGCTCGGCCGCCCGGGGCGACGGGCACCTCCAGGCCGTCTTCGGGGCGAGCCCGCACTGCGTGGCGGTCCACCCGTCCGACCTGGCCGTGGCGCTCCAGGCGCTGGACGCGGTCGTCGTGACCGAGGGGCCCCGCGAACGACGGCGCATCCCGGTCGACCGGTTCTTCCGGCTGCCCGGCGCCACCCCGCACATCACGACGGAGCTGCGCCGCGACGAGGTCGTCACGGCGGTCGAGCTGCCGGACGCGCCGTTCGCCCGGCGCTCCCGCTACGTCAAGTTCCGCGAACGCGCCTCCTACGCCTTCGCGCTGGTGTCGGCCGCCGTCGCGGTCGAGGAGCGCGGGGGGACGGTGCGGTCGGCGCGGATCGCGCTCGGCGGCGTGGCGGCCAAGCCCTGGCGGTCGACGGCCGCCGAGCAGGCCCTGGTCGGACGGCGGCTGGACGAGGCGGCCATCGCCGCGGCGGGCGACGCGGCCACGGCGGGCGCGCGGCCCGGGCGCGGCGGCGGCCACAAGGTCGAGCTGGTCCGGCGCGTGGTCCGCCAGGCCCTCACGGAACTGGGGTGACCATGACCGACGACCGGATCGGAGACCCGATGCGACGCGTCGAGGGCCGCGACAAGGTCACCGGCGCCGCCCGATACACCGCCGACGTGCGGACACCGGGCGCGGCCCACGCCGTGCTGGTCGGCAGCGCGATCCCGCGGGGCCGGGTGCTGGGCATCGACACGGGACCGGCCGAGCGGTCACCCGGCGTCCTCGCGGTGATCACGCACCGGAACCGCCCCGCGTGGGCGGCGCTGCCGCCCACGCCCTACACCGCCGAGGGGCGGCTGCCGCTGGCCGACGACCGCGTCCACTACGCGGGCCAGTACATCGCCGTGGTCGTGGCCGAGACCCGCGAGCAGGCCGAGCGGGGCGCCGCGCTGCTGCGGGTCGACTACCGGGAGGAGACGCCGGTCCCCACGCTGGACGCGGCGCTGCCCGACGCGTACGTCGCGCGCGAGGGCGGGCACATCCGGTTCCCTCCCGAATACCGGCGGGGCGACCCCGACCGCGCGCTGGCCGACTCGCCCGTCCGGCTCGACCTGGAGTACCGGACGGCCACGCTCAGCCACGCGCCGATGGAGCCGTCCGCGACGCTGGCGCGCTGGGAGGGCGACCGGCTGACGATCCACGACTCGACCCAGGCCGTCCACCTGCACCGCGCGCTCGTCGCCACCGCGTTCGGGCTGCCCGAGGAGAACGTCCGCATGATCTCCTCGCTGGTGGGCGGCGGGTTCGGCAACAAGTCGTTCCTGTGGCCGCACGTGCTGCTGGCGCCCCTGGCCGCCCGGGTCGTCCGCCGTCCCGTCCGGGTGGTCATCACGCGCAGGCAGGTGTTCACCGGGACCGGGCACATGGCCGCGACCGTGCAGACGGTGCGGCTCGGCGCCGACCGGACGGGCCGCCTGCGCGCGATCGTCCACGACAGCGTCAACCAGACCTCGTTCGTCGACGACCGCCAGGAGGGCGCGCCCGGCAACACGCCGCAGGTCTACGCGGTCCCGAACGTCGCCACGCGGATCCGGGTGGCGAAGGTCAACACCGGGACCTCGGGCGCGATGCGGACGCCGGGCGACAGCGCGGGCGCGTTCGCGCTGGAGTCGGCGCTGGACGAGCTGGCCCACCGCCTCGGCGTCGACCCGGTCGAGGTCCGGCGCCGCAACCACGCCGACCGGCACCCGGTCTCGGGGAGGCCCTGGAGCGGCAAGCAGTTGCTGGCCTGCTACGAGCAGGGCGCCGAGCGGTTCGGATGGGACCGGCGCGACCCCCGGCCACGCTCGATGACCTCGGGCGACGACCTGGTCGGCTACGGCATGGCCGGGGGCCAGCGCACCGAGCACCAGCGGCCCGCCCGCGCCTCGGTCGACCTGACCGACGACGGGACGGCGGTGGTGCGCAGCGGCGTCGTCGAGATCGGCGGCGGCACGCTCACCACGCTGACGCAGGTCGCCGCCGAGGCGCTCGGGCTGGACGCGGCGAGGGTGGGCATCCGGCACGGCGACACCGACCTCCCGGCGGGCCCGCCCACCTTCGGGTCGATGATGTCGGGCAGCGGCGCGTCGGCCGTGCACCTGGCCGCCCTGGACGCCCGCCGCGCCGCGATCGGGCTGGCCGTCCGAGACCGGCGGTCCCCCCTGCACCGTGCGGACCCCGGTGACGTCGTCGCCCGCGCCGGAGGTCTGTACCTGCGCGACGACCCCGACCGGGGCGAGTCCTACCGGACCCTGCTGCGCCGCAACCGCGTGAACGCCCTGCGCGGCGACGGCGACTTCCGCCCGGCGGGCGAGCACGGCCCGCATGCGATGGCGACGTTCGCGGCGCACTTCACCGAGGTGCGCGTCGATCGGAACCTGCCCCGGGTCCGGGTGGTCCGCCATGTCGCGGCGTTCGCCGTCGGCCGCGTCCTCAACCCCCGGACCGCCCGCAACCAGGCCCAGGGAGGGATCATCATGCGGATGGGCGCCGCCCTGATGGAGGACCAGCGTCCCGACCCGGTGTCGGGGCGCTTCCTGGCCCCGGCGCTCACCGACTACCACGTGCCGGTGCACGCCGACATCGGCGAGATCGACGTCGTCTTCGTCCAGGAACCCGACACCAACGCCAACCCGGTCGGCTCCAAGGGGCTCGGCGAGATCTCCTCGGTCGGCGTGTGCGCCTCGATCGCCAACGCCGTCCACCACGCCACGGGCCGGCGGATCAGAAGTCTCCCGATCACCCCCGACAAGCTCCTGTGAGCCGGACGGCCGGGGGCGGTCAGCGGACGTAGGCGCCCGTTCCGGCCGCGCGGGCGGTGGTGCGGGCGACCTGGTCGGCGACGGTGGCGTCCAGGGGGTCGCCGCTGACCAGGAAGCGGTAGTACAGCGGGGCCGAGACCGCGCGGATCACCTCGGCGGCGTCGGTGCCGTGGGGGGCCTCGCCGCGCTGCACCGCCTGGTCCACGCAGGGCGCCCACTCGGCGATCCGGGTGGCGTAGAAGCGGTGCAGGGCCTGGGCGGTGCGCTCGTCGGTGGTCGCCGCGCAGATCACCGCCTTGAACAGCACGCCCTGGCGCGGGTCGGTGAGGGTGCTCACCACCAGGCGGGCGTTGGCGCGCAGGTCGCCGTCCAGCGAGCCGGTCTCGGTGCGGCGGACCGACTGCTCGGCCATGTCGGCCAGCAGGTCGGCGACCAGGCCCTGCGGGGTGCCCCACCGGCGGTAGACGGTCGTCTTGCCCACCTCGGCGCGGCGCGCGATCTCGGCCAGGTCCACCCCGGCGAAACCGCACTCGATCAGCGCGTCCTCGGCCGCGCGCAGCACGGCGGCGCGGATCCGGGCGGTGCGGCCGCCGGGGCGGACGGTGCCGGGGGCGGACGCTGCATCCGTCATAACGGGTCTCCAGTTTCATTTAGGTCGGATCTTCTGCTAGGCTCCCCGACATCTTAACGGAACCACAGAACCGTTAACTTCGTCGAAGGGGCAGAACCATGGCCGCATCCACCACAGCCGCGCCGCCGGTCGCCGCGTCCGGGTCCAGGACCCGGATGACCGGCCGGGAACGGCTGCTGCTCACCCTGCTGCTCGGCGCCCAGTTCATGGTCGCCGTGGACTTCTCGATCCTGAACGTCGCGCTGCCCGAGGTCGGCGCCGGGCTGGGCTTCTCGCTGGCGAACCTGCAGTGGATCGCCACCTCCTTCGCCCTGGCCGCCGCCGGCTTCACCCTGCTGTTCGGCCGCGTCGCCGACCTGGTGGGCCGCAAGCGGCTGTTCGTCGGCGGCATGGCCGTGCTCGGCCTGTCCTCGCTGCTGGGCGGGCTGGCCACCGACCCGGCGGTGCTGCTGGCCGCCCGCGTGCTCCAGGGGCTGGCCACCGCGGCGGTCACCCCGGCCGGGCTGGCGCTGCTGACCACCGCGTTCCGCGAGGGGCCGCTGCGCGAACGGGCGCTCGGCCTCAACGGCGCGCTGATGTCGGCCGGGTTCACCGCCGGGGCGATCCTGGGCGGCCTGCTGACCAGCCTGCTGTCGTGGCGCTGGGCGTTCCTGGTCAACGTCCCGGTGGCCGCCCTGGTCGTCGCGCTCGCCCCCCGCGTGATCACCGATGACCGGTCGGGCGACCGGCCCCGCCTCGACGTGCCCGGCGCCACGACCGTCACCGCCGGTCTGCTGCTGCTGGTGTTCGGCCTCACCCAGGCGGGCGAGCACGGCTGGACCGCCCCCGCCACCCTGGTCGCCCTCGCCGCCGGGGCCGCGCTGACCGTGGCGTTCTGGTTCGTCGAGAAGCGCGCCGCCGCGCCGCTGATCCCCGTCGCGCTGCTGCGCCGCCGCAACGTGATCTGGGGCAACGCCGCCGGGCTGGTCGCCTTCGTCACCGAGACCTCGCTGGTCTTCCTGCTCACCCTCTACCTGCAGAAGGTGCTGGGCTACTCGCCGCTGGCGACCGGGCTGGCGTTCGGGGTGCTCGGCCTCGGCACCGTGCTGGGCGGCACCCTGGGCGGCCGCGTCGTCGGCCGCTTCGGCACCCGCGCCACCATCCTGGGCGGCGGCCTGGTGCAGGCCGCCGCGACGGTGCCCCTGGTCGCGCTCGGCGCCGACCAGGCGTGGCTGTGGCTGCTGCTGGCCGCCACCTTCGTCGGCGGCGTCGGCAACATGCTGGTGATCGTCGCCTTCATGGTCAGCGCCACCTCCGGGCTGCCGGACGCCGACCAGGGCCGGGCCACCGGGATCGCCACCATGACCCAGCAGGTCGGCATCACCATGGGCACCCCGATCATGAGCGCGATCGCCACCGCCGCCATGGCCGGCGCCGTCGGCGCGGACGCGGTCCTGTCGGGGGTGCGGACCGCCATCGGCGTCAACGCCGCCCTGGTCGTGGCCGGGTCCCTGCTGGCGGCGGCGTTCCTCGGACGCTCCCGGACCGCCGGTTCCGCGCCTGAGAACGCCTGACCGCCCCCGTACGAAAGGTCACACCCACCATGTCCGCCACGCGCACCACACCGGCCCGGCTCACCTGGCACCAGGCCGCCGTTCCCGGCGCCGACGGGATCGTTCCCGCCCGGGTCCACCGGCCCGCCGCCCCCGGGCGGTGGCTGGTGTGGGCGCACGGCGGGAGCTGGCGCACCGGCTCGGCCGCCGCCTGGCACGGCCCCGTCGCCGACCTGGCACTGGCCGCCGACGCCGTCGTCGTCAGCCTGGACTACCGGCTCGCCCCCGCCCACCGCCACCCGGCCGCCCTGCTGGACGTGCTGGCGGCCGTGGACTGGGCGCGGGCCCGGACCGCCCTGCCGGTGGCCGTCGGCGGCGACAGCGCCGGAGCGACCCTGGCCGCGACCGCCGCGCTGGTGGCGCGCGACCGGGGCGTCCGGCTCGCCGCCCAGGTCCTGGCCTATCCGCCCATCGACCCGGCCTGCCGCGCCGCCTCCTACCGCCGCGAGCCCGCCGCGTTCCCCACCCCGGCCGTGCTGCGCGCCGCCTGGGCCGACCACCGCGGCCCCGGCGGATGGCCCGGACGGCTCTACAGCACCCCGCTGGAGGCCGCCGACCTGCGCGGCGCGCCCCCGGCCGCGATCGCCGTCGGCGACGCCGACCCCGTCGCCGACGACACCCGCGCCCACGCCGACCGGCTGCGGCGCGACGGCGTCGCGGTCCGGCTGGCGGAGCTGCCCGGCCTCGGCCACGGCGCGTTCCTGACCAGCCCCCTCTTCCGGCGCCGCCTCGCCGCCGCCTACACCGGACTGGAGGACCCCCGATGACCACCGTTCACGACGCGCTCCTGCGCCACTTCGCCGACCTGCGCGACGGCACCCACGGCGACCACGCCCGCGGCCGCGCCGACAAGGAGGCGCTGTTCCACCGGGCGGTCGCGCTGCTGGACCCGCACGCCCGCCGCGCGCTGGCCGAGGCCGACGCCGAGCTGCTGCTGGGCGGGGGCCGGATCGAGGCCACCGGCGTCCGGCGGGACCCCGACGGCGGCCTGCACGCCCGCTGGACGCTGTCCTGGCCCCGGCAGCGGCGCGCGGGGATCCCGCCGATCACCCTGCACGCCTTCTACGGCGCGGGGTTCCACCACCCGCACCTGCGCGGCGGCACCGTCGGCGACTGGCCGCTGAACGTCTTCACCCCCGACCAGGCCGCCGCCGAACTGCCCACGCTGCGCGCCATCGCCGCCGCCGACGCCCACAACCTCGTCTTCCTCCGCGACTACCGCGTCATCCCCGCCAGCGCACCGCGGGCCGGGTGACGAACCTCCTCAGGAGTCCGGGCGCCGGAGGCGGGCGGCCAGGCGGCGAAGGGCGGCCTGGGACGGGGAACCGGAACGGGCCGGCCACATGTCGATCCCGCTGACGTCGGGATCGGCGGGGAAGTGGAGGCGCTCGATGCGGAGTTCGAGGGGGCCGACCAGAGGGTGGTGGATCCGCATCTCCCCGCTGCTCCACTCCCGCACCTCGTGCTCCCGCCAGAGGTCCTCGAACTCCCGGCTCTGGACGCGCATCACCGCGAGGTGCCCGCGCAGCCGCTCGTCCCCGGGGCGCCGGACCGCGGCCGTGCGGAGGAAGGCGACGTTGTTGCGGGCGTGCTCCTCCCAGGTGTCGCCCAGCACCCGGCGGGCGTCCTCGTCGAAGAACACCCAGTGGGACATGGTGCGCCGCTCCGGGGGCAGCCTCTCGATGCCCCCCACCAGCGCGGAGATCAGGGGGTTCCAGGCCAGCAGCTCGGTGCGGTGGCCGGTCACCACGGCGGGGACGATCTCCAGGGAGTCCAGCAGGTCGCGCACCCCCTCCCGGACGGCCGGGGACCCGGCGGCCCCGCCCGGCCG
This sequence comes from Actinomadura kijaniata, assembly GCF_014138665.1. Classification (NCBI taxonomy): domain Bacteria; kingdom Bacillati; phylum Actinomycetota; class Actinomycetes; order Streptosporangiales; family Thermomonosporaceae; genus Actinomadura; species Actinomadura kijaniata. The sequence continues at coordinate 98,108 of NZ_JACJIA010000011.1, forward strand.
GGCGGGGCGGACCAGGTGGTGCAGGTGGGCGCGCTCGTCGCCGGTGAGGCGGAGCGCGTCGGCGATCGCGTCCAGGGTCTGGGCCGACACGTGCTGGCGCTGGCCCTGCTCCAGGCGGGTGTAGTGGGTGATGCTGATCCCCGCGAGCTGCGCCAGCTCCTCCCGGCGCAGCCCCGGCACCCGGCGCCGCTCACCGTAGCGGACCAGCCCGACGTCCTCCGGGCGCAGCCGGGCCCGGCGCGACTTCAGGAACTGGCTCAGTTCGGCACGCACATCCATCCGGCGAGCTTATGGGGGAGGACCGCGCGCGGCGGAGCCCGCCCGCCCCGTCGCTGACTGGTCAACGACTGGATAGCCGGAACCGGCCTCTGGGTAGCGGCGCCGCCGGACAGCAGGCTGGGCGCGTACCCCTTCCAACGAGGAACGGACGCATCCGTGAACGACTTCTTCGAGCCGCTGACCCTGGGCAAGCTGGAGCTGCCCCACCGGCTGGTGATGGCCCCGATGACGCGCAGCCGGGCGTACGGCGGGCTGGTGGACCGGTCCACCGCGGCGTACTACGCGCAGCGGGCCTCCGCCGGGCTGATCATCACCGAGGCCGTCCAGGTCAGCGAGATCGGCCAGGGCTACATCCAGACGCCCGGGCTGCACACCGCCCGGCAGGTCGGGGCGTGGCGGACGGTGACCGACGCGGTCCACGCCGCCGGGGGCCGGATCGTCGCGCAGCTCGTGCACTGCGGCCGGATCGGCCACCCGAGCCTGTACGGCGACCACGCCCTGCCCCTGGCCCCCTCGCCGATCCCCTCCGGCGAGCGGCTGTTCACCCCCGACGGGCTGCTGGAGCACCCGGTGCCGAAGGAGATGACCACCGCCGACATCGCCGCCACGATCGACGACTTCGTCACCGCCGCCCGGAACGCGGTCGAGGCCGGCTTCGACGGGGTGGAGCTGCACGCCGCCAACGGGTTCCTGCTGCACCAGTTCCTGGCCGACTCCACCAACCGCCGCACCGACGGCTACGGCGGCTCGGTCGCCGGGCGGATCCGGCTGACCGAGGAGGTCGTGGCGGCCGTGGCCCAGGCCGTCGGCCCCGAGCGGGTCGGCCTGCGGATCTCCCCGGGCATCACCTTCAACGGCATGGCCGAGGGCGACACCCCGGAGCTGTACCGCGCGCTCGTCCGCGCGCTGGCGCCGACGCCCCTGGCGTACCTGCACGTCTTCGAGATCCTCACCCGCGACGTGACCCGGATGATCCGCCGGGAGTGGCCGGGCGGGCTGGTGCTGTGCCCGCACCCCACCGCCGACTCGTTCCCCGCGACGCCCGAGACCGGCCGGGAGGCGCTGGCCGAGGGGGTCGCCGACGCGGTCGCGCTCGGCACCATGTGGCTGGCCAACCCCGACCTGGACGCCCGGATCCGCGCGGGCGGGCCGTACAACGAGCCCGACCCCGACACCTTCTACGGCGGCGACCACCGCGGCTACACCGACTACGCGACGCTGGACGACCCGCGGCCGGCCGAGGCCCGGCCGTGACCGCGCGGGCCCCTGCCCGGCTCGGCCGGGAGGTCCATCTCCGCGCCCGTCCCCACGGCGAACCGCGCCTGGACCAGTTCGCCCTGGTCGAGCGGGAGGTCCCCGAACCCGGCGAGGGCCAGATCCTGGTGCGCAACACCTGGATGTCGGTCGACCCGTACATGCGCGGCCGCATGAACGACGCACCCTCCTACATCCCGCCCTTCGCGCTCGGCGCCGCGATGGACGGCGGCGCGGTCGGGGAGGTGGTCGCCTCCCGCGCCGAGGCGGTCCCGCCCGGCACGACCGTCTCGCACTTCCTCGGCTGGCGCGACTACGCCGTGCTCGACGCGTCCGAGGCCACCGTCGTGGACACCGCCCTGGCGCCGCCGCCCGCCTACCTGGGTCCGCTGGGCACCACGGGACTGACCGCCTACGCCGCGTTGACCCGGGTGGCCCCGGTACGGCACGGCGACACGGTCTACGTCTCGGCGGCGGCGGGCGCGGTCGGCAGCGTGGCCGGGCAGCTCGCCCGCCGGTACGGCGCCGTCAAGGTCATCGGCTCGGCGCGGGGGCCGGAGAAGGCCGCCCGGCTGGTGGAGGACTTCGGGTTCGACGTCGCCCTCGACCGCGACGCCGGGCCGATCGCCGGGCAGCTCGCCCGGGCGGCGCCCGAGGGCATCGACGTCTACCTGGACAACGTCGGCGGCGACCATCTGGAGGCCGCCATCGCCTCGGCCCGGACCGGGGCGAGGTTCGCCCTGGTGGGCGCCATCTCGCAGTACAACGCGACCGGGCCGGTCCCCGGCCCTCGCAACCTCTACACCGCCTACGGCCGGGAGCTGACGCTGCGCGGCCTGCTGGTCGACTCCTACCTCCCGTTGCTCCCCGAGTGGACCGAACGGGCGGCGGCCTGGCTCGCCGACGGCTCGCTGCGCACCGCCCAGACCGTGGTGGAGGGGCTGTCCCAGGCCCCGGCGGCGCTCCTCGGCGTGCTCCGCGGCGCCAACATCGGCAAGATGCTCGTCCACCTCCAGGAGGGACCCTAGATGCAAGCCCTGATCCACGACGCCGCCGCCCCGCTGCGGCTCCGCCTCGGCACCGCGCCCGACCCGCGGCCGGGCCCCTCCCAGGCGCTGGTGCGGGTCGCCGCCGTCTCCCTGAACTTCGGCGAGATCGCCTTCCGCCCGGCGGACGCGCCGCCGGGGTTCGTCCCCGGCTGGGACGCGGCCGGGCACGTCGTCCAGGCCGCCGCCGACGGGTCCGGTCCGCCGGTGGGCACCCGGGTGGTGTCCTTCGGCTGGAGCGGCGCGTGGGCCGAGCTGCGCGCCGCCGGCACCGCCGACCTGGCGGTGGTCCCGGAGGAGGTGGACCTCGGCGCCGCGAGCGCGCTGCCGGTCGCCGGGGTGACCGCCCTGCAGGCCCTGCGCCGGCTGGGCTCGGTGATCGGGCGGCGCGTGCTGGTCACCGGCGCGTCCGGGGGAGTCGGGCGCTTCGCCGTGCAACTGGCCGCCCTGGCGGGCGCCCACGTCGTGGCCTCGGTCGGCGACCCCGCCCGCGCGGTGGGGCTGACGGACCTGGGCGCGGCCGAGGTGACCGTGGGCGTCGAGGGGCTGTCCGCGCCGGTGTACGGGGTGCTCGACAACGTCGGCGGCGACCTGCTGGCCGAGGCGTTCATGCGGCTGGAGGACGACGGGGTGGTCCAGGCGATCGGGATGGCGTCCCGGCGCCCGACGCTCATCGACTTCGAGACCGCCCGCACCCGGACCGCGCGGGGGCGGATCGAGAACTTCAACGTCGCCGGGCCCTTCGGCCCCGACCTGGACCACCTGGTCGGGCTGCTGCGCGCGGGACGGCTCGACCCGCAGATCGGCTGGCGCGGCCCCTGGGAGGAGGTGTCGGAGGCGGCCGAGGCCCTTCTCGCCCGCCGGGTCCCCGGCAAGGTCGTGCTCGACCTGCCCGAACACCACGCCTGACGCCCAGCGCGGCGACGGAAGGGCTCCGAGGCGATGCGCCTCGGAGCCCCCAGGGTTCTGACGTCGTGACCGGTCAGGTCAGCACGCCCTCATACCGGCCGGCGGGTCGGTGGTGGTGTAGAGGTGCACGGCCGGGATGTAACCCCACCTCTTGGTGACGTCGCCGTTGGTGTAGTACCAGACGTCGTTGCCTCCGTGGTGCCACTCCCCGCGCCTGTAGCAGGCGAAGACGCTGGGACTGGTCTTGAGGGTGTCGACGACCCGGCTGGTGCTGTTGGGGTGCTCGAACAGGTTGGCGTCGCGTTTGTTCTCGCAGAACAGCTTGCCGTCGGGACGGACGTGACAGGTACGGGCCGCCTTGTCGGCCGTGTCCGCCGGGGCCGCCGCCAGAGCGCCACCCGTGGTGACGCCCAGGCAGGCACCGGCGGCCAGGCCGACGACGCCCGCCTTGAGGGCCGTTCGCTTACTGAAAGGCATGGTGTTCCCCTTCTCGACGTGGTGCTCGTTCGACCGCCACTCGTAACCGAGCGTAGAAATCACCGTCCGCACATACATCGTCACGCAGAATGAGAATTTTCCGTACTTCAGGTGGAGTTGATCACGTAGCGTCACATCCGCAAGTACCGCACGCGGTAGGGCGAAAGAAGCAGGTGGGAACGGGTGCGCGTCCGCCGTCGCCCCGGGCTACTGCGGCCTTGCGCCCGGACGGCGGGACGGGAACTCCGCCCACACCAGCGTGCGGGGCCCGTCGGCGTGGTGCCCCCAGCGGGAGGCGAGCGCGGCGACGATGTGCAGGCCCCGCCCGCTCTCCCCTTCGGGACGGGGATGCGGTGCCGGCCGCGCCCCGCCCGCGCCGTCGTCGGTGACCTCCACCCGGAACGTCCCGGCCTCCCGGGACAGGGCGATCGTGACCTTGCCGCCCTGCCCGGAGGCGGCGTGCCGGATCGCGTTGCCCACCAGCTCGTCCACCACCAGCGCCATGTCGTCCAGCGTCTCGTCACGCTCGGTGAGATGGCCGGGGACGAGGGTGTCGCGCAGGAAACTCCGCGCGAGCGGCGCCGACCGTTCGACGCCCGGCAGCGTCAGCACCGCCAGCAGCGCCCCGTTCACGCCGCCGCCTCCGTCGCGATCCGCCGCGCCACCAGCTCCAGGCGGTCGGCCTCCAGCTCCACGCCCCGCCAGACCAACCGCCAGCACCCGCGCCGCCGCACCGCGAGAACGGGCTCCCGGTGCCCGGCCCGGCAGGGCACGAACAGCACGGGCTCGGCGTTGTGCGGGAACACCATCACGGTCGTCGCCGGAACCGCCCGCATCTCCCACATCAGCCGAACGAACAACGCGAACCGCGCCTCACTGGGCCCCATCACCGACCTCCTCACCGTCCCCGCCAGCGTCGTCGCACACCGTGACCGTCGCAACGCATCGCACGGATCCCCGATGGATCGGCCGTCGATGAATCGAACGCCGATTTATCGGCCTTCGCGGAACAGGTTGCCGCGACGACGGAGCGTGACGACAGTGAAGAGATGTCCACAGAGGGGCGCGGACTCTACCGGCGGCGAAGGATCGGGATCGAGCTACGGCGCATCCGCGAGGAGCGGGAGTTGACGCAGGAGAGCGCGGCGCGGCTGCTGGGCCGCTCCCAGGCGTCACTGAGCGAGTACGAGAACGGCCGCCGCGCCATCCGCCCCCGCGACCTCGCGCAGATCCTCGACGGCTACGGCGTCACCGACGACAGACTCCGCGCCCAACTCCTCGACCTGGCCGACAAGGGCCGCCGCGACGGCTGGTGGAGGGGTTTCGAGGAACGACTCGATCCCAACGCCGTCGACTACGCGTCGCTGGAGGGCGACGCGTCACGCATCAGCGCCTTTGAGCCGCAGTTGGTTCACGGCCTTCTTCAAGAGGAATACGCCAGGACGATCATCAAGTGTTATGTCGAACGGCTTAGCCCGTCCCTCGACTGTGAGCTTGAGGTCGACTTTCGGATGCGTCGTCAGCGCGTTCTCCGCTGCGCTAGGCCGCCCCACTTGGCTGTGGTGCTCGGTGAGGGGGCGCTGCATCTGGAAGTAGGGGGTCCCGTTGTCATGCGGGCTCAACTGGATCGCCTGCTAGGGGCAGCCGCCGCGCCGAACATTGACCTTCGGGTGCTGCCGTTCAAGGCTGGCATGCATCCGGGGACGAACGGAGCGTTCTCGATCCTGGACGTGGGAGTTGGGCGGAACGAGCTTCAAGTCGTGACAGTGCACAGTCTCACGATGAGTCAGTACATCGATGATGCCGAGAACATCGGCCACTACCGTTCAGCGTTCGACAGCCTGAGGGAACTGGCTTTGCCGCAAGCGGACTCCGTGGCGTTGATCGAGCGGATAGCGTCCAGCTATGCATGAATGGCAGAGCATGAGGGGCTTGTGGCGGAAGAGCAGCCACAGTTCGGGCGCGGGCACGGAGTGTGTGGAGGTCGCGGCTCTGATGAACGCCCGAGGGGTTGCCGCGCGCGACTCCAAAGATCCGTCCGGACTGGTCCTCGCTTTCTCGGCTGCCGACTGGCGCGGGTTGGTCGAGCGGCTGGTGTCCGGGAAATGAGCGCGCTGTCGAGCCCTGAGATGCGCTGGCGGAAGAGCAGCCGCAGTGCGCAAGCGGGTACGGACTGTGTGGAGGTCGCCGTCTTGGTGAACGCCGAGGGGATCGCCGCGCGGGACTCCAAGGATCTGTTCGGGCCGGTGCTCGTTCTCTCCCCGGCCGGGTGGCGTGGGCTTCTCTCCATGGTCAAGCGCGAGGGGTGACGGGCTCCTCCCGGCGCGTGTCGTAGGCGTGGCGGGCCTCCGTGATGGCGGGGGCCGCGCGGCGGGCCCAGGCGGACAGCGCCTCCAGGGGCTCGCGGATCTCCTCCACCAGCGCCGTGGTCGCGTACTCCACGCGGGGCGGGGAGTCGGGGTGCACGGTCCGGGTGACCAGGCCGTTGCGTTCCAGGTTGCGCAGGCTCAACGTCAGCATGCGGCGGCTGACGCCCTCGATCGCGCGCTCCAGCTGGGTGAAGCGGCGGGGGCCGTCGCCCAGCTCGACGAGCACCTGCGCGCTCCACTTGTCACCGATCAGGGCCAGCACCTCGCGGATCGGGCAGTCCGTGACCTGGTCCGTTACGGCGGTGTTCCGTTGCGACAAGAAAGTGCCTCCTTCCGGAGTTTTCGATCATGGCTCAGGATGGGGCCCGTTACAAGTCGTAACGTTCCTGGACAGAGAGGTTCGGCATGCCCGTCGCGCGCAGCAACGGATTCAAAATCGCCTACGAGGTGGCGGGGGAGGGGCCCCCGCTGCTCCTGCACCCCGGCATGTTCCAGATCGGCGCGCACTGGGACCGCGCCGGTTACACCGCTCCGCTGGCGGCCGCGCACACCGTCGTCACGGTGGACCCGCTCGGGCTGGGAGCGAGTGACGCCCCTCGTGACCCGGCGGCGTACGCGCTGGAACGCCGGGCCGCGTACGTCGTCGCCGTGCTCGACGACCTCGGGATCGGCCGGGCCGCGTTCTGGGGGTACTCGCTGGGCGCCCTGACCGGCTACGCGGTCGCGGCGCACGCGCCCGAACGCCTCACCCGCCTGGTCGCGGGCGCCTTCGACCCCCTCGACGGCTTCCGCTCGGCGGTCGGCCCGACCCTCGACCACCTCGGCCTGCCCGCCGACACCGACCCCTACCCGCTGATGGAGCGGGGGGCCGCCGCCGACCCCGCCCAGGCTGCGGTCATCGAGAACGGCGACCCCGAGGCCCTGCGCGCGAACTACGCGGCGTTCTCCCGCGAACCCGGCCTGCACGCCGAGCTGGCGGCCTCCGGCGTTCCGACGCTGATGTACGCGGGCACGGCCGACCCCTGGCACGAGCCGATGCGGACGTTCGCCGAACGCACCGGCACCGCCTTCTTCTCCGTGCCCGACGCCGACCACCAGGGCGGCTGGGACCGGGCCGCCGACGTGCTGCGCCGGGTCCGGCCCTTCCTGGACGCCCCTCAGTCCTCGGGGAAGGAGAAGTAGAGCCAGTCGCTGTAGAACGACGCGAAGTGGTCCTGCCACCCGGTGCGGACGGAGGCGAGCCAGGCGTCGTCGTCCCCGGCGATGGCCGCCTCCGCCCGGGCCACCTCAGCGGGGATGTCGTACTCGACCAGGCCGCGCACCGCCTCCTCGGGGTCCTCGTCCCCGAGCGAGATCATCTCGCCGGTCTCCAGCAGGAAGTACTTCGCGCGCTGCTTGTCCAGGTGCGCGGTGGTCCTGGCGACGCACTCGGCGAAGTCTCCGTCCGGAAGTCCCTGGCCCACCACCCGCAGCAGGTCGGTCAGCAGTTCGGCCCCGGCGTCGTAGTCCCCGGCGATGCCGATGCGCGGGTTCCAGATCATGGACGGGACGACGGCGGTGCCGCGTCCGACCAATATCTTGTGGGCGAGCGGGATGCTCCAGTTGTGCTCGGAGACGCACCGGATCGGCTTCGGGTTGCTCTGCTCGGTGGGCAGCCCGTCGGCGGAGTAGAGGTAGGAACGATTGGCCACGGCCGCGACCATAACAGCGCGCGCCGACAAGATCGTGGAAGGGCGGAACATGACGAAGGTCGTTCTCGCGTCGGGCTCCCCGTCGCGCCTGGACATCCTGCGGCGCGCGGGCGTGGAGCCCGTGGTGATGCCGAGCGACGTCGACGAGACGCCACTGCCGGGCGAGACTCCGTCGCGGCTCGCGCTGCGGCTGGCCGAGGCGAAGGCGTCGGCGGTGGCGCGCGGCGTGACCGAGGGCTTCGTCATCGGCGGCGACTCGGTCCTGGAGCTCGACGGGACCGTCTACGGCAAGCCGGGCGACCCGCAGACCGCCGTCGAGGTCTGGCGGCGCATCTCCGGCAGGGAAGCCGCCTTCCACACCGGCCACTGCGTGATCGACGTCGCGGCGGGCCGGACCGTCACCGCGCTGGGCACCACGACCGTGCGCTTCGCGAAGCTGTCGGACGAGGAGATCGCCGAGTACGTGAAGACCGGCGAGCCACTGGCGGTGGCCGGGGCGTTCAAGAGCTCCCACAGGGGTGGCTGGTTCGTGGAGGGCATCGACGGCGACCCCACCAACGTGCAGGGCCTGTCCCTGTCGATCCTCCGCCGCCTGTTCACCGAACTGGGCGTGAGCGTGGCGAGCCTCTGGAACGCCTGGGTCCTCGACCTCACCGGCGGGCCGGGCCGGTGAGGTCGAGGACCCAGGCGTTGCTGCGCATCAGCGTGCCGCTGCCCCTGGGGTACTCGAAGTCGCAGGGGCCTGACAGGGTGAAGCCGAGGCGGCGGCAGAGCGCGTTCGAGGGGGCGTTCCGGGCCGAGGGGAACGCGTGCAGCGTGCGGGGCGCGCCGGGGCGGCGGGCGGCTTCCCGCACGACGTCGACCAGGGCGGCACCGGCCGCAGCGGCGACGCCGCGCCCCTGGTAGGGCGGCAGGACCTCCAGCCGGTCTCGTAGATCTGCTCGCCCCGCCAGTCGTGCCGGTGGTAGTTGATGCTGCCGACCATCTCGTCGTCGAGCAGGACGGCGAACACGCGGCCGTCGCCCGCCTCCGTCATGGCGAGGTGGCGGCGATGCCGGGCGAGCAGCTCCTCCTCCGACTCGGGGCCGCCGACCCAGCGGCGCATCTCCGGGGTGTTGGTCCGCCTCAGGAGATCGAGCGCGGGTTCCGACCAGGGCACCAGACGAACGTTCATGCCGCGTAGCCTGGCACTCCCCGAGGCCGCCGAGCTTCCCATTTTGGCCGGCCGGACCCGTCCGCCCGGGGACGCCTGGCCCCTGAGTGCCAGAAGCCGGACAACGCTCACGGGTGAAGCGCCTCCGCGTCCCGGATTCCTAACGTGACGTCCCACAAGATCCAAGGGAGGCGTCATGATGCGAAGCACGAAGGCCGTTGGCGGAGCACTCGTCCTGGTGCTGGCCGCGGGCGGGGGCACGGCCTCGGCGGACACCGGGCACGCCGGGCTGCGGGACGCGCTGCGGCGGCTGACCGCCGAGGCCGGGACGCCGGGGGCACTGGCCGTGGTGCGGGACCGGACCGGCGCCACCGAGGTCCGCAGCGGCGTCGGGGACCTGCGGCGCGGCACCCCGGTGCCGCCGGGCAGCCGGTTCCGGATCGGCAGCGTGACCAAGACGTTCACCGCGACCGTGGTGCTCCAGCTCGTCGGCGAGGGCCGGGTCGACCTCGACGCGCCGATCGAGCGCTACCTGCCCGGCCTGGTGCGGGGCAACGGCAACGACGGACGGGAGATCACCGTCCGGCACCTGCTCGGGCACCGCTCGGGCCTGCCCGACAACGTGGAGCACATGGGGATCGGGGAGGCCGTCGAGCACCCGCTCAAGCACCGCGAGCCCCGCGAGCTGCTCGGGTACTCGCTCGCCCACCCCCGCCTGTTCAAGCCGGGCGAGGGCTACAAGTACTCGGGGGCCAACTACGTCCTCGCCGGGCTCCTCATCGAGAAGGTGACCGGCCGCCCCTACGGCGAGGCGGTCCGGAGGCGCCTGCTGCGGCCGCTGGACCTGCGCGGCACCTCGGTCCCCGGGGACCGCGCCGGCATCCCCGCCCCGCACCCCAGGGGCTACCTGCGCACGACGCCGGGCGAGCAGCCTCGCGACTACACGCGGATCAACCCCTCGGTGGCCTGGGCCGCCGGGGAGATGATCTCCACGGCCCCCGACCTCAACCGGTTCTTCGCCGCCCTGGTCGGCGGGCGCCTGCTGCGCCCCGCCGAGCTGCGCGCGATGAAGCAGGCCCGGCCCACCGGCAACCCCGGCGGCGCGGAGTACGGTCTCGGCCTGATGCGCGTCCCCCTGGCCTGCGGCGGCGAGTACTGGGGCCACTCGGGCGACATCCTCGGCTTCTCGACCATCGCCGGGGCGACCACCGGCGGGCGCCAGGCCACCGTCATGGTGAACCTCGCCCCCGGCGGCACCCAGGCCCAGAAGGACGGCCTGCGCGCCGCCGTCACGGCCGCCCTGTGCGGCGACTGAGCAGATCCAGCAGCTCGGTGCGGGCGACCGGGGTGCGGCCGTACGCCGTGTAGCCCTCGGCGTTCTCAAGGTCGGGGTCCGCGCCCGCCTCGAGGAGCGCCCGCGCGGCGGCGGTCGCCCCGGCGTTGCAGGCGCGCATCAGGGCCGTCCACCCCGCCGGCGGCTGCGCGTCGACGTCCGCGCCCTCCGCCAGCAGCAGCCGCACCATCGCGACGTCGTCGCGGGAGGCGGCGAGCATCAGCGCGGTCTCCCCGTCGAGCGGCCAGGAACGAGGATCGAGCGCCTCGACGTCGGCTCCCCGCGCCAGCAGCGCACGCGCCCCGTCGGCGTCCCCGCGCCCGACCGCCTCGAAGAACGCGGCGTGCAGGGGAGCGGCGAGGCGTTCGGCGGCCAGCGCGAGGACCCGTCCGGTGAACGCGGGACCGCCGCCGGCGGCCCGCGCCAGCCGGGCGACGTCGTCCAGCCACCGCCCGGTGGCGCGGTCGCCGGCGCCGAGCCGGGCGAACCCGCGGTCGAGCAGGCCGCGGGCCTCCCCGGGCCGTTCGCGGGCCAGCGCCCGGACCGCGTCCAGAACGTCGTCCAGGGCACCGGCGGACCCGTGGTCCGGGCCGTCGGCGGCCGACGCGGCCCGCACGTCCAGGTCCAGCCGCCAGAACAACGGCACGTCCCGGAACCGCACCGACAGCAGCCACCGGTCACCGGGGGGCGGGCCGGGGGCCGCGCGCACCTCGTCCACCGGCTGCACCGTCCCGAGAACGTCCGGAGCCTCGGCCACCGCCCGCGTGAACGCCTCGTCGGGGACCACCCACCGCACGTCGATGCCGCTGTAGAGGTCGCCCCCGCCCGCCGCCGGCGACCCGGTCGGCTCGGCCCGCGACCCGGGGCAGGCGGCCGTCAACGCGGCGCGGACCTGCTCCGCCATCCGCGTCCGGTCGATCCGCAGCCCCATCCTGGGCCCTACCAGTGCGCGGGCCGGGTCAGCGTGGCGGGGATCCGGGTCTTCGCGTCGCCGCGGGCCGCGTTCACCTGGGCCTGGGTGAGGAACAGCGCGCCGGTCAGGTCCGCGCCCGCCAGGTTCGTGTCGCGCAGGTCCGCGCCGATCAGCTCGGCGTCGCGCAGGTCCGCCCCCGACAGGTCGGCCGCGATCAGGCAGGCGCCGCGCAGGTTCGCCCCGCGCAGCCCGGCGTTCCTGAGGCGCGCGCCCACCAGGTCGGCCCCCCGGTGGTTCCGGGCGCGGCCGGGCAGCGCGGAACGCACCAGGTCGCCGGCGCGCAGCAGGATCTCGTTGACCCCGGCCCGGACGCCGGGGACGTCGGCCTTCAGCAGCGCCTCGGGGGTGTCGAGGGTCAGCGCCTCCACCTCCTCCCGCGCGCGGCGCGCGTCACCGTGGACGGGACGGGCCTCGGAGCGTTCCAGGACCTCGGTCAGGTACCACAGGAACTCCTGGAGCTGCCGCATCACCGGGAAGACCTCGAACATCAGGCGCGCGGTCGCCCGGTCCGCCCGCCAGGAGCGCCCCCCGAACGTGTGCTGGGACACCTTCTGCCCCGCGCCGAAGCAGTCGAAGACCGTGCAGCCCTGGAACCCCTTGCCGCGCAGGTCGGCGTGGATGCCGCAGCCGTAGTCGGCGAGCAGGTTCGCGCACGCCCTGCCGGCGGGCTTGTCCACCGCGAAGTCGGCCGAGGAGGCGAAGGGGAGCGCCACGCAGCACAGGGCGAAGCAGCGGGAGCAGTCGGCGTGAAGGTCCTGGCGGGACAAACTGAACGGTCTCCTGTCACGGGGCGGGCCGGAACCCCCATTGTGGCCGCTTCGGGCCCCGGACGCGGCATCGGCCCGCCGGTCACCGCCCGTCGGGCTCCCGCACCCAGCAGGCCGAGGACCACGGGACCGGGCACGGGCCGGGGTGCTCCAGGTCCGAGCAGGCCAGGCGGGGCAGCTCGGCGCCCAGCGCGTCGGCCGGGGCGGGCAGCAGCACCGGATCGACGTCGGCCTCGGCGTACAGCTCGTACAGGGCGCGGTCGCCGGGATCGCGGCCGGGCTGCTCGATCCGCCACTGATCGACCAGGTCCTCGTACATCTCGGCGACGGTCAGCGCGTCGTCCAGGCGCACATGGGCCTCCCGGACCTCCACGGTCCAGTCCCGCACCCCCCGCCGCTCCCGCAGCCAGGAACCGAGCCGGTCGACCAGCCGGTCCCGGTCGCCCGGCGTCGCGTAGACACCGAGCCGCAACTCCACCGTCTCGTTCACCGCTCCAGGTCATCAGGGTCGGCGGTGAACGTCAAACACCGTCGGCCCCCACGGCGGCCCACAGCGTCCGCGCGCACAGGTCGAGCAGCTCCTCGCGGGTGACGCTGCGGTGGTCCAGCCAGTCCAGGATCGCCGCCGTGACGAACGCCAGCCACCCGTTCACCGCGATCCGCGTGGTGTCGTCGACCTCCGTCACCGCCGCCAGGCCCGCCAGGATGCGGTCGCGCTGGGCGGCGGTCCGGGCCCGCTTGACCCGGCGGATGTCGGCGTCGGTGTCGGCGGCCCGCTGCGCGACCCGGAACCCGTCGGGGTTGCGCTCGGCGTAGTCGACGTAGATCTCCAGGCCCGCCCGCAGCTGCTCGGCCGGCGGCAGCGCCGGATCCGGGGCGCTGGCCTCCAGCAGCCGGGCCGACTCGGCCTCCACGATCGCCAGGAAGAACGCCCGCTTGCTCGGGAAGTAGTGGTACAGCAGCCCCCGCGAGACCTGCGCGATCTCGGCGACCTCCTCGACCCACACCTCGTCGTAGGGGCGGTTGGCGAACAGCTCGGCGCCGATCGCCAGCAGCTGCGCGCGACGCCGCTCGGTGCTCAGCCGGGTCCGCATGGCCTGGATCCTACCTATTGACACGAGTTCAGTAACGCGCGCATCGTGGGGCCTACTGAACTCGATTCAGCAAGCCGGAGGTCCCGTGGACACCGCCGCCATCCCCCATCCGCCGCACCGCCTGCCGCTGCTCGGCGACGTCGTCGGCCTCAGCCCCCGCCGCCCCGTGCAGTCCTCGCTGCGGCTGGTCCGCGACCTCGGGCCGATCTCGGTCCGCCGGGTGCTCGGCACCGACATCGTCACCGTCGGCGGCGCGGACCTGGCCGCCGAGGTCGACGACGACCGCCGCTTCGCCAAGCACGTCGGCCTCGGCCTGCGCCCGCTGCGCCTGGTGGTCGGCGACGCCCTGTTCACCGCCGAGGACGGCGAGCCGAACTGGCGGCTCGCCCACGACATCCTGCGGCCGGCGTTCACCCGCGAGGCGATGCGCGGCTACCACGCGACCATGCTCGACGTGGCGCGGGAGCTGCTGGCCTCCTGGGACGCCGCCGCGCGGGCGGGCGCCGAGGTCGACGTCGCCGCCGACATGACCCGCCTGACGATGGAGACCATCGGCCGCACCGGGTTCGGCCACCGCTTCGGCTCCTTCGAGCACGACCGCCCGCACCCGTTCGTGACCGCGATGACCCGCGTGCTGCGGTTCGCGCAGCTGTCGGTGTCCCCGACGCTGGTCTCGGTCCGGCGGCTGCTGGCCGGGTCCGCCCGCCGCAACCGCGCCGACATGGACCTGATGAACCGCCTGGTCGACGACGTGATCGACGCCCGCCGCCGGGGCGAGACGCCCGACCGCGACGACCTGCTGGGGCTGATGCTGCGCACCGCCCACCCCGGGACCGGGCGGACGCTCGACCCGGTGAACATCCGGCGGCAGGTCATCACGTTCATGGTCGCGGGCCACGAGACGACCTCCGGCGCGCTGTCGTTCGCGCTGTACCACCTGACCCGTCATCCCGAGGCCCTCGCCAGGGCGCAGGCCGAGGTGGACGCGCTGTGGGGGCAGGGCGACGACCCCGTGCCCGCGTTCACCGACATCCCCCGGCTCCGGTACGTGCGGGCCGTGCTGGACGAGGCGCTGCGGCTGTGGCCGACCGCGCCCGGCTACTTCCGCGCCGCCCGCGAGGACACCGTGCTCGGCGGCCGGTACCGCCTGGAACGCGGCGACTGGGTGGTGGTGATGCTGCCGCTGCTGCACCGGGACCCGGCGGTCTGGCCCGACCCCGAGCGCTTCGACCCCGACCGGTTCGCGCCCGGCGCGGCCAGGCGGCGGCCCGCGCACGCCTACCGGCCGTTCGGGACCGGGCAGCGCGCCTGCATCGGCCGCCAGTTCGCGCTGCACGAGGCGGTGATGGCGCTCGGCCTGGTGCTGCACCGCTACCACCCGGTCCCCGATCCCGGCTACGACCTGCGGATCACCGAGACCCTCACCCTCAAGCCCGAGGGCTTCCGGCTCACCCTGACCCGCCGCGTCCCCGCCGAACGGTCACGGGACCGCGTGGACGCGGCCGAGGAAGCCGCGCGCTAGCGCCACGATCTCGGGCAGGTTCGTCTCCAGCGCCCAGTGCCCGCCGTCCAGCAGGTGCAGCTCGGCGTCCGGCAGGTCCCTCAGGTAGGCGCGGGCCGCGCCCTCGGGCATGTAGCCGTCCTGCGGCCCCCACGCGATCAGCGTCGGGGGACGGTGGTCGCGCAGGTAGGACTGGTACTTGGGGAACCAGTCCAGGTTGGCGCGCAGCCCCTCCATCAGCCCCACCATGATCTCCCGCCGTGGCGGGGTGTTCAGCAGCGCCCAGTTGAGCGTCCACAGGTCGGGGCTGATGCGCGCGGCCAGGTGCGGGGCGACGTCGTTGCGGAACTCGTCGCGGAACCCCTCCTCGCTGACGGCGGCGGCCAGCCGCGCCCGCCCCTCGGCCGTGGGGTTCTCCCAGTACCGCTGGAGGTAGCCGTACTTGGGGCCGAGCTGGTCCGCGTAGATGTCGCCGTTCTGGACGATCAGCGCCGCGATCCGGTCCGGCTCGGCGATGGCCAGCCGCAGCCCGATCTGCGAGCCGTAGTCGTGCAGGTAGAGGGCGAAGCGGCCGAGCCCGAGGGCGTCGGCGAACCGGCGCAGGAAGGCGGCGTAGCCGTCGAAGTCGTAGGCGAACCGCGACGGCTCGGGGGTGTCGCTGAAACCGAAGCCCGGGAGGTCGGGCGCGACCAGCCGCCAGCGGTCGGCCAGCGCGGGCATCAGGCCGCGGAACTGGTAGGAGGAGCAGGGGTAGCCGTGCGGCAGCAGCACCACCGGCGCGTCCGGCGGCCCGGCCGCACGGTAGAAGACCCCGTACCCGTCGATCTCGATGCGGTGGTGTTCGACGATGGATCCCATGACCGCCCTGTGGCCGGTCGCCCGGAGTTCAAACCGGGCGGCCGGCCGGGCAGGGCGCGGCGGCCGGGTCCGGGCCGGTCACTTCACCTCGCGGCGGTGCAGCCGCACCAGCCCCACCGCCAGGGGGATCAGCAGCCACACCGCCAGCGACACCGCCAGCCGCGCCCACTCCACGGCCGTGACGCCCGGCTCGTTGATCGCCGTCATGGTGCTGTTGGTGTCCAGCCAGGCGGCGGCCGTCTTCAGCTTCTCCACCATCGCGCCGACCATGGTCCACAGGTTCGGCAGCAGGAAGAACAGGACGATGGCCAGCGGGGTGTTCATGAACAGCATCCCGAACGCCGTGCCCATCGACACCGCGATCAGCGCCAGCAGCAGGGTCTTGCCGAGCTGCTCGGGCGTCAGCTCCCAGCTCCCGCCCGAGCGGTCCAGCACCTCGCCGGCGGCGCGGCCCGCGACCGCCACCAGCATCGAGGCCGCCGTCAGCGCCAGCGCCAGCGACCACCCGGCCACCAGCTTGGCGGCGGCCACCCGGTGCCGGTCGGGCACCAGCGTGAACGTCGCCAGCGACGTGCGCTGCGACCACTCGGTGGTCACCGACAGGATGCCCAGCACCGGCAGCAGTAGGGCGATCCCGATCTGCGCCGCCTCGACCATCGCCGTCAGGCTCTGCTCGTGCCGCGGCGCCGCGAACAGCATGACCGGCATCAGCGCCACGGCGCTCAGCGCGATGAGGATCAGCAGCCAGCGGCCCGACCGGGTGTCGACCATCTTGCGGATCTCGACGCGGACCAGCCGCGGCAGCGACGGCCGCGCGGGCTCGTCCAGCGACGGAACGGAGACGGCGGTCGGCGTCGTGGTGGTGGCGGTCATCGCGTCTCCTGCGGGCCCGAGGTCAACGTCATGAACAGTTCCTCCAGGCCGCCCCCGCTGGCCTGACGGAGTTCCAGCAGCACCACGCCCGCCTCGGCGGCGGCGCGGCCCACCTGCTCGGCGGTCGCCCGCACCGCGAACGCGCCCGCGCCGTCCGGCTCCGCGGCCAGCCCCGCCCGCCGCAGCGCCCCCTCCAGCGCCTCCGGGTCGAGCCCGCGCGCCACCATCCCGCCGGGCGCGGTCAGCAGCTCGGCCTTGGTGCCCTGCGCCGCGATCCGGCCGCCCGCGATCACCACGAACCGGTCGGCGACCGCCTCCACCTCGCGCAGCAGGTGCGACGACAGCAGCACCGTCCCGCCCCGGTCGGCGAAGTCGCGCAGCAGCGTCCGCATCCAGAAGATGCCCTCGGGGTCCAGACCGTTGGCGGGCTCGTCCAGGATCAGCACGCTCGGGTCGCCCATCAGCGCCTGCGCGATGCCGAGGCGCTGCCGCATGCCCAGCGAGTACCCCCCGACCCGCCGCCGGGCGGCCTTCGGCGACAGCCCGACCGTCTCCATCATCCGCCCGACGCGCGCCCGCTCCACCCCCAGCAGGTCGGCGGTCAGCGTCAGCACCTCCCGGCCGGTGCGGCCCGGGTGCTGGGCGGCGGCGTCCAGCAGCACGCCCACGTGCCGTCCCGGGTTGGCGATGCGGCGGTAGGGGACGCCCTTGACGGTCGCGGCGCCGCCGGTCGGCGGCGTCAGCCCGCAGATCATCCGCATGGTGGTGGACTTGCCCGCCCCGTTGGGGCCGAGGAAGCCCGTCACGGTGCCCGGCTCGCACCGGAACGACACGTCGCGCACGGCCGGGACGTCCCCGTACCGCTTGCTCAGACCGATGGCTTCAATCATGGGTCCAGCGTCGCGGCCCCGGCCGGGGCGCCGCGTCGGCCGATGGTCGCGACCAACGGTGACCGAAGTCGATTTCCCGGCGTCCGAAAGGCATCCTCCGGCGGACGCCCCACCGCCCCACCGCCCCACCGGCCGGCCGGCCGGTCAGCCGGCCCGGGTCACTCGGTGGGCTCGGTGAGCCCGGCGTCGTGGACCAGCAGCGCGATCTGGACGCGGTTGTTGAGTTCCAGCTTGGTCAGCAGCCGCGACACGTACGCCTTGACGGTCGCCACGCTCAGCGACAGCTCCCTGCCGATCTCGCTGTTGGTGCGGCCCCGCCCGACCAGCGCCGCCACGGCGCGCTCGCCCTCGCTGAGCCGGTCCAGCAGCGCGCGGGCGCGGTCGCGGCGCGGGTCCACGCCGGTGTCGGCGACATAGCTCATCATCTTGCGCATCACCGCCGGCGACAGCATGGGCTCGCCCGCCGCGACCTGCCGGATCGCCCGGATGATCTCCGGGGGAGGGGTGTGCTTGAGCAGGAACCCGCTGGCCCCGGCCCGCATCGCGCGCAGGATGTGGTCGTCGGAGTCGAACGTGGTCAGGATGATGATCTCGGGCGGCTCGCGGCGGGCGCGCAGCCGCTCGGTGGCCGCCAGGCCGTCCATCCGCGGCATCCGGATGTCCATCAGCACCACGTCGGGGCGCAGCTCGTTGACCGCCGGGATCACCTCGGTGCCGTCGGCGACGTCCCCGACGACCGTCAGGTCCTCGGCCCCGGCCAGCATCATCGACAGGCCCGCGCGCACGAGGGCGTCGTCGTCCACGATCAGCACGCGGATGGGTGAGTCCATACGGGCCACTCTAGAGCCCCGGCGCCCCGCCCGAGGAACGCGCGGCGACCGCCGGGGACGGCCGGCGCGACCTGCAATGATCTACATCGTAAAGGCGCGGGACGTCACGGCTTCTCCACCGGGAACGGCAGCCAGGCGTACAGCCGGAACCGGTCATCGGCGGTCACGCCGTGCTCCAGCATCCCCTTGAGCAGGGTGACGCGTTCGCGCAGTCCGAGCAGGCCCGCGCCCGCCCCGGGCGGCTTCGGGGGGCGCGGGCCCGGCGGGATCGGGTTGTGGATCTCCAGGGACAGGCCCGCGCCGCCCGGCACGTCCATGGTGATCGTCACCCGCGCGCCGGGGGCGTGCTTGCGGGCGTTGGTCAGGCCCTCCTGGACGATGCGGTAGGCGTCGCGGCCGATCCGGGCGGGGACCTCGGCGGGGTCGGGGACGCGGTCGTCCAGGTCGACGGGGGTCCCGGCGGCGCGGGCCTCCTCCAGCAGGGCGGGCAGGTCGGTGAGGGCGGGCTGGGGGCGTTCGGAGTCCTCGGCGCGGCTGCCGTCGCGCAGCACGTGGATCACCTCGCGCAGGTCCTCCATCGCCTCGTAGGCGCTGCGGCGGATCACCCCGGCGGCCGCGCGCTGGTCGGCCGGGGCGTCGGCGTGGAACTCCAGGGCCCCGGCGTGCACCGCCAGCAGGGAGATGCGGTGGGCGAGGACGTCGTGCATCTCGCGGGCGATGCGCTCGCGTTCCAGCAGGCGGGCCTCCTCGACGCGCAGCCGCTGGCCCTCCTCGGCCTGGCGGGCGCGTTCGCGCAGCGACTCCACCAGCAGCCGCCGGGACCGCGCCAGCATCCCGGCCACGATCAGGACGGTGTAGCCGAGCAGGAACACCGCGACCGACGTCAGGTAGTCCTTGGTGGACTGGTCGGGCATCAGCGAGAACAGGGGGACGACGAGGGCCGCGTTGAGCAGGCCGAGGGTGACGGAGGTCCGCCAGCCGCGCTGGGAGGCGACGTTGTAGAGCGCCACCGCGCCGACGCCCATCGCGGTGGAGGAGTAGAACAGGGCGAACGCCAGCACCAGCGCGATCTGGACGGGCCAGCGGCGGCGGTACAGCAGCAGGACCACGGCCGCGACGAGGCCCAGCAGCAGGTCGCGGGGCACCCGGATCTCCTCGGCGGGGAAGTCCTCCAGGGACCCGGCGAGCACGAGCAGGCCGAGCAGCAGCCCGAGGACCGCCACGCCCGCGTCGTTCAGCCACTGGTGCGCCGATCGCCGGAGACTCACGGATGCCACGCTACCCAGGTCGGGGGGCGGTGGGAGTAACCGCCGGTCGAGGCGGGTGCGACTTTGGTCGACGGGGTTGTCCATGGGGCTGGCACCCGTGCGGGGCACCGGCTGGCCGAACGTCCGATCGGGGAGGCGGCTCTACTGTGCGGGCGTTCCCGGGTGCCTAGCGTCACAGGGCATGAGGGTCGGACATGTGATGACGGCGGGCACGGCCGCCGCCGTCCTGGTGGCGGGGGCCGCACCCGCGCGGCTACCTGCGGGAGGAGAGGGACGGGGCCGTGCGCTGGCGGGACGTCACCGAGCTGAACGCCTCGGCCGGGGGAGCGCTGGTGTCGGGGACGGCCGACGTCAGCCGGTTCTTCGGCGCGCTGCTGGGCGGGCGGCTGCTCGGGGAGATGAAGCGCACCGTTCGCGCCGACCCGGACCGGACCTGGCCGGGCGCGCGGTACGGGCTGGGGCTGATGAGCACGCCGCCGCGGTGCGGCGGCGAATGGTACGGGCACGGCGGCCACCTGTACGGATGGAGCGCGTTCGCGGTCGTCGGGCCGGACGGGCGGCGCGCGGCGGTGATGTTCGACGAGAACACCGCCACCGAGGCCGCCGCCAAGGACGAGCTGGAGCTGTTGCAGACCGCGCTGTGCGGGGAGGAATCGTGAAGAAGACCATCGTGACCCTGGCGGCCTTCGGTGTCGCGGCGGCGGGGCCGGCGGCCCCGGCGCGCGCCGGCGGACCGGCCCGAACCGACGGGCTGGAGCGCTTCCACCACCAGCCCGTCGTCTGGAAGAAGTGCACGCTGGGCCCGGACGACCAGGTGGGCAGGGACCTGGACAAGGCCGGGGCGCGCTGCGCCGACATCACCGTGCCGCTCGACTACGCGAACCCCGGCGGCCGCACCATCACGATCGCGATCTCCCGGCTGAGGGCCACCGAGCGCCGTATCGGCACGATGGTCCTCAACGGGGGAGGGCCCGGTCCCGCGCTGGACATGCCGCCCTACATGCGCGGCCTGATGAAGGAGGCGGGGACCCGGTTCGACCTGGTGGGGATGGATCCGCGCTCCATCGGGCGCAGCACCCCGGTGGACTGCGGATGGCCGACGGCGACGTGGATCCGCTCGGCGGGGCTGGGCCGGGCCTCGTTCGACCGCGCGACCGCGCTGGCCAGGGACCTGGCACGGCGCTGCGGGGAACGCCACGCCGACCTGCTGCCCCACATCTCCACCCGCAACGTCGCCCGCGACATGGACGTGGTGCGCGCCGCGCTCGGCGAGCGCCGGATCTCCTACAGCGGCGGCTCCTACGGCAACTACCTGGGCGGGGTGTACGCGACGATGTTCCCCGGCCGCCTGGACCGGGCCGTGCTGGACAGCGGCATCGACCCCGCCGTGTGGGGCGGCCTGCTGGCCAAGAGCATGGTCGGCGCCAACGAGCGGGCGTTCGCGCGCTGGGCCGGCTGGGCGGCGCGGCGGCACCGCACCTACGGGCTCGGCACCACCCGGGGCGCGGTCCTGGGCACCGTGCGGAGGACCATCGCGGAGTCGGGGCGCGAGCCGCTGCGGCTCGGGAGGTACCGGGTGGACGACACGGTGACCCCCGTCGTCCTCCTGAACCTCCTCCAGGAGGACCGCGACCCGGCGCGCGCCACGCTGGCCGACGCGGCGGCGCAGCTGGCCCGCGCCGCCGCCGGGCGCCCCGCGCCGCCCACCGGGGCGCTGAAGGAGAACCTGGAGTTCCTGCTGACCGGGGCCGAGTCGCGGTACGGCAGCGCGCAGTCGGCCCTCATCTGCGGTGACGGCGGCGCGCCCGGCGACCCCGAGTACTACTGGCGGGAGATCGAGCGGAACCGCGCCGAGGCCCCGATCTTCGGGGGCATCGGGCACAACATCAACCCGTGCGCGTTCTGGCCCGTCGAGCCGCGCGAGCCGATGACGCGGATCGG
Organism: Actinomadura kijaniata; assembly: GCF_014138665.1. Classification (NCBI taxonomy): domain Bacteria; kingdom Bacillati; phylum Actinomycetota; class Actinomycetes; order Streptosporangiales; family Thermomonosporaceae; genus Actinomadura; species Actinomadura kijaniata. Next base: position 119,614 of record NZ_JACJIA010000011.1, read on the forward strand.
CGCGCACGCGCGGGCGCTGCTGGTCGGCGCGACCGGCGACACCCGCACCACCTACGAGGGCACGCGGATCCTGCACGGGCTGCTGCGGGGCTCGCGGCTGGTCACGCTGCGCGGCGCCGACGTCCACGCGCCCTACCAGATCGGCTACGGCAACGCCTGCGTGGACGACGCGGTGCACCGCTACGTGCTCACCGGCCGGACGCCCGCCCGGAACATCACCTGCGAGAAGTGATCCGGCGCGTCACTTCAGGGGCGTCCCCGTCACGGGGGCGCCCAGCGCGCTGCCCTTCAGCCAGTCCTGCCAGGACTTGGCCCACGGGGTGGGGCCGTTGCCGAACCGCAGCTTGCGGGTGGTGCCGGTGACCTCGATGACGTCGCCGCGCTGGGTGAAGTCGTAGAACCACTTGGCGTCGGAGGGGGAGGCGTTGACGCAGCCGTGGCTGACGTTGGCGCTTCCCTGCGAGCCGGTCGACCAGGGGGCCGAGTGGATGAAGGTGCCGCTGTAGGTCATGCGGACGTTCCACTTGGTGGGGGTGCGGTACTCGCCGGGGTTGCCGGTGGTGGCCGAGTCCATCACCATCGCCGGGTTCTTCTCCTGGGCGATCATCACGCCGGTGTAGCTGTCGTCGCCGGGCTTGCCCAGGCTGACCTTCATGCGGCGCACGACCTTGCCGCCGTCGGTGACGGTCGCCTCGTGCTTCTTGGCGTTGATGGTGGTGACGTGGCGGGGTCCGACGGTGAAGTTCAGGACGCGGTCCTTGGCGCCGTAGGTGCCCTCGGCGACCTTGAGCCCGGCCAGCCGCGCGACGACCTGGACCTTCTGTCCCGCGGGCCAGTAGTCCTTGGGGCGGAAGTCCACCTCCTTGTCGCTGATCCAGTACCAGGCGCCCTGGACCGGCCTGGACATGCGGACCTCAAGGCGCTTCTCCAGTTCGGCCTTGGCCTGCTTGGTGGTGACCGGCAGGCTCAGCAGCAGCTGGACCGGCATGCCGACGCCGACCTTCTCGTCCTCCAGCGGCGACATGCCGGTCTCCAGCTTGCGGCGCGCCTTCAGGGTGGTGAACGTCGAGGTGGCGGTGCCGCCCTCGCCCTGGGCGGTGACGGTGTAGGTGGCGTCCGGCTGGAGCCCCCAGCGGGTCTGCCAGGACCTGCCGTCGGCGGACAGCGCGCCCTCGGGTTTGTCGCCCTTGGGCCCGGTCACCGTGACCTTGGTGATCCGGCCCTTGTCGCTCCTGACGGTGACGGGCCGGTCCGGGGCGACCTGTCTGGTCCCGTTGGCCGGGGTGATGACCGGGGGCGCGGCCTTGGCGTCGCCGCCCTTGCCGCCCTTTTCGCCGCCGTCCCCGCCGGACGAACATCCGGCCAGGACGAGTGTCAGCGCCCCGGTGACCGCCGCTCCCGCCGTCGCCGTCCGACTCCTCAGCACCGTGTCCTCCTCGTCGGTCCTCGGCCCTTCCCCTGTCACCACGGGTCTTCCCCACCTGCCGGGACTATGCAAACGATCGGAGGGCCGGTCCGGGACGGATCCCGGACCGGCCCTCGTCGCCGGGGCGCCCGCAGGTCAGGGGGCGTCGGAGCCCGCCACGCCGGGCGGCAGCCCGCCCGCCGCGGCGGCGTCGAGCAGGAACAGCGTCTGCTCCGCGCCGCGCGCCCCGGCCACCGGGGCCTCCAGCGGGTCGGCGGCGGGCGACAGGCCGAGCCCCACGGCCTGGGCCTTGGACTCACCGGCCGCCAGGATCCACACCTCGCGGGCCGTCCGGATCGCCGACATGGTCAGCGAGATCCGGGTCGGCGGCGGCTTGGGCGAGTCGTGCACCGGGACCACCGTCCGCTCCTCGGACGGGTCGAACATCTTCGGGAACAGCGACGCGACGTGGGCGTCCGGGCCGACGCCCAGCATCAGCACGTCGAACGTCGGCAGCCCCGCCCCGCCGTCCGCCCCCTCGGCCCGGGCGGCGGCGGCCAGTTCGGCGGCGTAACGCCCGGCGGCGGCCTCGGCGTCGTCGCCGTCGGGACCGTCGGTCGCGGGCATGGCGTGCACGCGCGACGGGTCCAGGTCCACATGGTCCAGCAGGGCCTGGCGGGCGCCGGTCTCGTTGCGCTCGGGGTCCCCGGCCGGCAGGAACCGCTCGTCGCCCCACCAGACGTCGAGCCTGCGCCAGTCGACCGAGCCGCGGTTGCGGGCCCCGTTCAGCGCGGCCAGCACGGCGGTGCCGACGCCGCCGCCGGTCACCACGATCGACGCCGACCCGCGCTGGGCCTGCGCCTCGGCGATCCGCGTCACCAGCTTGGCCGCGACCGCCTCGGCCAGCGACTGCTGGTCGGCGTGGACCACCACCACCGGGGTGCTCACCTGCCTCCCGCCTTCCCGCGCGACGACTTCTTAGCGCCTGCTTCGGGCTTGCCCGCCTCGGACTTCCCCTCCGCGGGCCCGCCCTCCTCGGGCCTGCTCTCGGCGACGACGTCGGGGGAGCCGCCCGCGGAGTCGCCCTTGGACTGCGCGGCGGCCAGGTCCTTGGCGAACCGCGCCGACGCGTCCTGGTACACCTCGTCGGGGTCGAGCCGCCGCAGCTCCTCGGCCAGCAGCTCCGACATCGGGCGGCGCATCAGCGACACCTGGCGGTCGGGCTGGCCGGGCCGCGACAGCGTCGCCACCCGCCCGTCGGGGCGCGACACCTCGATGTCGCCCTCCCCGGTGGTCATCCGCACCCCGGTGATGCCGGGCCCCTCGGACACCTCGCGGGTCACCGGGACGCCCAGCCGCACCGACAGCCACGCGGCCAGCAGCTCGGCGCTGGGGCTGTCGGGCTCGGCCGACACGCAGCCGGACAGGATGTCGTCGTGCGGCTGGTCCAGCGCGGCGGCCAGCAGCGACCGCCACGACGTCAGCCGCGTCCAGGTGAAGTCGGTGTCGCCGGGCCTGTAGGCCTCGGCGAGCCGGGCCAGGGTGCCCAGCCGGTCGCGGGCGGCGTAGGAGTCGGTGACCCGGCGCTGCGCCAGCCGCCCCAGCGGGTCCTCGGCGGGGGCCTTGGGGACCTTGCCGCCCGGCCACCACGTCACCACGGGGGTGTCGGGCATCAGCAGCGGCACGACCACCGAGTCGGCGTGCTCGGCCAGCGGGCCGTACATGCGCAGCAGCACGGTCTCGCCCGGACCGGTCTCACCCATCCGGATCTCGGCGTCCAGCCGCGAGGACGAGCCGCGCGCGTCGCGGGAGATGACCGTCAGCACCCGGCACGGGTGCTCGCGCGCGGCCTCGGTGGCGGCGCGCACCGCGTCGTACTGCGCCGACTCGTCGGTCACGATGATGAGGGTCAGCACCATGCCGACCGCGGGGCCGCCCATCAGGTGCCGCGCCTGGGTCAGCGCGTCCTGGATGCGGCGGGTGCTGGTGTCGGTGAGGTCGATGTTCATGCTTAGAGTCGCCTCCAGGCGCGTCCGTCGCGGGCCATGAGCTCGTCGGCGCTGTCGGGGCCGTAGCCGCCGGACCGGTACTGCTCGATCCTCTTGCGCGTGGCCCAGTGCTCCTCGATCGGGTCGAGGATCTTCCAGGACAGCTCGACCTCCTCCTGCCGGGGGAACAGCGGGGGGTCGCCGATCAGCACGTCCAGCAGCAGCCGCTCGTAGGCCTCGGGGGAGGACTCGGTGAACGACTCGCCGTAGGCGAAGTCCATGTTGACGTCGCGGATCTCCATCGAGGTGCCCGGCACCTTCGACCCGAACCGCACGGTGATGCCCTCGTCGGGCTGGACCCGCATCACCAGGGCGTTCTGCCCCAGCTCCTCGGTGTCGGTCTGGGAGAACGGCAGGTGCGGCGCCTGCTGGAACACCATCGCCACCTCCGTCACCCGGCGGCTGAGCCGCTTGCCGGTGCGCAGGTAGAACGGCACCCCGGCCCACCGCCGGTTGTCGATCTCCAGCTTGATCGCGGCGTAGGTCTCGGTGCGCGACTCGGCGGGGATGCCGTCCTCCTCCAGGTACCCCCGGACCTTCACCCCGCCCTGCCACCCGGCGGCGTACTGGCCGCGCGCGGTGGCCTGCGACAGGTCGCCGGGCACCCGCACCGACGACAGGACCTTGGCCTTCTCCGCGCGGACCGCCTCGGCGCTGAAGGAGGTCGGCTCCTCCATCGCCGTCAGCGCCAGCAGCTGGAGCAGGTGGTTCTGGATGACGTCGCGGGCCGCGCCGATGCCGTCGTAGTACCCGGCCCGGCCGCCGATGCCGATGTCCTCGGCCATGGTGATCTGCACGTGGTCGACGTGGTGCCGGTTCCAGATCGGCTCGAACATCGTGTTGGCGAACCGCAGCGCCAGGATGTTCTGCACGGTCTCCTTGCCGAGGTAGTGGTCGATCCGGAAGATCGACTCCTCGGGGAAGACGCGGTGCACGGTGTCGTTGAGCTCCTTGGCGCTGGCCAGGTCGTGCCCGAACGGCTTCTCGATCACCACCCGGCGGAAGCCGCCGTGCTCGTTGGCGGGGTCGGCCAGCCCGCTGGCCTGCAACTGCTCCACCACCGTCTCGAAGAACTTCGGCGGTATCGACAGGTAGAAGGCGTAGTTGCCGCCGGTGCCGCGGTTGGCGTCCAGCTCCTTGACGGCCATCGCGAGGGCCTCGAACGCGCCCGGGTCGTTGAACTCGCCGGGCACGAAGTGCATGCCCTCCGACAGGTGCGTCCAGACGTCCTCGCGGAACGGCGTGCGCGCGTGCTCCTTGACCGCCTCGTAGGCGATCTGCTTGAAGTCCTGGTGGTCCCAGTCCCGGCGGGCGAACCCGACCAGCGAGAAGCCCGGCGGCAGCAGCCCCCGGTTGGCCAGGTCGTAGATCGCCGGAAGCAGCTTCTTGCGGGACAGGTCCCCGGTGACCCCGAACAGCACCAGCACGCTCGGCCCGGCCACCCGGGGCAGCCGCTTGTCGCGCGGATCCCTGAGCGGATTGGGTGTGTTGGTCACGTGGCGGCCCCCTCTTCTCGCGTCATGCCGTGGACCGTTCCTGCCCACTGTTTCGTTGTGCTATCCGAACGGCTGTCATCGGTGTCATCGGTACGTATCGCCGGTGGCGACGGGCTCATGCCTCTCCTCGAGCGGAGTCCAGCAGCCGGGCGAGTCCCGCCCGGCGGTCGTGCAGGTGCAGCCGCAGCACCGGCCGCCCGGCGGCGCTCGCCGCGCGGGCCACGCCCGACGCCCGGGCGCGCGCCAGCGCGCCCAGCGTCCCGCGACGTCCCGGCACCGGGACGTCGCGGGCGGCGTCGCCGGTCAACACCAGGTATACGCCCTTCTCGCGACGATCATTCCCGAACGCGGGGTAACGGCAACCCCAGGCGATCGTCACGGGGCGGGCACACCGGGCCGCCAGCAGCGCGGCCAGCCGCCGCACCTGCGCGCCTTCCCCGTGGACCGGATCGGGGTCCAGGAAGGCGACGATCGTCAGGTGTCCCTCACCGGCCGCCCGGCCGGCGACCTCGGCCACCAGATCGTCCAGCGACGCGGCGGCCGCGAACGCCGGATCGGCGGTGGAGACGGCCACCTCGCGCGCGGAGGGGCCGGAGGGGGACACCGGGTCCGCGGCGGACGCGGACCGGCCGGCGCCCGTCCCCGGGACCGGGGACGGGACCGGAAGCGGAACGGGGGCGAACGGGTCGGCGCCCACCAGGTAGGCGGCGACGGCGGCGGCGTACTCCCACACCACCAGCTGTTCGGCGAGCGGCCCCGACACGGTCGCGTCGTCCTGGCGGGGACGGCCGTCCAGCGTCACCAGGAACAGGTCGTCGGCGGGCTGCACCGGCAGGCCGCCGTGCTGCACCAGCGGCAGCAGCCGCCCGCGCGTCGCGTCGGTCAGCAGCAGCGCGATCCAGTCGGCCAGCTCCGGCAGCGCCGCGGCGTAGCCGCCGAGCACGACGGTGCCGCGGCCCGCGCGGGCCGCGCCGCCCAGGATCGCGCCCAGCACCAGGCCCGGGTTGTTCTCGGGGCGGGTCAGCGCGGGCAGCATCGCCGAGGCCCGGTCCAGCAGCCCCGCCACGTCCGCCCCGGCCAGCCCGGCGGGCACCAGCGCCTGCGGCGACAGCGCCGCGAACGGCGCCGCGGCGGGCGCCTCGACCAGCGGGTGCCCGGCCTCCGCGGCGTACTTGGCGGCGGCCGTGCCCGGCTCGGCGACGGTCACGAACCGGTCGGCGGGGGACAGGTCCCGCTCGCGCAGCAGCCCGGCCAGCACCCGGGCGGCGGCCTCGTGGTCGGGGTCGTCGCCGGTCAGCACGAACACCGCGCGCGCCAGCCGGGCCGCGTCGTCGGCCAGCCGCAGCAGCGGGCCCGGCTCGGTGCCGCCCAGCACCGTCAGCGGGACGGCGGCGTGCGCGGCGATCGCGGCGGCGGCCCGCGCGGCGGCGCCGTCGCCGATCAGCACCACCTCCGGCGTCCCCGCCGCGCGGGCGGCGGCGCGCAGCGCGGCGACGCGGTCCAGCAGCAGCCGCGCCGGGCCCGGCTGGCCCGGCCAGCACCAGGACCGCCCGGCGGCGTCGGCGGCAGCGGCGGCGGTCGACGGCCACAGCCCGGGGTCCTCCGAGGCCAGCCGGACCGGGACCTCGTCGATCCACAGCCGGCCCAGCACCCGTTCGGCCGCCTGGCGGACCGCGCCGCGCGCGGTGATGGTCGTCGGTCCCGAGACGACCGCGGTGAAGCTCGTCACTACCGGATCACTACGCCTTACCCGTGTCCTCCGGGCCCGCGGCTCCCGAGGGGTCGGTCGCGGTGACGGCGCGCACCGCCTCGGCCAGCCGCTCCACGCCCGCGGCGGGGTCGCGCAGGTGCAGCCGCACCACCGGCAGGCCGCGGCGGCGCAGCGCCCGCTCCTCGGCCAGCCCGCGCGCCGTCCGCAGCCGGCCCAGCCCGTAGGAGCGGCCCGGCACCGGCAGGTCGGCGAGCGCGTCGCCCGGCGCGGGGTCCCCGGTGACGATCAGGAACGCGCCGGTGCCCGGCCCGTCCTTGTGGACCGGGCCGGTCGCGTGCAGGTGGCCGGGGCCGTGCCCGTAGCCCACCGGACGCAGCGCGCCGCGCGCCAGCGCGGGCGCCAGGTAACGGCCGGAGAACTCCCCGGACAGGTAGGTCTCCACCGACAGGTAGCCGGTGCCCGGCACGCGGTCCAGCAGCGCCGCCACCACCGCCTCCAGCCCGATGTCGGTGCGGAACGGCAGCGCGGTGTGGATCTCGATGTCGCCGTCCACCAGCACCGGGTCGCCGCCGGGCAGCCGGCCCCCGGCGGCGGCGCGCAGCAGCGCCGCCGCGTCGTCCTCGGCCTCCTGCACCGAGGTGCCGCCCGGCTCGAACGGGTTGACGCCCAGCAGCCATCCGGCCACCGCCGTCGCGTACTCCCACAGCAGGAACTGCGCGCCCAGCGGCGCCCACACCGAGGTGTCGGCGTCCTCGGAGGTCGCCGCGCGCGGGTTGAGGGCGATGCCGTGCGCGTCGGGGCAGCCGCGGGGGACGCCCGGCGGCTCGAACGCCAGCACGCCCCGGCCGCGCTTGCCGGTGCCGACCGCCAGCAGCTGCGCGATCCACGCCGTCAGCGCGCCCGACCCGCCCGGCTCGCGCAGCACCACCTTGTCGCGGGCCAGCCCGCCCTCGCCCTGCTGGGCCGAGCCGCCCAGGATCGCCCCCAGCAGCAGGCCGGGGTTGTCGTCGTGGCCCGCCAGCGCGGGCGCCAGCGCGGCGGCCTCGTCCAGCAGGCGGTGCGCGTCGGCCCCGGCCAGCACCGCCGGGACCAGCCCGTAGGCCGACAGCGCCCCGAAGTGGCCGGGCAGGTAGGGGTCGGTGAGCCCGATGCGGTAGCCGCACTGGCGGGCGAAGTCGTGCAGCGGGCTGCCGTGGTCGGTGATGACCAGGAACCGGCCCGCGATCTCGCGGTCCGACAGGCCGTGGTCGCGGAACGCGGCGGCGAACACGCGCCGGTAGGCGTCGCCCTCCAGCGACACCCCGGCCTTGCTGGACAGCACCACCAGCGTGCGGTCCAGGCGTTCCAGCGCCGTCGCCAGCGCGGCGGTGTCGCCGCCGTCCAGCACGGTCAGCGCGCCGCCGGAGGCCGCGCCGCCCGGGGACCCGCCCGGGGATCCGCCGGTCAGGGCGGGAGTGTGCGCGGCGTGGGCCTCCATGACGGCCTGGGCGGCGTAGGTCTCGGCGCCCACCCCGATCAGCACGATGTGGTCCAGTCCGGAGTAGCGGGCCTCGGCGACCAGCCCGTCGATCTGGTCCAGCAGCCCGCGCGACGCCGTGGGCAGGTCGAGCCAGCCCAGGCGGCTGTGGTCGACCGAGCGCCGCCCCCACAGGCGGGGGTCCTTGGCCGCCAGCGCGGCCGGCACGCCACAGTCCACCAGGTAGTCACGCGCCTGGAGCGCGGCGTGCAGCACCTCACCGCGCGTCAGTACGTCGAATCCGGACACCGTCTCCTCCCGCCCCTATCGTTTCAGGAGACAACCGGCATTCGCGACCATCTCCCCGATCTTCGGGGCGGAATTTGTGAACAAGTGATGTTTCGTTACGGCTACGGACATATCTCCGGACCCGGCACCGGACACGGTGGGGCCGCCGCGGTCGTCCGACCACGGCGGCCCGAAGATCCGGATCAGGCGAGCGCCGAACGCAGCTGCTCGACGCCCGCGGCCCGGTCGCGCAGGTGCAGCCGCACCGCCGGGCGGCCCCGCGCCCGCAGCGCCCGCAGGTCGCCGAACGCCTGCGCGAGCTGGAGCTGCCCCAGCGTGTAGGGGCGGCCCGGCACCGGCAGGTCGGTCGTCGTCTCGCCGGTGATCTGCAGGAACGCCCCGTTCTGGCGGCCCCCCTTGTGGTACTGCCCCGTCGTGTGCAGCAGGCGCGGCCCCCACCCGAAGGTGACCGGCGGCGGCTGCCTGCGCAGCCGCGCGGCGCGGGCCGCCAGCAGCGCCCGCGCCTCCGCCGCGCCCGCGTCCCCGACCGGGTCCAGGTAGGCCATGACGGCCAGGTACCCGTGCTCGGGCACGCGCTCGACCAGCCGGTCCATCGCGTCCGACAGGCCCTGGACGCCCCGGAACAGCTCCGCCGGGCCGTGCACCTCCACCGCGTCGTCGACCACGGCGGGCGCGCCGTGGATGACCGTGGGCGCCTCGCCCTCGGCCGAGCGCAGCAGCGCGGCGGTGTTGTCCTCGCTCTCGCGCACCTCGGGCTGGTCGAAGGGGTTGACCCCCAGCACCCGCCCGGCGACCGCGACCGCGTACTGCCACAGCAGGAACTGCGCGCCCAGCGGCCCCGCCACGCTCACCCCGGCCTCGCGCGCCGGGCCGGGCTCGTCGGGGCGGCTGCCCAGGATGACCCGCCGCATGTCGCCGGTCAGTGCGAACCCGGGCGCGGCCACCCCCTCCACGACCACCGGCAGGACGCCCTTGCCGTCCTTGCCGGTGGACTCGGCGACCACCTGCTCCACCCAGTCGGCCAGGCCCGGCAGCCCCGAGCCCTGGTCGGCCAGCACCAGCTTGTCGCGGCCCCCCAGCGCCGACGCGCCCAGCGCCGCGCCCAGGGCCAGCGCCGGGTTGTCGTAGGGCTGCTGGAGCGCCGGGAGCAGCGCCGCCGCCGCGTCCAGCAGCAGCGTCACATCGGCTCCCGCCAGCGCGGCCGGGGCCAGCCCGAACGCGCTGAGCGCCGCGAACCGCCCGCCGGTGTCCGGCGCGCCGGGCACCACCGGGTACCCGGCCTTCTCGGCGAGGTCGGCCACCGGCGTCCCCAGGTCGGCGAGCACGACGAAGCGCCGCGCCAGCTCGCGGTCGGGCACGCCCGCCGCGCGCAGGGCCTCCTCGAAGACCCGGCGCAGCGCGTCGGTCCCGACCGTCTCCTGCTTGACCGACAGCACCACCAGCGTCCGGTCCGGGCGGTCGGCCAGCACCGCCGCCACCCGGTGCGGGTCGGTCGTGTCCAGCACCGTCAGCGGAGCACCGGAACTCCGCGCCACGGCCTCGGCGGCCACCGTCGAGCCGTCGGTCCCGGCCAGCACGACCCGGTCCAGGCCCGCCCCCCGGGCCCGGCCGGTCAGCTCGGCCAGCCGCCCCACCAGGGGGCGGGACGACTCGGGCAGCCGCAGCCAGCCCAGCCGCCGCGCCGCCTCCGGCGCGGCGTCCGGGCCCCACAGCTTGGCGTTGCCGCTCGCCAGGGAACGCGGCACGCCGTCGGAGACGAGGCGGTTCAGGACCGCCTCGCTCTCGTCGACGACGACGCCGCGAATGGTGACCGATGTCCCCCCGGCGGTCACCACCGATGTCACGCGTTGGACCCCTGACCGCCCGCCTTGGCCTTCAGCTCGTCGGCCAGCGTGCCGAGCAGGGAGGTCCAGGACGTCTCGAACTTCTCGACGCCCTCCTCCTCCAGCACCCGCACCACGTCGTCGTAGTCCACGCCGACGTCCTTGAGCGCCCGCATGTGCGCGCGGGCCTCGTCGTAGGCGCCCGTGACGGTGTCGCCGCGCACCTCGCCCTTCTCGGCCTCGGCGTCCAGGGTCGCCTCGGGCATGGTGTTGACGGTGCCGGGCGCGACCAGCTCGTCCACGTACAGGGTGGCCGGCAGGTCCGGGTCCTTCACGCCGGTGGACGCCCACAGCGGGCGCTGCGGGCGCGCGTTGGCGGCCTTGAGCGCCTTCCAGCGGTCGGAGGCGAACTTCTCCTCGTACAGCGCGTAGGCCAGCCGGGCGTTGGCGACGCCCGCCTTGGACCGCAGCGCCTTGGCCTCCTCCGAGCCGATCTTGTCGAGGCGCTTGTCGATCTCGGTGTCCACGCGGGACACGAAGAACGACGCCACCGACGCGATCTTGGAGATGTCCAGGCCGTTCTCCCTGGCCCTCTCCAGGCCGGTGAAGAACGCGTCGATCACCTTGCCGTAGCGCTCCAGCGAGAAGATCAGCGTCACGTTCACGCTGATGCCCTCGGCCAGCGCGTTGGTGATCGCGGGCAGGCCCCGCTCGGTCGCCGGGATCTTGATGAACAGGTTGGGCCGGTCCACCATCCACCACAGCGCCCGCGCCTCGGCGACGGTCTTGATCTCGTCGTGGGCCAGCCGCGGGTCGACCTCGATCGACACGCGGCCGTCCAGGCCCTCGGTGCGGTCGTACACCGGGCGCAGCACGTCGCAGCCCCAGCGGATGTCGTAGGTGGTGATCGCGCGGACCGCCTCCTCGACGTCGACGCCGCGGACCGCCAGGTCACGCACCTGCTCGTCGTAGGCGTCGCCCTGGCCCAGCGCCTTCTCGAAGATCGTGGGGTTGGAGGTGACCCCCACCACGTTCCTCTCCTTGACCAGCTTCTCCAGGTTGCCCGAGCGCAGCCGTTCCCGGCTGATGTCGTCCAGCCAGATCGACACGCCCTCGTCCGAGAGCCTCTTCAACGTCTCGCTCATCGCTTCCTCCTCCTCGGCGGATGTCGGGTCGGTCACCGGTCAGTTGCCGGTGGTGGTACCACGACCGGCGCCCGCCACACCCGCCTTGATCAGGCTGGACTTGGCCGCCGCGACCACGCGCTCGGCGGTCAGGCCGAACTGCTGGTACAGCGTCTTGTAGTCGGCCGAGGCGCCGAAGTGCTCCAGGCCGACCGACTCGCCGGCGTCGCCGACGTAGGTCCGCCAGCCCAGCGCCACGCCGGCCTCGACCGACACGCGGGCCTTCACCGACGGCGGCAGGACCTGCTGCCGGTAGGCGTCGTCCTGCTCCTCGAACCACTCCACGCACGGCATCGACACCACGCGGGTGGGGGTGCCCTCGGCCTCCAGGACCTCGCGGGCCGCCAGGGCGATCTGCACCTCGCTGCCGGTCCCCATGATGATCACTTCGGGCTGGCCGTTGGACGCGTCGGCCAGCACGTAGCCGCCCTTGGCGACGCCGTCGGCCGCGGCGATGCCGTTGCCGCGCTCGAACGTGGGCACCTTCTGCCGGGTCAGGCACAGGCCCGCCGGGCGGTCGGTGTGCTCCAGCACGGTCCGCCACGCCACGGCGGTCTCGTTGGCGTCGGCCGGGCGGACCACGTCCAGGCCCGGGATCGCGCGCAGCGCCCACAGGTGCTCGACCGGCTGGTGGGTCGGGCCGTCCTCGCCCAGGCCGATCGAGTCGTGCGTCCACACGTAGGTGACCGGCAGCCTCATCAGCGCCGCCAGCCGGACCGCCGGGCGCATGTAGTCGCTGAACACCAGGAACGTGCCGCCGTAGGGGCGGGTGCCGCCGTGCAGCGCGATGCCGTTGAGGATCGCGCCCATGGCGTGCTCGCGGATGCCGAAGTGCAGCGTCCGGCCGTAGGGGCCGCCGGGGAACTCCTTGGTCTGGAACTCCTCGGGGACGAAGGACGGCTCGCCCTTCATCGTGGTGTTGTTGGACTCGGCCAGGTCCGCCGAGCCGCCCCACAGCTCCGGCAGCACCGGGGCCAGGGCGTTGAGGATCTGCCCGGACGCGGCGCGGGTCGCCAGGTCCTTGCCCGCCTCGAACTCCGGCAGCGCCTTGGCCCAGCCCTCGGGCAGCGTGCGCGTGGAGATGCGGTCGAAGTCGGCGGCGCGGTCGGCGTTGGCCTCGCGCCAGGACCGGAAGGCCTTGTCCCACTCGGCGTGCGCGGCGCGGCCCCGCTCCACGACCTTGCGGGAGTGCTCCAGCACCTCGGCGGGCACGTGGAACGTCTCGGCCGGGTCCAGCCCCAGGATCTGCTTGGTGGCCGCGACCTCGTCGGCGCCCAGCGCCGAGCCGTGGATCTTGCCGGTGTTCTTCTTGTTGGGCGCGGGCCAGCCGATGATGGTGCGCAGCGCGATGAACGACGGCCGCGAGGTCTCGCCGCGGGCGGCCTCCAGCGCGGCGGCCAGCGCGGCGACGTTCTCCTCGTACTCGCCGTCCTCGGTCCAGTCCACCGAGTGGACGTCCCAGCCGTAGGCCTCGTAGCGGGCCCGCACGTCCTCCGACAGGGCGATCTGCGTGTCGTCCTCGATGGAGATGTGGTTGTCGTCGTACAGGACGACCAGGTTGCCCAGCCGCTGGTGGCCCGCGATCGCGCTGGCCTCGTGGCTGATGCCCTCCTCGATGTCGCCGTCGGACACGAACGCCCAGACCGTGTGGTCGAACGGCGAGGCGCCCGGCGCGGCGTCGGGGTCGAACAGGCCGCGCTCGCGGCGCGCCGCCATCGCCATGCCGACCGCGTTGGCCAGACCCTGGCCGAGCGGGCCGGTGGTGGTCTCCACGCCCGCGGTGTGCCCGTGCTCGGGGTGCCCCGGCGTGCGGCTGTCCCACTTGCGCAGCGACTTCAGGTCGTCCAGCGACAGCGGGTAGCCCGACAGGTAGAGCTGGATGTACAGGGTCAGGCTGGAGTGACCGCAGGACAGGACGAAACGGTCCCGGCCCGCCCAGTTCGGGTCGGTCGGGTCGTGCTTCAGGAACCGCTGGAAAAGCAGGTACGCCGCCGGAGCCAGGCTCATCGCGGTGCCGGGGTGGCCCGAGCCCGCCTCTTCGACCGCGTCCATGGCGAGGGCGCGGACCATGTCCACCGCCCGCCGGTCCTGGTCGGACCACTCAAACGTGCTGTTGTCCCCACTCACGGAACGCCAGGCTCCTCTCGAACCGCTCTGTCGCAATGTCTGCCCCGGCCGTCGCCGAGCCCTACTGGTGGCAACTCCGCCGACGCCGGGTGTCTTCCCTGAGATGTCCGGATTCCCCGTCGTCCCCGGCCACCACGCGCGGCCGGGACGGCGGTCACCGTCGAACCCCCGGAACGGCCCTACCCGCCGGGACCCGGCGAAGATCGTGCCGTGCCCGTTCCGAGCCTATCGGACCGGCGGCCGCCGCCATCGACGCCGAGGCGGCGCCGAGATGGCGCCGAGGTGGCCCCGACGCGGGGTCGGCGCGGCACCGGCCGTGCGTCGACGGGACGCCGGCGTACGGCCGACGCGCACAGGGACCCCTGCCCGATCGCCGCGGGGCTAACCCCTCGCGCGGGTGAGCCCGCGGGGGGAACGCGGCCACCCCTCCGGCGGCATCCGGCGCGATCCCGCCGATCCGGCCGTGACAGGCCGAAACGGCGCGTCCGGTGCCCCGGTGCTCGACCCCGGCGGGGGGCGGACTACAGTGATTGCGCGGTTGACAACAACGGCCGCTCGTCGTTTCGCAAGCCGAACCCGCACCGCAGGACGGTGCGGGTGAATCGCGGGGGCACCGCCAGGTGATCGCGATTACTCATGCCTAGTTGGACGTGGACCCGATTGTGACGGTGCTCAGTAACAAGCTCGCGGTCGAGCTCGACGACCAGGTGCCGGGGGCGCCTGTGGCCGCGCTCGAACCGGCGGCGGCCAGCCGGTCGATCGGCGCGAGCGTGCGCGCCTATGTGGCGCTGACCAAGCCGCGCGTGATCGAACTGCTCCTGATCACCACCATCCCGGTGATGTTCCTGGCCGCGGGGGGTGTGCCCCCGCTGTCCACCGTGCTGCTGACGTTCGCGTTCGGCTGGATGTCGGCCGGGGCGGCCAACGCGATCAACTGCTACATCGACCGCGACATCGACGCCAAGATGCGCCGCACCCGGCGCCGCCCGCTGGCCCGCGCGCAGGTCACCCCGGCCCGCGCGCTGGTGTTCGGGATCACCCTGGCGGTGGTGTCCACGGTCGGCTTCGCCCTGGCGGTCAACCTCGTGTCGGCGGCGATGTCGCTGTTCGCGATCCTGTTCTACATCTTCGTGTACTCGCTGCTGCTCAAGCGGCGCACCTCGCAGAACATCGTGTGGGGCGGCATCGCCGGGTGCATGCCGGTGCTGATCGGCTGGGCCGCGATCACCGGCGGGCTGGACTGGGCGCCGCTGGTGCTGTTCGGCGTGGTGTTCCTGTGGACCCCGCCGCACACCTGGACGCTGGCGATGCGGTACCGCGAGGACTACGCGGCGGTCAAGGTGCCGATGCTGCCGGTGGTCGCCTCCGAGACGCGCGTCATCGTCGAGTCGCTGGTCTACACCTACGCCACCGTCGCCTGCTCGCTGGCGCTGTGGCCGGTGGCCGGGATGGGCCCGGTCTACGGGGTCTCCGCGCTGGTGCTCGGCGCGGTGTTCCTGGCCGAGGGGCACCGCCTGCTGCACGCCGTCCGCACCGGGCTCACCGGTGTCCACCTGCGGCCGATGCGGTTCTTCCACCTGTCCAACGTGTACCTGGCGCTGCTGTTCACCGCCGTCGCGGTGGACCCGCTGCTGTACTGACGTCCCCTCTCGCCGGTCGCGGCCGTCCCGGAACCCGCGGGGCGGCCGCACCGGTGTGAGCGCGGTCACCCCCGGACGGTTACGCTCACGACATGGCACGCGTAGATCCCAAGGCGGTGCTGGAGGGGCGCATCCCGGGCCGGCCCCCGATCGCCCTCGTCCTCGGACTCCTCGGCTGCTCGCTGTGCGCCGTGATCGCCCTCGGCATCGACGCGCTGTACGGCGGCTCGGGCTTCTGGATGGGGCTGGTGCTGGCGTTCCTGCCCATTCCGCTGCTGGTCGCGCTCGTGCTGGCACTGGACCGGATGGAGCCCGAGCCGCCCCGCACGCTGCTGCTGTCGTTCATGTGGGGCGCGGGCGTGGCGGTGCTGGGCGCGCTGGTCCTCAACACCCTCGGGATGCTGTACATCACCGTGCCGATCTTCGGGGAGGGCAAGGGGCACTTCGTCAGCGCCACCTTCGGCGCGCCGCTGATCGAGGAGACGCTCAAGGGCGCGGCGCTGTTCGGGCTGCTGTGGTTCCGCCGCAACGAGATCGACGGGTTCGTCGACGGGATCATCTACGCGGCGCTGGTCGGCCTCGGCTTCGCGATGATGGAGAACGTCACCTACTACATGCGGGCCTACGAGGAGGGCGGGGCCCAGCAGTTGCAGGCGGTGTTCGTGCTGCGCGGCCTGATCGCCCCGCTCAGCCACCCGCTGTTCACCTCCATGACCGGCCTCGGCGTCGCCTACGCCGCCACCCACCGGCGCGGCCAGTGGGCCGCCCCGCTGCTGGGGCTGGCCGCCGCGATGGTGCTGCACGGCCTGTGGAACGGCTCCACCACCCTCGGCGCGGGCGGCCTGCTGGTGGTGTACGCGCTGGACTTCTGCCTGCTGCTGACGCTGCTGGTCGTGGTCTGGGTGGAGCGCCGCCACAACGTCCACCGCATCGAGGCGTACCTGCCGATGTACGCCTCCACCGGCCTGGTCACGCCGCAGGACGTGCGGATGCTGCGCACCATCCCCACCCGCCGCGCGGCGCGCCGCTGGGCCCGGCTGGTCGGCGGGCACGCCGCCGCCCGCGCCATGGGCGACTACCAGCTGGCCGCGACCGAGCTGGCGCTGCTGCACAAGCGCGCCGAACGCGGCGTGGCCGAGCCGCGCTGGTTCGTCCAGCGCCGCGACGCGCTGCTGGACCTGATGGCGCTGGCGCGGCAGACGTTCCTGCGCGTTCCGCAGCAGCGCCCGAGCCCCCCGCCCTGGGCCCCGCCCGGCCTGTCGGGCTTCTCGCAGCCGCCGGACCGCCCCTACCGGGGCTGAGCGACGCGCCTGCGCGGGGGCCGGGTCACGGTGGCCGGAGACCGCCCATACGATGGATGACCGTGGCAACGCGAACCGAGCCGGTCTCCGGCGCACCCACCTCCCGCAACCCGCTGACCAGGGCACGGGACGCCGTGTGGCACCCCACCCCGGCGTCGTTCCGGCTGCTGGCGCTGCTGGGCGTGATCGGCAACGCGGGGATCGTCGCGACCGGCGGCGCGGTCCGCGTCACCAAGTCCGGCCTGGGCTGCCCGACCTGGCCCAAGTGCACCGGCGACAGCCTGGTGCCCACGCACAGCCCCGAGCACCCGGCGATCAACATGGCGATCGAGTTCGGCAACCGGATGCTCACCTTCGCCGTGCTGGCGGTCGGCCTGGCGGTGTTCGTCGCCGCGCTGCGCCTGCGCCCGCGCCGCCGGGACCTGGTGCGGCTGGCCTTCGCCCAGCCGATGAGCGTGGTCGCCCAGGCCGTCATCGGCGGCATCGTCGTGCTCACCAAGCTGCACCCGGCCTCAGTGGGCCTGCACTTCCTGGTCTCCCCGGTCCTGCTGATCTTCTGCGTGGCGCTGTGGGTCCGCGCGGGGGAGGGCGACGGCGCCCCCCGCCCGCTGGTCCCGGCGGGCCTGCGCCGCCTGACCTGGGCCCTGCTGGCCGCCTGCGGCGCGGTCATGGTCGCCGGGACGGTCGTCACCGGCACCGGCCCGCACGCGGGCGACGACAGCAAGGGCGTGCAGCGCTGGCCCTTCAACATCGAGGACGTCACCCGCCTCCACAGCGTCCTCGCCTGGATCACCGTCGCGCTGACGGTCCTGGCGCTGGCCTGGGCGTACCGCTCCAACGCCCCGGCGCCGGTCCGCCGCCGCGCCGTGGAGCTGTTCGCCCTGGAGATGGCCCAGGGCCTGGTCGGCTACATCCAGTACTTCACCAACGTCCCCGCGCCGCTGGTGGTGCTGCACATGCTCGGCTCGGTCCTGATGTGGATCGCGGCCCTGCGCCTGCTGCTGTCACTACGCGACCGCGGCCCCCTGGCCACGACCACCCCCACCCCGCACCCGACCGACACCCCGGCCCCCCAGCCCGCCTGACCCGCTCCGGTCGTCACTCCACGAGCGCGGCCGGGTCCAGGGTGAACGGAAACGGATCATCGATCTTCAGAGGCGTCCCCTCGGGGAACGAGCCGGTGACGTGGTAACGCCCGTCGTCTCCGAGCGCCCGTACGGTGATCGCCGGGCTCGGTTGTAGGTCGACCAGCCAGTACTGGGGAATTCCGGCCTGGGCGTACTCGAACACCTTGTCCACTCGGTCGGTACGCTCGCTGCCGCTGCCGGGAGAAACGATCTCGACGATGACGAGCGTGTCGACGGCGTCGTAGGCGCGCGCCCCACGGCTCCGGGCGGCACGGGCCGCGGGGCCGTCGACGACCGCGACGTCCGGCACCCGGAAGGCCGGGCCCGTATTGATGTCCAGAGGGCCCTTGACATAGATGTCGGCCCCGGCATCCGTCGCGGCGCGATCCAGCGCACGTTCGAGCACCTTGGCGGCGTGGTCGTGCACGGTGCTGGGCCAGGGGGCCATGACGATCCATCCGTTCACGAGCTCGCGGCGGACGCCCTCGTCGGGCAGGGCGTCCAGATCCTCGATGGTGTACGGGCCGTAGGGCCAGTCTGCGGCGGCGGTCATCGGGTTCTCCAGGGGAGTGGGGCGGCTCTCCAGGGGAGGAGCCGCGGCCAGCGCTCAAATCCGACCGCTTTCAAGTCTTACAGGTCGCCGCGCAGACTCCCACCGCCCTTCCGCAGTCATATCGTAAACAGGTGAACACCTGGAGTGAGCGAAGATGGGCGCGATCGGTCAGGGCTTCTTGGACAGGAACTCGCGGAGGCGGTCCAGGGGCCAGGTGTTGATCACGTCGTCGGGGGTGAGCCAGCCGCGCTGGGCGGTGCCGACGCCGTAGCGGAGGTTGCGGAAGTGCGCGACGGCGTGGGCGTCGGTGTCGATGGAGAACTTCACGCCGTACCGCAGGGCGCGGCGGATCAGGTCGGCGGGCAGGTCGAGGCGGTCGGGGAAGCAGTCGATCTCCATGGCGGTGCCGGTGCGGGCGGCGGCCGCGAAGACCTCGTCCCAGTCGGCGTCCACCGGGGCGCGGCGGCCGATGCCGCGGGCCGTGGGGTGGCCGATCACGTGGACGTGCGGGTTCTCGCAGGCGGTGACGAACCGGCGGGTCATCGCCGCCCGGTCCTGGGTGAAGTGCGAGTGGACCGACGCCACCAGCACGTCGAAGCCCGCCAGGAAGTCGGCGTCCCAGTCCACGCCGCCGTCGGGGTCGATGTTCAGCTCGGCGCCGTGCAGGATCGTGAGGTCCCGGTACTCCTTCTGGAGCTCGCGGATCCGCTCGCGCTGGGCGAGGATCTTCTCGTCGGTCATGCGCTGCATGACCAGGTTCGGGGCGTGGTCGGTGATCGCGTAGTACTCCAGGCCGCGGTCGGCGGCGGCCGCGACCATCCGCTCCAGCGGGGCGGTGCCGTCGGTCAGGTCGGTGTGGGTGTGCAGGTCGCCCCGGATGTCCTCGGCGGTGACCAGGCGCGGCAGCCGGCCCTCGCGGGCGGCCTCGATCTCGCCGCCGTCCTCGCGGAGCGTCGGCGGGATCCAGGGCAGGCCGAGGCGCTCGTAGACCTCCTCCTCGGTCTCGGAGACGACCAGCTCGCCGGAGTCGCTGTCGAACAGGCCGTACTCCGACAGCTTCAGGCCCTGGCGGAAGGCGATCTCGCGGGTGCGGATGTTGTGGGCCTGGGACCCGGTGAAGTACTGGAGCGCGGCGCCCCACGCCTCCGGCGGGACCACGCGCAGGTCCACCTGGAGGCCCGTGGTGGTGCGGACGGAGGTCTTCTTGTCGCCGCCCGCGATGACCTCGGCCACCAGGGGCAGCGCCGTGAACGCCTCCATCAGCGGGCGCGGGTCGTCGGAGGCGGCCAGCACGTCCACGTCGCCGATCGTCTCGCGCATCCGGCGCAGCGACCCCGCGTGGGTGATCTTCCGGCAGCCCGGGACGTCCCGCAGCGCGGCCACGATCCCGTCGGCCAGCTCGGCGGCCACGTCGACCAGGACCCGCTCCCCGGCCTGCCGCATCAGCTCGATGCCGTGCCGGATGTTCTCCTCGGACTTGGCGCCGAAGCCCTTCAGCCCGCGCAGCCGCCCCCGCTCGACGGCCTCCGACAGCTCCGCCACCGAGGAGACGCCGAGCTCCTGGTAGAGGACCAGGGCCTTCCTGGGGCCGAGGGTCGGGATCGCCGTCAGCGCGCGGACCCCGGCCGGGATCTGCGCGCGCAGCTCCTCCACCTGCCGGATCGTGCCGGTGGCGTTGTAGTCGGCGAGCTTCTTGGCGATCGCCTCGCCCACGGTGGGGATCTTCTTCAGCCCGGCCAGGCCCAGCGTGGAGATGTCCTCGGGGTGGCCGGCGATCGCCCGGGCCGCCTTCTCGTACGCCCTGATCTTGAACGCGTCGCCGCCCGTGATGGACAGCAGGTCCGCCAGTTCCTGGATGAGGGCCGCCGCCTCGTCGTTCGCCCGTGCCATGGGGCAAGCCTACGAGGCGGCACCGACACTCTTGATCAGCGCAGTGGGGCGACCGGGCCGTCGGGACGGTCGTAGCGGCCCTCGACGACCTCCTCCACGATCCCCTGGATCTCGTCCTCCGGCAGGAGGCGGAAGCCGTCGGCGTCCACCACCGCGATCGTCGGGTAGATCCGGCGGGTCCGGTCGGGGCCGCCGGTCGCCGAGTCGTCGTCGGCGGCGTCGTACAGGGCGTGCACGCAGACCGCCGCGGCCTCGCGCTCGGTGAGGTCGTCGCGGTAGAGCTTCTTCAACGCGCCCTGCGCCCACGGCGAGCCCGACCCGTCGGCGTGGAAGCGGCGCGCCTCCTGCGGCGCGCCGGTGATGTCGTAGCCGTAGATCCGGCCGACGCCCTCGCCCGGGTCGTAGCCCGCCAGCATCGGCACCACGGCGAGGCCCTGCAGCGCCGCGCCCAGGTTGGCCTGCACGACCGCGCCGAGGCGGCGGGCCTTGCCGGGCAGCGACAGCGGCGCGGACTCCATCTTCTCGTAGTGCTCCAGCTCGACCTGGAACAGCCGGACCATCTCCATCGCCAGCCCGACCGTCCCGGCGAACGCGACCGCCGAGTACTCGTCGCCGCGGGCGACCTTGTCCAGCTCCCGGTAGGCGATCCGGTTGCCCTGGGTGGCGCGCCGGTCCCCGGCCATCATGACCCCGCCCGGGTAGGTCAGCGCCAGGATGGTGGTGCCGTGCGGCAGCTCCATCGTCAGCTCGCGCTCGGGGAGGCGGTTGACGGGCAGCAGGTCCGGCGAGTGGACGCGCAGGAAGTCCACGAACGACGGCGCGCCCGCCTCGAAGTACTCGGGCGGCAGCCCCTGGTCCTCGAACGTTCCGGTCACGGCGCGTCCCCTCCCCGCATCGTCCACTGGCCCTGGTCTCGCAACGCGTTCGATCCTTCCACGCCCGAAGGTGCGGTCGCCACCTCGCACCGCGCCCGGCGCCGCGGAGGCCCGGTCACACCTCGGGGGCCCCGGTCGGCTCCCTGGCGCTGAGCGTCACCCCGGCGCAGGCGACCATGACGCACACGACCGCGACCCACTGGCGGCCCGACAGCACCTCGTTCAGCAGCAGGAGGCCGATCAGCGCGGCCACGGCGGGCTCCAGGCTCATCAGGATGCCGAACACGCGGGCGGGCATGCGCCGCAGCGCCTCCATCTCCAGCGAGTAGGGGATCACCGACGACAGCAGGCCGATGCCCAGGCCGAGCAGCAGGACCTGGGGGTCCAGCAGCCCGGTCCCGCCGCTGGCCGCGCCCACCGGCAGCAGCACCACCCCGGCGACGAGGCTGGCCAGCGCCAGGCCGGTGGAGCCGGAGAAGCTCTTGCCGGTCGCGGCGGTCAGCAGGATGTAGGCGGCCCAGCCGACCCCGGCCAGCGCCGCCAGGCCGACGCCGACCAGGTCCAGATCGCCGCCGCCCCGGGCCAGCAACAGCACCCCGGCGCCCGCCAGCGCCGCCCACGCCAGGTCGCGGGGGCGGCGCGAACCGATGATCGACACCGCCAGGGGGCCGAGGAACTCGATCGTCACCGCGACGCCCAGCGGGATCCGGGAGAACGACAGGTAGATGCACAGGTTCATGCCCGCCAGGACCACGCCCAGCCCGGCCGCCACCGCCAGCGAGCGCGGCGAGTGGTCGCGCAGCACCGTCCGCAGCGCCCGGCGGGCGATGAACGCCAGCACGATCGCCGAGGTCAGCAGCCGCAGCGTCACCACGCCGGTGGGCGGCAGCCGGTCGAACAGGTGCTTGGCGACGCCCGCGCCGAGCTGCACCGACAGGATGCCGAGCAGGATCAGCGCCGGGGGCGGCACCGACCCCAGCGACAGGGCGACGGCGCGGCGCGGCCGCCCCGCGTCACCGAACGAACCGGGGGCCTGAGCGAGGGCCAAGGGTCACTCCCACCTGAAGAAGCGGGCGGCCAGCACCAGTCCGGCGACCGCCCAGACGGCCAGCACCAGCAGTGGCTTGCCGGGCAGGGCCGCGCCGTGCTGGAGGACCTGCCGCAGCCCGTCGGCCAGCGCCGAGATCGGCAGCAGCTCCAGGGCGGAGCGTACCGGGCCGGGAAAGCCGTCCAACGGGAATATCACGCCGCCGACCGCCAGCAGCAGGACGTAGACCAGGTTGGCGGCGGCCAGGGTCGCCTCGGCGCGCAGCGTCCCGGCCATCAGCAGCCCGAACCCGCTGAACGCGGCCGTCCCGGCCAGCAGCAGCGCCAGCACCGACAGCGGGTCGCCGTGCGGGCTCCAGCCGAGCGCCAGCGCCACCGCGCAGATCACCACGGCCTGCAACGCCTCCACCAGCACGACCGTGAGGGTCTTGGCGACGATCAGGCCGGACCGCGGCAGGGGGGTGGCGCCCAGGCGCTTG
Source organism: Actinomadura kijaniata (assembly GCF_014138665.1). Classification (NCBI taxonomy): domain Bacteria; kingdom Bacillati; phylum Actinomycetota; class Actinomycetes; order Streptosporangiales; family Thermomonosporaceae; genus Actinomadura; species Actinomadura kijaniata. Next base: position 142,085 of record NZ_JACJIA010000011.1, read on the forward strand.
AGCACCCCGTAGCGGCGCTCGAAGCCGGTGCCGATGGCCTGCCCGGTGAACGCGGTGGACATCACGGCCAGGGCCAGCACGCCCGGGGCGAGGAAGTCCACGCGCTCACCGGGCCCGAGGTCCAGCAGCGAGGTCGCCGAGAACAGGGTGAGCAGCACCACCGGAATGATGATCGTCAGGAGGAGCTGCTCGCCGTTGCGCAGCAGCGCCGCCAGCTCGTACCGGGTCTGCGCCGCGATCATCCTGGCCGGCGGCGCCGCGCCCGGGGCGGGGGTCAGGTCCAGCCGGGGGGCGGGGGAGGAGGCGGTCACGAGCGAAGCTCCCGTCCGGTGAGTTCCAGGAAGACGTCCTCCAGGGTGCGCCGCTCGATCCGCAGGTCCTCGGTGAGCACGCCGTGCGAGGCGCACCAGGCGGTGACGGTGGCCAGCAGCTCGGGCCGCACGTCGCCCTCGACCAGGTAGTGCCCGGCCGGGGACTCCTTGGCGGCGCTGCCCGCCGGGAGCGCGGCCAGCAGCTCGTCCAGGCCGAGGCCGGGCCGGGCGCGGAAGCGCAGCTGGCGTTCGGCGCCGGTGAGCTCGGCGGGGGAGCCCTCGGCCACCACCCGGCCGTGATCGACGATCACGACGTGGTCGGCGAGCCGTTCGGCCTCGTCCATGTGGTGGGTGGTGAGCACCACCGACACCCCGGCGGCGCGCAGGTCCTCCACCAGCTCCCAGGTGGCGTGCCGGGCCTGCGGGTCCAGCCCGGTGGTCGGCTCGTCCAGGAACACCAGCTCGGGCCGCCCGACGAGGGCGACGGCCAGCGACAGCCGCTGCTGCTGCCCGCCCGACAGCCGCCGGAACGGCGTGCGCGCGTGCTCGGCGAGCCCGAGCCGGTCCAGCAGCGCCGCCGGGTCCAGCGGGCGGGCGTGCAGGGAGGCCACCAGCCTCAGGAACTCGCCCGCCCGGGCGGTGCCGGGCACGCCGCCCGACTGCGGCATGACGCCGACCCGGGGCTTCAGCGCGCGGGCGTCGGCGACCGGGTCGAGGCCGAGCACGCGGACGGTGCCGCCGTCGGCGCGCCGGAAGCCCTCGCAGATCTCGATCGTGGTGGTCTTGCCCGCCCCGTTGGGGCCGAGCAGCGCGGTCACCCGTTCCCGCCCGGCGGTCAGCGACAGTCCGTCCACGGCGGTGGTCGCTCCGTAACGCTTGACCAACGCGTCGAGTGCGACGGCGCTGTCCTCGGGGGGTGTCATGGAGTCGAGTTTAGGCCGGGGTGGCGGGGGATCAGCGCGGACCCTCCCCGCAGGCCCCGGGCGGGGGCGCCCCGGCCCCCGGTGGCCGGCGCCCGGCCGGCACCCGCCCGGCCGCAGGGCAAGGATCCGGTCAAGAAACTGGACAGTCAGCATCAAATCGGTTAAACCGTTTCCGCACGAGTCGTCGAGCGCGGGGGGACCGATGGCGCTGTCGCGGGCCGAGAGGCGGACCCTGGACGAGATCGCCCGGCGGGTCGCCGCCGAGGATCCCGAGTACGCCCGCCGCCTGTCGGCGTTCGGCGGCCACGAGGCCGGCGCGCTCGGGCTGCCCGCGCGCCGCTCCCTGCTGCCGGTCGTGCTGGTCGGCGTGCTGCTGGCGGCCTCCTTCGCCGCCTTCGCGGTCGCGACCGCGCGCCGGGACGGCGGGGAGCCGGCCCGCCGCGCCCCGCACGTGCTGCTGCGCCCCTGACCCCACGGGACCCGGGCCGGGCGGTGGACCCCTCGGGTCCACCGCCCTTTTCGCGCCGCCGGACAATCCCGGAAGCAAATCACCGTCAAGTGCGCGCCAAATCCCCGCCAGGCGCGAAGGAAAGGCGAAAACGGTTCGGGCGTACTTCGCGAATCGGCGCGGCGCGGTCATCGGCGGATCAAGTTTCGGCGGAAAGCCGCAGGGGAATTCCCTGCATGTCGCGCGCCGCTCGGCGATGCTTCACGGGCTTCACACTCGGTCGGGGGGACGGGAATGGGAAGGCCTCACACGGTGCCCCGGCACGCCAAGGGCCGGACGCGGACGGGTGATCCGCGCCCCCGGGCCGACACCGACCTGGGCGCCGCGGGGAAACTGGGGCTCCCGCAGTCCACCGCCCTGGTGGTGGGCAACATCGTGGGCACCGGCATCTTCCTGCTGCCGGCCTCGCTCGCGGCGATCGGCACCATCAGCTTCCCGGTGATGGCCGGCACCACCCTCGGCGCCATCGCGCTGGCGCTGGTCTTCGGGAAACTGGGCGCGCGCATTCCGACGTCCGGCGGCCCCTACGCCTACGCGCGCAACGCGTTCGGCGAATTCATGGGTTTCTGGAGCGCCTGGTCGTTCTGGCTGACCGCCTGGGGCGGCAACGCGGGGATCGCGGTCGCCTGGGTCGGCTACGTCAACCATTTCCTGCACTGGGACAGCACCGCCGGGAAAACGGCCATCGGCCTGGTCGGCGTCTGGATTCCCGTGCTGATCAACCTCACCGGCGTGCGGAACATCGGGCTGTTCCAGACCGTCACCACCGTGCTGAAGTTCGTGCCGCTCATCTTCGTCGCCATCGTCGGCCTGTTCTTCGTCCGGTCCGAGAACTTCGGCCCGTTCAACGCCACCGGCGGCTCGGCCTGGAGCGCCGTCGCCCTCGCCCTCGGCCTCATCCTGTTCATCTACTCCGGAATGGAGTCGGTGACGATCGTCGCCGAGCGCGTCAAGGACCCCGCGAGGAACGTCGGCCGGGCCAGCGTCTCCGGCGTGCTCGCCTGCGGGATCCTGTACATCCTCGCCACCGTGGCGGTCTTCGGCACCGTGCCGCACGGCGAGCTGGCCAGGTCCACCGCCCCGTTCGCCGACTCGCTGAACAACATGTTCGGCGGGACCTGGGCCGGCCACGCCATGGCCGTCTGCGCGATCATCTCCGGCATCGGCGCCCTCAACGGCTGGACCATGCTCGTCGCCGAGATGCCGATGGCCGCCGCCCGCGACGGCCTGTTCCCCGCCGCCTTCGCCCGCCTGTCCCGGCGGGGGGCGCCGGTCACCGGCATCCTGGTCGGCGCGGTGCTGACCACGCTGATGCTGGTGTTCGCCTACCTGTCGGAGAACACCTTCAACACGATCCTGCTGTTCGCGTCCTTCACCACCGCGATCCCGTACTTCTTCTCCGCCGCCGCCCAGCTGTTCTGGCTGGTCACCGGGGGCCGCGCGGTCAGCCGGGCGCGGATGGCCAAGGACCTGACGGTGGCGGTCGTCGCCCTGGTCTTCTCCTTCGCCATCGTCTACGCCTCCGGCGAGCAGGCCGTCATGCTCGGCATCCTCGCGATGCTGGTCGGAGTCCCGGTCTTCATCTGGGCCAAGGCCAGGCGCGGCGAGTACGGCAGCCGCGACCAGCAGCCCGCCCTGCCCGCCGGACCCGGCGGCTGACGCCCGCGCCGCCCACGCCGCCCACGCCGCACCACCCACTGCCCTACGAGGAGGTAGGCCATGCCCTTCCATGTCGACTCCGAGGTCGGCCGGCTGCGCCAGGTCCTGCTGCACAGGCCGGAGCTGTCCCTGAAGCGGCTCACCCCGTCCAACGCCGCCGACCTGCTGTTCGACGACGTGCTGTGGGTGCAGCGGGCCGGGGAGGAGCACGAGGAGTTCCAGCGGGTCCTGCGCGACCGCGGCGTGCGGGTCCACCTGCTGCTGGACCTGCTGCGCGAGACCATCGAGATCCCCGAGGCCAAGAAGCACATCCTCGACCACGCGGTCGACCCCAAGTGGTTCGGCCCGCTGGCCACCGACGCGATCCGCAACGCCTTCGACGCCATGCAGCGCGAGGAGCTGGGGTCGTTCCTGATCGGCGGCATCACCAAGCGCGAGCTGCTGGAGCGCATGGAGGAGCCCAAGTCGATCGCCTTCCACTCCATCGGCCTCGACGACTTCGTCCTGCCGCCGCTGCCCAACCACCTGTTCACCCGGGACACCTCCTGCTGGATCTACGACGGGGTGTCGGTCAACGCCATGCGCAAGAAGGCCCGCATGCGCGAGACCGTGAACTACGAGGCCATCTACCGGTGGCACCCGCTGTTCGCCGACGGCTACGACGCCCCCGACTCCGGCGGCTTCAACGTCTGGAACCGGGGCACCGCCATGGCCCCCGCCACCATCGAGGGCGGCGACGTGCTCGTCATCGGCGGGGGCGCGGTGCTGGTCGGCATGAGCGAGCGCACCCAGCCCCAGGCGGTGGAGATGCTGGCCAAGTCGCTGTTCGCGCAGGGATCGGCCCGGCGGATCGTGGCGCTGCGGATGCCGCAGAAGCGCGCGTTCATGCACCTGGACACCGTGATGACCATGGTCGACCACAGCACCTTCACCAAGTACGCCGGCATGGGCATGCTCCCGTCGTTCACCGTCGAGCCCGGCGACAACGAGAAGGAGCTGAAGCTCACCGACCACGCCCCCGAGGACATGCACCGGGCGATCGCGGCGGCCCTGGACCTGGACGACATCAGGGTCCTCACCGCCACCCAGGACGTGTTCGCCGCCGAGCGCGAGCAGTGGGACGACGGCTCCAACGTGCTGGCCGTCGAGCCCGGCGTCGTCATCGCCTACGAGCGCAACACCACCACCAACAACCACCTGCGCGCCAACGGCGTCGAGGTGCTGACCATCCGGGGCAGCGAGCTCGGCCGCGGCCGCGGCGGGCCCCGCTGCATGAGCTGCCCGCTGGAGCGGGACGCCTGACCGGCCGCCCCGGACCGGCCCCCGCGACGACTTCCAAGGAGACGAGACGACCATGGCGTTCAACCTGCGCGGCCGCAGCTTCCTCAAGGAGCTGGACTTCACCCCCAGGGAGTTCCGCTTCCTGATCGACCTGGCGGCGGACCTGAAGCGCGCCAAGTACACCGGCACCGAGCGGCAGCACCTGCGGGGCAGGAACATCGCCCTGATCTTCGAGAAGACCTCCACCCGCACCCGCTGCGCGTTCGAGGTCGCCGCCCACGACCAGGGCGCCCACGTCACCTACCTCGACCCCGGCGGCTCGCAGATCGGCCACAAGGAGTCGATGAAGGACACCGCGCGCGTGCTGGGCCGCATGTTCGACGGCATCGAGTACCGGGGCTCCGAGCAGCGGCTGGTGGAGGAGCTGGCCGAGCACGCGGGCGTGCCGGTCTGGAACGGCCTGACCGACGAGTGGCACCCCACCCAGATGCTCGCCGACGCGCTCACCATGCGCGAGCACCGCGACCGGCCGTTCAACCAGATCACGTTCGCCTACCTCGGCGACGCCCGCAACAACATGGGCCACTCCTACGTGGCGATGGGCGCGCTGCTCGGCATGAACGTGCGGATCGCGGCGCCGAGGTCGCTGTGGCCCGACGCGGACATGGTCGTCAAGCCCGCCCGGGAGGTCGCCCACCGGACCGGCGCGACCATCACCATCACCGAGGACGTCACCGAGGGCGTCCAGGGCGCCGACTTCGTGCTCACCGACGTGTGGGTCTCCATGGGAGAGCCCAAGGAGGTCTGGGACGAGCGCATCCGGCTGCTGCGGCCCTACCAGGTCAACGCCGACGTCATGAAGGCCACCGGCAACCCGGACGCGAAGTTCATGCACTGCCTGCCGGCGTTCCACGACCGCCACACCACCGTCGGCGAGGACATCTACCAGAAGACCGGCATGGAGGCCCTGGAGGTCACCGACGAGGTCTTCGAGTCCGACGCCTCGATCGTCTTCGACGAGGCCGAGAACCGCATGCACACCATCAAGGCCGTCATGGTCGCCACGCTCGGCTGAGCGCGCGCACGGCGACACGAACCGGGGGGACGAGACACATGCGCGTCGTAGTGGCGCTCGGCGGCAACGCGCTGATGCGGCGCGGCGAACGGCCCGACGCCGTCACCCAGCGGACCAACGTGGCGACGGCCGTCAAGTCGCTGGCGCCGCTGGCCGAACGGCACGAACTGATCATCACGCACGGCAACGGCCCGCAGGTCGGGGTGCTGGCCCTGGAGAGCGTCAACGACCCCAACCTGTCCCGGCCCTACCCGCTGGACACCATCGGCGCCGAGACCCAGGGCATGATCGGGTACTGGATGCTCCAGGCCCTGCAGAACGCCCTGCCCGGCCGCCAGGTCATGGCGATGATCAACCAGACGCTGGTGTCGGCGGTGGACCCGGCCTTCGACGAGCCGACCAAGTTCGTCGGCCAGGTCTACACCCGGGAGGAGGCCGAGAAGCACGCCCAGGAGTACGGCTGGACCGTCCGGCCCGACGGCGACCACTGGCGGCGGGTGGTGCCCTCGCCCGCGCCGCAGCGGGTCATCGAGACCCGGCTGATCCGCACGCTGGTCCGCAACGGCACCGTCGTGGTCTGCGCGGGCGGCGGCGGCATCCCCGTCGTCCGCAACGACCGGGGTCAGCTGGAGGGCGTCGAGGCGGTGATCGACAAGGACCTGACCGCGTCGATGCTGGCCGAGACCCTGGAGGCGGACGCCTTCCTCATCCTCACCGACGTGCCGCGCGTGATGCGGCACTTCGGCACCCCGCAGCAGGAGGAGATCTTCCACACCACGCCCTGGGAGCTGCGCTCGGAGGACTTCCCGGCCGGGTCGATGGGCCCCAAGGTCGAGGCGGTGGCCGGGTTCGTGGAGCGCACCGGCGACATGGCCGCGATCGGGCGGCTGGACCAGTGCCACCGGATCCTGGAGGGCGAGGCCGGCACGATCGTCACCCCGAACGCGACCTGGCCGCTGGCCAGCACTCTGTGATCTTCCTCCGAATCCTCACTGACCTGCGTCATCGGGACGCAAGCGGGTAGGCGGTGCTGGGAAACTGGGCACGCCGACCGGCGCGCGGACCCGCAGGGCCTCCGCCCGCCGGTCGCCGCCGTCTCCGGCGGGGCCCAGGGACCCGCCACAACCGAACCCACCAACGGAAGCGGGGTAACAGCCGTGCAGGCAGGCTCATCATCGGTGTCGCTGCTGCAAAGCCTGACCCGGAGGAAACCGGCCGAGCGGATCGCCGCCGAGGGCGGCCACGGCGAGGGCGGCGAGCTGAAGCGGACGATGGGCCTGCTCCAGCTCACGCTGTTCAGCGTCGGCGCCACCCTGGGCACCGGCATCTTCTTCGTGCTGGGCGAGGCGGTCCCGGTGGCGGGGCCGGCGGCCGTGCTGGGCTTCGTGCTGGCCGCGGTCACCGCCCTGTTCTCGGCGCTGTCCTACGCCGAGCTGGCCGGGACCATCCCGGTGTCGGGCTCGTCCTACTCCTACGCCTACGCCACCATGGGCGAGCTGGTCGCCTGGGTCTGCGGCTGGTGCCTGCTGCTGGAGTACGCGGTGTCGGTGTCGGCGGTCGCCTCCAGCTGGGGCGGCTACCTCAACAGCTTCCTGGAGTCGGCGTTCGGTTCCCGGCTGCCCGCCGCGATCAGCGCCTCGCCGGGCAGCGAGGGCGGCATGGTCAACCTGCCCGCCGTCCTGATCGTCTTCCTGGTCACCCTGCTGCTGCTGCGCGGCGCGTCCGAGTCGGCCACCGCCAACACGATCATGGTGTTCCTGAAGGTCGCGGTGCTGGCGTTCTTCTGCGTGATCGCCTTCACCGCGTTCCGCACCGGCAACTTCGCCGACTTCGCGCCGATGGGCGCGGCCGGGATCGCCGCCGCCGGATCGAAGGTGTTCTTCTCCTACATCGGCTTCGACGCCGCCTCCACCGCCGGGGAGGAGGCCAAGAACCCCAAGCGGGACCTGCCGCTGGCGATCCTGCTGTCGCTGGCCATCGTCACCGCCGTCTACGTCGTCGTCGGCCTGGCGGCGGTCGGCGCGCTGGCCTGGCGGGAGTTCGACTCCGAGACCTCCCTGGCCGACGTGCTGAACGCCGCCACCGGCGGCACCACCTGGCCCGCGCTGGTCCTGTCGTTCGGCGTGGTGATCTCCATGGGCACCGTGGTGCTGACGGTGCTGTACGGGCAGACCCGCATCCTGTTCGCCATGTCCCGCGACGGCCTGGTGCCCCGGGTGTTCCAGAGGGTCAGCCGCGGCTCGGTCCCGGTCGCCAACACCGTCATCGTGTCGACGTTCGTGGCGCTGCTGGCGGCCGTCGTCCCGCTGGGCCAGCTCGCCGAGGCCACCAGCATCGGCACCCTGTTCGCGTTCGCGCTGGTCAACGTCGGCGTCATCGTGCTGCGCCGCACCAGCCCCGGCCTCGAACGCAGCTTCCGCGTCCCGCTGTTCCCGCTCACCCCGATCCTCGGCGTGCTGTTCTGCATCGGCCTCATGGCGGGCCTGGACGGCATCACCTGGGTCGTCTTCCTCATCTGGACGGCGTTCGGGCTCGCCGTCTACTTCGCCTACGGCCGCCGCCACTCCGTGCTGGGGCGGACCGCGTCCACCGCCAAGGAGGTGTCATGAGCGACCTGCGCGTCCTCGTCGGCTACTCGCCCGACGACCGCGGCGACGACGCCCTCGCGCTGGCGAGCCTCGTCGCGCGCGCCGCGAAGGTGCCGATGACCGTCGCCAACGTCCACCCGCCCGCCTGGCCCTCGCGCGGCCCCGGCGCCGTGGACACCGAGTGGGTGGCCTACCTGCGCGAGCAGTCGGCCGCCGCGCTCCGGCAGGCGGAGGAGCGGATCGCCGGGCTGAAGGTCCCCGGCAGGGACGTCGAGTTCCGGGTGCACGCCCACCGGGGCAGCGGGCGCGGCCTGATCGACGTGGCGAGGCAGGTCGAGGCCGACCTGATCGTCATCGGCTCCGCGCCGCGCGGACGCCGCGACCGCATCGCCATCGGCAGCACCGCCGACCAGCTGCTGCACGGCTCGCCGGTGCCGGTCATGCTCGCCCCGCGCGGCTACGCCGGCAGCGCGCCCGGCGCGTTCGAACGGCTCACCGTCGCCTACTGGCGCCGCCGCGACGTCGAGGCGCCGCTCCAGGTGGCGGCCCGCATCGCCACCTCGCTGGGACTGCCGGTGCGGCTGGTCACCCTGGTGCTGCGCCCGCCGGGCCTGCCCGCCCGCTTCCTCGGCGCCGACGACGTCGTGCAGCGCCAGTACGAGCAGGCCGAGAAGGACCTGGCGCACGCCGCCGGGCTGCTCGCCCCGCACATGGAGGTGACCACCGAGGCCGTGCAGGGCGCCGGGATCGCCAAGACCCTCGGCACCGTCGACATGCGGCCCGGCGAGGTGCTGGCGCTGATGTCCAGCCACCAGGGCCCGCTGCGCAAGGTGTTCCTGGGCGAGAGCTCCGGCAAGATCCTGCGCGCCGCGCCCTGCCCCGTCGTGGTGCTGCCCCGCGGAAGCGTCCGTGGCCGCACCCGCTGACGCCGGGCCCGCCGGCGGAGGCCGGCCCGGGGCCCGCGCCGCGCGGCGCGGAGGGCTCGGGCCGCTCGCCGCCACCGCCCTGGTGATGGGCAACGTCATCGGGGTCGGCGTCTTCCAGCTGCCCGCCGCCGTCGCCGGGTACGGCACCGTCGGCATCCTGGCGTTCGCCGTGGTCAGCGTGTGCTCGCTGCTGCTGGCGGTGGTGTTCGGGTGGCTGGGTCAGCGGATGCCGCACACCGGCGGCCCCTACGTCTACGCGCGCGAGGCGTTCGGCGAGCTGGCCGGGTTCCTCACCGCCTGGTCGTACTGGATCACCGCGTGGGCCAGCAACGCCGCCCTGGTCGTGGCCTGGGCGGGCTATGTGAACGTGCTGGTCCCGCTGCGCGGCACCGGCCCCGCCCTGGCCGTCACCGTCGGCGCGCTGTGGCTGGCGGTCGTGTGCAACCTGGCCGGGGCGCGCGGCGCGGGCGCGGTCGCCGTCGTCACCACCGTCCTGAAGTTCGTGCCGCTGGTGCTGGTCGCCGTCGTCGGGCTGTTCTTCGTCCGGGCCGACAACTTCGGGCCGTTCACGACCGGGCAGGGCGGCTCGGCGGTCGGCGCGCTGACGGCGGCGGGCGCGGTGCTGATGTTCAGCTTCCTCGGCGTGGAGTCGGCCGCCGTCGCCGCCGGGGAGGTCGAGAACCCGCGCCGCACCATCATGCGCGCCACCGTCGCGGGCACCCTGGCCGCCGCGCTGGTCTACCTGCTCGGCACCGTCGCGGTGTTCGGGCTGGTGCCGCACGAGCGGCTGGTGCACTCCACCGCGCCCTACGCCGACGCCGTCCGCGCCATCTTCGGCGGGGGAGAGGCCGCCGGGACGCTGATGGCGGCCGCCGCCGTGGTCTCCGGCGCGGGCACCCTGGTCGGCTGGACCCTGATCAGCGCGCAGATGCCCTACGCCGCCGCGCGGGACGGGCTGTTCCCGGCGGTGTTCGCCCGCCGCAACGGCCGCGGCGTGCCGTGGATCGGGGTGGTGGCCTCCGGGGCGCTGGCCTCGCTGATCACGCTCGCCAACTACACCGGCGGGCTGCGGGCCGCGTTCACCGCGCTGGCGCTGCTGACCACGTTCACCGCCGCGATCCCGTACGTGTTCTCGGCCGCGGCGCAACTGCTGTGGCTGCTGACCGACCGGGAGCCGCGGGGGACGCCGGTGGCGCCCGCCCGGCTCGGCCGCGATCTGGCCGTCACGCTGGTCGCGATGGCGTTCACGTTCTGGCTGGTCGCCGGGGCCGGATACGCGGCGGTGTACCAGGGGGTGCTGCTGTTGCTGGCGGGAATTCCGGTGTATGTGTGGATGCGCTGGCACGGTGCCCGGAATGGGATGGGAAACGGCGCCGTTGACGCTTCGGGGGAGACGAAACCGCAGGTTAGGTAAGGCTTACCTGCGTGAGGTACGACATCGTCATTCGGTTGGTGGCCGGGAAGGAATTACGGCACACTGATGTTGTGAAAAACGTGAGCGAGAACCCGACGCGTGCCACCGCCGCCCCCGCGCGGCCGGTCGGCCTGCCGTCGGTCGCCGGCCAGGGCGAGCGGGACACCCGCGCGCGCGTGGCCCGGCTCATTCTCGAACACGGACCGATCACCGCCTCCGCGCTGGGCGACCGCGTCGGGCTGACCCCCGCCGCGATCCGCCGCCACCTGGACGCCCTGCTCGCCGAGGGCATGATCGAGGTGCGGCGGGCCCGGCCGCAGGCCCAGCGGGGCCGAGGCCGTCCGGCCAAGTGGTTCGCCATCACCGACGCCGGGCGCAGCGCCTTCGTGCACGCCTACGACGACCTGGCGACCAGCGCCCTGCGCTTCCTGGCCGAGACGGCAGGGGAGCAGGCGGTCGCCGAGTTCGCCCGGCGCCAGATCGCCGACCTCGAACGCCGCTACCATCCGGTCGTCCAGGCGGCCCCGCCCCACCAGCGGGTCCGCACCCTGGCCGAGGCCCTGTCCGGCGACGGCTACGCGGCCGCCGCCGCCAAGGCCCCCCAGCCGGGCGGCGGCGAACAGCTGTGCCAGCACCACTGCCCGGTCGCGCACGTGGCCGCGGAGTTCCCGCAGCTGTGCGAGGCCGAGACCGAGGCGTTCAGCCGGCTGCTGGGACTCCCCGTCCAGCGGCTGGCCACGATCGCGCACGGCGACGGCATCTGCACCACCCACGTCAGTTCGCGTTCCCTGTGCGAGGGGCACGCGGCCGACGGTCAGAACACTGATGACGAGGAGTCCGGGAGGACCTCCCTATGACTACTGCAGCCCACCCTGAGCTGGAAGGGCTCGACAGGTACAAGTTCGGCTGGGCCGACCCTGACACCGCGGGCGCCTCGGCCAAGCGCGGCCTGAACGAGGACGTCGTCCGCGACATCTCGGCCAAGAAGAACGAGCCTGAGTGGATGCTCGACCTGCGCCTCAAGGGGCTGCGGCTGTTCGACAAGAAGCCCATGCCCGCCTGGGGCTCGGACCTGTCGGACATCGACTTCGAGAACATCAAGTACTTCGTGCGCTCCACGGAGAAGCAGGCGGCGTCCTGGGAGGAACTCCCCGAGGACATCAAGAACACCTACGACAAGCTCGGCATCCCCGAGGCCGAGAAGCAGCGCCTGGTCGCCGGTGTCGCCGCCCAGTACGAGTCCGAGGTCGTCTACCACAAGATCCGTGAGGACCTTGAGGAGAAGGGTGTCATCTTCGTCGACACCGACACCGGCCTGCGCGAGCACCCGGAGATCTTCCAGGAGTACTTCGGCACGGTGATCCCGGTCGGCGACAACAAGTTCGCCGCGCTGAACACCGCGGTGTGGTCGGGCGGCTCGTTCATCTACGTCCCGCCGGGCGTCCACGTGGAGATCCCGCTCCAGGCCTACTTCCGGATCAACACCGAGAACATGGGCCAGTTCGAGCGGACCCTGATCATCGCCGACGAGGGCTCGTACGTGCACTACGTCGAGGGCTGTACCGCGCCGATCTACAAGTCGGACTCGCTGCACTCGGCCGTGGTCGAGATCGTCGTGAAGAAGGACGCCCGCGTCCGCTACACGACCATCCAGAACTGGTCGAACAACGTCTACAACCTGGTGACCAAGCGCGCCGTCGCCTACGAGGGCGCGACCATGGAGTGGGTCGACGGCAACATCGGCTCCAAGGTCACCATGAAGTACCCGGCGGTGTACCTGCTGGGCGAGCACGCCAAGGGCGAGACGCTGTCGATCGCGTTCGCGGGCGAGGGCCAGCACCAGGACGCCGGCGCCAAGATGGTGCACGCGGCGCCCAACACCTCCTCGACCATCGTGTCCAAGTCGGTGGCGCGCGGCGGCGGCCGCACCTCCTACCGGGGTCTGATCCAGATCCAGGAGGGCGCGGCGGGCTCCAAGTCCACCGTCAAGTGCGACGCCCTGCTGGTCGACCAGATCAGCCGGTCCGACACCTACCCCTACGTCGACGTCCGCGAGGACGACGTGGAGATGGGCCACGAGGCGACCGTCTCCAAGGTGTCGGAGGACCAGCTGTTCTACCTGATGAGCCGCGGCCTCAACGAGGACGAGGCCATGGCGATGATCGTCCGCGGCTTCGTCGAGCCGATCGCTCGCGAGCTGCCCATGGAATACGCCCTTGAGCTGAACCGGCTCATCGAGCTGCAGATGGAAGGAGCCGTCGGCTGATGGGGCTGGAGACCAAGCCTCTCTCGACGCTGCACGAGAAGGCGTCGTACGAGGTGGCCGACTTCGAGGTGCCCACCGGCCGCGAGGAGGAGTGGCGGTTCACCCCGCTGCGCCGGCTGCGCGGCCTGCACAACGGCACCGCGGAGGCCAACGGCAAGATCCTCGTCGAGGTCGACGCGCCGGGCGAGGTGACCGTCGAGACGGTCGGCCGCGACGACGAGCGCCTCGGCAAGGCGTACGTGCCCGCCGACCGCGTCAGCGCGCAGGCGTGGAGCGCGTTCACCGAGGCCGTCGTGGTGACGGTGCCGAAGGAGACCGAGGTCGCGGCCCCGGTCGTGATCCGCCGCCGCGGCGAGTCCGTCGAGGGCGCCTCCTACGGCCACACCACGATCGTGGTGGAGCGGCACGCCCGCGCCACCGTCGTGCTGAGCCACCGCGGCTCGGCGACCTACGCCGACAACGTCGAGTTCGTCGTCGGCGACGGCGCCTCCCTGTCGGTGATCAGCCTCCAGGACTGGGCCGACGACGCGGTGCACGTGTCCCACCAGCACGCCAGGCTGGGCCGCGACGCGCGCTTCGTGTCGCACAACATCAGCCTGGGCGGCGACCTGGTGCGCATCTCCCCGTCGGTGGCCTACACCGCGCCCGGCGGCGACGCCGAGCTGTACGGCGTGTACTTCGCCGACGGCGGCCAGCACCTGGAGCACCGCCTGCTGGTGGACCACACCGGTCCCCACTGCCGCAGCCGGGTCGACTACCGGGGCGCGCTGCAGGACCAGGACGCCCACGCGGTCTGGATCGGCGACGTGATCATCCGCGCCGAGGCCGAGGGCACCGACACCTACGAGCTGAACCGCAACCTCGTCCTCACCGACGGCACGCGGGTCGACTCGGTGCCGAACCTGGAGATCCTGACCGGTGAGGTCGCCGGCGCCGGCCACGCCTCGGCGTCCGGCCGCCTGGACGACGACCACCTGTTCTACCTGCAGGCCCGCGGCATCCCCGCCGACGAGGCCAAGCGCATGGTGGTGCGCGGGTTCCTCGGCCAGCTCATCGAGCGCATCGAGGTCGAGGACGTGCGCGTCAAGGTCGAAGAGGCGATCGAGGCGGAGCTGTCCCGATGAGCGAGTTCGTGAAGGTGTGCCCGCTGGCCGAGATCCCCGCCGAGGGGGCGCTGGCCGTGGAGGTCGACGACACCCCCGTCGCGCTGGTGCGCACCGGCGACGACGTGTTCGCGGTCAACGACATCTGCTCGCACGCCGAGGTCTCGCTGTCCGAGGGCGAGATCTACAACGGCACCATCGAGTGCTGGCTGCACGGGTCCTGCTTCGACCTGCGCACGGGCAAGCCCACCAACCCGCCGGCGACGCAGCCGGTCGCCACCTACCGGGTGAAGGTCGAGGACGGCGACGTCTACGTCTCGCTCGGCTCCGAAGACTGACACCCGAGAGACATACGAGAGAGCGTTACAGATATGGCCACGCTTGAGATCCGCGACCTCCACGTCTCCGTCGGCGACGGCGAAGAGACCAAGGAGATCCTGCGCGGGGTCGACCTGACCGTGAAGGCGGGCGAGACCCACGCGATCATGGGGCCGAACGGCTCCGGCAAGTCCACCCTCGCCTACGCCATCGCCGGGCACCCGAAGTACACCATCACCTCGGGCTCGGTCACCCTGGACGGCGAGGACGTCCTGGAGATGAGCGTCGACGAGCGCGCCCGCGCCGGCCTGTTCCTGGCGATGCAGTACCCCGTCGAGGTCCCGGGCGTGTCGGTGTCGAACTTCCTGCGCTCGGCCGTGACCGCCGTGCGCGGCGAGGCCCCGAAGCTGCGCGAGTTCTCCAAGGAGATGAAGGCCGCGATGGACGCGCTGTCCATCGACCCGGCGTTCGCCCAGCGCTCCCTGAACGAGGGCTTCTCCGGCGGTGAGAAGAAGCGCCACGAGATCCTCCAGCTGGAGATGCTCAAGCCGAAGATCGCGGTGCTGGACGAGACCGACTCCGGCCTGGACGTGGACGCGCTGAAGGTCGTCTCCGAGGGCGTCAACCGGTTCTCGGGCACCGGCGACACCGGCGTCCTGCTGATCACGCACTACACCCGCATCCTGCGCTACGTGAAGCCGGACTTCGTGCACGTGTTCGCCGGCGGCCGCGTGGTGGCCCAGGGCGGCCCCGAGCTGGCCGAGGAGCTGGAGAACGAGGGCTACGAGAAGTACGTGAAGGCGGGCGTGTAGCCGATGACCTTGCTGCCCGAGGAGATCAAGAAGGACTTCCCGCTCCTTCAGCGGACCGTCCGTGGCGGCCGCCCGCTGATCTACCTCGACTCCGGCGCCACCTCGCAGAAGCCGCGGGCGGTGCTGGACGCCGAGCGGGAGTTCTACGAACGGCACAACGCCGCCGTGCACCGCGGGGCGCACCTGCTGGCCGAGGAGGCCACCGACGCGTTCGAGGGCGCCCGCACGAGGATCGCCACGTTCGTCGGGGCGGTCCCCGGCGAGATCGTGTTCACCAAGAACGCGACCGAGGGCATCAACCTGGTGGCGTACGCGATGAGCAACGCCGCCACCGCGGGCCCCGAGGCCGAGCGCTTCAAGGTCGGTCCCGGCGACGAGATCGTCGTGACCGAGATGGAGCACCACGCCAACCTGGTGCCCTGGCAGCAGCTGTGCCTGCGCACCGGCGCGACGCTGCGCTGGTTCGGCCTCACCGACGACGGCCGCCTCGACCTGGACGGCCTGGACGAGCTGGTCAACGAGCGCACCAGGCTGGTGGCGCTCACCCACCAGTCCAACGTGCTGGGCACCGTCCCGCCGGTCGAGCTGATCGCCCGGCGGGCCCGCGAGGTCGGCGCGCTGGTGATCGTGGACGCCGCGCAGTCGGTGCCGCACATGCCGGTCGACGTGACCGCCCTCGGCGTGGACTTCCTGGTCTTCTCGGGGCACAAGATGCTCGGCCCGACCGGCGTCGGCGTGCTGTGGGGCCGCCGCGAGCTGCTGGAGGCGATGCCGCCGTTCATCACCGGCGGCTCGATGATCGAGGTCGTGCGGATGGAGGGCTCCACCTTCATGCCGCCGCCGCAGCGGTTCGAGGCGGGCTCCCCGAACGTCGCCCAGGTCGTCGGGCTCGGCGCGGCCGTGGACTACCTGTCGGAGATCGGCATGGACCGCGTCCACGACCACGAGCTGGCCCTGACCGGGTACGCGCTGGAGCGGCTGTCGGACATCGCGGGTGTACGGATCATCGGTCCGGGCACCACCGAGGCGCGGGGCGGGGCGGTGTCGTTCACCGTCGACGACATCCACCCGCACGACGTCGGCCAGGTCCTGGACGAGCTGGGCGTGGAGGTCCGGGTCGGCCACCACTGCGCGTGGCCGATCTGCCGCCGGTACTCCATCCCGGCGACCACCCGCGCCAGCTTCTACGTGCACAACACCCTGGCCGACATCGACGCCCTCGCCGACGGCGTCCGCCAGGCCCAGAAGTTCTTCGGCACCGCCTGAGGAACAGCCCGGGCGGTCCCCCGGTTGTAGTTCGGGGGACCGCGTGAGAAAGGAAGTCCATGCAGCTCGAGGCGATGTACCAGGAGGTCATCCTGGATCATTACCGCAACCCCCTGAACAAGGGGCTGCGGGAGCCGTTCGAGGGCGAGGCGCACCACGTCAACCCGACGTGCGGCGACGAGGTGACGCTGCGCGTGCACCTGGAGGGCGAGGGACGGGACGCCACCGTCGCCGACGTCTCGTACGACGCCATGGGCTGCTCCATCAGCCAGGCCAGCGCCTCGGTGATGTCCGACCTGGTCATCGGCAAGTCCGTCAAGGAGGCGATGGAGGTCGGCGACGAGTTCCTGGCGCTGATGCAGTCACGCGGCCAGGACGTCGAGCCGAACGAGGACGTCCTGGAGGACGCCATCGCCTTCGCCGGGGTCTCCAAGTACCCCGCCCGGATCAAGTGCGCCCTGCTCGCCTGGATGGCGTGGAAGGACGCGACCGCCCGCGCTCTCGGAGAGGCATCATGACCGACACCACCGCCACCGACGCCGCGAAGGCGGAGGAGCAGACCGAGCAGGTCGAGCAGCAGTCCCCGACGGCTGACACGGCCGAGACGGCTGACACGGCCGACGCGGCCGTCACCCCGGGCCTGGAGGACGACGCCACGCCCGAGGAGGAGGTCATGGAGGCGCTGAAGGACGTCGTCGACCCCGAGCTCGGCATCAACGTCGTCGATCTCGGCCTGGTCTACGGCGTCGACATCAGCGACGGCGTGGCGACCCTGGACATGACCCTGACCAGCGCCGCCTGCCCGCTCACCGACGTGATCGAGGACCAGGCGCACAGCGCGCTGGAGGGCCTGGTGCAGGACGTCAAGATCAACTGGGTCTGGCTGCCGCCGTGGGGCCCCGACAAGATCACCGACGAGGGCCGCGACCAGCTGCGCGCCCTCGGCTTCAACGTCTGATCCGGCACTCGCCCGACGCCGCACGAGGCCGCACCCCGCCCGGGGCGCGGCCTCGTCGCGTTCCCCGGCACCGGAGGGCGGCGGGGCGCCCGGCGCGTTAGGCTGGGGGAGTCGGGCGGCCGAGAGGGGAAGCTCGGCCGCCCGGCCCACGACGGCCCCGCCCGGGTCAGTCGAGGTCGGACGCGGCGTAGGTGCGCAGGCCCGCCACGTCCAGCACGGTGATGCGCCGCCAGCCGGTGTGGATCAGGCCGCGCCTGCGCAGCACCGCCAGCGAACGCGCGACCGTCTCCCGCGAGGTGTCGGTCCAGCTGCCCAGCTCCTCCTGCGACAGCGGGGGGCCGATCTCGATCGCGCCGTTCGGGCCGGGCGGGCGGTGGTAGGCCGACAGCTCGGCCAGGTCGGCCAGCAGCGCCGCCAGCCGTTGGCCGCCGCTCGCGCTCACGTGCGCCTGGAGGCGGTGGTCGGCGTCCCCGAGGCGCCGGATGAAGGTGTCGCTGACCCGCTGCCAGGCCGCCGGGTGGCGCTCCAGGAAGGCCGCGAACCGCTCGGCGGTCAGCACCAGCGCCAGGACGGGGCCGAGCGCGGTGATCGTCGCCGACCGGCGGCGCCCGCTCAGCAGCGCCGACTCGGCCACCAGATCGCCGGGGCCGCGCACGGCGAGCACGACGTCGTGCCCGTCGGAGGCCGCCGAGGACACCTTCGCCCACCCGGCCATGATGATCATCACATGGTCGGAGGAGTCGCCCTCGTGGACCAGCACGGAACGGCTCGGAAAGCTCTGGTCCCGGCCGCGCTCGCGCAGCGCGGCCCGTTCCGGCGGTCCGAGCGTGCCCCAGAACGTGGGACGAGGGGAAGGCGAGGGCATTTGCCGGAAACGTAACGTTTATCGACCATGAGCGGAAGATGCCTGTGTCGCCCGGGCCGGGTCGTCCGGCGGGCGGGGGCGCAGTACGCCGAGGAGCGTCCCGACTACCCGGCGGCGGCTGTGCGCTGGTGCCTGGAGGCGGCCCCCGGCCGCCGTGTCCTCGACCTCGGGGCCGGGACCGGCAGGCTCACCGGGTCCTGCTGCGCGGCGGGACGCCCGCCGAGCCGAGCCGCCGCCTCCCGGACGTCCCCGCCGCGCCCGGCGCCGCGGAGGAGACCCCTTCCCGAGATCTACCGGGTGCTCGCCCCGGGCGGGGTGCTCGCCGGGCCGTGGAACCTGGACGACGACCGCGTCCCGTGGGTCGCCGGGATGAGGGAGGCCGCCCGCAGCGGCGTCCCGTTCGAGCGGTGGCGGCCCAGGGGCCTGCCGCCGACTGGTTCCCGGGGGTGGAGCGGGCCGGGTTCCCCCACGCCCAGCGCCGCACGGCCGCCTCGACGACCGCGACCGCCGGCACCCACTCCCGCGTCCTGGTCCTGGCGAGGCCCGCGACGGGGAGTTCGACCTGCCGGTCGTCACCGTCGCGACGCGGGCGGCCCGGGGGTGGGGGCCTGCTCGTCCCCCTTGGACCGGGACGGCCAGAACGTCCAGGAGACCGGCCAGATCGCCCAGATCGCCAGCACCACCGTCAGGCGGGCCGCCCAGCCCATCAGCTCCCGGGTGCGCTCCGGGTCGCCCACCATCACGATCATGGCGAGCAGGACGCCGCAGCCGATCGCCCACGCGATCGTCGCCTTGCCGAACTCCACCCACTCGTAGCGGATCCGGGCCCTGCCGTGCTTCGGCTTGGGCGTGGGCGGCGGGCCGCCCGCGTAGCGGTGCGCGAACCTGGCGTCGGCCCACCTGACCCAGGAGTGGCCGAACGCCACCGAGTACCCCAGGTAGGCCGCCGACAGGCCGTGGGTGAAGTTCGCCGTCGCGCCGCCGCGCAGGTCGAGGACCGTCGTGGTCAGCAGCACCACGTCCACCAGCGGCACGCACAGCAGCAGGAGCCCGCCCAGCCGGGGCCGCCGCAGCAGGTAGCGGACCGCCAGCCCGGCGAACAGGATGATCCAGAAGCCGACCTCACAGGCGGCGATGACGCCGAGCAGCACGGTGTTCTCCCTCGTCTTGACCGTCGGTTCCATCGTCGGACGCGGGCCCGGCCGGGGCATCGTCCCCGGCGTCGAGATCGGGGGTCCTTCGAACGATGTAGGCGTCCCCCCTTCACCCGGCGGAGGCGTGGCGCGTTCGGAGGATGCTGAGATGGGACCGTGC
The DNA here is from genome assembly GCF_014138665.1 of Actinomadura kijaniata. Lineage (NCBI taxonomy): Bacteria > Bacillati > Actinomycetota > Actinomycetes > Streptosporangiales > Thermomonosporaceae > Actinomadura > Actinomadura kijaniata. The sequence goes on from NZ_JACJIA010000011.1 coordinate 161,672, forward strand.
GCATCACCATCCGCCGAGAGGCCCTCGGCCGCCTCACCACCGGCAAGGACGCCCTGCTGGCGTCGGGCGCCTTCGTGGGGGGCGTGCTGCTGCTGCTCGCGTCCGGCTACGTCACCTGGGACCGGGACCACGCGCCCTCCCTGCAGGTCCGGCTGCTCCCGCTGGCCGGGCTGTGCGTCGGCATGCTGCTGCGCCGCACCGCCCCGGCGACCGGGCTGGGGATCTCCAGCGCCGCCAACCTGCTGGAGCTGTACGTCGGCCCCAGCCTCGGCGGCGCGATCATCTACAGCGACGCCCTGTACGCCGGCACCGTCTACGGCCCGCGCCGGGCGCACCGGGGCCTGCTGGCGGGAACCGTGGCGGCCGGGCTCCTGACGGCGGTCACCTGCTGGGCCCTCATCGGCGACTACAAGGTCGGCGTCATCGTCGGCGCGGTCGCGGGCACCACCTGGGTCTCGCCGGTGCTCACCGGCCTGATCGTGGTGGAGCACCGGGACCGGGCGCGGGCCGAGCGGCTGCGCGCCCAGCAGGTGGCGCGGCTGGCCGAGCTGGACCGGCGCGGCGCCGTCAACGCCGAACGCGCGCGCATGGCCCGCGAGCTGCACGACGTCATCGCCAACCACCTCAGCGCCGTGGCCCTGCACTCCTCGGCGGTGCTGAAGCTGCCCGACATGGACCGCGCGAGCGTCACCCGCGCCATGGAGGTGATCCGGGAGAACAGCGTCCAGGGGCTCGCCGAGATGCGCCGCATGATCACCCTGCTGCGGGAGGGCGACGGGGCCGACGCCGACGCCCCCTCCGCGCCCCGCCTGTCGGGGCTGGAACGGCTGGTCGCGCACACCGCCCGGTCGGACCTGTCGGCCCGCCTGGAGGTGGCGGGGACGCCCCCGGACCTGCCCGCCGCCGTGGAGCTGGCGGCCTACCGCATCGTCCAGGAGTCGCTGACCAACGCGCTCAAGCACGCCGGTCCCGGCCGCGTCCGGGTGCTGCTGGAGTATCGTCCCGACCGGGTCGCGCTCTCGGTGGACAGCCCGCTCGGGCGGGACGGGGCCCGGCTGCCCGGCTCGGGCGCCGGGCTGATCGGGATGCGGGAACGGGCGTCGGTGCTGGGCGGGACGTTCACGGCGGGACCCGACGGCGGCCACTGGCGGGTGCGCGCGGAGCTGCCGGTGGAGCCGGTGCCGGCTCCGGCGGAGAGGGAGACGGAGAGCGCATGATCAAGGTGTTGGTGGCCGACGACCAGGCCGCGGTGCGGGCCGGGCTGGTCCTGATCCTCAACGCCGCCCCCGACGTCCAGGTGGTGGCCGAGGCCGCCGACGGCGAGGAGGCCGTCGCGCTGACCCGGCACCTGCGGCCCGACGTGGTGCTGATGGACATCCGCATGCCGAACCTGGACGGGATCTCCGCGACCCGGGAGCTGGTGGGCGTCGCCGACGTGCTGGTGCTGACCACCTTCGACGTGGACGAGTACGTGTTCGGGGCGCTGCGCGCCGGGGCGGCGGGGTTCCTGCTCAAGGACGTCGAGGCCGACCGCCTGGTCGAGGCGGTCCGCACCGTCGCGGCCGGGGACGGGGTGATCGCCCCGCAGGTGACCCGCCGCCTGATCGGCGAGTTCGCGGGCCGTCCCGCCGCCACGCCCGCCGCCCCGCCGGGCCTGGCGGAGCTGACCCCGCGCGAGCGCGAGGTGTTCGCCTGCCTGGGGGAGGGCCTGTCCAACGGGCAGATCGCGCGCCGCCTCGACATGGCCGAGACCACCACCAAGACGCATGTCAGCCGGATCCTGGCCAAGCTGGGGCTGCGCAGCCGCGTCCAGGCGGCCATCCTCGCGCAGGAGGTGGCCGCAGGCGGCCGTTCCGGGGCGTCCCCGACCTCGGACTCGCCGGGCGGGCGTTGATCGCCTCACGGCCCTCTCAGCGCGTCAGGCCCCGGATCAGGTCGGCGACCCGGACGATCCCCGCGCACCGGCCCACCTCGTCGGTCACCACCAGGTCGTCGTAGACCCGGTCGCCCTCCCCGCCCGTGGCGCCGCCGGCCGAGCTGCCCGCCGCCCGCAGCGCCGCGATCGCCGGGACGGTGTGCGGCACCGTCCGGGGCGGGTCGGCCAGCCGCGCGGCGGGCTTGTGGGCGTGCAGGGCGTGCCCGTAGGCCCCCGACAGCCGCAGCAGGAACCGGCCCCGGTCCACGGTCGCGACCGGCCGCCGCCGCTCGTCCACCAGCACCACGCCGCTCACGCCCTCCTCGGCGGTCAGCACCGCCAGGACCTCGTCGGCGGTGGCGGTGTCGGGCATCGTGACCGCCGGGAGCGTGAACTCCGACACCCGCGGCCCGAGCGTCGTCTCCGGCCGCGGCCCGCGCGGCTCCTCCCGCGCCGCCACCGGGACGGTCACCGGCATCCCCGGCCGCCACTCCGGCGGCGCCAGCGCCGTGCCCTGCACCAGCCGCACCCCCAGGTCGCGGGCGCGCAGCACGTGCTCCTCGGCGGTCAGGCCGGGCGCCAGCAGGTGCGCGCCGATCCGGCCGGCCAGCTCCGCCACCGCCGTCACCAGCGCCGCCCGGCGCGGGTCCGCCCCCGCCCGGCGCGCCAGCTCCCCGTCCAGCCGCACCAGGTAGGGGACCACGTCCACCAGCAGGTCCAGCGGGGCGTGCACCGCGCCGACCCCGTCCAGCGCCACCAGGTAGCCGGCGCGCCGCAGCCCGTGCAGCGCCGCCGTCACCGGGAGCCGCAGCGCCGGCGGGAACCCGCCGCCCGCCGACAGGATCACCTCGTGCGGCCGGCGGCCCGTCGCGGTCAGCCCCTGGTGGAGCTCGGCCAGCACCGGATCGCCCTGCGCCAGGGTCTCGGCGCGCACCCCGATCTGCACCGGCAGCCGGGTGCCGAGGTCGGCGGCCGCGTGCGCGGCCTCCACCGCCGCCCGCACGTCCCGCGCGACCGGGTCGGCCGGGAGGGGGTCCAGCGGAACGGCGTGCGCCTCGACGGCCACGACCGCGCCGGTGCCGAGATCGACGACCGGCCGGAAGGCCGCCCGCGCCGGAACCAGGGCATCTACGGCTGCTGACACAGCCGCATCATGCGCCAAAAAACCGGCGCAAAGGCCGTCGTCAGGTGGAATTCACACGGTGTTCCCCGGAGCGGGGACCGTTTCGACAGCGTCCGGTCATGATCGTCACAGACCGCTGTCACCGAACAGTGCGGTGACCCCGTACACCACGCCCGCCAGCGCCGCGGGCCACGCGTACGGCAGGATCTCCCCGCCCCGCAGCGCCTCCACCACCACCGCGCCGACCAGCGCGACCGTCACCAGGTCCCCGGCCACCGCCGCGGCCCGAAGCTGGGCGCGCGAGCGGTGCCCGCCGTAGGCCCCGCCGGACGACCTGCCCGTCTCGTTGCGGCGGGTGCTCAGCAGCAGCGCGTACCCCGCCAGCACCCCGCCCGCGATCAGCCCGGTCGTCATCCGGTCGTCGACCGCCAGCACGGCGGCCACGGCGACGCCGGTGACCAGGATGAGCCCGGGCACGATCCAACGGCTGGCACTGCGGCGTTCGGGCGCGATCCACATGGTCGACATCCTCTCCGACGGACGGGGGAGGCGGACAGCGCGGCGCGCCGGACCGCCGTCATGATCGACGGGTATGTTTCTGGACCGTGGCGCAATTTCGATTGAACGGCTCCAAGATGCTGGCCGTCGATCTGGCCGGCGAGACGATCAGGGCGCTGAACGGCTCCATGGTCGCCTACGAGGGCCAGATGACTTTCAAACGGCAGGGAATGACCGGCGGCGAGGGCCTGCGCGGCGCGCTCAAACGCCGCATCGCGGGCGAGGGCATCACGCTGATGGAGATCACCGGCCAGGGCACCGTCTACCTGGCCAGCGAGGCCACCGAGGTCACCCTGGTGCCCCTGAACGGCGACACCCTGTTCGCCGAGTCCGAGAGCCTGCTGGCCCTGGACGGGCAGTTGCAGACCGGCGTGCAGTTCGTCGGCCTGCGCGGCATGGGCACCGGCCAGGGACTGGCCACCACCAAGGTCCAGGGCCACGGCACCGCCGCGATCCTGTCGCACGGGCCGGCCATCGCCCTGGAGGTCACCCCCCAGACGCCGCTGTGCGTCGACCCGCACGCCTACGTCGGCCACCTGGGACAGCTCCAGCAGGACGTGGTCACCGACGTGAACTGGCGGACCGTGCTCGGCCAGGGGTCGGGCGAGAGCGTGCAGTTCCGGTACCAGGGCCACGGGATCGTCTACGTGCAGCCCGCCGAACGCACCGGAATCCTGGAGATCTGATGCCCGGTTACCAGTCGATCAACTCGAAGATGCTCCAGGTCCCGATCGCACCGGGCCAGGAGGTCTACAGCAAGCGCGGCGCGATGCTCGCCTACACCGGCCAGGTGAACTTCGCGCCCACGACCACGGCCGGGCAGGGCGTCACCGGCACGATCGGCCGCGCGATGGCGGGCGAGCACACCGTGATGATGCACGTCACCGGGCACGGCACGGCGATGTTCGGGCACGCCGGGCTGCACGTGCAGGTCATCGACCTGCACGGCGACACCCTCTACGTCGAGGCCGACCGGCTCCTGGTGCACGACGCCTCCCTGAAGGTCGGCACCATGTTCATGGGCGAGCAGGGCGGCATCGGCGGCATCGTGCGCGGCGCCGTCAGCGGGCAGGGGCTGTTCACCACCACCCTCACCGGCAGCGGCTCGTGCGCGCTGCTGTCGCACGGCGGCGTCATGGAGCTGCCCATCACCCCGCAGCGGCCCGTCCACGTGGACCCGCAGGCCTACGTCGCCCACCGCGGCCAGGTGCAGAACAAGCTCACCACGGCGGTGGGCCTGCGGGACCTGGTCGGGCGCGGCTCGGGCGAGGCGTTCCAGCTCCAGCTGAGCGGCCAGGGCGTCGTCTACGTGCAGGCCAGTGAGAGGAAGATCTGACCGTGAGCACCCCGACGTTCAACGCGACGACGCTGCCGTCCAACGACAACGTCAACCCCTACGCCTTCAGCGTGGACCTCGACGGCCAGTGGTTCGCCCAGAAGGGCAAGATGATCGCCTACTACGGGCGCATCCACTTCGAGAACCTGTCGGCGGGCCCGCTGGACCAGCTGGTGCGCGCCCACTTCCACTCCCCGCTGTACGCCCACGACTGGATCGTCGCCCAGGGGCGGGGCAAGCTCGTGCTGGCCGACCGCGGCTTCGACGTCAACTCCTTCGACCTCGACAACGGCAACCTGACGATCCGCGCGGGCAACCTGCTGGCGTTCGAGCCGGGCCTGGAGCTCAAGCAGTCGATCATCCCGGGGTTCCTCACCCTGATCGGCACCGGCCGGTTCGTGGCCGCCTCCAACGGCCCGGTCCACTTCGTCGAGCCGCCGATCCGCGTCGACCCGCAGGCGCTGCTGGGCTGGGCCGACTGCCCGTCGCCGTGCCACCACTACGACCACTCCTACATGCGCGGCGTGCTCGGCATGGCGCGCGGCCTGTTCGGGATCGGCGGGACCTCCGGCGAGGAGCACCAGTTCGACTTCACCGGCCAGGGCACCGTGCTGATGCAGTCCTCGGAGGTCGTCACCAACGAGGACACGCTGCTGCGCGACCTGGAGGGCCAGCTCGGCATGCTCGGCGTCGGCGGCCTCCAGCGCCTCAACCAGACGATCTCCCAGCGCCTGGCGGCCGAACGCCAGGAGTGACGGCCGGGAGGCGACCGGCCCCGGCCGCCTCCCGGACATCCGGATCGGTCCCCGGAGGCCCTGGGTCAGCCCTCGGGCTCCGGGGCCGGGGTCATCACGCGGAACTCCGTCCCGAACGGGTCGCGGACCGTCGCCCACCGACCCCACGGGGTGTCGAGCGGCTCGCTCACCTGCGATCCGCCGCCGTCCCGGACCGCGCGCAGCGCCGCGTCCACGTCGTCGACCGCGAAGTAGGTGACCCACGTCGACCGGGCCGCCCGCGGGTCGTCCTGGATGCCCCCGATGGAGCGCCCGTCGGGCCGCCTGAGCACCACGAAGCCCGGCGCCTCGGCCACCGGCTCCGCCTGGAGGCCGAAGACCGCCCGGTAGAACTCCCGGGCCTGCTCCCCCCGGGCGGTGTGCAGCTCGTTCCACAGCAGCGAGCCGTGCTCGTTGACGATCGCCGAGCCGATGTGCGCGCGGCCCTGCCACAGCCCGAACTGCGCCCCGGTCGGGTCCTTCACGACCGCCATGCGGCCCTGCTCCAGCACGTCGTCGGCGGGCGCCACCACGGTGCCGCCCGCGTCGGTGACGCGCTTGAGCGTCCCGTCGCAGTCGTCGGTGGCGAAGTACATCTGCCACCAGTAGTCGGCGTCCGGCTCGTCGTTGCGTATCACCCCGGCGACCTGCTGGCCGTCCTTCAGGCACAGCCGGTAGTGGCCGCCCTCGGGGCCCACGTCGTGGAACTCCCAGCCGAACAGCCCCCCGTAGAACCGCCGGGCCCGCTCGATGTCGGGGATCCCGAGGTCCAGCCAGGTGGGGGTGCCCTCCGGCGCGTTGCTCGTGTTCCGGACCATTGCGCACACTCCTTTGTCGCGCTCGCGTCGTGTCTGCGTGCCTTGCCCGTGTCTCCTACCTGCGTGTTCGCCGGTTCCATCCTCTCGCGGGCACCCTCCGTTCGCACTGTTGTTCGAGTAAATTCGATGTGGCCGGACCCGGCCGAGCCCCGGCCCGCGTCACGTACACTGATCAGATGATTTCGCTCCTGTGCTGACAGGGCTTCGAGCGCGTCGCGGCCATGGGCCCGTGGCGCGCTGTTTTGTGCCCGCCGCGCCGCCGACCCCCGGCGGCCGCGCCGCCCGCGGGCCGCCTGTCCGCCGCCGAGCCGTCCGTCAGGGAGCTCCGTCACCGTGATCATTGCCAACGACATCGAGCTGCGCGCCGGATCCCGGCTGCTGATCGAAGGCGCCACCTTCCGGGTCAACCCCGGCGACCGGGTCGGCTTCGTCGGCCGCAACGGGGCCGGTAAGACCACCCTCACCAAGGTCCTGGCCGGGGAGGCCACGCCCGCGCAGGGCGGCGTCACCCGCTCGGGCACCATCGGCTACCTGCCGCAGGACCCGCGCGGGGTGGACCTGGAGGAGCTGGCGCGCGACCGCATCCTGTCGGCGCGCGGCCTGGACGAGGTGATGCGCAAGCTGCGCGCGGCCGAGGAGCGGATGGCCACCGCCACCGGGACCGAACGCGACAAGGCCGTGCGCAAGTACGGCCGCCTGGAGGAGCGGCTGCACATCCTCGGCGGCTACGCCGCCGAGGCCGAGGCCGCCTCGATCGCCTCCAGCCTCGGCCTGCCCGACCGGGTGCTGGGCCAGCCGCTGGGCACGCTGTCGGGCGGCCAGCGCCGCCGCGTCGAGCTGGCGCGGATCCTGTTCTCCGACGCCGACACGCTGCTGCTGGACGAGCCCACCAACCACCTGGACGCCGACTCGGTCGTGTGGCTGCGCGACTACCTGAAGTCGCACCAGGGCGGCCTGGTCGTGATCAGCCACGACGTGGAGCTGCTGGACGCCGTCGTCAACCGGGTGTTCCACCTGGACGCCAACCGCTCGGTGATCGACATCTACAACGTCGGCTGGAAGAAGTACCTGGAGCAGCGCGAGACCGACGAGCGCCGCCGCAAGCGCGAGTCCGCCAACGCCCAGCGGCAGGCGTCGGCGCTGCTGAGCCAGGCCGACAAGATGCGCGCCAAGGCCACCAAGGCCAAGGCCGCCCAGCAGATGGACCGCCGCGCCCGCCAGCTGCTGGCCGGGGTCGAGGGGGAGCGGCAGTCCGACAAGGTGGCCAAGATCCGGTTCCCGGATCCGGCGCCGTGCGGCAAAACCCCCCTCACCGCTACGGGTTTGTCGAAATCGTACGGATCCTTGGAGATCTTCACCGATGTGGACCTGGCCATCGACCGGGGCAGCCGGGTCGTCATCCTCGGCCTGAACGGCGCCGGCAAGACCACCCTGCTGCGCATCCTGGCGGGCGTCGACAAGCCCGACACCGGCGGCGTGGTCGCCGGGCACGGGCTGCGCATCGGCTACTACGCCCAGGAGCACGAGACCCTCGACACCGAGCGCTCGGTGCTGGAGAACATGCAGTCGGCCGCGCCGGACCTGGCGCCGGTGGAGGTCCGCAAGATCCTGGGGTCGTTCCTGTTCTCCGGCGACGACGTCGACAAGCCCGCCGGGGTGCTGTCGGGCGGCGAGAAGACCCGGCTCGCCCTGGCGACGCTGGTGGTCTCCAGCGCCAACGTCCTGCTGCTGGACGAGCCCACCAACAACCTCGACCCGGCCAGCCGCGCGGAGATCCTCGCGGCGCTGCGCACCTTCACCGGAGCGATCGTGATGGTGACGCACGACGAGGGCGCGGTGGAGGCGCTCCGACCGGAAAGAGTGATTTTGCTGCCCGATGGTGTGGAAGACATCTGGAGTGATGAGTTTTCCGATCTGGTGGCCCTGGCGTGACCTGCAGATCGGCTTCGGCAGATCTTTTCTGGCCGAGTGGGTAGCCGAACGCGCGGGAATGACTGATCATGGCGGGGGATAACGCAGCGGTCACCACATCACTACGGGAGGTACTCGTGGCCGAGACCCTCAAGAAGGGCACCCGCGTGACCGGTGCCGAGCGCGACAAGCTGGCGGCGGAACTCAAGAAGAGGTACGACTCCGGCGAGAGCATCCGCGCGTTGGCAGCCGCCACCGGCCGCTCCTACGGGTTCATCCACCGGATTCTCACCGAGTCCGGTGTCAACCTGCGTGGTCGCGGCGGCGCGACCCGTGGCAAGAAGTCCTGAACGGACGTCGAACCCCCGGATGAGCGCACCGCCCGATCCGCCGTCGCGGCCGACCGAGTAGGGTTCGGTCGCGGCGGCGGATCGGCGGCACCGCCCGGTCGCCCGGCGATCGGGTGAGGCCTTCCTGCCGCCGTGCACGAGGGAACGGCGTCACTGGCAGGTGACGCCGCACTGGCGGAAAGGAAGCGTCATGGTGGACGCGAGGAGTGGGAGCCCGCGGCCGGAACCGGTCATGGAACCGGCCGCGGACCTGGCCGAGGCCGGCCTGCGTCTGGAGGTGGACGGGGCGGTCGCGACCGTCGTCCTGGACCGGCCCGAGCGCCGCAACGCCATGACGTTCGCCACCTGGCGCGGCCTGGCGCGCATCGGCCGGTCCCTGCCCCCGCAGGTGCGGGTGGTCGTGCTGCGCGGCGAGGGGCCCTCGTTCTCGGCCGGCATCGACCTGTCGATGTTCTCCGGCGGCTCGGGGGAGTCGCTGCCCGACGGGAGCGACTTCGCCGCCTCGGACGCGTTCATCGCCGAGTTGCAGGAGGGCTACACCTGGCTGCGCGACCCGCGGTTCGTCACGGTCGCGGCGATCCACGGCCATGTCATCGGCGGCGGGTTCCAGCTCGCGCTGGCCTGTGACATCCGCGTCGCGGCCGACGACGTGAAGCTGTGCATGAAGGAGCCGGCGCTCGGCCTGGTCCCGGACCTCACCGGCACCAAGCCCCTGGTCGAGATCGTCGGGGTGAACCGGGCGCTGGAGCTGTGCCTGACCGCCCGCACGGTCCTGGCCGAGGAGGCCCGGCGCCTCGGCCTCGCCGAGATCGTGGTGCCGCGCGAGGGCCTCGACGACGCCGTCAGGGAGCTGGTCGGCTCGCTGCTGGCGGTCAACCCCGGCGCGGCCGTCGCCACCAAGCGGCTGCTGCTGGAGGCCACCGAGAACACCCTCGCGGAGCAGTGCGCCGCCGAGCGCCGCGAGCAGATCGGCCGCCTGCGCGAGATGGCCGAGGCCCGGCGCCAGGGCTGACCCCACGACATGCGAACGGCCCGGACCGCGCAGGTCCGGGCCGTCGCCATGCTCGCCTACTCCAGCACGCCTACTTCAGCGCCTCCCGGCCGCCGCGGGCCAGCGGCAGCAGCACCTTCGAGGCGCCCGGCTGCACGGTGACCTTCGTGCCGGGGGTGTACCGCAGCGTGTAGTCGTAGTCCGTGGACAGGACGATCACGCCGAGGCGGTGGCCCGGCTTGACGACGTAGTCGGTCGGCTCGAAGTCCCACCTCAGGTCGTAGAGCCTGCCGGGCCGGACCGGGGTCTCGCGGGAGATCGAGTACCGGTTGCGCACGTCCAGCCAGCCCCGGGTGATGATCTTGTAGGGGGCGGTCTCGGTGACGTGGGTCTGCCGGGGGATGCACCCGCTGTCGCCCGGCACGCCCTCACCGGGGCAGAACTGCTCGGTGGTGTTGGCGCGGCGCCCGGTCGGCCGGGTGTCGGTGCCGTAGTCCACCAGCAGCGCCGTCAGGTACGGCGAGCGGCCGTCCAGGGACGCGCGGAACGCGGCCCTCGGCGTGCCGTTGATGCGCACCGGCCGCTTGAGCGCGCCGGTCAGGTAGGCCAGCCGGTTGGGGTCGGCCTGGTTCTCGTTGACCACCAGCTGCTCGGCGGTGCGGGTGCGGCCCTGGTCGGTGAACGCCTGGGGGGCGCCCCCGCGGGGTCGCGGCGACAGCGCGCCGGGCTGGCCGTTCGGACCGGCGTTCAGCGCGAGGCCCACGGTGCGCGTGCCGGGGACCGGCCATTCCCTGGCGGTCTCCCACTGGCCGGGGGCGCGCTCGATGTCGACGCGCGGCTCCCGGTCGATCCCGTTGGGGATGTTGTAGAGGAACCGGTCGAACCACCGGCCGGTCTGGCGCATCCACTCCTCGCCGCGCCAGCGGACCGGGGTGGCGTGGTTGGCCTGGTGCAGCCACAGCTTGCGCGGGACGCCCGCCCGCTTGAGGGCGTTCCACCACTGCACGGAGTGCTTGACCTTGACGTTCCAGTCGTTGAGGCCGTGCACCACCATGACGGCGGCGGTCACCTTGCGCGCGTCCCCGACGTAGTCGCGCTCGGCCCACACCTTCGAGTAGTCGCCGGTGACGCGGTCCTGCTTGGCCGTGATCTCGTCGATGACCTGCTTGCAGACCTCGGGGTTCTTCCGGGTCAGCACGGCCTTGGCGAGCACGTCCAGGTCCTCGCCCTGGAACTCGTAGGGCGCGACGACGCCGCCGTTGGCCCGGTAGTAGTCGTACCAGCTGGAGATGGCGGCGACCGGGACGATGGCCTTCAGGCCCTTGACGCCGGTGGCGGCGGCCATGTTCGGCAGGGTGCCGTTGTAGGACTGGCCGGTCATGCCGACGTTGCCGGTGGACCAGGCGGCCTTCACCGGCGCGCCGTCGGGGGACCAGCCGCGGGCGCGGCCGTTCAGCCAGTCCACCGCGGCCCGGGCCCCGGCCTGCTCCTGCCGGTCGCCGGAGGTCGGGCAGCCGGTGGAGCCGCCGGTTCCGATGCTGTCGACCTGGGCGACCGCGTAGCCACGCGGGACGTAGTAGTTGTCCAGGTAGCCGGGGAACACCTCGGCCAGGTTCCGCTTGGCGGCGGCCCGGCCCTTCCGCTGCACCCCGTCGATGTCGACCGGGTGCATCGGCACGTCGTGGGTGCCCGCCCAGTAGGGGCTGGGCTCGATGATGGTGGCGACCTTGAGACCGGCGTCGGTCTCCTTGGGCCGGATCAGCCGCATCCGCACCCGGTCCCGCACGCCGTCGCGGTCGCTGTCGACCGTGGTCTCGACGTCGACGGTCTGGGTCACCGCGTCGGCGCGGGAGAAGACCGGCTGGGTCTCGCCGTTCCTCACCTTGATCTTGGGGGTCGCCGGGGTGGGGGCGGCCCCCGCCGGAAGGGCGGTCGTGGCGAACAGGGCGGACGCGAGGGTGACCGCGCCCGCGCCGCCGCGCAGGAGGCGTTGTCTCACAAGGGCTCCAGGGGGGAGTGAGCCGGAAGTTGCTGATCATATTTATCGGGCCCTTGCGACAAAGTCCATATAGCCGGGTACACCTGCCGGACCTGGACATTCGGGATGGCGTGCGTCGGCGGGAAGGGGGCGGGCGCGCACGGTGTTGTTCGGGGAGACTGGAATGCTTACTTGATTACACGCGCGTTCGCCGCGGTCGGCGGGGCGGACGCGCCCGGACCCCTACGGAGGCCGCAGTGACGATGCCCGGCAACGGGTGGCAGGTGATGGCCTCGTTCCGGCGCGACGGATCGGTGACCAAGCAGAAGCTCAAGCCCGGAACGGTACGGCGGATCGCGGGTTACGCCCGGCCCTACGTCCGCGAGCTGGTGCTGTTCCTGGCCCTCAACTCGCTGGCCGCCGTGATCGTGGTGGCCAACCCGCTGCTGCTCAAGGCGATCATCGACAAGGGCATCGTGCCGAAGGACCACGGCCTGGTCGTCGGGCTGGCGCTCGCCGTCGCCGGCCTGGCGCTGGTGGAGGCGGTGCTCGGGCTCGCCCAGCGCTGGTACTCGGCCCGGATCGGCGAGGGGCTGATCTACGACCTGCGCACCCAGGTGTTCGGGCACGTGCAGCGCCAGCCCGTCGCGTTCTTCATGCGCGCCCAGACCGGCTCGCTGGTCTCCCGGCTCAACAGCGACGTGATCGGCGCGCAGCGCGCCCTGACCACGACCCTGTCCTCGGTGGTGTCCAACGTGCTCAGCCTGGTCCTGGTGCTGGGCACCATGCTGGTGCTGTCCTGGCAGGTCACGCTGATCGCGCTGCTGCTGCTCCCGATCTTCATCCTGCCGGCCAAGTGGGTCGGCCGCCGCCTGTCGGCGATCAGCCGCGAGCAGATGCAGCTGGACGCCGAGATGAGCTCGCTGATGACCGAGCGGTTCAACGTCGCCGGGGCGATGCTCGCCAAGCTCTACGGCCGCCCCGCCGACGAGGAGCGCGACTTCTCCCAGCGCGCCGCCCGCGTCCGCGACATCGGCGTCGTGGCGGCGATGTACGGCCGGGTCTTCTTCACCGCCCTCACCCTGGTCGCCGCGCTGGCCACCGCCATGGTCTACGGCGTCGGCGGGCTCCTGGCCGTGGGCGGTGCCCTCCAGCTCGGCACGCTGGTGGCGCTGGCGACCCTGCTGACCCGCATGTACGGGCCGCTCACCGCCCTGTCCAACGTGCACGTCGACGTGATGACCGCCCTGGTCAGCTTCGACCGGGTCTTCGAGGTGCTGGACCTGAAGCCGCTGATCGACGACGGGCCGGACGCCCGGCCCCTCGACGGCGCCGCGGGCGCCGCGCCCGCCGTGGAGTTCGACCACGTGTCGTTCCGCTACCCGGCCGCCGAGGAGGTGTCGCTGGCCTCCCTGGAGTCGATCGCCCGCGCCGAGGCCGCCACCTCGCGGGAGGTGCTGCACGACGTGACGTTCACCGCCGGGTCCGGCCAGCTGGTCGCGCTGGTCGGCCCGTCCGGGGCGGGCAAGTCCACGATCACCCACCTGGTGTCGCGGCTCTACGACGTCACCGGCGGCGCGGTGCGGATCGGCGGGCGGGACGTGCGCGAGGTGACCCTGGAGTCGCTGCGCGACCGCGTCGGCGTCGTCAGCCAGGACGCCCACCTCTACCACGACACCATCCGCGCCAACCTCGCCTACGCCCGTCCCGGCGCCACCGACGAGGAGATCTGGGAGGCCCTGGAGGCCGCGCAGATCGGCGACCTGGTCGCGGCGATGCCCGACGGCCTGGACACCGTCGTCGGCGACCGCGGCTACCGGCTGTCGGGCGGAGAGAAGCAGCGCCTGGCCCTCGCCCGGCTGCTGCTGAAGGCCCCCTCGGTGGTGGTGCTGGACGAGGCCACCGCCCACCTGGACTCCGAGTCCGAGGCGGCGGTGCAGCGGGCCCTGGCCACCGCGCTGGCCGGCCGCACCTCCCTGGTGATCGCGCACCGGCTGTCCACGGTCCGCGAGGCCGACCAGATCCTGGTGGTCGACGACGGCCGGATCGTCGAGCGCGGGCGCCACGAGGAGCTGCTGCTGCGCGGCGGCCTGTACGCCGAGCTGTACCGCACCCAGTTCGCCCGCCAGGACGGGTCCTCCGACGGACCCACCGGCGGGCCCACCGACGGGCCCGAGGCGGCCAGGGCCCTGACGGCCGACTGACCCGCCGCGCGACCCGTCATACGGGCCGTCCCATCCGCCACGCGCGTCCCCTCCGAAACACGTGACGCACGCCACAGAATGCGGTTTCCTTGTCTTCCCTTCGGTGAGCCGGAGCGGAAACCAGACGTCCATCTGCGAGCGTCAGATTGGTACGGAGCCCCACGAAAGGTCCGTGACAGAGAGGGGAACAGCGTGCGTCCGACGATCCGTCCGGAGCAGCTGGTCAAGAGCGGTCCCGGCCGCTACGCCGTCCTGCTGGCCGGGCTCGGCGCGGCGGGCGTGGCCCTCGGCTGGCGGCTGGGCCCGGAGACGGCCCCGAAGCCCCGCGAGCTCGCCCGCGCCGTCATTCACCGTCGCTGAGCCGGTAGCCCAGGCGCTTCAGCTCCGCTCCGGCGACCTTCTCGACCTGGACGAGCTGACGCGGTGACAGGCGTTCGCGCCAGACGCCCGTGCGGGGTTCGGCCGCCTCCCGGTCGCGGGGGCGGACCAGCCCCGCCACGGTGCCCCGCGAGATCGGGGCGCCCAGGTACGCCGACACGTCGTCGGCGATGCGGCTCGGGTGGTGGACCAGGTCCTCGTACCGGACCGTGTAGAGCTGGTCGTCGGGGGTCTGCGCCCGCAGCCGGGCGCTGAGCCGGACCGCTCCACGCCACCGCAGCGCGCACTTGACCGCCGTCGCCGCGCGCGACCAGCGCTCGCGCTCGCCCAGGTCCTCCACCCCCAGGAACGGGTTGGGGAACACCGTCTCCAGGTTCGCCAGGCCCGGCTTGAACCACGCCAGGCAGCGCTCGTCGCCGAGCATCTCGGCGACCACGTCCCGGCCGTCCCGGATCACCTGGAGCAGCTGGGCGTCGGGGAAGGCGTCCAGCAGCACGTCGGCGCTGTAGAGCAGGTCGGGGGAGGCGTCGGCGAACCGGTGCACCACCTTCGACTCCACGCACGGCCCCGACGGGTCCCCGGCCGGGGCGTCGCGCCGCACCGCCCCGGCGCGGCGCGGCAGCCCGGCCAGCTCGCGGCACTCGGGCGGGCACTCGGCGCACGACCGCGCGGAGATCTGCCAGGACTCGGCGTAGGCGTCGCGCAGCACGCGGGCCGCGCCCACCACCCGTTCGGTGGCGATCGACGGCCGCCGCGCGAAGGCGTAGGTGACGCGCAGCACGCTCGGGCGGCCCGCGGTCAGATGGAACCCGGGGGACCGCTTGATCGCACGGGCCAGCAGGTCCGCACCGGAGTGGGGCGCGCCCAGGATGAACACCGGGCGGCGGACCTTGGTGCCGTGGATCACAAGGATGTGCGGCGTCGTCCTCATACCGGCGACCAGTCTGACACCTTCGGGGACAGGGCGCCTCCACGACGCTCCGTGGGCCCCGCCCGTGTGCCGGGGCCCGTCCGTGTACGAGGAACAGAATAGAGCGTTCCGGGCCTAGCCTTGGTCCATGGACGTTCCCCAGACGCTGCGCCGGTGGTTGCGCCAAGCCGAGGCGATCACCGTGCTGTCCGGCGCCGGGATCAGCACCGACAGCGGCATCCCGGACTTCCGCGGCCCGCAGGGCGTCTGGACGAAGGACCCCACGGCCGAGCGCCTGTCGACGATCGGCGCCTACATCTCCGACCCGGAGGTCCGCCGCCGCGCCTGGCGGTCCCGCCGCGACCACCCCGCCTGGAACGCCGAGCCCAACGCCGCCCACGCCGCCCTGGTGGACCTGGAACGCTCCGGGCGCCTGCGCGCCCTGGTCACCCAGAACATCGACGGCCTGCACCAGCGCGCCGGCTCGGTGAACGTGCTGGAGATCCACGGCACCATGCGCGAGGCCGAGTGCCTGGTCTGCGGGCTGCGCACGCCGATGCCGGAGGTGCTGGCCCGGGTCGACGCGGGGGAGGAGGACCCGCCGTGCCCCGAGTGCGGCGGCATCCAGAAGTCGGCGACGATCTCGTTCGGGCAGCCGCTGCGGCAGGACGTGCTGGACGCGGCGGTCGACGCCGCCCGCTCCTGCGACCTGTTCCTGGCGGTGGGGACCTCGCTGACCGTGCAGCCCGCCGCCGGACTGTGCCTGGAGGCCGTCGAGCACGGCGCCCGACTGGTGATAGTCAACGCCCAGCCCACCCCCTACGACGCGGTCGCCGACGCCGTGCTGCGAGAACCGATAGGTGTGACGCTTCCGCGGCTGGTGGCGCTGTCATTGAAAACTGAACCTTGATCGGTCCGAGGTCTTCCGTCAGTCGGGATCACCTGTCAAGCTCTACACGGTGTAATGCGAGGAGGGATCGGGTTGCAGAGCGGGGGCGCTCACCCGGCGGCCGGCGATGATCATGCCGGGCCGGGCGGAGCACCACGTCCATACCCCCGGCTGCGGCCCGGTGACCGGGTCGCGGTGGTCGCGCCGAGCGGGCCCGTCGAGCCCGGCCGGCTCGCCGCCGGGTGCGCCGCGCTGCGCGCGACGGGCCTGAACGTGACCGTCGCCAAGCACGTACCGGACAGCGTGAACCTCGACGACAGCGCGCCGCGCCGCGCCGGCTGGCAGGGCCTGGCCGGGACCGACGCCAACCGGGCCGCCGACCTGACCGACGCCTGGTGCGACCCCGGGGTGCGCGCGGTGGTGTGCGCCCGGGGCGGCTACGGCGCGACCCGGCTGCTGGACCTGCTGGACTGGGACGTGCTGGCCGCCGCCGGGCCCAAGCCGCTGCACGGCTCCAGCGACGTGACCGCGCTGCACGTGGCGTTCGGGAACCGGCTGGGGGTCACCACCTCGTTCGGCCCGATGGTCGCCGGGCTGCTCGGGGCGGACGACCCGGACGCCGCGAGCACGGCGTCGTTCCGCGCCGCGCTGTTCGGCGGCCCGCCCGTGCCGGTCACCGGCAGCGCCGCGCTGCGCCCCGGCCGTGCCGAGGGGCCGCTCACCGGCGGTACGCTGTCGATGCTGACGGCCCTGCTGGGGACCCCGTACGCCCCGCCCCCCGCCGCCGGGCGCGTGGTGTTCCTGGAGGACGTCACCGAGGCCCCCTACCGGATCGACCGGATGCTGGTGCAGCTCCTGCAGTCGGGCTGGTTCGACGGTGTGGCCGGGATCGCGCTGGGCTCGTGGGACGGATGCGGCGACCCCGCCGAGCTGGCGGCGGTGTTCACCGCGCGGCTCGGCCCGCTCGGCGTGCCGCTGCTGGCCGGGGTCCCGGCCGGGCACGGCCCACGCCAGCACACCCTGGAACTC
This sequence comes from Actinomadura kijaniata, assembly GCF_014138665.1. NCBI lineage: Bacteria > Bacillati > Actinomycetota > Actinomycetes > Streptosporangiales > Thermomonosporaceae > Actinomadura > Actinomadura kijaniata. The sequence goes on from NZ_JACJIA010000011.1 coordinate 178,835, forward strand.
GGCGCTCCGGTGCGGATCGACGCCGACGCTCTGACCCTGGTCCCCCTCCCGGGAGGCGCTCGATGAACGGCCGGAACGTCCGCCACGACCCCACCATGGACGGCGCGCTCGACTCGCTGCTGGTCCTTGTCGCCGAGAACCTCGGTTACACCTGCCGCCGGGTGTCGGCCGACGCGGTGCTGCTGGAGGGCGCCGCCCGCCTGCACGTCAGCGTGCGCAACCTGCGCCAGCTGGCCCGCCGGGTGCCGCGCGACGACTGGCCCGCGCTGGTGTCGGACCACGTCACCACCATCGTCACCGCGATCGAGGAGCCCCTCGACCTCAGCGACTTCGACCTCGGCCAGCACCTGCTGCGCACCCGCGCCTACCCCGTCGAGGCCGACAACGGCGGGCTGGCGTCCCGGCCGTTCGTGCCCGGCCTGGTCGAGGTGGTGGTCGTGGACACCCCCACCACCGTGCGGACCGTCACCACCGAGGAGATGCACGGCTGGCCGGTCTCGGGCGACGCGCTGTTCATGCTCGGCCGCGCCAACGTGCGCGCCGACGGCCCGCTGACGCACGACGAGCACTCGCTGGGTGGCGTGCGGGTGTCGGTGCTGCACGGCACGACCTCCTACACCGCCACCCACCTGGCGTGGCTGGAGGAGTACCTGCCGATCGGGCCGCACGGCGCGCTGGTGGTCGCCCCCACCCACGGCCAGATCGTCGCGCACGTGCTGCGCCCCGGCGGGGCCGACCCGCGCACCCGTTACCGGGCCGCGGTCGCCGCCGCCGAGGAGCTCCACGCCTACGCCCTGCGCGCCCACGAGGACGGTCCCGGGTCGCTCAGCCCGCACGTGTACTGGTGGCGCGGGGGAGACCTCACCGCGCTGCACCTGCGGTACGAGGACGGCCGCCTGGTCCTTCCCAGCGACTTCGTGGCGGTGCTGACGGCCCTGGCCGCCGAGCACTGACCGAGCACTGACCGAGCACCGGCCGAACGCCGGCCGAGCACTGCCCGGGCGCCCCGGACGCGGAACGGCCCGCAGCCGGTGGGGCTGCGGGCCGTCCGGCCGGTGCCGGGGTCAGGCGGCGGCGGGCTGCGGCGGTGCCTCGACCGGCGCCTCCTCCTTCACCGGGGTCTTCACGGCCAGCATGGGGATGAACACGTGGGCCAGCGGGCCGATCGCCACCGCGTACAGCAGGGTGCCGATCCCGACGGTGCCGCCCAGCAGCCACCCGACGGCCAGCACGGTCACCTCGATGCCGGTGCGGACCACCCGGATCGAGTGGCCGCGCGCGGCCAGGCCGGTCATCAGCCCGTCGCGCGGCCCCGCGCCGAACCCGGCGCCGATGTAGCAGCCGGTGGCGAACCCGCCGACCACGATCGCGGTGATCAGGTAGGTCCAGCGCATCGCCGGGTCCCCCGGTTCGGGCAGCAGCCACAGGAACAGGTCGGCGAACAGCCCGACGAAGATCACGTTGCTGACCGTGCCGAGCCCGGGCCGCTGCCGCAGCGGGATCCACAGCAGCATCACCAGCGCCCCGGCGATGATGATCCACGCCCCGATCGACAGCCCGAACCGCCGGGACAGGCCCTGGTGGAACACGTCCCACGGGTCGTTGCCCAGCGTGGAGGCCACCTGGAGCGCGATGCCCAGTCCGTAGAGGGCCAATCCCGCGTACAGTTGCACCAGGCGGCGTGTCATCAAGGCCATTTCTCGAACTCCCCTCAAAGCGGTGACGACCTGCGTCCCGTCGAGGGGACGCCGTGTCGCCACGATCATTCTGGTGGAGAGTGGCCTGTTCTTTTAAGGGCCAATATGAAAAAGTGGTCTGCATGAGCGCGCGTTACGTGAGCGGACCGCAGCTGGCCCGGATGCTGGGCGACGTCCCGCCGGAACGGCCCTTCTACGCGGCGCTGGCCCGCGCCGTGCGGGCCCTGGTCCTGGACGGGCGGCTGGCGGTCCGCACCCGGCTGCCCGCCGAACGCGACCTGGCCGCCGCGCTCGGCGTCAGCCGCACCACCGTCACCTCCGCCTACGACGCGCTGCGCGCCGAGGGCTACGTCGAGAGCCGCCAGGGCGCGGGGAGCTGGACCCGGCTGCCGCCGATGCGGATGACGGCCCTGCCCCCGGCGCGGTCGCCGCGCGGCCGGACCGCCGGGCCGGGCGGGCGGCCGCCCAGCGCCCGCACCGGGATGATCGCCGGGCAGTACGGGATGGCGCACGCGCCCGCCGACGCGGCCTTCATCGACCTGGGCTGCGCCACCCCCGGCGCGCCCGCGATCTTCCAGGAGGCGGTCGCGGCGGCCGTGGAGAGCCTGCCGCGCTACAGCGCCGGCCCCGGCTACGAGCCCGCCGGGCTGGTCGAGCTGCGCGAGATCGTCGCCGCCGGCTACACCGACCGGGGCGTGCCGACCCGTCCCGACCAGATCGTCGTCACCACCGGCGCGCAGCACGCGTTCACGCTGCTCACCCAGGTGCTGCTGGAGACCGGCGACCCCGCCCTGGTGGAGCGCCCCACCTACCCGCACGCCCTGGGCGCGCTGCGGCGGCGCGGGGCGCGGCTGGTCCCGGCCGGGGTCAACGAGGGCTGGGACGCCGAGCTGGTCGCCCAGACGATGCGGCAGGCCGCGGTCCGGCTGGCCTACCTGATCCCCGACTTCCAGAACCCGACCGGCCTGCTGATGGGCGAGGACGACCGGGCCGCCCTGGTGGACGCCGCGCGCCGCGCCGACGCGTTCGTGGTGGCCGACGAGACCTTCGCCGAGCTGTCACTGGACCCCGACGCGCCGCGCCCCGCGCCGCTGGCGGCGTTCGACTCCGGCGGCCGGGTCGTCAGCGTCGGGTCGGCGTCCAAGCTGCTGTGGGGCGGGCTGCGGATCGGCTGGATCCGCGCCACCGCGCCGCTGGCCCGCCGCCTGGCCATGGCGCGCGAGCCGATGGACATGGCCAGCCCCGTCCTCGACCAGCTGATCGTCGGCGAGCTGCTGCAACGGGTCGGGGAGGTCCGCGCCGAGCGCGCGACCGCCCTGCGCCGCAGCCGCGACGCGCTGGTGGCGGCGCTGCGCGAGCACCTGCCCGAGTGGGAGTACACCGTGCCCGACGGCGGGATGTCGCTGTGGGCGCGGCTGGACGCGCCCGTGGCCACGCTGCTGGCCGAGGCCGCCGAACGGCACGGCGTGCGCGTGGTGCCCGGCCCGGTGTTCGGTGCCGACGGCGTCCTGGAGGACTACGTGCGGCTGCCGTTCGTGCTGCCGCCCGACACGCTGCGCGAGGCCGTCGAACGCCTGGCGGCCGCGCACCGGGAGGTCGAGTCCTCCCCGGTCGCGCGGCCACTGCCCGCCTACGTGTGACCGGTCAGGGGGCGCGCTGGATGTAGTCGACCAGGTGCTCGCGTTCGCTCTCCAGGGCGTCGATGGTGCTCTTGACCACGTCGCCGATGCTGACGATCCCGACCAGCCGGTCGTTCTCCACGACCGGCAGGTGCCGGATGCGGCGTTCGGTCATGGTCTGCCGCAGGTCGTCGACGCGCGCGTCCGGCTGGCAGGTGTGCACCTCGGCCGTCATGATCTGCTCGACCGGGCGGTCCAGCAGGCCCGCGCCGTACTCGTGGAGGTGGCGCACCACGTCGCGCTCCGAGACGATCCCGGTGATCGTTCCGCCGTCGGGCGACACCACGACCGCCCCGATGTTGTGCTCGGCCAGGGTGGCCAGCAGCTCCCGGACGGTGGCCTCGGGTCGCACCGTGGCCACCGCCGTTCCCTTCCTCCGCAGGATGTCTCGAATGCGCATGGGCTCACTTCCGAGTGGTCGCAGGGGCCGTTGCCGACACCGTCGCACGTTCCGCGTTCCGGCGGAAGCCCGCGGAGGCGACGCCTTGCCGCCCTCCATCATGCCCTGAGGGAATAAAAGCCGCAGATCGGGATGAAGTGGCGCATGACGAGCGCATCACCGCGGACCGTCGAGACCGATGTGCCGGCCCGGCTGGACCGGCTCCCGTGGTCCCGATGACACTGGACGATCCTGCTGGGTCTCGGCGCGGTCTGGATCCTCGACGGCCTGGAGGTCACGGTCGTCGGCGTGATCGGCCCCCGGCTGACGGGAGAGGAGGGCGGGCTCTCGACGTGGTGGGCCGCCGCACCATGATCGCGACCTCGTACATCGGCTCGGGCGTGCTGCTGGTGGGCGCCGGGTTCCTGTTCCGCGCCGAGGTGCTGACCGCCTGGACGCTGACCGCCTGCTGGTGCGCGGTGTTCTTCCTGGCCTCGGCCGGGGCCGGCGCCGCCTACCTGACCGTCAGCGAGATCTTCCCGATGGAGACCCGCGCGCTGGCGATCGCGGCGTTCTACGCCGTGGGCACCGGCCTCGGCGGCGTGGTGGGCCCGGTGCCGTTCGGCCGCCTGGTGGAGACCGGTGATCCGGCGGCGGTGGCGGGCGGCTACTTCCTGGGCGCCGCACTGATGATCGCCGCCGGGATCGTGGAACTGCTGATCGGGGTGGCGGCGGCCCGGCGTTCCCTGGAGGACATCGCCCGCCCCCTGTCCGCCGAACCCACCTGACCCGCGGTGCGGCTCGGGCCGTCGGCGGGTGGCGGCCGGGGGACGGCCGGTCGTCACACGGGCGTGACGGTGGCCGGGACGGTCAGGACGCGGTCGGGGCCGAGGACGCGGACCGGGCCCTCCAGGGTGACCGATCCGCGCAGGGGCAGGTCCTGGCTGGAGCGGCCCACGGCGATCTCCACCACCCCCGGTTCGACGACGCGCCGCAGGTCCGGGCCGGTGAAGGAGGTGCGGTCGGCGTGCACGGCGAAGGTCACGCGCGCCGCCCGTCCGGGCTCCAGCCGCACCCGCGCCCAGCCCGCCAGCCAGCGTTCGGGCCGCACGACCGAGGCGACCGGGTCGGCCAGGTAGAGCTGGACGACCTCGGTCCCGGCGCGGTCGCCGGCGTTGCGCACGACGGCGCTCACCGTCACCGTCCCGTCGGTGGGGGCCCGCTCGTCGGTCCGCAGGTCGGAGTAGTCGAAGCGGGTCCAGGTCAGGCCGTGGCCGAACGGGTACAGCGGCGCCGGGTCGACGGTGCTCCAGTCGTGGGCGGCGTCCATCCGCGACCGCAGGTACGGCACCGGCGGGGAGGTCGGGTCGCGCGGCACGCTCAGCGGCAGCCGCCCCGAGGGGTCCAGGCGGCCCGACAGGACGCCCGCGACCGCCCCGGCTCCCTCCTCGCCGGGGAAGAACGCCTGGACGACCGCGGCGGCCCGGCCGGCCAGGGCCCCCAGCGCGTAGGGGCGCCCGCTGAGCAGCACCACGACCGTGGGCGTGCCGGTGGCCAGCACCGCCTCGGCCAGCTCGCCCTGGCGCCCCGGCAGCGCGAACGTCGCGGCGTCGCAGCCTTCCCCGGAGGTGCCGCGGCCGAACAGCCCGGCGCGGTCGCCGAGCGCCAGCACGCACAGGTCGGCCTCCGCGGCGGCGGAGGCCGCGGCGGCGATGTCGGCGTCCGCGGGCACCCGCACGTCCTCGGCCGCCACCACCCGCACCGCGGCGTCGCCGAACTCGGCGCGCACCGCCTCGGCCAGCGACGGGATCGCCACCCCGAGCGGGAGTCCGGGGTGGTGGCCGCCGACGTGGTTGGGGAAGCTGTAGCAGCCGAGCATGCCCGCCGGGTCGTCGGCCAGCGGCCCGACCAGCGCGATCGCGCCCCGCCCGGTCCAGGGCAGGACACCGCCGTTGGCCAGCAGCACCACCGACTCCTCGGCCAGCCGCCGGGCCAGGTCCCGGTTGGCGGGAGGGTCCAGGTCGACCGGCGGCCCGTCCCCGGGCCCGTCCCCGGCGGCGGCGCCGTCGAGCAGTCCCAGCTCGGCCTTCAACGTGAGCACCCGGGTGACGGCGCGGTCCAGCAGCTCCTCGGGGACGGCGCCGCCGCGCACCCGCTCCACCAGCGGCTCGCCGTAGCAGCGGACGGTGGGCAGCTCCATGTCGATGCCGGCGCGCAGGGCCAGCGCCGCGGCCTCGCCGCGCGACCCGGCCACGCGGTGGCGGCTCTCCAGGAAGGAGATGCCGAAGTAGTCGGAGACGACGACGCCGGTGAAGCCGAGCTCGCCGCGCAGCAGCCCGGTCAGCAGGCGCTCGTCCGCCGCGGCGGGCATGCCGTCGGTGTCGGTGTAGGAGTGCATGACCGCACGGGCGCCGCCCTCGCGCAGCGCCATGACGAACGGCTCCACCATGACGTCGGCGAACTCGCGCGGCCCCATCGGCGCCGGGGCCATGTTGCGCGCGGCGCGGGAGGCCGAGTAGCCGACGAAGTGCTTGAGCGTGGCGACCACGCCGGAGCGTTCCAGGCCGCGCACATAGGCGGCGCCGACGGTCCCGACCAGGTGGGGGTCCTCGCCGACGCACTCCTCGGTGCGGCCCCAGCGCGCGTCGCGCACCACGTCCAGCACCGGCGCCAGCCCCTGGTGGACGCCCAGCCGCCGCATGTCCGCCCCGATCGCGGCGGCCACCTGCTCCACCAGCTCGGGATCGAAGCTGGCCCCCCACGCCGGCGGGGCGGGGTAGAGGGTGGCGCCCCAGGTCATGAGCCCGGTGAGGCACTCCTCGTGGACGATCGCGCCGATGCCGAACCGGTTCCCGGCCGCCACCCGCCGCTGCAGGTCGCGCAGGCGGGCGGCGCCCTCGGCGGGCGTCACCGGGGCGGTGCCGAACACCCGGGTGAGCTGCCCGAGCCCGGAGCGGACGACCTCGTCCAGGGTGGCGGCGGGCTCGCCGGAGTCGTCCTCCATGGGAGCCACCGGCGCGCCGGGGGCGGCGGGCATCGCCCAGTACCCGGCGAGCTGCCCCGCCTTCTCCTCCGGGGTCATCCGGGCCACCAGGGCGGCGACCCGGTCGGCGACCGGCAGCGCCGGGTCGCGCCAGGGTCCGCCGACCGCGCCGGCGGAGAGGGCTTCGGTCATCGGTCCCTACCTTCTTTCGGGGGCGTCCGAGGAGTGGGGCGGGGCGGTGGAGCCGCGGACGCGCAGCTCGGTGGCGAGCTCCACGCGCGGGGTCAGCGGCCGGCGCCCGTCCAGGAGCTGGAGCAGGGTGCGGGCCGCGATCCGGCCCATCTCCTCCAGGGGCTGGCGCACGGTGGTCAGCGGCGGCGACATCCACTCGCAGGCGGGCAGGTCGTCGAAGCCGACGACGCTGAGGTCCTCGGGCACCCGCAGTCCCGCCAGCCGGGCGGCCTGGTAGGCGCCCATCGCCTGCTGGTCGCTGCCGGCGAAGACGGCGGTCGGCGGGTCCGGCAGCGCCAGCAGCTCGCGGGTCCGCTCGAAGCCGCCCTCGTGCCGGAAGTCGCCGTAGCGCACCAGGTCCCGGTCGACCGCGATCCCGGCACGCTCCAGCGCGCTGCGGTAACCGTCCACGCGGGCCTGGGTGCACAGCATGTCGGCGGGCCCGCCGATCACCGCGATCCGGCGGTGGCCCAGCCCGACCAGGTGCTCGGTGGCCGCCAGCCCGCCGGCCCAGTTGGTGGCGCCGACGCTGGCGATGTCGCCGTCGGGAAGGTTCACCGGGTCGACCAGCACCAGGCCGACCCCGGCGCGTTCGAGCTGCTCGCGCTGGTGCCGCGTCATCCGCGAGGTCACCAGGATGACGCCGTCGCTGTGGTGCTGGACGGCCACGTTCTGCCAGCTCGGCGGGCGGGCGTCGTGGTCGCCGACCTGGGAGACGACCATGCCGATGCCCTTCTCGGCGCACTCGGCCTCCACGCCCCGCATGATCTCGATCGCCCAGGGGCTGTCCAGCCCCTTGATGACCAGGTCGATCAGGCCGGACCGGCGGGCGCGGCGCGTGCCGCCCGGCCCGGGGTAGTTGTGGGTGCGCAGCAGCTCCTCGACACGCCGGCGGGTCTCGGCGGCCACGTCGGTGCGGCCGTTGAGGACCTTGGAGACGGTCGCGGGAGAGACCCCGGCCTCGGCCGCGATCAGGGCCAGCGTCGGCCGCCCCGGCCGGTCGGAGACGTCATCGGATGCGCGTGCGGACACGGTCTCTCCTCCCGAGAACGATTGCGAACAGTATCGCAATCTTTCGAACTCGCCTAGCCTCCACCGACACCCTCGCAGGCCCGGCGGGGAAGGGGGTTTCACGTTCGGGGACGGAAACCGGAATGAGGTATTGACCACATTAGGGGTTCTCTTTAGAGTTCCACGGCAGTAACACCTTCGAAGCCTTTCGAAATGTTTCGGAAGATCGTTTTCTGCCCTCGGCCCCGACAACCCGAGCCCAGGAGGCCCCCCATGGGCATCGCGTCACCCTCACGCCGCTCCTTCCTCTCCGCCGCCTCCGCGGGCGCGCTCGTGGCCGCGGCCGGACCACTGCTCGGTGCCTGCGGGAACGACGGCGGCTCCGGGGCGGGCGGGAAGGTCACCCTGGAGTTCTGGAACATCGCCACCACCGAGCCGCAGAAGACCCAGTACCCCAAGGTCGTCCAGGCCTTCCAGGCGGCCAACCCCAACGTCACCGTCAGGATGACCGCCCTGGAGAACGAGGCCTACAAGGCGAAGATGACGGCGCAGACCGCCTCCGGGAAGCTGCCGGACATCTTCGTCTCCTGGGGCGGCGGCGTGCTGAAACAGCAGGTCGAGGCCGGCCTGGTCGAGGACCTCACCCGGCGGGCCGCCGACCTGTCGGCCACCCTGAACCCGCTGTCGATGGACGCCTACCGGCTCGACGGCAAGCTCTACGGGGTTCCGTACGACATGGGCATGGTCGGGTTCTGGTACAACAAGAAGCTCTTCGCCAAGGCGGGCGTCAAGCAGCCCCCCGCCACCTGGTCGGCGTTCCTGGACGCCGTCCGCAGGCTCAAGGCCGCGGGCGTCACCCCCATCGCGCTGGCCGGCAAGGAGAAGTGGCCCGGCCACTACTACTGGTCCTACCTGGCGATGAGGATCGGCGGCGGCGCGGTGTTCAAGCAGGCCGAGACGTCCAGGGACTTCTCCGCCCCGGTCTTCGTCGACGCCGGGCGGCGGCTGAAGGAGCTGGCCGACCTGCAGCCGTTCCAGCAGGGCTACCAGGGCGCCGGCTACCCGACGCCGGGCGGGCAGGCCGCCCTGATGGGCACCGGCCGCGCCGCCATGGAGCTCATGGGCCAGTGGGCGCCCTCCGTGCAGGAGGACGCCGGCGGCGACCTCGGCGCCGACCTCGGCTTCTTCCCCTTCCCCACCGTCGAGGGCGGGAAGGGGACGCTCACCGAGGTGTTCGGCGGCGGCAACGGCCACGCCCTGCGCAAGGGCGCCCCCAAGGAGGCCATGGACTTCCTGAGGTTCTTCCTCAACGCCGAGAACGAGCGCATGTTCGTCTCCTCCGGCGCGTTCATGCCGGTGGTCAAGGGCGCCGAGAGCGCCATCACCGACCCCAACCGCAAGCAGGTGGCCCAGGCGATGACCGGGGCGACCGGCTTCCAGCTCTTCCTCGACCAGGCGTTCGCGCCCGCGGTCGGCCAGCAGGTCAACGACAGCGTCGCCGAGCTGATCGCCGACCGTGCCACGCCCGAACAGGTCACCCGGGCGATCACGCAGGCCGCCAGGACCCAGTGACGGCCGTGAGCGGAACGAGCCGACGGCACCGGCCGGGCCGGGAACGGGAGGAAGGACGATGACCTCGGGACCGCCCGCGTCACCGGGCGCCTCCGCGCCGGCCACCTCGACCCCCGGAGCCCCACCCGGGGACGCGGCGGCCCCGGCCGCGCCCGCCCCGGGCGCGTCCGGGGCGACCGTGCCCGCCCGGAGCGCCGCGCGGCCGCGACGGCTGCGCCGATGGCTGTCCAGCGCCTGGTTCCTGATCCCGGCCCTGGTGCTGTTCGCCCTGTTCGTGCTGCTGCCGATCGCGATCGCGGGGTACGCCGCCTTCTTCCGGTGGGGCGGGTTCGGGCCGCCGAGCGAGTTCGTCGGCCTGGACAACTTCACCCGGATGGCCGGCGACCCGATCTTCCGCGGCGACCTGTGGCGCGGGCTGGTGCTGGTCCTGCTGTCGCTGGTGCTGCAACTGCCGCTGGCCGTCGGCACCGCCATGCTGCTCAACGGCCGCATGCGGGGCCGCGCCGTCTACCGGATGGTCTTCTTCGCGCCGTACGTGCTGTCGGAGGTCGTCACCGGGGTGCTGTTCGGCATGATCTTCCTGCCGGGCGGCGGGCTCGCCGACCACCTGGTGGGAGACCTGCCGCTGCTGGGCGGGCTGGCGGGCCGCTGGTTCTCCGACCCCTCCACCGCCATGCCGACCCTGTTCCTGGTGATGACCTGGAAGTACTTCGGCTTCCACATGATGCTCTACCTGGCCGGGCTGCAGAGCATCCCCGGCGAGGTGCTGGAGGCGGCCTCGATCGACGGCGCCGGGCCCTGGCGGCGGTTCCGCCACATCGTCCTGCCGCTGCTGGGGCCGACGCTGCGGATCAGCGTGTTCCTGTCGGTCATCGGCTCCATCCAGCTCTTCGACCTGGTCTGGGTGATCACCGCCGGCGGGCCGTCGCACTCCACCGAGACGATGTCGATCACCATGTTCCAGTACGGGTTCAAGCGCTACCAGATGGGCTACGCCAGCGCCATCAGCGTGGCCATGTTCGCCATCAGCCTGGTGTTCTCGCTGCTCTACCAGCGCTACGTCCTGCACCGCGACCTGCGCGGTGCCGTCACCGCCCCGGGAGCGCCCCGATGAGCACCGCCGCCCAGAGCACCCCCGCCCGGGAGCCCTCCGCGCCCTCCCGCCGACCGCGCCGGTGGGCGGGGAGCCTCGCCCGGCACCTGACCGTCTGGGTGATCGGCGCGTTCATCGTCGTGCCGCTCGGCTACGCGGTGCTGTCGGGCTTCAAGAGCACCGGCGACCTGTCGCGCAACCCGTTCGGGCTGCCCTCGCCCTGGCGGGGGTCCAACTACACCGGCATCCTGACCTCGGACGTGTTCTGGCGGCAGATCGCCAACAGCGCCGGGATCGCGATCGCCACCACGGTGCTGACCGTGGGGGTGTCGGCGATGGCGGCGTTCGCGTTCGCCCGCTACGCCTTCCGCGGCCGGGAGATGTTCTTCACCCTGTTCGCGATGGGGCTGATGTTCCCGTTCGCGGTGGCGGTGCTTCCCCTGTTCGTGCTGCTGAGAGCGTTCGGCCTGCTGGACAACCCGCTGGGCGTGGTGCTGCCGCAGGCGGCGTTCGGCCTGCCCATGACGATCATCATCCTGCGCGGGTTCTTCCGGACGATCCCCGCCGAGCTGGAGGAGGCCGCCACCATGGACGGCTGCGGCCGGTTCGGGTTCTTCTGGCGGATCCTGCTGCCCATGGCGCGCCCGGCGCTCGGCACCGTGGCGGTGCTGGCCACCGTCACGAGCTGGAACAACTTCTTCCTCCCGCTGCTGGTGCTCAGCCAGCCCCGCTGGCAGACGATCCCGGTCGGCGTCCAGCAGTTCCAGGGCCAGTACGCCACCGACTACGCGCTCGTCCTCGCCTACATCGTGCTGGCGATGGTGCCCGCCCTGGCCTTCTACGCGGTGGCCGAACGCCAGCTCATCAGCGGCCTCACCGCCGGCGCGACCAAGGGCTGACGCGTCCGGGGCCGGGTGACGGGACGCACGTGGAGCCGCGGGAAACGCTGAAGGACCGCATCCGACACGAGGCCCCGCCACTACCGCGGCCGGCTCGGGGAGGACCTGCGGCCCAGAACCGCTCACCACGGCACCTGATCCAGCAGGACCTGACGGAACCGGTGCCGGCGAGACCCGCGTCGAGCCTCCCCCGACGGGGCGGTGCGGCTTCGCAGGGCGCTGGAGGTGGAGCGCACCCCGGCCGGATGGCTGCCGCGGCGGCTTTCCGGCTGGAGTTCCCCACGCGGTTAACAGAGCCGACTGGGTCCGCAACGCGGGAGGTCAACCACACGAGCGATGGTTCTCCGCACAGCGTCAGCTTCGCTGGAGCAGCGAGGCGGGCAGCTCGGTGGTTGACGGTTCACCACCGAGCTGCCCGCCTCGACCCTGACCGGCTCACCGCTGTCCGGTACCGAGCCGTCGCCCGGTTCGCGGCGGGTCAGGCGCGGGTCCAGCGTTGGTTGCCGCTGTTCCAGCAGGAGTAGAGCTGGATCAGGGCGCCGTTGGCGGCGCCGGCGGCGTCCAGGCAGAGGCCGGACTGGACGCCGACGATGGATCCGTCGGAGTTGAGGCGCCATTTCTGGTTGTCGCCGCCCCAGCAGTTGTAGATCTGAACCTTGGCGCCGTTGGCGGTACCGGCGGCGTCCAGGCACTTGTCGCCGTAGACCCTGAGCTCACCCGCGGAGGTGGAGGTCCACTGCTGGTTGGTGCCGTTGTGGCAGTCCCACAGCTGGAGCTGGGTGCCGTCGGTGGTGGCGGCGCCGGGCACGTCCAGGCAACGGCCCGAACCGACGCCCCTGATCGTTCTCGAACCGGGGGTGGGCGGCGAGGTGGCGTTGAGGGCGTTGAGGACCGAGGTGTAGGCGGCCTTCTTGTTGCCGTTGCCGTCGAACAGCAGCGGTGTGTGCTCCGGGCGCCAGGAGTCGGTGTCGCGCACGCCCCAGACGGTGATGCCGAGGCAGCGCGGGACGGCCAGGCAGTCGTTGGTCACGTTGGCGTAGGTCGCGGGCGGGGCGCCCTGGATGTCCAGTTCGGTGATGGCCACGTCGACGCCGAGGGCGGCGAAGTTCCGCAGGGTGGTGCGGAAGTTGCTGTCGTAGGGGCTGCCGCTGTTGAAGTGGGCCTGGAAGCCGACGCAGTCGATGGGCACGCCGCGCTGCTTGAAGTCGCGGACCATGGCGTACATGGCCTGGGTCTTGGCCCAGGTCCAGTTCTCGACGTTGTAGTCGTTGTAGCAGAGCTTGGCGGCCGGGTCGGCGGCGCGCGCGGTGCGGAAGGCGACCTCGATCCAGTCGTTGCCGGTGCGCTGGAGGTTGGAGTCGCGGCGGGCCCCCGAGCCGCCGTCGGCGAAGGCCTCGTTCACGACGTCCCACTGGACGATCTTGCCCCTGTAGTGGGCCATGACGCCGTTGATGTGGTTGATCATCGCCTGGCGCAGCGCGCCGCCGCTGAGGCTGCGCATCCAGTCGGGTTGCTGGGAGTGCCAGGCCAGGGTGTGGCCGCGTACCTGCTTGCCGTTCTGGACCGCCCAGTTGTAGACGCGGTCGGCGGCGGTGAAGTCGAACCGGTCCCGCTGGGGCTCGGTGGCGTCGATCTTCATTTCGTTCTCGGCGGTCACCGAGTTGAACTCGCGGTTCGCGATCGTGGTGTACACCGGGTCGTTGAGCCTGCCCGAGGCGATGGCGGTGCCGAAGTAACGGCCGTTCTGCGCCGCCCCGGCGCCCAGCGTGCTCGCCGCGGCGGCGGCCGGAGCCGGTGTCACCAGAGCGACGGCCGCGCTGAGCACTCCGAGGGCGCATGTGGCGAGGGCCCGCCTGCGGATTTCGAATCTGGGCATGGCGTTCGTAGGCACGTCTGTTCCTCCATGAATGAACGAGGAGTGGAGGCGCGGGCCATATCCCGCGCAACAGACGCCGCGTTCCGGTATGGGGAACGCACACACCACCAGGGCGTCGCGGACTCAGTGTGTGAGCGCCTACAGATCCTGTCAATAGTCGTGAAATATTCCAGCGCGTGTATCCACTCGCCGAGTGGCGCACGCGGTCTATCAGCCGGTTTGTGCTCGAAAACTTTTCGAAGGTCCGGGACCCTTGACGGTGCCACTCCGCCTCGTATTTACTCCGGCCACCACCACCTCCCGGTCACCGATGGAGAGAAGGTCTCGTCCGACACAAAATGTTAGCGCTAACATTCAGGTCGAACGGAAGGAAGTACTTCATGTTGAGGATCGGTGCGATCCTGGCATCGCTCCTGCTGTCGGCGTCCTTGACCGTGACGAACGCACAGAACGCCGAGGCTGCGACAGTGGATGTGGACAAGTGGTACGTCCTGGTCAACCGCAACAGCGGCAAGGCCCTGGACGTCTACAACCTGGCGACCAACGACGGCGCCCGCGTCACCCAGTGGACCAGGAACGACCAGAACCAGCAGCAGTGGCGGTTCGTCGACGCCGGCGGCGGTTACTACCGCCTCAAGTCCCGCCACTCGGGCAAGGTGCTGGACGTCCACAACTTCTCCACCGCCAACGGCGGCCCGATCGTCCAGTGGGCCGACCTGAACGGCGCCAACCAGCAGTGGAGGCTGGCCGACAGCCCGGGCGGCCACGTGAGGCTCGTCTCGCGCCACAGCGGCAAGGCCCTCGAAGTGCAGGGCGCCTCCACCGCCGACAACGCGAACATCGTCCAGTACGACGACTGGGGCGGCGCCAACCAGCAGTGGCAGCTCGTCCAGGTCGGCGGCTCCGCCCCGACGTGCGACCTTCCGTCGACATACCGCTGGACGTCGACGGGCCCGCTGGCGCAGCCCAGGCCGGGGTGGGTCTCGCTCAAGGACTTCACCGTCGCCCCGTACGGCGGCAGGCATCTCGTCTACGCGACGACGCACGACACGGGGACGAGGTGGGGTTCGATGAACTTCGGCCTGTTCACCAACTGGTCGGAGATGTCCTCGGCCGGTCAGAACACGATGACGAATTCCGCCGTCGCTCCCACGCTCTTCTACTTCGCGCCGAAGAATATCTGGGTGCTCGCCTACCAGTGGGGGAGAAGCGCCTTCTCCTACCGGACGTCGAGCGACCCCACCAACCCCAATGGATGGTCATCAGAGCAGGTGCTCTTCTCCGGAAGCATCACCGGCTCCGGAACGGGGCCCATCGACCAGACGCTCATCGGTGACGGCACGAACATGTACCTTTTCTTCGCCGGTGACAATGGCAAGATATACCGGGCCAGCATGCCGATAGGGAACTTCCCGGGAAGTTTCGGAACGACCTCGACAGTGATCATGAGCGATACGACGAACAACCTGTTCGAAGCCGTTCAGGTCTACAAGCTCCAGGGCCAGAACCGGTACCTCATGCTCGTCGAGGCGATCGGCTCGCAGGGCCGTTACTTCCGCTCGTTCACGGCGACCAGCCTGAACGGTTCGTGGACCCCGCAGGCCGCGACCGAGGCCAACCCCTTCGCCGGGAAGGCCAACAGCGGCGCCACCTGGACCAACGACATCAGCCATGGCGAACTGATCCGTACCAGCGCCGACCAGACCTTCACCGTCGATCCCTGCAACCTGCAGTTCCTCTACCAGGGGCGCAGCCCCAACTCCGGCGGCGACTACGGCCTCCTGCCCTACCGGCCGGGTCTGCTGACGTTGCAGCGCTGACGGCGTGACACGGGTCCGGCTCCGGCGCGGACCCCGGCGGGGCGGGCTCGGCGGAAGGCCGAGCCCGCCCAGGTCGCCGCGGACAGGGCGACCCTCGGCTCCGTCGACGGGCCTCGGGCCCTCGGTCGGCACCGCCGCCCTGTGGCCGGCACGATCAGGATGGGAACAGCCCGGCGTTTTCGTTGGCGTGGTGCCGTTCGTTAATCGCTTGTCCGGCGCTCCGGGCCGGGACTACCGTGCCGCAGTGGATCTCTTCTCGCGTTCATGGGCGGCGCTGCGCACGGCGGTCGCCGAACTCCCGGACGAGTACTTCGAACGGCCCTCCGGCTGCACCGGCTGGCTCGTGCGCGACCTGGCGTGCCACCTGGTCATCGACGCCCAGGACGTCCTGATCACCCTGGTCACCCCCGCCGACACCGAACCGACCGTGGACGCGGCCGGCTACTGGAGCCTCCTTGACGAACCCCCGACCGGCGACGACCCGCTCGACGCGCTGATCCCCCGGCTGGCCGCCGCCTACGGCGAGCCGCGGTGGCTGAAGTTCCACCTCGACGACGTCGGCTCCGCCGCGGGCCGCGCCGCCGGGCTCGCCGACCCCGCCGCCCGCGTCAGCACCCAGGACATGGTGCTGACCGTCGGCGACTACCTGTCGGCGTACGTGCTCGAATGGACGCTGCACCACCTCGACCTGATCGCGCACCTGCCGTCGGCCGCCGATCCGCCCGCCGAGACCCTCGCCGCGGCGCGCGCCGCGCTGGAGAAGATCGCCGGAAGCCCGTTCCCCGCCTCGTTCTCCGACACCGACGCGCTGCTGGTCGGCACCGGACGCCGCGCACCGGACGTCGCGGAGAAGGCCGCGCTGAGCGACTTCCCCGCCAGGCTCCCCCTCATCCTCGGCTGATCCTCGGCCGCCCGGACGCCACCGGCCTTCCGCCCCGGCGGTGGCGTCCGGCCGGAGGGCAGGTGCGCGGGAACCCGTTATGCAACGTTGATGTACAACGCTGTTACACATCCGCTGGTTTCCCGCTAGCCTGCGGTCATGCCCGACACCCGTGAGCCCGCGTTCGCTCCCGCCCTGACCTTCGCCTTCGAGATCCGCGCCCGCCTGGCCCCGACCCTGCACGTCGGGCACGGCGAGGGCGAGAGGACCGAGTTCACCCCCATCACCGGCGGCACGGTCGACGGCCCGCTGCTGCGCGGGACCGTCCTCCCCGGCGGTGGCGACTGGTCCAGCACCCGTGGCCGCGTCTGCGAGCTCGACGCCCGCTACCTCCTCCAGGCGGAGGACGGCGCGGTCATCGACATCGTCAACCGGGGCTACTACCACGAGGGCGCCGACAGCCCCGACCAGCACGACGGCGACCTCCGGGTGACCGAGGCGGGGGTGTACTACCGCACCTCGCCCACCTTCCGCACCGACGCCCCGGCGCATCGGTGGCTCGCCGAAACCGTCTTCGTCGGCCTGGCGCGCGAGGTGGAAGCCGACGTCGTCGCCATCCGCATGTACGCCGTCGCCTGACGTTCGCGGCGAACCGGCGTCCGGCTGGTCTCGCGCCCGCTCCGCCGGTACGGTCGCCGCATGAGCGATGGCAAGGTCCGGAGCGCCCTGCGGGACCTGGTCCACCGGTACGCCTCCGGGCTCGACCGGCGGCGGCCCGAGGTCGTCGCGGGCCTGTTCACCGAGGACGGCGAGCTGGTCGTCCACGAACGCGACGCCCCGCCGCGCGTCTACCGGGGCCGCGCCGAGATCGCCGAGGCGACCACCGCCCTCGACCGCTTCGCGGTGACCCACCACCTGGTCGGCAACCACCTGCCCGACCTGACCCGCGACCCGCCGACCGCCGAGACCTACTGCGACGCGCGCCACGTCTACGAGACCCCGCGGGGGCCGCGCGTCTTCGTCATGGTCGCCCGCTACCTCGACACCTTCGCCCGCGACGGCGACGCCTGGCTGTTCGCCTCCCGGCACATCCACGTGGACTGGACCGAGGACCGCCCCCTCGTCCAGGAGTGAACCGCCCGGCGCCCGTCGGGGCCGGTCACCGCGGGGTGAGCCGGATGACCGGGTATTCGCGGTCGGACTTGTCCTGGTACTTGGCGTAGCGGGGCTGGGCGGCGACGACGCGCTCCCAGGCCCGGTCGCGGTCGGGGCCGTCGAGGCGCCGGGGCGTCACCGGGACGGCGGGGCGGCCGGGCAGCTCGATGGCCGCGCGGTCGGGGTGGGCCATCAGGTTGTGGTACCAGCCGGGGTGGTGGGCGCCGCCGCCGGAGGCGATGATCATCCAGGCGTCGGGACCGTCGGCGAACCAGGCCAGCGGGGACTGCCGGGGCTGCCCGCTGTGGCGGCCCACCGTGTGCAGGATCAGCACGTCCATGCCCATGAGGCGGTCGCGGCCGCGGCGGATCTTGCGGTTGACGCGGGCGTTCATCGTGCGCTGCATCCAGCGGGACACCGGTCCGGGAGTGCCGGGCTCGCGCCTCCGGCGGCCGCCCGCCTGCTTCTGTTCCATGGTCATGCCGCCGACGCTAGGCGGTGGCGGCGCGGCCCGCTTCTCGAATCCTGACCGATGGGCGGCGACTCGCGGGGTCAGGAGAAGAACCCGGTCAGAGGCCGGGTGACCTGCTCGGGCCGCTCCTCGATGACGCGGAGGTCGGCCGCCTTCGGCTCCAGCGCGTGGACGTCGCCGACCCTGCCCCGCAGGTCCACCGCGACGCCCTGGAAGCGCTTAGCGAGCGCGGGCACGATCTTGTGGAACCGCCACCAGGTCCGCGGCCGTCCGCCGAGCAGGAGCAGCGGGTCCCCGTGGCCGCCCGCCACGTGGTGCAGGCGGAAACCGTGAACGACATGCGCACTTCCGGATGGACGTTACCGCAGTACGTAGGTACGGATATTTCCGTACCCTGGGATCCGTCGGCAAGCCGGGGCCGGAGGACCATCCGACGGTCTTGGTACGGTGGGACCATGAGGCGTCTCCACCCCGACCCCGAGCAGATCCGTCTCGACGGCGTGCTGTCGGCCCTGGGCAACCCGGTGCGCCTCGGCGTGGTCCGCGCGCTGACCGGAGGCGCCGAGCGCACCTGCAACAGCGTTCTCGCCGAGCTGGGGATCACCGCCAAGTCGACGATGACCCACCACTGGCGCGTCCTGCGGGAGAACGGCGTGATCTGGCAGGTGCCCTCGGGCCGGGAGACCCTGGTGTCCCTGCGCCGCGACGACCTGGACGCCCGCTACCCGGGCCTGCTGGACGCCGTCCTCACCGGGATCGGCGTCGACGAGACCGCCTCCTGAGCCACCCCCCAGCCAGGCCGCCCCGAGCGTGAGCGGGCAGGAGAGCAGGGCCAGGGCGGTGGCCTCGCCGGGGGAGAGGCTGTGTGCGGGCAGCGCCCGGTGCGGCGGCGCACTCGGCGGCCATCCAGGCCCCCGTGGGGTAGTCGCCGAGCTGCGTCTTCGACAGCATCACGAACATGACCGGCGCGGCCGCCGCGGGAACGCGCGTGACCAGGCGGACGCTGCTCCAGCGGGCCGTCCCGCGCCTGCGCAGCAGGTCGCGGTACCGCCTCGCCGGGAGCCCTGCCTGGCGTACGCCCCGACCGGGAAGGTCGCCAGGCCCCGCGCCTTGACCGGCACGGCGGTGAGGTGAACGGGCCGTCGCCCGGCGCTGTCGGGGGAGGTGTCGTCGATGCCGACCAGCCCGGCGCGGACGCGGCGGTCACGGTGCGGATCCGCGAAATCTTCGAGAACTGCCCGCACGACCCGGTGACCGGCGCGCGCTCCAGGTACCGCCCCCGTCCCGGTCGCATCCCGCCGGGGCCGGGCCGTCCGCCAAGCCGGGGCTCTGACCTGTGTTTTTCCAGGGCCCCGGGGGTAGGGCGGGTACGGACTGTCACGTATTGTTATTGATCACGTGCAACGCGTCGTCACGGGGGCGGCGTCCCGCGTCGTTCCCGCCGTCCGAAGGGAGCACGCCATGCCCACACCCCGCGTCGTGATCGTGGGCGCCGGATTCGCCGGCTACAACGTCGCCCGGCTGCTGGAGCGCAGGCTGCGCCGCGGCCAGGCCCAACTCAAGATCATCGCACCGCACGGCTACTCGCTCTACCAGCCGCTGCTTCCGGAGGTGGCCGCGGGCGTGCTGGACCCGCGCTCGATCGCCGGGCCGCTGCACCGCATGCTGCGCCGCACCCAGCTGGTCCCCGGCAAGGCGACCGGCGTGGACCTGGCCGCCCGCACCGTCGAGGTCGACATGATCGACGGGTCGGTGAAGGCGGTGCCCTACGACCGCCTGGTGCTGTGCCCCGGCAGCGTCACCCGCACCTTCGACATCCCCGGGCTGAAGGAGCACGCCCACGGGATGAAGAACCTGGCCGAGGCCGTCTACATGCGCGACCACGTCATCGCCCAGCTGGAGCTGGCCAGCGCCACCGACGACGCCGCCGAGCGCGCCGCGCGCCTCGGCTTCCTGGTGGTCGGCGGCGGCTACTCGGGCGTGGAGACCGCCGCCAACCTGCACCTGCTCACCCTCAACGCGATGCGGCGCTTCCCGCGCCTGGACCCCGACCTGCTGTCGTGGACGCTGATCGACCTCGCGCCGCGCCTGCTGCCCGAGCTCGGCGAACGGCTCGGCGACGTCGCGATGGCCAAGCTGCGCCGCCGCGGCATCGACATCCGGCTGCGCGTCAGCCTCAAGAGCCTCACCGCCGACAGCGCCGAGATGACCGACGGACGCGTGCTGCCGACCCGCACCGTGATCTGGACGGCCGGGGTCACGCCCGCGCCGGTCGTCGCCACGCTGGACCGGCCGACCGAGAAGGGCCGCCTGGTGGTCGGCGCGGACCTGCGGCTGCCGGGCCACCCGGAGGTGTTCGCGCTCGGCGACGCCGCCGCCGTGCCCGACCTGGCCAGGGGCGACGGCGCGATCTGCCCGCCGACCGCCCAGCACGCCACCCGCCAGGCCCGCGCCGTCGCCCACAACGTGGCCGCGTCGCTGACCGGCCGGGAACCGCGCCCCTACCACCACCGCGACCTCGGCATGGTCGTCGACCTGGGCGGCCCGCAGGCCGTCGCGCGCCCGCTGGGGGTGCCGCTGACCGGCGTGCCCGCGCAGGCCGTCACGCGCGGCTACCACCTGTCCACGGTGCCGTCGCTGCGCGCCAAGGCGCGGGTGATGGGGGACTGGCTGCTGCACAGCCTGGCGGGCGACGACCTGATCCGGCTCGGCTTCCTCGACACCCGCACCGGCCGCCAGGTGGACCTGGAGCACTCGGTGCCCGACCAGGACGCGCGGGTCTCGGGATCGCGATCGGCCGGTAAGGATTCGGCAAGGCGGGGCGACCGGGTGACGCACGCGGGGTAGGCCCCGCTCCGAAGCGAAACGATCAAGGGGGAGCGATGCGCGTGCGGGCGGCGCTGGCGGCGGCCGCCGTCGCGGCGGCCCTGGCCGCCGGGTGCGGCTCCGACGGCCCCGCGACGCCCGTCGTCAACCTCTACAACGCGCCGCAGCAGAACCTGCCCGCCATCGTCAGGCGCTGCAACGACCTCGCCGGGGGCCGCTACCGGATCGTCCTCAACACGCTGCCGCGCGGCGCCGACGACCAGCGCGAGCAGCTGGTGCGGCGGCTGGCGGCCGAGGACGACGGCCTCGACGTGCTCGGCCTGGACGTCACCTGGACCGCCGAGCTCGCCGAGGCCGGATGGATCCGCGAGTGGACCGGCGCCCACGCCGAACGGGCCCGGCGCGGCACCCTCACCCGGCCGCTCGACACCGCCACCTGGCAGGGCAGGCTGTACGCCGCGCCCTACAACACCAACGTGCAGCTGCTGTGGTACCGCTCGGACCTGCTGCCCGAACCGCCCGCCACCTGGTCGCAGATGATGGCCGCCTCCGCGCGGCTGGCGGCCGACGGGAGACCCGCCTACGGCGAGGTCACCGGCGCGCAGTACGAGGGCCTGGTGGTGTGGTTCAACAGCATGGTCGCCTCCGCCGGGGGGAGCATGCTGAGCGCCGACGGCGAACGCGTCGACCTCGGCGCCCCCGCCCGCAGGGCGCTCGCGGTCATGCGGGACTACGCGCGCTCCCGGGCCGCCGACCCGTCGCTGGCCAACACCAAGGAGGACGACGCCCGGCTGGCGGTGGAGAGCGGGCGCGCCGCCTACGAGGTCAACTGGCCGTTCGTGTACGCCTCGATGGCCGGCAACCGGCCCGGCATGCTGCGCCACTTCCGGTGGGCGCCCTATCCGGGCATCGACGGGCCGGGCCGCTCCCCGCTGGGCGGCGCGAACTTCGCCGTCAGCAGCTACTCCAGGCGGCCCGCGCAGGCGTTCGAGGCCGCGCTGTGCCTGCGCGACCCCGAGAGCCAGCGGATCGCCGCCGTCCGGGACGGCCTGCCGCCCACCCTGGAGGCGGTCTACGACGCCGAGGGCATGCGCGAGGCGTACCCGATGAAGGAGGCGATCCTGGCGGCCCTGAGGACCGCCGCGCCCCGGCCCGTCACCCCCACCTACCAGAACGTCTCCACGGTCACGGCGGTCGCGCTGTCGCCGCCGGGCTCCATCGACCCCGACCGCACGCTGGCGACCCTGCGCGAGCAGATCGCCGAGGCGCTGCAGAGCAAGGGGGTGCTGCCGTGACGGCGCGCGCCGGCACCGCCGCCCGCACACCCAGCGAGGGGAGGAGGGCCGAACGCCGCCTGGGCTGGTGGCTGTGCGCGCCCGCCGCGCTGGTGATGGTGCTGGTCGCCGGATGGCCGGTGCTGTACTCGCTGCTGCTGTCGCTGCAACGCAACGACCTGCGCTTCCCCGGCCGGCGGGCCTGGGTCGGGCTGGACAACTACGCCACCGTGCTGACCAGCCCGTTCTGGTGGGAGGCGTTCGGCCTCACCCTGCTGGTCACCGCGGTCAGCGTGGTGCTGGAACTGGTGCTCGGCATGGCCGTCGCCGTCGCGATGTACCGGACGGTCGTCGGCCGCGGGCTGGTGCGGACCGTCGTGCTGATCCCGTACGGCATCGTCACCGTCGCCGCCGCCTACGGCTGGAAGTACGCCTGGACGCCCGGCACCGGCTGGCTCGCCGGGATGCTGCCCCAGGGGGAGGCCCCGCTCACCGAGCACTGGCCCGCCGTCGGCATCATCATCCTGGCCGAGGTGTGGAAGACCACGCCGTTCATGGCGCTGCTGCTGATGGCGGGGCTGGCGCTGGTGCCCGAGGACACCCTGAAGGCCGCCGCGATGGACGGCGCGACCGCCTGGCAGCGGTTCACGATGGTCACGCTGCCGCTGATGAAGCCGGCGATCCTGGCGGCGCTGCTGTTCCGCACGCTGGACGCGTTCCGCGTCTTCGACAACATCTACGTGCTCACCAACGGCGCGCAGCAGACCTCCTCGGTCTCGGTGATCGCCTACCACAACCTCATCGGCGGCCTGAACCTCGGCATCGGCTCGACCATGTCGGTGCTCATCTTCCTGACCGTCGCGCTGGTCGCGTTCGTGTTCGTCAAGGGCTTCGGCACCGCCGCGCCCGGCCGGGACCCGGAGGGGCGGCGGTGACGACGGGGCGGAACAGGGCGCGGTGGAGCGCCGTCAACGCGCTGGTGCTGCTGTACGCGCTGGTGCCGGTCGCGTGGATCGCGGCGCTGTCGTTCAAGACGCCCGCCACCATCAGCGACGGGGCGTTCTGGCCCCGCCGGTGGACCCTGGACAACTACCGGGGCATCTTCGCCAACGACGACTTCGTGCGCGGCCTGGTCAACTCGATCGGCATCGGGCTGATCTCCACCGCGGTCGCCATCGCCGTCGGCACGCTGGCCGCCTACGCGATCGCGCGGCTGGAGTTCCCCGGCAAGTCGCTGGTGCTCGGCGTCTCGCTGCTGATCGCGATGTTCCCGCAGATCTCGCTGGTGACGCCGCTGTTCCAGATCGAGCGCGGCCTCGGGCTGTTCAACACCTGGCCGGGCCTGATCCTGCCGTACGTCACCTTCGCGCTGCCGCTGACCATCTACACGCTGTCGACGTTCTTCCGCGAGATCCCGTGGGACCTGGAGAAGGCCGCCAAGATGGACGGGGCGACGCCGTTCCAGGCGTTCCGCCTGGTCATCGCGCCGCTGGCGATGCCCGGGGTGGTGACCACGGCCATCCTGGCGTTCATCGTGTGCTGGAACGACTTCCTGTTCTCGATCTCGCTGACCTCCTCCGACGCGGCCCGCACCGCGCCGGCCACGATCTCGTTCTTCACCGGCAGCTCCCAGTTCGAGGACCCGACCGGGTCGATCGCGGCGGCCGCCATGGTGATCACGGTGCCGATCGTGGTGTTCGTGCTGCTGTTCCAGCGCCGGATCGTGTCCGGCCTGACCTCCGGAGCGGTGAAGGGATAGTGGGGGAGAGGATGGGGTCCCGCCATGGCTGAGATCGCGCTGGAGAAGGTCGACAAGACCTATCCCGACGGCTACACCGCCGTGCGCGCCCTCGACCTGACCGTCGCCGACGGCGAGTTCGTCATCCTGGTGGGGCCGTCGGGCTGCGGCAAGTCCACCACCCTCAACATGATCGCGGGCCTGGAGGACATCACCTCCGGCGAGCTGCGCATCGACGGGGCCCGCGTCAACGAGGTCGCCCCGCGCGCCCGCGACATCGCGATGGTGTTCCAGTCCTACGCCCTGTACCCGCACATGACCGTCCGCGAGAACATCGGGTTCCCGCTGCGGCTGGCCGGGATGGACCGGGCGCGGGCGGCCGGGAAGATCGAGGAGACCGCGCGGATCCTCGACCTGGAGGGGCTGCTGGACCGCCGCCCCGCGCACCTGTCGGGAGGGCAGCGGCAGCGGGTGGCGATGGGCCGGGCCATCGTCCGCGACCCCAAGGCGTTCCTGATGGACGAGCCGCTGTCCAACCTGGACGCCAAGCTGCGCGTGCAGATGCGCACCACGATCTCCCGGCTCCAGAAGCGGCTGGGCACCACCACCGTGTACGTCACCCACGACCAGACCGAGGCGATGACCCTCGGCGACCGCATGGTGCTGATGAACAAGGGGCGCGTCCAGCAGGTCGGCCCGCCCGACGAGCTGTACCGGCGCCCGCACAACCTGTTCGTGGCCGGGTTCGTGGGGTCCCCGGCCATGAACTTCCTGCCCGCCGAGATCCAGGACGGCACCCTGCGGAGCGTGATCGGCCGCATCCCGCTGACCGACCGGATGCGGAACGCCCTGCAACGGCGCCGCGGCGTGCCCCGCGAACTCGTCCTCGGCGTCCGGCCCGAGGCGTTCGCCGACCCGCGGCTGGGAGGCGTCCACGGCGGGGCGGAGCCGTGCTCCTTCACCGGGCAGGTGGAGATCCTGGAGTCGCTGGGCGCCGAGAAGCTGGCCTACCTCACCCTGGACGCGGCCGCCGCGGTGCGGTCCGAGCACCTGGCCGACGCGTTCCAGGGCCGGGAGTCCTGGAGCGGCGACCAGCTCGTCGCCCGCCTCGACCCGGCCTCACCGGTCCGCGAGGGCGACGAGCTGGAACTGGTCTACGACCCGGACGCGATCCACCTGTTCGCGCCCGACACCGGCGTCAACCTCACCGAGGACGCCTGACCCTCCCCGGCGGGGCGGCGCCAGGCGACCGGCGAACGCGGCCGGGGCGGACCTCAGCCGAGGTCGAGGCGGGCCAGCAGCCGCATCAGGCCGGGGGACAACCGGGAGACCAGGCGGCTCACCTTCGCCTCGGGGGTGACCGGGACGACGGCCCGGTCGCGCCGCACCGCCGCCACGATCTGCTCGGCGACGCTCTCGGGGCCGAAGTTGCGCAGCGCGTAGGCGCGGGAGGCGCGGTGCCGCCGCCGCTCCTGGTCCTCGGCCGCCAGCCCCACGAACCGGGAGGCCCGGGTGATGTTGGTGTTGACGATGCCGGGGCAGATCGCGCTGACCCCGATGCCGTGGCCCTTCAGCTCGGCGCGCAGGCACTCCGACAGCATCAGCACCGCCGCCTTGCTGGTGGCGTAGGCGGGCAGCGTCCGTGACGGGGTGAACGCGGCGGCCGAGGCGGTGTTGACGATGTGGCCGCCCTCGCCGCGTTCGGCCATCGCCGCCCCGAACAGCCGCGACCCGTGGATCACGCCCCACAGGTTGACGTCCAGCACGCGCCGCCAGTCCTCGGCGGTGTGCTCCAGGAACGGCCCGGCCATGCCGATGCCCGCGTTGTTGACCACGACGTCGGGGACGCCGAGGTCGTGCAGCACCGTCTTGGCGAAGTGCTCCATCGCGCCGGCGTCCGACACGTCCACCTCGAAGGCGTGGGCGTCGGGGCCGACCAGCCCGGCCAGCTCGGCGGTGCGCCGCGCCGACGGCAGGTCCAGGTCGGCGGCGACCACCTCCGCGCCGCGTTCGGCGAACGCCAGCGCCGTGGCGCGCCCGATGCCGCTGCCCGCTCCGGTGACGACCACCAGGGAGCCCTCGAACGGCCGCCGTCCCGCCTCCACCCTCGCGCGGCGCAGCGCCCGTGACCCGGCGGGGGTGAGCGCCCCGCCGGTGGCGCCGGTGATGTGCTCGCCGATCCACCGCGCGATCACCGCGGGGTGGCTGCGCACCACCCAGTGCCCGGCGTCGATCGTCCGCAGCGACAGCCGCGGCACCCGCGCGTTCAGCCCGGCGACCAGGTGCGGGGACACGAACAGGTCCCGGGTCGGGACGATGACCTGCGTGGGGACGCTCGTGCGGCGGTCCAGCGGCCGGCGCAGCCGCTGCGCCATGTTGGCCCGGTACAGGCCGACCCCGGCCGCGCCGTCGCGCGCCAGCGTCCGCGCCGGGTGCCCGGCGCGGGGCGCGACGCCCTCCCCGGCCTCCAGCGCGCGGGTGAACAGCCGGGTGATCCCCGCCCGCCACAGCGTCTCGGGCAGCAGCGGCGTCTGGAAGAAGTAGATGTACCAGGACCGCAGCGCCTGGCCGAGGGAGCGCCCGAGGTCGCGCGGGGTGGGGCGGCGCAGGCCGCGGCGCGTCAGGTGCGCCACGTGGTCCAGGCACGGCCCCGAGATCGAGGTGAACGAGGCGAACCGGTCGGGCATGGTGCAGGCCGCCTCCCACCCCTGGATCGACCCCCAGTCGTGCCCGACCAGGTGCACCTTCCGGTCCGGCGCGGTCGAGTCCAGCACCGCGCGCATGTCGGCCATCAGGTAGGAGAAGGTGTAGCGGCGCCGTCCGAACGGGCGGGACGACGCGCCCGCGCCGCGCACGTCGTAGCGCACCACGTGGTACCGCTCGGCCAGCTCGGCGGCGACCTCGTCCCACACCGCGTGGGTGTCGGGGTAGCCGTGCATGAGCAGAACGGTCGGCCTGCGGGGGTCGCCCTGCTCGTAGACGGCCAGGTCGACGCCGTCACCGCGCACCTTCCGGGCGCGCCTGGCGGGGGAGGGCACGGTCGTCATGCGTTCGCCTTCTCGTTCGGTGCGGCCTCGTCGGCGCGCGCGGCCCAGCGGTGGACGTGCGGGAGGTCGTCGTCGAGCCAGTAGGCGTCGTCCTCGGTCACGACGAGGATCTCCTCGAACTTCACTCCCACGCCCCGGAACCCGATGTGCGGCTCGACGGCCCACAGGCCGGGCGTCGGCGGGTGCTGGGAGCGCCGGGCGCCGTTCCACAGCGGGGAGCGGCCCTCCAGGCGTTCCTTGACCAGTTCGCGCCCGAGCGTCTGCAGGAACCGCACGCCGAACGGGAAACCGACGCGCCTGGGAAGTATCCCACCGATGATCCCGACCTGGTGGCCGATGACACGTCCGGGATACTTGCGGTGCCGGTTCCGGTAGCCCTGGCGCTCGATGAGCGCGTCGACCTCGGCGTAGATCTCGGCGAACGGCCGCCTCCGCCGCACCAGCTCCAGGATCAGCGTCCGGTACTCGGCCAGATCGGTGTCGAGCCGCTCCCACACGCGGTTCCCGCCGAGGACGCCGCCGTAGCCGATGTCGGCGGAGTAGCCGTCGCGCACCGGGGCCATGTCGAGGATGTAGGGCATCCCCTCCTCCAGCCGCCGGCCGCTGGGCAGGAAGGCGGCGGGGGTGCGGAAGCCGGTGAACGCGCTGCGGTCGCCGAACCAGGCGAACGGGGTGTGCAGCCAGTCGTCCACGCCGTTGGAGAGCAGCCAGCGGCGCATGCGGCGGCACGCCTCGCGTTCGGTCACGCCCGGTTCGAGGGTGGCGGCCACCTCGGCGGCGCACCGGTAGCACAGACGCTGCATCTCACGGAATCGCTCGAGCTCCGCCGCGTCGTCGGTGCGGGCGAGCGCCACTTTATTAGACACAGTGTTAATTAAGCGTCCGTGCCGGGGCCCGGTCAAGCCGCGCCCGGCGTGACGCGTGCCACGCCCGGCGGGGAGGCGCGGTCAGTAGGGGGTGTATCCGGCCTGCCGGGCGGCCGGGGAGTGCATCAGGTACTCCAGGGCCCGCGGGGTCGAGCACACCTGCGACGGGTGGTGGGAGGGCCGCAGGTAGACGGGGGCCTCGCCGAGCAGCAGCCGGAAGACCCCCGGGACGTGCCCCTTGCGGACCGAGCGCCGGTAGGCCCGGTACACGCGGGGCAGCGTCACCCTCCCCTTGATCGTCGGGTCCTGCCGCAGCAGGTACAGCGACCCGCCGATCAGCGCCCAGTACAGGAAGGACAGCGACACCAGCCAGGCCGCGACCCGCATCGGGTACCGGCCGCCCACCGCCCGGTAGACGTCGAACACCACCGACCGGTGCTCGACCTCCTCGGCGCCGTGCCAGCGCAGCAGGTCCAGCATCGTGGGGTCGACCCCGGCCTTGTCCAGCCGGTCGTTGTCCATGATCCACTGACCGAGGACGGCGGTGTAGTGCTCGATCGAGGCGACGGCCGCCAGCTCGAACCGCAGCCGCCACCGCCATCTGCGCGGCGACCGGGCCTTCAGCTCGGCCATCTGCCGGGCGCGGTCGGCGTTGCCCTGCCCCGCCGGTCCGGTGATGCGGGAGACGTCGATGCCGTTGGCCTCCAGGATCTGGTCCAGCACCCCCTGGTGGGAGCGGGCGTGCACCATCTCCTGCCCGATGAACCCCTTGATCTCCTCCAGCAGCCGGGGGTCCCTGATGTGGGGCCGCGCGTCCTTGACGCACTGGATGAACCACTTCTCGCCCTCGGGCAGCACGAGGTGGAAGGAGTTGATGATGTGGGTGGCGACCGGGTCCCCGGGGATCCAGTGCAGCGGCGTGCCCGACCAGTCGAACGACACGCGCCGGGTCCTGATGGGAGGGTGCCTCTCGTCGATCTCGAAGGCCGGGCCGTCGGGCGTCGGAAGCCTCGTCATTCCCTCTCCTCCACCGGTGCGCGTCAGGTCACGCGCGCAGCGTACAGACCGCACTTACTGATGAGTAGGAAAAGTATTGAACCCCTGGGGCGCGGCCGAACTCTTGTGCCCTGGGCCACATCACGGGTCCGCCGGACTGTGCCCGGATGACAAGAAGAGATCAGACCGTGATCCGGTGGGCGCCGGTGTAGACGTTCATCGTCTCGCCGCGCAGGAACCCGACCAGGGTCATCCCGGCGTCCTCGGCCAGCTCCACCGCCAGCGACGACGGGGCCGACACCGCCGCCAGCACCGGGATCCCGGCCTGCATCGCCTTCTGGGTCAGCTCGAACGAGGCCCGCCCGCTCACCACCAGCACGTGCCCGGCCAGCGGCAGCCGCCCCTGCCGCAGGGCGTGGCCGACGACCTTGTCCACGGCGTTGTGCCGCCCCACGTCCTCGCGCAGCGCCACCAGCTCCCCGGCGGCCGAGAACAGGCCCGCCGCGTGCAGGCCGCCGGTGCGGTCGAACACCCGCTGCGCCTCCCGCAGCCGGTCCGGCAGCCCCGCCAGCAGCCGCGGGGTCAGCGTCAGCGGGTCGGCGGCCACGTCGTAGGGCCGGTCGTCGCGCAGCGCCTCCACGCTGGCCTTCCCGCACACCCCGCACGCGCTGGTGGTGGTGAACGCCCGCGTCAGCAGCGTGTCGGGCGGCCGCACGCCCGCCGCCAGCACCACGTCCAGGGTGTTCTGCTCAAGGGTGTCGGCGCAGTACCGCATGGCCGCGATGTCCTCGGGCCCCGCGACGACCCCCTCGGCGGCCAGGAACCCGGCGACCAGGTCGAAGTCGTCGCCGGGGGTGCGCATGGTGATGGTCAGCGGCCGCCCGCCGACCCGGATCTCCAGGGGCTCCTCCACCGCCAGGGTGTCGGGCCGCCGCCCTCGCGTCCCGGCGGTGCTGAGCCGCAGGACGGGCCTGCGCACGGTGATCCGACCCATGCCGTGACGGTACCGCCGAACCGGCGGCCCCGCGAAGCGAGGGGCGGGTCGCGGCGGTATGTCCCGGCCGCGCGTCCCTGCGGGAACGGGGCCGGGCACCCTGGCGGGCGGGGCGCGCCGGGACCGACCCTTGGAACGTGCCGGAGCGCTTCCGGGGGACGTGGAGCGCACTCGGATCCGGCCGTTCGCGACCACGGGGAGAACACCGCGCATGCGCACGCTCATCACCCTGCCGTTCCTGCTGGGCGGACTCGCCCTCGGCGCCTCGGCCTGCCAGTTCACCCAGGCGGTGGACGACGACGAGATCGAGGCCCAGATCAGCCGGAAGCTCGGGATCACCGCCGACTGCCCCGGCGACCTGTCGGGCGAGGTCGGCGCGACGCTGCGCTGCACCGCGGCGAACGCGCCGGGCGTCGCCGCCGTCACCGTGACCGTCACCTCCGTCGAGGGCGACCAGGTCGACTTCACGATGAAGGCCGGGACCTGACCCGGCCCGCTAGTCGGGGACGCCGCGGGGGCGCGGCGTCCGCCACCCGTACCGCATCGCCAGCAGCCGCAGCAGGAACGCCAGCACCGCCGACCCGGTCGTGACGATCCCGCCGTGCAGGTCCAGCCAGTGCGCGAACGCCATCATGGTCGCGCCCAGCAGGGCGGGCAGGGCGTACAGCTGCCGGTCGTACAGCACCGAGGGGATCTGCCCGCTCATCATGTCGCGGAGGATGCCGCCGCCGACGGCGGTGATGACGCCGAGCAGCACCGCGTGCAGTGGTGACAGGCCGTGGTCGAGGGCCTTGAGGGTGCCGGTGACGCAGAACAGCCCGAGCCCGGCGGCGTCGAAGAACAGCACGGCGGGCAGCAGCCGGGTGACCTGCGGATGCCAGAAGAACACCAGGGCGCTGGCGACCAGCGGCGTCAGCACGTAGCCCAGGCTGGTGAACGCGGCCGGCGGCACCGCGCCGATCACCAGGTCGCGCAGGATCCCGCCGCCCAGCGCGGTGATCTCGGCCAGCACCACCATGCCCACGACGTCGAGGCGCTGGCGCACCGCCGCCAGCGCCCCCGACACCGCGAAGACGAAGATCCCGACCAGGTCCAGCAGGCCGAGGACACCCAGCTCCTCCATGGAACGATCTTCCCGCACCGACGGTCACCCCCGGTAACGCGGAGGAGCCGGCGGGGCACGGGGAGGCGGCGGGACCGGGTCACGGCGGCGGGGACCAGCAGGCTGCGGGCCGCGCCCAGGACGCCGCTCCGGCCGTCGGCGGTGACCCGCACCGGCGCGCCGGCCCCTCCCCACCACCTCCTCGGGGTGCTCCCGCACCAGCGAACGCGGGGAGCGGCCCGCCAGCGGGCCGTCGGTCACCTCGGCGGTCCCCGGTCACAGGATCGGCTGCCCGCCGGTGACCGCGATCCGCGCCCCCGACACGTAGCTCCCCTCGCCGCCGGCCAGCAGCACGTATACGGGCGCCAGCTCGGCGGGCTGTCCGGGCCTGCCCAGCGGGACGTCCTGGCCGAGCGACTCCACCTGGTCGGCGGGCATGGTCGAGGGGATCAGCGGCGTCCAGATGGGGCCGGGGGCGACGGAGTTGACCCGGATCCCGCGCGGCCCCACCAGCTGGGCCAGGCTGCCCGCGAAGTTCGCGATCGCGGCCTTGGTGGCGTTGTAGGGCAGCAGCTGGGGCGGCGGCATGTCGGAGTTCACCGAGGTGGTGGCGATGATCGACGCTCCCTCGCGCAGGTGGGGCAGGGCCGCCTTGCACAGGTGGAACAGCGCCGAGACGTTGGTCCGCCAGGTGTGGTCCCACTCCTCGTCCGGGATCTCCTCCAGCGACTCGCGGGTCATCTGGTAGGCGGCGTTGCCGACCAGCACGTCGATCCGGCCGAACGCCCCCATCGCCTCGTCGACCACCCGGCGGCACGCGGCGGCCTCCGACAGGTCGCCGCGCACCAGCACCGCCTTGCGCCCGGCCTCCTCGACCAGCCGCGCGGTGTCCTCGGCGTCCCCGTCCTCGTCGAGGTAGGAGATCACCACGTCGGCGCCCTCCCGGGCGAACGCGATCGCGACCGCCCGCCCGATGCCGCTGTCCCCACCGGTGATCACGGCCACCTTGTCGGTCAGCCTGCCCGAGCCCCGGTAGGACTCCTCCCCGCAGTCGGGCCGGGGCGTCATCTCGGACTGCGTCCCCGGTGGTCGTTGCTGCTGGCTCGGCAGGCCCATGGGCCACCTCCGTGTCGTCGGAACACTGCGGACGGCAGCACCACTACCCGCGGTGAAAACTCGCATATCAGAAGCAAGCCGACTTGGCGGATCCTTTGGCCCCGGCTGCTCCCGCCTTGACGGCCTGCCCTCAGGGCGGGTCCGTCCGGTAGCGGGGGTTGGTGGCGTGCCACTCCATCCCGCCGCCCATCCAGGCCCGCAGCCCGCGCAGCAGCCGCTGGAGGTCGGGGGAGGGGACCGCCGACAGCTCCAGGTGGCCGCGTTCGAACGACCGCACCAGGTCGTTGTGCAGCTCCACCGCCACCTCGGTCGCCTCCCGCACCGAGCAGCCCCGGTCGGCGGCGATCAGCAGGACCAGGTTGCAGACCGGGTTCTCGTCGGCGGCGTCCTTGGCGACCGAGTGCAGGTCGTTGACGATCACGCTGGCGGTGCCCGCCTGGAACGCGGCGCGGCGGACCCGGGGCTCGTAGAACAGGTCGGCCGGGACCTCGTAGCCGCCCACCACGTCGATCAGCGTCATGGACGTGTAGAAGCTGTCGTGCTGGCGGGCCGCCAGGTACTCCCAGGCGGGCGGGTGCTCGCGCGTCTCGCGCCAGGCCGCGTACGCCGTCCAGCTCACGAACATCGCGAACGTCGAGTAGCAGACCCGCTGGACCTGGGACGGGGTGGCGTACCGCCGCAGATGGCCGGTGGCCGAGCGCAGCATCCGCAGCACCAGGTCGTCGCGGAGCGCGGCCTCCAGCGGCGGGGTGAAGTCCCCCGCCGGGGGGACCTCGTCCATCGCCGACATCGCCAGGGTGAGGCGCGGCGGCAGCAGCGCGGGGACCGCGCCGAGCGCGGTGTCGTCGGCGTAGTAGTCGTCGGCCGCCCACCAGCTCGCGTTGAGCTCGGCCGCCACCAGCAGGCGGTCGGGGTCGTCGCTGTCGGGATGCGCGAGGGTCACCAGCCGCCCGAACCGCGCCCCGGCCAGGCCCTCCAACTCGTCGTCGCGGAAGCCCCGCCGGCGCGCCCAGTCCAGCAGGCGGCGGTCCACCTCGGCGGCCAGGACGTCGTCGGCGCGTTCGGGGAGCGGGCAGTACAGGGGGGTGTGGGAGCCGTCGCCCCACTCGCGTTCGACGTAGGCCCCGCCGGAGGGGAACGGGGTGGTGTGCGGCAGCTCGCGGCTGGGGCGGGAGACCGCCAGCAGCGCGGGCAGCTGGGCCGCCGAGGTGCCCAGCCCATGGGGCAGGCCGTGGGGGAGACCGTGGGGCAGGCCGTGGGGGCTCATCGTCAGACCCGGTCCGCGGCGATCAGCAGGTACTGGAAGCCGCCCTCGCGGTAGGCCTCCAGGAACGTGTCCTCGATGCCGGTGGCGACCGAGGACTCGCGGCGCAGCTCCCAGTAGGGGATCGTCTGGGCCGTCAGGTCGACGACCGCGCTCGGCACCAGGCGGTGGGCGGCCATCGCGCGGAAGTAGGCGCTGCGGGGGTGGACGTCGCACACGTAGTGGGCGTTGATGGTGGAGACCGCCCGTGACGGCAGCCCGTACACGTCGTTGTAGCAGCCGGTGATCGTCACGTACCGGCCGCCGCGCGCCAGCAGCCGGGAGTGCTCGGCGAACAGGTCGTCCAGCACCACGTACATGGTCGACTCGTTGTTCCAGCTCGCCTGGAACGACCCCGACTCGAACCCGGTGTCGAGCATGTTCCGGAAGTGGAAGCGGACCTTGTCGGCGACGCCGCGCTCGGCGGCCCGCTCGTTGGCGAAGTCGACCTGCTTCCGGGAGATGGACACCCCGTCGACCCGGCAGCCGAACGCGGCGTTGGCCAGGATCGACGACCCGCCCCGCCCGCACCCGGCGTCCAGCAGCCGGTGCTCGGGCCGGATGTCGCCGAGATGGCCGAGCAGGAACGCGGCCTGGTCGTTCTCCAGCCGGTGCAGCTCCCTGATGACGGCCTCGTCCCTGGCCTTCTCGTCCTCGATGTCGAGCACCGACCGGTCCGCCGCGCCGATGCCGTAGTGGTGGTGGTAGATCCCCGACACGTCGCCCAGCCGCAGGTTCACCGGGTTGCGCTCGGCGTTCCAGTAGTCGGCGACGTCGCTCTGGTAGTCACTGGCGATGGTCATGACGACTGCCTTTCGGTGATCTCGACGTTCTCCAGAACGCCGATCGCGTCGGGGACGAGGACCGCGGTCGAGGAGTGGGCGGAGACGAGGTAGTGGAGGACGGCGTGCTCGTCGATCCCGGTGAGCCGCACCGTCAGGCCGGGCGCGCGCTCGTCGGGCAGGCCGGTGCGGCGCAGCCCGACCACGCCGTGGGCGTCCTCCCCGAGGCGCATCGCGACGATCGAGGTGGTCCCCCGGCCGGAGATCGGGATCTTCGGGCAGGGCAGGATCGGGACGCCGCGCCAGGCGGGGACGGGGCGGCCGTCCTCCACCGCCGGCTCGGGGTACAGGCCGTGCCGGGTGCACTGGCGGTGGAAGGCGGCGATGGCGCGGGGGTGGGCCAGGAACAGCCGGGTGCCGCGGCGGCGGGTGAGCAGCTCGTCCATGTCGTGCGGCGTCGGCGGACCGGTGCGGGTGCTGATCCGCTGGTCGAACTCGGCGTTGTGCAGCAGGCCGAACGCGCGGTTGTTGAGCAGCTCCCACTCCTCGCGTTCGCGGACCTCCTCGACGACCAGCCGGATCTGCTGCTCCAGCTGGTCCACGGGGTGGCTGTAGAGGTCCTGGACGCGGGAGTGGACGCGCAGCACGGTCTGCACGGGGGACAGCCCGTACTCGCGGGGGGCCAGCTCGTACTCGGCGAACCCGGCGGGGATCTCCGGCTCGCCGTGGTGCCCGGCCGCGAGGGGGAGGTCGGCCTCGCCCTTGCGGTTGGCGGGACGCGCGGCCCCGGCCCGGCGGGCGGCGGCGTGCTCGCGCAGGGCGGGCGAGGCGTCCACGAGCTCGCGGACGGCGCCGCGCGGGGCGGTCAGGAGGGTCCCGGCGGTCACGGCGCGGTGGGTGTGCGGCCACACGGGGTCGGGCTCGTGCAGCAGCTCCTCGCCCAGCGTCGCGCCGCCGCCGACGACGGCGAGGCTCCGGACGCCGCCGTACTCGCCGGGCCCGAGGCGTTCGACCTTGCCGTGCGCGACGACCAGCATCTCCCCGACCGGCGTCCCGGCCTCGGTGAGGACCTCGCCGGGCCGCAGCTCGCGGGCGGTGAACAGCCCGGCCAGGCGTTCCAGCGCGGCCCGGTCGGCGAGGCCGTGGAGCGGGGGCAGCTCGGTGAGGGTCTCGGGGACGATCCGGACGTGGTCGGCGCCCTCCTGCACGAACGCCGGCCGGCCGCGCCCCGGCGTCACCCGCAGGCGGCGGTTCACCCGGTAGGTGCCGCCGCGCACCTCCACCCACGGCAGTTTGCGCAGCAGCCACCGCGGGGTGATCCCCTGCGTCTGCGGTACCGACTTGGTGGTGGTCGCCAGATTGCGCGCCGCGCGGGTGCCGAGGCTCAGCGCGGACGCGGGGGGCGGCGCGGCGGCTGCCTCGCTGGTCATCTCGGGGGCTCTCCCATCTGCCGGGGGCGGCGCACGCAGGGAAGGCTAATTGCCGTGCCCCGGCCCCATAAGGGGGAGATCCAGCAGAGAAAAATGCACCGCCCGTGCAGGAAAATGTGTCCCGCTGGACAACAGAAAACGGAAATATCGCCAAAAAATGGCAGGAAAATGGGGGATATGGAGGGCTTCGCGCACCGGCGCGGGCATCACTCGTCGCGGTCGTAGTTCCAGTTGGCGACCACGGCGGCGAACGGCGGGATCACCATCGCCACCACCGTCATCGCGACCGCCAGGGCGGGGGAGAAGAGCCGCACCACCGTCCAGGCGAGCACGAACAGGATCAGGCAGGCGCCCATCATGACGCCGTAGGCCAACTTGCGCCGCCTCATCCCTCCACCGTATTACCTGGGGATCGCCTCCCCACGGAAGGAAAGCGGCATGACGGACCTGTTCAGCCTGGCGGGCAAGACGGCGCTGGTGACCGGCGGGACGCGCGGCATCGGACTGATGATCGCGCGGGGCCTGCTGCGGGCGGGCGCGGCGAAGGTGGTGATCAGCTCCCGCAAGCCGGAGGCGTGCGCGAAGGCGGCGGCCGAGCTGGCGGAGTCCGGGACCGTCGAGGCGATCCCGGCGGACCTCGGCACCGAGGCCGGGTGCCTGGGGCTGGCCGCCGGGCTCGGCGACGGCCCGCTGCACGTCCTGGTCAACAACGCGGGCGCGACCTGGGGCGCGCCGCTGGCGGAGTTCCCGGCGTCGGCGTGGGACAAGGTGGTGGACCTCAACCTGAAGGCCCCGTTCTTCCTCACCCGGGCGCTGCTGCCCGCGCTGCGCGCCGCCGCCACCGACGACGACCCGGCCCGCGTCATCAACATCGGCTCGGTCGACGGGATCATGACGCCGGCCGACCGGTACTCCTACACCGCCAGCAAGGCCGGGCTGCACCAGCTGACCCGCGTGCTGGCCAAGGAGCTGGGGCCCGAGCGGATCACGGTCAACGCGGTGGCGCCGGGCCCGTTCGAGTCGAAGATGATGGCGGCGACGCTGGAGGCGTTCGGCGAGGCCATCGCGGGCGCGGTGCCGCTGCGCCGGATCGGGCGGCCCGACGACATGGCGGGCGTGGCGGTCTTCCTGGCCAGCCGCGCCGGGGCCTACGTCAACGGCGCGGTGATCCCGGTCGACGGCGGCCTGACCGCGCTGTGACCGGGGAGGGGACCGGGTGACGGCCGGGTGAGGGTCGGGTGGCGGCCGGGACCGGATCACCATTACGGCCGCCGCCGCGTGATCGGTTCATTACGCTGGGCAACGTGGTCGAGTCTGCTTCCCCTTCCGAGGCCGTCCCCCGTCCCAGGGAGAGCACCGGGCCACGTGCCCGGCTGCGCGCCCTGGTGGAGGCCCCGGCGTTCCAGCGTGCCGTCACCGTCCTGATCGTCGTCAACGCCCTGGCGCTCGGGGTGGACACGGTGCCCGCCCTCTCCGGGCCGTTCAGCGAGGCCGCCGCCGCCGTCGACCAGGTGGCGCTGGCGCTGTTCACGGCGGAGCTGGGGCTGCGCCTGGTCGCCCACGGCCGCCGCTTCGCGCGCGATCCGTGGAGCATGTTCGACCTAGCGGTCGTGGCGATCGCGCTGCTGCCCGACTCGGGCGGGCTGTCGGTGCTGCGGGCGCTGCGGGTCCTGCGGGTGCTGCGGCTGATCTCGGCGGTGCCGAGCATGCGGCGGGTGGTGGCGGCGCTGCTGGGCGCGATCCCCGGCATGGTGTCGACCATCGGGCTGCTGGTGCTGATCCTGTACGTGTCGGGCGTGATGGCGACCGAGCTGTTCGCCGAGGCCGCGCCCGACCACTTCGGCGACCTGGGCGCGTCGCTGTTCACCCTGTTCCAGATCATGACCGGGGACGGCTGGTCCGACGTCAGCCGCGAGATCATGAAGTCCCAGCCGCTGGCCTGGGCGTTCTTCGTGGTCTACATCCTGGTCACGACGTTCGCGGTGCTGAACCTGTTCATCGCGATCGTGGTGAGCGCGATGGAGGAGGAGGCGCGTCTCGACCTGGAGAACGACCGGGGGGCCGGGGCGGGGCCCGAGGGGGAGGCCGACTCGGCGGCGGTGCTGGCGGAGGTGCGGGCGCTGAGCGCGCGGGTGGAGGCGCTGCGCGCGGAGGTGGCCGGGCGGCCCGGCACCGCCTCCCGCTGAGTCCCGTCGGCGGGAGGCGGCGCCGGACCGGGTCAGGAGGCGTACAGCCCCTCGATGGCGTCGCCGTACTTGCCGTGCACGACGCGGCGCCGGAGCTTGAGGGTGGGGGTGAGCTCCTCGCTCTCGGCGGTCCACTCGGCCGGCAGCAGCCGCCACTTCTTGACCTGCTGGACGCGGGCGAGCCGGGCGTTGGCGTCCTCGACGGCCCGCGCGACCTCCTCCAGGACCAGCGGGTGCTCGGCCAGCTCGGCGACGTCGCCGGCCTCGACGCCGCGGGCGGCGGCCCACACCGGCGCGACCTCGCCGTCCAGGGTGATCAGGGCGACGACGTAGGGCCGCCGGTCGCCGTAGGCGAGGGCCTGCCCGACCAGCGGGTGCTCCTTGAGGTGGTTCTCGATGAGGGAGGGCGCGATGTTCTCGCCGCCCGCCGTGATGATGATCTCCTTCTTGCGGTCCACGACCCGCAGGAAGCCGTCGTCGTCCAGCACGCCGATGTCGCCGGTGCGGATCCAGCCGTCCGGGTCGATCAGGTCGGCGTCGGCCCGCGGCCGGTTGAGGTAGCCGGGGGTGCAGGTCGCGCCGCGCACCAGGATCTCCCCGTCCTCGGCGAGGGAGAGCTCCACGCCGGGGAAGGCGCGGCCGACGGTGCCGAGCTTGAACGCGTCGTGGAGGTTGGCGGTGATCGCGCCGGTGGTCTCGGTCATCCCGTACGCGTCGAAGATCTTCAGGCCGAGCCCGGCGAAGAACCGGGCGACCTCCTCGGGCAGCGGGGCGGCGGCGCTGGAGGACTGCACGACGCGGTCCAGGCCGAGCAGCCCGCGCATCGGGGCGAGCACGGCCTGGTCCCAGCGCGCGAACTCGGCCGCCACGTCATCGGGGACGGGCGGATTGCCGTACTCCTGCGCCGTCACGTACCGGCGGCCCGCCTCCAGCGCCCGCGCGACGGCGGCCTTCTTCTGCTCGTCCCGCTCTCCGGCCAGCACCGCCTGGATCCCCGCCATGATCTTCTCCCAGACGCGCGGGACGCCGAAGAAGGTGTGCGGCCGCACCTCCCGCAGCACGGTGGTGAGCTGGGCGGGGTCGGGGCAGAAGTGGATGTGGGCGGCCAGCCGGATCGGCAGGTAGTAGCTCAAGACGCGGTCGGCGATGTGCGCGAACGGCAGGTAGGAGATCGCGGTGGGCCGCTCGGGCAGCGCGGACGCGCCGCCCACCATCTCCGCCTCGTGCAGCACCATCGAGTGGGTGATCCGCACGCCCTTGGGGTCGCCGGTGGTGCCGGAGGTGTAGAGCAGGCAGACGGTGTCGCCGGGGGTGAGGGCCGTCCAGCGGGCGTCCAGGGCGGCGGCGTCGGCGGCGCGGCGCTCGGCGCCCAGCGCCAGGAGGTCGTCCCAGGTCAGGAACTTGTCCCCGGCCGGGCAGGCCGCGGCGTCCACCACGACGACGCGGCGCAGGGTGGGCAGCCGGTCCAGCACCGGGAGCCACCGGTCGAGCTGGTCGCGGCCGTCGAGCACCGCGACCTTGGCGGCGCAGTCGGTGGCGATGAACGCGACCTGGTCGGGGGCCAGGGTGGCGTAGACGGTGGTGGGGACGGCCCCGGCGTGCACCGCGCCGGAGTCGGCCAGCAGGTGCTCCACGCGGTTGGGCATCATCAGCGCCACCACGTCGCCCGGCTCCAGGCCGAGCGCGGCGAACCCGGCGGCGGCGTCCAGGGCCCGGTCGCGGAACGCGCTCCAGGTGAGGGTGCGCCAGCCGTCGGCGTCGCGGTCGGAGTAGGCGGGCCGGTCGCCGTGCGCGCGGGCGGTGCCGGCGAGCTCGGTGCAGACCGTCCGTCCCGCCAGCCGCCGGGCCGGCTCCTCCCGCGCCTCCTGGATACCGGCATCGACCATCTCGCGCCCCTCTCGGTCCGTGCGGCCAGATAAGTGATTACTTGCAGAGGGCATCGCATCATGGCGAACGGCGTTCGGGCAAGGGGCGGGGCGAACGCGTTCGGCGTGGCCCGGCGGGTTTACCGGCTGGTCGGAGGCGGTGTAAGGCGACCGGTGACCGAACGGTGGCGCAGCGTTTCTTGATCGTTAATGGTCGGGGTGGGTACGGTCCCCGCGTGACCTCCCAGGCAGCGGCCCACTCCGCCCCCCTCCGGCTGACCCGGTACGCCCACGGCGGCGGCTGCGCCTGCAAGATCCCGCCCGGCGAGCTGGAGGAGCTGGTGGCCGGGCTGAGCGACGGACCGGGCCTCGCCCCCGCCCCGCCCGGCACCGAGCTGCTGGTCGGCGCGGCCGACGGCGACGACGCGGCCGTGCTGCGCGTCGACGGCGACCGCGCGGTGGTCTCGACCGCCGACTTCTTCACCCCCGTCGTCGACGACCCCTACGACTGGGGCCGGATCGCCGCCGCCAACGCCCTGTCGGACGTCTACGCCGTCGGCGGCACGCCGCTGATGGCGCTCAACCTGCTGGGCTGGCCGCGCGACGTGCTGCCCGCCGAGCTCGCCCGGGAGGTGCTGCGCGGCGGCCGGGACGTGGCCACCGCCGCGGGCTGCCCGATCGCCGGCGGGCACAGCGTCGACGACCCCGAGCCCAAGTACGGCCTGGCCGTCACCGGGATCGCCGACCCCGCCCGGCTGCTGCGGCTGGACGCCGGCCGCCCCGGCGTCCCGCTGTCGCTGACCAAGCCGCTCGGCATCGGGGTCCTCAACGCCCGCCACAAGGCGACCGGGCAGGTGTTCCCGCAGGCGGTCGCCGCGATGACCGCGCTGAACGCCGACGCCTCCCGGCTCGCCCTGGAGCGGGGCGTGACCTGCGCCACCGACGTCACCGGGTTCGGGCTGCTCGGCCACCTGTACAAGCTGGCCCGCGCCAGCGGCGTGACCGCCGTGGTGCACGCGGCGGCCGTGCCCCGCCTGGAGGGCGCCCGGGAGGCGGTGCGCGACGGGTTCGTGCCCGGCGGGACGCGCCGCAACCTGGCCTGGATCGCCCCGCACACCGACTTCGGCGCGCTGCCGGAGGAGGAGCGGCTACTGCTGGCCGACGCCCAGACCTCCGGCGGGCTGCTGGTCGCGGGGGAGATCCCCGGCGCCCCGGTGGTCGGGGAACTGGTGCCGCGGGGGCGGCACACCCTCGTGGTCCGCTGACCACCCTCGGTGACGAAGCCCGGAACTTAGCAGGTCAAAGGATCGGATAGCCTCCCCGACGGACTGTTCGCCCGGCGCCGGTTCGGGGTAGGCCCCGATCACGCCGGGTGGCGACGATCTCCGGGGGGAAACACCGTATGGCGACGCCCACGTCTGCCGGTGCGACGTCGGGTCGCACCTTCTTCGGTCATCCATGGGGCCTGGCCACGCTCTTCTTCACCGAGCTGTGGGAGCGGTTCAGCTTCTACGGCCTGCGCGCGATCCTCGTGCTGTTCCTGATCGCGCCGCCCGCCGACTCCGGCCTGGGCATGGCCGAGGGCACGGCCAAGGCGCTGCTCGGCGTCTACATGGCGATGGTCTACTTCGTGGCCCTGCCCGGCGGCTGGGTCGCCGACCGGATCCTCGGCGCCCGCCGGGCCGTGCTGGTCGGCGGCATCGTCATCATGTGCGGCCACCTGTCGATGGCCGTCCCCGGCGGGGCGGGCTTCGTCTACCTCGGCCTCATGCTGATCATCCTGGGCACCGGGCTGCTGAAGCCGAACATCTCCACGATGGTCGGCAAGCTGTACGACGGCGAGCCCGACGCCCGCCGCGACTCGGCGTTCTCGATCTTCTACATGGGCATCAACATCGG
Source organism: Actinomadura kijaniata (assembly GCF_014138665.1). Classification (NCBI taxonomy): domain Bacteria; kingdom Bacillati; phylum Actinomycetota; class Actinomycetes; order Streptosporangiales; family Thermomonosporaceae; genus Actinomadura; species Actinomadura kijaniata. The sequence continues at coordinate 220,006 of NZ_JACJIA010000011.1, forward strand.
GTCGCTGGCGCCGTTCCTGGTCGGCTACCTGGGCCAGGACGTCAACTGGCACGTCGGCTTCGGCGCCGCCGCGGTCGGCATGGCGCTGGGCCTGGCCCAGTACGTGATCGGCGGGCGGCACCTGCGGGGCGTGGGCGACCGGCCCGGCAACCCGCTCACCCCGGCCGAGCGCACCCGGGTGTTCCGCACCGTCGGCCTGGTGCTGGCGCTGGTCGCCGCCGTGCTGGCGGCCTTCGCGGCGATGGGCCGGCTGACCGTCGACGGCGTCACCGTCGCGCTGACCGCGCTGGCGATCGTCGTGCCGGTCGCCTACTTCGCGTTCATGTTCCGCAGCCCCGAGGTCAGCGGCGAGGAGCGCGTGAAGCTGCGCGCCTACGTGTGGCTGTTCGTCGCCGCCGCCCTCTTCTGGATGATCTTCGACCAGGCGGCCGGGCCGCTCAACATCTTCGCCCAGCAGAAGGTCGACCTGACCATCCTCGGCTGGGACATGCCCTCGTCCTGGACGCAGAACATCAACCCCATCCTGATCATCTGCTTCTCGGCGGTGTTCGCCTGGCTGTGGGTCAGGCTCGGCGACCGGGTCGGCACCCCGCACAAGTTCGCGTTCGCGCTGGTGATGTGCGGGCTGTCGTTCGTGGTGATGTCGATCGCCTCGAACGCCGCCGCGGGCGGGGTCCGGATCTCGCTGCTGTGGCTGATCGCGGTGTACCTGCTGCAGACCCTCGGCGAGCTGTGCCTGTCACCGGTCGGCCTGTCGGTGACCACCCGGCTGGCCCCGCAGGCGTTCGCCAGCCAGATGATGGGCGTGTGGTTCCTGGCCACCGCCGCCGGGGACGCCGTCGGCGGGCAGGTCGCCCGCTTCCAGGGCGCGCTGGGCGATGTGGCCTACTTCCTGCTGCTGGGCGCGCTCACCGTGGCCGCGGGCGTGGTGATGTTCCTGTTCGTGCGGGCCCTGCGCCGCCTGATGGGCGAGGACCGCGCGCCCGCCGCCGACCCGGCCGGCACCCGCGCGTAGCGGGCGGGATCGCCCCCGGTGTGCGTTCCGTCACGGATCGTGTCGATGATCGCGTGGTGGGTAGGGGAGGGGTGACGGTTCCGCGACAGGCGGGAGCCGACGCCTCATGACCGAAGGAGCGGACATGACCATCGGGGGGATCATCACGGCCATCATCTTCGGCGCGATCATCGGCGCGCTCGGCCGGCTCGTGGTGCCGGGCAAGCAGCACATGCCGATCTGGCTGACGGTGGTGGTGGGCATCGTGGCGGCGTTCATCGGCACGGGGCTCGCCCACCTGTTCGGTCTGAAGACCGAGGGGTGGAACTTCTGGGAGACGCTCTTCCAGGTGGCCGTCGCGGCCATCGGCGTCTACCTGGTGGCCGCCTTCTGGCCGAAGCGCTCCGGCAGCAACTACTGACCGGTGGCCTGCCGCCCGGCCGCCGTCCCGAGCCCCCGGGACGGCGGCCGGGCGCGCGCCGGGTCAGGCGCCGGGGGAGCGCAGCACCGGGCGCAGCTCCTCCAGGACCGCCGGGTCCTCGATCGTGGACGGCACCGGCACCTCCTGCCCGTCGGCGATGCCCCGCATCACGCCGCGCAGGATCTTGCCGGAACGGGTCTTGGGCAGCGCCCGCACCACCGTGATCTCCTTGAGCGCCGCGACCGGCCCGACCTGCCGCCGCACCATCGCGACCAGCTCGTCGCGCAGCGCGGCGGGGTCGGCGTCGGCGCCGCTCTTCAGGACCACCAGCCCGCGCGGCACCTGGCCCTTCAGCTCGTCCCGCACGCCGATGACGGCGCACTCGGCGACCGCCGGGTGAGCGGCGATGACCTCCTCCATCGTGCCGGTGGACAGCCGGTGCCCGGCGACGTTGATCACGTCGTCGGTGCGGCCCATCACCCACACGTAGCCGTCCTCGTCCAGATGCCCGCCGTCGCCGGTCAGGTAGTGGCCGGGGTGGCGGGTCAGGTACGACTCGACGAACCGCTCGTCGTCCTGCCACAGGGTGGGCAGCGTGCCGGGCGGCAGCGGCAGCCGGATCACGATGTCGCCGTCGGCGCCGGGCGGGACCGGCTCCCCGTCGGGGCCGAGCACCCGCACGTCGTAGCCGGGCACCGGCACCGACGGCGACCCCGGCCTGACCGGCAGCGGCTCCAGGCCGCGCGGGTTCGCCACGATCGGCCAGCCGGTCTCGGTCTGCCACCAGTGGTCGATCACCGGCCGGTCCAGCACGCGCGCCGCCCAGTGGTAGGTGTCGGGGTCCAGGCGCTCCCCGGCCAGGAACAGCGTCTCCAGCGCCGACAGGTCGTACCCGGCCGGCAGCCGCCCGTCCGGGTCCTCCTTCTTGATGGCGCGGATCGCCGTCGGCGCGGTGAACAGCGCCTTCACCCGGTGCTGGGCCGCCACCCGCCAGAACGCGCCCGCGTCCGGCGTCCCGACCGGCTTGCCCTCGTACAGCACCGTCGTGCAGCCGGTCAGCAGCGGCGCGTACACGATGTAGGAGTGCCCGACGACCCAGCCGACGTCGGAGGCCGCCCAGAACACGTCGCCGGGGCCGACGCCGTAGACGTTCTCCATCGACCAGCGCAGCGCGACCGCGTGGCCGCCGTTGTCGCGCACCACGCCCTTGGGGCGGCCGGTGGTGCCGGAGGTGTAGAGGATGTAGAGCGGGTCGGTGGCGGCGACCGGCACGCACCCGGCGGGCTCGGCGGCCGCGACGGCCTCGTCCCACTCCACGTCGCGGGGCCGCGCCAGGTCGGCGTGCAGCTGCGGGCGCTGCCGGATCACGCACCGCTCCACCTTGTGCGACGCCAGCTCCAGGGCCTCGTCCAGCAGCGGCTTGTAGGCCACCACCCGCGACCCCTCGATCCCGCAGGACGCCGACACCACGGCCTTGGGCCGGGCGTCGTCGATCCGCACCGCCAGCTCGCGGGCCGCGAACCCGCCGAACACCACCGAGTGGACCGCGCCCAGCCGCGCGCACGCCAGCATCGCGACCACCGCCTCCGGGATCATCGGCAGGTAGATCACCACGCGGTCGCCGCGGTCCACGCCCTGCGCCCGCAGCGCCCCGGCGAACCGCGCCACCTCCTCGGTCAGCTCCCGGTAGGTGAAGGTGCGCACGGTCCCGGTGACGGGGCTGTCGTAGATCAGGGCAGGCTGGTCGCCGCGGCCCTCCTCCACATGCCGGTCCAGGGCGTTGTCGCAGGTGTTCAGCTCACCGCCGGTGAACCACCGGTAGAACGGGGGAGCGCCGTCGTCCAGCACCCGGTCCGGCGGGACCAGCCAGCGGATGTCGCGGGCCGCCAGCCCCCAGAACCGGGTCGGATCGGCGATGCTGCGTTCGTACGCGGCCGCGTAGGCGCCCATATCGTCCTCCGGAGCAGTCGGACCACCCCAACATCGGGAATTGGGGCGTTCCCCTATACGGCCCGCCCGGGGCCCGATTCGTCAAGGCCCCGCGCCGGTCCGATCCGCGGACCGCTCAGTGACGGGGGTGGCGCAGCCCGTGCGCCGTCGCGACCGCCGCGGCCAGCAGCGCCCCGGCCGCCGCGAGCCAGAAGCACAGCACGTAGGCGTCCAGTGACGGCGCCCTCGCCCCGGCGGCCGTCCCGGCGGTCAGGACGGCGGCGGTGGCCGCGCCCGCGACGCTGCCGCCCGCGACCCGCACCAGCGAGTTGATGCCGCTGGCGATGCCGCTCTGGTCCATCGGCACGTGCTGCACCGCCAGGGTGCCGAGCGCCGCGTAGGCGATCCCGAACCCGACGCCCTGCACCGCGTTGAACACCAGCATGTCGGTCACGGTGCCGTTGAACACCGCCAGCCACGCGTAGCTGAGCGCCGCGAACACCGCCCCGATCGCCAGCGTGAACGCCGCGCCGAGCCGCAGGGCCAGCCGTCCCGACAGCATCGAGGCCGCCAGCATCGTCACCGTGCTCGGCAGCGTGTACAGGCCCACGTCCAGCACCGACCCGCTCAGGCCGTACCCGGCGACCGCCGCGGGCGTCTGCACGAACGTGGAGATCAGGGTGAACGCCGCGAACATCGAGAAGCCCAGCAGGACCGACGCGACGTTCGCCGACAGCGACCGCGGCCCGACCAGCAGGCCGAGCCGCACCAGCGGCTCGCGCACCCGCGTCTCGACCAGCACCCACACCGCGCACAGCGCCGCCGCCGCGCCGAACAGCCCGAGCACCCCGCCGGAGGTCCAGCCCCAGCGGTTGCCCTGGCTGATCCCGAGCAGCAGGCACACCAGCCACGCGCCCAGCAGCAGCGCCCCGGCGACGTCGGGGCGGCCGCCCGAGCGCGTCCCGGTGTCCGGCGCGGCGAACCGGATCAGCACCGCCCCGGCGCCCGCCAGCCCCGCCGTGATCCAGAAGACCGGGTGGTGGCTGGTGGTGTGGTCGGCGATCACGCCGGTGACCAGCATGCCGATCGTGCCGCCCACGCCCATCGTGGCGCTGACGATCCCGATGCCGGTGGTGACGCGTTCGCGGGGGGAGGTGTCGCGGATGACCCCGATCGCCAGCGGGACCAGCGCCGACGACGTCCCCTGGAGGGTCCGGCCCACGACCAGCACGCCCAGCGACTCCGACAGCGCGCACACCACCGACCCGGCCACCAGCAGCCCCATCGCCAGCAGGATCATGCGCTTCTTGCCGTACATGTCGCCGAACCGCGTCAGCAGGGGAGTGGCGACCGCGCCCGCCAGCAGGGCGGCGGTGAACACCCAGGTCACCGCCGTCACCGAGGTGTGGAACCGCTCCATCAGCCGGGGCAGCAGCGGCAGCACCAGCGTCTGCTGCACCGACACCACCATCCCGGCCGTGGCCAGCGCCACCAGCGTCAGGCCGGGGCGCGGGGCGCCCCCGGGACCGGTGCGTGCGCCGGGCGCCGTCGTGACGGCACCGGTCATGGGACCTCCAGAAGAAACAGGGGGAAAGAGCGTCGAAGGCCACGACAAGGACGAAGCGTACTACTTACTTAAGTTAAGTAATATGCCTGTAAGATGGATCACATGTCCGCGCCACACTCCTCCTCCGCCGTCGCCGACACCCATCCGGCCGGGGTCGTCGAGCTGGAACGCGGCCTCACCCGCGTGGCCCACCTGCTGACCCGCGCCCGCCAGCACGACCGCACCGTCAGCGCCGCCGGGGTCCCCGTCGACCGCGCGGCCGTGCCCCTGCTGCGCCTGCTGGCCGAGGCCGGCGAGCCCCTGCGCCCCGGCGAGATCGCCCAGCGCCTCGCCGTCGAGGCCCCGCACGTCACCCGCCAGGTCCAGCGCCTGGAGAAGGCCGGCTACCTGGAACGCGTCCCCGACCCGCACGACCGGCGCGCCCAGCGGGTCCGCCTGCTGCCCGCCGGGCACGACGCCGTCGAGGCGATCCGCGGGGCCGCGCTGCGCTGGATGTCCGGCGCCCTCGCGCACTGGCCCGCCGACGACCGGGAACGGCTCGCCGTCCTGGTCAACCGTATGATCGACGACTTCCTCGCCTACTCGGCCTCCGAGTGCGACCACTTCGGCATCGCCGGGCCGCCCGGCGGGCCGCTGCCGGCGGCGCCGTCCGGAACGCGCGGGGGGACCGCCGCCGGAGTGTGACGGACGTCCCGTTCCCGCCCTCCGCGCGCGGTCGGCTTCCGCGACGCCCCCGCCGTCCATAGGGTTGCCTCTCGTGGAGCCCACGCCGTCCCGCCCACCGGCCGACCCCCGGCGCAGCGTCCCCCGCACCGACGCCGTCCTGGCCGACCCCCGCCTGAGGGCCGCCGCCGACCGGCTCGGCCGCGTCCTGGTCAAGACCGCCGTCGCCGACGCCCAGCACGCCGTGCGCGCCGGCCGCCTCGCCCCCGAGGACGTCGCCGACGCCGCCCTGGCCGCCCTCCCCGAGCACGCCACCACGCTGCGGCCCGTCATCAACGCCACCGGCGTCCTGCTCCACACCAACCTCGGCCGCGCGCCGCTGTCGCCCGCCGCCCGCGACGCCGTCCTCGCCGCCGCCGGGACCACCGACGTCGAGTACGACCTCGCCGCCGGACGCCGGGGACCGCGCGGCACCGGGACCCTGGACGCGCTGCGCGCCGCCTGCCCCGCCGCCGGGGACGTCCAGGTCGTCAACAACAACGCCGCCGCCCTCGCCCTCGCCGCGACCGCCCTCGCGCGGGGCCGCGAGATCGTCGTCAGCCGCGGCGAGATGATCGAGATCGGCGACGGGTTCCGCCTGCCCGACCTGCTCACCGCGACCGGCGCCCGGCTGCGCGAGGTCGGCACCACCAACCGCACCACCGCCGCCGACTACGCCGCCGCGCTCGGGCCGGACACCGCGTTCGTCCTGAAGGTCCACCCCTCCAACTTCCGCATCGAGGGCTTCACCGCCGCCGCCCCGATCCGCGAGCTGGCGCCCCTCGGCGCGCCCGTCGTCGCCGACATCGGCTCGGGCCTGCTGGCCCCCGACCCGCTGCTGCCGGACGAGCCCGACGCCGCCACCGCGCTCGCCGACGGGGCCGCCCTCGTCACCGCCAGCGCCGACAAGCTCCTCGGCGGCCCCCAGGCCGGGCTGCTGCTCGGCCGCCGCGACCTGCTCGCCCGCCTGCGCCGCCACCCCCTCTACCGGGCCCTGCGCCCCGACAAGACCACCCTCGCCGCGCTGGAGGCGACCCTGCGCGGCCCCCGGCCCCCCGCCACCCGGATGCTGCACGCCACCCGGCCCGCCCTGCGCGCCCGCGCCGAGGCCCTCGCCGCCGCGCTCGCCGCCCACGGTGTGGACGCCGCCGTCACCGACACCGTCGCGACCGTCGGCGGCGGCGCCGCCCCCGGCGTCGAACTGCCCAGCGTCGCCGTCGCCCTGCCGGCCCACTACGAACGGCCCCTGCGCGCCCGCCGCGTCGTCGGCCGCATGGAGGGCGACCGCCTCCTGCTCGACCTCCGGTCGGTCGACCCCGCCGACGACCGGGCGCTCGGCGCCGCCGTCCGCACCGCCCGGGAAGGGAACTGATGCAGGTCGTCGCCACCGCCGGGCACGTGGACCACGGCAAGTCCGCCCTCGTGCGCGCCCTCACCGGCACCGACCCCGACCGCCTGGCCGAGGAGCGCCGCCGCGGCCTCACCCTCGACCTCGGCTTCGCCTGGACCGACCTGCCCTCCGGCCGCCGCCTGGCGTTCGTCGACGTCCCCGGCCACGAGCGCTTCGTCACCACCATGCTCGCCGGGGCCGGGCCCGCCCCCGCCGTCCTGTTCGCCGTCGCCGCCGACGAGGGCTGGATGCCCCAGTCCGAGGAGCACCTGGCCGCCCTGGACGCCCTCGGCGTCCGGCACGGCGTCCTCGCCGTCACCCGCTGCGACGTCGCCGCCCCCAAGCTCGCCCTGCGCCAGGCCCGCGAGCGCCTCGCCACCACCGGCCTCCGCAACGTCGAGTCCGTCACCGTCAGCGCCGTCACCGGCGAGGGGCTGCCCGACCTCACCGCCGCCCTCGACCGCCTCACCGGCCGCCTCCCGGTCCCCGACCCCGCCGCGCCGGTCCGCCTGTGGATCGACCGCGCGTTCACCGTCCAGGGCAGCGGCACCGTCGTCACCGGCACCCTCACCGCCGGGACCGTCAGCACCGGCGACGAGCTGGTCCTGATGCCCGCCGGGGAACGCGTCCGCGTCCGCGCCGTCGAGTCCGCCAAGCGGCGCCTCGACAGCGTCCACGGCGTCACCCGCGTCGCCCTCAACCTCCGCGGCGTCGACCACCACCGCGTCAGCCGCGGTATGAGCCTGGTCACCCCGGCCGCCTGGACCCCCACCACCTGCATCGACGTCCGCACGCGCTTCAACGAGCCCTCCGGTCGCCTGCCCCGCCAGATGATCCTGCACATCGGCTCGGCGGCCGTCCCGGTGCGGTTGCGCCCCCTCGGCCCCGACACCGCCCGCCTCACCATCAACGCCCGCCTGCCCCTCCACGTCGGCGACACGGCCCTGCTGCGCGACCCGGGACGCCGCGCCGTGGCGGGCGTGCACGTCCTGGACGTCCGCCCGCCCACCCTGGTCCGCCGGGGGGCCGGCGCGGCCCGCGCCCGCGAGCTGGCGACCTGGCCTGACCGCCCGGGCGGCGAGGTCCTGCTGCGCCGCCACGGCGTCCTGACCCGCGCCGACCTGGCCCTGATGGGCTGCGCCGCGCCCGTGGACGCCGTCGAGGTGGACGACTGGCTGGTGGACCCGGTGCACTGGGACGACCTCCACCACCGCCTGGCCAAGGAGGTCACGGCCCACGCGGCGGACCACCCGCTGGCCCCCGGCCTCCCGCTGGAGGCGGCCCGGCTGAGGCTCTCCCTCCCCAGCCGCGCGCTGGTCGCCGCCCTGGTCCGCGACCCGCTCCGGCTGTCGGGCGGCCGCGTCCACGCCCGGACCGAACCGCCGCCCCAGGTGACGGCGGCGGTGTCCCGGCTGCGCGACCACCTGGCCGGGGCCCCGTTCCGGGCCCCGACCTCCGAGGAGCTCGCGGGACTGGGCCTGACCCCGGCGGTGCTGGCGGCCGCCGCCCGCGAGGGCCTGGTCCTGCCGCTGCCCGGCGACGTGGTCCTCCTGCCGGACGCGCCCGCGCGGGCGCTGGCCTTGCTGGCCCGCCTCCCGCAGCCCTTCACCCTCGGCCAGGCCCGCCAGGCGCTCGACGCCACGCGCCGGGTGGCGGTCGCCCTGCTGGAACACCTCGACCGCGAGGGCGCGACGCACCGGACCGGCGACGCCCGCACCGTCCGCGGCGGCTGACCGGGCGGGGCACCCTGCTCCTCCAGGTGGCGCACCCGGTGGTCGGCGCCGGGGTGGCCGACCACTCGGAGTTCCTGGAGGACCGCTGGGGGCGCCTGCTGCGCACCGTCGAGTCCACGACGCGGTTCCTGGGCTACCGGGGCGACGCGGCGGGCCGCCGGGAGACCGCCCGGCTCCGCGAGGTCCACCGGGACATCAAGGGCGTGGACGCGCGGGGCCGCCGCTACCACGCGCTCAACCCCGAGGCCTACCTGTGGGTGCACGCCACCCTGCTGCACGGGATGCTGGAGGCGCAGCGCCTGTTCGCGCGCCCGGTGCCCCCGGCCCGCGCGGCCGCCCTGTTCGAGGAGTGGCGGCAGCTGGCGTTCGCCCTGGGAGTCGCCGAACGCCACGTCCCGGAGGACCCGGCCGCCTTCCGCCGCTACTTCGACGCGATGGTGAACGACCGGCTGGAGGACAACGAGACCGTCCGGCTGCTCATCCGGCTGGACCGTGAGCCGCTGCCGCCCCCGCCGCGCTGGCCCCTGCCGGACGTGGCGTGGCAGGGCCTGGCGGTCCCCACCACCGCGATGCTGCGGCGGGTGGGCGTCGGCAGCCTGCCGCCGGTGCTGCGCGCGCGGTTCGGCCTGGCGTGGTCGGCCGCCGACGAGTGGGGTTTCCGGAGGTTCGCCCAGGCGATGCGGACGGCCGACGCCGCCCTGGTCGGTCCGCTGCGGTACACGCCGATAGCGGCCAGGGCGATGCGCGCGGCCCGCCATCGCCGATAGCCTGGCCGCACGATGGACGACGACGGCGACGATCCCCTGCGCGGCCTGCTCACCGGCGCGACGCGGAGCGGACCGGACCCCGGCGAGCCCCTGACCGACCGCATCCTGGACGCCGCGCTCGGCCTGTTCGAGACCTTCGGGCTGCGCAAGACGACGATGGACGACGTCGCCCGCGCCTCCGGGCTGGGCCGCGCCACCGTCTACCGCCGCTTCCCCAGCAAGGCCGAGCTGGTCAGCGGGGTGCTGATGCGCGAGGCGCGGCGGTTCTTCGCCGAGCTCGACCAGGCCGTCGCCGACGTGCCGGGCCTGGAGGAGGGGATCGTCGAGGGCTTCGCCGCGACGGTGCGGATCAGCCGGGAGCAGCGGCTGTTCAACCGGCTGATGACGATCGAACCGGACCTCCTGCTGCCGCACGCGACCTCCGCGGCCGGGCCGCTGCTGGCCGCCGCCCGCGGGTACCTGGCCCAGCGGCTGCGCCCGGTGTCGGCCGACGAGGGGTTCGACCCGGAGCTGGTGGCCGAGATCCTCGTCCGGCTGACCCACTCGCTGTCGCTCACCCCGGCCGGGCTCATCCCGCTGGACGACGACGGCGCCCGCGCGTTCGCGCGCCGCTACCTGGTGCCCATCGCCAACGGCCACCGCCGCCCCCGGCCCGGCGCCTGACCCGCGGCCGGGCCTCCGGCGCCGAGGGCCCGCCCATGCCAGGGCTTCGTCGGCGACCCGCGAACACTGATTGGCACTCTGCCAACAAACGTGCGCCGTGCCCTGGAGGGCCCTCGACGGTGAGCGGAGGGCGTGCATACACTGATACGAAATCAGTCTCTTCGTATCAACGCAGCAGGCGCTCGCCGGGAGGCCGGACCATGACGTTGACCGAACCCACCCCCCTCACCGCACCCTCACCGCACGTCCCCGAACGGGACGGGCGCCGCGAGCCCGAGCCGTTCGGCCCGGGCTCGATCCTCTGGGACGACCTCGGCATGTACCTGTCGGCGGTCGCCGGGAACAGCGCGTTCATCCTCCAGTCCATGCACCCGGCGATCGGGACGGTGGTCGACCGGCTGTCGAGCTTCCGCGCCGACCCCGTCGGCCGGGCCCTGCGCAGCTTCGCCTCCGTGCAGACCTGGGTGTACGGCGGGCAGGAGGCGATCGCCGAGGGCAGGCGGCTGCGGGAGATGCACAAGCCCCTCAGCGCCGAGGACGAGAACGGCACCCGCCACCACGCCCTGTCCGCCGAGCCGTGGGCGTGGGTGCACCTGACGGGCTACTACGCCGCCGACACCGTGGCCCGCCGCTTCTCGCCCGAGCCGCTGACCCCCGAGCGGGAACGGCGGCTGTTCGAGGAGTTCATGAACCTCGGCCGGATCCTCCAGGTGCCCGAACGGATGCTGCCCGCCACCATCGCCGACTTCTGGACCTACTTCGACCGCATGGTCGCCGACACCCTGGTGCCCCACCGGGTCGCGCTGGAGGTCCTGGACCGGATGGACAAGGTGCCGCCCACCGTGCCGGCGCGGCTGCGCCCCCTGCTGGCCCCGCTGAGCCTGACCGGCGGGCGCCTGGCCCGCTTCGTCACCGTCGGCACGCTCCCGCCCGGCGCCCGCGACAAGCTCGGGCTGTCATGGACGGCCCGGGACGAACGCGGGCTGCGCGCCCTGGCCACGGTGCTCGGCCGCACGGCGCCGCTGCTGCCCGAGCGCGTGCGCTACATGCCCATCGCCTACCGCGCCCGCCAGGCCGCCCGCGCCCACCGGCGCTGGCAGGAGGCCCTGGCCGGACGCCCCCTCTGATCCCGGCCGGGGAGGGGCGCCGTTCGTCCGGGTCGGTGGGAAAATGGGTTGTTCCGCACCGGGTGGCTCTGGCTTCATGGATCGCGGTTCGGATCATCGTCGATGTCACGGAGAGGAGCAGGTGATGCCGTACCAGACGCTCAAGGGCGGTCGTGTTCCGATCCGGATGTGGACCGACCCGGCCACCGTCGAGGACGTCGCGCTGGAGCAGCTGCAGAACGTGTCGCGGCTGCCGTGGGTGGAGGGCCTGGCGGTCATGCCGGACGTGCACTACGGCAAGGGCGCGACCGTGGGCTCGGTGATCGCGATGCGCGACGCCGTCTCCCCGGCCGCCGTCGGCGTGGACATCGGCTGCGGGATGACGGCCGTCAGGTCCAGCCTCACCGTCGAGGACATGCCCGACGACCTCGGCCTGCTGCGGTCGCGGCTGGAGCGCACGATCCCGGTCGGCTACCACGCGCACAAGGACCCGGTCGACCCCTCCGCCCTGCCGGGGCTGAGGGAGCGCGGCTGGTACGACTTCTGGAAGCGCTTCGACGAGCTGCACCCGGCGGTGCGCGGCCGGTTCGGCAAGGCCCGCGCGCAGCTCGGCAGCCTCGGCGGCGGCAACCACTTCCTGGAGCTGTGCGCCGACGACGAGGGCGCGATCTGGCTGGTGCTGCACTCGGGGTCGCGCAACATCGGCAAGGAGCTGGCCGAGCACCACGTCGAGGCCGCCCGGAGGCTGCCGCACAACCAGGACCTGCCCGACCCCGACCTCGCGGTGTTCCTCGCCGGGACCGCCAAGATGGAGGAGTACCGGCGGGACCTGTTCTGGGCGCAGGAGTACGCGCGCCGGAACCGGGCCGTCATGGTCGCGCTGTCCCAGCAGGTGGTCACCAAGTACTTCGGCGCCAAGCGCTGCACGTGGGGCGAGGTCATCTCGTGCCACCACAACTACGTGGCGGAGGAGACCTACGACGGCGTGGACCTGCTCGTCACCCGCAAGGGCGCGATCCGCGCCGGGCGGGGCGACCTGGGGATCATCCCGGGGTCGATGGCGACCGGGACCTACATCGTGCGGGGCCTGGGGAACGAGGCGGCCTTCAACTCGGCCTCGCACGGCGCGGGCCGGAGGATGAGCCGCAACAAGGCGCGCAAGGCGTTCACGGTGGACGACCTGGTCGAGCAGACCAGGGGCGTGGAGTGCCGCAAGGACGCCGGGGTGCTGGACGAGATCCCCGGCGCGTACAAGGACCTGGAGTCGGTGATCGAGGCGCAGTCGGACCTGGTGGAGGTCGTCGCGCACCTCAAGCAGCTCATCTGTATCAAGGGATGACGGCGCGCATGAGGAGTCGGCAGCGGCCCGCCAACGCGCGGGCCGCCGCCGACGGCATGAAGCTGCACCGCCGGACGCTGCGGCTGGCCGGGCGCGAGCACACCGTCATCGGGCTGCGGCCGGGGACGGCGGTGCGGTTCAGCACGAACCTGTTCCACGGCACCTGGCACGTGCTGTCGGACCGGCACGGCGCGCGGCTGCTGGGCCGGTTGCTGTGGGGCCTGGCCTACCAGTCGCGGCCGGGGACGCTGGTGGTGATCGACCGGGAGTTCGTGACGCCGACCCCGTTCGACGCCGACCCGGGGGACCCGATCGTGCTGGTGCCCGCGTGGGAGACGCCGTTCACCGGCAGGGCGGCGCGCGACCTGAAGGCGCGGCTGCCGCTGACGGGCGCGCCCGACGGGACGGTGCGGTGGCGCACGCACGGCCTGGACGCCGCGCTGGCCGACGAGGACGCGTGGTGGGCGCGGCATCCCGGCGCCTGGGGGTGGGACCGGGGGCGTGTACGGCGGACGAACGGGATGGTCGTCCTCGGGCCGGACTCGCCGACGGAGGCGCGGAACTGGGGCGTGGTCGCGGCCCGGCTGGACCCGCACAACGGGCACGGCATGGACTACGAGTACCTCGGCCGGTGGGACCACGCGCAGGACGGCGAGATCCAGGTCTTCCGGCACTTCCACCGGATGGTGTCGGTGGCGCGGCGGGCGCGGGCCGACGTGCTGCGGCGGACGGACGGGCCGGTGGAGCCCGACGAGCTGCGCCCCCTGGTGTGGGCGCGTTCCGAAGAGATCGAACAGCGAGGCCCTTGAACGTTCGCACGACCTTCCGCTGCGCGCGGTGCGACGCGGTCCTGACCGGCGCGCTGCTGCGGGTGCCGATGCCGCGACCGGGGTACCAGCCCCACCACGAGGTCGGTTTCCGGCCCGTCCTGATGACGCACGGCACCTACGCGGTCGACGCGAACGGCACGTACGTGCTGGCCCCCGGCGACGTGTCCGGCACGCGGCTGGTGCCGGAACGGTGCGCGGACGGGTGCGTCGGCATCGAGGCCGAGGACGGGGTGAACCTGGTCTGCGCCTCGTGCGGCGCCGACATCGGGGGACGCACCGACGCGTGCCACGCCTGGCAGGAGACGCGGCTGCCTCCGGAACTGGTCCGGGCCGAGGACGAGCCGACCGACGAGGAGCCGTGGGAGAACCCCGACGAGGCGTTCGGCCGCGCCCCGGTCGACGACGCCGGAGAGCTGGACTGGCTGTGGCTCGGGCGGCTCGGGGTGTGCGCGACCGAGGTGCTGGTGCGGTCGGAGGGGCGGCCCGTCCACTTCGCCGGGGGCGGGGCCCTGGTGATCCGCGACTTCCTGCGCGGGATGCTGGCGGGGACCGGGCACGCGGACGCGATGCGGGCCCTGGGGCCAGGGGAGCGTCCGGCGATCGTGTGCGACCTGGGCGGGCCGGGACGCACGCCCGTCGTCGTGGAGGGGGCGCGGTCCCTCACTGTGGTGCCGGGGCCCCCGGACGGGGTGGCCGGGGACGAGGTGGCGGCGCACCCCCGGGTGTGGGCCTACCTGGCCCGCGAGCACGACCGGCCGCCGAGGGGCGCGGGCCGGTGGTGGGACGAGGAGGCGCCCCGGCGGATCTCCCCGGCCGAGGCCTCCTCCCACGGTCGCCACTGGCGATGCCACGACCTGCCCCGCCACCTGGCGGGGCGCCCGGAGACCGAACGTCCCTGGCTGAGAGCCCTGCTGGCGGAGATCGACGCCGCGTGGCGGGACCGGTTCAGCTGAGCACGCGGTCGACGAACGTGGTCACCTCGCCCAGGACCTCGTCGCGGTTGGTCTCGTTGAAGACCTCGTGCCGCGCCTCCGGGTAGATCCTCTCGGTGAGGTCGGCGCCGCGCACCGCCTCGATGCCGGTGCGGGTGCCCGCCAGTGGCACCAGCCGGTCGTCCTCGCCGTGCACCCACAGCGTGGGCAGGTCGCCGAGGCCGCCGGACTCGTCGATCCGCCGGATGCAGGTGTCCAGGGCCTCCAGCGTGGGGCGCTTGAACGGGCCGTGCCACACCAGCGGGTCCTCGACGTACGCCTTGCCGACCGACGGATCGCGCGACAGGGTGTCCGGATCGATCGGCACGTCGGGGATCTCCTCGGCGGCCAGCAGCGCCGCCAGCGCGTCCCAGCGGCCCAGCACCGGCCCCGACAGCACCAGGGCGGTGAGCTCCGCGCGGTGCAACTGGGCGTAGCGGACGGCGATGAGGCCGCCCATCGAGTGGCCGACCAGCACGATCGGCAGGCGCGGGTGGTCCACGCGGACCGCCTCCACCAGGGTGTGCAGGTCGGCGACGACGTCCTCCATGTCCTCGATGAGGACCCGCTCGCCCGCCGAGCGGCCGTGCCCGAGGTGGTCGGGCCCGCAGACGGTCGCGCCGTGCCGTACCAGCGCCTCGGCCACGTGCTGGTAACGGCCCAGGTGCTCTCCGTAACCATGGGAGAGAACCGCCACATAGCGGGGGCTACCGTGCGGCCAGACCCGCGCCGTGACCGCCCCCCGCGTTCCGGCGAACTCCCATTCCCGTGCCGTGACCATGGCCTGCCTCCCGCGCTTTGGACGATCCACCAGAATTCCCGCCCGGTGATCGCGCCGATACCGTCTCCCGAGATGGCGCGAATCGTCAACCACCGCAATAGGCTGGGCGGACCACGGCTTTGAGGGAAAGGGGAGCCCGTGCTGGTCGACGGCTTCGGTCGCGTCGCGACGGACCTGAGGGTCTCCTTGACGGACCGGTGCAACCTTCGGTGCACCTACTGCATGCCGCCGGAGGGCCTGGACTGGCTGCCCAAGCCGGAACTGCTCACCGACGACGAGGTGGTGCGCCTGGTGCGCATCGGCGTCGAACGGCTCGGCGTCACCGAGGTCCGCTACACCGGGGGCGAGCCGCTGCTGCGGCGCGGCCTCGCCGGGATCGTGGAGCGCACCGTCGCGCTGTCACCGCGCCCCCAGGTCTCGCTGACCACCAACGGCATCGGCCTGGACCGGCTGGCGGGGCCGCTGGCCGACGCGGGCCTGGACCGGGTCAACGTGTCCCTGGACACCCTGGACCGGGCGGTGTTCCAGCGCCTGGCGCACCGCGACCGCCTCGACGACGTGCTGAAGGGCCTGGTCGCGGCGCAGGAGAGCGGGCTGGCCCCCGTCAAGATCAACGCGGTGCTGATGCGGGGGATCAACGACCACGAGGCCGTCGCGCTGCTGCGCTACTGCCTGGACCGGGGCTACCGGCTGCGGTTCATCGAGCAGATGCCGCTGGACGCCCAGCACGGCTGGACCCGCGACAACATGGTCACCGCCGACGAGATCCTCGACCTGCTCGGCGCGGCGTTCACCCTGACGCCCGACACCACCGAGGAGCGCGGCAGCGCCCCGGCCGAGCAGTTCCTGGTCGACGGCGGCCCCGAGACGGTCGGGGTGATCGCGTCGGTGACGCGGCCGTTCTGCGGGGCCTGCGACCGGGTCCGGCTGACGGCCGACGGCCAGATCCGCAACTGCCTGTTCGCCACCGAGGAGTCCAACCTGCGCGACGCCATGCGCGCCGGGGCGGGCGACGCCGAGCTGGCCGAGCGGTGGCGCGCGGCGGTGCGCCGCAAGCGCGCCGGGCACGGCATCGACGACCCGTCGTTCCTGCAGCCCGCCCGCCCGATGTCGGCGATCGGCGGCTGAGCCGCCCGGAACGGTCAGCGACGTGCGACGATGGCGGAGTGACGGACCAGCCGCCTGAACACCGTGTCGAGATCACCGTCCCGCCCGAGCACGAGGTCGGCACGTTCGCCGGGTTCGCGTCGGTGTGGCGGACCCAGGACAGCCTGGTGCTGGACTTCGCGACCGAGGTGCGTCCTCCGGAGATCATGGACGACGCCGAGACCGGCGAGCAGTACGTGCACGTCCCGGCCCGGGTCGTCGCCCGCGTCCGGTTCCCGCCCGGGCAGGTGTGGGAGCTGATGAAGGCCCTGGAGCACAACCTCAGCGCCTACGAGCGCGACCACGCGGGACGGCGGCGTGACGCCTGACCCGACCGGGCCGCCCGGGCCGTTCGACGCGGTGATCCTGGCCGGGGGGCAGGCCCGCAGGCTCGGCGGGGCCGACAAGCCCGCCGCCGCCGTCGGCGGCCGCCCGCTGCTGGCGTGGGTCGCCGGAGCCGCCGCCGGGGCGCGCCGCCTGGTCGTGGTCGGCCCGCCCCGCGACGCCGTCCCGGACGCGGTCACCGTCCGGGAGGACCCGCCCGGCGCGGGCCCGGTGCCCGCGCTGCGCGCCGGGCTGGCCGAGGTGGACGCGCCGTGGGTGGTGCTGCTCGCCGCCGACCTGCCGTTCCTGCGCGCCCGGCACGTGACCGCCCTGCGGGAGGCCGCCCGCGACGCGGCCGGGGCCGTCCTGCTGGACGACCGGGGCCGCGAGCAGTGGCTGGCCGGATGCTGGCGCACCGCGGCCCTGCGCGCGGCCCTGCGCGGCTACACCCGCTCCTCCCTGCACGGGCTGCTGCGCCCCCTGGAGCCGGTGCCGGTGACGGCCGAGGCGGGGGAGCGTCCCCCGTGGTACGACTGCGACACCCCCGACACGCTGGCCAGGGCCGACCTGCTCGCCGCGGCCGACCCGTGCGACAGTGGAGGTCCATCTAGGGGGAGGAACGGCATGCTGGAGGACTGGATCAAGGCCGTGTGCCTCGAACTCGGCGTCGCCCGCGACGACCTGGACCGCGATCTGGTGCTGGACCTGGCGCGCGACGTCGCCCACCAGGTGACCCGGCCGGGCGCCCCGGTGACCGCCTACCTGCTGGGCCTGGCGGTGGGCAAGGGCATCCCGGCCCGGGACGCGGCGGCGCGGCTCACCGAGATGGCCGAGTGCTGGAAGGACCGGCCCGGCGCGACCGGGCAGGCCGGGGCCGAACAGGCCGTGACCGAACAGGCCGTGATCGACTAGGCGTCGGCGGGCGCGTCCCGGTCGGCGACCGGGACCACGTCCTTCAGGAAGTCGCGGCGGTCCAGGAACGCCGTCAGGCTCTCGCGGTGCTCCTCGCAGGCCAGCCAGATCTTCCGCCGGTCCGGGGTGTGGATCTTGGGGTTGTTCCAGCGCAGCGCCCACGCGGCGGGGGCGCGGCAGCCCTTGGCGGAGCAGATCGGTTCCTCGGGGGCGTTGCCCGGCGGCGTCTCGGTCACCCGCTCACTGTGGCACAGCCGCCCGGCCCGCCGGTACGCGGCCCGGCGTGATCGTCCTGGTCGGCGGGTGGCGCACCGCACGTTTGGGGGCCCGCCCGCCGGACAGGTCCCACCCCATGGACACGCCCGTCAACGTCCGGCCGTGGCGCGCGCTGTCGGTCTGCCTGGTCGCGTCGTTCATGACCCTGCTGGACGTCAGCATCGTCAACGTCGCGCTGCCCTCGATCCGCTCGGGGCTGGACGCCTCGGAGGCGGGCCTGCAGTGGGTGCTGTCGGGGTACGCGCTGGCGTTCGGGCTGGTGCTGGTCCCGGCCGGGCGGCTCGGCGACGCCCGCAGCCGCCGCGCGGTGTTCATGAGCGGGCTGGCGCTGTTCACCGCCGCCTCGGCGATGGCGGGCCTCGCGCCGGCCATCGGCTGGCTGGTGGCGGCGCGGCTGGTGCAGGGCGTGGCCGGGGGCCTGCTGAACCCGCAGGTCGCCGGGCTCATCCAGCAGCTTTTCGAGGGGCCGTCGCGGGGGCGGGCGTTCGGGGCGCTCGGCGGCGTCATCGGCGTGGCGACCGCCGTCGGGCCGATGCTGGGCGGCGCGCTGATCGCGCTGGCCGGGCCGGAGCACGGCTGGCGGTGGGTGTTCCTGGTCAACCTGCCGGTCGGCCTGGTGGGGCTGGTGCTGGCCCGGCGGCTGCTGCCGCCCCCGGTGCGCGGGCCGCGGCGGGGCCAGGACCCGGTCGGGGTGGTGCTGCTCGGGGCGGGCGTGACGGCGCTGATGCTGCCGCTGGCGCAGGAGCAGCAGTGGCACGGCTGGGCCAAGTGGCTGCTGGTCCCGGCGGGCGTGGCGGTGCTGGCGGCGTTCACGCGCTGGGAACGGCGCTGCGCGGCCCCGCTGGTGAACCTGTCGCTGTTCCGCCTGCGGTCCTACGCGCTGGGCGCCACGATCGCTCTGCTGTACTTCGCCGGGTTCACCGCGGTCTTCTTCATCTTCACCCTGTACCTGCAGAACGGCCTGCACTACAGCGCCCTGGCCGCCGGGCTGGCGATCACGCCGTTCGCGGTCGGGTCCGGCGCCGCCTCGGTGCTGGGCGGGCGGCTGGTGGGGCGGCTGGGCCGCCCGCTGGTCGCCGCCGGGCTGGCGCTGGTGGCGTTCGGGCTGGCGGCGGCCTGGCTGGCGGTGGAGCTGCACCCCGGGCGCGGGGTCGCCTGGTGGACGGCGCCGCCGCTGCTGCTGGCCGGGATCGGCAGCGGCCTGGTCATCTCGCCGAACCAGACGATCACGCTGTCGCAGGTCCCCGTCGCCGAGGGCGGCAGCGCCGCCGGGGTGCTGCAGACCGGGCAGCGGCTGGGCACCGCCGTCGGGATCGCCGTGACCGGCGCGGTGTTCTTCGCCACGGTCGCCAACGGCGGCGACTGGGCGGTGGCGTTCCGGCACGGCCTGCTGGTCGTGCTGGCGTTCGTGCTCGCCGCCCTGGTCGCCGCCGGCTACGACCTGCTCAGCGGCCCCTCCGCCGCGCGGCGCGAACGGCGGCCCCGGCCAGCAGCCCGGTCGCGAGCGTGACCCCGCCGAGCGCCAGGTTCTGCCTGCGCAGGCGGGCGGGGATCCGCGCGTACGGCATCGTGCTGAACGACACCAGCTCGTACCGCGACACGTAGCGCCCGGCCAGCCGCCGTTCCAGCGCGTGCTGGACGGCGTGGGTGGCGCGGTAGAGCGGCTGGGACACCCGGTCGCGCATCTCGACGAAGTTGTCCAGCGCCATCTCGGCGATGGCGTCGGTGTTGGCCTTGCGGCGCTCCTGGTACAGCGACAGCGCGCGCGGCCAGTGCCCGTCCGCCTCGGTCAGGCACCGGTCGATCTCGATGCAGTCCTCGAACGCGCAGTTGGCGCCCTGCCCGTAGAACGGCACGATCGCGTGCGCGGCGTCGCCCAGCAGCGCCACCGTCGCGGTCCGCCCCCGCCGCACCCACGGCCAGCACCGCACCGTCACCAGCGAGCCGTTGGGGTTGGCGGCGTAGTCGCCGGTCAGCCCCGGCATCAGGTCGACCACGTCCGGGTAGTGCTCGCGGAAGTGCGCGGTCACCTTGGCGGGGGTGTCCAGCGCCGTCAGGTCGTCCTTCGGCCAGAACAGCGTGCAGGTGAACGACCGGTCCAGGTTCGGCAGCGCGATCATCATGGAGGTGCCGCGCGGCCAGATGTGCAGCGCGTCGGGGTCCAGCGCGAAGTCCCCGTCGCGCGCCGGGACCGTCAGCTCCTTGTAGCCGTGCTCCAGGAAGTCCAGGTCGGCGTCGAACCCGACCGCGCGGCGGACCGCGCTGTAGGCGCCGTCCCCGGCCAGGATCACCGTCGCGGACTCGGTCTCGGGCCCGTCCGGGCCCTCCATCGTCAGCAGCCCGGCGTCGGCGTCCACGCCGGTCACCTTCCGCCCGAACCGCAGCGTCACGCCCGGGGTGGCCTCGGCGGCGTCCAGCAGCTCCTGGTTCAGCTCGGCGCGGCTGATCGAGTTGATGGCCCGGGTGCCGTCGGCGCTGTAGGACTGGAAGTTCACCTCCCCGCGCAGGGGATGGACCCTCCGGCCGTGCATCGGCAGCGCCCGCTTGAGCGCCTGGTCGCGCAGGCCGACCTGCTCCAGGGCGGCCAGGCCGCGCGCCGACACCGCCAGGTTGATGGAGCGGCCCCGCTCGGCCCCGGCGACCCGGGGGTCGGGGCGCCGCTCGTACACCGTCACCGCCAGGCCGCGCCGTCCCAGCAGCGTCGCCAGCAGCGCCCCCGCCAGGCCCGCGCCGACGATCGCGATCCGTTCCCCACCGGTCTCACGCGCCATGGACCACGGTCTCCTCGATCTGCGACCGGACCTCCCACAGGTCCGGGAAGGCCGGGGCGAACAGGGTGGAGCGCAGGTAGTCGGCCCCGGCCGACCCGCCCGTGCCCAGCTTGGCGCCGATGGTCCGCTCGACCATCTTCACGTGCCGGTACCGCCACTCCTGCACGCCCTCGTCGATGTCGACCAGCGCCTCGCACACCTCGGCGGCCGGGCCGTTCTCGTCGGCGTACACCTCCAGCAGCACCTTCTGCAGGTCCGGGTCGGGCAGCCACGGCTCGGCGACGTTCCGCTCCAGCGCCGCGTGCGGCACCGCGTAGCCCTGGACGGCCAGGTAGCGCAGCAGCGAGTCCAGCAGGGACGGCCGACGCACCGCCGCCCGCAGCCGCGCGTCGTCGCGCAGGTCCGAGGCGGGGAACGCGCGCCGCCCCAGCACCGCCTCCAGCTCGCGGAACTGCGCCGACTGGAAGCCGCTGGAGGTGCCCAGCTCGTCGCGGAACGTGGCGAACTGCCGGGGCGTCATCGTCTCCAGCACGTCCATCTGCCCCACGATGGTCTTGAGGATCTTGGTGATCCGGCGGGCGGTGCGCAGCGCGCCCGCGCTGCCCCCCTCCGCCAGCCGCCGCTGCAACAGCCCGGCCTCGTGCAGGATCTGCTTGAACCACAGCTCGTACACCTGGTGGATGATCACGAAGAGCAGCTCGTCGTGCGCGTCGGTGCGCGGCCGCTGGCAGTCCAGCAGCTCGTCCAGGCGCAGATAGCTCCCGTAGGTGATGTTCTCGTCCGCCACCGCGTCCCCTCCTCCCGGTACCCCGTCGTACCGAGCCCGGTGATCCTCTCAGAACCATCCTGACCGGTAGATACCCGGCAGACCCTAGGTCGATGGACCGGTCCTTCGTCAGGGAGTGGAGGGAGATGAGTTATCGAAACGTGATCTGTGGGGCGTCCCGGAACGTCCGGCCCGTTCGGCGGACCGGCCTCCGCTAGCCTGCGACCAGAATCCGATTCGGAGGAGGGCCCGATGGCCGGGATCGTCAGGGAGTTCGTGGGGCTGCCGTCGCCGCTGGTCGGCCGGGCGGGCGCGGGCGGCCACCCCTGCCAGGGCGTCTACCACCGGCCCGCCGGGGCCGCGCCCACGACGGCGTTCATCGCCGCGCACTACAACGTCGACTTCTCCGAGCACTACCTCGCCGAGCACCTGGCGGCGCGCGGCCACGGCTTCCTCGGCTGGAACACCCGCTTCCGGGGCGCCGAGGCGTACTTCCTGCTCGACCACGCCCTCGCCGAGATCGGCGTCGGCGTCCGCTGGCTGCGCGAGCGGGCCGGGGTCGAGCGCGTCGTGCTGCTCGGCAACTCCGGCGGCGGCTCGCTGATGGCCGCCTACCAGTCCCAGGCCGTCGAGCCCAACGTCACCCCGGTCGCCGGGATGCGGCCCGTCGCCGCCATCGAGGACCTGCCCGCCGGGGACCTGTTCGTCGCGCTGGCCGCCCACTCCGGCCGCCCCGAGGTCCTCACCAACTGGATGGACCCCTCGGTCACCGACGAGGCCGACCCGCTGTCGGTGGACCCGGAGCTGGACCCCTTCGACCCCGCGAACGGGCCGCCGTACAGCCCTGAGTTCCAGGCCCGCTACCGCGCCGCCCAGCGCGCCCGCAACGAGCGCGTCACCGACCGGGTCCTGGAGCGGCTCGACGCCCTGCGCGGCACCCGCGCCCGCGACCGGCTGTTCAACGTCCACCGCACCTGGGCCGACCTGCGGATGATCGACCCGTCGATCGAGCCGTCCGACCGGCGGCCCAACCGGTGCTACCAGGGCGAACCGGCGAAGGCCAACTACGGCGTGTTCGGCATCGGCGCGCTGTGCACGCTGCGGACCTGGCTGTCGATGTGGAGCCTGCGCACCTCGCAGTGCGCCGCCGCCCCGCACCTGGCGCGCGTCGCCGTCCCGTCGCTGGTGATCCACGCGACCGCCGACGAGGGCGTGTTCGACAGCGACGCGCGGGCGGTGCTCGGCGCGATCTCCGCGGAGGACAAGCGGCTGGAGCTCGTCCGCGACGGCCACTACCTGCCGGAGTCGCGCCCGCTGGCCGCCGACCTCATCGACGGCTGGATCCGCGAACGCTGACCCGCGCCCCCGCCCTCAGGCGCGGTCGCGGGAGATCTCCAGCAGCCGCTGCTGCCGCATCGCGCCTGGAAGGTGAAGCGGAACGCCTCCGGCGCGGTCGGCGCCACCGCCATGCCGTGCGGGACGTGGACGCCCGCGTTCCCGAACCCCAGGCCCGCGAACGTCGCGGCGAGGGCCATGTCGGCGCGCGCCGGGCGGTCCCCGCCGACCGGCGGGTTCAGGTGCTCGGCGGTGTCGATGCCGGACCCGCCGCCGACCGCGACGAACGCCTTCCACGGCCCGCCGCCGCGCGCGTGCTCCGCGGCGGCGCGCAGGCCGGCGTCGGCCGGCTCGACGTGGACGCCGTCGTAGACCTCGGCCGCGATCCCGTAGGCCTTCATCGCGTCGGTGACGACCAGCGCGGTGCGCACGCCGTGCTGCGCCAGGTCGTGCCCGATCTCCTCGCACGCGCCCGGCCCGAGCTTCAGCCGCGGGCCGGCAGGTCAACGGCGGCGGGCCCTACCCGGCGGGCCGGAACGCGGCCACGAGCGCGTCGGCGAGCGCCGCGCCGCACGAGCCGTCCGGGTCGCGTTCGGGGTCGTAGATGGTCACGTGCGCGCCGACGGCGCGCGGGCTCGCCGCCAGCACGCCCAGCACGGTGGTGAACTCCGCCAGGTCGATCCCGTCGGGGTTGGGGGAGTCCACGGCGGGCATCACGCGGCGGTCGAGGACGTCCACGTCCACGTGGATCCAGAAGCCCTCGACGGGCGCGGCCTCCAGGTCGGCCCGCGCCGCGTCGGCCGCCGCCCGCGCGCCGTGCTCGCGGACGTACTCGATCGGGTACCTGCGGACCGCCGACCGCTCGAAGACCTCCAGGTCCCAGCCCTCGACGTCCTCCGGCTCCACCTGCCGTCCGACGTGCACCGCGTGCTCCTCGGCCACGTACGGCCCCAGCCCGTGCCGGTCGCTGAGCGGCGCCGGACCGTGCCCGGTGACCAGCGCCAGCGCCGAGCCTCCGGCGGTGAGCTCACCCGCGAACCGCTCGGGGTCGCGGCGGGGCGAGTAGTCGTCGTGCCCGTCCAGGTAGGCCAGCCCGAACGCGCCGCGCCGCCGCAGCGCCAGCGCAGGGCCGAGCGCGATGCCGCACTCGCCGCCCAGCAGCAGCGGGAACCGCCCCGCGTCCAGCAGTTCCCCGACCCGGCCGGCCAGGTCGTCGGCGTAGGCGGCGATGCCGAGGCCGTTGCGGTAGCCGGTCACCGGCTCCGGGTCGGGGGAGTAGGGCGGCGGCGTCACCCGCCCGGCGTCCTCGGCGCCGAGCCGTTCCACCAGGCCGTGCCCGCGCAGCGCGTCGGGCGCGAACCGGCAGCCCGGCTCGTGCCCCGGGCGCGGCGGCCGCAGGCCCAGGCCGCAGGGGGCGTCCAGGATCGCGATCCGGCGTTCCACCGGGTCCTCCGCTCTCGGTCCCGTCACAGCGCGGCGACGATCGCCTTGGTCAGGTCGAGGGTCATCGGGTCGGCCGGGCCCGGGATGCTCGGAGTGTCGGTGGTGAACCCGAACGCCACCCCCGTCTCGGGGTCGGCGTAGCCGAGCGCGCCCGCCGCGCCCGAGTGCCCGAACGCGGCGGGCCGCCCCGCCGGGGACAGCTCGAACACGATCCCGTACCGCGTCGGGAAGCCGATCACGGCGTCCTCGCCGTCGCTGACCACCGCGCTCACCTCGCGGATCGTCTCCGGCGACAGCAGCCCGCCGAGGGCCGCCGCGTACACCGCCGCCACGCCCCGCGCGCTGCCGAACCCGCCGATCGACGGCACCCCGGCCGCCCGGAAGTCGCGCCGGGCCAGCAGGTCGCCGTCCCCGCCGCCCCACTCCAGGTTCATCGCGACCGCGAACAGCTCCGGCATGAAGTCGGGGATCCCCTTGTCGCCGCCGAAGAACAGCGGCTTGGGCTGCACCACGCGCGGCTCCTCGCCCTCGGGCAGCCCGATGAAGAAGTCCGCCCCGTACGGCCCGGCGATCTCGCGGTGGTAGTACTCGCCGAGGGACGTCCCGGTGACGCGCCGGACCAGCTCGTCGACGAGCGTCCCGATCGTCAGCGCGTGGTAGCCGTGCCGGGTGCCCGGCTCCCAGACCGGGGCCTGGGCGGCGAGGCGTTCGGCGAGCCGCGTGTGCCCGATCAGCTCCTCGACGGTGAAGCCGCCGTCGACGTTGAGCAGCCCGGCCCGGTGCGCGGCGAGCGTGCGGACGGTGACGTGCTCCTTGCCCGCCCGCGCGAACTCCGGCCAGTAGCCGGCGACCGGCCGGTCGGGGTCGAGCAGCCCGCGTTCGACGAGCAGCGCGACGGCCACGCCCGCCACGCCCTTGGTCACCGAGTAGACGCCCTGGAGGCTGTCGGGCCCGTAGCCGGGGCCCGTCCACAGGTCGACGACGCGTTCCCCGCCGACGTGCGCGGCGACCGCCGCGTTCACGCCGGGCTTGGCCGCCGCCGCCTCGGCGAACACCTCCCGCACGGCCTCGAACCCGCTGCGCACTCCACCCGACACCCGCTCCGCCACACCGGCCTCCCCGCGCTCGGTCCGGCGCTCACGCTACCGGCACGGATCCGCCGCGGAACAGGGCCCAGAACGCGGAGGCGATCTCCGCCGGGGGTTCCGGGCGGTCCCGGGCGACCCAGTGGGCGATCACGCCGACGAGCGCCCCGGCCAGGTACGCGGCGTGCGTCTCCGCCGGGACGGCCGCGCAGCCGTCCGGCCGCCGCCCCTCGGCGAAGCCCGCGGCCAGCTCGGCGGTGAGGCGCGCGCGCATCCCCGCGGTGAAGCGCGCGCTGCCGTGCGGGCCGAGCATCCGCGCGTACAGCGCCGCGTTGGCCGCGACGTGCTCGAACAGCCCCACCAGCGGCTCGGGCGCGCGGTCCGGCGGCGCGTCCAGCGGGCACAGCGCCGCCGCCCGCGCCAGCTCGGCGACCGCGTCCTCCATCGCGGCGGCGACCAGGGCGTCCACGTCGGGGTAGTGGAGGTAGACCGTCGCCCGGTTCACCTCGGCGCGCCGGGCCACCGCCGCCATCGTGATCGCGCCGGCCTCCCGCTCCGCGACCAGGGCGAGGACCGCCTGCTTCAGCCGGGCCCGGGTGCGCCGCGCGCGCGGATCGTCGGGGTTCACCCCGCCACCATACGACAAGCGTCGCTTAAACAACACATGTTGTTTAAGCGACAGGTGTCGTTTAGTGTGGCCGCCATGCGAATCGAGATCTGGGCGGACGTGGTCTGCGCGTGGGCGTACATCGGCAAGCGGCGGCTGGAGAAGGCCCTGGCCGGCTGGGACGGCCCGCCCGTGGAGGTGGCGTGGCGGCCGTTCCGCATCGACCCGACCGCGCCGCCGCGCGCCACACCGCTGGAGGAGCTGTACCGGGACCCGATGGTCGACGACGCGCTGCGCGCCTGCGCCCCGCACCTGACGCCCGCGCAGAACCGCGT
The DNA here is from genome assembly GCF_014138665.1 of Actinomadura kijaniata. Classification (NCBI taxonomy): domain Bacteria; kingdom Bacillati; phylum Actinomycetota; class Actinomycetes; order Streptosporangiales; family Thermomonosporaceae; genus Actinomadura; species Actinomadura kijaniata. Next base: position 246,199 of record NZ_JACJIA010000011.1, read on the forward strand.
CCGCGTCTCCGCGGTCGCGGCGGCCGAGGGCCTGGGCCCGCGCTGGGGCGCGGCCTGGCGCGCCGACAGCGGCGACGCGCACCGCCTGATCGCGCTGGCCGGGGAGACCGGGGGAGCGCCGCTCCAGGACGCCGTGGCCGAACGCGTCCTGAAGGCGCACTGGATCGACGCCGCCGACATCGGCGACCCCGCCGTGCTGGCCGCCGTCGCCCGCGACGCGGGCTTCGCCGAGGGCCCGGCCCTGCTCGCCACCGGCGCGGGCCGCGCCCTGGTCGCCGAACGCCTGCTCACCGGGAAGGCGCGCGGCGTCCGCACCTCGCCCACCCTGGTCGCCCACGGCCGCGCCCTCGCCGGGGCCCAGGCCCCCGAGGCGGTCCGTGGGTTCCTGGCCGACGCCGCCGCGCACCCGCCCCGTCCCGTGCCGGCCGAGGTGGAACGGCTGCGCCTCGCCGAGTCGCTGCTGACCGCCCGCGACCCCCTCGGCGCGCTCACCCTGCTGCGCCCCCTGCTGGACGAGCACGGCGGCGACCGGGGCGTGCGCCTGCTGGCCGCCCGCGCCTACTACGCCTCCGCCCAGCTCAACCGCGCCCGCGCCACCCTGGAACGCCTGGTCGCCGACCACCCCGACGACTCCTACGCCCGCCACCTGCTCGGCCGCACCCTGCACCGCCAGAACGACGCCGGGGCGGCCCGCCACCTGACCCTGGCGGCCGCGATGACCCCCGCCCTCGGGTAGGAGGAACCGCCGGGCGCATGGTCCCAGGGTGCCGCGGCGGTCTCGTTGTGACGGAGGAGGAAAAGCCGCGAACGGTTACTTACCGTGAGGGAATGACGCCTGCTCCGCTCCCGTTCGCCGTCAGCCGTAGGACCGTCCTCCAGGGAACCGCCGCCACCGCGCTCGCGGCCGGGCTCGCCGGGGCCTCCCCTCGCCCCGCCCATGCGGCCCGGCCGCTTCCCGCCTGGTACGACGACGCCAAGTTCGGCGTCTTCGTCCACTGGAACCCCGCCGCCATCCCCGCCTACGCGCCCCTCACCTCGGTGAACGAGCTGGGGTTCGGCGCGGCGAACCAGCCGGAGTGGAAGCAGCGGCAGCTCTGGCGGCTGCTGCCGTACGCCGAGATGTACCAGAACACCCTGGCCGTCCCCGGCAGCGAGACCGCCCGCTTCCACGCCGCCCGCTACGGCAACCGGCCCTACGACGCGTTCGTGGAGGAGTTCCGCACCAGGAGCATCCGGGACTGGGACCCCGACGCGTGGGCGGAGCTGTTCCAGCGCGCCGGAGCCCGCTACGGCGTCCTCACCACCAAGACCGAGGACGGCTTCCTGCTGTGGCCGAGCGCCCACCGCAACCCCCGCAAGGCCCGCTGGCAGTCCACCCGCGACGTCCCCGGCGAACTGGCCGCCGCGCTCCGCCGGCGCGGTGTGCGCTTCGGGGCCTACTACTGCGGCGGCATGGACTGGACGTTCGGCGGCCTGCCCATCACCGACGACGCCTCGTTCATCAACGCGCTGCCGCGCACCCCCGGGTACCTGGGCTACACCGACGCCCACTGGCGCGAGCTGGTCGCCCGCTACAAGCCGAGCGTGCTGTGGAACGACTACGGCTTCATCCCCGGCAAGGACGTCCCCGGCCTGCACCGCGACTACTACCGCCAGGTCCCCGACGGCGTCGTCAACGACCGCTTCGACCAGAGCGGCGAGGGCGGCACCTCCCGGGTCCCCGCCGACTTCGCCACCGTCGAGTACGGCGAGGGCACGCCCCCGGCCAACGGCAAGTGGGAGGCGTGCCGGGGCATCGGCACCTCCTTCGGCTACAACCGCCTGGAGTCCGACGCCACCTACCTGACGCCCGCCGCCCTGATCCACTACCTGGCCGAGACCGTCGCCGACGGCGGCAACCTGCTGCTCAACGTCGGCCCCACCGGCACCGGCCGCATCCCGCCCGAACAGGAGGAACGCCTGCTGGCCGTCGGCCGCTGGCTGAAGGCCCACGGGCACGCGGTCTACGGCACCCGCAAGTGGCAGCGCTCCCGCGGCGTCACCACCGAGGGGCTGAAGGTCTGCTACACCGCCGCGTCCGACGCCGTCCACGCCATCGTCCTCGGCGTCCCGCACGGACGGACCGTGGACCTCGACCTCCGCCTCACCCGCGGGGCCACCGCCCACCAGGGCAACGCCCGCGACCGCCTGCGCTGGGAGAACACCCCGCACGGCACCCGCGTCACCCTCCCGGCCCGCCCGCGCGACAAGGAGGCGTTCACCCTGCGCTTCGCCCCGCCCGCCGCCGTGAAACCGGTGACCGGCTGACCCGCGTCACCGCGACGCCGCGCCGAGGGACCGCCCGGCCGTCAGCGCCCAGGCGGCGAACGCCACCGGCATCGCCATGTCGCCGGGCACGGCGATCCCCGGCGCGCACAGCACCGCGCCCGCCGGGACCGGCCACACCCAGGCGACCGGCCACAGGACCCCCTGGAGCCGGTCGCGGAACTCCTGCGCCAGCAGGCCGGTGTGGAACGACTCGACGACCGCCAGCGCCGCCACCACGCCGCGCGGCCCGGCGGCGAGGGCGACCGCGGTCAGCGCGGGACGTTCGCGACGGTGCCGCGCCCACAACGCCAGGACCTGCGGTACCAGGGCCGCGACCGTCATCACGCCCAGGGCGCTGGCCGCGAAGGCCGTCGCCTGGACCGTCGCGTCGTTCCAGTCGCGCCCGACCTTCCGGGCGTCCAGCAGCATGCCCCGCCTGTGGTCGGTCGTGAGGGTCGATGCCGCCGTGTCCGGGTGATTTCCAGGGAGTTCCCCGCCGCCCTCTAGGGTGAGCGGCGGCGGCGGTAGGCGGCGGACTTGGCCTTGTTCCCGCAGGCGGTCATGCCGCACCAGCGGCGCCGCCCCGCGTGGGAGGCGTCCAGGAACAGCCGCGTGCAGTCGGGGTGGGCGCACTGCCGGACACGTCCGGCCGCCGGTCCGGCCAGCAGGTCGATGGCGTCGCGGGCGAGGGTGGACAGCGCCTGGTCCAGGTCGCCGTGGTGGCGGACCGCGCCGTCGGCCAGGACCGGCGTCAGGGGCGGGTGGCCGGCCGTCCGGTTCAGCAGCGCCACGTCGGCGGGGTCGGGCTCGCGGTGTTCCATCACGGCCCGGGCGGCGTCGTGGACGGCCTCGCGGAGCCGCCGCACCCGCTCCAGGCCGGCCGCGTCCACCTCGACGCCGGCGACCAGGCCGGACCGCTCCAGCCAGGAGCGGACGTCGCCGGGCGCGGTGAGGGTCTCGCGGGGGCGATCGTGGTGGCGCACCTGGAGGGTGGTGGTGAGGTCCAGGCAGAGCCGGCCGCTCAGGAAGGTGAACACGTCACCATATTGACCGGTGACGCCGGAACCTGACAAGGTGGCGTCACCGGTCAATATGGTGACGAAGGGGGCGGTGTGGCGTTCGGAGCCGACGGTCTGGCCCGCTATCTGGCCGCCGCGATCCTGGTCCGGGGGTCCGACAGCGGCGCCGCCGTGGGCCTGGTCCTGCTGGCCCTGCGGCCGGACGGCGGGCGCGGCGCCGCCGCCACCGGGGGGCTGCTGGCCGCCGCGCTGAGCGCCCCGCACCTGCTGGGGCCCTGGCTGGCCCGCCGCCTCGACGCCGCCGGCGACGACCGGCGCCTGCTGGCCGGGGCCTTCGCGATCTATGCCGCGGCGCTCACCGCCGGGACCCTCGCGCTCGGCCGCGCGCCGCTGCCGGTGGCGCTGCTGGCCGTGGCGGCGGCCGGCTGCTGCGGCCCGCTGCTGACCGGCGGCCTGAGCAGCAGGCTCGCGGCGGGAGGGGATCGCCGCGTCCAGGGCTGGGACGCGCTCACCTACGGTGTCGGCGGCACGGCGGGCCCGGCCGCGGTCGCCGCCGCCTCCGCGTCGTGGGGGCCGGTGGCGGCGCTGCTGGGACTCGCCGCCGCGACGGTCCTCGCCGCGGCGCTGACGCTGACCCTGCCGTCCCGGCCCGCCGCGCGGCCGCGCCCGGACGCCCCCGCCGACGTCCGGGCGGGGATGGCGCCGTTGTGGCGGCGGCCCGAGCTGCGGCGCGTGACCGTGATGACCCTGCTGGCGGCCCCGCAGCTCGGCGCGCTGCCGGTCATCGCGGCGGCGGTCGGGGACCGGCTGCGCGGGACGGCGGAGGCGGGCGCGACGCTGACGACGGCGTTCGGCCTGGGCGGCCTGGCCGGGGCGCTGCTGGTGACGGCCGTCCCGCTGCGCGGCGAGCCCGAACGCGCGGCGACCCGCCTGTTCGCGGCCCTGGCGGCGGTGACGGCGCTGTGCGCGCTGGCCCCCAGCTACCCGGTGGCGCTGGCCGGGTTCGCGCTGATCGGCGTCGCCAACTCGCTCTCCTTCACCGCCGTCCTGGCGGCGCGCGCGGCCTACTCCCCGCCCGCCGCGCGTGCGCAGGTGTTCGTCACCAGCGCGGGGCTGAAGATGGCGACGGCCTCGGTGGGCGCGGCCGTCGCGGGCGCGTTCGCCGGGATCGGCGGCGCCGCGCTGCTGCTGCTGGCGGCGACGGTCACCGGAAGCTCGGTGGCGCTGTCGATGGCCGACCGGGCGCGGCCGTGAGACCCGGCGGGCGCCTGCCGCGTCCCGGCCCGTCCCGGTCCGCCGGGGCGGGCTACAGGTCGCCCGCGACCTCGCGGACCGCGCGCAGCGCCTCGGTGATCCGGGCCGCCTGCGCCGGGTCCAGGCCCGGCAGGCCGAAGTCGGCGCCGTGCAGCGCCGCGGTCGCCTCCTCGGCCAGCGCCCGGCCCGCGTCGGTGATCGCGGCCAGCACCACCCGGCGGTCGTCGGGGGAGGGGGCGCGGGTGACCAGGCCGCGCTGCTCCAGCCGTCCGATCACGTTGGTCACCGACGCCGGGTGCACCATCAGCCGCACGCCCATCTTGCCCATCGGCAGCGCCCCGGCCCGGGTGAACGCCAGCAGCCGCAGCGCCTCGTAGGCGGCGAAGGTCAGGCCGAACGGCTTCAGCACCGCCTCCACCCGGCTCAGCAGAAGCTGCTGGGCGCGCATGACGGAGGTGACCGCCGCCATCTGGTCGGCGTGCTCGGGCCAGCGCAGGCTCCACTGGCGGCGCGCCTCGGCGATCGGGTCGCGCGTGTCGCTGGACTGGGGGGTGTCGGGGCTGGTCACGGGCCCACCGTACGGTACCCGCGCCCCCTTGACGGAGTCGCGCACGGAAACTATTTTAACTTCCAAATATTGGATGTCCAAGAGTTATTCGGAGGTCTCGGTGACGGGCTCCACGGGATCGCTGCACGTGCCGGTCCACCCGGTCCGGTTCGTGACGGCGGCCGCGCTGTTCGACGGGCACGACGCGGCCATCAACATCATGCGGCGCATCCTGCAGTCCCAGGGCGCGGAGGTGGTCCACCTCGGCCACGACCGCTCGGTCCGCGAGGTGGTCGACGCGGTGCTGGAGGAGGACGCCCAGGGCGTGGCGGTCTCCTCCTACCAGGGCGGCCACGTCGAGTACTTCGAGTACCTGGCCAAGTCCCTGGCCGAGGCCGGGGCCGGGCACGTGAAGGTGTTCGGCGGGGGCGGCGGCGTCATCGTCGCCGAGGAGATCGCCCGGCTCGCCGACGCCGGGGTGCGGATCTTCTCCCCCGAGGACGGGCAGCGCCTCGGCCTGCCCGGCATGATCAACGAGCTGGTCCGCGACTGCGACGTGGACCTGGCCGCCGACCCCGCGCCCGCCGACGCGGTGCTGTCGGGCGACCGCCGCGCCCTGGCCCGCGCCCTCACCTGCCTCCAGGCCGGGAAGCTGCCCGAGGAGGACCGGCGCGCCATCCACGAGGCCGCCGCCCGCCGCCGCGTCCCGGTGCTCGGCATCACCGGCACCGGCGGCTCCGGCAAGTCCTCCCTCACCGACGAGCTGGTCCGCCGCCTGCGCGTCGACCAGCAGGACAAGCTGCGCGTCGCCGTCATCGCGGTGGACCCGACCCGGCGCCGCGGCGGCGGCGCCCTGCTCGGCGACCGCATCCGCATGAACTCCCTGGACGGCGACCACGTCTTCTTCCGCTCGCTGGCCACCCGCGGCGCGCGCGAGCTGCCCGAGGGCATCGAGGGCGTGCTGGAGGCCGTCAAGGCCGCCGGATACGACCTGGTCATCCTGGAGACCCCCGGCATCGGCCAGGGCGACGCCGCGATCGTCCCGCTGGTCGACGTGTCGCTGTACGTGATGACGCCCGAGTTCGGCGCGGCCTCCCAGCTCGAGAAGATCGACATGCTGGACTTCGCCGACGTGGTGGCCATCAACAAGTTCGAACGGCGCGGCGCCGCCGACGCCCTGCGCGACGTGGCCCGCCAGCTGGTCCGCAACCGCGAGGCGTTCGGGCAGCGCCCCGAGGACATGCCGGTGTTCGGCACCAGCGCCGCCACCTTCAACGACGACGGCGTCACCGCCCTCTACCAGCACCTGGCCGGGCTGCTCGCCGACCACGGCCTGCACCTGGCGGAGGGCGCGCTGCCGAGGGTGGACACCCGGACCTCCACCGGCGCCGCCCAGATCATCCCGCCGGGCCGCGTCCGCTACCTGTCGGAGATCGCCGAGACGGTCCGCGGCTACCACGCCGAGACCGAACGCCAGGTCGAGGCCGTCCGCCGCGTCCAGCGGCTGGACGAGGTCCGGGCCGAGCTGTCGGAGGGCGCCGCCGCCGAGGTCGGCGAGCTGCTCGACCGGGCCCGCCGCGACGTCAGCGCCGAGAGCGCCGACCTCGTCGCGACCTGGCCCGCCGTCGTGGAGTCCTACTCCGGCGACGAGCAGGTCGTGCGGATCCGCGACCGGGAGATCCGCACGAGGCTGACCCGCGAGTCGCTGTCGGGCAGCCGCATCCCGCGCGTCGCGCTGCCCCGCTACCGCGACCACGGCGAGCTGCTGCGCTTCCTGCGCCGCGAGAACCTGCCCGGAAGGTTCCCCTTCACCGCCGGGGTGTTCCCGTTCAAGCGCGACAACGAGGACCCCGCCCGCATGTTCGCGGGGGAGGGCGACCCGTTCCGCACCAACCGCCGCTTCAAGCTGCTGTCGGAGGGCCAGCCCGCCACCCGGCTGTCCACCGCGTTCGACTCGGTCACCCTCTACGGCCGCGACCCCGACGAGCGCCCCGACGTCTACGGCAAGGTCGGCACCTCCGGCGTCTCCATCGCCACCCTCGACGACATGAAGGCGCTCTACGACGGGTTCGACCTGTGCGCGCCCACCACGTCGGTGTCGATGACCATCAACGGGCCCGCCCCCACGATCCTGGCGTTCTTCCTCAACACCGCCATCGACCAGGGCTTGGACCGCTTCCGCGAGGAGCACGGCCGCGAGCCCGACGCGGAGGAGGCCGCCGGGATCCGCGCCGGGGTGCTGTCGACCGTGCGCGGCACCGTGCAGGCCGACATCCTCAAGGAGGACCAGGGGCAGAACACCTGCATCTTCTCCACCGAGTTCTCGCTGCGGATGATGGGCGACATCCAGGAGTGGTTCATCGCCAACCGGGTCCGCAACTTCTACTCGGTGTCCATCTCCGGCTACCACATCGCCGAGGCGGGCGCGAACCCCATCAGCCAGCTGGCGTTCACCCTCGCCAACGGCCTCACCTACGTGGAGTCCTACCTGGCGCGCGGCATGGACGTCGACGACTTCGCGCCCAACCTGTCGTTCTTCTTCTCCAACGGCATGGACCCCGAGTACAGCGTCCTCGGCCGCGTCGCCCGCCGCATCTGGGCGGTGGCCATGCGCGAGCGCTACGGGGCCAACGAGCGCAGCCAGAAGCTCAAGTACCACGTGCAGACCTCGGGCCGCTCGCTGCACGCCCAGGAGATGAACTTCAACGACATCCGCACCACGCTCCAGGCGCTCATCGCCATCTACGACAACTGCAACAGCCTGCACACCAACGCCTACGACGAGGCCGTCACCACCCCCACCGCCGCGTCGGTCCGCCGCGCCCTGGCGATCCAGCTCATCATCAACCGCGAGTGGGGCCTGGCGATGAACGAGAACCCGCTGCAGGGGTCGTTCGTCATCGACGAGCTCACCGACCTGGTGGAGGAGGCGGTGCTGTCGGAGTTCGACCGGATCAGCGAGCGCGGCGGAGTGCTCGGCGCGATGGAGACCGGCTACCAGCGCGGCCGCATCCAGGACGAGTCGATGCTGTACGAGCAGCGCAAGCACGACGGCTCGCTGCCCATCGTCGGCGTGAACACCTTCCGCAACCCGGACGGCGACGAGGAAGCCGCGGCGCCGCTGGAGCTGGCCCGCGCCACCGAGGGGGAGAAGCGCTCCCAGCTGGAGCGGGTGCGGCGGTTCCAGCAGGAGCACCGCGACGACGCCGAGACCGCCCTGGCCCGCCTGAAGGAGGTCGCCCGCACCGACGGCAACGTGTTCGAGGTGCTGATGGACGCCGCCCGCGTGTGCAGCCTCCAGCAGATCACCGACGCGTTCTTCGAGGTCGGCGGCCAGTACCGGCGCAACGTCTGAGCCGCGCATGACGCTCGTCCACGACGACACCGGCGCGCCCGTTCCCGTCCCGGAACGGGTGCGCCGCGTGGTGTCCCTCGTCCCGTCCCTCACCGAGACGGTCGCCGCGACCGCCCGCGGCCTGCTGGTCGGCGCGACCGACTGGTGCACCCACCCAGGCGACCTGGACGTCGCGCGCGTCCGGGGCACCAAGAACCCCGACGTCGAGGCGATCGTCGCGCTGGAGCCCGACGTCGTCCTCGGCAACACCGAGGAGAACCGCGCCCCCGACGTCGCGGCCCTGCGCGCCGCCGGGATCCCCGTCTGGATGACCGAGATCCGCACGGTGGACGGGGCGCTGGCGTCGCTGCGCCGGATGCTGGCCGGGGCCTGCCGCCTGGACGCCCCCGCCTGGCTGGACGAGGCCGCCCGCGTGTGGGCCGGCGTCGAACCCGGCCCGCCCCGCACGGCGGTCGTCCCGATCTGGCGGCGCCCCTGGATGGTCGTCGGCCGCGACACCTTCACCGGCGACGTCCTGGCCCGCCTCGGCGTCCGCAACCTGTACGCCGGCCACCCCGACCGCTACCCGAAGATCCCCCTCGACGAGCTCAACGCCGCCGGACCCGACCTGGTGGTGCTGCCCGACGAGCCGTACCGGTTCACCGCCGACGACGGCCCCGAGGCGTTCCCCGGGATCCCCGCCGCCCTCGTCAACGGCCGCCTGCTCACCTGGTACGGCCCCTCCCTGGTCGAGGCCCCGGGCGCGCTCCGCGAGCGGCTCGCCGGCTGAGAAACCCGAGTGCGGCGGGGCCGGTCGTTCTGGGACGATTCCGGCATGGTCCGCAGCCTCGAACCCCTGGTCGTCCGGCACACGCTCCGCGTCCCCGCCCCGAAGGGCCCGGCGGGCGACGGCGGCGTGGCGGCGCGGCGGTTCGACGCCGCGCTGATGTCGGTCGGCTTCAAGCTCTCGGCGGACCTGCTGGAACACCTGTCGGGCCTGGCCGCCGGGACCGTCATCGACACCGCCGCGCACACGCTGCGCACCGTCCGCGGCATGGTCGGCGACCACGTCCAGCACAACGCGTACTTCATCGACTTCCCGGACAACGTGCCCGACACGTTCGAGTTCTGGATGGGGCTGGTCGCGAAGACGTTCGCCGACGACGTCCACCGGACCCGCGCGGAGACCCGGCTGAGCAGCGGGGTGCTGAACCTGCTCGCCCTGCCCGGCTACGGCGAATACCAGCACACCTACACCGAGATGCTCGCCCACCACGACGAGCTGATCGCCGCCGCGGGCGACCGGGTGACGGTCCTGCACCTGGGCGGCGACCTGGACGCGGAGGCCACCGCCCTCTACCTGGCGCTCGCCGGGAGCGGCACGCCGCTCGGCGAGGACGGCCTGCGCGACCTGGCCGTCCTCGCCGAGCACCGCGCGGACGGCCCGCAGCCCGACACGATCCCGGTCCGCGAGAACCGCGCCGTCGTCAACCGGGTCCGCCTGGACCTCGGCGCGGACCTGCTGCTGGACACCGTCACCGACGTCCTCCGCCTGGCCTGCGCGCTGTCCGGCGGCGACGTGACCCTCCAGGAGCCGACGCGCTTCGCGAACCTGCCGCGCCGCGTCCGCCGCGCCCTGCTGGCGGGCCTGGACGCCGTCGTCGCCGCCGACCCCGCCAAGCTCGCCGACGTCAACGCCCACCGCGAGCCGTGGAAGCGCCTCGGCGAACGCCTCCACCCGCACGAGTACCCGCGCTGGCCGCACGCCGCCGACGTGTTCGCCGTCGCCCGCGGTGAAAAGACCGCGCGGACGTTCGACAGCCGCGTCGAGGAACTGCTCGCCGAGGGCGACGTGGCCGGAGCCGTCACGCTGCTGGAGAACGCCCCGGGCAGGCTGTACCGCGCCCTGGACCGCCTGCTGCGCACCGCGTCCACGCGCGACGAACGCGACCTCGTCCTGACCGCCGCCGAGCGGGTCGCCGACCGCGTCTCCGGCCGTGTCGTGCTGTCGGTCCGCGAGCACTTCCAGAACCGCGCGGCCGAGACCGGCGTGACCCGCGTGTTCACCAACCGCCTCGGCCGCGCCTGGACGACCCCCGACCACCGCCTGACGGTGCCGTACGCCGCCGTCGAGCGCCTGAACGCGCTGCTGGACGCCGAGACCGCCCGCCGCCTGCCCGGGGTGCTGCCCGGTCCGGTGCTGGTCGACCCGGCGGTCCTCGACGTCGCCCTGCCCCTCAGCGGCAAGGCGGCCGGAACGGGACTCGGCGTGCTGCCGCGCGGTTCGGCCGCGGAGGTGGAGGGCGAGCTGCTGCGGTTCTTCGTCCACTGGAGGCAGACCGGCGCCCGCACCGACTACGACCTGTCGGCGCTGCTGCTCGACGAGGACTACGGCGCGCTGGGCTGGCTGGACTACACCGCGCTCACCTCCGCCGAGGGCGAGCACTCCGGCGACATCACCGACGCGCCCGACGGGGCGTCGGAGTTCATCAACCTGCGCCTGGGGGCCGTGCGGGGGGCGTTCGTCGTCCCGCAGGTCAACATCTTCGCGGGGGAGGGCTTCGAGGAGGTCGCCGAGTCGTTCTTCGGCTACATGCTGCGCGACGCCGAGCAGAAGGGCCGCCCGTTCGAGCCGCGCACCGTGCGCACGAAGTCGGAGCTGCGCGGCCCCGGCCGGGTGGCGCTGCCGCTGGTGTTCATGCGCGGCGACGGCGACGACTGGTACGTCAAGTGGCTGCACCTGTACCTGCGCGGCCTCCCGTGGGGCAACCAGGTGTCGGGGCACCGCCTGACGGTCGGGAGGCTGGTGCGCGCCGTCGTCCGCCGCCGCCACCTGACCGTGCGGTACCTGACGGGCCTGCTGGGGGACCGCGTCACGCTGTGGGACGGCCGGAGCCTGCCCGGCGGCCCGGTCACGTTCGTCGGCCTGGAACGCCCGGGCGGCCTGCCCGACGGCTCGCGCGCGATCACCCCGGAAAACCTGCGCGACCTGGTCCCCGCCTAGCTGCTACGGTGACCGTGGCGAGGCCATGAGGGGGCTTCCTTCTCACACCTTCGTACCTAGCCCCCTCGCTCTCCTCGCCCCTGACGTTCCGTCAGGAGGCGCCGAACAGCGCCCCGGCGTAGTAGGTGACGGCGGCCGCCAGCAGGATGATGAGCAGCTGGCGGACCGCCCCGTAGGGCACCGAGCGTCCGCTGGAGCGCGCCACGACACCGCCCACCACCAGCCCCGCCAGCCCGGTCGCGGCGACCGACAGCACCTCCCCCGACTCCCCGCCGGTGAACAGCCACGGCAGCAGCGGCGCCAGCGCCCCCAGCGAGAACAGCAGGAACGACGACACCGCCGCCGTCCACGGCGACCCCAGCTCCCCGGGGTTGATCCCGACGACCCGGCGGGCCGCCACGTCCAGCAGCCGCCCGGGGGCGTGGCGGACCTCCGCGACCGCCGTCCGCGCCGTCGCGTCGCTGTAGCCGGCCTCGCGCAGCTCGTACTCCAGCCGCCCGGCCACCACGCCCGGATGGTCGCGCACCAGGTCCCGCAGGTCGGCCAGCACGCCCTTGAACAGCTCCACCTGCGCGGTCACCGAGATCCACTCGCCGGCCGCCATCGACACCGCGCCCGCGACCAGCCCGGCCAGGCCCGCCAGCCGCACCGCCGTCTGGTCCGACCCGGCCCCGGCCACGCCCAGGATGATGCAGAGCGTGCTGACCAGGCCGTCGTTGACGCCCAGCACCGCCGCCCGCGCCGCGCCCTGCTGCACCTCGGCCGCGCGCCTGGCCAGCAGCGCCGTCGCCGCCTGTTCCGAACCGGCCGCCATCCCACCCCCCGATGATCTTCTCGGGGGGACCTACCCGCCGGGGGAGCGGGTGAACAGCGCCTCCAGGCACGGCACCATGCGCTCGTCCAGCTCCTCCACCGGGACGTCCATCTCCCGCGCCAGGTGCTCGCGGAACAGCGTGTACCCGTAGATCACCGAGGCGAGCGCGGCGTGCGCGGCGTCCACGTCGCCGGTGGCCAGCGCGCCGCGCTCGGCCTCGGCCGCGAGTCCGGCGCGGCCCGCGCCCCGGTTGGGCAGGATGCGGGGCCGGTCGTCGCCGTCCAGCACCAGCAGCGTGACCAGCCGGATGGCCTCGGGGCGCCGGACGTTCGACAGCAGCAGCCGCGCCAGGCGGTCGCGCATCGGCCCCGCCGAGGCCGCCGCCGCGTCGGCGGCGTTGCGCCGGGCCTGCCGCCGCAGCGCCGAGCGCAGCAGCGCCCGCCGCGACCCGAAGTACTGGTACACCAGGCCCCGGTTCACGCCGGCCGCGTCGGCGACCTCGCGCAGGTTCAGCCCGGCGAGGACGCCGCCCTCGCGCAGCAGCCGCAGGGCGGCGTCCCGCAGCGACTCCTCGGTCGCGGCGCGGTCCCGTGCCGGACCGCGCCGCGCGGGCGGGGCGGTCACGCCTTCGGACCGCCCGCCACATAGATGACCTGCCCGGACACGAACGAGGCGTCCTCGCTCACCAGGAACGCGATCGTCCCGGCGATGTCCTCGGGACGGCCCACCCGCCGCACCGGGATCTCCCGGGCGGCGGCGGCCTGCATCTCCTCGAAGTCCACGCCGATCCGCTCGGCCGTCGCCGCCGTCATCTCGGTGACGACGAACCCGGGCGCGACGGCGTTCACCGTCACCCCGAACCGGCCCAGCTCGACCGCCAGGGTCTTGGTGAAGCCCTGCAGGCCCGCCTTGGCGGCCGAGTAGTTGGCCTGGCCGCGGTTGCCCAGCGCCGAGGTGGACGACAGGTTGACGACGCGGCCCCATCCGGCGTCGGTCATGTACCGCTGCACGGCGCGGCTCATCAGGAACGCGCCGCGCAGGTGGACGGCGATGACCGCGTCCCAGTCGTCGTCGCCCATCCTGAACAGCAGGTTGTCGCGGATGATCCCGGCGTTGTTGACCAGTACCACCGGCGGGCCGAGCTCGGCGGCGATCCGCGCCACCGCCGCCTCCACCCGCTCGCGGTCGGCCACGTCCACGCCCACGGCCAGGGCGCGCCCGCCGTCGGCGGCGATGCGCTCGACGGTCGCGGCGCACGCCGCCTCGTCCAGGTCGCACACGGCCACGGCGAATCCGTCGCGGGCCAGCCGCGCGGCCGTGGCCGCCCCGATCCCGCGCGCGCCGCCCGTGACGACCGCCACCCGCTGCCGCTCGGTCATGTCGTTCCTCCCTGACGTCCGGATCCGACGGTCACCCGGCCTCAGACCCCGAGGTCCTTGGCGATGATGGTCTTGAGGACCTCGCTGGTGCCGCCGTAGATGCGGGTCACGCGGGCGTCGGTGTACAGCCGCGCGATCGGGTACTCCAGGATGTAGCCGTAGCCGCCGTGCAGCTGGAGGCACTTGTCGACCACCCGGGCCTGCACCTCGGTGCAGAACAGCTTCACCTTGGCGGCGTCGGCCGGGGTCAGCTCGCCGGCGTCCAGGGCCTCCACGGCGCGGTCCACCATCGACTGGGCGGCCTCGACCTCGGTGGCGCACTCGGCCAGCACGAACTTGGTGTTCTGGAACGACGCGACCGGCTTGCCGAAGACGTTGCGCTCCTGCACGTACCGCTTGGCGAACTGGACGGCCGCGGCCGCCGACGCGTAGGAGCTGGCGGCGATGCCGAGGCGCTCCTCGGCCAGGTTGTGGACCAGGTACTCGAACCCGCGGCCCTCCTCGCCGAGCAGGTCCTCCACCGGCACCCGCACGTCCTGGAACGCCAGCTCGGCGGTGTCGGAGCTGCGCAGGCCGATCTTCTCCAGCTTGCGGCCGACCGAGTAGCCCTCGCTCCCGGTGTCCACCACCAGGATCGACAGGCCCGCGCGGCGGTTCTCGGCGGTGGGCGGGGAGGTGCGGGCCACCACCAGCACCCGGTCGGCCAGCACGCCGCCGGTGATGAAGGTCTTGGCGCCGTTGAGGACGTAGTGGTCGCCGTCCTTCCTGGCGGTGGTCTGCATGCCCGCCAGGTCCGAGCCGGTGCCCGGCTCGGTCATCGCGATGGCGGTCATCATGTCCCCGGACACGAAGTCGGGCAGCCAGCGCTTCTTCTGGTCCTCGCTGCCGTACTTGAGCAGGTAGGGCAGCACCAGGTTGACGTGCACGCCGTAGCCGCCGAAGCTCACCCCGGCGCGGGCGCACTCCTCGGAGACGATGAGCTGGTACTTGAAGCTGGTCTCGCCCGCGCCGCCGTACTCCTCGGGGACCTGGATGCCGAACACGCCCAGCTCGCCGAGCTTGTTGTAGAACCCGCGCGGCGGGTGACCGGCGTTCTCCCAGTCCTCGTAGACCGGGGCGACCTCGGCCTCGATGAAGTCCCGGATCATCTGCCGGAAGGCCTCGTGGTCCTCGTTGAAGATCGTACGGCGCATGCTCAAGCCCTTCGTGTCCGCGCTTTCCGGGGTAACTAGCGGAACGCTAACCACCTTCGAACGAGATTCTAGTTCGTCGTGGCGGTCATGAACAGCCCACCTCCGGGGCACCATCCCGATCATGATCGGACTCACTCGGCGGGCGGCCGGCTGGACCGCGCTCGCCCCCGTCCTGGCCCTGCTGGCGCTGGCCCTGACCTGGGGCCGCGAGCTGCCGGCCGTGCTGGTCGCCGTGGTGGCGGTGCTGCTGGCCGGGGCCGTGCTGGCGGCGGTGCACCACGCCGAGGTGGTCGCGCACCGGGTGGGGGAGCCGTTCGGGTCGCTGGTGCTGGCGGTGGCGGTCACCGTCATCGAGGTCGCCCTGATCCTCAGCCTGGTCGCCTCGGGCGGCCACGGCAGCGAGGCGCTGGCCCGCGACACCGTGTTCGCCGCCATCATGATCACCTGTAACGGGATCGTCGGGCTGTGCCTGACGGCCGGGACGCTGCGCCGCCGCGTCGTCGCGTTCAACGCCGAGGGCTCGGGCGGGGCCCTGGCCACCGTCGCCACCCTGGCGACCCTCAGCCTGGTGCTGCCGACGTTCACCACCAGCCGCCGCGGACCGGCGTTCGCGCCCGAGCAGCTCGCGTTCGCGGCGGTGTGCTCGCTGGCCCTGTACGGGCTGTTCGTGCTCACCCAGACCGTGCGGCACCGCGACTACTTCCTGCCGGTCACCGCCGAGGGCGAGGTCATCGACGAGGACGGGCACGCCGCCCGGCCCTCCGGCGCCCGCACCCTGGCCAGCCTCGCGCTGCTGCTGGTCGCGCTGGTCGGCGTCGTCGGCCTGGCGAAGGTGGAGTCCCCGGTGATCGAGTCGGCGGTCGCCGGGGCGGGCCTGCCGCACGCGGTGGTCGGCGTCGTGATCGCCCTGCTGGTCCTGCTGCCCGAGACCCTGGCCGCGCTGCGCGCCGCCCGCCGCGACCGCCTCCAGACGAGCCTGAACCTGGCGCTGGGCTCGGCCATGGCGAGCATCGGGCTGACCATCCCCGCCATCGCCGTCGCCTCGATCTGGCTGTCGGGCCCGCTGGTGCTCGGCCTGGACGCCACCCACATGGTGCTGCTGGCCCTCACCGTCGTGGTGTCCACCCTCACCGTCGTGCCGGGCCGCGCCACCCTGCTCCAGGGCGGCGTCCACCTGGCGCTGTTCGCCGCGTTCCTGTTCCTGGCGGTCAGCCCGTGACGATCACCCCCGGACGGCCACCGGGGCCGCCGGAAGGTTCGGAGCCGGGGGTTTTCGGACAGTGGCCGGATCAGGCCACCACGGGAGGCCCGCCTGCGGGGGCGGGGCGGCCGGCGCCGGGGAACGGCCGTGCCGGCGGGCCCCGGGGAGCCGGGGTCAGGGAGGGGGAGAACCCGGGTGGAGCCTGGGAAATGAAAAAGCGGCGCCGGGTGGATACGGGGGCAATCCACCCGGCGCCGCACATCGGTGTTCCGACGGGGGCCCGGAACACCGGTACGGGCGCTCCGACGGGGGACCAGAGCGCCGGAACAAATCGTACACCGAAACCCCCCGGTTCAAGTCAAGAGATAGTCACGACCCGATTTCGGACCGCTGTCCGGAAATGCCCTTCTGGTACCCCTGCCCCGGACCGGAGAACCGCGCCGTCGGCTGCGGCTCGCGCCCCCCGTTCGCGAAGATCACGCTGATGTACGGCAGGAACAGCGCGCCCACCACCAGCAGGCCCACCGCCCACAGCGGCGCCCCGAGCATGGCGGCGGCGACGGCCCCCACGAAGCAGACCGTCCGGATGCTCATCGACAGCAGGTAGCGGCGCTGCCGGTGGCCGATGTCCTGTGACAGGGGGAGCGGAGCGTCGGTGACCGTGTAGATCTCGGCCTGACGACGAGGATTGGCCTTCACCCTTCCACGGTAAGCCCCCAGGTGGGAAACGACGACACCAGGAGGGCCCATGAGCGACCGCACGTACCGGGTGACCGAGATCGTCGGTACCTCGCCGGAGTCGGTGGAGCAGGCCGTGCGCAACGGCATCAGACGCGCCTCGCAGACCCTGCGGCACCTGGACTGGTTCGAGGTGACCGAGGTGCGCGGCCAGATCGTGGACGGCGAGGTCGCCCACTTCCAGGTCGGCCTGCGCGTCGGCTTCCGCCTGGAGGACACCTGAGCGGCCCGGAGAGCGCGCGGCGGCGCTCCCCGGACCTTCTCCAGGCGCCATGGGCGGCACCGGGGCGACGCGGTACCCGGCGGTGACGGCTGCTCGGCCCGCCTACTCGGCCTTGCTCACCGTGGACATGTGGAAGTCGCCCACGCGGATCGCGGGCATCCTCGTCCGGGTGAAGTAGTCCGACCACTCGCGCGGCAGCGTCGGGACCGACGCGCCGACCTCGGACAGGCGGCCCAGCAGGTCCACCGGGCTCTCGTTGAAGCGGAAGTTGTTCACCGCGCCGACGATCTCGCCGTCCTCGACCAGGTAGACGCCGTCGCGGGTGAGGCCGGTCAGCAGCAGGCTCTGCGGGTCCACCTCGCGGATGTACCACAGGCAGGTCAGCAGCAGGCCGCGTTCGGTGCGGGCGACCATGTCCTCCAGGGACGCCCCGCCGTCGGGCCCGGCCATGACCAGGTTGTCGATCGCGGGGGTGAGCGGCAGGCCGGTGCGGTCGGCCGAGTGGCGGGTCTGGGTGAGCGAGGTCAGGGTGCCCTCGCGGATCCAGTCGGTGGCCGCCAGCGGCAGGCCGTTGTCGAACACCGAGGACTCGCGCGTGGAGGCGTGCGCGATCACGAACGGCGCGGCCTGCAGCCCGGCGGCGTGCGGGTCGCTGGACAGGGTGACCGGCAGGTTCGCCAGCTTCTCGCCGATCCGGGTGCCGCCGCCGGGCGCGGAGAACACCGTGCGGCCGTCGGCGGCGTCGCGGGCCCCGGCCGACCAGTACAGGTAGATCATCAGGTCGGCGACGGCGCTGGGCGGCAGGATCGTCTCGTAGCGCCCGGCGGGCAGGTCGATCCGGCGCTCGCCGCGGGCGAGGCGCCGGGCGAGGTCGTCGGTGAGGGCGGTGACGTCCACGTCGGTGAAGTCGCGGGTGGCGACGCCGGACCAGGCCGAGCCGCTGGCGCCCTTGGCGTTCAGCTCCAGCAGGCCGGTGGGCTGGTCGTGGCGCAGCCGCAGGCCCGCCGAGGAGCCGAGGAACGTGGAGGTCACCACGTGGTTGGCGAACCCGTACAGCCTGCGGCCGCCGGACTCGGCGCGGGCGAAGGCCTCGCCGAGCGCGGGCGCCAGGCGCCCGTAGACGTCGATGCCGGTCTCGGCGGGGGCCTCGTCCCAGGAGCCGCCGCCGGGCGACTCGGTGATCAGGGGCGCGGCGTCCTCGGCGGGCTCGTTGCCGTCGGCGACGGCCTCGGCGGCGCGCACCAGGTCCTCGATGTCGTCGGCGCCCACGGCGGCGCGCGACACGACGCCGGAGGCGACGCCGCCCGGCTTGCGCCGCAGGGCGATGACGGTGAGGCGGTTGGAACGGGTGACGCCGTTGGTGGTCAGGGTGTTGCCGGCCCAGCGCAGGTTCGCGGTGCCGGTCTCGTCGGCGATCACGATGCAGTCGTCGGCGCGCGACAGCGACAGCGCCCGCTCGACGGCGTCCTGCGGCCTGATGACGGTCACTGGCCGCCCTCCTTCACGGCGTTGAGGATGTTGACTCCGCGGAACAGCGCCGACGGGCAGCCGTGGCTGACCGGGGCGACCTGGCCGGGCTGGCCCTTGCCGCAGTTGAACGCGCCGCCCAGCACGTAGGTCTGCGGACCGCCCACGGCCTCCATGGAGTTCCAGAAGTCGGTGGTGGTGGCCTGGTAGGCCACGTCGCGCAGCTGCCCGGCCAGGCGGCCGTTCTCGATCCGGTAGAAGCGCTGGCCGGTGAACTGGAAGTTGTACCGCTGCATGTCGATCGACCAGCTCTTGTCGCCGACCACGTAGACGCCGCGGTCCACGCCGGAGATCAGCTCCTCGGTGGAGGGGCCGTCCGGGGCGGGCCGGAGGGACACGTTGGCCATGCGCTGGATCGGCATGGAGGAGGCGGCGTCGGCGAACGCGCAGCCGTTGGACCGCTCCTGGCCGGTGAGGCGGGCGATGCGCCGGTCGGTCTGGTAGCCGGTGAACAGGCCGTCGGTGACGATGTCGAACCGCTGGGCCTGGACGCCCTCGTCGTCGTAGCCGATGGTGGCCAGGCCGTGCTCGGCGGTGCGGTCGCCGGTGACGTTCATGACCGGCGAGCCGTACTGGAGCCTGCCGAGCTTGTCGGGCGTGGCGAACGAGGTCCCGGCGTAGGCGGCCTCGTAGCCGAGGGCGCGGTCCAGCTCGGTGGCGTGGCCGATCGACTCGTGGATGGTCAGCCACAGGTTCGACGGGTCGACGACCAGGTCGTAGGTGCCGGCCTCCACCGACGGCGCGGCCAGCTTCTCGGCGAGCAGCTCGGGCATGCGGGCCAGCTCGCCGGCCCAGTCCCAGTGGTCGCCGGTCAGCCACTCCCAGCCGTACCCGGCGGGCGGCGCGAGGGTGCGCATGGTGTCGAACGCGCCGTCGGCGATCCCCACGGCGTTGATCACCGGGTGCAGCCGGACCCGCTGCTGGGTGATGGCGTTGCCGTTCAGGTCGGCGAAGAACTTGTTCTCCTTGACCTGGAGCAGCGAGGCGTCGACGTGCTGGACGCGCGGGTCGCCGAGCAGGCCGCGGCTCCATTCGGCCAGCAGCGCGACCTTGTCGGGGGTGGGCACGGCGAACGGGTCGATCTCGTAGGAGGAGACCCAGGCGCGTTCGCCGTGGACGGGCTCGGGGGCCAGCTCGATGGGCTCGCGGTTGACGGCGGCGGCGACCCGGGCGACCTCGACGGCCTGCGCGGCGACCCGCGCCGCGCCCTCGGGCGTCAGGTCGATTCCGGCGGCGAAGCCCCAGGTGCCGCCGGCGACGACGCGGACCGACAATCCCACGTCGTCGGCGTCCAGGGCGGTCTCCAGGGCGGCGTCGTGGAGCCGCAGGGTCTGGCTGCGGATGCGTTCGACGCGGAGGTCGGCGTGCTCGGCGCCCAGTTCCCGGGCCCGGCTCAGGGCCGCGTCGGCCAGCGCCCGCAGCGGCAGCGCGGTGAAGGCGGGATCGATGTCATGCACCTTCCGCAACCTACCCCGACACCCGGTTCGGCCGCGCGAACAAAAGCGGGTCGCGGGATCTTGTCGGAACGACACATCACCCCGGCGGTTCCCGGCCGATACGCTCAGGGCCTGTTGTGTGACACAGGGCACCGCAACAGACCGAGAAAGCGAACGAGAGGTTCGAGAATGAGTCGCTCCGTCCTCGTGACCGGCGGTAACCGGGGCATCGGCCTGGCCATCGCCCGCGAGCTCGCCGCCGCCGGAGACAAGGTGGCGGTCACCTACCGCTCCGGGGAGCCGCCCGAGGGCCTGTTCGGCGTGCGGTGCGACGTGACCAGCAGCGAGGACGTCGACGCCGCGTTCGCCAAGGTCGAGGCCGAGCAGGGCCCGGTCGAGGTCGTGGTCGCCAACGCCGGGATCACCAAGGACACCCTGCTGGCGATCATGAACGAGGAGACCTTCACCTCGGTCCTGGACACCAACCTCACCGGCGCGTACCGGGTGGCCAAGCGCGGCGTGAAGGGCATGATGCGCAAGCGCAACGGCCGCATCGTCCTGGTGTCGTCGGTCGTGGCGATGCTGGGCTCGCCCGGCCAGTCCAACTACGCCGCCTCCAAGGCCGGGCTGATCGGGTTCGCCCGCTCGCTGGCCCGCGAGCTCGCCTCGCGCAACATCACCGTCAACGTGGTCGCGCCCGGTTTCGTCGACACCGACATGACCGCCGCGCTGACCGAGGACCAGCAGGACGGCATCCGGGCCGCGATCCCGCTGGGCCGCACCGCGCGGCCCGAGGAGATCGCCAAGGCCGTGCGCTTCCTGGCCGGTGAGGACGCCGCCTACATCACCGGGGCCGTGATCCCGGTGGACGGCGGCCTGGGAATGGGGCACTGAGCGCATCATGGGAATCCTCGAGGGCAAGCGGATCCTGGTCACCGGCGTCCTGACCGACGCCTCCATCGGCTTCCACATCGCGCGCGTCGCGCAGCAGGAGGGCGCCGAGGTCGTGCTGACGGCCTACCCGCGGCCGACGCTGACCCAGCGCACCGCCAAGCGGCTGCCGTCCGGGCCCGACAGCCCGCCGCCGGTGCTGGAGCTGGACGTGATGAACACCGAGCAGCTCGACGGCCTGGCCGACGCGCTGCGCGGCGTCGGCTTCGACCGGCTGGACGGCGTCGTGCACGCCATCGGCTTCGCGCCGCAGACCGCCCTGGGCGGCAACTTCCTGGAGACCCCCTGGGAGGACGTGGCGACCGCGCTGCACGCCTCGACGTACTCGCTGAAGTCGCTGACGATGGCGTGCCTGCCGCTGATGGGCGACGGCGGCTCGGTCGTCGGCCTGGACTTCGACGCCACCAAGGCGTGGCCGGTGTACGACTGGATGGGCGTGGCCAAGGCCGGCCTGGAGTCGTGCTCGCGCTACCTGGCCAAGTACCTGGGCCCGCGCGGCATCCGCGTGAACCTGGTGGCGGCCGGCCCGCTGGGCACCATGGCCGCCAAGTCGATCCCCGGCTTCGAGACCATGACCGACCTGTGGCCGAAGGCGGCCCCGCTCGGCTGGGACATCAAGAACAGCGAGCCGACCGCGAAGGCGGCGGTGGCGCTGCTGTCGGACTGGTTCCCGGCGACCACCGGCGAGATCGTCCACGTCGACGGCGGCCTGCACGCGATGGGCGCGCCCGAGTAACGCCCCGGCGGAACGTGACGGGTCCCGCCCCCCGGTGGGGGAGCGGGACCCGTCCGGCGTTCCGGGGCCGGTCAGCCGCGCGGGCGGCGCAGGCGGCGGCCGACGGCGCTCAGGTTCACGCCCAGCATCGCGCCCGCCGCGCCCGCGGCGGCGGCGACCCACACCATCTCGGTGGAGTCGTGGTCGGCGGCGGCCACCGGCGAGATCAGCCGCGTCTGCGGCACCGCGCCGGACGGGGCCGGGAACGCGCCGGGGTCGGCGACCTGCGGGGTGGGCAGCACGCCCGGCAGGTTCGCCGGGGCGGGGGCGTCACCGGGCTTGTAGGGCCGCAGGCCCTCGGGCTGGTTCATCGGGGCGGCCCCGCCGGGGGCGGAGGGGTTCCCCTGCGGGACGCGCACCTTCGGCGCGCCGTCCCTGGGCTTGGGCCGCGACTTGTCCTTGTCGACCTTGGCCGGGGGCTTGGTGCTCGGCTTCGGCTTGGGGGTCGGTTTCGGGGTGGGCTTGGGCTTGGGTTTGAGGCTGTCCTGCCAGTTCTTCCACTGGCACTTCCAGTTCTCGATCGTGCTGGCCGGGTCGGTGCCCTTCTTGCACTGCGTGGTGCCGGCCGTCCCCGCGTGGGCCGCGGGCGCGCCCAGGAACACCAGTGCCAGGGTTCCGGCCGACACCGCCGTCGCCGATCCGAGCCGCCGGAACCGTCGTTGCTGGGGCATCTCACTCCTCTGCCTGCCGATGTCGTGCCTGCCGATCTCGTGCCTGCCGGTGCCGCGGCAGGGACCCGCCCCGCCGCGCCCGTGTTGTTGACGTCCGGTCCAACGAGCGGGGAACGCCACGGTCACGGCAGTGTTCAGATCGTGCCTCAATCACCCCCGTCAGTAAACACTGACACAGGGTTTTCTCAAGCCCCGGCAGGCGCGGTGGCGGCGGAGCGTCAGCCGACCACCAGGCGTGCCAGCCGGGTGCGCCGCGCGGGGACCCCGGTCTCCCGCACCGCGCGGGCCAGCGCGGGACCGGCCGCCTGCACCACCGACAGGTGCCGCAGGGCCAGGCCGAACGCGGTGGCCACCAGCGGTCGCGACAGCTCCCCGCCCTCGGCCAGCACCGCCACCACCGCCGGGCGGCGGACGCCCCGGGCCAGCGCCACCGGGACCGCCCAGCCGTGCCGCAGCCGCGCGGCGTCGGCCGGGGCGACGGTGGCCTCCCCGCCCGCGAACGCGACCCGCAGGCCCTCGGCGTCGGCGCCGGTCACCGTTCCCGGCTCGCCGACGGCCGCCGGGGCGAGCGGCGCGGCGACCACGACCCGGTCGCCCACGTCGAACCCGCCGAACCGGCCCGGCCCGGCGTTGAGCCTGGCCTTGAGCGCCGCGTTGAGCGCGGTCGCGCCCGCCTCGCCGCCGGCCGCCGGGGCGACTACCTGCACCTCGTCCGCCGGGATGCCGAGGGCGCGGGGGATGGAGTCGGTGACCAGCTGCACGGCCCGGTGCACCGCCTCGGCGCCGCCCGCCGCCGGGACGATCACCACCTCGCGGTCCGGGGCCTCGACCGCGACCAGCTCCCCGCCCCGCACGGCCGCCGTGAGCGCCGCCAGCGGCCCGCCGGGCCCCGCGGGCTCCAGCTCCACCACCGGGACGGTCTCCGACGCCTCCAGGTCGTCCAGGATCCGCCCGGGACCGGCCGGCGGCAGCGCGCCCGGCTCGCCGCCCAGCACCAGGTGCGCGCCGTCGGGAAGGGCCTCCACCAGCACCGCGCACAGCTCGACGTCCAGCCACGCCGCGTCCGGGACGACCGCCAGGTCGAGTTCCAGGGGGTCCTGCTCGCCGCGTCCGAAGACGACCGCCCCGGGCGCGGCCCCGGCGTCCGGCTGGGGCTCCAGCAGCCGGTGCAGCCCGGCCACGGCCCCCTCGGGCAGGTCCGCGCCCTCGGCCAGGTCGGCGGCGGCGCGTTCGGTGGGGGTGACGACGGCGGCGCGCAGGCCGTGTCCGGCGGCGGCCCGCACCAGCGTCAGCGCGGTCTCCGCCAGGTCGCCGGGCGCGCCCCGCCAGACCGTCACCCCGGTGCGCAGCGCCGCCGACAGCGCCAGCGAGCGGTCCTCGGGCAGCCCCGCCCGCGCCTGCTTGATCGTGGCGTTGTCCAGCAGGTCCGACGCCGTCAGCCGCAGCCGCAGCAGGCCCTCGCCGGCCGCCTCCTCGGCCACCGCCCACCGCGTCAGGGCGAGGTTCTCCTCCGGCTCGGGCAGGTCCTCGTCCTCGGGCGCCGCCTCGTCGAACTCGGGCTCCTCGGTGACCACCAGCACCTCGCCCTCGTCCAGCGCCGCCTCCACGGCCGCGCGCGGGTCGGGCACCCGCGCCCGCTCCAGGGCCGTCA
Organism: Actinomadura kijaniata; assembly: GCF_014138665.1. Taxonomy (NCBI): domain Bacteria; kingdom Bacillati; phylum Actinomycetota; class Actinomycetes; order Streptosporangiales; family Thermomonosporaceae; genus Actinomadura; species Actinomadura kijaniata. The sequence goes on from NZ_JACJIA010000011.1 coordinate 270,223, forward strand.
GGACCTGCTCGGGCGGCGTGATGGTGTGGCCCTGCCGGGCGGCCTCGGTCAGCAGCGACAGCACCAGCGCCCGGCCGCGCCGCGGGTCGTCGGGCCGGGCCGCCTCGCCCAGCACCGCGCGGGCGAAGTGGTCGGCCTGCGCGGGCGTCACGCCCGGCACCCGCAGCAGCGCCCACGGGTCCTCGCGCAGCCGCGCGGCGGCGCCCGCTCCGAGGCGCGCGGCGGCCCGCGCGGCGAGCGGCGCGGGCGCGTCCACACGGGTGAACAGTTCGGTCAGGTCGGCAGGAATGTCGGTCACGGGCTTTCCGTACGGGTGGTCGGGTGCGTTCGGCGGGACCGTCCGAGGGTGTCACGGACGGCACGGCCGGTCACGGATGGACGGCGGCGATGTCGGAGACCGGGTCGGAGACGTCGTCGAGCGCGGCGCGGATCTCCTGCGGCAGCGTCAGCGCGTCGCTGGCGAGCGCCTGGGCCAGCTGCGCGGACGTGCGGGCCCCCACGATCGGCGCGGCGACGCCGGGCCGGTCCCGCACCCAGCTCAGCGCGACGCTGAGCGGCGTGACGCCGAGGCCCTCGGCGGCGGTCACCACCGACTCCACGATCCGGCCGCACTCCTCGTCCAGGTACGGCTGGACGAAGTCGGAGAAGTGGGGGTTGGCGGCCCGCGACCCGGCGGGCAGCCCGGTGCGGTACTTGCCGGTCAGCACCCCGCGCCCCAGCGGCGACCACGGCAGCAGGCCCGCACCCGCGTCCAGCGTCGCCGGGAGCAGCTCGCGCTCGACGTCGCGGCGCAGCAGCGAGTACTCGGCCTGCACCGCCACGACCGGGGCGCGCCCCGGCCACGCCCGCTGCCAGGCGGCGGCCTTGGCGACCTGCCACCCGGTGTAGTTGGACACCCCCACGTACCGGGTGCGTCCCGACACCACCGCCTCGTCCAGCGCCGACAGCGTCTCCTCCAGCGGCGTCGCCGGGTCGTAGACGTGCAACTGCCACAGGTCGACGTACTCCATGCCCAGCCGGTCCAGGGAGGCGTCCAGCGCGGCCAGCAGGTGGCGGCGCGAGGCGTCGTAGCGGCCGTCGGGCCGGATCGCCGACTTGGTGGTGACGACCATCTCGTCGCGGCCCACCACCTCGCGCAGCAGGTGCCCCAGGATCCGCTCGGCGTCGCCGTCGCTGTAGACGTCGGCGGTGTCCACCAGCGTGCCGCCCGCGTCCACGAACGCGGTCAGCTGCGAGGCGGCCTCGTCGGGCTCGGTGTCCTGGCCCCAGGTCATGGTGCCCAGCCCCAACCGGGACACCAGCAGGCCGCTCCGCCCGACGTGACGCTCTTCCATGCCGGTCAATCTAGCGGCCCCCGGGACCGGTCCACCCGCCGGTCGCCCGCCGCCACCGGCGCGGGGAGTTCGTCCTGTTGATGGTGGTATGGCGGGCGATGTGCGGGGAACGCGGCATCGGCGCAGGTCATGGCGGTGAGCGGGCGTCCGGCACGGCCGCCCGATCCGCGCCGCGCTAGACCGTGTTTCAAAGCCCTGGCCCACGGCGCTCGCCTGGCGGCTCGCACCTCACCAGGGCTCGGCGAGCGCGACATCGCTTCGCGATCTGACCTGCGGGCCCTCGCCTTCGGCTGCGGGCCCGCAGGTCAGGTAACGCGCTCGCGTGCGCGGCTGAGGCCCACTTTGAAACAGGCCCTAGACGCCGGCGGGCGGGTCCTGGGCGGCCGGCAGCGCGGCCGGCAGCGCGGCCAGCGGCGCGGCCAGCGGGGCGGGCGGGGCTGGCAGGGCGCCTTCGGGCCAGGGCTTGAGCCGCGGACCGAAGTGGATCAGCAGGGTGATCAGCAGGATCCACAGCAGCACCAGCGTGATCACGGTGATGGGCCAGATCTTGTGCGGCCGGTCGCGGCGCGTCATCACAGCCACCCGCTCTTGCGCAGCCGCAGGTAGACCAGCACGCAGACGGTCACCATCACCGCCAGCATCAGCGGATACCCGTACAGCCACCGCAGCTCGGGCATGTAGTCGAAGTTCATCCCGTAGAACCCCGCCAGCATCGTCGGCACCGCCAGGATCGCCGCCCATGAGGAGATCTTGCGCATGTCCTCGTTCTGCTGCTTGCCGAGCAGCGCCAGGTGCGCCGTCAGCACGCTGTTGAGCAGTTCGTTGTGCGCGTCGACCTGCCCGTCCACGCGCAGCAGGTGGTCCAGCACGTCGCGGAAGTACTCGCGCACGGTCTCGCACGCCGTGACCCGGCCGCGCGTGATGTCCTGGAGCACCGGGATCAGCGGGTCCTGCGCGGTGCGGAACTCCAGCACCTCGCGCTTGAGCGAGTAGATGTCCTCGATGACATCGGGGCTGCCCGGCCGGAACACCGCCCGTTCCAGCTCGATGATGTCGCGTTCCACCTCGTGCACGATATCGCTGTAGGCGTCCACCACCGCGTCGCACACCGCGTACAGCACCGCCGCCGGGCCGTGGTCCAGCATCTTCGGGTCGGCCTCCAGCCGCTTGCGGACCGAACCGAGCGGGTTGCCCGCGCCGTGCCGCACCGTGACCACGAAGTCCGGCCCCAGGAACAGCATGATCTCGCCGACCTCGATGTCGGAGGTGGCCTCCTGGTAGGCCAGCGTCTTCACCACCACGAACAGGGTCTCGCCGTAGTGCTCCAGCTTCGGCCGCTGGTGGGCGTGCACGGCGTCCTCGGCGGCCAGCGGGTGCAGCCCCAGCTCCTCCTTGACGTGCCGGAACTCCTCGGCGGAGGGTTCGTGCAGGCCGATCCACACGAAGCACTTCTCGTTCTCCTCGGCGGCCCGCTGGCGGGCGGCGTCGAAGGCGTCGCTGATGTCGCCCTCGATGGAGCGCCGCACGCCCCTGGAGTAGATGGCCTGGTCAACGATCACAAAGCTGTCCTCACGCGTCTCGGGGGGCCGGAGGCCGGGGCCCGTCCCCGACCTTAGGGGACGATGATGAACGATCCGCCGCGGGCGTCGCGACCCCGGGCGTCTCGTAGAGTTCCCTACCGTGACGACGCTGCTGCTGGTGCGGCACGGGCTGACCGCGTTGACCGGCCCCGTGCTGGCGGGGTGGACCCCCGCCCTGTCCCTGGACGACCGCGGCCGCGCCCAGGCGCGGGCGGTCGGCGAACGGCTGGCCGGCCTGCCGCTGGCCGCCGTGGTGTCCAGCCCCCTGGACCGCTGCCTCCAGACCGCCGAGGCGGTCGCCGCCGCGCACGCCGACCCGGTCGGGAAGATCGAGGTGGACGAGCGGTTCGGCGAGGTCCGCTACGGCGACTGGACCGGCCGCCCGCTGAAGGAGCTGGCCGAGGAGCCGCTGTGGCGGGTCGTGCAGGCCCACCCCAGCGCCGCCCGCTTCCCCGGCGAGGACGGCGAGTCGCTGGCCGCCGCCCAGCACCGCGCCGTGGCCGCCGTGCGCGACTGGAACGCGCGGATCGCCGCCGAGCACGGCCCGCACGCCGCCTACCTGGTGTGCAGCCACGGCGACATCATCAAGGCGATCGTCGCCGACGCGCTCGGCCTGCACCTGGACCAGTTCCAGCGGATCGAGGCCGCGCCCGCCTCCCTGACCGTCATCCGCTACACCGAGCTGCGGCCGTTCCTGGTGCGCCTCAACGACACCGGCGGGAACGTCGACAACCTCCTGCCCCCGCCCCCGGACGACCGGGGCGGCGACTCCGGCGCGCCGCGCGGGGGAGAGGGTGACGCGGCGGTGGGCGGCGGAGCGTAGGGTCATTGTCATGCCGGTCATCTCCTATGAACTGCCCGACAGGTTCGTGGCGGGCACCGTCGGGCGGCCCGGGGAGCGCTCGTTCTACCTCCAGGCCCGCGCGGGCCGCCGTGTCACCAGCGTCGGACTGGAGAAGTTCCAGGTGACGCTGCTGGCCGAACGGCTGGAGGAGCTTCTGGACGAGGTGCTGCGGCGCAGCGGCGGGGAGGCGGCGGTGCCCGCGGTCACCCCGGTCGAGCTGCGCGACGACGCGCCGCTGGACCAGCCGGTGGAGGAGGAGTTCCGGGTCGGCGCGATGGCGCTGGCCTGGGACCCCGACGAGCAGCGCGTGCTGATCGAGGCGCGCGAGGCCACCGAGGCCGAGGACCCCGAGGCCGCCGAGGCCGCCGAGGATCCCGACGACCCCGACGACCTGGACGACCTGGAGGCCGACGACCCTGCGGTCGCGGTGCTGCGGGTGAGCCTGACCGCCGCGCAGGCCCGCGCGTTCGCCGAGCGCGCCCTCCAGGTGGTGGCGGCGGGCCGTCCGCCGTGCCCGCTGTGCGGCCTGCCGCTGGACGCCGCCGGGCACGTCTGCCCCCGGCAGAACGGCTATCTGGGCTGAGATGCGGACACCGGCTGACAAGCGGACACCGGCGGACACCGCGCCGCGCTGGATCATGAACGCGGCGACCCGGAGAATGGGGCCATGACCCAGTCCTCCCGGGATCGCACGCCTGCCGGCGGCCGCACGGTCTCCCCGCACGACACCGAGACGGCCGAACGGCTGCTGGCCCGCGGGCGGCTGACCGTCGAGGGCCGGCTCGTGCAGGCCAGCAACGCCACCCTGTACTGCCAGGTCGAGTGGGAGGGACTGCGCGCCGCCTGCGTCTACAAGCCGGTGGCGGGCGAGCGCCCGCTGTGGGACTTCCCCGACGGCACGCTGGCCGAACGCGAGGTCGCCGCCTACGAGGTGGCGCGGGCGACCGGCTGGGACCTGGTGCCCCCGACCGTGCACCGCGACGGCCCCTACGGGCCCGGCATGGTGCAGCTGTGGGTCGAGCCCGACCCCGACATCGACCTGGTCGCGCTGTCGCGCTCCGACGACCCGGCGGTCCGCCGGATGGCGGTGTTCGACGCGATCATCAACAACGCCGACCGCAAGATCGGGCACCTGCTGCCGCCCGGCGACGGCCACGTCTACGGCTGCGACCACGGCGTGTGCTTCTCGGTGGACTACAAGCTGCGGACCGTGCTGTGGCAGTGGCGCGGCAAGAAGCTGACGCCCGAGGCGGTCGAGGCCCTCGGGCGCGTCGGGACCGCCCTGCGCGGCCCCCTCGGCGAGCGGCTGGGGGAGCTGCTCACCTCCGCCGAGGTGGACGCCACCCGTCGCCGCGTGGAGATGATGCTCAAGCACCGCATCCACCCCTACCCGCCGGAGGACTGGCCCGCCGTACCCTGGCCGCCCCTGTGACCCGGTGAACCCGTGAGCCCGTGACCTCGGGCGGGACTGCCGACGACCCCCCGCGTGCGGGCGTTTTGTCGGCCGGTGGTCAAATTGCTGCCATGTGTACGGCGATCGTCAGCGTTGACCCCGCCTCCCCGGTTCCCGTCCTGCTGGTCGGCGTCCGGGACGAGTTCGTCACCCGGGCCTGGCAGCCGCCCGGCCGCCACTGGCCCGACCGCCCCGCCCTGGTCGCCGGGCGCGACCTGCGCGCGGGCGGCACCTGGTTCGCCGTCGACCCCGGCGCGCCGCGTGCCGCCACCGTCCTCAACGCCCCCGGCCCCCTGGTCCCTGAGGAGCACCGGCTGTCGCGCGGCGAGCTGCCGCTGCGGCTGGCCGCCGACGGCAAGCTCGGCGATCTGGAGCTGCCGCGCCTGGACCCGTTCCACGCCCTGTGCGCCGAGCCTGACAGCGTCCGCATGTGGAGCTGGGACGGCGCCAGGCTGGCCGAACGCGCCCTCGGCCCCGGCCTGCACGTCATCGTCAACAGCGGCCTGGAGGCCGAGGCCCACCGCGAGGGGGCCCTCGAGGACGCCTACATGATGGCGCGCCTGACCCACTTCCGGCCCCGCCTGGCCGCCACCGGGCGCCCCGAGCCGCTGCCCGGCCACGGAACGGTCCGGCAGGCGTGGGGCGGATGGCTCCCGCTGGTGGAGGGCGACGGGCTGGAGCGCGCCGACCGCCGCGCCCTGCTGCCGCTGGTGGACATGGGCGAGGGCCGCGTCTGGGGCACCACCTCCGTCAGCCTGGCCGCGCTCACCCGCGACGCGGTCCGCTACGACTTCTCCGCCGAGCCGGGCGACCCCGGCTCCTGGACCTCCGTCCTCTGAGCCCCGTTCGACCGATCCTCGCGGCCGCCGCCGCATCTCTCACCGTGGGTGCTAGTTTGACTACCTACCGCGATCTTCGGGGTGGTGAGGCCCCGGAACGCGGCGCACGACGGTCGTCACGGGGACTGGGGAGAACGGATGGCGGCAGGGCGACGGGGGACCGCGGCCGTCGCGGGCCTGGGCACGCTGGTGCTCGGGCTGGCGGCCTGCGGCGGGGGGACGCGGGACGGGGACGGCGGCGGCACGCTGCGGCTGGTGGGCGCCTCCGACGTCGACCACCTGGACCCCGCCAGCGCCTACACGCAGTGGAGCGCCGGCCTGGTCCGGCAGTTCGCCCGGACGCTGTTCGGCGTCCGGGCCGCCGACACCTTCGCCGAGGCCGTCGAGGTCCGGCCGGACGTCGCCGCCGAGCTGCCCACCGTCCGCAACGGCGGCGTCAGCGCCGACGGGCGGACCTACACCATCAGGCTGCGGCCGGGCGTGCGCTGGAACACCCGGCCCCCGCGCGAGGTGACCGCCGCCGACTTCGTGCGCGGCCTCAAACGGGTCTGCAACCCCGCCCAGCCGGCCGGCGCCAGGGGCTACTACACCGGCACGATCGTCGGGATGGACGCGTTCTGCCGGGGCTTCGCCGGCGTCGACGCCGGGAACGCCGCGGCGATCGCCGCGTACCAGAACGAGCACGAGGTCGAGGGCCTGAAGGCCAGGGACGCCCGGACCCTGGAGATCAGGCTCAAGCGGCCCACGCAGGACTTCGTCGAGATCCTCGCCATGGGCTTCGCCGCCGCCGCGCCCGCCGAGTACGACCGGTACGTGCCCGACAGCGCCGAGTTCCGCGTGAACACCGTCTCCAACGGCCCCTACCGGATCGGCTCCTACACCCCCGGCAAGCGCTACGTGCTGGAGCGGAACCCGGCCTGGCGGCAGGAGTCGGACCCGCTGCGCGGGCAGGGCCCCGCCCGGATCCAGATCACCCTGGGGCAGGACTCGCCCGAGGCGGTGCAGCGGCGGCTGGAGGAGGGCACCGCCGACCTGGCCTGGGACCAGACGGTGCCGGCGGCCCGGATCCCGGCGCTGCGGTCCCACCCCAACTTCAAGATCATGCAGGGGTCGTCGCTCGACCCCTACCTCGTCTTCAACACCCTCAGCCCCAACAACGGCGGGGCGCTGGGCCGCCGGGAGGTCCGCCGGGCGATCGCGTACGCGATCGACAAGGCCGCGCTGGTCCGGCTGCGCGGCGGCCCCGGCGTCGGCGAGGTCCTCCACCAGGCGATCCCGCCGCGCAGCACCGGTCACGAGCCGTTCAACCCCTACCCGACGCCGGGCGACGCGGGCGACCCCGACCGGTGCTGGAAGATGCTCGTCGCCGCCGGATACCCCAACGGCCTGAAGCTGAGGTTCCCCTACCGCACCAGCGGCGACCACGCCCGGATCGCGCAGTCGCTGCGGGCCGACCTCAAGGAGTGCGGCATCGATGCCGAGCTGGTCGCCGACTCGGCCGGGACGCTCTACAACACCACCCTGGTCACCCCGGCCGACGCCCGCGCGGGCCGGTGGGACGTCGCCGCGCCCGACTGGCACCCCGACTGGTACGGCGACAACGGCCGCACCATCGTCCCGCAGCTGTTCGACGGCCGCCTGTACGGCCCCAACTCCGCCAACTTCGGCGGGTACGACAACGACGAGGTCAACCGCCTCATCGACCGGGCCCTGGCGGCCGGGGACGAGGACGAGGCGCGGCGGCTGTGGGCGCGGGCCGACCGGCTGATCATGGCCGACGCCGCGATCGTGCCCCTGATGAGCCGCAACCAGCCGGTCTTCCACTCGTCGCGGGTACGGGACGCCAGGTACCTGCCGCACTTCCAGACCTATGACGTGAGCCTCGTGCGCCTGGCGTGACCCCCCGGAGGTCGACCCGTGAATCTGCCGGAACCGGAGACCGGGCCCGCCCCGGCGCGGGGGCGGCCGGCGTGGCGGAGGTTCCGCCGCGACGGGCAGGCGGTCGCCGCGCTGGCGGTGCTGGCGCTGGTCACGGCGTTCGCGCTGATGGCGCCGGTGTGGGCGGCCTGGACCGGGCACCCCTACGACGCCACCTTCCCCCGGGAGGGCCTGGACGCGGTCGGGCGGCCGGTGGGGCCGGGCGCGGAGTTCTGGCTGGGCGCCGACCAGCTGGGCCGCGACGTGCTGGTCCGCGCCGCCTACGGGGCGCGGGTCTCGCTGGCGGTGGGGGTCGCGGCGGCGGCGCTGGCGGCGCTGCCGGGCGTGGCCGTCGGTCTCCTGGCCGGCTATGCCGGCGGCGCGGTCGACACCGTGATCACGCGGCTGCTGGACATCACGCTGGCGCTGCCCTCCCTGCTGGTGGCGATCACGCTGGCCACCACGTTCCCGGTCACCTCGGCCACGGCCGGCCTGGTCATGACGGTCCTGGTGATCGCGTTCTTCTCGGTCGCGGCGTTCGGCCGGGTCATCCGCGGCCAGGTGATCGCGCTGCGGGAACGGGAGTTCGTCGCGGCGGCCCGCGCGCTGGGCGCGGGCCATCTGCGGATCATGGCCGTGGAGCTGCTGCCCAACCTGACGGCGCAGATCACCGTGCTGACCTCGCTGCTGGTCCCCACCGCGATCGTGGCCGAGGCCACGCTGTCGTTCCTGGGCGTCGGGGTGCGCCCGCCCACGCCCTCCTGGGGCTCGATGCTCGGCGAGGGCGGGGAGGTGTTCCGGACCGCCTGGTGGCTGCTGGCGGTGCCCGCCGCGCTGCTGCTGCTGACCACCCTGTCGTTCAACCTGGTCGGCGACGGGGTCCGGGACGCCCTGGGCCCCCGCCCCGGCCGGGCCGCCGGGCGGGGGTGAGCCGCCGGTGACGGGCTTCGTGATCCGCCGCCTGCTGTACTCGCTGGTGGTGCTGTGGCTGGTGTCCACGCTGGTGTTCGCGTTCCCGCACCTGTCGCCGGTGGCGGTGGAACGGGTCGTCGGCGGCCCCCGGGCCACCGCCGACGACCTGGCGCAGATCCGTAGCAACCTCGGCCTGGACCGGCCGGTCCCGGTCCAGTACGGCGACTTCCTCGCCCGGCTGCTGCGGGGCGACCTCGGCGACTCCCACGTCAACGGCGCCCCGGTGGCCGCCCTGATAGCCGAGCGGCTGCCCACCACGCTGCTGCTGGTGCTGGGCGCGGGGGTGCTCTGGTTCACCGGCGGCGTCGTGATCGGCGTGTACGGCGCCACCCGCGCGCGGCGGGCCGGCGACCGCGCCGCCACCGCGCTGGTGCTGGCCGGGCTGTCGACGCCGCCGTTCGTGATGGCGCTGGTGCTGCTGCACGTGTTCTCCACCGGGCTCGGCGAGGCGGGGATCGGCTTCTTCGAGGCCGGGCCGCCGTCGCGGGAGCGCCTCCTGCAGCGGATGGTCCTGCCGTGGACCGCGCTGGCGTTCCTGATGGCCGCCGCCTACGCCCGGCTGACGCGCGGCGCGATGCTGGACGTGCTGGGGGAGGACTACGTCCGCACCGCCCGCGCCAAGGGCCTGCCCGAGCGCCGCGTGGTGTACCGGCACGCCCTGCGCTCGGCCCTGACCCCGGTGGTCACCCAGCTCGGCGTCGACGTGGGCGCGCTGGCCGGCTCGACGGTCGTCATCGAGAAGGTGTTCGGCCTGCAGGGCGTGGGCCAGCTGGTCCACCAGTCGATCACGCTCGGCGACACCCCCGTGATCATCGGGGTGACGCTGCTGGCGACGGTGTTCGTGGTGGTCGCGAACCTTCTGGTGGACGTGGGCTATTCGGTGCTGGACCCGCGGGTGCGGCTCCCCTGACCGGCGGAGCCCGCCGGGGGCGCGGGGGAGGCGTCCCCCTCCGGGAAAACCGTGATCTTTGGGATGATCTCGCTGTAAGGCCATGAACAGGGCGGGGCTAAGCTTTCCGTTATGCGATCGTGGTCCGCACCCGAAGTGCCGAAACTGTCCGACGCCGGCCTGCCGGAAGCCTCCCGCCCCCTGGCCCTGCACGACACCGGACAGGGCGCGGTGCGGCCCACCGCGCCGGGCGGGACGGCCCGGATGTACGTGTGCGGGATCACCCCCTACGACGCCACCCATCTGGGCCACGCCAACACCTACCTGACGTTCGACCTGGTCAACCGGGTGTGGCGGGACCTCGGGCACCGCGTGCTGTACGTGCAGAACGCCACCGACGTCGACGACCCGCTGCTGGAGCGCGCCGAGCGCGACGGCATCGACTGGCGCGAGCTGGCCGACCGCGAGATCGAGCTGTTCCGCGAGGACATGACCGCGCTGCGGATCCTGCCGCCCGACCACTACATCGGTGCGGTCGAGGCGATCCCGCTGGTCGTCGAGATGGTGGAGCGGCTCAAGGGCAAGGGCGCCGCCTACCAGGTGGACTCCGACATCTACTTCCCCGTGGCCGCCGACCCCACGTTCGGGTCGGTGAGCCGGCTGGACCGGGAGGAGATGCTGCCGCTGTTCGCCGAGCGCGGCGGCGACCCCGACCGCGAGGGCAAGCGCGACGCGCTCGACCCGCTGCTGTGGCTGGCGCAGCGGCCCGGCGAGCCGGGCTGGGACTCGCCGTTCGGCAAGGGCCGCCCCGGCTGGCACATCGAGTGCGCCGCGATCTCCCTGGAGTACCTGGGGATGGCGTTCGACGTCGAGGGCGGCGGCTCGGACCTGGCGTTCCCGCACCACGAGATGGGCGCCTCGCACGCCCAGCTGGCCACCGGGGAGCACCCGCACGCCCGGGCCTACGTCCACGCGGGCATGGTCGGCCTGGACGGCGAGAAGATGTCCAAGTCGCGCGGCAACCTCGTGTTCGTGTCGCGGCTGCGGCGGGCGGGCGTCGACCCGATGGCGATCCGCCTGGTGCTGCTGTCGCACCACTACCGCAGCGACTGGGAGTGGACCGACGAGCAGCTGGAGGCCGCCGCCGCGCGCCTGGAGCGGTGGCGCGCGGCGTCCGGCGCGGCGTCCGGCCCGGCCGCGGACGCCGTCGCCGCGCAGGTCCGCGACGCCCTGGCCGGGGACCTGGACGCCCCGGCGGCGCTGGCCGCCGTGGACCGCTGGGCCGAGCGGGCCCTGGCGGGCGAGGGCGGCGACACCGCCGCCCCCGGGCGGGTGCGGGCGCTGGTCGACGCCCTGCTCGGCGTGGCCCTCTGAGCGGCGCTCGGGGCGGCGCTCGGGGCGTCCCTCAGACGTTCGCGGCCGACCTCGCGGCGGCGTACCGGCGGGCCTTGCGCCCGATCCGGCGCCGCGAGGCCCACAGGTAGAGCGGGACGCCCGCGCGGCGCAGACGGCCCGGCACCAGCCGGTACCCGGACGCGCCCGTGCGCAGCAGCAGCCACAGCAGCCGTTCGCGGCGCGGCCCCCAGGGCAGCCCGTACTGGTCGCGGACGCGCGGCGGCAGCAGACCCGTGGTGACGAACCGGAACAGCGCCATCGCCGGCCACAGCGGGCGCAGCCTCGGCGCCCACAGGACCTCCCGCATGACCGCCCGGCCGGTGTCGGAGACCTCCAGCGTGGCGATCATGCCGTCCATGTAGCGGCCGAACGCCTCCTCGTCGGCGGGCTGCGCGCCCGGCGGGCAGCCCAGCACGTCGGCGACGTACCGGGCCTGGTCGATGTAGGAGGCCGCCAGGTCGCCGTCGGGGGAGCGCAGGACGTCCCGGTAGACGTACAGCGCCGCGTCGATGAGCGTGGCGTTCACCCACACCTGGAGGTCGGGGTCGTTGCCGGAGTAGCCGGGGCCGGTGATGCGGTCGTGCATCCGGCGGATCGCCCGGCCCATGCGCTCGGCCTCCTCCGGGGTCCCGAACGCCACGATCGCCAGGAAGTCCAGCGTGCCGAGCAACCGGTCCAGCGGCCGGTTCCGCAGGTCGCTGTGGTCGGCCACGCCCTGGGCGACCTTGGGGTGGGCGACCTGGAGCAGCAGGGCGCGCCCGGCCGCCAGCATCACGGCGGGCTCGGCGGCCAGCCGCCGCAGGACGGTCCGGTCGGGCACGGGGGCCGGAGCGCTCATCGGGGTCCTTCCGCGAGGGAGACGTCCGTAAGCACATACTTTCGCAGCCGGTGCGGCTTCTCAACAGCTTGTTGGCGTTTTGTCAACAGGCCGGGGAGATCATCGGTTGGGAACGCTCCAGGACGGGTAGGTTCCGCCGCGGACCGGTAGGGGGATCGGCGAAGGGGGCGAGATGGGTCTGGAGCTGCTGGCGGCCATGCTGCCCGGCGTGCTGGTCGCGCTGTGGGTGTGCGGCTCGGTGAAGAAGACCGCCGAAGCGGAACGGGACCGCCGCCGCTGAGCCGGCGGAGGCGGTCCCGTCACGGACGGTCGGAAGGGGAGGGCGGGGGTCAGGTGGAGTCGCGGCGGCGCAGGTAGCGTTCGAACTCGCGGGCGATGGCGTCGCCGCTGGCCTCGGGAAGCTCGGTGGCGTCCTTCTGCTCCTCCAGGGTCCGCACGTACTCGGCGACCTCGGAGTCCTCCTCGGCCAGCTCGTTGACGCCGTTCTCCCAGGCGCGGGCCTCCTCGGGCAGCTCGCCCAGCGGGATCGCCACGTCGAGGACGTCCTCCACGCGCCGCACCAGCGCCAGCGTCGCCTTCGGCGACGGCGGCTGGGCGACGTAGTGGGGGACCGCCGCCCACAACGACACCGTGGACAGGTCGGCCTTGGCGGCGGCGTCCTGGAGCACCCCGAGGATGCCGGTCGGCCCCTCGTAGCGGGTCGGCTCCAGGTGCAGCGAGGACACCAGCCCCGCGTCCGAGCCCGCCCCGGTGACCGGAACCGGCCGGGTGTGGGGGGCGTCGGCCAGCAGCGCGCCGAGCAGCACGACCTCGCGCACGCCCAGCTCCAGCATCAGCCCGACCAGCTCGCGGCAGAACCTGCGCCAGCGCATGTTCGGCTCGATGCCGTGCACCAGGATCACGTCGCGGCCCGACGGCAGCCGCGCCCACAGGATCCGGGTGGTGGGCCAGGTGATGCCGCGGGTCTCGCCGTCCACCAGCTCCACCAGGGGGCGGGTGACCTGGAAGTCGTAGTAGTCGTCGGGGTCGAGTTCGGCGATGGGCGTGGCGTCCCAGACCGTCGCCAGGTGCTGGATCACCCCGCTGGCCGCCTCCCCGGCGTCGTTCCACCCCTCAAAGGCGGCCACCAGCACCGGTTCGACCAGTTCCGGCACATCTTCGAGCTCGACCACGCGCTGCCTCCTTCCGACGTCGGGTACAGCGTCCCCGCGGAGCCCGGCATTCCCGGGGGGGTCGGGCCCCGCATGATCGATCTGGCAGTCAGCCTACGTCCTGCCGGGGTCCTACCCCGCCGTCCCGCCGGCCAGACCTGCGCGGCGCGGGCGGCGGAACGGGCCGGGTCACGATTGCGTCACTTCCCGTCGGTGGTGTGCACGATGAGCACGTCGCAGGGAGCGCGGTGCGACAGGTTCGCCGGGACCGAGCCGAGGATGCGGCCGGCCAGGCTGTTCAGGCCACGGTTGCCGATCACGACCAGCTCGGCGGCGCGGTCCCGGGCCAGCCTGGCGATCACGTCGACGGCGTCGCCCTCGACCGCGATCTGCTCGATCTCCTTGGCCCCGGCGGCGACGGCGCGCTCCCGGGCGGCGCGCAGCGCGTCGTCGGCGGGGGTGGAGCCCTGCACCTTGTAGGCCAGGTCGCCCAGCCGGTCGGCGGCGGCGAGCCGCTCCCGCTCGGGCATCGGGTGGTAGGCGGAGGCCAGCAGCAGCGTGGCGCCGGTGGCGGCGGCCAGCTGGGCGGCCCGGTCGACGGCGCGGAACGAGGAGTCCGAGCCGTCGGTTCCGACGAGGATGGTGCGGTAGGCGCTCATGCCGCTCCTTACCGGTAAGTAGGTCAGTGGGGGCACGTTATCGGTCTGATGTCCCATCCGTCACGGGCGTCCCGACACGCCGAAGTGACCTGCGTCGCAACGGCGTCCAGCAATTGGACGTTCAAGTGGTGTGCGGGCCCGGCCGGATAAGGTGTCCTGTCATGAGCACTCCTCCCACTCCGCAGTCGTTGCGCCAGGCCCTCCGAGACCGCGTCGTCGTGGCCGACGGCGGTATGGGGACGATGCTCCAGGACCGCAACCCCACCATGGAGGACTTCGAGGGCCACGAGGGCTGCAACGAGATCCTCAACGTCACCCGTCCCGACATCGTCCGCTCGGTCCACCAGGCCTACTTCGACGCGGGCGTGGACTGCGTCGAGACCAACACCTTCGGCGCCAACCTCGGCAACCTCGGCGAGTACGGCATCACCGAGCGGATCTTCGAGCTGGCCGAGGCGGGCGCCCGGCTGGCCCGCGAGGTCGCCGACGCCTGCTCGACCCCCGACCGGCCCCGCTGGGTGATCGGGTCGGTGGGGCCCGGCACCAAGCTGCCGACGCTGGGGCACATCGGCTTCGCCGAGCTGCGCGACGCCTACCAGCGCAACGCCGAGGGCCTGATCGCCGGCGGCGCGCAGGCGATCCTGGTGGAGACCTGCCAGGACCTGCTCCAGGCCAAGGCCGCCCTCATCGGCGCCAAGCGGGCGATCGCCGCGGCGGGCGCCGACACCGTGCTGATCGGCCAGGTCACCATCGAGCAGAACGGCGCGATGCTGATGGGCTCGGAGATCGGCGCGGCCCTCACCGCGCTGGAGCCCCTGGAGCTGGACCTGATCGGCCTCAACTGCGCCACCGGCCCGGCCGAGATGAGCGAGCACCTGCGCTACCTGGCCAAGCACGCCCGCATCGGCCTGTCCTGCATGCCCAACGCCGGCCTGCCGGTGCTGACCGCCGACGGCGCCCACTACCCGCTGACCCCCGAGGAGCTGGCCGACGCGCACGACACGTTCACCCGCGAGTTCGGGCTGAACCTGGTCGGCGGCTGCTGCGGCACCACCCCCGCCCACCTGAAGGCCGTGGTGGACCGCGTGCGCGGCCGCGCGCTCGCCGAGCGCGACCCGCGCCCCGAGGCGGGCGCCGCCTCGCTGTACCAGCACGTGCCGTTCCGCCAGGACACCTCCTACCTGGCGATCGGCGAGCGCAGCAACGCCAACGGCTCCAAGGCGTTCCGCGAGGCGATGCTGGAGCAGCGCTGGGACGACTGCGTGCGCATCGCCCGCGAGCAGGCCCGCGACGGCGCCCACATGATCGACCTGTGCGTCGACTACGTGGGCCGCGACGGCGTGGCCGACATGAAGGAGCTGGCGTTCCGCCTGGCCACCGCCGCGACCCTGCCGATCGTGCTGGACTCCACCGAGATCCCCGTCCTGGAGGCGGGCCTGGAGATGCTCGGCGGCCGCGCCGTCGTCAACTCCGTCTCCCTGGAGGACGGCGCCGGTCCCGGCTCCAAGATGGCGCGGCTGATGCCGGTGGTCAGGGAGCACGGCGCCGCCGTCGTCGTGATGTGCATCGACGAGAGCGGCCAGGCCCGCACCGCCGAGTGGAAGGTCGACGTCGCGGCCCGCACCATCGAGGAGCTGACCGGCACCTGGGGGATGCGCGTCGAGGACATCATCGTCGACACCCTCACGTTCACGATCGGCACCGGCCAGGAGGAGTCGCGCCGCGACGCCCTGGAGACGATCGGGGCGATCCGCGAGCTCAAGCGCCGCTACCCGGGCGTGCAGACCACCCTCGGCCTGTCGAACGTGTCGTTCGGCCTCAACCCGGCCGCCCGCATCGTGCTGAACTCGGTGTTCCTGCACGAGTGCGCCGAGGCCGGCCTGGACTCGGCGATCGTGCACGCCTCCAAGATCCTGCCGATGAACCGGATCCCCGAGGAGCAGCGCGAGGTCGCCCTCGACCTGGTCTACGACCGGCGGCGCGACGGCTACGACCCGCTGATCCGGTTCATGGAGCTGTTCGAGGGCGTCGACACCGCCGCGATGAAGGCGGGCCGCGCCGCCGAGCTGGCCGCGCTGCCGCTGTGGGAGCGCCTCAAGCGCCGCATCATCGACGGCGAGCTGGAGAACCTGAACGCCGACCTGGACGAGGCCCTCACCCAGAAGCCCGCGCTGGCGATCGTCAACGAGGTGTTGCTGGACGGCATGAAGACCGTCGGCGAGCTGTTCGGGTCCGGGCAGATGCAGCTGCCGTTCGTGCTCCAGTCCGCCGAGGTCATGAAGACTGCGGTGGCCTACCTGGAGCCGCACATGGAGAAGTCCGAGGACGGCGGCAAGGGCCGCATCGTGCTGGCCACCGTCAAGGGCGACGTCCACGACATCGGCAAGAACCTGGTGGACATCATCCTGTCCAACAACGGCTACGAGGTCGTCAACATCGGCATCAAGCAGCCGATGTCGGCGATCCTGGAGGCCGCCCGCGAGCACCGCGCCGACGTCATCGGCATGTCCGGCCTGCTGGTCAAGTCCACGGTGATCATGAAGGAGAACCTGGAGGAGCTGAACCAGCGCGGCCTGGCCGACCAGTGGCCGATCCTGCTCGGCGGCGCGGCGCTGACCCGCTCCTACGTCGAGCAGGACCTGGCCGGGCTGTTCGGCGGCGAGGTCCGCTACGCCCGCGACGCGTTCGAGGGGCTGCGGCTGATGGACGCGTTCATGGCCGTCAAGCGCGGCGAGCCGGGCGCGACGCTGCCGCCGCTGCGCGAGCGCCGGGTGAAGAAGGGCGCGACCCTCCAGGTCACCGAGCCGGAGGACATGCCCTCCCGCTCCGACGTCGCCACCGACAACAAGCTGCCGAACCCGCCGTTCTTCGGCGACCGCATCGTCAAGGGCATCCCCCTGGCCGACTACGCGGCGTTCCTGGACGAGCGCGCCACCTTCATGGGCCAGTGGGGCCTGAAGCCCACCCGGGGCGGCGACGGCCCCGACTACGAGGAGCTGGTGGAGACCGAGGGCCGCCCGCGCCTGCGGATGTGGCTGGACCGCGTCCAGACCGACGGCCTGCTGGAGGCCGCCGTCGTGTACGGGTACTACCCGTGCGTGTCGGAGGGGAACGACCTGGTCATCCTCAACGACGACGGTTCCGACCGCGAGCGCTTCACCTTCCCGCGCCAGCGCCGCGACCGGCACCTGTGCCTGGCCGACTTCTTCCGCCCCCGCGAGTCGGGGGAGACCGACGTGGTGGCGTTCCAGCTCGTCACCATGGGTTCGAGGATCGCGCGGGCGACGGGCGAGCTGTTCGAGAAGAACGCCTACCGCGACTACCTGGAGCTGCACGGCCTGTCGGTCCAGCTCACCGAGGCGCTGATGGAGTACTGGCACGCCCGCATCCGCTCCGAGATCGGCTTCGGCGCGGAGGACTCCGAGAACGTCGACGACTTCTTCAAGCTCGGCTACCGGGGCGCGCGCTACTCGTTCGGCTACCCGGCCTGCCCGGACCTGGAGGACCGCACCACCCTGGTGCGCCTGCTGAGGCCCGAGCGGATCGGCGTGACCCTGTCGGAGGAGCTCCAGCTCGTGCCGGAGCAGTCCGCCGACGCGATGGTCGTCCACCACCCCGAGGCCAAGTACTTCAACGCCTGACGGAACGCCAGGAGCCGGCCGGCCCCCGCGGGGACCGGCCGGCTCCTGGCGTTCACCGATCAGTAGGCGTAGAACGGGTTCTTGATGTAGTGGACCCGGTCGCACTTCTGGTAGGAGTTGCTCACCGGCAGGTTCCTGCACAGCTGGATCTTCACGCCGCGCAGGAACGCCACCGAGCCGGTCTTGTGCTTCCAGGTGTACTTCTTGCCCTTACCGCACACCTTCTTGCTGGTGTACTCCTTGTCGTTGCCGGGCCTGTCGACGACGACGCGGGCCTGGGCGCACCACTTGCCCGTCTGGACGTCGAGGACGTCGATCTTCCACTCCGCCTTGTCGTTGGTCAGGCCGTCGTGCCAGCCGACCCAGCCCTTGGCCCTGGTGCCGTTGCGGCTCTTGTCGAAGTTGCTCTTCTTCTTCGCGGCGGCGGCGGTGACGGTGCCGTCACCGCCGGAGGGGCCGGAGGGACCGGAGGCGTGGGCGGTGACCGGCGCGAGGGCCAGGGCGGCGCCGACGGCCAGTGTCAGGGTGGCGCCACGGCGTGCGGACCGGCTGAAGGACATCGTTCCTCCGAGGGGGAGTCGGTCAGGGACGCACCCATGGTGGCGATCATGACGCCCGCCCGCCACGGGTGAGGCGAACTTGGGGACCGGATTGGTGCCCCGGGGCCAGCGCCCCCTGGTCCCACGGACCCATCCGCGCCCGGATCCCGGCCGTTCGACGCGGCCGGCGCCCCGCGGCGCACTCAAGATCAATAGGGTGTCCGGTGACGTTCCGCCCCCCCGGGAGAGGCCCGATGCCCGTACGCCCCGCCGCCCTCCGGCTGCTCGCCCCCGCCGCCGCTGGACTCCTCGCCCTGGTCCCCGCCGCCGCGTCCGCCGCCCCCGCCCCCGACATCACGGTCGACTTCGGCGCGGCGGTCCGGCCCGTTCCCCGCACGACCTTCAACATCGACATCACCGGCTACGGCTCCGGCAGCTACGTCACCAACGACGCCGCCGTGCGCTCGATGCTCGGTGGCGGCCGCTACGGCCAGGCCCGCATGGAGCTGAGGTACACCAGGCCCGGCGACCCGACCAGCAAGATCGTCGCCGGTGGTGCCGGCGCCGACACCACCCACACCGGCGCCGACTGGATCTCCTCGATCAAGGCGCTCGGCGCGGCCCCGGCCGTCATCGTCCCCCTGGACGCCACCGACGCCGCCAACCTCGTCCGCCACTTCAACACCGGCGCCTCCCCCCAGCGGGTCGAACGCTGGATCGTCGGCAACGAGCACCCCGACGCCGCCGCCTACGCCGCCGCGTTCAACCGGGTCCACGACGCCATGAAGGCCGTCGACCCGACGATCGAGGTCGGCGGCCCGGGGGCGGCGTCGCCCGACATGACCTACCTGAGGGAGTTCCTGCGGGTCAGCGGCTCCCGCGTGGACTTCGTGGACTTCCACAAGTACGGCGCCGGCGGCGACGTGCTGCGCTGCGACGGCGAGCTGCTGGCGCGGACCGGGGAGTGGGGCCAGGACATCGAGCGGGCGCGCGCGGTCGTCACCGAGACCGTTCCGGCCCGCGCCGACCGGATCGAGATCCAGGTCGGCGAGCTCAACAGCGACTGGAGCGAGCACCTGCCCCCGGCGAGCTGCGGTAACGTCGGCGACGGCCCGATCCAGTACCGCAACGCCGCGATCTGGTGGTCCGCCAGCGTCTTCGGGCACATCGCCCGGGCGGGCGGCTCGGGGTTCCTGTACGGCGACAAGAACGGCGCCCTCGGCATCCTGTACGACCGGCCGGGCGACCAGCGCCCCGCCTACGCGCGCAACGGCGCGGGCGTCAACGAGCGGATGCCCGTCTACCAGGGGCTCGGCTTCTTCACCGGCGCGCAGGGCACCTCCCTGGCCCGCTTCGGCTCCACCCTGGTGTCGTCGGCGACCTCCCTGCCGGACGTCGAGGTCTACGCCTCCGCCGACCCCCGGGTGATCGTCGTGGTCAACAAGGGCGCCACGCCGCGCACCGCCACCGTGGCCCTCTCCCAGGGCACCACGGTCACCGGGCACCAGAAGGACGGCACCACCGTCAGCTACGCCCTGCCCCGCCCGCTCGGGACCCTGCCGGTCACCGGCGGCCGCCTGTCCGTCCCCCTGTCGGGCCCGTCGGTCACCCAGCTGGTCGTCTCCTAGCCGGCCGGGCGTCACCGCCGCCGTACGGTCCGGTCGGCCGCCTGGCATAGCCTCGAGGACCGGACAAAAGATCTTCGAGAGGGGCATGAGGGTGCACGACGCGACCGGCGGGCTGCGGGCCGTCCTGTTCGACATGGACGGCCTGCTGATCGACTCCGAGCGGCTGTGGCTGGAGGTCGAGCACGAGACGGTCGAGTGGCTCGGCGGCGTGTGGAGCGAGGAGCACCAGAGGAACCTGGTCGGCGGGTCCCTGGACGTCGCCGTGGCCTACATGCTGGAGCTGACCGGCGCCGACGTCCCGCCCGCCGAGGTGGGGCGCCGTCTGCTGGACACCATGACCGGGCGGCTGGCGCTGGGCGTGCCGCTGATGCCCGGCGCCAAGGAGCTGCTGACCGAGGTCAGCGCGGCAGGGATCCCCGCCGCGCTGGTGTCCTCCAGCCACCGGGGGCTCATCGAGGCCGCGCTCGGCAGCATCGGCGGCGACCACTTCGCGACCACCGTCGCCGGGGACGAGGTCACCCGCACCAAGCCGCACCCCGAGCCCTACCTGACGGCCGCCGGG
Organism: Actinomadura kijaniata; assembly: GCF_014138665.1. Classification (NCBI taxonomy): domain Bacteria; kingdom Bacillati; phylum Actinomycetota; class Actinomycetes; order Streptosporangiales; family Thermomonosporaceae; genus Actinomadura; species Actinomadura kijaniata. The sequence continues at coordinate 290,464 of NZ_JACJIA010000011.1, forward strand.
CGGCTCGGCGTCGAACCGCGCCACTGCGTGGTGCTGGAGGACTCGCCCAACGGCGTGGCCGCCGCCCAGGCCGCCGGGGCGCACGTGGTCGCCGTCCCGCACGTGCTGCCGGTCGAGCCCGCCCCCGGCCGCACCGTCGTCGCCTCCCTGACCGAGGTCGACGTCCCGCTGCTGCGCTCCCTGGCGGGAAAGACGCTCTGAATTCCTCCCCTTCCCGTATCCGGTCGTTCTCCGGTGATCCGTCGCCGAACGGTCCCGGACATTCCCGGGAGCCGGGGCCGCGATGCCAGAGGTGATCACGAAGGTGGCTCCCACCAGGGGGCGCCGGTCCCTGGAAGGTCGGGGGACCGGCGGTGTCGACCGGGGCGCGACCCCTGATGTGACCTGCTGATAGGCCGGGTCGCGTCCACGGGACAGACCCCCGGGAGGGGCCTCGCCCGCACGCCGGGCGCGTGCCCGCGATGCGCGCCGAAATTTATTTCACGCCTTTTCTCCCCATGGTTTCGGTGGAAATCGGCAGGGACGGAAGCAGCCATTCCCGAAAGCGTTCCGGACCCCGTTCCGCTGTGCGCCGGGTCCCCGTGTCCCTAGGGGAGAGATCACGCCTGAGGAGGAACCGGGCGGGCCGCCGAACCGTCCCACGGGAGGAGTGGCGGCCCGCCGGGAACGTGTGACGATGGGAGGAGCGCCCGTCGCACCGTCGGGGCGCCTGGTACGAGGGGGCCGGTATGAGCGACACACTGATCTTCGCCATCAGCCTGGGCGTGACCCTGCTGGGCCTGGTGCTCAGCTGGGGGGTGGCGCGGCGGCGGGGCGCGGCCTCGGGGATGCGCGGCGCGGCGCTGTCGCTGCTGCCGCTGGCCGCCGCGCTGACCGGCGCCACCGAGTTCTTCGTCACCCTGGCGTTCAGCCCGGTGAGGTGGGCGGGTGCGGTCGTGGCGGGCCTGGCGGTGCTGCTGTACGTGGTGTCGGGCGCGATGCTGAGCCGCCGCGCCGGGCGGGAGGCCGCGCCGGCGACCGGAGCGGGGGGCGGGAAGCCCGCCGGGAGGCCGGCCGGGAAGCCCGCCGGGAAGCAGGGGCGGGCCCAGGCGCCGGCGCCGCGCCGGGCGGTGGAGCGGCGGGAGGCCGCGCCCGCCCTCGACGACGACATGGCCGAGATCGAGGAGATCCTCCGCAACAGGGGAATCAAGTGACCTTCGGGTAACGACAGTCCCGGCCGTCGCGGCGGACCGGGGTACCGCGGGCGCGTCCTGTACGCGCCGTGACGGTCCCCGGTCCGCCGCGTGCTTTACACTCTTAGCAGCTGATCTTGTCTAACCGGCCGTGACCTGCGACGCCGGCGGTATCAGAACGGACTCAACTCGGTAAAGCTTGCCGGGGTGTCCCGCCTGTCGCTTGCTCAACGTGACGGTCGGCCACATACGATCTGCGTACTTTGTCCTTTGTGCTGCGCACGTCTCATGTGCCCTTGATGACGACGAGATCACAAGTCAGCTACGGGTACTGGCGAAGGCGCCCTCACGGATGGACAGTCGTGCCCGAAGCACTAGGTTTCCCTCCAGCAAACGCGGCGTAACGGGCACGGGGGAGCGGACGATCTCCGCGATCGCCGGATGTTACGCCGGCGGCAGCGTGGCCGAAGTGGCCGAAGTGGTAGGAGGTACGGAGCGTGACCGCACCGATCGAGGCGACCGGGGCCGAACAACAGGCCCAGCCGGACGCCGTCCTTGCGGGCAGTGGTCGCAAGGCGATCCAGGGCCGTTCCCTCGGGCAGATCGCCTGGATGCGGCTCAAGCGCGACAAGGTGGCGATGGGCGGTGCCCTGGTCGTGCTGCTGCTGATCGTGATGTCGCTGCCCGGCGTCACCGAGCTGCTGTCGCGCACCTTCGGCAGCCCGCCCAACCAGTTCCACCAGAACCTGGTCGACCCGACCCTCGGCGGGCCGATCGGCAGCCTCGGCGGCATGAGCGCCGACCACCCGTTCGGCATCGAGCCGATCAACGGCCGCGACCTGTTCAGCCGCATCCTGTTCGGCGCCCGGGTGTCGCTGCTGATCGGTGTGCTGGCCACGCTGGTCTCGGTGGTGATCGGGACGGTCATGGGCATCATCGCCGGCTACTTCGGCGGCTGGGTGGACACCGTCATCGCCCGCCTGATGGACATCTTCCTGGCGTTCCCGCTGGTGCTGTTCGCCATCTCCCTGGTCGGCGTCATCCCCAACAAGATGCTCGGCCTGGCGGGCAACGACCTGCGCATGGGCGTGCTGGTGTTCATCATCGGCTTCTTCAACTGGCCCTACATCGGCCGCATCATCCGCGGCCAGACACTGTCGCTGCGCGAGCGCGAGTTCGTCGACGCCGCGCGCAGCATGGGCGCCCGCAACACGCACATCCTGTTCAAGGAGGTGCTGCCCAACCTGGTCGCGCCGATCCTGGTGTACTCCACCCTGCTGATCCCGACCAACATCCTGTTCGAGGCGGCGCTGTCGTTCCTCGGTGTCGGCATCAACCCACCCGACCCGTCCTGGGGCGGGATGCTGTCGGCGGCCACCGAGCTGTACACGGTGGCCCCCCACTTCGTGATCGTTCCGGGTCTCGCGATCTTCATCACCGTGCTGGCGTTCAACCTGTTCGGCGACGGCCTGCGCGACGCCCTGGACCCACGAGCCCGATGACCCCGGCGTACGACCGGTATTAGCGAAAGGGAACCGATGAAATCTCCCAAGGTCGTGACCAGTGCGGCGGCCGGTGCCGTCGTCCTGAGTCTTGGGTTGTCCGCCTGCGGCGGTGGTGACGACTCCTCCGGCGGCACCAGCTCCGCCAAGTTCGACGCGGGCTCCACCGCCGTGGTGAACGCCTCGGACAAGAAGGGCGGCGTGCTGAAGGTCGCGCAGCCCGACGACTTCGAGTCGCTGGACCCGGCGAACATCTACTACGCCTACGGTCTGAACTTCACCCGCCTTTACTCGCGGCAGCTCATGACCTACGCCTCCAAGCCGGGCGCCGAGGGCTCCAAGATGGTCCCCGACCTCGCCGAGGCGCCGGGCACGCCGGGCGACGGGGGCAAGACCTGGACCTACAAGATCAGGCGTGGCGTCAAGTACGAGGACGGCACCGAGATCAAGGCCAAGGACATCAAGTACGCGGTCGCCCGCACCTTCGACCGCGGCGTCCTGCGCAACGGCCCGTCCTACTTCACGCAGCTGCTGGACGCCGACGGCTACAAGGGTCCGTTCAAGGACAAGGACCTCGACAAGTTCAAGGGCGTCGAGGTCAAGGACGACTACACCCTGGTCTTCAAGCTGAAGGCGCCGTTCGCCGAGTTCGACCAGGTGGTGGGCTTCAGCGGGCAGACCGTCCCGGTCCCGCAGGACAAGGACACCGGCACCCGCTACGGCATGCACCCGGTCTCGTCCGGCCCCTACAAGTGGGAGGGCGACTACCAGCCGAAGAAGGGCGGCACGCTCGTCCGCAACACCAACTGGGACGCGCAGACCGACCCCAACCGCAAGCAGCTCCCGGACAAGATCGAGGTCCAGGCCGGCCTGAAGGCCGAGGAGATCGACAACCGGCTGATGGCGGGCACGGTGCACGTCGACCTGCCGGGCTCGGGCGTGCAGGCGGCCGCCCGCCAGCAGATCCTGACCAACCCGAAGCTGAAGGCCAACGCCGACAACCCGCTGGCCGGCTTCCACTGGTACATCCCGATCAACACCAAGAACATCCCGAACGTCGAGTGCCGTAAGGCGATCGTCTACGCCGCCGACCGTGCGGCGATGTTCCGCGCCTACGGCGGCGACGCCGGTGGCCAGGTGTCCACCTCCATCCAGCCGCCCGCGGTCGACGGCCGGGAGAAGGGCCAGGACTTCTACACCAAGGCCGACGTCAACTTCACCGGTGACGTGAACGCGGCCAAGGACGCCCTGAACAAGTGCGGCAAGCCCAGCGGCTTCGAGACCGTGATGGTGTTCCGCAGCGACCGCCCGAAGGAGAAGGCCACCGCCGAGGCCCTGGAGCAGTCGCTGGCCCGCGTCGGCATCAAGCTCCAGCTGAAGGGCTACCCGTCGGGCACCTACACCAACGAGCAGCTCGGCTCGCCGGCGTTCGTCAAGCGTGAGAAGGTCGGCCTGGGCACCTACGGCTGGGCCCCCGACTGGAACACCGGCTACGGCTACCTGCAGCCGATCTCCGACAAGGACGCGATCGTCGAGACCGGCAACGCCAACGCCGAAGAGCTGGACGACTCCGTGGTCAACAGCAAGTGGGACGAGGTCGTCAAGGTCCAGGACCCGGCCCAGCGCGCCAAGATCTACAACGAGATCGACGCGCGGATCCGTGAGCAGGCCGCGATCCTGCCGAACGTGTACGCCAAGTCCCTGCTGTTCCGCCCGACGTCCCTGACGAACGTCTACTTCCACGCGGGCTACGGCATGTACGACTACGCCAACATGGGTGTCACCGGCTGAGACCGGTCCACCCCCCGCACTACCTGAGAGAAGGCAGGTGAAGGCAGCGGGTGGCCGGCGGGGCTGATCCCCCGCCGGCCACCCAGGCCGGACACTGTGGTCGCATTCATTGTTCGCCGCCTGCTGGGCGCCGTCGGGCTGCTGCTCATCATCAGCGCGGTGACGTTCGCCATCTTCTTCCTTGTGCCCCGCGCCGCCGGGGTGACCGCCGACGACCTGGCCGCCCGTTACGCCGGTAAGACCCCGGACGCGGCGACCCTGACGGCGATCAAGGAACGATTCGGTCTCGACGAACCGATCACCACCCAGTACGGCAAGTTCGTCAAGGCCATCGTCGCCGGTGACACCTACGACACCGGAACCGAGAAGATCGACTGTCCGGCTCCCTGCCTGGGCTACTCCTTCCGCACCAACCAGCCGGTGCTCGACCAGATCATCGACCGGCTCCCGATCACGATGTCGATCACAGCCGGGGCCGCGGTGCTCTGGCTGCTCGCCGGCATCTCGATCGGCGTGCTGTCGGCCCTGCGCCGCGGCACCCTGTTCGACCGCGCCGCCATGGCGGTGGCGCTGGCGGGCGTGTCACTGCCGGTGTTCTTCACCGGCCTGCTGGGCCTGGCCTTCGTGGTCCACAAGTGGCATCTGCTCCCCGAGGTCAACTACGTCGGCCTCACCGAGAACCCCGCCAAGTGGTTCGCCTCGCTGCTGCTGCCGTGGATCGCGCTGGCGTTCCTGTACGCCGCCCTGTACGCGCGGCTCACCCGGGCGGGCATGCTGGAGACGATGAACGAGGACTTCATCCGCACCGCCCGCGCCAAGGGCCTGCCGGAGAAGACCGTGGTCGTCAAGCACGGCCTGCGCGCCACGCTCACCCCGATCCTGACCATCTTCGGCCTGGACCTGGGCGTGCTGCTGGGCGGCGCGATCATCACCGAGAAGACGTTCTCGCTGCCGGGCCTGGGCCAGCTCGCCCTGGACGGCATCAACCAGAGCGACCTTCCGGTGGTGCTCGGGGCGACGCTGTTCGCCGCGTTGTTCATCGTCCTGGCCAACCTGGTCGTGGACGTGTTGTACGGGGTCATCGACCCGAGGGTGAGGCACAGCTGATGACGGACAAGCGACGGGCCGAGCTGACCGACGGCACGGTGAGCGACTCCGCGGCCGGCGCGCCCACGGCCTTCCTGGAGGTGCGCGACCTGCGCGTGCACTTCCCGACCGACGACGGCCTGGTCAAGTCGGTGGACGGACTGTCGTTCAAGCTGGAGCGCGGCCGCACCCTCGGCATCGTGGGCGAGTCGGGCTCGGGCAAGAGCGTCTCCTCCATGGCCATCATGGGCCTGCACAACCGCCGCAACTCCAAGGTCTCCGGCGAGATCTGGCTGAACGGCGAGGAGCTGGTCGGCCTGTCACCCGAGCGGGTGCGCCAGCTGCGCGGCAAGCACATGGCGATGATCTTCCAGGACCCGCTGTCGGCGATGCACCCCTTCTACACGGTGGGCCACCAGATCGTCGAGGCGTACCGGGTGCACAACGACGTCTCCAAGCAGGTGGCGCGCAAGCACGCCATCGACATGCTCGGCCGGGTCGGCATCCCCAAGCCCGACAAGCGCGTCGACGACTACCCGCACCAGTTCTCCGGCGGCATGCGGCAGCGCGCCATGATCGCGATGGCGCTGTCCTGCGACCCCGAACTGCTGATCGCCGACGAGCCGACCACCGCGCTGGACGTGACGGTGCAGGCGCAGATCCTGGACCTGATCCGGGACCTGCAGCAGGAGTTCAACTCCGCCATCATCATGATCACCCACGACCTCGGCGTGGTCGCCGAGCTGTCGGACGACATCCTGGTGATGTACGCGGGCCGCAGCGTCGAGCAGGCCAGCGTCGAGGACGCCTTCCACCGTCCCCTGCACCCCTACACCTGGGGCCTGCTGGGGTCGATGCCGCGGCTGGACCGCGACCGCACCGAACGCCTCATGCCGATCAAGGGCACCCCGCCCTCCCTGATCAACGTGCCGTCCGGCTGCGCCTTCAACCCCCGCTGCGCCTATCGGGACCTCAACGGGGGCAAGAGCGAGACCGACCGGCCCGAACTGGTCGAGGTGGAGCCGGGCCACAAGGCCGCCTGCCACCTCCCGCTGGACAGGCGGCGGGAGATCTGGGACACCGAGATCCGGCCGAAGCTGTGACCGCACGGGGGAACACTGTGAGCACTACTGACAACGCCACCGGGCCGACCGCCACGGACCGGGCCATCCCCCAGGGCGAGGTCCTGCTGGACGTCGACAACCTGGGCAAGCACTTCCCGGTGCACGCCGGTCTGCTGCGCCGCCAGGTCGCCGCCGTCAAGGCCGTGGACGGGGTGTCGTTCTCGGTCCGCAAGGGCGAGACCCTCGGCCTGGTGGGCGAGTCGGGCTGCGGCAAGTCCACCACCGGCCGCATGATCATGCGGCTGCTGGACCCGAGCTTCGGCAAGATCACCTTCGAGGGCGAGGACATCACCCGGATGTCCCAGTCGCGGCTGCGCCCGCTGCGCCGCGACCTCCAGATGATCTTCCAGGACCCGTACTCGTCGCTGAACCCGCGCCAGACCGTCGGCGCCATCGTCGGCGCCCCGTTCCGGCTGCAGAAGATCCAGACCGAGAACGGCGTGAAGAAGGCCGTGCAGGAACTGCTGGAGCTGGTCGGCCTCAGCCCCGAGCACTACAACCGGTACCCGCACGAGTTCTCCGGCGGCCAGCGCCAGCGCATCGGCATCGCCCGCACCCTGGCGCTCAAGCCGAAGCTGATCGTGGCGGACGAGCCGGTGTCGGCGCTGGACGTGTCGGTCCAGGCGCAGGTGGTGAACCTGCTGGAGGACCTCCAGGACGAGCTGGACCTCACCTACGTGGTGATCGCGCACGACCTGTCGGTGGTGCGGCACATCTCCGACCGGGTCGCGGTCATGTACCTCGGCAAGATCGTCGAGGTCGCGGACCGCAACGACCTGTACGAGCGGCCGATGCACCCCTACACCAACGCGCTGCTGTCGGCGGTCCCGGTGCCCGACCCGGCCAAGCGCGAGGGACGCGAGCGGATCCGGCTGCAGGGCGACGTGCCCAGCCCCCTGGACCCGCCGCCGGCCTGCCGCTTCCACACCCGCTGCTGGAAGGCGCAGGAGATCTGCAAGACGCAGGAGCCGCCGCTGGCCGAGCTGAGCCCCGGCCACCAGGTCGCCTGCCACTTCCCGGAGAACACCACCGTCAGCGCCACCGACGCGGTCGCGCAGAGCGCGGTGTCCCCGCCCGCGACGGACCTGCCGACCCCGTCGCTGCGCAAGGAGTAGCACGCACGGCGAAGGCCCCGCACGGACCCGGTGTCCGCGCGGGGCCTTCACCGTTCCCAGGCCCTTCCGGCGGAACGTATTCGGCGGAACGGGCCGGGCCGATGGGAACGGACCGGGCGGGACGGTGATGCCGCCCCGCCCCCTGGGATCACCCCGTCTGGCCGGGGCGGCTCAGTCCCGTCTCGTAGGCGTACACCACCGCCTGCACGCGGTCACGCAACCCCAGCTTGGCCAGCACGTTCCCCACGTGGGTCTTGACGGTCGTCTCGCTGACGACCAGCTCCCGCGCGATCTCGGCGTTGGACAGGCCGCGCGCCACGTGCGTCAGCACCTCACGCTCACGGTCGGTGAGGGTGTCCAGACCCGGCGGGGGAACGGCGTCGCGCACGGCGGGCAGCCGCGTGGCGAACTTGTCCAGCAGCCGCCGCGTCACGCTCGGCGCCACGATCGCGTCCCCGGCCGCCACGATCCGGATCGCCTGCACCAGGTCCTCCGGCGGCGAGTCCTTCAGCAGGAACCCGCTGGCCCCGGCCCGCACCGCCTCGATGACGTACTCGTCCAGGTCGAACGTCGTCAGGATCAGCACCTTCGGGTCGTGCGAGGCCGCCCCGTCCCGGATGATCCGCCGGGTCGCCTCGATCCCGTCGACACCCGGCATCCGGATGTCCATCAGCACCACGTCCGGCAGCAGCGACCGCGTCAACTCCACCGCCGCCGCGCCGTCCCCGGCCTCCCCGACCACCGCCAGGTCCGGTTCGGCCTCCAGGATCAGCCGGAACCCGGTCCGCAGCAGCGGCTGGTCGTCCACCAGCAGCACCCGTGTGCTCACCTTTTCGCCTCCGCCGCCTGCCGGGCCGCCCATCCGGCCACCTGCTCCACCATCACGCTACGCCTCCAGCGGGAACCGGGCCCGCACGCCGAAACCTCCACCGACCCGCGGCCCGATCCGCAGCTCACCGCCGTACAACGCGACCCTCTCGTACATCCCCACCAACCCATGGCCGGGATTGTCGTCCTTGTCGGCGATGATCGTGGCGGTGCCACGCCCGTCGTCCTCGATCTCCACCGTCAGGTCCTCGTCGGTGTACTCCAACCGCACCCAGGCCCGCGCCTCCGGCCCGGCGTGCTTGAGGGTGTTGGTCAACGCCTCCTGGATCAGCCGGAACGCCGCCACGTCCACCCCCGGCGACGGCTGGCGCGCCTCGCCCTCGATCCACAACTGCACCGACAGGCCCGTCTCCCGGACATGGTCCAGCAGCTCGCCCAGGTCGCCCAGGCCCGGCTGCGGCGCCAGCTCGCCGCGGGCGCTGTCGGCGTCGCGGTCGGTGCGCAGCACCCCCACGATCCGCCGCATCTCGCTCAGCGCGGTCCGCCCGACCTCCTCGATCGTGGCCATCGCCTCCCGCGCCCCGTCGGGGTTGCGGTCGATGATGCGCCGCGCCGCGCCCGCCTGCACCGTCATCACGCTCACATGGTGCGCCACCACATCGTGCAGCTCACGGGCGATCCGCGACCGCTCCTCGATCCGCGCGGCGCGCGCGTCGGTGCCCCGGGCCCGCTCCAGCCGCGCCGCCCGGTCCTCCAGCTCGGCGAAGTAGGCGCGCCGCAGCCGCAGGTTGCGGCCCAGCATCCACACACCCGCCACCAGCGCGTTGTTGGTGAGCAGCACCATCAGGCTGTTGTCGACCGGCACCATCGTGAACACGACGTTGAACACCGCCAGCGCCGCCACCCCGCCGAGCGCGCTGTGCGCCAGGCCCCGGTGCGCCGCGACGCTGTAGACCGCGATCAGGAACGCCGCCACCTCCGGGATCGTCGGCAGGTAGTGCCAGGCCGTGAGCGCGAACTGCCCGGCCAGCACCACCAGCAGCACCGACAGCGGACGCACCCGCCGCAACGAGATCGTCAGGGTGACCACCGTCACCGTCACGACCTGCCGCAGATCGGCCTCGGCGAACGAGTCCGCCACGTCCGGCGGCAGGTCCCGCCACACCAGCTGCGGGATGCCCGCCAGCAGCAGCACCAGCGCCAGCAGGGCGTCGGCGCCCACCGGACGCGCCAGGAACCAGGCACGGCAGGCTCGCAGACCTCGGATGCGGGGTGACACGACTCTCACCCTATGAGAGCGGCAGCAGGTCGTGAGCCCTCCTGCGCGTGGATCCGTGATCCTCCGCAAGGATGACCCGGCCGCTCACAGGTCGTCGTGCTCCGGGCCGTCCGAATCCGCCGTCACCGCCACCACCGGAACCGCACCACCGGCCCCGGCCCCCTCACCGGCCCCACCGGCCCCGCTCCCGCCGGCATGGGCGGGCAGCGGCGGGGGAGTGCCCCCGAACTGCGGGCACCGCGCCTTGTGGTCGCACCAGTCGCACAACCGGCTGGTCCGGGGCCGCCACTCGCCGGTGTCCATCGCCCGCCGGATCGCCTGCCACAGCGCCTCGACCTTCCGCTCGGTCGCCCGCAGATCCGCCTCGTCCGGCTCGTACCGCAGGATCTCGCCGTTGCCCAGGTACATCAGCTGCAACAACCGCGGCACCCGCCCGTGCAGCCGCCACAGCACCAGCGCGTAGAACTTCATCTGGAACAGCGCCCGCGTCTCGAAGTCGGCGCGCGGGGCCGCACCGGTCTTGTAGTCCACGATCCGCACATCACCCGACGGCGCCACATCGACCCGGTCGATGAACCCGCGCAGCTTCAGCCCCGACTCCAGCACCGTCTCCACGAACAGCTCCCGCTCGGCGGGCTCCAGCCGCCGCGGGTCCTCCATCGTGAAGTACCGCTCCAGCATCCGCCGCGCCTGCTCCAGCCAGCCGTCGCGCTCGGCCTCCCCGGCCTCGCCCTCGGCGAACATCGTCGCCAGCTCCGGCTCGGCCGCCAGCAGCCGCTCCCACTGCGGCCCCAGCAGCTCCAGCGCCGCCGCCGCGGTCCGCTCGGCCGCCGGACGGTCGAACAGCCGCTCCAGCACCGCGTGCACCAGCGTGCCGCGCACCGCCGCCGGAGACGGCTTCTCCGGAATCTTGTCGATCACCCGGAAGCGGTACAGCAGCGGGCACGTCATGAAGTCGCCCGCCCGCGACGGCGACAACGACCCGACCACCCGGGGCCCCTGCCCCGCCTGAGGGTCCTGCCCCGCCTGAGGGTCCTGCTCCGTCCGGGGGTCCTGCTCCGTCCCGGGGGCCTCGTCCCGGCCGCCCGCCGCCTCGTCCACCCTGCCGTCGGTCCCCGTCGTCATGACACAGCAGCGTAGGCGACCCCTCCGACGAAAACCCACACCCGAACCCACCCGCCCCGCCACCCGGCCGGCCATGCGCGGCCCGGCCCGTGCGCGGATCCCGCCCCCGGGGCCGTAGCATCGGGAACGTGACCAACAGCGCGCCCCCGGCCGAGGACAAGCACCCGGCCGGCGACCCCGCGGGCGGCCCCGCCCCCCGCCCCGGACTGCCCATGGGGCGGCCCTTCGGCATCCCGGTGTACGTGTCGCCCAGCTGGTTCCTGGTCGCGATCCTGGTGACCGTCATGTTCGAGAGCCAGGTCAACGACCGCCTCGGCGAGATCGTCGCCCGGCCCGCCAGCTACGCCGTCGCGTTCGCCTACGCCGTGCTGCTGTACGCCTCGGTGTTCGTCCACGAGCTCAGCCACGCGATCACCGCGCGGGTGCTGGGCCTGCCGGTCCGCTCGGTCACCCTGCACATCCTCGGCGGCGAGACCGCCATCGAACGCGAGGCCCCCACCCCGGGCCGCGAGTTCCTCATCGCGTTCGCCGGACCCCTCACCAACCTCGTGCTGGCCGGGGGAGGGCTGCTGGTCCACGCGACCCTGCCGCTGCCGCCGGTCCTGGCGCTGCTGGTGGAGGCCCTCACCTTCGCCAACCTGCTGGTCGGCGTGTTCAACCTGCTGCCCGGCCTGCCCCTGGACGGCGGCCGGCTGGTCCGCGCCGCCGTCTGGAAGGCCACCGGCCGCGCCCGCAACGGCGCGATCGTCGCCGGGCAGGTCGGCCGCGTCCTGGCGCTGCTGTGCCTGTTCGGCGGCGCCTACGCCGCCACCTACCGCACCGGCACCGGCGGCGGGATCAGCTGGCTGGCGCTGCTGTGGTCGGCGCTGATCGCCTCGTTCATCTGGATCGGCGCCAGCCAGGCCATCCGCGCCGAACGCATCCGCGACCGCTTCCCCCTCCTGCAGGCCCGCCGCCTGGCCCGCCGCGCCACCCGGGTCACCCCCGAGGTGCCGCTGGCCGAGGCCGTCCGCCGCGCCCAGGAGCAGCAGGCCGGCGCCATCGTCGTCGTCGACCACGACGGCGCCCCCCGCGGCCTGGTCAGCGAGAAGGCCGTCCTCGCCACCCCCGACCACCGCCGCCCCTGGATCACCGTCGGCGACCTGGCGCGCTCACTGGAACCCGACCTGACCCTCCCCGCCGACCTGGGCGGCGAGGACCTGATCATCGCGCTGCGCCGCGCCCCCGCCACCGAGTACCTGCTCACCGAACCCGACGGGTCGGTGTACGGCGTCCTGGCCACCGCCGACGTCGACCGCGCGTTCGCGGGCCTGTGACCGGCCCCGCCCACCGGCCGCCGGACACGGCCTGACCACCGGCTGGGCACGGGCCGACCACCGGCTGAGCACGGGCCGAGCAACGCCCGCGCACCGATAGCCTTGTCACCCATGAGCGAAACCACGCCGCAGCACCCCTCCACGGGCACCCCGGACGAGCCCACCACCGGCCGCATCCCCCACGGCCCGTTCCGCCCCGGCGACCAGGTTCAGCTCACCGACCCCAAGGGCCGCATCAACACCATCACCCTGCAGCCCGGCAAGCAGTACCACTCCCACAAGGGCGCCATCGACCACGACGACGTCATCGGCAGCCCCGAAGGCAGCGTGTTCCGCTCCACCGGCGGCGTCGAGTACCTGGCGTTCCGCCCCCTGCTGAGCGACTACACCGTCCGCATGCCCCGCGGCGCCGCCGTCGTCTACCCCAAGGACGCCGCCCAGATCATCGCCCAGGCCGACATCTTCCCCGGCGCCCGCGTCGTGGAGGCCGGCGTCGGCTCCGGCGCCCTCACCTGCTTCCTGCTGCGCGCCGTCGGCGACCGCGGCCTGGTCTCCTCCTACGAACGCCGCCCCGACTTCGCCGACACCGCCCGCGCCAACGTCGAACGCTTCTTCGGCGGCCCCCACCCCGCGTGGCGCCTCACCCTCGGCGACCTCCAGGACCACCTGTCCGAGACCGAGGTCGACCGCGTCGTCCTCGACATGCTCGCCCCCTGGGAATGCGTCGACGCCGTCGCCAAGGCCCTGATCCCCGGCGGCATGGTCTGCGCCTACATCGCCACCACCACCCAGATGTCACGCGTAGTAGAAGAACTCCGCGACCACGGCGCGTTCGCCGAGCCCTACGCGTTCGAGACCATGCTGCGCTCCTGGCACTGCGAGGGCCTGGCCGTCCGCCCCGACCACCGCATGGTCGGCCACACCGGCTTCCTGGTCACCGCCCGCCGCCTCGCCGACGGCGTCACCCCGCCGGCCCGGCGCCGCCGCCCCGCCAAGGGCGCCTACACCGAACCCCCCACCCCCGCCACCGACCCCGCCACCGACCTCGTGACCGACCCCGCCGCGGCCCCCGACACGCCGAACGCCGAAAATTCGACCGAAGATCAGGGTGCGGTCTAGATCACACCCACCGGGCCGTCACCACCGACCCGTAACGGCGAATTCACACAGCGCCCCCGACCGCGCTCCCCACCCCGACACCCCGCTGAAATCGGAAAACCTTTCGGCGGCACCCACCGAAAACACCCCCACCCACCTTCACCGCAGGGGCGCCGACGGCATTCCCCACACCCGCCGCGCCCCCTCCGAACCCACCGCGCACGCCCCCGACACGACACGAGAACCGAAAGGGCAGGTTACGGAAGCCCTCCAGATAGGTAGGGTCTCTGTAGGTCGTCGGCTCTCTTCATTGAGGAGGTGACGGGGCGTGGCCGCTCGTGACGATGCTGGGGCGCGCAGGGCGCAGCAGGACAAGGAGGTCAGGGACCTCCAGACGCAGGTGTCCTTCCTAGAGGAGGAGATCTCCGTGCTGCGTCGCAAGCTCGCGGAATCCCCCCGCCAAGTCAGGGTTCTGGAAGAACGTCTCCATGAGGCACAGGCCAATCTGGCCGCCATTACGGGTCAGAACGAGCGTCTCGTGGCGACCCTCAAAGAAGCGCGCGAGCAGATCGTGGCGCTCAAGGAGGAAGTGGACAGACTCGCCCAACCACCCTCCGGGTTCGGCGTGTTCCTCGAAGCACGCGACGACGGCACCGTCGACATCTTCACCGGCGGACGCAAGCTCCGCGTGAACGTCAGCCCCGCCGTCGACATCGACGAACTCCAGCGCGGCCAAGAGGTCATGCTGAACGAGGCGCTCAACATCGTCGAGGCACTCGACTTCGAAGAGCAGGGCGAAGTCGTCATGCTCAAAGAACTGTTCGGCGACGGGGAACGCGCCCTCGTCATCGCACACGCGGACGAAGAGCGCGTCATCAAGCTGGCCGAACCGCTGCGCGGCGTCCCGCTGCGCGCCGGCGACTCGCTGATGCTGGAACCCCGATCCGGATACGCCTACGAGAAGATCCACAAGGCGGAGGTCGAAGAACTCGTCCTGGAAGAGGTCCCCGACATCTCCTACGAGGAGATCGGCGGCCTCGGCCCCCAGATCGAGCAGATCCGCGACGCCGTGGAACTCCCCTACCTGCACGCGGACCTGTTCCGCGAACACCAGCTCCGCCCACCCAAGGGCGTCCTGCTCTACGGCCCCCCCGGCTGCGGAAAGACCCTCATCGCCAAGGCCGTCGCCAACTCGCTGGCCAAACAGGTCGCCGAGAAGACCGGCCAGGAAGGCAAGAGCTTCTTCCTCAACATCAAGGGCCCCGAACTGCTCAACAAGTACGTCGGCGAAACCGAACGCCACATCCGGCTCGTCTTCCAACGAGCCCGCGAGAAGGCCTCCGCCGGCACCCCCGTCATCGTCTTCTTCGACGAGATGGACTCCATCTTCCGCACCCGCGGATCCGGCGTCTCCTCCGACGTCGAGAACACCATCGTCCCCCAGCTCCTCAGCGAGATCGACGGCGTCGAGGGCCTGGAGAACGTCATCGTCATCGGCGCCTCCAACCGCGAGGACATGATCGACCCGGCGATCCTGCGCCCCGGCCGACTCGACGTCAAGATCAAGATCGAGCGTCCCGACGCCGAAGCCGCCAAGGACATCTTCTCCAAGTACCTCCTCGAAGGCCTGCCCCTCCACCCCGAGGACGTCTCCGAACACGGCGACAACACCAAGGCCACCATCGAAGCGATGATCCAACGCGTCGTCGAGCGCATGTACACCGAGACCGAGGAGAACCGCTTCCTCGAGGTCACCTACGCCAACGGCGACAAGGAAGTCCTCTACTTCAAGGACTTCAACTCCGGCGCCATGATCCAGAACATCGTGGACCGAGCCAAGAAGATGGCCATCAAACAGTTCCTCGAAACCGGACAGAAAGGCCTGCGCGTCCAGCACCTCCTGGCCGCCTGCGTCGACGAGTTCTCCGAGAACGAGGACCTGCCCAACACCACCAACCCCGACGACTGGGCCCGCATCTCCGGCAAGAAGGGCGAGCGCATCGTCTACATCCGCACCCTCGTCTCCGGCACCAAGGGCGCCGAGGCCGGCCGATCCATCGACACCGTCGCCAACACCGGCCAATACCTGTAAGACGGTGGCGAAGGCGGAAGACGCGCCGATCCATCACAGCGCCGCTTCCGCCAACACCGACCAGTACCTGTAAGACGGTGGCGAAGGCGGAAGACGCGCCGATCCATCACAGCGCCGCTTCCGCCAACACCGGCCAATACCTCTAACACCACGCCCGACAAGCCGACCGACCACGCGGCGGCCGCCCCCACCCCGGGGACGGCCGCCGCGCCGCGTCCTCACCCGGCCACCCCACGCCACACCACGACGCCACGACCGACGCCCCATGGCTACAGCCCCCACGCCCCGATAGGCTCGACGACATGAGTGTTCGGCGGGTGATGGGCATCGAGACCGAGTACGGCATCTCCGTACCCGGCCAACCAGGAGCGAACGCGATGGTGACCTCCTCCCAGGTCGTCAACGCCTACCTCGCGGCCTCGGCGGCCAGGGCCAGAAGAGCGCGCTGGGACTTCGAAGAGGAGAACCCCCTACGCGACGCGCGCGGCTTCGACCTCGCCCGAGAAGTCGCCGACCCCAGCCAGCTCACCGACGAGGACCTCGGCCTCGCCAACGTCATCCTCACCAACGGCGCCCGACTCTACGTCGACCACGCCCACCCCGAATACAGCGCACCCGAGACCACCAACCCCCTCGACGCCGTCATCTGGGACAAGGCCGGCGAACGCGTCATGGCCGACGCCGCCGCACGCGCCGCCCTCGTCCCCGGCACCCACCCCATCCAGCTCTACAAGAACAACACCGACAACAAAGGCGCCTCCTACGGCTGCCACGAGAACTACCTCATGAAGCGGGAGACCCCCTTCGCCGACATCGTCCGGCACCTCACCCCCTTCTTCGTCTCCCGCCAGGTCATCGCCGGCGCAGGCCGCGTCGGCATCGGCGTCGACGGCCGCGGCGACGGCTTCCAGATCTCCCAGCGCGCCGACTTCTTCGAAGTCGAAGTAGGCCTGGAGACCACCCTCAAACGCCCCATCATCAACACCCGCGACGAACCCCACGCCGACCCCGAGAAATACCGGCGCCTCCACGTCATCATCGGCGACGCCAACATGAGCGAGATCTCCACCTACCTCAAGCTCGGCACCACCGCCCTGGTCCTCGCCATGATCGAAGACTCCTTCATCACCGTCGACCTCTCCGTCGACATGCCCGTCGCCGCCCTCCGCGCCATCTCCCACGACCCCACCTGCAAACACCTCCTGACGCTGCGCGACGGCCGCAAGATGACCGCCGTCCAGCTCCAGATGGAATACCTCGAACTCGCCCGCAAATACGTCGAAGAACGCCACGGCTCCGACGCCGACGAGATGACCTGCGACGTCCTCGACCGCTGGGAAACCACCCTCACCCACCTCGAAGACGACCCCATGCGGCTCTCACGCCAACTCGACTGGGTCGCCAAACTCGAACTCCTCGAGGGCTACCGCAACCGCGACGGCCTCGACTGGTCCCACCCACGCCTCCAACTCGTCGACCTCCAGTACACCGACATCCGCCCCGACAAAGGCCTCTACAACCGCCTCGTCGCACGCGACCGCATCGACCGCGTCACCACCGAAGAACGCGTCCAACACGCCATCGAGCACCCCCCCGAGGACACCCGCGCCTACTTCCGCGGCCGATGCCTCAGCCAGTACGCCGACTCCGTCGCCGCCGCCTCCTGGGACTCCGTCATCTTCGACGTCCCCGGTCGCGAATCCCTCCAACGCGTCCCCACCCTCGAACCCCTCCGCGGCACCCGCCAACACGTCGGCGCACTCCTCGACCGCTGCCGCACCGCAGCCGACCTCGTCGCCACACTCACCGGCCAGAACTGACCCACCCCACAGCGACGACCCGGCCCACCACAACACCCGCGGCAACGTCCCACCGCGACACGAACACCGCCCGAACGCCCGCGAGAGCCCCTCTCGCGGGCGTTCCGCCGTTCCCCGGACTTCCCCACCAAGGCCCTTCCCAAAGACGTTATGAGCCCCCAGAGGCCGCCGCTGATTTGTGACCGGTTTGCCCGTTTCAGCGTTTCGCGCACCGGCGATAACCCCGACAGGCCCCCCGCGCGGCCACCCGCGAAAACGGGTGAGCCGGTACCCGCTCGTCGGCCAAGATCGAGGATAGGGTTGGGGGCACCGGCAGAGTGGAGGTACGGGATGGCCACGAAGGACACCGGCGGTCAGAAGCAGACCGAACGTCGCACCGAAGAGGTCGAGGAGACCCAGGCCGAGACCACGGGCGACGTTCAGGAGCGCCAGGAGAAACTGTCCGAGGACGTCGACGCAATTCTGGACGAAATCGACGAAGTTCTCGAAGAGAACGCAGAGGAATTTGTCAGGAGCTACGTCCAAAAGGGAGGGGAGTAAATCCTGGTATGTCCGTTTTGGGAATGACCTAAATCCTAAAACGGGGGACGTCGAACACGCGTGCCGTTAGATTGGAAACCAACGGTTCGCGGATTCGACGCCGGAGTTGCGCTCCGGGGTGGGAGGGTGGGTTTCATGTCCGACGTGAAGAAGTGCCGTGACTGCGGTCTCTTCAAGCCCGTCGGAGAGTTCTGGAAGCGCAAGGCGTCCAAGGACGGCCTTGCGCTTTACTGCAAGGAGTGTTTCGGCCTCCGGGGCGCGAAGTCCTATCGCGGCAAGAGAAGAGCCGAAGGTAAGAAGTCCAGGGAGTATCGACGGTATTCGGCTGTGCCCGAGGGGATGAAGTACTGTCCGCGGTGCAAAGAAATCCAGCAACTGGATGCCTTCGGCGGCAACCGCGCCAATCCGGATGGGCGTGCCGCCTACTGCAAGCCGTGTCACAACAAGGCTATGGCGGAGATCCGGGAGCGTAATCACGGAAGTAGTCGCAACTACCTGCTCAAGCTCCGCTATGGCATCACCGAGCGGGAAGCCGACACTCTGCTCGCACGCCAGGGCGGGATCTGCGTCATCTGCCTTCGGTCCCCGGCCGCTCATGTGGATCACGGCCATGTGACCGGTCTGGTCCGGAGCATGTTGTGCTTCGGGTGCAACGGTGGTCTGGGCCAGTTCGAGGAAGACGTCTGGGTGATCAAGGAGGCCGCCGACTACCTGGAGCGGCTCACCTGGCACGCGCGTCTGATGCGCTTGGAGCTCGGCGCGGACGTGATCGAAGGCTGGCCGGACCGGGGCCGCCGCACCGTGGCGGATCTCAAGGGGACGCCCCGGGATTACAAGCTTCGCCACCGGTACGGGATCAACGAACGCGACGCTCTGCTCCTGCTCGATCTGCAGAAGGGCAGATGCGCGATCTGCTGCGATCGCCCGGCCGAGCACGTCGATCACTGTCACGACACGCTGGCCGTTCGCGGCATGCTGTGCGGTGGGTGCAACACCGGCATGGGGCAGTTGCGTGACGACCCGGGGACGTTGCGGCGTGCGGCCGACTATCTCCTCGGTGAGCTGGTCACCGAGGTGCCCGCTGCGGGTGGTGGGACGCGGCTGTCGTTCACCGTTCCGGATGTTGATCCCTCGACCGTTCCCCTCGACGGCTGGGATGGCTACCGGGAGCGGGACGCGGCGCATCGGAAGGCGTTGCGGGAGGCGGAGCCGGCGATTCGGGAGTCGTGGATCGCGTTGCCGGGGGATCGGGCTGTGAGCCGCTTTCCGATCGATCGTTGGTTGGCCGCGCGGTGAGCCGGTGAGTCGATGAGCCGGTGCGTCGGTGAGGCGTCGGGTCCTCTGTGGTGTTTCGTTGGCGGGTTCGCCGTGGGCGGAGCGGGGCGGGGTGTGCGCGGCATGCGCCGATCGTCGATCGAACAGTAGGGTCTTGGTTGTCAGCGTCGGCGCGGGTGTGCGTCGGCGGTGCCATGGTGGAGGGAAGGAGTCGCGTGGCGTCCCACGAGTCGCAGACCGGACGGTCGTCCGGGTTGTTCGCGAGCCCGGACACGTCCTCGTTCACGGAGTTCCTGGGGGCGTATTCGCCGGAGCTGCTTCCGGGGCGGCGGTCGCTTCCGGCGTCGGTGTCGGCGGGTGAGGAGATTCCGCACGGTACGACGATCGTGGCGGTGGCGTTCCCCGGTGGTGTGGTGATGGCGGGGGACCGGCGGGCGACCGCGGGTCACATGATCGCGCAGCGGGACATCGAGAAGGTGTTCCGGGCCGATGAGTTCTCGGCGATCGCGATCGCGGGGACCGCGGGGATCGGCATCGAGATGGTGCGGTTGTTCCAGGTGGAGCTGGAGCACTACGAGAAGCGCGAGGGCCGGACCCTGTCGATCGAGGGTAAGGCGAACCGGCTGGCGACGATGGTGCGGCAGAACCTCGGCATGGCGATGCAGGGGTTGGCGGTGGTGCCGCTGTTCGCGGGTTATGACGAGGTTCGCGATGTGGGGCGGATCTTCTCGTATGACCCGGCGGGTGGGCGGTACGAGGAGCGGGACTTCCACTCGATCGGGTCGGGGTCGGTATTCGCGCGTGGGGCGTTGAAGAAGCTGTACCGGCCGGATCTGTCGGCGGAGGACGCGGCGCTGGTGTGCGTGCAGGCGTTGTACGACGCGGCGGATGACGACTCGGCGACGGGTGGGCCGGATCTGACGCGCAGGATCTTCCCGGTGGTGGCGTCGGTGACGTCCGATGGGTACCGCCGGCTCGGTGAGGACGAGGTCGGCGCGTTGGCGCGGACCGTCGTGGATGGCCGTTACGACTCGCCGGGCGGTCCGACCGCCCCGCTGCGATAGAAGGGAAGCGGACCGGTGTCGATGCCGTTCTACGTCTCGCCCGAACAGCAGATGAAGGACAAGGCGGACTACGCGCGCAAGGGGATCGCGCGGGGTCGTAGCGTTGTCGTTCTTCAGTACGCCGACGGGATCCTGTTCGTGGCGGACAATCCGTCGCGGGCGCTGCACAAGATCAGTGAGATTTACGACCGGATCGCGTTCGCGGCGGTCGGGAAGTACAACGAGTTCGAGAACCTGCGGCTGGGTGGTGTCCGGTACGCGGATGTCAACGGTTACCAGTACGACCGGCGTGATGTGACGGCGCGGGGTCTGGCGAACGTGTACGCGCAGTCGCTGGGGACGATCTTCACGGAGACCAACAAGCCGTACGAGGTGGAGTTGGTCGTGGCGGAGGTCGGGGAGTCGGCGGAGACCGATCAGATCTACCGGTTGACGTTCGATGGTTCGGTGGCCGACGAGCATGGTTATGTGGCGATGGGCGGTCAGGCGGACGCGGTCGCGCAGGCGTTGAAGGACCGTTACACCGAGGGTGCGTCGTTGGCGGACGCGCTGCGGGTGGCGGTGCAGTCGTTGGAGGCGCAGGACAGCGACCGGCATCTGGAGGCCAAGTCGCTGGAGGTGGCGGTGCTGGATCGGAATCGTGAGCACCGGTTGTTCCGGCGGCTTCCGGCGGCGCGGATCGGGGAGTTGCTGGGGAGTACGGAGAGCGGTGCGGCGGAGGCCTCGGAGGGTGGTTCTGAGGGCGCTTCGGGGGCCTGAGCGGCTTTCGGGGTGAGTGCTGGTCGTTGGTGGGGGCTCGTCGCGTGTGCGGCGGGCCTTCGCCGTTTCGGTGTTCGGTCCGGGTTGCGGGGGCGGTGGCCGATCATGGCCGTGGGGTGGGGGTGGTGTCGGCGAAACAACCGGCGGTGAAGGCTGCCAAGTCGACGTCCGGCCGCATAGGGTCGAGTGTGTGGACAGGCGCATCTTCGGGCTTGAGAACGAGTACGGCGTCACCTGCACCTTCCGCGGTCAGCGGCGGTTGTCACCTGATGAGGTGGCGCGCTATCTGTTCCGTCGGGTGGTCTCGTGGGGCCGCAGCAGCAACGTGTTCCTGCGCAACGGCGCGCGGCTCTACCTGGACGTGGGCAGCCACCCCGAGTACGCCACGCCCGAGTGCGACAACGTGGTCGATCTGGTGACGCACGACAAGGCGGGGGAGCGGATCCTGGAGGGTCTGCTGGTGGATGCCGAGCGGCGGTTGCGCGAGGAGGGCATCGCCGGTGACATCTACCTGTTCAAGAACAACACCGACTCGGCCGGGAACTCCTACGGCTGTCATGAGAACTATCTGGTGGGGCGGCACGGGGAGTTCGGCCGGCTGGCCGATGTGCTGATCCCGTATCTGGTGACGCGGCAGATCATCGCGGGGGCGGGGAAGGTGCTGCAGACGCCGCGGGGTGCGGTGTACTGCGTGTCGCAGCGGGCCGAGCACATCTGGGAGGGTGTGTCGTCGGCGACGACCCGTTCGCGGCCGATCATCAATACGCGGGACGAGCCGCACGCGGACGCCGAGCGGTTCCGTCGGCTGCACGTCATCGTCGGTGACTCGAACATGAGTGAGACGACGATGTTGCTGAAGGTCGGGGCGACCGATCTGGTGCTGCGGATGATCGAGGCGGGCGTGGTGATGCGCGACCTGACCCTGGAGAATCCGATCCGGGCGATCCGTGAGGTCAGTCATGACATGACGGGTCGGCGCAAGGTGCGGTTGGCGAACGGTCGTGAGGCGAGTTCGCTGGAGATCCAGCGCGAGTACTTCGGCAAGGCCAAGGATTTCGTGGACCGGCGTGGCGGTGACGCGATCACGACGCGGGTGCTGGATCTGTGGGAGCGGACGCTGCGCGCGGTGGAGACCGGTGATCTGGATCTGGTGGCGCGGGAGATCGACTGGGTGACGAAGTACCAGTTGATCGAGCGGTACCGGCGCAAGTACGACCTGCCGTTGTCGTCGCCGCGGGTGGCGCAGCTGGATCTGGCGTATCACGACGTGCATCGGGAGCGGGGGTTGTACTACCTGCTGGAGAAGCGGGGGTCGGTGGAGCGCGCGACGCGCGATCTGGCGATCTTCGAGGCGAAGTCGGTGCCGCCGCAGACGACGCGGGCGCGGTTGCGCGGGGAGTTCATCCGCCGGGCGCAGGAGAAGCGGCGGGACTTCACGGTGGACTGGGTGCATCTGAAGCTGAACGACCAGGCGCAGCGGACGGTGCTGTGCAAGGACCCGTTCCGGTCGGTGGACGAGCGGGTCGACAAGCTGATCGCCGGGATGTAACGACTACCGGCAGGTCATCGGCGGGGTAGGGTGAGCGCTCGTCAGCGCTCACCCTCCTCGCGTGTAAGGACCTTTATGCGCCGTCGTTCCGCCCCGTTCCGTTCTGTGGTGCTGCCCCTGGTGGCCGTGGTGGCCGCTCCGCTGGCGCTGTCGGCCTGTTCGGGGTCGGGTGATGTGCAGGTGGAGGTGAAGGGGGCGGCGGGGACCAAGCCGGAGGTGGTGATCCCCAAGGGGGACGAGCCCGGTAAGGAGCTGGCGTTGAAGGCGCTGGCGGAGGGTAGGGGCGCGCAGGCCCGCAAGGGCGACATGGTGATCGCCGACTATGTGGGGTACCGGTGGGCGAAGGGTTCGTCGAAGCTGCTGGCGAGTAGTTATGTGGACGGTAAGCCGGGGGCGTTTCCGACCGGGCAGCTGATTCCGGGGTTGGACAAGGCCCTGGCGGGGCGTAAGGCGGGGGCGCGTGTGGTGGCGCGGATTCCTCCGAAGGACGGTTACGGGGAGAACGGTAATCCGCAGCAGCAGGTGAGCGCCGGGGACACGCTGGTGTACGTGCTGGACGTGCGGGCGGTGTATCCGAAGGACGCGGCGGCGCAGGGGGCGCCGCAGCCGCTGGACGATTCCAGGCTGCCGAAGGTGGCGGGCGCTCAGGTTCCGCAGGTGTCGGTGCCGAAGGTCGCGCCGCCGAGGACGTTGCAGGTGCGGACGCTGGTGCGGGGCAACGGTCCGGCGGTGCAGAAGGGGCAGTTGCTGGCGTTGCAGTACGCGGGGGTGTTCTGGCGCAACGGCCAGGTGTTCAACTCCTCGTGGCAGGTGGGCAACCCGTACGCGACCACGATCGGCACCGGTCAGGTGATCAAGGGGTGGGATCAGGCGCTGGTGGGGCAGAAGGTCGGCAGCCGGATGCTGCTGGTGGTGCCGCCGTCGCTGGGGTACGGGGCCAAGGGGTTGCCGCAGGCGGGCATCAAGGGCGATGACACGCTGGTGTTCGTGGTGGACCTGCTGGGCGTGCACTGAGGGGTTTGCGCTGAGCGCTGCCCCGGTGTTCTAACGCCAATTGCGGCTGTTCTTAGAATGGCCGGGTGGAGGACATCGACGCGATCGCGGCGCTTCAGGATCCGGTGCGGCGTCGCCTGTACGAGTTCGTGGCCGCGCGGGGCCGTGAGGTGGGCCGGAACGAGGCGGCCGAGGCCGTGGGGGTGCAGCGCACCCTCGCGGCCTTTCATCTGGACCGGCTGGTCGAGGCGGGGCTGCTGGAGAGCGGCAGCCGTCGTCTGACGGGGCGGTCGGGGCCGGGGGCGGGGCGTCCGGCGAAGGTGTACCGGCGTTCCCCGGTGGAGCGTCAGGTGGCGTTGCCCGCCCGGGACTATCGGACGGCCGCCGATCTGCTGGCCGAGGCGGCGGAGGCCGCCGGGCTGGACGACGGGGTGCGGGAGGCGGCGCGCCGCCGGGGCCGGGCGTCGCGGGGGCCGGTGGGGGACCGGGAGGAGCTGGCGTCGCTGCTGCGGTCGCGCGGCTACGAGCCCTACTGGGACGAGGGCGAGGACGGGGACGAGGGCCAGGACGGCGCAGGGGCCGGGGCCGGGTCTGTGCTGCGCATGCGCAACTGCCCCTTCCACTCCGTCGCCGAGCGCTTCCCGCCGTTGGTGTGCGGGATGAACCTGGCGCTGCTGGAGGGGTTGCTGGAGGGTGCGGACGGCTGGCGGGCGCGGATGGATCCGCGGCCGGGGGAGTGCTGCACGGTGGTGGAACCTTCTAAAAACAACGAGTCTTGACATAGAAGGGGTGGGCTGGTGGGATGGCGAGCATGCCCGATGACTCCCGTTTCCACCTGGCCCAGCTCAACATCGCCGCGCTGCGCTTCCCCCTGGAGGACCCGCGTATCGCCGACTTCGTGGCGGCCCTGGAACCGATCAACGCCCTCGCCGACGCCGCGCCCGGGTTCGTGTGGCGGCTGGTGGGGGAGGAGGGCGACGACGCCACGGGACTGCGCCCGTTCGGACCCGACGTGATCGTGAACCTCACGGTCTGGGAGGGCGCGGAGGCGCTGTGGGACTACGTCTACCGCAGCGGCCATCTGGAGGTGATGCGCCGCCGCCGGGAGTGGTTCCAGCGGCCCGCCGAGGCGCACCTGGTGATGTGGTGGGTGCCCGCCGGGCACGTGCCGGGCGTGGCCGAGGCCGCCGAACGGCTGGAGCTGCTGCGCGCCGAGGGCCCCTCGCCCCGCGCGTTCACCTTCGCCTCCTCCTACACCGCCGAGGAGGCGCGGGCGGTCGACCCGGCCCTTGCCGGCCCTTCGGGCGCCGGTCCGGCCGGTGCGGGTCAGGCCAGCAGCGCGGCGGTGTGACGGCCCGCGGCGGCCGCGGTGAGGAAGTAGGCCAGGTCCTCGTCCAGGCGGCGGCCCATCGTGGACAGCCGCACCCCCCAGTCCTTCTCGGCGGAGGCCAGCGCGTCGCGCAGGCCCTCCACGCCGACCGGGACCAGCTCGTGCCGGTCGCCCAGTGACGCGGCCGCGGCGGCGACGCGCTGCCCGAACGGGCCGCCCAGCTCCGGCACCGCGATCTGGGCGCGGGCGAGCGCGACCCGGCCGTAGGCGGTGAGGCTGTGGTGGGAGACGCCGAGGTGGCGTTCCCGCGCGTCGCCCTCGCTGACCCGCAGGCAGCCCACCGGGCGGCCGTCCAGCACGGCGGCGGCGTTGATCGCCTCCCCGGCCGACACGCCCGAGAAACCCCATTTGGTGCCGGTTCCGAGGTTGCCGGGTCCCTGCGCCACGACGATCACCTCGGCGTCCAGCACCAGCCGGGCGGCCAGCAGCCCGGTGTGGACGGTCACCGCCTCCAGGTCCCCGCCGAACGCCTGCCCCACCGTCACCGTCGCCGCCAGCGCCCCGGCCGCCCTGAGCTGGGCGATCGACATGGAGAACCAGGCGGGCAGCGCGCCCCCGTCGGGCATCACGTACACCACGCGCGTCCCGGGCCGCTCGGCCAGCAGGCCCGCCAGGATCGGCGGCAGCGCCGAGTGGAGGTCGGCCACGATCACCGGGGCGCCGTACAGCGAGTCGGCCTCCCGCAGCAGCCCGTGGTGGGGGGAGTCCTGCTCGTCGGCGCCCAGCACCGTGGCCTGCAGGGGGGTGTAGCGGGCCTTGACCAGGTGGCCCGGGCCCGCCGGGTCGGGGGGCAGCCGGTCGGGCACCGCGACGACCATCGCGTACCCGCCGGTCCCCAGACCCATCGCCAAGGCCGTAGTGTTGAGCAGGACGGTGTCGCCCGGCTCCGGCCGCCCCACCAGCGCGGGATAGGCCAGTGCCCGGCGCGGGCCGTCGTCATCGATCAGGACGGTCAGCTCGACCGCCCCCGGCCACTCCCGGCGAACGTCTTGCACGGTGCCTTTACGCCATCGGATCACAGGGGAGACGGTAGCGTCCTGGGAGAGGGAAAACGGGCGGGACCCGCTGAGCGAACGGCCCGCGAGCGAAGAGGTGGTGGGGAAGTGTCGCGGCGCAAGACCGAGCGCCTGCTCAACCTGGTGGTCTGCCTGCTCGCCACGCGCCGTTACCTGACGGCCGAGCAGATCCGCCGGGCCGTTCCCGGCTACCCCGACTCCGACGAGGCGTTCAAGCGGATGTTCGAACGCGACAAGGAGGAACTGCGGGAGCTGGGCGTGCCCCTGGAGGTCGGCAGCGACGGCGACGGCGAGGAGACCGGCTACCGGATCCCGCCGCAGGCCTACGAGCTGCCCGACATCCACCTGACGCCCGACGAGGCCGCGGTGCTGGGCCTGGCGGCCCGGGTGTGGCAGCGCGCCAGCATGGCCGAGGCCGCCTCCGGCGCGCTGCTGAAGCTGCGCGCCGCCGGGGTGGAGACCGACGAGACCACCGCCGTGGGCATCGAGCCGCGGCTGGACACCGGCGACCCGGCGTTCCCCGCCCTGTGGGAGGCGGTGCGCGACGCCCGGCCGGTCGCCTTCGACTACCAGGGCGTCGGCCGCACCTCGGTGGCGCGGCGGCACCTGGAGCCGTGGGGCGTGGTGAGCCGCCGCGGCCGCTGGTACGTGGTCGGCCACGACCGCGACCGGGGCGAGTCGCGGGTGTTCCGCCTCAGCCGCATCGTCGGCGAGGTCGTCCCCGACGGCCCCGAGGGGTCGGTCGTGGTGCCCGAGGGCGTGGACGTGCGGCGCATCGCGTTCGACCGGGGCGACCCGCTCGCCGAGCCCCGCCCGGCCACGGTGCGGCTGCGGCAGGGCGCCGCGCAGGGCCCGCGCCGCTGGGCCCGCGACGTGCGGCCCGCCGGGGACGGCCAGGGCGGCTGGGACGAGGCGACGCTGACGTTCCGCGACGTGGACCGGTTCGCGCCCTACCTGGCCCGGTTCGCCGACGACGTGGTCGTCCTGGACCCGCCGGACCTGCGCGAGGCGGTCATCCAGCAGTTGAAGGCGGTCCTGGCGGGGGGAGGCGGACAGTGAGCAAGACCGAGAACAGGACCGGGGCCAAGGCCCCGGGCAGGCCCGCGGGCAAGGGCCGGGGCCGGGGCGGCTCGGGCACCTCCACCGACCGGCTCGGCCGGCTGCTGGCGCTGGTCCCGTACGTGATCAACCGGGACACCGTCGCCCTGGACCAGGCCGCCGCCGCGTTCGGCGTCACCGAGAAGCAGCTGATCGACGACCTGAACCTGCTGTGGTGCGTGGAGCTGCGCGCCCCCGACCCCTACTGCCCGATCGACCTGTCCTACGAGGGCGGCGAGATCACCGTCACCGAGGCCGAGTCGATCGCCCGGCCGCTGCGGCTGAAGGTCGACGAGGCCGGGGCGCTGCTGGTGGCGCTGCGGATGCTGGCCGGGGTGCCCGGCCTGCAGGACCGCGACGCGCTGTCGCGGGTGATCGCCAAGCTGGAGAGCGCCGCCGGGGCCGCCGCCCAGGTCGCCGGGAAGGTCGCGGTCGAGGTCGACGCCGGCGGCGACACCCTGGCGCTGCTGCGCGACGCCATCGCCCGGCGCCGCCGCGTCCACCTGGCCTACTACGTGCCCGCCCGCGACGAGAACACCGAACGCGACGTGGACCCCATGCGGCTGCTGGTGGTGGAGGGCAACACCTACCTGGAGGGCTGGTGCCGCCGCGCCGAGGGCGTCCGGCTGTTCCGCACCGACCGCATCAGCGCCCTGCAGGTCCTGGACGTCGCCGCCGAGGTCCCCGACGACGCCGAGCCGATCGACGTCGACGCCGGCCTGTTCCGGCCGTCCCCGCAGGACGTGGCGGTCACCCTGGAGCTGACCCCGCAGGGCCGCTGGGTCGCCGACTACTACCCGTGCGAGAGCGTCGCCGAGCTCGGCGAGGGACGGCTGCGGATCGTGCTGCGCACCCCCGACACCCGCTGGGTGCGGGGCCTGGCGCTGCGGCTGGGCGACCAGGGCCGCATCACCGCCCCCGCCGAGCTGGCCGGCGCCGTCCGCGACGACGCCGCCCGCGCGCTCGCGCTGTACGAGTCGGCCCCGCCGGGCACGGCGCGCGCGGCGGCGTACGATGAGCCGCGAGGAGGTCGTTGACGATGCCGGCGGTGTCGTTGGTCACGATCGGGCTCAGCGTCGCGGGCCTGGTGGTGGTGGCGTTCTGCGCGTTCAAGGTCTACCTGGGCGTTCGCCGGTTCGGACGTGAACTCGACCGGGCCCGCGCACGGCTGGAACCCAAACACGCGGTGCTCCGCGATGAACTCCGCGATCTCCAGGAGGCGCGTGCGGCGCGCGACTCCGGCGACGGCGTACGATCGTCGTGAGTACCACTTGGTGAAGAGGACGGATACATGCCCAGTTTCGGTGCCGGCGAGTGGATCATCATCCTGCTCGTCGTCCTTCTGCTGTTCGGCTCGGCCAAGCTGCCGGCGCTGGCCCGCTCCCTCGGCCGCTCCGCGCGCATCCTCAAGGCCGAGACCAAGGGCCTGCACGATGACGACGACGGCGACAAGGCCGCCGACCAGCCGGGCCAGCCGGGCCAGCAGGCGCAGGGCCAGCAGGCCCAGGCGCAGTCGGCCGACGCCCGCGCCGAGGCCGCCCGGCTGCGCGAGGAGGCCGCCCGCCTGGAGCGCGAGGCCGCCCAGCAGCAGTACGGCTCGGGCGCGCGCCCGCTGACCTCCGGGGAGCCGATCCAGGGCGTTCCGGTGTCGGACCCCGACCGCCTGCGCAAGTCCTGACCCTCCCCATCCCACCCCGATCGGCGGCCCCCACCTCCTGGACCCTCGGCGACCATGAAGTTCCTGAGTTCCGCTCCCCCGGCCAACCCCGAAGGCCGCATGTCGCTCATGGAGCACCTCCGTGAGCTGCGCAACCGACTGATCAAGGCGATCTTCTTCCTGCTGCTCGGCATGATCGTCGGTTACGTGTTCTTCCAGCCGATCTGGGAGCTGCTGAAGGAGCCCTACTGCCAGATCCAGGCGGCCAAGGAGCTCAACGGCAAGTGCAACCTGGTCGCCGGCGGCATCTTCAGCCAGTTCTTCATCCGGCTGAAGATCGCCATCATCGTCGGCCTGGTGCTGTCCTCGCCGTTCTGGCTGTACCAGATGTGGGCGTTCGTCGCCCCCGGCCTGTACCAGCGCGAACGCCGCTGGACGTATGTGTTCCTGTCGGCGGCGGTCCCGCTGTTCCTGGTCGGCGCGTGGCTGGCCTACCTGTTCATCGACAAGGGCCTGCAGCTGTTCCTCGGCGGCTTCGGCATCGAGGGGGTGCTGCCGCTGGTGCAGGTCGACCAGTACCTCAGCTACGTGCTGATGATGCTGCTGGTCTTCGGCGTCACCTTCGAGCTGCCGCTGTTCGTGGTGATGCTGAACGTCGTGGGCGTGCTCACCTTCGAGCGGATCAAGCGGACCCAGCGGATCGCCGTGTTCGGGATCTTCGTGTTCGCCGCGATCGCCACCCCCAGCGGCGACCCCGTCACCATGCTGGTGCTGGCGCTGCCCACGGTGATCCTGTACGAGCTGGCCGCGCTGGTCGCCTACTTCAACGACCGGCGCCGCGCCCGCCGCGTCGACCCCGACGCCGCCCTGGCCGACGACGAGATCTCCCCGCTGCGGCTGGAGGAGATCGACGCCGAGCTGGAGCAGGGCAACCTGGAGCAGGGCAAGCGGGGGCTCTCCTGACCCCGTCCCGGGCCGTGCCCGCGACCCGTCCGTCACCCGGCGTCCCCCGCGACCGAGCCCGGTTCGGGGGACGCGCCGGGGCGATCCCGCCCCTCAAGTGGGAACCGGGCCGTTCGAAACCGTAGGCTCGGACCCATGACCACCCCCGACACGCAGTCGGCCGACCAGAGCCCCGCCGCCCGCTACGCCGCCAGCCGCAGGCGCAACGCCGGGAGCGGGCCCGCCCTGCTGGACTTCCAGACCCTCTACGACTTCCCCCTGGACCCGTTCCAGGTGGAGGCGTGCCGGGCGTTGGAGGCGGGCAGCGGCGTGCTGGTCGCCGCCCCCACCGGCTCCGGAAAGACCATCGTCGGGGAGTTCGCCGTCCACCTGGCCCTGGCGAGCGGCCAGAAGTGCTTCTACACCACGCCCATCAAGGCGCTGTCCAACCAGAAGTACGCCGACCTGGTCCGCCGCTACGGCCCCGGCAAGGTCGGCCTGCTCACCGGCGACAACAGCGTCAACGGCGAGGCCCCCGTCGTCGTCATGACGACCGAGGTGCTGCGCAACATGCTCTACGCCGGGTCCTCCACCCTGGCGGGGCTGGCGTTCGTCGTCATGGACGAGGTCCACTACCTGGCCGACCGGTTCCGCGGCGCCGTCTGGGAAGAAGTGATCATCCACGTGCCGGACTCGGTGCGGGTGGTGGCGCTGTCGGCGACCGTCTCCAACGCCGAGGAGTTCGGCGAGTGGCTGCAGGCCGTGCGCGGCGACACCGAGATCGTGGTGGACGAGCACCGGCCCGTCCCGCTGTTCCAGCACATGCTGGTCGGCACCCGCCTGTACGACCTGTTCATGGAGACCGGCAAGGGCGCCAACCGGCAGGCGAAACTGAACCCCCAGCTCCAGCGGATCGGCGTGGAGGAGATCCGCCGCGCCAAGGTCAACCAGGGCCGCCGCACCGGGCACCGCCGCCAGGCCCGCCCCCAGCGGTTCCGGCCCCCGCTCCGCCCCGACGTGATCACGCGGCTGGAACGCGCCGGGCTGCTCCCGGCGATCACGTTCATCTTCAGCCGCGCCGCCTGCGACGCCGCCGTCCTGCAGTGCCTGCACGCCAACCTGCGGCTGACCTCCCGCGAGGAGGCCGAGGAGATCCGCGCCCACGTCGAGCTGCGCGTGGCCGACATCCCCCGCGAGGACCTGGAGGTCCTGGGCTACCACGACTTCCTGGCGGGCCTGGAACGCGGCATCGCCGCCCACCACGCCGGGATGCTCCCCACCTTCAAGGAGATCGTCGAGGAGCTGTTCGTCCGCAAGCTCATCAAGGCGGTGTTCGCCACCGAGACCCTCGCCATGGGCATCAACATGCCCGCCCGCACCGTCGTGATCGAAAAGCTCGACAAGTGGAACGGCGAGGCCCACGTCAACCTCACCCCCGGCGAGTACACCCAGCTCACCGGGCGGGCCGGGCGACGCGGCATCGACGTGGAGGGCCACGCGGTCGTCATCTGGAACCCGAGCGTCGACCCCGCCTCGGTCGCCGGCCTGGCCGGCGCCCGCACCTACCCCCTCAACTCCAGCTTCCGCCCCTCCTACAACATGGCGGTCAACCTGGTCGGCGCGGTCGGCGTCGAACGCGCCCGCACCCTGCTGGAGGAGTCGTTCGCCCAGTTCCAGGCCGACCGCGCCGTCGTCGGCCTGGCCCGCCAGGTCCACAAGAACGAACAGGCCCTCGCCGGGTACAAGGACGCCGCCACCTGCCACCTGGGCGACTTCATGGAGTACGCCGCGCTGCGCCGCCGCCTGTCGGACCGCGAGGCCGAACTCGCCCGCGAACGCTCCTCCGAGCGCCGCGCCGAGGCCGCCCGCTCCCTGGAGCACCTGCGGCCCGGCGACGTCATCCTGGTCCCCACCGGCCGCCGCTCGGGCCTGGCCGTCGTGCTGGACCCCGGCGTCGGCAAACGCTCCGACGGGCCCGCGCCCCTGGTGCTGACCGCCTCCGGATCGGTCCAGCGGCTGTCGATCCTGGACTTCCCGCGCCCGGCCGACCCCATCGACCGGATCCGCATCCCCAAGTCGTTCAGCCCCCGCAACCCCCAGAGCCGCCGCGACCTGGCCTCCACCCTGCGCAACAAGGTCTCCGAGGACGCCCGCGACCGCAGACGCCGCCGCGACACGCCCGCCGCCGACGACCAGGAGATCACCCGGCTGCGCCAGGAACTGCGGCGCCACCCGGTGCACGGCTGCGACGACCGCGAGAACCACGCCCGCTGGGCCGAACGCTACTTCCGCCTGGAACGCGAGACCGAACAGCTGCGCCGCCGCGTCGAGGGCCGCTCCCAGGTCATCGCCCGCACCTTCGACAAGGTCTGCACCGTCCTGCAGCAGCTCGGCTACCTCGACGGCGACACCGTCACCGAGGCGGGCCGCCGCCTCGGCCGCATCTACAACGAACTGGACCTGCTCACCGCCGAAAGCCTCCGCGAGGGCATCTGGGAACGCCTCGACCAGGCCGAGCTGGCCGCGTGCGTGTCGGCGCTGACCTACGAGTCCCGCCAGCCCGACGACGCCGCCCCGCCCCGCATCCCCGGCGGCGGCGTCCAGGACGCCCTCGGCGCGATGGTGCGCCTGTGGCGCCAGCTGGAGGCCGTCGAGGAGGACAACGGGGTGTCGTTCCTGCGCGAACCCGACCTGGGCTTCGCCTGGACGGCCTACCGCTGGGCCAGAGGCGCCGACCTCGACGAGGTCCTGCTGGAGGCCGACATGACCGCCGGCGACTTCGTCCGCGCGGTGAAACAGCTCCTGGACCTGCTGGGCCAGATCGCCGACGCCGCCCCCGAGAACAGCCACATCCGCAAGACGGCCCGCAGGGCGATGGACGCGATGCGCCGCGGCGTCGTCGCCTACTCCTCGGTGACCTGACCGGGCACCCGCCCCGTGCCGCCGTCCGGCGAGAACCCCGGACGGCGGCACGGCGGCCGGCGACACCTGGTCCCCCTTGGGGACCACGGTCAGGCGGTCGCGGTGTGGTCGAGGATCGCCCGGACGATCGTCTCCCAGTCGGGCCGCTCGACCCCGTGGCCCGCGTCGGGGAGCCGCAGCAGCCGCGCGCCGGGGATCTCCTGCGCCAGCGCCTCGCCGTGCTCGACCGGGAACGCCGGATCGGCGGTGCCGTGGATGACCAGGGTGGGCGCGGCGACCGACGACAGGGACGCGCGCCGGCGGTCCTCCTCGGGCAGGTGGTCGTGGTTCTGCTGGGCGGCGACGTCGCGGGCGCGCTCGACGTCGCGCCGGACCAGGGCCCGGATCCGCGCCTCGTCGAACGGCCGCCGCCCGCCGCTGAGGACCCGCGAGTAGTCCACCAGGTACTCCGTCACCGACCCGGTGTCGGACCAGTCCACCGTCGCGCTCGACACGAAACGCGCGTACTCCCGCGACGACGGCGGGAGCTCGCGGTCGCCGGGCAGCGCGGGGGAGGTGCTGATCAGGACGAGCGACAGGACGCGTTCGGGGAAGTCGAGCGCGAGCAGCTGCGTGATCCCCCCGCCCGCCGAGACGCCCACGACATGGGCCGCGGGCAGGCCGTGGGCGTCCAGGACGCCGACGGCGTCGGAGACCAGGTCGTCGCCGGTGTAGCCGGGACGGCCGGGCTCGTAGGCGACCGAGCGGCCGGTGTCGCGGTGGTCGTAGCGGATCACGAGGCGGCCGCCCTCGGCGAGCATCCGGCAGAAGCCCTCCTCCCACCACAGCATCGACGCGCCGATGCCCATGACCAGCAGGACCGGTGGATCGCGCGGGTCGCCGAAGGACTCGGCGCACAGCTCGACACCGGCCGTCTCGATCATCCGCTCGACCATCGGTCCCACCCCTGACGACACGATCACCCGTACTTCCTCACCCCCATGGAACCGCGCTCGGGCCGCCGGCGGCGTCGAACGGGACAAGGGGACGCGAGGACGTTCGCGGACCGGCGCCGAGGGGAAGTCCGGTTAAGGTGAGCCTTACCTGATGATCGCGTGAAGGCGCACGTCAACCCGCGCCCCCGCGGCCGTCAGGGGGACCAGCGACGCCCCGACCGGGAAGGCCTGCCGCGATGACCGAGACCAGCACCCCCTTCACCCCCGACGTGGTCGCCCAGATCGCCCGGCACATGAACGAGGACCACGCCGGCGACTGCGCCATGATCTGCCGCGCCCTCGGCGGCGTCCCGGACGCCGCGTCGGCGCGCATGACCGGCTGCGACGCCGACGGCATCGAGTTCGCCGCGGTCGTCGACGGGCGGGAGAAGGCCGTGCGGATCCCGTGGAGCGAGCGGCTCACCGAGCGCATCCAGGTCCGCCGCGAGGTCGTGCGGATGTCCGACGAGGCCCGCCACGTCCTCGGCCTCCCGGCGCGCGACGGCCGCTGACCCGGCCCGCCCCTCCGGAACGCCTCTGGTCATTCCGACGTGGCGTCGGTAAAGTAGCCGACGTCACGTCGGAAAGTTCGCCGGAGCTCTTCCGAGAAGTACTTAGGTAAGGCTAACTTCATCTCGACCGACCGGATCTTTCCGGCAGAACCGGGATGGAAGGTGTGTGCATGGGCATGGCGGAGCAGGGCTCGGGGTTCGCGGCGGAACTGCGCGCCGCCACCTGGGGCGACCACGGCGACAACGAGGGCTCGGCCTACATGTCGGCGCTGGTCGAAGGGCGGCTCGGCCGCGAGGAGTACGCCGCCCTGGTCGGTCAGCTCTACCACGTGTACGACCTGCTGGAGCAGGCCGCCGACGCCCTGGCGGGCGACCCGGTCGCCGGGCCGTTCGCCTTCGCCGACCTGCGCCGCCGCGACGCGCTCCGCGCCGACCTGGCCTACCTCCACGGGCCGGACTGGGCCGACCGGATCGCCCCGAACGCCGCCACCCGCGCCTACTGCGACCGGCTGCGCGAGGTCTGCTTCGACTGGCCCGGCGGGTTCGTCGCCCACCACTACACCCGCTACCTCGGCGACCTGTCGGGCGGCCAGTACATCGGCCGCCAGGTGCAGCGCGCCCTCGGCCTCGGCCGCGACGACGACGGCGTGCTGTTCTACCGCTTCCCCGGCAAGCCCAAGGCCTACAAGGACGCCTACCGCGAGCTGCTGGACGCCGCCCCCTGGGACGAGGCCGAACGCGCCCGCGTCGTCGCCGAGGTCAGGCGCGCCTACCGGCTCAACGCCGGCCTCACCGCCGAACTGGGCCGCGAGCTGCGCATCGAGCCGGCCGCCTGACCCCGGTCGCCGCGCTTGCCCCGGGGCCGTTCCCCCCAAGGGACGGCCCTAAAGTCAATTAACGGACAAAACAATCGAATCCGCGGTTTGTCGGGCCTCATAACGGAGATCACGTCGTTGCCTCGGGGGCAGTTCCGCACCCGACACGAACCGGAGGACACGATGCTCGCCATCATCGCGGCGGTCGTCTTCGCCATCGCCCTGCTGTTCGACCTGGTGGACGTCTCCACCGACGCGTTCAACTTCCAGACCCTCGTCACCCTCGGCCTGCTGCTGCTCGCCCTGCACCTGGCGGGCATCGGCACCAGCGGACGCGGGTCCTGGCGGCGCCGGACCTGACCCACGGACCGATCCACGGACCGAACCACGGACCGGTCCACGGTCTGACGCCGCCGTCCCTCATCCCG
The DNA here is from genome assembly GCF_014138665.1 of Actinomadura kijaniata. NCBI lineage: Bacteria > Bacillati > Actinomycetota > Actinomycetes > Streptosporangiales > Thermomonosporaceae > Actinomadura > Actinomadura kijaniata. Next base: position 325,746 of record NZ_JACJIA010000011.1, read on the forward strand.
CCAACGCGAACCGCACCAGCCGCCGGACCGGGTCGGCCTCCAGCAGGCGGACCCGGACCGGCGCGCCGAGCGGCGGCCGTTCCCCCTCCACCCGCGCCACCACCGCCGGATCCACCAGCTGCACCTGGCCGCCGCCCCGCTCCGGATCGGTGTCCACCACCACCGCGTCGAACGACTCGCCGACGTGGTCGCGCAGCAGCAGCGCCTCCACCAGGTCCACGCAGGCCCGCTCCACGCCGCCGCTCCGTTGCAGCGCCCGCCGCATCGTGTCCGGCAGCCCCGGCAGCGCCTCCCGCGCCCACCCCGGCACCGGCCGCCCCGCCGCCAGCGCCAGGCACACCTCGGCCGCGTACCGGTCGGCCAGCCGCCGCAACGGCGCCGTCACGTGCGCGTACGGCGCGGCCACCGCCGAGTGCGCCGCCTGCTCGGGCGGCGCCCCGTCGAACGCCACGTACCCGGCGCCCCGCAGCAGCGCCACCGACTCGTACAGGAACGCCGCGTGCGCGGGCCGCGCGGGCTCCAGCGACCGCACCACGTCCCCGTAGGAGCGGCCCTCCGGCCAGCCGATCCCCAACGCCACGGCGGTGCGCCGCACCCGCTCCAGCGCCTCCGGCCGCGGCGGCGGCATCGTGCGCAGCAGCCCGACCCCGCCCTCCAGCATCAGCCGTGCCGCCGCCCGCCCCGTCAACAGCGAGATCTGCGCGTTCCACCCCTCCGACGGCACGCCGCCGCGCAGCACCAGGTGCCACCCGTCCGGCCCGTGCTCGATCTCCTGCTCGGCCAGCGGCAGGTCCACGCCCCCGCGCGCCGCCTCGGCCTCCTGCAGCATCCGGCCGATCTCGCCCAGCAGCGCGACCCGCGGGTCGGCGGCGTCGGCGGAGGCGTAGTCCAGGCGCTCGCGGCTGCGCACCAGCGCCCGCCGCACGTCCACCCCGGTCGTCGCCCCCCGGTCGTCGACGTCGATCGTCCACATCACCGCCGGACGGTCCCGCCCCGGCAGCAGGCTGGCCGCCCCCTCCGACAGCTCCGGCGGATGCAGCGGGGCCTTGGCGTCCGGCAGGTACAGCGTCACGCCGCGCGCGTGCGCCTCGGCGTCGACCGCGCCGCCCGGCCGCACGAACGCCGCCACGTCCGCGATCGCGTACCACACCCGGTAGCCCCCGGGACGCCGCTCCAGGTGCATCGCCTGGTCCAGGTCCATCGACCCGGGCGGGTCCAGCGTGAACAGCGGCACCTCCCGCAGGTCCGCCCGCTCCCCGCCGCCGGGCGGGCGCGCCGCCGCCGCGACCGCCTCCCCCCGCACGGCCTCCGGGAACGGGCCGGGCACCCCGAGCTCCACCCGGATCCGGTCGAGCCCGGCGCGGACCTCGGCATCGTCCTCGACCGAACGCAGTCGCAGCATTCTGTGCGGCACCCTTCCGAGGTTACGGGCGGGGACCGTCCAGACCGCCCAGCACAGTCTCAACGGAAGCGAACCGCCGCGTAAAGAACACGCGCCCGGATCAGTCGCTCTCCCGCTCCTGCGCGAACGCCCGCAGCCCCTCCACGTCCACCACCACGATCCGCCGCCACCCGGTGCGGACCAGGCCCCGTTCCCGCAGGTGCGCCAGCGCCCGCGCGACCGTCTCCCGCGAGGCGTCCATCCAGCTGCCCAGCTCCTCCTGCGACAGCGGCGGCGCGATCTCGATCCCGCCGTCCGGCGCCGCCGGGACGTGCCGCGCCGACAGCTCGGCCAGCTGCGCCAGCAGCAGCGCCAGCCGCCGCGCGCCCTTGGCCGACACGTGCGCCTGCAACCGCCGGTCGGCGTCGTCCAGCCGCGCCACGAACGTCCCGCTCACCAGCCGCCACGCCTCCGGATGGGCGTCCAGGAACGCGGTGAACCGCCGGGCCGGGACCACCAGCGCCCGCACCGGGCTCAGCGCCGTCACCGTCGCCGACCGCTGCCGGTCGCCCAGCACCGCGCTCTCGCAGATCAGGTCCCCCGGCCCCCGCACCGCCAGCACCACCGCGTGCCCGTCCTCGGTCATCGAGGTCACCTTCGCCCAGCCGTCCTCGATCACGATGATGTGGTCGGACTCGTCGCCCTGGTAGCACAGGGGAGTGCGGGCGGGGTACACGCGCGGCCGGGACGCCTCCCGCAACGCCTCGCGCTGCGGCTCGTCGAGGGACTCCCAGAACGCCTCGCGGCGGCCGGGGGTGCGCGGCGGAAAAGTCCGTTCGGTCACCGGGGATCCGTTCCTCTTCGCCGGATGCGGTGTCGGTGCTGCCGTATGGGTGGCTGCGGGGTCGGTGGCTGCTGTGTCGGTCGGTCGGTGGGGCGGGGCCGGGGACCGGCGCCCGGGACAGGTGGGGGGAGTGGGGCGGTGAGGCCCGGTGCCCCGGGCGACGGCCGCCCGTGCCTCCATGAGAACCCCATACTGATCGCGATGGTGCTCCCGTGGGCACGACCTGTCTGCGTCATCTGACACACAGGTCGACCCGCCCTGATCACACTGTCAGGGCCGCAGCGCCTTGCGCAACCGCTCCACCGGGCTGCTCAGCCCCCAGCGCTCGGCGAGCCCGGCCAGCGCGGCGGGATCGCGCGGCTCGTCGGGCAGCCGGTCGTCCAGCCCCCGCAGCTCGGGCGCGTCGATGTCGGTGACCACCCGCACCACGGTCTCGGCCGCCGCCAGGTAGTCCCGCGCCGCCTCGATCCTCTTGCGGGCCGCCGCCGGGAACGCCGCGTCGCCGCCGTCCAGCGCCGCCAGGATCCCCGCCACCGACCCGTACCGGGTCACCAGCGTCGCCGCCGTCTTGTCCCCGACGCCCGGGACGCCCGGCAACCCGTCGCTGGGGTCCCCGCGCAGCGCCGCGTAGTCGGCGTACCCGCGCCCGGGGATGCCGTACTTGGCCGCGACCTCCTTCTCGCCCATCACCTCGAGGTTGCGGATGCCGCGCGCGGTGTAGAGGACCTGCACGGGCCCGCGCTCGTCGACCAGCTGGAGCAGGTCGCGGTCGCCGGTCACCACGTCCACCGGGCCGTGCGCCATCCCGGCCGCCGCCAGCGTCCCGATCACGTCGTCGGCCTCGTACCCCGGCACCCCGACCCGCGCCAGCCCGAACGCGTCCAGCACCGCGTCGATGACCGGCAACTGCGCGGCCAGCGCGTCGGGCGTCTCGTCGCCCCCGCCCTCGGCGACCCGGTGCGCCTTGTACGACGGCAGCGCCGCCACCCGGAACTCCGGCCGCCAGTCGGCGTCGAAGCAGCAGACCAGGCGCTCGGGGGCCCGGTCCCGCACCAGCCGCGCGATCATGTCGACGAGGCCGCGCACCGCGTTGACGGGCGTCCCGTCGGGCGCGGTCACCGAATCGGGGACGCCGAAGAAGGCGCGGTAGTACAACGACGGCGTGTCCAGCAGCATCAGCCCGCTCATGCCGCTCATCGTCCCACGCCCGGACGCAGGACCGCCGTACGCCACCGCCCCCAGTCCAGACGCGGCCGCTCGGCCCGCGCCAGGGCCAGCCCCTCGTCCAGCGCCCCGAGCAGCCGCTCGGCGTCGGCGTCCGCCCCGCCGGACCCGCCGAGCCCGCTGAGGGCGCGCAGCAGCGCCGGGTACAGCGCCTCCCGGTGCTCCTCCGGGGCGCGCCCCCGGCAGCCGAGGAACGCCACCGGACGGTCCAGGCTGCGCCGCAGCGCCGCCACGTGCGCCTCGTCCGCGCCGCCGTGGCAGGCCAGCACGATCGCCCGCGCCCGCGGCCCGGTCCCGTCCGGCGCGCGCAGCGTCCCCAGGTCCAGCCCGCCGACCAGCACCCCGCCGTTCGCGCCACCGGAGCAGACGTCGTCCACCAGCAGCACCGCCGCCTCGCACAGCGCGGCGCGGCGCGGCCCCGGCGGGTCCTCCGCGCACATCCGCAGCGCGAGCGCCCCCACCCCCTCCACGGCCCGGCCCGCCCGCTCGAACCGCCGGACGCTGCCGGCGGCGCGGCGCCGCGTCACCAGCGCGACCGGCAGCGGCACCGGCGGCGACCCGGCCGGAGGCGGCCGGTCCGCCGCCACACCGATCTCCGCCACCCGGTCGGCCAGCGCCCGCACCGCCGCGCGCCCGTGCGCCTCACCGCGGAACGTCGCCGCCCCGATCGTGATCTCGATGGTGAGCTGGTCCAGGGCGACGTCCTCGGGACGCGGCAGCGCCCGCCGCCGCCCGGCCTCGCGGGCGCGCTCGCCCGTCGCGGTCACCGCGCCCACCACGGCCGTGCAGGCCGCCACCGCCGCCCACGCCAGCAGGCTGCCCTGGTGCTCGGTGGCGATGTTCACCGAGACCCCGACCGCCGACGCCGACACCGCCGCCACCATCCCCGCCAGCAGGGACCGCCGCCGCGCGCGCCTCATCGCAGCAGCTCCCGGCCGTCCCGCGCCGCCGCCAGCACGTCCGGCGGCCCGCCCTCGGCCAGCACCTCGGTGAACGCGCGCCGCGCCGTCGCGGCGTCACCCCCGGCCAGCGCGGCGAACCCCAGGCTGACGCGGGCCCGCTGCGTGTCGGGGTGCGTCCGGCCCAGCAGCCGCGACCGCCACCCCACCACGTCCCACAGCAGGGGAACGGCCTGCCCGCCGCGCCCCTGGTCGTGGTAGAGCGCGGCCAGCCCCGCGCGGGCCGAGCACGTCGCCTCGTGCTGGGGACCGAGACCCCGTTCGGCGTCGGCGACCGCCTCCTCCAGCAGCCGCGCCGCCTCCTCCGCGCCCCCCGCCTCCCGCAGCACGGCCGCGAGGTTCACGCGCAGCCGGACCAGCTCGGGCGCGCCCGGCGGCCGCGACCGCGCCGCGGCCCGCACCGCGGCGCGCGCCTCGGCCTCCGCCCCGGCCGGGTCGCCCGCCCCGCGCAGCGCCACCGCGAGGTTGCCGCGCACCACGGCCGCCTCCCACGACCCGGCGCCGCACGCCTCCTCGGCCTCCGCCAGCGCCGCCCGCAACTCCGCGACCGGATCGCCGTCGCCGAGATCGTGCCGGACGGCGGCCCGGTTGGCGCGCAGCCGCGCCCGCAGCGCGGGCGGCGCGGCCCGCTCCCGTTCGGCGGCGGCCAGCACCGGGGCCAGCGCCTCGGCGGCCTCCCCGGCGTACCCCCGCCGCCGCAGCTCCACCGCCCGGTTCGCCCGCGCCGCCAGCTCCACGGCCGCCCGCCGCCGCCTTTCCCCGCGCCTGCGGACCAGCTCGGGAACGAGCCACGCGCCCACCACGACCGGCACCACGAGAAGGAGCCACGGCTCGACGACCACCGCCACACCCACGGCCACCATGGCCAGCACGACCAGGAGCCCTCCGGCCACCACGCCCGGAACCACGGCGGACGAGGAACGCGGCGCCGAGCCCTCCAGGGGAGGCCTCCTGGAGAAACCCGTGAGCGGCGTCTCCCAGGTCGCGGGCGGCGGCCCCCACCCGACAGGCGGTACCGGCTCCCACGGCGCGGACGGCCGCCACTCATCAGAATCCGCCTCTCCAGCGGGGTCCGCCTCTCCAGCGGGGTCCGCCTCTCCAGCGGGGTCCGCCTCTCCAGCGGGGTCCGCCTCTCCAGCGTGGTCCGCCTCCCCAGCGTGGTCTGCCGCCCGGGCGGGGCTCATGTCTCCAGCGGGGCGCCCCTTCCCAGCATGGTCCGCCTTCCCGGCGGGGTCTGCCTCTCCGGCTGGGTCCGACTCCCTGGCGGGGTTCGTGTGCTCGGTTGGGGGCGGCTGCTCGGAGGGGGGCGGTGGGGTCCAGGTGTCCGGTGGCGGGGGCAGCCGGATCGACCGCGTGTCCAGGTCCGGGCCGATGCCCGGGGCGGCGGGTCGCAGCGCCTCGGCCAGTTCGCGCGCCGACGGCCGCGCGGCCGGGTCGGCGTCCATCGCCGCGCGCAGCAACGACGGCAGCGGATCGTCGGCGGCGTCCAGGTCGGACGCCTCCCAGCCCCCCGCGCGGCCGGTGGCGGCGAACGCGACGGTCTCCGCCCACCCCGCCACGGCGTCCTCGGGACCCCGTCCGGCGGGGGCGCCGGACGGACCGAACTCCCACCCCAGGCCGTAGGGGGAGGACACGACATGCCCAGGCGACGGCCTGTGCGCGAGACCGCCCGCCGCCTGCGCGTCGGCCAGCGCCCGCGCCAGGTCCGCCGCCAGCCGCAGCAGCGCGTCCCCGCGCAGCGGCCCGTCCCGCGCGACCACCTCGGTCAGCGTCGGGGCCGGGGCCCACCCCGGAGCCCAGCCCTGGACCCAGCCCGGAGCCTGGGCGGCGTAGGGCAGCGGAGACCCGCAGCCAGGGCAGCGCTGCGCCGCGGTCGATGTCTCGGTGCCGCAGACCTGACAGAACACGACGCCACCTTCCGCCAGGGGCGTCGCGAAGGCAACGGCCGGGCGGCCCGCGCGGCCGGCGGTCAGGTCGCCTGGACCGCCAGCAGGCAGGTGTCGTCGTTGGGGTTGGCCGCGCCCAGCGCCTCCAGGACGTGGTCGATCAGGTCGTCGGGGCCCGCCCCGCAGCAGGCCGCCACCGCCTCGCGCAGCAGCTCGAACCCCGCCGACAGGTCGCGGTCGCGGCGCTCCACCAGGCCGTCGGTGTAGAACAGCAGCAGGTCGCCGCGTTCCAACGTCAGCGTGGTCGCCGTCAGCCGCGGCTCGTCGACGGCCCCGAGCAGCACCCCGTCGGGCGGGGAGAGCAGCTCGGCCCCGCCGCCCCGCCGCAGCACCGGCGGGGGATGGCCCGCCTGCGCCCACACCAGCGTGCGGGTCGAGGGCGCGAAACGGGCCGCGACCACGCTGGCGGTCAGCGACCGGTGCCGGTGCGTCACCAGCCGGTTCAGCCAGGCCAGCAGCCGGTCCGGGGGCGCGCCGGTGCAGGCCAGGCCGCTGAGGGCGTTGCGCAGCCGCGCCATCGCCGCCGCCGCGTCCAGCCCGTGCCCCGACACGTCGCCGACCGCCAGGAACACCTCCTCGTCCGCCAGCGTGGACGCCTCGTACCAGTCGCCGCCGACGCGGGCGCGGCTCTGCGCGGGCAGGTAACGCACCGCCGTGCGCAGCCCCGGCAGGGTCCGCGGGCCGCGCGGCAGCGGCAGGATCGCCCGTTGCAGCTCGACCGCGATGTGGCGCTCCTCGGCGATGCGGCGGCGCTCGCGCTGGAGCTGGCGGCGCGTGGCGGCCAGCATCTCCGCCGACCGGCGACGCTGGCTGACGTCCTGGAAGACCGTGTGCAGCGCCACCGGCTCGCCCGTGGAGTCCAGCACCGGTTCGGCCATCACCCGCAGGTGCCGCACGTCGCCGCCGACCCGCACGCGCAGCTCCAGGTCGGCGGGTTCGCGGCGGCCCAGCAGCGTCCGCATCAGATGCTCGGCCTGCGGCAGGTCTTCGGGGACCACATGGTCGGCCAGGCGTTCCAGCGGCAGCGGGCCCGCCGCCCGCGCCCGCCCGAAGAGGGTGTACAGGTGGTCCGACCAGTCGGTCTCGCCGGTCACCAGGTCCCAGCGGCTCCACCCCAGGTTCCCCAGGCGCTGCGCCTGCGCGAGCTGCCCGGCCAGGTCGGCGGCGTCGGCGTGGAACCGCCAGCTCGCCAGCACCCCGCCGCCGACCCGGCACGCCCGCACGCTCATCGTCGACGGCGCCGGGGGACCCTCGCCGGCCCCGGCGGACTCGCCCGGCCCGCGCCGCAGCGGCACCCCCGTCTCCAGCACCCGCACGTACTCCTGGAACAGCCCCGCCACCGCCAGCCCCGGATAGTGCTCCAGCAGCCGCATCCCCACCAGGTCCTCGGGACGGTGCCCGGGCAGGTCGGCGGCGTCGGCGTTGACCGCGTCCACCCGGAAGTCCACGACCCGCCCCGACTCGTCGCGGACCGGCGACATCAGCGCGCCGGGGGCCTGCACCGCGTCCAGCAGCGCCCGCAGCCACGGCGCGTCGGTGACGCCCCCGGCCGCCGGGACCAGCTCGCGCAGCCGCCGCGCGCAGTGCTCCAGCACCGCCCGCACGTAACGCCGGGTGCCCGCGTCCGGCGCGGTGTCCGGCGACCAGGTGATCTCGGCCGCGCCGATCGTCCGGCCGCCGGTGACCAGCGGCACGCACGAGTGCGGGCCCGGCAGGCCCGCCGCCGCGCCGACCAGCGCCAGCCGGCGCGGATCGGCCTCCCACAGCGGCGCGCCCTCCCGCAGCGCCCGCACCAGGCCCACGTTGCAGTGCGGCGGGATGCGCGCCCACTCGCTGACCACGTGCGGGGGCAGGTCGTGCGCGCCCGCCACGCGCAGCGCGCCGTCGGGCTCCAGCACCGTCAGCAGCACCGCCCGCGCCCCCAGCCAGCCCAGCGCCTCCGCGCCCAGCCGCCGCGCCAGCTCGTCGGGGCCGCGCGCCGCCTCGAACGCCGCCGCCGCCAGCCGCCGCGCCGCCGCCAGCGGCGCGGGCAGCCGCGGCGCGGGCTCGGCCGGGGCGTCCGGGAGAGCACCGGCGGGTTCGTCCCCGACACGCCCGTCCGGCACCGGTTCGTCCGGAACGCTCCGGGGGTCGGGAACGGGTTCCAGGTAGGTCGCCGGGTCGAACACCGCGACCGGGCGGGCGGCCTCCTCGGCCGGCGCGTCCGCGTCGGCGCCCAGCAGCAGCGCCGCCGCGACCGCCGGTTCCACGCCCGCCTGCGCCGCGAGCTCCAGCAGATGGTCGTGGGCGGTCTCCACGCCGCAGCCGAACCGCTCGGCCAGCAGCCCCTTGGCCTGCTCGACCATCGTGCGCGACCGCGCGTCGCGGCGCTGCGCGTCCAGCTCGCGGCGCAGCCGCTCCACCGTGGCGCCCAGCACCCGGACCCGGGCCTCCCGCGTCCTGTCCCGCTGCGTCTCCCGCTGCGTCCGTTCCTGCATGGCGGTGACTCCGGGGGGTCAGGGACCGCCCGCCCCACGGGCCCGCCCGGTGTGACACGGCGCGCAGGTCCTTGGGATGCTGAAGCGGTATCCGAAGCGGACATTCCAGTGTCGGATCACCTACAGAATGTAACAGGCCCTGGTCGTGACGGGGGAGGAAGTGGTGATCCCGTCGCGTGGTGCGCGTCCGGACGGCGTGCGCCGCCGGGACCCGCGACCGAGAGATGGAGACGGATGTGACAACGGAGTTGTATCCGCGTGAGCGGCTGGCCCGCGTCCAGGAGGCGACCGCGGCGGCGGGCCTCGGGGCGGTGCTGCTGACGCCCGGCCCGGACCTGCGGTACGTCACCGGGTACAACGCGCTGCCCCTGGAGCGGCTCACCTGCCTGGCCGTCCCGGCGCAGGGCGACCCGTTCCTGGTGGTGCCGCGGCTGGAGCTGCCCGCCGCCCAGGAGTCCCCGGCGGGCGCGCTGGACCTGGAACTGGTGCCGTGGGACGAGACCGACGACCCGTACGCGCTGGTCGCCGGGCGGCTCCCGGCGGGCCTGCTGCGGGAGGGCGCCCGGGTCGGGGTCGCCGACCGCATGTGGGCGGTCATGGCGCTGCGGTTCCGCGCCGCGATGCCGGGCGCCGAGCAGGTCGCCGCCGGGACCGTGCTGCGCGGGCTGCGGATGCGCAAGAGCGCCGCCGAGGTCGCCGCGCTGCGCGAGGCGGGCGCGGCCATCGACCGCGTCCACGCCCGGGTGCCGGAGTTCCTGCGGCCGGGCCGCACCGAACGCGAGGTCGGCCGCGACATCGCCGACGCGATCATCGCCGAGGGCCACGAGACCGTCGACTTCGTCATCGTCGGCTCCGGCCCCAACGGCGCCAACCCGCACGCCGAGCTGTCGGACCGCGTCATCGGGCCCGGCGAGCCGGTCGTGGTGGACATCGGCGGGCAGATGCCCAGTGGCTACTGCTCCGATTCCACCCGCAACTACTGCGTCGGCGAGCCCCCGGCCGAGTACCGCGCCTACTTCGAGGTGCTGCGCCGCGCCCAGCAGGCGTCCTGCGACGCGGTCAAGCCGGGCGTCACGCCCGAGGCCGTGGACGCCGCCGGACGCCAGATGATCGCCGACGCCGGGTACGGGGAGCACTTCGTCCACCGCACCGGCCACGGCATCGGCCTGGAGGTCCACGAGGACCCCTACATCGTCTCCGGCAACGTCGAGCCGCTGGCGCCGGGCATGGCGTTCTCCGTCGAGCCGGGCATCTACGTCGGCCCGCACGGCGCACGCATCGAGGACATCGTGGTGTGCACCGAAAACGGATACGAGCGCCTCAACCACACCGAACGCGACCTGGTGATCGTGGGCTGAGCGGCGCGCGCCGGGCACCCGGCGGGCGGCCGCGCGGAGGGCGGGATCCCCGGACAGGGGACCCGCCCTCCCGTCATGTCCGCGGTCAGATAACGATCTTTGCAACAAATGCCGTCCCGGACCTTCTTCGTGTTGCGGACATGGGTCGGGACCGGTACTCGTTGTGATCATCGCTTTCCGGTGACGAATGTGTTGCGTGCCGGTGAGCGGAACATGACGGGGCCGGGGTGTTCCCGGCCGGGGCCGGAAGGCAGAGGAGGGACCGTGGCGGAGGTCGTCCTGAACGGCGTCGGGAAGGTCTACCCCGACGGCACCAGGGCCGTGACCGACCTGAACCTGACGATCGCCGACGGGGAGTTCCTGGTGCTGGTCGGTCCCTCCGGGTGCGGCAAGACCACCGCGCTGCGGATGGTCGCCGGCCTGGAGGACATCTCCGAGGGCGAGGTCCGCATCGGGGACCGTGTCGTGAACCACGTGCCCTCGCGCGACCGCGACCTGGCGATGGTGTTCCAGAGCTACGCGCTCTACCCGCACCTGTCGGTGCGCGACAACATCGGGTTCGGGCTGTCACTGCGCAAGATGGCCAAGGATGAGATCCACCGGCGGGTGGAGGAGGCGGCCCGCGTCCTCGGGCTCACCGACCACCTGGACCGCAAGCCCCGCAACCTGTCGGGCGGCCAGCGCCAGCGCGTGGCGATGGGCCGGGCGATCGTGCGCGAGCCGCAGGCGTTCCTGATGGACGAGCCGTTGTCGAACCTGGACGCCAAGATGCGCGTGCAGACCCGCGCCGAGATCGCCCGCCTGCAGCGCGACCTCGGCGTCACCACCATCTACGTCACCCACGACCAGACCGAGGCGATGACCCTCGGCGACCGCGTCGCGGTGATGAAGAAGGGCCAGCTCCAGCAGGTCGCGCCGCCGCAGGAGCTCTACGACCGGCCCGCCAACCTGTTCGTCGCCGGGTTCATCGGCTCGCCCGCCATGAACCTGGTCCAGGGCACGTTCGCCGGCGACGCCGACGACCCGCGCGTGGAGATCGGCGGCCAGTCCCTCGCGCTGCCCGACAAGGTGCTGTCGGAGCGGCCCGCGCTGGGCGACTACTTCGGCCGCAACGTGGTCGTCGGGATCCGTCCCGAGGACATGGAGGACGCGGCCCTGGTGGACGCCCCCGAGGGGACGACGCTGACCTCCACCGCCGAACTGGTGGAGGCCATGGGCTCGGACGTCCTGGTCCACTTCGCGGTCGAGGCCGCGCAGGTGGTCACCGAGGACACCAAGGAACTGGCGCGGGACGCCGGCACCGACGTGCTCGGCGCGCTGGAGGCCCCCCGCACCGTCCTGGTCGGGCGGTTCAGCCCCCGCACCCGCGTCCGGGTCGGCGACCCGGTGACGACCCGCGTCGACACCGGCCGCCTGCACTTCTTCGATATCGACACCGGAGCGGCGATCTGGGGAACCGGCGCCGCCCCGTCAGGGAGGAACGAGGAATGACGTTCGCAAGGCGTGTGACGGGCGTCGCCGTCGCGGCCGGGCTGATGCTGTCGGCCGCCGCGTGCGGCGGCGGCAAGTCCGACGACGGCTCGGCCCCGGCCGGCGACGGCCCCCTCAAGGGCGTGAAGGTCGAGGTCGCGGCCAAGTGGACCGGCCCGGAGGAGGCCAACTTCCGCAAGGTGCTGGAGGCGTTCACCAAGAAGACCGGCGCGGAGGTCACCTACGCCTCCACCGGTGAGAACACCGACGCGTTCCTCGGTCCGCGCATCGCCTCCAAGACCCCGCCGGACGTGGCGATCCTGCCGCAGCCGGGCCTGCTCCAGCAGTACGCCGCCAAGGGCAGCCTCAAGCCGCTGGCCTCCGACGTGGTGGCCGAGGTCGACAAGAACTTCTCGCCGTACTGGAAGGAGCTGGCCTCCTCCGACGGCAAGACCTACGGCGTGCTGGTGAAGGCCGCCTACAAGTCGATCCTGTGGCACCGGCCCGAGGCGTTCGAGGAGACCGGCGTCCAGCCCCCGGCGACCTGGGCCGACCTGGTCAAGGCCAGCGGCACGCTGCAGGACGGCGGGCAGACGCCGTTCGCGCTGGCCGCCGGGCCGCAGGACTCCTGGACCCTGACCGACTGGTTCGAGAACGTCTACCTGTCGCAGGCCGGGCCCGACAAGTACGACAAGCTCGCCAAGCACGAGATCAAGTGGACCGACCCCAGCGTCGGCAAGGCCCTGGAGACCCTCGCCGAGATCTGGGGCAAGCCCGAGTACCTGGCCGGTGGCCTGGCCCAGGCCACCAAGACCAAGTTCGACGGGTCGGTGACCGACGTGTTCGGCCAGAAGAAGGCCGCCATGGTCTACGGCGGCGACTTCGCCGCGGCGGTCGTCGGCACCACCAAGGCCAAGGTCGGCACCGACGCCAAGGTGTTCGCCTTCCCCAAGGCCGGCGACACCACCCCGGCGCTGCTGGGCGGTGACGTCGCGGTCGCGCTGAAGGACGGCAAGGGCGCGCAGGAGCTGATGAAGTTCCTGGCCTCGCCCGAGGCCGGCAAGGTCTGGGCGGGACTCGGCGGCTACCTGTCGCCCAACAAGAACGTCGCCCCCGACGCCTACAGCGACCCGATCGCCAAGCAGCTCGCCCAGCAGATCCAGTCCGCCGGCGACGCCGCCCGCTACGACCTGTCGGACCTGACGCCCGCCGCGTTCGGCGCCACCCCCGGCAAGGGGATGTGGGAGGGCCTGCGCTCGTTCGTGCAGAACCCCAAGGACGTGAAGGGCACCCAGGAGAAGCTCGAGGCCGAGGCCGCCAAGGCCTACAAGTGACATGAGTGCTGCGCAGAAGGAAGCGTCGCCCGCCGCCACGGCGGGCGGCGCCGCCGCGGTCGCCGGAGGCGGATCCGGGCGCGGGAAGGCGGCGACCACCGAGGGACCGTCGTGGCGGGCGCTGCTGTTCCTGCTGCCCGCGCTGGTGCTGCTCGGGTTCCTGGTCGTCTACCCGATCGTCTACTCGGTGATCCGAAGCTTCTTCGACGGCGGCGGCGACAAGTTCGTCGGAATCGACAACTACCTCGGAGTGTTCCAGGGCCGCGAGAACCTCGTCTCGGTCCGCAACACCGCGGTCTGGGTGGTCGTCGCCCCGACCCTGGTCACCATCCTCGGCCTGCTGTTCGCGGTGCTCACCGAACGCATCCGGTGGTCGTCGGCGTTCAAGCTGGTGGTGTTCATGCCGATGGCCATCTCGTTCCTGGCCTCCGGCGTCATCTTCCGGCTGGTGTACGAGCAGGACCCCGACAAGGGCGTCGCCAACGCCGCGATGGTCGCGGTCCACGACATGTTCCGCGACAGCGCCGGCTACCCCGGCGCGGGCCCCCGCGGCGGCGCGGACCAGCCGGTGAAGGCCGAGGGCACCACCGTCGTCACCGCCAACCCGGTCAACCCCGGGCAGACCGCGCTGCTGCCGCTGCTGCGGATCAAGCCCGAGCACCTGCCCGCCAAGCCGACCCCCGCCGCCCGGCCGCCCGCCGCCAAACCCGGCGAGGTCACCGGCACGGTGTGGTTCGACTTCACCCGCGGCGGCGGAGGCACCCCCAACACCCCCAACGCGGGGGAGAACGGCCTGCCCAAGATCAAGGTGGAGGCCGTGCGCGGCGGCAAGGTCGTCGCCACCGCCACCACCCGCGACGACGGCACCTTCACCCTGCGGAAGGTCGGCGACGGGGCCGTCACCGTCCGGCTGCCCCAGGAGAACTTCACCGCCGCCTACCGGGGCGCCGAGTGGCTCGGCGACACCCTCATCACCCCCGCGATCATCGTGTCGTACCTGTGGGTGTGGTCCGGTTTCGCGATGGTGCTGATCGCCGCCGGGCTCGCCGCGATCCCGCGCGACGCGATGGAGGCCGCCCGCGTCGACGGCGCGACCGAGTGGCAGGTGTTCCGCAGGGTCACCATCCCGCTGCTGGCCCCGGTGCTGATGGTGGTGCTGGTGACGATGACCATCAACGTGCTGAAGGTGTTCGACCTGGTGTTCATCGTCGGCGGCGGCGATCCCAACGCGAGCGTCCTCGCCCTGCAGATGTGGACCGAGGCGTTCGGCGGCGGCAACGACCAGGGGGCCGGCAGCGCCATCGCGGTTCTGCTGTTCCTGCTGGTGGTGCCCGCCATGCTGTTCAACATCCGGCGGCTGCGGCAGGAGCAGAGATGAGCACCGCGGAGAGGACCGACGAGATGGGCTCCGTCGACACGGCCAAGCTCCAGACGGTCACGGCCTCCGGGGCGCCCCGGCGCGGCCTGGCCGCCCGCCTGGTCGCCCGGATCGGCGGCGGCGCCGCCCAGGCGCTGCTGGCGCTGGTCGCGCTGTTCTGGCTGATCCCGACCTTCGGCCTGCTGGTGGTGTCGCTGCGCTCCAACTCCGACAACAACGCGGGCGGCTGGTGGCAGGTGTTCGCCAAGCCGTCCCAGCTGACGGTCGACTCCTACCAGAACCTGCTCGGCAAGGCCGACTTCGTCGACTCGTTCTGGAACACCGTGGCGATCACGGTGCCGTCCACCGTCCTGGTCGTGGTGATCGCGTCGCTGGCGGGCTACGCGTTCGCCTGGCTGGAGTTCCCCGGACGGGACTGGCTGTTCCTGCTGGTGGTGGCGTTGCTGGTCGTCCCGGTCCAGGTGGCGCTGCTGCCGGTCGCCGAGCTCTACGGCAAGGTGGACTTCGGCGGCTTCCAGATGATGGGCTCGATCACCGGCGTGGTGCTGTTCCACGTGGCGTTCGGGCTGCCGTTCGCCATCTTCCTGCTGCGCAACTTCTTCGCGGGCATCCCCCGGGACCTGCTGGAGGCGGCGCGCATGGACGGCGGCTCCGAATGGACCATCTTCCGCCGCGTGGTGTTCCCGCTGGGCGGCCCGGCCATCGCGTCCCTGGGCATCTTCCAGTTCCTGTGGGTGTGGAACGACCTGCTGGTGTCCCTGGTGTTCGCCGACACCGACGCCCAGCCGATGACGAAGTGGCTCCAGTCGCAGATGCGGCAGTTCGCGGGCAACATCGACATCCTGGCCCCGGGCGCGTTCCTGTCCCTGCTGATCCCGCTGGCGGTGTTCTTCGCCTTCCAGCGGTACTTCGTGCAGGGGGTCCTGGCGGGCTCGGTGAAGTAGCGGCAGCTCCCACGACGGCCCGTCCCTCTTTCGAGGGGCGGGCCGTCGCCGTCCGGCTCACGAGGCCGTGGCGGCCTTGAGGGGCTGCTCCTGGACCCGGTCGCGGCGGTCCGGCCTTTTCGGTCCGGCGGCCTCCGGCTTCCCTGGTGCCAGGGCCAGCCGGCCGGGGACCGCCGAGGCGGGCACGAACAGCGCGACCGGAGCGGCCCCCCACACCGGCGGCGCCTCCTCGGCCGCGGGCCCGGTGACCGGCCCGGCGGGCTCGGTCGCGGGCTCGGCCCGGGGGAGTGGACGAGGGGCGTCGCCGTCCCGGCGCTGCGCGGCGTAGCCCACCCACGCGGCGGCCGGGTCCTGCACCCCGTGGGCGACCGCCCAGCGCAGCGCGCCCAGGGTCCGGAACGGGAAGTGCAGCCAGCGGGCCCCGGAGAAGTGCGCGGTGCGCCTGTCCACCAACCCGGCCTCGCGCAGCCGGTCGCGGTGCTGGCGGCGCGAGTGCATGCCCCACAGCCACGGCGACAGCAGCGACATCAGGCCGAACGTGACGGCCTTGGTGTTGGGGACCTGCCAGTGCTCGGTGTAGTGCTCGTAGTTGATCCCCGACACCAGCAGCGCCACCCCGTAGGAGGCCGCCGTCAGCCGCGCCACGGCGTCCCCGGCCAGCCGCGCCTCGTGCGCGTGCCACTGGATGTAGATCGCGACCGACTCCAGCGCCCCGGCGAACACCAGGGCCTGGGCCAGGTTCCAGTGCAGGCGCTCGGTGGCGAACCCGATCTGGCCGCCGACCGCCAGCGCGTTCACCAGCAGGATCGGCGCGACGAGCACCAGGCGCGTGCGGAGCCGCTGGGCCAGGGCGGCCCCGGCGGCGGCCTTCTCGGCGCGTTCCCGCCGCCGCGCGATCTTCGCCCGGCGGCGGTCCTCCTCCGCCAGCC
Source organism: Actinomadura kijaniata (assembly GCF_014138665.1). NCBI lineage: Bacteria > Bacillati > Actinomycetota > Actinomycetes > Streptosporangiales > Thermomonosporaceae > Actinomadura > Actinomadura kijaniata. Next base: position 341,990 of record NZ_JACJIA010000011.1, read on the forward strand.
GCCGCCGCTCGCGTTCGTCGGCCAGCTCCGCGGCGCGGATCTGCCGCTGCGCCTCGGCCTCGGCCCTGATCTGCCGCACCCTCGCCTCGGACAGCCGCGCGAGCTGCTCGGCCGAGACGTCCGCCGGCACCCGCGAACGCGGGGGGTTCTTCGCGCGCTTCAGCACGATGCTCATGCGTCATCTCCCTCGGTGACGGTCCGGTTACGGCCTCTGCGAGATTCAAGCCGATTTGGACGGGGCTGTTGGTGCGATTGGGCCGAGAGATGGCTTCTCGAAACGAAGAACCCCCGCGACGTGGCAGATCCTCCGTGCCGGCGGGAGCGGCCGACGCGTCCGGCGCGTCAGAGTGGTCGGCCGAATGTGAAACACAACGGAATTAAGTGAAGGAACCACACGTTTGTTCTTTTAGGCTTACTTGACAACTTATGGGGGGAATGGGACTCTCCACCGTGGCTGTGCGCTCTCCAGGGAACAAGTTTCTTCCGTAACGAACGATGGTGGAACTCGGGGCATCCGGTTCGAATGACGACATCTTCTGTGGCGGTCCCCTCGGGCGGACCGTCCGACGATTCCGAATCTGTTTCTGGTCGCTGGGTGCTCGCGCTGTTCCTGGTGACGCTCGGGATGTGGATCGGCCTGCTGGCGGCGACCCAAATTCTGCTCCCCGCACAAATCGAGTCACTGGACCCGGCGCACAAGGTCAGGTCGCTGAGCCTGGTGGTCACGGTGGCCGCCGTCGCCGCCATCATTTCCGCCCCCGTGGTCGGAGCAGTTTCAGACCGTACGAAATCACGTTTCGGTCGTCGGCGTCCCTGGGTGGCCGGCTGTGCCCTGGTCTGTTCGGCCGCCCTGTTCTCCCTGCCGGCGCAGTCGTCGCTCCTCGGCGTCGGCGTGTGCTGGGTCCTCGTGCACGCCGGCGTGAACGGCATGCACTCGGCGCTGTGCGCCACCGTCGCCGACCGGGTGCCGGTGCACCGGCGCGGGACGGTGTCGGCCGTCGCCGGGCTGGCGATGCCGCTCGGGCTGGTGGTGGGCTCGCTGCTGGTCGCGGGCCTGTCGACAGGGAACGGGTACCTGCTGGTGGGCGCACTCCTGCTGCTCCTGACCATGCCGTACGCGGTCCTGGCCGGTGACGGGCGCTGGACCCCGGGACCGGACGCCGCCGGGCCCTCCTCCGAACGTCCGCCCGGACGGTCGCCGCGCGAGCTGTACCTCGGCCCCTGGCGACACCCCGCCTTCGTCTGGGCCTGGGCCAGCAGATTCTTCGCCCAGCTCGCGACCTCCCTGGCCACCCTGTACCTGCTCTACTTCCTGCGCGACGAGGTACGGGTCGGCGACCCCGCGGGCGGCGTCGCCGTGCTCAGCCTCCTCTACACCGCGGGCGCCGTCGCCGCGAGCGTCGCGGCGGGCTGGCTGTCCGACCGGATGGGACGCCGCAAGCCGTTCGTGGTGGCCGGGGCGCTGCTGATGGCCGGAGCGCTGATCGCCATGGCGGCGTTCCCCCACTGGTCCGCGGCCATGGCGGCGGGCGCGGTGCTCGGCACCGGCTACGGCGTCTACCTCGCCGTCGACCAGGCGCTGGTCACCCAGGTCCTGCCGCACGCCCAGGACCACGCCAAGGACCTCGGCCTGGTCAACATCGCCGGCAGCGGCGCGGTCGCGGTCGCCCCCCTGGCGGCGGCCCAGACGATGCCGCTCGGCGGCTTCCCCGCGCTGTTCGGCCTCGCCACGGTGTGCGCCCTGGCCGCGGGAGCCTCGGTCCTGCCGATCAGATCCGTCCGATGACGAACGTCGCACACTCCGCTCCCAGCACCAAGGAAGGCGTCGTTGGCCGACAAGCCCGAACGCAGGAACATCTCCTTCCGAGTCCTGGGCCGGCTCTCGGTGGGCGTCGACGGAACCGAGGTGCCGCTGCCGCGGTCGCCCGTCCTCCAGGGGCTGCTCGGCGTGCTGGTCCTGGCCGAGGGGGAGGCGCTGCGCATCGACCGGCTCACCCGGCTGGTCTGGGGGGACCGCGCCGAGGTCACCAGCCGCGAGTCGGTCCACGTGGCGGTGTCGCGGCTGCGCAAGTGGCTCGAACGGCTCGGCGACGACACGCTGTCGATCGACTACGACGACGGTTACCGGCTGCGGTTCCCGGTGACCGCGTTCGACCTCCACCGCTTCCGGGAACTGGTGGCGCGGGCGGACCGGCTCCGGGACCCGCACCAGCGCGGCGACGCCCTCGTGGCCGCCCTCGAACTGTGCCGGGGACCGGTCCTGGCCGGTCTGGAACGCCTCAACCGCGCCGAGATCCTCGTGCGTTCGGTCGAGGACGACATCCGGCAGGCGGGACTGGACCTCGCGGCCACGGCCCTGGACACCGACGGCCACGACGCCGCGATCGCCCCGGTGGCCAAGCTGGCCGACGAGCACCCCTTCGACGAGCCCCTGCACGCCGCGCTGATGGAGCTGCTGGCGGCCAGCGGGCGCCCCGCCCAGGCCCTGGACGTCCACCGGCGGCTCCGCGACCGGCTCCGGCGGGAGCTGGACGTCGAGCCGAGCGACCAGGTCCAGCAGACGCGCCTTCGCGTGCTGGCCTGGGACCGGCCGGCCGCCGCCGCGGAACCCGGCGCGCGCCCGCCCACACCGGTCCCCGCCGAACTGCCCCCCGACATCCCCGACTTCGTCGGCCGGGCGGAGGAGGCCGCCCTGCTCGTCGACGTCCTGGTCCGCCCCTCCGGCGGGCGCGTGCGGACCGTGCCCGTCGCCGCCGTCGCGGGCATGGGCGGCGTCGGCAAGACCGCGCTCGCCGTCCACGTGGCGCACCTGCTGGCCGGCGCGTTCCCCGACGGCCAGCTCTACGTCGACCTGCACGGTGACGGCGGCGCCCCCACCCACCCCGCCGACGTGCTCGACCGGTTCCTGTACTCGCTGGGCATCAGCGGCACGGGGCTGCCCGCCACGCTGGACGAGCGCACCGCCCTGTTCCGCAGCCGGGTCGCCGACCGCAGGGTGCTCATCGTGCTCGACAACGCCGCCGACGAGGCGCAGGTGCGGCCGCTGCTGCCGGGGACCCCGAACGCGGCCGTGCTCATCACCAGCCGCAACCGCCTCACCGGGCTGGAGGGCGCGGTGCCGCTGGACCTGCGGGTCTTCACCCACGAGCAGTCCGTCGACCTGCTCGCCCTGGTCGTCGGCGAGGAACGGGTGGCGGCCGAGCCGGACGTCGCGGCGGAGATCGCCCGGCTGTGCGGGTACGTCCCGCTGGCCGTCCGGATCGCGGCCGGGCGGCTGGTCGGACGCCCGTACTGGGCCCTGTCGCACCTCGCCGAGATGCTGCGCGACGAGAAGAGCCGCCTGGACGAGCTGGCCCTCGGCGACCTGGCCGTCCGCACGAGCTTCGGCATGAGCTACCGCCAGCTGCCCGCCGAGACCCGGCGCGCCTTCCGGATGACCGGCCTGCTGGACGCCCCCGACTTCGCCCTGTGGACGGTCGCCGCGCTGCTGGACGTCCCGCCGCCCGAGGCCCGGCCCCACCTCGAGACGCTCATCGACGCCCAGCTCGTGGCCATGGCGGGCGTCGACGCCACGGGGGAGCTGCGCTACCGGATGCACGACCTGGTCCGCCTGTACGCGCGGGAACTCGCGGCGGAGGACACCCGCCGGCAGCGGACCGCCGCCCTGGCGCGGGCGCTGGGGGCCTGGCTGTGGCTGGCCGAGCGCGCCGCCGACCGGGTCCCGGGACCGGCCTACGCGGCCATGCACGGCGGCGCGGCGCGGTGGCCGCCGCCCCCGCGGGTCGCCGCGCGGCTGCTGAGGGACCCCATGGCGTGGTTCGCCGCGGAGCTGCCGGCCCTGGTGGCCTCGGTCTACCAGGCGTGCGACCTGCGGCTCGACGAACTGGCCTGGGACCTGGCCGCGAGCCTGGAGAAGTACTGCGACATCCGCGGGATCTACGACGACTGGCGGCACATGCACGAGCGGGCCCTGCGCTTCTGCCGCGCCGCCAGGAACGCGCGCGGCGAGGCCGTGCTCACGCGCGGGCTGCTGGAGGTGAACACCTGGGCGTCGCAGGAGAAGGACGGCCCGGCGATGGTGCGGATGCGCGAGTCGGCGGAACGGCTGCTGCAGATGTTCACCAAGCTGGGCGACCCCCGGGGAAGGGCCGACGCGCTGATCCTCATCACCTGGGGCCTGGTGGCCCAGGGGGCCGAGGAGGAGGCCCTGGCCACGGCGCGGCGAGCGCTGCGCGTCGCCGAGTCCGCCGGATATCCGGGCGGCCAGGCGCGCGCCCACCACCTGATGGCCGTCGCCTACGGCGAGCGCCGGGCGGACCTGGCCCTGCCCTGCCTGGAACGGGCGCTGGCGATCGCCGACCAGCTCGGCAACCCCCGCCTCCGCGCGACGATCGTGCAGTTCCTGGGGGCGGCCCACGCCCTCACCGGGGACATCGCGACCGGCGAGCGGATGCTCACCGAGTCGATCGCGATGGCCCGGGACATGGACGACCGCTACCTGGAGACGTTCTCCCTGGTCTACCTGGCCAAGCTGTTCGCGGCGACGGGGGACGGGCGGGCCCGGGAGACCGCGGAGCTGGCGCTGTCGCACAGCCACGCCGGCAACTTCCGGCACCACCTCGCCGACGCGCTGGCCGTCCTCGGCGAACTGCACCTGGCCGCGGGCGAGATCCCCGCGGCCGTCGCCCGCCTGGAACGCTCGGTCGAGGTCTGGCGCGGCCGCGGCTGGGTCCCGTTCCTGGTCCGGACCCTGCGCACCCTCGCCGACGCCCGCGCCGCCGCGGGCGACGAGGAGGCCGCCCGCGAGGCGCGGGCCGAGGCCGACGCCCTGGAGCGCCGAGATAGCAGACCAAATTAGTCAACAATATGGGAAATTGGCCTCGGAAACGGTTAGCGGCCGGTAAGGCGGTCGCGAGTACGGTTTTGAACCGTCGCCCCCGCCCCGAAGCAGCCGGCCGGGGAAGTCACCGGCTGAGCATCGGCAACCGAGGTAACCATGCGCCTGTCCGCACATGACCATGCCCAGATCAGGGCGCTGCTGGGAAAGGCCCGGCACGAGATCCTCCTCCTCGCCCCCTCCTGGGCGCCCGCGCTTCGCAGCGCCTGCGCCCTTCCTCCCCTCACCGCTCCCCGGACCCGCGTCGTCGTCTCCCGCTCCTTCCTGGCGCAGGCCCCCTCCCTCGCCGGCCGGCACGTCCAGGTGAGGCTGGGCGGCGCGACCCCCCTCCTGCTGGTGGTGGACCGCAGGAGCGCGCTGAGCTGGCACGCCGACGAACGCTCCGTCCCCACCCCGGTGGTGCACCGGCCCGCCGAGGTCGAACGCCTCGTCCACGTCTTCGAGCACCACTGGAAGCGGGCCTCCCCGGTCGTCCCCGTCGGCGAGGCCCCCCTCACCGAGCTGCAACGGAGCATCATCCGGAGCCTGGCCATGGGGATGACCGACAAGGCCACCGCCGGGGCGTTGCAGATCTCGACCCGCACCGTCCAGCGCCAGGTCAGCCAGCTGATGCAGCAGTGGGGCATCCAGAGCCGCCTGGAGCTGGGCGTCCATCTGGCCGCCACCGGCCTAGTCCCGACGCGGGGCCCGGCGCCGGGGGCCCGGGCCGGGGGCGGCCTGGCGGTCTCCCTGTCCGGCGCGTGAGGCCGCGGTCATGAGCCTTCGGCACGCGCTCCTGGGACTGATCGCCGAGCTGGACGGCGCCAGCGGCTACGACCTGCTCAAGATGTTCGAGATCTCCCTCGACGGCGCCTGGTCCGCCACCCAGAGCCAGCTGTACGGCGAGCTGGGGAGGCTCACCGCCGGGGGACTGATCGAGGTGACCGGCGAGGGTCCGCGCGGCCGCAGGGAGTACGGCATCACCCGCGCGGGCCGCGCGGAGCTGGAGCACTGGATCACCGAGGTGGAGCCCCGGACCAACCACCGCGACGACGCGCTCCTGCGGGTCTTCCTGTTCGGCCGGGTCGACGGGCACCGGGCGCTGGCGTTCGTGGACCGCCAGCGGCGGGCCCTCGACGACCAGGTCGCCGACCTCGACCGGATCGAGGAGTCCGTCTCCTGGAACGACGAGGACGACCTGTCCTTCCACGGCCGCCTGGCGATGGAATGGGGCAAACGCCTGCTGCGGGCCCGCCGCGACTGGTGGGAGTGGGCCCGGGAGGAGATGGCGGACCGCGACGAGAGGGAGGGGCGCGGCTGACGACGGGAGGGGGCGCCGGCCGGTCCCGCCCGGCCGGCGCCCCCTCGGGTCAGTGCCCCAGGCTGCCCCCGCCGTCAACGGTGATCACCTGGCCGGTGACCGCCGCCGCGGACGGGGAGGCCAGCCACACCGCGGCACCCGCGACCTCGTCCAGGGTGGCCGTGCGGCCGAGCGGCACCTCGGCGAGGATGCGCTCCTTGTAGCCGTCGCTGAGGTCGCTGGTCATGTCGGTGTCCAGCAGCCCGGGCGCGACCACGTTCGCGGTGACGCCCCGGGGGGCCAGCTCGCGGGCCAGCGACCGGGCGAGCCCGATGAGCCCGGCCTTGCTGGCGGCGTAGTTGGCCTGGCCGGCCACGCCCTTCAGCCCGGTGACCGACGAAATGAAGATCATCCGGCCGCGGCGCATCCTGATCATGTCGTTCACGGCGGCCTTGGCCACCCGGTACGCCCCGGTCAGGTTGGTGTCGATGACCTCGGCGAACATCTCCTCCCGCATCCGCAGCAGCAGGGCGTCCCGCGTGATCCCCGCGTTGGAGACCAGGACCTCCACCGGCCCCTGCTCCTGCCTGACCTCCTGGAAGGCGCGGGCGATCTGGTCGGGGTCGGTGACGTCGCACTTGACCCCGAGCAGCCCGGGGGGAGCGCCGCCGCCCCGGTGGGTCACCGCGACGGCGTCGCCCTCGGCGGCGAACGCCCGGGCGATGGCCAGACCGAGACCGCGGTTGCCCCCGGTCACCAGCACCGAACGGGTCATGACACGCCTCCCGCGGGGTTGGCCTTCACCAGGGCGGCGGTGGCGTCGCCGTCGCCGTGCGCGGCGATGGGGCCGTTCCACCACAGTCGCGCGGTGGGCGCGAACACGTACGGGGTGAGCCGGTGCCGCACGCGCTGGCCCGGGTCGTACAGGACGTCCCAGTCGGGGTCGAGGCCGTCGCGGTAGAGCGCCGCGACGACGTCGAGGACCTCGCCGCCGCCCGCGCGGCCGGGAAGGAGCCGGGCCCCCTCGGTCCGCTCGCCGACGATCTCGACGACGCGGGCCGGTGCGGCCTCCACCGCCGTCCGCAGGGCCTCGTCGAACCCGCTCCCGTCGTCCACGAGGTGCAGCCGCGTCGCCGGCGGGCGCGACCCGGCGCCGCCGGCCTCCCCGGCGGTCGCCTCGACCGCCGCCCCCGGGCCGTCCGGCGCGGCGACGGCCCGGGCGGCCTCCTCCAGCTTGCGGTTACCGGCCAGCACGGCGGCGGCGTGCGCGCCGGCGCCCTCGCCCACGATCCACGCGGGGGTGACGCCCGCGTCCAGGAGCATCTGCCCGAGCGCGTAGGCGACCGCGAACACGACCGGGCCCCTCGCGGGGGGTTCCGCGCCGGACCACAGCGCCTCGGCCACCGACCAGTCCAGCTCCGGCCGGAGCGCCGCGTCGGCGGCGGCGAGCGCGTGCCGGTAGGCCGCGTGCCGCTCGTACAGCTCCCGCGACATCCCCGGACGCCAGGCGGACTCCCCGGCGATCGTCCAGCCGACCGCCGGCGCGGTCCCGGCCTCCCCGGACAGCGCCGCGAGGCGGTCGTCGTCCGCGGCCGCGGCGCGCAGCCCCGCCACCGCCTCCTCGCGGTCCCGGGCCGGCAGCGCGAACCGGACGGGCCCCGACGCCTTGACCTTGTTGGAGGTCCAGGCCACCGCGGCGAACCGGTCGGCGGGCGCGGCGGCGACGTCGTCGGCCAGCCGCCGCACCGCCCCGCGCAGGCTCTCCCGGTCACGCGCGGACACCGTCAGCAGGCCCCCGCCGGGACGTCCGGTGTAGGGGCGGCGCGCCTCGGGGGGCGCGGTGGCCAGCACGATGTGGGCGTTGGTGCCGCCCAGCCCGAAACCGCTGACCCCGGCCAGCACCTCGCCCTCGGACGGCAGCGGCATCGGCTCCTTGACGAGCTGGAGCCCGTTCTGCGCCAGCCGCAGCCGCGGGTTCTCGGTGGTGGCGTGCGGGCTCGGCGGGATGACCCGGTGGTGCAGGGCCAGCGTCGTCTTGATCAGTCCCGCGAGGCCCGCCGCGCCCTCGGCGTGCCCGATGTTGCCCTTGATGGACCCGATCGCGCACGGGCGCTCCCGGGGGACGCCGTGCACCTGCCCCAGGGCGCGGACCTCGATGCGGTCGCCGAGCATGGTCCCGGTGCCGTGCGCCTCGACGTAGGAGATGTCCTGCGGCCGGACCCCCGCGCGCTCGTAGGCCTCCACCATCGCGGCCCGCTGCGCGTGCGGGTTCGGCGCGGTCACCGTGGTGCTCCGGCCGCCGTGGTTGACCGCCGCGCCGCGGATGACCGCGTAGACCGGCAGCCCTTCGGCGAGCGCGTCCTCCAGCCGCCGCAGCACCATCACCCCCACGCCCTCGGCGCGCCCGAAGCCGTTGGCCTCGGAGCTGAACGGCCGGCACCGCCCGTCGGGGGAGGACAGCTTGGCCTGGGTGAGGAAGACGCCGAACACGGGCGTGACGAACAGGTTCACCGCGCCGACCAGCGCCTGGTCGCAGGTCCCGGCGCGGAGCGCGGCGCACGCCTGCTCGGTCGCGACCAGGGAGGAGGAGCAGGCGGTGTCGATGGCCATGCACGGGCCGCGCAGGTCGAGATGGAAGGAGATGCGGTTGGCCGCCATCGCGTAGCCGTTGCCCGACCCCACGTGGGGGTTGATCCGCTGGAAGTCGGTCATGAGCAGGTTCAGCCACTCGGCGGCCATGATCCCGACATAGACGCCGGTCCGGCTTCCGGCCAGCGAACGCGGATCCAGGGTGGCGTCCTCCACGGCCCGCCAGGCGGCCTGGAGCAGCAGCCGCATCTGGGGGTCGCTGACCTCCAGCTCGGCCTCGGAGAAGTCGAAGAACTCGTGGTCGAAGACGTCGGGGTCGTCGATGAAGCCCGCGCTGCGGGTGTTGACCTTGGCGCGGCCCCCCTCCGGGTCGTAGTAGTCGTCGGCGTGCCACCGGCCCCTGGGGACCTCGGACACGCCCTCCTCGCCGTTGATCAGCAGGTTCCACAGGCCGGGCACGTCGGGTGCCTTGGGGAACCGGCAGTCGAGGCCGACGATGGCGATGTCTGTCATGTACCGGTCTCCTTGTTGTCTCCTTGCCGGCGGGTCCGCAGCAGGCAGCAGCCGACATGCCCGTCGGGTTCGACCACCGTGACGAGCGCCAGGCGCCCGCCGCCGCCCCCGGGCCCGGCGGTGTCCGAGGCGACGATCGCCGCGGCGACCTGGAAGGCCGCCGCGGCGCCGTGGGTGTCCCCGATGAGTTCGGCGGGGCGCACGACGTCGGCCTTCCCGAGACCGGGCAGGCGCGCGTCCTCCCGGCCGGCGGGCACCAGCAGGCCCACGTCGGAGGGGTCGGCCCCGGCGGCGCGCAGCGCCCGGTCGACGGCGGACCCCAGCACGTCGAACGCCTCGCCCGGATCGGCGAACACGCCGGTCTCCAGGGCGAGCACCTCCGCCAGCACGGCGCGCCCGTGCTGGCGCGCGCGTTCTCCCGGCTCGACCAGGAACACGCAGCAGCCCTCCGCGGGAACGCCCCGGACGCCGGCCGCCTCGGCGATCGCCACGCGGCGTTCGTTCAGGTCCTCGTAGGCGCCGCACACCACCGCGTCGCTCCGGCCGGCGGCGAGCAGCCGCCGCGCGTACCGCAGGGCGGCCAGGCCGGTGAGGCGGCCGGCGGTCACGGTCGCGTTGGGTCCCCGCAGGTCGAACTCGATCGCCGCCTGCGCGCTGGCGTAGTTCATGACGCACGCCGGGACGAGCGCGGGGTTCACGTTGTCGGGCCGGGGCCGGGTCAGGGAGTCCCGGGTGAGGGTCATCGACTGGTCGATGCCCGCCGCCGCGCTGCCCAGGACCAGCCCGCGGCGCGCGGGAGGACACCGGTCGGCCACGCCACCGTCGAGCAGCGCCCCGACCGTGGCCAGCGCCATCGCCGAGGGGCGGTCGGCCAGCCGGACCGCCCGGCCCGTCGCCGGGGGTTCGGCGACGTGGAAGTCCCCGACCGGCCCGCCGGGCACCGCCGTGCCGCTGCGGACCGCCTCGCGGAACGGGCCGACCCCGACACCCGCGGGGGACATCAGGGCCACCGCTGAGATCACCGTGTCCATCACGGCCTCCTTCCGGCCGGAGCCGTCGCGTCCGCGCCGAGGTGCGCGGGGTGGCGCAGCACGACCACCGCGTTGTTGCCGCCGACGCCCAGGGAATTGATCACCGCGGTCCGCACGCGCGCCGGGCGCGCCGTGCCCGGCACGCAGTCGACCGGGCACTCGGGGTCGGGCGTGACGAAGTTGACGGTCGGCGGGATGAACCCGTGCGTCATGCCGAGCACCGCCGCGATGCAGGAGTGCGCCCCCGCTGCCCCCTGCGTGTGGCCGACCATCGACTTGAGCGCGGTGACCGGCGGGGGCTCGGCGCCGAAGACCTCGCGCACCATCGCCGACTCCATCGCGTCGTTGATGCGCGTCCCGCTGCCGTGCGCGAAGACCACGTCGACCTCGGACGGCTCCACGCGGGCGTCCCGCAGGGCGGCGGTCACGCATTCGGCGACGCGCTCGCGTTCGGGCCGGGTGGGGTGCGTCGCGTCGCAGTTGAGGGCGAACCCGGCGACCTCCGCCAGGATCGGCGCGCCGCGCCGCCGCGCGTGCTCCAGGGTCTCCAGCACCAGCATCCCGGCGCCCTCACCGAACATGAACCCGTCGCGGTCCAGGTCGAACGGGCGGCACCGCTCCCGGGCCCAGGCGCGCAGCCGGTAGAACCCGGCGAACGCCATGCGGCTCACCGAGTCGGCGCCCCCGCAGACGGCATAGTCGGCCTCACCGGCGCGCAACGCGTCCAGCCCGTAGCCGACCGCGTAGTTGCCCGCGGCGCAGACGGTCGGGATCGTGACCGCCTCCACGTTCGTCAGGCCCAGCTCCGCCGCGACCGCCACCGGCAGGCGGCCGGGGTGCACCCGCCGCGCCAGCTCGGCCGGCAGGCCGCCCCCGCCGTCCCGCCCGGCGGCCACCTCGGCCGCGGCGAGCGCGTCCACGTCCAGCGACTCCCCGCAGGTGGTGCCGACCGCGACGACGCCGCGCTCGTCCCGCACCGAGGCGGGGTCGAGACCGGCGTCCTCCATCGCCATCCGCGCGGCGACCGCCGCCTGGGCCCCGACCTTGCCGAACCGGCCCGGCTCCAGCCTCCGCAGCTGTGCCTGCGGGTCGAAGCCGGGGACCTCGTGGGCGTTGGCGTACCGGAACCCGGTGGTGTCCCACCCGCTGATCGGGGAGACGCCGCACCGGCCCGCCCGCAACGCCTCCAGGAACCCGTCGCGGCCGATCCCGATGCTGGAGATGACACCGAAACCGGTGACGACGACACGGAGATCGGGATCGGAGCGGTCCCGGAGTGCGGCTTCGGTCCCCATACAGCTCACCTCGGCGCGGTCTCGGCGCCCGTCGACGGCGGATTCCGGCGGCGGGCCCCCAGTGTGCGGAGCCCGCGCCCGCGGTCCCAAGTTCCGTCGGTGCGCCCCATCGCGCTGTCCCGATGGGCCTGCCCGCATCGGCAGGGCGGACGAGCGGGCCCGACCGGCGACCGAGGGCGCAGGAAAGAAGGACCAAATGGGCGTTCACCCGCCCGGAGAGCCGAGCCTAGGGTGCGGCGACCGGTGCCCTTCGTGATGGATCCAGGTGATGACTTTGAGACCGACCGCGCGGATATTCGCCGACCCCCGGGTGGAGGCCCGCCACCGCCCCGACGGCACGGTGCTGCTGTCGTCGACGGTACCCCTGGAGCCTCACGACACCGACCTGGTGGGCTCCCTGCGCCGCTGGGCGGCCGAGCGCCCCGAGGCGGTGCTGGCCGCCGAACGCCGGCTGGGGTACTGGGACCGGCTCACCTACGCGCAGGCATTGCCGCGCGCGGAGTCGCTGGGCGAGGCGCTGCTGCGGCGCGGCCTGGACCGGGACCGCCCGCTGGTGGTGCTGTCGGGCAACTCGCTGCGGCACCTCCAGCTCATCCTCGCCGGGTACGTCGCGGGTATACCGGTGATCTCGCTCAGCCCCGCCTACTCCAAGAGCCACGGCCACCGGCGCCTGCGGCGGGTCGTCGAGATGGCCGCGCCCGGCGCGGTGTACGCCGAGGACGGCCGCGAGTACGCCGCGGCGCTGGAGGCCGTCACCGACCTGTCCCCGGTCGCGGTCGTCGGGCGGGGCGGCGGCGGGGAGCCGTTCGGCGACCTGCTGCGCACCGGACCCGGCGAACGGCTCGGCGCGGCCCGCGCGGCGGTCGGCCCCGACACCGTCGCCAGGATCTTCTTCACCAGCGGCTCCACCGGCGACCCCAAGGCGGTCCCCAACACGCACCGGATGCTCTGCGCGGTGCAGCAGATGATGCGGCAGGTCTGGCCGTTCCTCTCCGAGACCCCGCTCAGCCTGGTCGACTGGCTGCCGTGGAACCACACCTTCGGCGGCAACCACAACCTGCACATGGTGCTGACCAACGGCGGCACCCTGCACATCGACGACGGCGGCCCCACCCCCGCGCTGTTCCCGCGCAGCCTGCGCAACCTCGCCGAGGTCTCGCCCAACGTGTACTTCAACGTGCCCGCGGGCTTCGCGCTGCTGGCCGACGAGCTGGAACGCGACTCGGTGCTGGCCAAGAAGTTCTTCGTCCGGCTGCGACTGCTGTTCAGCGCGGGCGCCCCGCTGCCGGAGACGCTGCGCACGCGCATGCTCCGGCTGGCCGAGCGGTTCGCCGACGACCGGGTCCGCTTCACCTCCTCCTGGGGCCTCACCGAGACGGCCTCGGCGATCACCTCCGCGCACCTGGACACCGAGGAGCCCGGCGCGATCGGCGTTCCGCTGCCGGGGATCCGGCTCAAGCTCGCCCCGGTCGGCGGACGCTGGGAGATGCGGGCCGCGGGCCCCACGGTGATGCCCGGCTACCTGGGCGACCCCGCCCTCACCGCCGCCGCGTTCGACGAGGAGGGCTTCTACCGCACCGGTGACGCCGGGCGGCCGGTCGACGAGGAGGACCCCTGCCGGGGACTGGTGTTCGAGGGCCGCATCGCCGAGGACTTCAAGCTGGCCACCGGGACCTGGGTGCGCGTGGGCACGCTGCGCGCGTCGCTGCTGGCGGCCCTGGGCGCGCTCTCCGAAGCGGTCATCACCGGATCGGGCCGCGCCTGCGCCGGAGCGCTGGTCTGGCCCCGCCGCACCGCCGACCCCGTGTCGCTGCGGCACGACCTCGCCCGGGCGCTCGCCCGGTTCAACGCCGGGCAGCGGTCCTCGCGCCGCGTCGAACGGCTGCTGCTCATGACCGAACCGCCCGACCCCACGGCGGGCGAGGTCACCGACAAGGGCTCGGTCAGCCAGCTCCAGGTGCTGCGGAACCGCGCCGAGCTGGTGGACCTGCTCCACCGCGACCCGCCCCCACCCGAGGTGATCCTGCCCGCCGACGAGAAAGGCGCCCGCTGATGGAGACCACCCGCCACACCGTCGCGTTCTCCGCCCCGCACACCGCCCGCAGCGGCCCCCTGAGCTGGGCGCAGCTGGAGGTGTGGCCCGAGGCGCTGCTCAGCCAGCAGGGCCTGGCGACGTACGTCAACATCGTGGGCGGCGGACCGCTCCCGCCCGGCCTCAAGGCCGAGGACGTGGTGGAGGCGCTGGGACGGCTGATGGAGCGGCACGAACCGTTGCGGACCCGGTTCCGGACCCGGCCGGACGGGCACCCCGAGCAGGTGGTCGTGCCGGAGGGCGCGGTGGAGATCGAGGTCGTCGACCTCGCCGCGGACGAGGACCCCTTCGAGGCCGTGCACGCCTGGCTGCCCGAGATGGAGGACACCCCCTACGACCTGGCCGCGGGGCTGCCCTTCCGCGTGCGGATCGGAGCGGTGGAGGGCGAGCCCCTGCTCGTCATGTTCGGCACGACCCACCTCTCGGCGGATTTCCTCGGCACCCGCGTGCTGTACGGGGAGCTGGTCCGCCTGCTGGAAGGGCACGAGCTCGCCGGCACGCCGCCGGTCCACCCGATCGACCTGGCCGAGTCCGAGCGGGCGGAGGCGGGGCGGCGCGTGCTGAACCGCTCGCTGGACCACTGGCGCACCGAGCTGGCCGCCGCCCCGCCCGCCATGTTCCCGGCCCCCGCAGGCCCCGGGCAGGCGGAACGGTACTGGCGCGGCGGCATCAACTCGGAGGTCGCGGCGCGGGCGCTGCGCAAGGCCGCCGCACGCTGCGGCATCGGCACCTCCTACGTGCTCCTGGCCGTGATGGCCGCGCTCGTCGGCCGCCACACCGGAAGGGACCGGTGCTCGCTGCGGGCGGTGGTGGGCAACCGGGGCCGGCCGGAGACCCGGCACAGCATCGCCAACCTGAGCATGGAGGCGCCCCTGGTGGTCGACCTGTGCGCCGACACCCTCCAGCAGGTGGCGCAGATCTCACGGGTGGCCTTCCTGCGCGCGCAGCGGCACGGCCGCTGCGACCCCGAGGCCGCGGCGCGGCTGCTCACCGAGCACGGCGTCGAACTGGACGTCGTCTTCAACGACATGTGGACCCCGGCGCGAGGCGCCGCGGGAACCGGGACGCCGGCCGGCCCTCCGGCCGACACCTCCTTCCGCTGGGAGGAGAGGACCGACCGGGCCACCGTCGCCTTCTTCCTGGAGGCGTTCGAGGTCATAGGCGACCCCGAGGCGATGCGGCTCAGCCTGCTCGCCGACACCCGCCACCTGCCACCCGAGCGGATCCGCGCGTTCCTGTACGCGATCGAGCGCCTGCTCGTCGTGTTCGCCGAACGCGACGTCCGCCTCGACGAGATCGACCCCGTCTCATGAGCCGCTCCGCGACGACCCTGTCGCCCTCCCAGTTGGACGTGCTGGAAGCCGAGTCGGTCCACATCATCCGTGAGGTGGCGGCCGAGTTCGAACGCCCGGTCCTGCTGTTCTCCGGCGGCAA